>JAFZIP010000003.1 GCA_017554325.1 Bacteroidales bacterium
ACTTTGAACTTTGAACTTTGAAATACGTGTGCAAAGGTAGTATTTTTATGGTATTTTGTGTAATTTTGCATTTCCATAATTGAATGATATGAAAAAACTATACTGTCTTTTGCTGCTTGTTGCGGTTTCCTTTTCTGCTTTTGCGCAGGATGCGGAGGCTGCCAATCCCGATTTGGACCTTTCCGCCGCTTACATTCCGCCTCACGAGGCCGATGTGCGTGCGCATCTTGACCAGTGGCAGGATTTAAAGTTCGGCATGATTATCCATTGGGGTCTCTATGCCGTGCCCGGCATCGTGGAGTCATGGTCGATATGCTCCGAGGATGAGGACTGGATTCCGCGCGACAGCACCATGGACTACAGCGCCTACAAACAATGGTACTGGAATCTGAACAAGGAGTTCAATCCCAGACAGTTCAATCCGGATCAGTGGGCCGCTTGCGCTAAAAACGCCGGCATGAAATATGTGGTTTTTACCACCAAGCATCACGACGGCTTTGCCATGTTCGACACCAAGTACAGTGATTATTCCATTGCAAAAGGCCCCTTTGCTGACCATCCCAAGGCCGATGTGACCAAGTATGTGTTCGAGGCGTTTAGGAAGCAGAATATGATGATTGGCGCCTATTTTTCCAAGCCCGACTGGCACTCGCAAGATTATTGGTGGAGCCGTTATGCCACGCCCGACCGCCATGTGAACTACACCATTGCCAACCATCCGCAGCGTTGGAATGATTTCAAGCAATTTGTTTATAATCAGATAAATGAGATTACCTCAAATTATGGTAAGATAGACATCCTTTGGCTGGATGGCGGTTGGGTGCGTGCTCCGAAGGAAGACATTGGCATGGATAACATCGCCAAGATGGCCCGCCAAAACCAGCCCGGTCTCATCATCGTGGACCGCACCGTGACCGGCGAATACGAGAACTACCGCACGCCCGAGAAGATGATCCCCGAGACTCAATTGCCGTACCCGTGGGAGACCTGCATGCCGCTGAGCAAGGACTGGGGATTTGTGCCCGATGCTATATTCAAAACGCCGGAGACGATTATCCGCACGCTGGTTGAGGTGGTGGCCAAGGGCGGCAGTCTGTTGCTGGGCGTGGGACCTACCCCCGAAGGCATCATCGAACCTGAGGTGGCCAAGATTTTGGCCGAGATTGGCAACTGGCTGAAAGCCAACGGCGAGGCCATCTACAACACGCGCAACACGTCCATGTATCACGATGGCAATGTCTGGTTCACGGCTTCGAAGGACAAGCTGACCACCTACGCCATTGTGTGCCCCGAAGGCTCGGTGCCGGCCACCGTGTCCTGGCACGGCAACCTGCCCGCCAAGGGCTCGAAAATGGTGTTGCTGGCCGACCATTCCGCAGTCAAGTACAAACTCTCCGGCGACTCGGTCATCATTACCGTGCCCAAATCGGTTCGGGCAAAAAGCAAACCCTTTGCCGTAGCGTTCCAGACGGCTTCCAATTTTTCCTACAACGATTTGAACCGAAACGGAAAATGCGATCCCTATGAGAATCCGAATCTTACTGTTAATGAGAGAGTGGAAGACCTGCTCTCCCAGATGACCTTGGAAGAAAAAGTGGGTCAGTTGGCCATGACGATGGGATGGGAGTATTATGAAAAGGCTGGCAATCAATATGTTTTGACGGAGAAATTCAAGAAGGAACTCCGCGAAAAACACTTGGGCAGTACCTGGGCGCTGATGCGCGCCGACCCTTGGACGCAAAAGACCCTGCAAAACGGTCTCACCCCAGAGGTTGCCTATCATCTGACCAACGAGATGCAACTATGGAACCGCCAAAATACCCGCTTGGGCATCCCCTTGTTATTCGCAGAAGAAGCCCCGCACGGGCACATGGCCATCGGCACTACGGTGCTGCCTACTGCCCTTGGCCGTGCCTCCACCTTTAACAAAAAACTGGAGAACAATTTGGGATGGTCTGTGGCAAACGAACTTTATGCACAGGGCGCCCACATTGCTTTCGGGCCAGTGCTCGACATCGTGCGCGACCCCCGCTGGTCGCGGGTGGAGGAGACCTACGGCGAAGATCCTGTCCTTACGGCAAAAATGGGATGCGAGTATGCAAATGGACTACAATCGTATAACCCTCAACAGCGATATTTGCCAGGCGTTATCTCCACGCTGAAGCACTTCACCGCCCACGGCATCTCCGAAGGCGGCCACAATGGTAATACGGCTCAGACTGGCAAACGCGAACTGCTCTCTGCACTCTCGTACCCCTTTATGATGGCCCTTCGGCAGTATGGCATCCAGTCGGTGATGGCCGCCTACAACGATGTGGACGGCATCCCATGCACGGGCAACCCCTGGCTGCTCCGCGATGTGCTGCGCCACGACTGGGGGTTTGATGGATTGGTGATCTCTGACCTCTACGCCATCAACGGGCTGGTGAGTGCCCGTATGGCCGCTGACTATTCCGAAGCTGCGGCACTGGCTGTGAAAGCTGGCGTGGATATCGACCTCGGCGCCTCATGCTATGGCGAGCCGCTGGTGCAAGCGGTAAAGAATGGTTGGGTGACGGAAAGCCAAATCGATGAATTGGTGAAACACGTGTTGATGCAAAAATACCAACTCGGCCTGTTTGATGCCACATTTGACAAACCCTATGTGCCTTTCGACAAGACATTGCACGACAGTCAGAATCTGAAGATGGCGCAAGAATCCATTATCTTGCTGAAGAATGATAATGAGACACTTCCGCTTTCCAAGGAAGTGAAAAAGGTGGTCGTTGTCGGGCCCAATGCCGACAATGTCTATAATATGCTGGGCGATTATACCGCCCCGCAGGCAGAGGGTTCTGTGATTACAGTGTTGCAAGGCATTCGCGAGAAGCTGCCCAACGCGCAAGTAGAGTATGTGCAGGGGTGCCATATCCGTGACACCTCGCTGAACGAAATCGCCCGGGCGGTGCGTGCCGCCGAAGGGGCCGATGTGGTGGTGGCGGTGCTTGGCGGCTCCAGCGCGCGCGACTTCCGCACCAACTACGAGCAGACGGGCGCCGCCAATGTGACCGGTCCCGCCGTCAGCGATATGGACGCTGGCGAGGGCTTCGACCGCGCCACGCTGAAGATGCTGGGCCGGCAGGAGGAACTGTTGCAGGCGCTCTACGCCACGGGCAAGCCCGTGGTACTGGTGATGATCCAGGGCCGCCCGTTGGACCTCTCGTGGGCGGATGCGCACGTGCCCGCCATCCTCAATGCGTGGTACCCGGGCGCGCAGGGCGGCAGGGCCGTGGCCGACATCCTCTTCGGCGACGTGAACCCTTCCGGCAAACTGCCCATCTCGTACCCGCGCTCCGTGGGCCAGCTACCCGTCTATTACAACACTACGGAGGTGCGCCGCGACTACACCGACGCACCTGCCAGCCCGCTCTATCCCTTTGGTTACGGATTGAGCTACACCACCTTTGAATACTCTAACTTGCAATCCGTCTGGAAAAACGACACCACCCTGGAGCTCTCCTTCCAGCTGACCAACACGGGTCAATACGACGGTGCCGAGGCCGTGCAGCTCTATATGCGCCACAACCAGGCCTCTGTCAAAACGCCGGAGCGCCAGCTGAAAGCCTTCGACAAGGTGTTCCTGAAGAAAGGAGAAACGAAAACTGTGACGATGACGCTCTCCAAGTCGGACTTCGCCATCTTGAACTCCGATTTGCGCTGGGTGGTGGAGCCGGGCACGGCCACGCTGATGGTCGGGAGCTCGAGCCAGGACATCAGGCTGCAAGGGGAGGTGAGAGTTGAGAGATGATAGATTAGAGATTAGAGGAGGACATTTTTCCCAGCATCGTTACATAAATTCATACTGCAAAATCGCCACATTCAGAGCACTTTCCAGTTTGCATATTGTTTCAAGGGACAGGTTTTCCTCTCCTTTGAGAAGGCGTGAAACATATTGAGGCGAACACCCCATACGATCTGCAACATCCTGTCTGGAAAGATTTTGCTGCTTCATTGCCAACGCAACTTTAATGGCAATCCGACGGGAATATCGCAACCATCCTTTCGATTTGGCATACTGCAGACGCTCTTCCTCCACACGCCAAGTGGAATCCTCCTGCGATTGGTAGCGGCTTAATCTTTCTATCGCTTCTTCTCGGATCATAAGGCAACCTCCTTTTCATGATTGTAATGGACAGCCCATAAACGTCCATCCTCGATTGTCTTGTCAAATGTCATATTTTTTAGTTTTCAGAATTTGCAACAAAAGTAATAAAATTTCCAATGCGAAACTTATAGGTTTCACATTTCTGTTGTGAAAAATTGAATCGCGTTTTTTTCTATTTTTGCAGTAGATTTCATTAATTGGAAATACAGATGAAAAAACACCTGTCCATACTCCTTGCCCTCTGCGGCCTGCTTCTAGCAATACAACCCGTGCGTGCGCAGCAGCGGTTTATGGTGATTCAGGATACCGTTTCACTAAATGAGATTCTCTGCCATTCTGGCAACATTTCCGAAATCCATTTGGCACAGGTTGAAAAATACCGAGATTACTATTTCTGCATTTGCGTTGAGAACCTGTTTTTTGAGCATTATTCGGATATTTGGATGTTGGCTGTCTCGGTAAATGGCAAGAAGATAAGGGAAGTCGGTTTCCCAGATGGCTTTGACAATGATTATGCTATTTTTGTTTGGAATGACACTTTGTTTCTTAAGCCATATTCCGCCAATAATGCGAGTTACTATTTCGATTATGACAATTGGTGCTGGCGCTATGTTTCCGATGTGCCGAACTGTTTTTATGAAGACGAAAATTACTATGTGATTCCGCGTTATACGGATTCACCGAACTCAAATTCTCTCCTGTTTGTTGATAAAGCGATCACCTGGTATACTGAGACAAAAAACGGATGGCCGCAGATTGAATCGGTCCACAGACCATATCTAAACCGTTTTGGAAGATGCCGGATAATCAAAAACGATAATCTTTATTATTTCATCCATAATGGCAAGGTTGACACTCTTCCTGTCAATCGGCCGGGAGAACCTGGCTTTTTTGACAACTTGGGTGATGTGCTTGACGAGGCGAGTGTTTTCACCCCAAAGAGCAAGTGGGCGTTTGAAAACGATCCGTCCAGACGTTTCCATTGTTATGGCGGATACCGTCCAAGCGTTAGACCAAACACCCTGTTTCACAATGCTTTTTGTGTTAACAGTCAGCTGTACTATATTGTCAGTCTTTTTGATACCCTTTATATCGCCCAAATGGATAAAGGAATAATTCGGAAGATACAACCACTGTTTCGTGTGAACACTTCATATATAAGAAACTCGACCGCTAATAGGGATTTGAATCGGGCACCGAACTGTTGCCATCTTGATATTTCATACGGTTATAACGGTATAGGCGTTGTTGATGTGGAGGATACAACAGTCTATCTCCGTTATTTTACCTATCAGAGGACTTTGCCTCCAGTGTCGTCCGATACAGCCGTTGCACCGTATCTTGAGTTTCTGTTGAAGAATCTGCCGGATCTCCCGCTGTCAAAAGTGGACAGTTTTGAGCAACAGACAGGCGGGTTTGGGCACAACCGTTTTTTTCCATTGAACAACTACTATTTCCCGTGGAAATATCAGATACCGGAAAAATACGGTAAACTGCCTTATTACAGGATATCGGAAGATGGCTGGATGTGTTGTCATGCGTATTGTGTCAATAAACCGGATTCCATTGCCAGATCGGTCTTCTTAGAATGGGAACGTTCCGATTATGTGAAACCGGATGGCGAAAAGTACAAGAAACAGGACATGCCTTCCAAATGCGCGGAAGTGGCCGGCATTGTCACCAGTCTCACTGGCACACAACCTAAGAAGGAGAAAAACTGCTTGAAATGGACCTATAATGGTTTGACGGTCGAATTGCATGGTTACGGAAGGATGGTGATTTACTGAAAAAGGATGTCGAACAATATTTTTTCATTACCGAACTGATTCCCCATTCTGATTCCAGAAGGGGTGCCCGAAGGGCGGGGTAGTTAATATGGATTTTATTCCTTGTGTTTCAATAGCCATCAGTAACAGGTCAACTGCTATTTCATAGCACCAAAACTTTCAACGGCCAGTGTTCCATTCGAACATCACGGGCTCCACGGTGTATCCCTTCTTGCGCAGCAGTCCGATCAACCCCTTGTCGCCGGGCAGATGGGCAGTGCCCACGGCGCAGAACACCCGCTGCTTCTTGGCCAATTTGCGGAAACCTTTGTACATTGTTTTGTTGCGTTTCTCCACTAGCACGCGGCTGAAGTTGTCGGGCAAGACAGTGTCTTCGAGCATTTGGGTGATGGTTTCCATATCGAAGGCGAGGTAGGCGAGCACCAGACTGTCGAAGCTGGCGGCCACATCGTTCGTATCGTGCAGTGTCTGGCGCAGAATCTTCAACTGGTCGTCAAGGGAAATGGCGTCTGTGGCCTTGATCTGGTCCATATAGTCTTCGAGTCCGTAGCAGAACATTCCGCGGTTGCGGGCCTGTTGGAGGAAGAATAGGTCCAGGGCGAGAGGCATCTCCTTGGGGAGGTCGGCCTGTTGCAGGGCACTCGACAGGAAGAAGGGTTTCATGTTGAGGAGGAACAGTGCTCCGGAGCCTAGTTTGGCTTTGCACAGGCTGTCAAGGATGGCGAAATCCTCCTTGGAGAGCATTTTGGCGAGCGACTGGTCCTTGGGGAGCATCATCTTTTCGAGCACGGTCGAGTAGTCCACTTGATCGAGCAGCACCTCCACGGCGAGGGCCTCGCAGCTGTTGAAACAGTGCCACACGGTGCTGTCGAAGGCAAACACGCGGCGGTCCTGGATGTGGATGGTGCCATATAGGTAGGAGGGTGCCTTCAGGTCGCGTCCGCTGACGCGCCACAGAATGGACTGTGCGAAGGTCGTGCATGCGAAGCATATAATTCCGATGGTTAGAAAATATTTTTTCATAAGCATGTTTTTTAAATATAGATGATGGCAAATATACAAATATTTCAATATCCATCGATTAAACAGTCAACTTCTATATCATTAACCTTACATTAGGACTGCTTGCTGATATTCAGCCAGCTTCTGTTGATGCAGCAGCGTGTCGCCGGCAAAATAGGCCCGGCGGTAAGGAAGATTGAAATCGTAAGCCTCCATACTGCGATGGTAGAACGCCGAATCATAAAGGGCAACCGCCTCCGCATAACGGCCGAGTACAGCGAGCATGTCGGCATAGTTGCGCGCATCCCTGTAAGCCCATACGAAGGGATTGAACCAGCAAGCCACGCCCACGAGCTCAACGAGTAGAAGGTCTAATGTGTGCCACTGTTTGGCGTGCGCCGTCTCGTGACGTAGCACTAAGTCCAGCTCATCAGTTTCAAATGCGGTAAAATCTACCACAACGTAATGGAAAAAGGAGAACGGTGCCTTTTGTCTGTCAAAGTTCGCGGATAGTAGCGGTTCGCCTTGCCGAACGTCTCGTGCCCGACATAGCCCTTGCGTTCCAGCGATTTCACCACAAAGAAACGAATCTTGTTAAAATTCGTACCCCACGCCCAAATTGACAATTCCCTTGATGCCAAATCCAGCCTCGAAGCTGCCGAACCAGTGTTTAGCGCCGGCCTTCAATCCGAAGGCGGTCAGCTGGAATGCGGAGAAGACGGTAGTGTGGTTTTTCTGTGGGGAAAATGAGCTCTCGGGAACAAGATCAAACCAAATATCCTCGTACACAGTCCCTCTATAGTAATTTCCGCGATTGATAAGCAATCCCATAGCCAGACCGGAATAAAGGGTCAAATGCGGACGGTTCAGATAAGAGAAGCGCACCTCTGGCATAATGATAAACTGGTGCTCTTTTTCCTGCCAGGAATAAACGGGAACATTGGGAAGGTCAACCGCTGGAACAGAACCTTCTGTATATTCTACAGTACCTTTGTAATAACTACAGGCGGTCGTAAATCCTAACCAAAACCATTTGGAAGCACGGAAGTGGTAGTCAAAGGACACCACAGGTGTGAAATGTCGATTTTCCTTTATAATGTCCATCCAAAGGTTGCCAACATGCAAAAAATCCACTTGCACTTTTTTCAACAACAGAATGCCAAATGGGTCACTCATGCTCAACCGAAACTCATGGCGATACAACGACTTGTTTGTAGCCCAATGTGGCTGCGCCTGTTTGATGACCCGCTGCTTGCTGAAACTATGCAAATAGGCGATTTGAAAGTAGAGGTAGTGGTTTCGTTTGGAAACATATTGTTCTCCTGTATTGTTTGTATGGAATAGAATATGCCCATTTGCAAAATCTGTCGTGGCGATATCCAACCCCAACAAAAAGCGGAGGTAATTCTTATTGGGTAATTGGTAATACACCCCCACATCTGCCATTAGATCTGCATAAATCACTTGTCTATCATATCCATAATCAAGATAACTTATTGGACTTCCGTACGTATTAAACACACCATATGCTGATTGATTTTTATTATAACCATATAAAAAAGTCTCAAAAGGCATTCGTACTTGAACACCTGCATTTGCGGTTATCCATAATTTGTTGGCAACCGGGTAGTGAAACTCAAATTTCAATGGCATTGAGAGACCCAAATATCTGCCGGGAAATCCAGATCTGTCTAATCCGATACTACCTATATCCAAGGCAGCCGACACGCCGAAATAATCCGCAAAGTGATAGGAGCATTCCAAACCGAATCGACCCCCATAGCGAACAGAAGAGTAAGATCTCTCCCCGGTAGAGGTGGATGTCATCTCTGTTGGATGCACGAAATCCGCCTCCAGCGTATAACCGAAATGGAAACCGTTGAAAGGGCTGTCGTGCAAAACCGACTGGGTCTTTGTTTGAGGTGCACCCGCAGGCTGCGGAGCTTCTGTCTGTGCGGGCGCGAGAGAGTTCAACCCCAAAAGCAAGAGTCCTGCCAATCCGTATTTTTTGATGCTGTCCATAGTGGAAACGTTTTGCTGTTCATACTGGATGACGCGATTTTCCAAAAAGGTTACAGTCTGGGCCCACAATTTTTGCAACGAATCGGGCGGAGTTAACGCATCGGCACCGTTCAGCTCGAAAAAAAGCTGCTTGAATTCCTCGCTGTGAATGTAATCGGCAATGATGATGGTGTCCTGCACGCGCAACGTGTCGCGCACATAAACCGTGTCGTGCACCACATGCCGCTTCACCACATACATGGTGTCTATGTTCTGTGCGGATAGGCTTCCTATAGCACTGAATACAAATACAATAAATGTTACGATGATATGTTTTTTCATGGCTTTTGCATTAAATAGACCGTGTCTTTCACTATGGCGGTGTCACGCACAAATATAGTATCGTTTACTACAATCTCTTTGGTGACGACGATGGTTTCAGGTTTGTTTTTCGCTTCAGAATGTTCTGATAGGGTGGTAGTGTCTGGAACCTCCATAGGCTTTCCGGCTTCGGAGAGGCTGTCGGCGGACAATTCCATGGGTGATGTTTGTTCTGGCGTTGGATTCTCGTTTAGTACGGTACGGGCAATTTGCCACGCGCAAATGCCGCCAGCCACGCCTGCGATGGTGGCAGTGGTCAGGGCCACGCGGTGTGCCACCACGAACACTCCCGCACTGGAAGGTGCCTCTGCTGCCGCCTGTCGTATCTGCATGGTGGTGAGCGGCTTCGCAGGCGCGTATGTCAGCGAGGAGAGTCCGTCTCGGAACAGCTGGTCGGTGCGGGCGGCCTCGGAATGCTGCAATAATAGTAGTGGTATCATAACAAGAACTCCCTTTTTTCGTTTTTCTTTCTCTTCGACCATTTGGGTGAGTAGCTGCCGCAGCCGCTTGCGAGCGCGGAACAACAGCTCTTTGGAGTTGGCGATGGAGATGTTCAGCAGGTCGGCGATATAGGCGTGCGACTGTTGGTCAATGGCATAGAGGTTGAATACGGTGCGCAGTCGGACCGGCAGTTGCTGCACTGCCGCAAGCAGCTCTTCCTGCGTGAAGTCCATCTCCCAAATCGGCACTTCTTCTGCTGTGACATCTGGCGTTTCCTCCTCCACAATCGACACGGTGTCAAAGCTTTTTCGCAGATGCTGGATAGTGTGGTTCACGGTGATGCGCATCAGCCAGGCCTCGAAATGTCCGGTGGCGCGATAGGTGTCTGACCGTTCCATCGCCTTGAGGAATGCCTCGTGCGCCAGGTCTTCCGCCAACGCCAAGTCGTTGACATAGCGGTGGCATAGCCCGATCATCCGTCCGATGTTGGCCGCATACATCCGTTCCCAAAATGCAGCATTCTCCATTTTTCGCCTAATTCATAGTGATGACGCAAAAATAGCAAAAGGTTACACTGGTAGGGAATTTTTTTAGCGTTTCCGCTTTGTTACATAAACTCATACTGCAAAATCGCCACATTCAGCGCATTCTCCAGCTTGCATTTCTTTGGATTCTTTCAAAAATCCAATAATTATTTCCTTGGATTTTTTCAATTTTTATTTGATTTTTTCCTTGGATAATTTCTTTTTTTATATTTTTGCAGACTTGAAACAATGTGATAATGTACTATAAAAGAATCATAGACAAATATTTAAGTGAATGGGCCGCCCGGCCTGCCCACAAGCCCATCCTGTTACGAGGTGCTAGACAAGTGGGGAAATCCACTGCTGTCCGACATTTGGGTGAACAATTCAAGTATTATGTAGAGATTAATCTTGAAAAACAACCGGATTATAAGATGTTGTTCAGTAGAGATTTGCAAGTGAATCGCATAGTCTCTCAGATGGCAGCACTGTGCGGCATCCCCATTATTCCCAAAGAAACTCTTCTCTTCCTTGACGAAATACAGGATTGTAAGGAAGCCATTATGGCATTGAGATTCTTTAAGGAGGATCTGCCTGATTTGCACGTGATTGCCGCAGGTTCGCTGCTGGAATTTGTACTTGACGACATCCCTACTTTTGGCGTAGGCCGAATCCACTCTATGTATATGTTCCCTATGACATTTGATGAGTTTCTGATGGCCAATGGGGAGAGTGTTCTCTTGGAAGCTCGCAACCAGGCTACATCTACTTCGCCGCTTCCGGAACCTTTGCACTACAAATTGGTCCAGTTGCTGCGCACTTTTATTCTGGTTGGCGGTATGCCCGAATCAGTGGTCAAATGGGTAGAAACCAACGACTACTTGCAATGCCAGGAGGTACAGGATGACATATTGACGGGTTACGAGGCAGACTTTCCAAAATACAAAAAGAAGATTGACCCGCAACTGTTGAGTGCTACTATGAAGAGTGCAGCCATACAGGCTACCCATAAGTTTGTATATGCACGGGTCCCTGGTGAGTATAAGACATCGGAGGTGAAAAAGGCACTTGAAATGCTGACCAAGGCTGGAATTTTGATCCCCGTCACGCATTCCGATGCCAACGGACTGCCTTTAGGTGAAGAACGAGATGACAGCATCCGCAAATTACTGTTGCTTGATACGGGATTGATGCTCCGTCTGCTCAATATGTCCTTAGGCGATATCACGGCTGTCACCACACAAATTTTGACATCCTCCGCTTCCGATATGGTGAACAAAGGCCCTATGGCAGAAATGTTGGCGGGATTGGAACTGCTGCATTATCTTTCACCCAACCTTCATCACGAGCTGTTCTACTGGGTACGTCAGGCCAAGAATTCCACTGCCGAAGTGGACTATGTTCTGCCTCACGATATGCAAGTGCTACCCTTTGAAGTGAAAGCTGGTGTGCAAGGTGGAATGAAAAGTTTGTGGGATTTTATGCGCGACAAGAGATTGACACAGGCTGTGCGATGCTCGTTGGAAAACTTTGGTCGGTTTGATTATATCGATGCCAAAGCCGGAAACGCCGTACGCCATATAACCATTATTCCATTATATGCTGTTTCACAATTGAAATAAAAACAGCCTCACACAACCACTTTGGCTTGTCTGTTTCCAAAAATCCCTATTTTTGTCCCAACCTTTAACCGATTACAACGAATATGAAAAAACACCTTTTCATTTTAATTCTGGCCCTCTGCGGATTGTCACTTTCGGCGCAGACCGACATCCCGTATGTGTCCGTTGATTTGAAGCAAATAACGCCTTACAATGCTATCTTGAAATTTCATTCAAATAAGGACTGCCATCATTATTATGTTTATAAAGACAGGGGAAACGAAGTGATTCTTTGGGCAACAGTTTTTGGAATGATACCGGAAGATGTGGTTTCTTCATTCGGTAATCGTATTGACACAGTAGAGGAAGATTGGACTTCTCATTGGACAGATCTTGATCCCGAACACAACTGTCAAGTTTATGTGGTCCCTTGTGATGCTGATGATCATCACTATTCTTGTGAAGCGACGAGGTTCAAAACTTTTTTCGATGGTGGTCAGGGACGCTCTACCATACAAATATCAAGCAATTTCATCACTGATACATCAGCATATATTTTATGTGTACCTAATGAGGAAACAGCAGGATACTATAACGGTATTATACCTTCCGATTGGTTCAACAAGCTGGGACTTGATTCAGTGTGTCGGCTTATGCAAACCCATGAGATGCTGTACGAGACGGATAGATGGGGGCATCTTTTCCTGAATCGTGGCACCCGTTATGCCGTTGTTGCGTTTGGAAAAAATGGCAATGGCGAGTTTGGAGACACTACAGTGCACTGGTTTACCACTTTAGGCAAAAAACAGATTGTGGAACAGGATACATCACCAGTTATATTCTATTCGAGCGGTGGTTTTACAGGCTTTATTCCAGAAGACCAATGGCCGCAATATGTTGTGCGAGCATCTGTGGCCGACGGATCCAGAATCCTTCAGGAAGTGGGATTGGGAGAAGGGAATATTATACTTGCCACATTGCCTGTAAGCGACTATTTTGTGGATGTTGTCCGCAAATCGGATGGAGGAGAAGTGTCGGAATTGATGCTGAGTATTAGAAAAGAAGATGTTACGAAAGAGTATTTCAAAGAGAATGACAATTTCGAATGGACAAGATTACGCCAGGATTACACTTATGCATTGGGAAATGTAGATGGAACAGCAGTCACCCCTTTTATTTTCACGAAATTGTACTATGTCAATGGGTGTTTTATTGCTAAAACCCATTCTGGAAACAAATTGTATGATGTCCTGTTAACACCCAAAGGTAAGTATATCATTGGAACAGAAAGAGGATACGATAAGATTATCTATGACTCTTTTTCCGATAATCTTTATGTGTTAAAATCAGGGAAAGTCGGGGTTTGCGATATGCACGGCCGGGAAATTGTAAAAGCTGTGTATGATGACATCATAGATATGGAGACCTGTTATAAAGCATTGAAAGATGGCAAAGAAATTCTTTTGGACAAGTTTGGGAAAATAATCAACTAACTATGGCATATCATTTTAAAAATCTGGTTTTTGAAGGCGGTGGCGTGAAAGGCATCGCCTACGTGGGCGCGTTGGAAGTGCTCGACAGAGAAGGCATCTTGAACGATATTGAACGCGTGGCGGGAACCTCCGCCGGCGCCATGGTGGCGGTCATGGTGGCATTGCGCTATTCCGCCGAAGAGGTGATGCAAGTGCTTAGAACACTCAACTTCAAGGATTTCAAGGACAGCTCCAAGGGCATTCTGCGCGACACCATACGCCTCCTGAAAAATTATGGCTGGTATAAGGGCGACTATTTCCGCAACCTGATGGCCAAGTTGATCGAAAAGAAAACCGGCAACGGCGAGATGACTTTCGAACAACTGGAGGCGACGGGCCAATACCGTGACCTCTACCTCGTGGGAGCGGATTTGACCACTGGACTATCCAAGGTGTTCAGTGCCCACAACCAGGAGACCAAGACGATGAAAGTGGCGGATGCAGCCCGCATCTCCATGTCCATTCCCATTTTCTTTGCAGCTGTGCGTGGCGGCAGGGACAACAAGCATCTCTTCGTTGATGGCGGCCTGCTGGACAACTATACGGTCAAGACCTTCGACCGACAGAACTATCTGGCGGACCTGAACAATGCCAGACGCACGGAGTACTACGAGAAGATCAACGAAAGGCTCAGGATGCAGCGAACCACCTCCAGAAACGAGTATGTCTATAACAAGGAGACATTAGGTTTCCGACTGGATGCCAAGGAAGACATCGACATGTATCTCACGCATGAGGAAAACTTCAAGGAGATCAAAGGCTTCTTTGACTATACCAAAGCCCTGGTGAACACCCTTATCGATTTCCAGACCAACGACCATTTGCACAGCGACGACTGGCAACGCACCGTCTATATTGACACATTGGGCGTCAAAGCCATCGATTTTGACATTCCGCAGGAAAAGAAAGATGCTCTGGTCGAATCGGGGAAACTCTATACCGAGGCCTATTTAGAGTGGTATAACAACGACGAGGAAAAGGCGAACAAGTAAGCGGGAATTATCCCAGATTTGTAGGAGTTTTTTTCTATTTTTGCCACACAAATCAATTGCGATATTTTCTTATTCAAACAGGAATGACAATAAAAGATATGAGAATTCTCAAAAATGGACTCGTGACAATACTGATGATGCTCTGCATCGTTGTCTTGCAGCCCATTGCCCAAGCTCAAGATAATTCGAAAAATCCTCTCAAATGTACGGCGCCTGCCTATTTGAAAGCGGGCGACAAGGTGGCACTCATCACCCCGTCGTACTACAGTTCCACGGAAAACACCCGCAAGGCGGCCAAGGTGCTGCGCAGCTGGGGTTTCAAGCCGGTTCTCGGGCCGAATGTCGGCAGCAAGCATTTGACACACTACGCTGGAACTGCCGAAGAGCGGCTCGCAGACCTTCGTTGGGCACTCAATAATCCTGATATCAAGGCTGTTGTCTGCGAGAGGGGCGGTTATGGTACATTGCATCTGCTGAGCGATCAGCTGCAGCGGGAAATGGAAGTCTCTCCCAAATGGTTCGTGGGCTATAGTGACATCACCACGTTGCTGAATATGGAAAACTGCGCCGGCGTGATGGGCATTCATGGTGTCATGGGTTGCAATATCGCGGGCCGTGGCGGTGCCGACCTCTCCTGCACGCTCGTGCGCGACATGCTCAAAGGTCAGGTGCCGCGCTATGAACTGCCCGCCAACGCGCTCAATATCCCTGGACGTGCCACTGGCATGCTCGTGGGCGGCAATTTGGCCACCTTCGCTCCGCTGCTAAGCACCCAAACCGAAGCCTTTGCCAATACCGATATCATTCTTTTTTTAGAGGAAGTGGAAGAAACATACCATAATATTGACCGCCTTTTCAACATCTTGAAAATGAGTGGTGTGCTCAATAATTGCAAAGGAGTTGTTTTGGGCGGATTTACCGATTGCGAGGACGATCTCGGTTATAGAAGTGTGGAGGCGATGCTGCGTCAATATATTGAACCATACAACATCCCTTTGCTCTGTGGTTTTCCTGCCGGTCACGAGAAAATGAATCTGCCGCTCGTGATGGGCGCGCCCGTGACCCTGGATGTGCGCACTGACGGCGCCACTCTAACTTTCGATATACCTGGCACTCAGAAGACAGTGCACACTGCGGGATTGAAAACGCCAGAAACCAGACTCGAAGAGGATGCCAGCCAGTTTGTTGCTATCACCGATGTAGTGCCGGACGCGATACTGGAAATCCGCTACTACAGCACATACAATTTTGTGGGACAACGTATTGACGGCTATCAGCAACCTACGGCCCTGATGACCAAACGCGCCGCCGATAGCCTGAAAGCCGTGAGCGACGACGTGATGAAGATGGGATACCGGTTGAAGATCTACGATGCCTACCGTCCGCAGATGGCCGTTGACCATTTCGTGCGCTGGGCTGCCGACATCCCCGACACGATGATGCGGCAGTACTTCTACCCCGAAGTGGACAAGAGCCTGTTGTTTGAGCAAGAGTATATTATGGCGAAGAGCGGTCACACACGCGGTTCCACAGTTGATCTCACCCTTTTCGATATGACTACAGAGAAGGAAGTCGATATGGGCGGCACTTTTGATTGGTTTGGGGAAGAAAGCCATCCCGATTTCGGCGGCAATCCGGAAACGGGCGTTTATAACGGGAAACCTTCTTCTGCAGGTCGCACCATCACTGAGGAACAGTTCCACAACCGCCAGATCCTGCGTGAAGCCATGTTGCGCCATGGTTTCAAGGCCCTCGATAGCGAGTGGTGGCATTTCACTTTGAAGGATGAGCCCTTTCCCGATACCTACTTTGAATTCCCAGTGAAGGAACTGAAATAAATAGTTTGTGCAAAGACGGTTGTGTTGAGGTGTTTGTGTCCGCGTTTTACCACAAATTGCGCAGCAGCACCAAAACATCTGCTGCGGTTCTGAATTGTTTAGGCTACAACTCATAATTTTGATACCTTTGTGGCCCCTAAAAGTATTTTTGCAACGCATATCCAAGAATTGCCCAATATGACAACATTCGACAACCTCAAAGGCCTCTGCCACAGCGAAGAATTGGTGGTGGAGCATAAAGATACCGCCGCGGTGTATGGCTCCGGCGCACTGGAAGTGTTTGCAACGCCCGCCATGATTGCTCTCATGGAGAAAACCTGCCTCATGGGCGTGTGCGACAAAATCGGCGAGGGCAACACCACCGTCGGCATTGCGGTCAACATCAAGCACTTGAAAGCCAGTCCTGTGGGCGCAACCATCCGCTGTGAGGCCGAACTCACCGAGGTGGACCGCCGCCGTCTGGTGTTCAAAGTCCAATGCTTCGAAGGCGAAGCACTAATTGGAGAAGGTATCCACGAACGCTTTATCGTAGAGAGCGAAACGTTTATGGCGAAATTGTTCTAATATCGCTCCACAAAATCCCGCACCAGCTTGAACAGCGGCTCGTAGGTGTCAACGAGGAAATGCTCGTAGTCGTCGAAAGTGGTGTGGTAGTACTTGAAGGCTTCGCCATCCTCTTGCTCGAACAAGATGGTGGGCACATGCTGCAAGGCGAACGGATAGTGGTCGCTGTTGCCGGCCAATTCGCCACGGTTCAGCCCTTTGAAATATTTCTTCTCGCTGTTGAGCTTCTCGAGCAGTGCGTAGCCGCGCATGCCCTCGTCGCTCACCTCGCAGTATTGCACGGGGTTGTTGTCGCCGATCATGTCGATGTTGAACAAATACTTGATTTGCGTCAACGGTACAATGGGATGTTGCACATACCACTCCGAACCGCGCAGGTTGGCGTCCTCGCCGGAAAACGAGATGAAGTACATGTCGTACTCCGGACGATTCTGGGCATAATACTTGGCCAGCGTCACGATGGCCGCGGTGCCCGATGCATTGTCGTTAGCACCGGCGTAAAAGACCTTCTTGCCGAGGTTGCCGAGATGGTCGTAGTGTGCCGTGAAGACATAGCAGCTGTCGTGCCGCTTGCCTTCTACCTTGGCGATGACATTGAATAGTCCATAATCTTTCAGAAACTTGTTTTCAATATTGACTGTGATGCTCTGGGCGTCTTTCGGAAAATCCGAGGTGGCCCAGATGACGGGTTTGCCCATGATTTTCTCACCGTATGCCTTGTAGAATTTCAGCAACGGCTCCCACGTTTGGATCATTCCAGCATTGGTGCATCCTTCCTTGCCCAAAATTTTCTGGAAATCTTTGTAATGCTTGTAGGAGAAAAAGAAGTCGCACACTACAAAACAATCCTTGTATTCAGGTTTCGCTAGGTCAGCAAACATCTTCTCGGCATTGAAATTGGCCGTATCGACATAGTAAAGTTTGTAGGTTCCTTTCACGCCCGGCGAGTACTCGCGCATGGAAAGCTCCACGCCAGGAGTCAGCTTGCGGCCATCTACCGACATTTCCATCTTGCCGGGGAAAGTGTTGATATCAATGGTGAACGGTTGGCATACCACCTCATCAACGCCCGTCTTTTTGTACTCTTTCCTCAGGTATTGTCCTGCCTTGTTCGCACCACCGTAGGCATAGCCACGCCCTTGGTATTTTGCGGAAGTCAGTTTCTTGACAATCTGTTTGTAATGTGCCAGGTCCTGGGCCTGTAGAGACGCTATGCATAGCGTCTCTACGAAGATAAACGCCAGCAAAATGATAATCAGTCTTTTCATTGTCTTGAAGATTTTAATTGCGCGGCAAAGATACGACGGATTTTGGAAATAGATTTTCAAAAAATGTATTTTTGCAGTTGAAAATCTAACCAACCCTAACAATGAAAAACCTTACATCCCTCTGCACGATAGTGCTTGTCCTAATCAGTCTGCTCGCCTGCACGAACGGGCGTGTTGCTGCGCAATCCGCGCAGGTGGAAGGCCACTACATCTACGAGCACGCTTTCAACTACGATTTGATGAAGTGCCATCTCGATGTACACGAGACCGGCACAATGGATTTCGCGTCTGACGGCAGCGCCCTTGACTCCGCAAGGCAAGTCTATACGGCAACCATGGAGGATGGCTGCAAGGTGACATTCGTGTTCAACTACATCAGTCCCAGCCGCTGGAGACTTGAGGGAGAAGACTTCTATTTCGCCGGCATCAAGGAGAGTTTCCGCATGAAACTAACAGAAATGGACGCTGGGGATTGCGACCCAGTCCGTGCCGAAAAGCTGGCGCAGGAGATCATCAAGGTCATCAGCGGCAGCTGCGATTACGAATACAAGTTTCACCTGGATATGCTCACAGAGAAAAAAATGCAATGGAGCTTCACTTACCGCGACGGCCATAGCGACACATGGGAGTTTTATCGGGATCCAGATGTGCAAGTGTGTGAATAATAATACAGTTCATATAAAATGATCTACCTCGTTTTAGCCATAGTATTTTCAACCGGTGTTTTTGTCACCATGCGCATTTTCAAGCGCTTCGAGATGGACAACCACCAGGCGTTGATGTGGAACTATATCTTCGCCACGATTACGGGCTTCCTCATTTGCAGGCAGTACGATACGATTCCCCAACTGGTTCATGAATCGTGGTTCGGATTGTCAATCCTGACGGGTTTCTGGTTCATTTTCACCTACTTGCTCATGACGGCTTCCACCCAGTCGTCGGGCATTACCATCACCTCGCTTTCCAGCAAACTGTCTGTGGTGCTGCCCACATTGGCCGGTGTGCTCATCTTCCAGGAACACCTGAATCTGAAAGTCTCTATTGGTATCGTTTTGGCTCTAGTGGCACTGGTGCTGGTAGTTGGCGGGAATGGCAAGCCAACAGATAAGTTTCAGATAACCAAGTTGCTGCTGCCCTTGTTGATTTTCTTTGGCACGGGTATCGGTGACATCCTGATGAAGCTCAACGAGCAACGCAATGCAGCCGATAACATGGGCTTTATGATTGCCTTTATCTATTCCATTGCCATGCTGTTCGGTATCATCTTGGTAGCATACGACCTCATTAGCGGCAAATCCAAATGGCAGATGAAGAGCCTTCTCGGAGGCATCGCGTTGGGCGTCATCAACTTTTTCTCAACTTTCTGTGTGTTCCATGCCATGCGCTATTTCGACAATGTGGTACTGTTCCCCATCTACAATATCGGTGTGGTCTGCCTCACCGCTCTCGTTGGTTGGCTGCTATTCAAGGAAAAACTGACCTGGAAGAACTATCTGGGCCTTGCCATTGCTATAATCGCCGTGGTGCTGATAACGGTGAAATTGTAGTAATTGCCGTGTGGAGAGGACGGGATTCGAACCCGCGACCCCTTGATTGCGAACCAAGTGCTCTACCAGCTGAGCTACATCCCCATCCGCCAAACGACCTTTATAGGGTCGTTTTTTTTTCAGGGCGCGAAAATACACTTTTTCTGGATATGATAAATGTGAAAGTAGTGTCAGAACTTTATGGTTAGGGCATCTTCTTTTTTAGTATTTTTGCCGCAAATTTGGATTCTATTATGTCAAGAAACGAAAAAGAACTGGATGGCGTGACCCTGTTGGGAAACCAGAATACACAGTATAATTATGATTATAATCCGGATGTGTTGGAGACATTTGAAAATAAACATCCGGAAAATGAATACATAGTGACACTCGACTGCCCGGAATTCACGTCCTTGTGTCCCAAAACCGGCCAGCCCGATTTCGGTCACATCATCATCAACTACATCCCGCGCGTGCGCATGGTGGAGAGCAAGAGTTTGAAACTCTATCTCTTCAGCTTCCGCAATCATGGCGATTTCCACGAGGATTGCGTGAACATCATCATGAAAGATCTGGTGAAACTGATGGATCCCAAATATTTGGAGGTGATTGGACTGTTCAACCCGCGTGGCGGCATCTCCATCAAACCGTTTGCCAATTACGGCGATAAAGATCATCAGGATATGGTGAAACAGCGTTTATTGGCTAATTTCCATCAAAAATAGGGTAGAAGTATGGAAAAAGATTCCGTCATCGTCATCTCGGGTGGCATGGACTCAACCACCATGCTGTACGAATATCGGGAGCAGATTGCGCTGGCTGTTACCTTTGATTACGGCTCCACGCAGAACGCCCGCGAACGCGAGTATGCTATCATACATTGCAAGCGACTGGGTATCAAGCATCTGATAATCCCATTGGATTTTATGCACCAGTACTTCAAAAGTGCGTTGCTGGGTGCTCCGGAGGATATTCCCGAAGGCAATTATGACGATGAGAACATGAAATCGACGGTGGTGCCATTCCGCAATGGCATCATGCTGGCCATTGCTTGTGGCTTGGCCGAAAGTAACGGCCTCAAGCGGGTGATGATTGCCAACCACGCCGGCGACCATACCATCTATCCTGATTGCCGTCCGGGCTTCGTCAAGGCCATGTCGGAGGCGATGAGTGCGGGCACTTACGAAAATGTCACGGTTTTCGCTCCATATACCGGTTTGAGCAAAGCGGATATTGCCCTGAAGGGCAAGGCGTTGGGCTTGGACTACAGCGAAACTTACTCCTGCTACAAGGGCGGTGAGAAGCACTGTGGCAAATGCGGCACCTGCCGCGAACGCATCGAAGCCCTCCGCGAAGCCGGCATTGAAGACACGACGGAGTATGAACGATGACGATGAACTATGAACGATGAACTATGAACGATGATTTGGGCTGTTGGTATATAGTCTTCTGTCTATAGTCTTAAAAAGAATCTCTAATCTCTAAACTCTAAACTATAAACTATAAACTCTAAACTATAAATGTATTACGTTAGAAAAACCCTAGAAATCTCCTCTTGTCACCAGTTGTATCTCGATTACGAGAGCAAGTGCGAGAATTTGCATGGCCACAATTGGAAAATCAATGTATATTGCCGTGCCAAAGAGCTGGATAGCAACGGTATGGTGTGCGACTTTACGGAGATCAAACGCCTGATTCACGGACGGATAGACCACAAGAACCTCAACGAGGAGCTGGACTTCAATCCCACGGCTGAAAATTTGGCCAAGTGGATTGTGGATACTGTGCCCAACTGCTATCGCGCGGATGTGTGGGAGTCGCGTGACAACAAGGCCTCCTACATTGCGGACGATGCCGTGCAAAATTTCGATTAGATGTACAGGATTAACGAGATATTCCACTCTTTGCAGGGCGAGGGCTACCATACGGGCACGCCCGCCGTTTTTGTGCGCTTCAGCGGCTGCAATTTGCGTTGTGCTTTTTGCGACACGCAGCACCAGGAAGGCCGGATGGTGTTGCTGCCCGACATCATTGCCGAGGTGAGCCGATATCCCCATGCGCCGATGGTGGTGCTCACGGGAGGTGAGCCGTCGCTGTTTGTAGATGATGCGTTCGTGCGTGCACTGAAGGAGCGGACGGGCAAATGGGTGGCCATTGAGACGAACGGCACGCGCGCGCTGCCGCATTCGTTGGATTGGGTGACGTTCTCGCCGAAGACCGGTTTTGAGGGCGGCGACGGCGAGCCCTGCGTGCTCACCCGCTGCGACGAGCTCAAGGTGGTCTATTGTGGGCAGAACCTCCATGTTTACGACAAAATTGAAACCAAATACCGCTTCCTGCAGCCCTGCTATTGTGAAGATGCTGCGCAACGCCAAGCCAACCTTGCCGCGTGCGTGGAGGCAGTCATGCAGAATCCCGGCTGGCGCCTCTCGCTGCAAGTGCATAGGGTGCTGGGGATACGGTGATTATGGTGCCGCCGCCTCAGATTGTGCTATGCTTATCTGAGGTTAATAAGATAAGACCTCTTCAAGGTCGTCGTTCAAGAGGTCAGTTTGCTCTTATGGAATGTATCCCAGAGGGAAACTCCTTTTCGGATTACCCCACACGGAAGTGTGGGGAGATGGAGGATGTGCGGCGAGGACCCTCGCGGCGCGTGACTGGTCTGCACAGGAGGTGTATGCTGTCCCGCCGCGAAAGTCACACACTGGTAATATATGATTTATATTCGAATCTTAATGCCAGTTTAACAAATAATTGTGAAAAATCTAAGAATAAATTATTGCAACAATTTGATTTTCAGTATAAAAATTATTTTGGATATATGAAGTACTGTATTAGATAAATGTTTATTTTTGCGGAAACATAATAAAATCAAGGCTATGAAAAGCAATAATGCAATTGAAGAGGCTCGGCGGTATGTAGCCAATGCCGAAGAGGTCATTAAAAAGGCGGACTATGACCCTGAGCTGAAAATTTACATGGATAGCAAATACATCAAAATGGCGGGCGATACCCTTTGGAAAGGGTGCTTGATTGCGCTGGATGCCGTTCTACAAGTACGGAAGGGCAAAGGTCGTCCCTCGATTGAAAAGTACAAGGAGGCTGCCGGCAAGCGCGACCGCAAGTTGCTGGCCAACATAGTGGCAGGCTATGATCTCATGCACCTCACAATGGGATACGACGGAACCACAGACAAGAGAGCTTGCGATGCAGGCTTTGACAGGGCTTCCACCATCATAGAGCACTGCGCCAAACTATATCCGGGCACGGTGTGCGCGTAAAATAGGAATGTATCCCAAAGGGATACTCCCTTTCGGATTACCCCACACGGAAGTGTGGGGTAATGGAGGATGCGCGGTGAGGACCCTCGCGGCGCGAGACTGGTCTGCACCGAAGGTGTGTGCTCTCCCGCCGCGAAAGTCACACACTGGCAATGCAGTTGGGGATGGAGCATGAAGTCACCGCCTCGAAGTATGTATAGAACATTTATCACCGCGCAAATAGATTGTATAATAAAGTTGTATTTTTGCAGCCCTAATCAATTAAAAAATACGAATATGAAACAAACGTTTTTGCTGCTTTCTTTGTGCGCGATCCTGTGCACAGGCTGTGTCAGAGATTACGGTACTCCAACAACCAAAAACTATCCCATCAACGGTAATTATACCGAACTTTCCATAAGTAATGCATTCGAGGTGACCGTGAGCGACCAGGTGAGCGATGTGGTGGTCACTGTGGGTGAACTGGCCCATGAAAGAGTGGTCGTGAAAGTGCGTGACGGCAAGCTGTATATCGGTTTTAAACCGAATACGCACTATAATGGCAAAGCCATTGCTGTCATTCCTGCCAATGCCAACCTGAGGAGCGTTGACCTCAGTGGCGCCTCTTCATTTCAGGGCGCTCTCATGTGCAATAATGTCGAGATTGAGCTTTCCGGGGCTTCTACCTACCGAGGTCTTGTAGAGACCGATGAATTGGATATTGAGCTGTCTGGGGCTTCTGACGCCTTTATTTACGGTTTGTGTCAAACCGACATGAAAATTGACCTCAGTGGCGCCAGTACACTGGATGCTGCTAACCTGAATGCGCAGTCGGTGCATGGTGAGATGAGCGGTGCCAGCAATGCCGATGTGACCTTCTGCTCCATCCTGAATGTGGAACTCAGCGGGGCCAGTACGCTTACCTATGGATTCATGATGGATTGTCCCGGCAACTCTGTTGTCAACTGTCCCACCTCCGGAGGTTCAACAGTCAGACGGCGCCCGTAATAGGGAATGGTGTATTGCATTTTGGGAGACGGATCTTTAAACAATAATTTGAAAAGTATGAAAAACAGTAACCGTAAAAATTCCAGTCAGGTGTTGCGACTTTGTGTGTGGATTGCCAGTGTAGTATGCTTGTTTATGCCAGCGCGTGCCTTTGCCCAGAACGATGCCACGGAGCTGACCAACTTGGTGATTTTTGTTCGTTTTGCAGATGATGCCGAAATCGACCATTCGTTTGCGGAAATCGATACCATGTTTAATGGAAGAACAGAAGGATACATGAGCGTGTATAATTTCTTCAAGGTCATGTCGTACGACAAGATTCATTATAACACGGTATATACCAACAATATACAGAACGGACAAATCATCTCTTATCAGGATGTTTTTCCTCGCGGCTATTTTGAACCCTATAGTTCGTGGAATCCCATCGGTTACCAAGGCGAGAATCCGTTTATGGGCGTCTCCATGCGCGAGGCATTGTTGCTGGGTCGTATCGTGAAATATGTGGACTCTCTGCATCTGGTGGATCCCAACATTGTGCTGGATGGCGATGGCGACGGTGACATTGACAACATCAGCTTCGTGGTGAAGGGCGGCACGGGCTCGTGGGCGTCTATTTTGTGGCCTCACATGGAGTATTTTCCGCATGATTCGCTTGGCTATGTGGCAACTCTCAATGGCGTTCGCCCCAATACGTTCAATTTGGAATTCGAGGGCGCGCCGACATACTTCAACGCGAATGTCTTCCGCCACGAGATGGGGCATTCACTGGATTTGCCGGATTTGTATCATTACATGTACTATTCGGATGTGACCCCGGCCGGTTGCTGGGATATGATGTGCAACAATTATGTGCCCAATCATACGGCTGCCATTTACAAGAATAAGATACTGCATGTGTCGGACGACCCGATTGAAATTGCCGAAGATGGAGACTACACTTTGTTGAGTGTGGGCTCGAGCCCTTCGCAGAATTGCTATTATATCAAGTCAAGTATTGATCCTACACAATGGTTCGTGTTCGAGTACCGCAACTATTACGACATGTTCGATGCGGGTGTCCCTGGCGTTGGACTTGTAGTTGCGCGTTGGAACGATACCGTGTCGTTGGATTATAACGGCATGTTTGCCAATGCTTTCTTCGATTATCACACACAGGCGCACCAATACTGGATTTTCCGTCCAGGCAGCTCAAGTGACACGGTTGACGGTAACATTTACCGGGCGCACTTTAGTTTTGAGTCCGGCCGCACCTCCTTCGGACCGACGACGGATCCTCATCCTTATCTGACGGACGGCACGCCGGAAACGAGTTTCGAAATCACAGATATTCACGAGAACGGCAACCAGCTTACCTTCCACGTGCATTTCCTGAATACAGGTGTGGAGGATGTCGCTTCTAAAGACATGATGAAAGTGTGGCCGAATCCTGCCCGTGAACTTTTTACTGTTGAGGGTGAGGACATCAGTCGTGTGGAATTGTATGATGCGGTCGGTCGCTTGGCGGCTTCGGATTCCAATGTGAGAGAAGGCCGCTGTACCTTGTCGGTGTCGCATTTACCGGCTGGTATTTACATTATGAAAGCCTATACTGATAGCGGTTCTTCACACTCGAGAAAAGTGGTGGTGGAGTAGGGGATTTGACCAATCCGGATAAATAAATTGGCCGCTGATTTGTAGAGTCAGCGGCCAATATTATGTATGAATATGCTGTTAATCAGCGATTACTCGGCTTTGTAGAACGGCATCTTCACGGTGACGGCCTTCAGCAGGCGGTTGCGCACCTTGATGAAGATTTCGGTGCCAGCTTTGGCGAATTCCTTCTTGATGAGCGCGGTGCCAATGCCCTTTTGCACGGAAGGTCCGAAGGTGCCGGAGCGCACTTCGCCGATGAGATTGCCCTCAGCGTCGCACACCTCGTAGCCGTTTCTCGGAATACCACGGTCGATGAGCTCGAAACCGGCAATTCTGCGGGTCACGCCGTTGGCCTTGAGGTCTTCCATGAACTTGCGGTCGATGAAGTCCTTGCCGTCCACGAACTTGGTAATCCAGCCCAAACCAGCTTCGATAGGAGAAATGGTGTCGTCTATTTCGTGGCCGTAGAGGCAGAAGCCCATTTCGAGACGGAGGGTATCGCGTGCGCCCAAACCGATGGGTTTGATGTCAAACTCGGCGCCGGCCTCAAACACAGCGTCCCAAATCTGCATGGCAAGCTCGTTGGGGAAGTAGATCTCGCAGCCGCCAGAGCCCGTGTAGCCCGTGGTGGAGAAGAGAATGTTGTCGAAACCGGCGAACTTGATGATCTTGTTGGTGTAATACTCCATGTCGATGACAGAAGCATCGGTCAGTTTTTGCATGGCCTTGAGCGCCAAAGGACCCTGAACAGCCAGCTGGGAGATGTTGTCGGAGATGTTCTCAATGTCAGCACCGAAGTTCTTGTTCTGCTCCACAACCCAAGCCCAGTCTTTGTCGATGTTGGCAGCATTGACCACTAACAAATAGTCTTCATCGTGCAGATTGTAAACCAAAAGGTCGTCCACGATGCCGCCTTTGCCGTTGGGAAAACAGCTGTACTGCACCTTGCCAGGATAGAGTGCGGCCACATCGTTGGTGGTGATGTGTTGCAACAGGGCCAGCGCTTTCGGACCCTTCACGGTGAACTCGCCCATGTGGGACACGTCGAATACGCCCACTTTGTTGCGCACCTGCAGGTGCTCGTTGGTGATGCTGTCGTATTGGATGGGCATGTAAAAGCCTGCAAATTCTTCCATTTTGGCTCCTAAGGCCTCATGTTTCGCTCTGTAAACGGTTTCTTTCATAATAATGCTGTTTTTAAGTTTGATATTCAGATAAAACGGCTGCAAAGATAAGAATAATTTTCCAGTCTTTCAGGCGGCGCTAAAATTCCCGTCCGGCTTTCTTGAGCAAACGGTTCACCTTGCGGAATCGCCTGTTCAACCAATTTTCAATCATCTCATCTTCTATCTCGGTGATGTCAGGAACATCCTTCTTGCGTCTTCTTGCGCTGGAGAAACGGATGTATGCCCCAATGTGACGTCTTTTCTTTTCGTGGTAGATGGCATCGAACGGGATGAGCACACCGGTGTCCTCGATATTGTGCATCAGGCGGTTGACCGCCGTGCCGAACATGAGCATTTGGGATGTAATGGAAATGTATGCGGTCACATTCGGCGGAACGTTCACGCCTCTCATTCGGGCTGCCATCTTAAGCAACTTGTAGTCTTCTGACAAATCATCCTGATTCAGCACCAGATTCATCAAGTCGGGGTCGGAGTCCGGCATTAATGTTTGGTCGTCCCACGGGCGAACAAGCACATCCTTGTCTCCAAAATGCTTCCACAGGAAATGGTAAATCAAATCCCTGGTGATGTGGTCGTATGAAGGATAGAGGGTTATCTTGCCAAAGTAGTAAAGCAGATTCGGATTCTTCATGATGATGGCCACCAAGCCGTCCCATAGGTTGTCCATGGCGAATATGGACTTTGCGCCGTATCTGGAACTCTGATAGGTCGGAGCCACAAAATTGCGTCCGAGTTCCAAAACGTGTGGCAGATATTCATTGATGAATTTCTGAGAGAAGTGGAACTGATGGGCACTTGCCATGATAGGCTGGCCTTTCTCATCGAACACAGCATCGGATCCATAGAAAAAACGATAACCACCGACAATAGCCTCGTTGTCAGGGTCCCAGACAATCAGCTGTTTATAGGGCTTTTCCATCTTGTCATATTCATCAAGATCTATGGCATTGCCGGTAGAACCGCCCGCTTCGCGGAAGGTCAGCTCTCTCAATCTCCCGACTTCGGTGACCACATTGGGAGAATCATGCCAGGTGACGATGTACAGCTCGTTGTGACCTTTGTTGGTGTCTTCCAGTTTTTTGGACTTGGTAAGTTCCGCTTTTATGAGTTTAACCGGTACGGGGTCAATTATTGCTTCCATAATGTTGAGATTTTTAATCGATATTAGATGGCCAGGGGTTGGAAACAATGCCTGCCATTTCAAGCATGGTTATGTGTGCAAGATCGCGCATCCTTGCCGTCTCTTCCTTCCGTGGCGCATTGACATCAGGGATGATCGGATCCCCGACATGGATGGTGACCAGAGGCTCGCTTTTGCTGATGAATCTGCGCCACCCTGTGCGGGGCCTGAACGTGATCATCAGGGGCAGTATTGGGAGCGAGTATTTGTAGGCCATGTTGAAGGTTCCTGTCTTAAAAGGTCGGAGCGGAGCATAGAAGTTCCAACTGCAACTTTCGGGGAAGATGTGTATCCATTGTTTGCGGGATGCAAGTTCATCAAAGGCCTGGTCAAACTTCCGGAGCCCGCTGCGGTTTTCCGGGATGGGAATGCCGCCTATATGTTTCATGAGGAATCCGTCCTTTCCGTTGAAAGGCTGGGCGTACATGGGAATCCAAGCTTTGCGGAAGCGCATTGCCTGCAGAACACAAAACATATCCCACCTGTAAACGTGATTGCAAACTGTCATCACGCCGTTGGCGAAGAGTTTTCGGTTTTGACGTATTTTCTTGCGGCCTTCAATCATGAGGCCATACCGGATCCAGTTTACGGGGAAACCGACAATCCAAGTTGCAAGATATATGAGGAAATGCCAGATTTTGAATTTCAGCGATTTGTCAAGATAAGGGTAAGTTTCGTCGAACTTGATGTCCTTGTACTTCCCGCGTATAGGGGCCATTCTTGTAAAGGGGTTGTCTCCAGAAAATTCCGCTACGGGTTCAGGGACATAAACTCCTTCCTTTACTTTGAAATTTCTATACGCTGGGCCAAATTTTGAATAGTCCTCTACCATACTAAGTTTCTAAAAGTGCGTGCAGATGATTCAATCTTCCGCAAGAGAGTTGCAAAATTAACAAAGTTTTTTGAAAATCAAAATAGCCATGATTTTTTTGTTGAAGATTGATGCACTAAAACCTCTTTTTGAACGTTACTTTAAATATAGCTGGGAGATTAGAAAAGAGAGAAAAAATCATTCGATAATCGATAATCGAAAAAATAAATATTAGCATTATGAAAAAAGTAGTTTTATTGAGTATGCTGCTGTTTTGTTTTTCAATCGCAAGTTTTGCGCAGGAAGAGGAACAGGACTGGCGGCAGGTGCTCCCGCGCAATGAGTTCAGTATCGGCATCGGCGATCCGGAGTTTGCCAGTTTGCAAAGGGGCAGCATTTGGGACAAACTGTTATGGTGCCATACGGACCGGTATCAGGGTGATGGTCTAGGAGACTGGTTTGACCCCGGCACGTATCATTCCAAATACATTGCCACTTGCCCGATTTCTGTGGGCTACATGTACCGCTTGCGCAAATTCCTGTGGCTGGGTGGCTCCGTGTCCTATATGGGCGTTTTCGGCAAGGTGTTCGATGCGCGCGACGACAGTTTTCTGTACAACCACACAGAGACGCAGATTGCTTTTCTGCCCTCCGTGCGTTTTTCCTATCTCAATAAAAAATATGTGACGCTCTATTCCGGCATTTCCACGGGCTTCCTGCTCAACTTCGAGAAAGAGAACGGGATAACGGATGTCTATTTCCATCCCACGTTGCAGGTGACTGCATTTGGCGTGTCTGCAGGACGCAAGTTCTTTGGCTATACGGAAATTGGTTGGGGCTACAAGGGCTTCATTACGGCAGGAATCGGATACCGTTTCAATGCCAAAAAGAATGATTAACGATTAGAATTATAAGGATATGAAAAGAATAACCTTTATTATAACAACTTGTCTGCTGGCAGCTATTTCGTTCAATAGCTGCGTGGTGGAAGAGTCCGACCGTTTGGACCAGTCCGGCACCGAGACAGCCTACCAGATGTTCATGTACTGGAGATACGGCTATAGCAACACCCAGATGCGTTTCGCCAATGTGGCGTTCAACTTCAACGCATGGCTCTCCGCACCCGAGAGTGCGCGCGATTCTGTGGCATTGATCTACTTCAAAGACTACAATATCCGCGACAATGGTAACGGCTCTTGGTCTATTCTCCAGCAATATAAGGAGATTTATGCGATTGAAACTCAAAACAAACTGCTCTCGGAACCCGATGCCGCATGGACGGTGACGGAAAAAGAGCGGGTATTGAATTACATGCCGGTTGCGAGCCCCGGATACAATGAATACAATGCAATGTATGATTTTTCGTCCTCTCAGGTGACGGCTACCGTTTTGTGTTTGTCTCAGGGACAATGGAAAGTGAAAATCAATGACTATGATCCTGAAGATGTAGGGCTTTTGGGCGGTCCTACACCTCACTTGTCGGTGACCCTGAGCACCCCGGATCAGTCTGTTATCCGCGATCTTCGCGAGGGTGGCTATTATATCAGCGGCCATGGCTGCTTTGAATTTGCCCAATATGCCTATCCGGTTAATGATAATGTGTCCAATGTGGTTGCCTTGTATTTCAACATAGAGGAACCTCTATTTTGTGATGGCCAGGACACTTGGAGCGAGGGCAATATGAATATTGTCGTGTATAATGGCGAATCAGTAGGTTCACCAGATTATAAAACTGAAAATGTGAATGTGAAGTTTACGGTGACGACGAATAGTCAGGAAACTATACAGACACATTATGCCGTTTTGCACTACTATGACCATGAGGCCAGGTGGTCGTATGGAAACAATGGCTCCTTGTTGTGGCACTGGAGTGAGAATATGGGCTCATAAAACACAAGGAAATCAGCACAGCTGTGAAAAATTGACAACTTCAGCGGTTCGTGAGGCTTCGCGGACCGCTTTTTTATTGCAGGAGGGATATGTCGCCTTTGCCCTCGCGCACAATCTCGATGTCGCCGCCAGTGCAATCTACTACGGTAGATGGCACGTTGTCGCCGTAGCCGCCGTCGATGACGATGTCCACCATGCGATTGTACTTCTCGTGGATGAGCTCGGGGTCGGTGGTGTACTCAATCACTTCGTCGTCGTCTTTCACGGAAGTGGAGAGGATAGGGTGGCCCAGCTGGCGCACAATCTCGCGGATAATGTTGTTGTCGGGTACGCGTATGCCGACGGTTTTCTTGTTGCTTTGCAGCAGTTTGGGCACATTGTTGTTGGCCTCCAGGATGAAAGTGAACGGGCCGGGCAGCCCTTTTTTCATCGCTTTGAAGATGTTGTTGGGGATGGGTTTGGTGTAGTCGGAGAGGTTGCTCAGGCCGGAACAGATGAAGGTCATGGCGTTTTTCTTCTTCTTGTCGCCCAGTATCTCCGTGATTCTTTCTACACTCCTGGGTTTGAAAATATCGCAGCCGATACCATAGATGGTGTCGGTCGGATAGATGATGATGCCACCCTCCTTCAGGCATTTCACCACCTGGTCAATCGCCCTCTGGCTCGGATTCTCTGGATATATTTTCAGTATCATAAAAAAAAGAAGGGTAAGCTACTTGCATCGCATCGCTACAACCGACGTACCCTTGCTGTATTCCTACCCTGGGGGAGTTAGAAGGGAGCAGATCGTACAAGACTTACCCGGCGGCAAAAATAGGAAAATTTTCGGTTTCCGGACTAATAGCCCAAAATTTTCAGCATCGACTTGTAACTCTGTTCTTTAGCAAACAGTTTGGTGCAGATTTCGTCGTCCTCGTCGCGGTAGATAATGATGTGTTTCGGAGCAGGAGTCATGCAATGCTGTATGCCGCCGTACCCGCCGAGGGCGTCTTGGTAGGCCCCAGTGTTGAATAGGCCGATGTATTGGATATCCTCCGGACTGTCGCTCACGGGGTAGTTTTCCGAGTTTACTTGCGGGAGGAAGACAGCGTTCAGGTGCGACTCCGAGTTGTAATAGTCGTGGCTGTCGCACGTGAGTCCGCCCAGGAACACACGCTCGTATCCCTTGTCCCAGTTGTTGATGGCCAAGATGATGAACTGCTGGTTGATGGCCCAGGTGTCGGGCAGGGTTGTCATGAATGAGCTGTCGATCATGTTCCAGAGCTCGCGGTCGTTCTGGCGCTTCTGCTGTAATACAGAGAAGAGCACGGCGCTGGCTTCTCCCACGGTGTAGGATCCGAACTCGGTGAAGATGTCGGGTTCTTCCACTCCTTCGCGGTTACAGATGGTCTTGATCTGCGACACAATCTCTTCCGCCATGTACTCGTAGTCGTAATCGAACGACAGTGAATTCTTGATGGGGAAGCCGCCTCCGATGTTCAGGGAGTCTAGCTCTGGCGAGATCTTTTTCAATTCGCAATAGATGTTTACACACTTGGCCAACTCGTTCCAGTAATACGCAGTGTCTTGAATGCCCGTGTTGATGAAGAAATGGAGCATTTTCAACTCGAACTTCGGGTTGTTCTTGATCTTCTCTTGATAGAAGGGTACGATGTCGTTGTAACGGATGCCTAGGCGGGAAGTGTAGAACTCGAAGCGAGGCTCTTCCTCCGAAGCAATGCGGATGCCGACTTTGCATTTGGTCTGTATGTTCTTGTCAAGCAGGTCGAATTCTTTCTTGCTGTCCAATACAGGCATGGTGTTCACAAACCCTTTCTCCAGCATCATCGAGATGTTGTCGATGTAGGGTTGCTTTTTGAATCCGTTACATATAATATAATTGTCTTTCTGGAATTGACCGCTTTCGTAAAGGGTCTCAATCAGATTTAAATCAAATGCCGACGAGGTTTCCAGGTGCACATCATTCTTGAGTACTTCGGACAAGACAAACTCGAAATGATTGCTTTTGGTGCAGTAGCAATAATGGTACGAGCTCTTATAATCCGACTTTGCAATAGCCACATTGAACCATCTTTTTGCCTTTTGGATGTTCTCGGAAATCTTTGGCAGGTAGGTAATCTTCAGCGGTGTTCCGTATTGTTTGATGATGTCCATCAGGGGAACGCCATTGAATAGCAATTCGTTGTCCTCTACGTTGAACTCCTCCTGTGGAAATTCATAGGTTTGCTGAATCAGGTCGATGTACTTAGTCTTCATCTTTGCGAGCGATTGAATTAAAACGCCGCAAAAATATAAAAATAACTTACTTGGATATGATGAAAAATGGCAATCTAACTGATTTGGATTAAAAAGTTATCAACAATTCAGATTAGTTGTGGTCTCTTCTGTTTTCGCATTCGCAGATATCGGTAAATAGAATTTCTGTATCTGGAAGTAGTTCTTGCATGGCCTTGTATTCCGATTTTGTGAGCGGAATTTGGCGTAAATCAAGTGTTTGCAATGATTTATTCAGAGAGTTGATGCTTTCTGGAAGAATGTAAAGAGGATTGTCCCAGGCGTCAATGTAGGTGAGTTGCTTTAAGTTGGATATGGAATTTGGAAGTGTTTCTATGATATTCCGACTGATGCATAAATATTTTAAGTTTTTCAGATTGCCGATCGATTCGGGCAATCGGAGCAGTTTGTTTTTGTCCAGATTCAGGCTTTCGAGATTGGTAAGTTTGTCTATATTCTGATTCAACACACATAAACGACAACCTTTTACGGTAAGTTCCCTGAGTTCTGTGAGCTGGAATAATTCTTCGGGTAGAGAGTCGCGATTGGCAAGTTTGGTCAGTTTGAGCCGATATACTTTTTCTGGCTCCTGTAGTGCCTCCGATAATGATGTGTAGGTCTTGCCGTTGTCGTCCGGAGTGTACAGCGTGGCTTGTTTTTGCGCAAGCAAACTTGTCACTATGAGTGTTATATGTATAAGAATAATAATTTGCTTCTTCATGGTGTTAATTAAGTTCGATTCTTCCCAAATAAATCTGAATGAGTACCTGTTCTTATTAAGGATAACAACACAACATCGTTATTGTTGCTTTTTCTGTATATCAATAACCAATTTGGCCGAATGTGACATTCTCTACAACCAATGAACTGGCCGGAAAGAGGGTGGTCAAGATATTTTGCGGGGAGCGTTATATCTTCAACCAGAAGTTGAATCACAATGTCAAGCTCGTCAATGGGCATTTTTCGTTTAATGGCAAGAGCAAGATCTTTTTTGTATTGTGAAGAGAAGACAATTACTCTTGCTCTTGAACTTTTTTTTTATAGTCAATAAAAGATTCGCAGGCAATGCCACCGCCGTTCTCGATTTCATATAAGGCGGATAGTGTGAGGTCGTATCCAGTCATCTTTTTTTTAGATGCGTATTCAGGCACTGCACCATTTTCTATCATGTCTGCAATTAAAGCACGCATTTTGCTGCTCCGTTCATCATACCTTAATGTAATTGTTGTCATAGTTTTGAATTTTTTGCAAAAATAGAAAAAAACTAAATGCTTTCCACAAGTTCTCGGTCTTTTTTCAGCTGCTCCACCAATGCTTCAACACTTTCAAATTTCTGTTCTGGACGGATGAATTGCATGACCTCGAACGAAAGCTTCTTTCCGTAAAGGTTCCCGCTGAAATGCAGAAGATGTACCTCGTAAGTCTTCTCTGTAAGCCCCAACGATGGCCGCGTGCCCACATACAGCATGCCTTTGTAGCGGTTCACATCCACTATTACCCAAGCAGCATATACGCCGTTCTCGAATTCCTGAGGTGCGTCCAACTGCAGATTCGCGGTGGGAAACCCGAACTTGCGGCCGTTGCCTAAACCGCGGATGACAGTAGCTGAAATAGGGTGCATGAGGTGAAAGGGGGACATGGGGTGAATGGGGTGAAAGGATAAATGAGGAGAAAGGGTGAATGGGAAGTTCCTTAATTATCTTAGTTTCTTAATTTCTTAATTCAAGAATTTTATCCTACGCTTCCTGCCAGGCTGATGCTGAGCAGTTTCTGAGCTTCCACGGCGAACTCCATGGGCAGCTTGCTGAGCACGTCCTTGGCGTAGCCGTTCACGATGAGGCTGATGGCGCTCTCCTTGTCGATGCCGCGTTGCTGGCAGTAGAAGAGCTGGTCGTCGGAAATCTTGGATGTTGTGGCCTCGTGCTCAAGGATGGAAGAGGAGTTGGCGCACTGGATGTCGGGCCAGGTGTGCGCGCCGCACTTGTCGCCCATCAGCAGCGAGTCGCACTGCGAGAAGTTGTGCGCGTTTTCGGCGTTCTTGTTCACCTTTACAAGTCCGCGGTAGCTGTTCTGGCTATGGCCGGCGGAGATGCCCTTGGAGACAATCAGGCTGCGCGTGTTGCGACCCAGATGGATCATCTTGGTGCCCGTGTCGGCCTGTTGGTAGTTGTTGGTGACGGCCACGGAGTAGAACTCGCCCACGGAGTTGTCGCCCTTGAGCACGCAGCCCGGGTATTTCCACGTGATGGCCGAGCCGGTTTCCACCTGCGTCCATGAAATCTTGGAGTTGGCGCCCTTGCACAGTCCGCGCTTGGTGACGAGGTTATAGATACCGCCGTTGCCATCCTTGTCGCCCGGGTACCAGTTCTGCACGGTGGAGTACTTGATCTCCGCATCCTTCATGGCGATGAGTTCCACCACAGCTGCGTGCAGCTGGTTCTCGTCGCGCTGCGGGGCGGTGCAGCCCTCCATGTAGCTCACGTACGCGCCTTCGTCGGCGATGAGCAGTGTGCGCTCAAATTGGCCCGTCTTGGCCGCGTTGATGCGGAAGTAGGTCGAGAGCTCGATAGGGCAGCGCACGCCTTTGGGAATGTAGCAGAATGATCCCTCGCTGAAGACAGCGGAGTTCAATGCTGCGTAAAAGTTGTCGGTGTAGGGCACCACGGAACCCAGATACTGTTTCACTAAGTCAGGATATTGCTGGATGGCCTCGCCGAACGAACAGAAGATGATGCCTTCTTTCTTCAGAGTCTCCGAGAAGGTGGTCTTCACGGAAACGGAGTCCATGACGGCATCCACGGCCACGCCTGCCAGCACTTTCTGCTCTTCCAGATTGATGCCCAGCTTGTTGAAGGTGTCAATCAGCTCGGGATCCACCTCGTCCATACTGGCAAGTTGTTTTTTCTTCTTCGGTATGGCAAGATAGGTGATGTCTTGATAATCAGGTCTTTTGAAATTCAAATGGCCCCAGGTTGGCTCTTCCAGGGTGGTCCAGTGGCGATAGGCTTTCAGCCGGAACTCCAGCAGCCATTCGGGTTCGTTCTTGCGGGCCGAAATCATGCGGATGATCTCCTCGTTAATGCCTTTCGGAAATTCTTCTACATCAATATCCGAAACAAAACCATATTTATAGTCTTGTTCGGTGATCTCTTCCAATATGTCCTTTTTCTCGGGTTCTTCTTGGTTCATTCTCTTTTAGGGTACGGTGAACAGGGTTCAGTATTCAGTGTCGTTCTTTTAGCCTATTGGCCTCAAATTCGGCTGCAAAAGTACGAACTTTTTTCTTATTTTTGCAGGTAGTGAAATATTACATTGTTCTTTAAATAACGATTTATGAACGAAACACTTAATACCCTGTTTAACCACGTGAGCGTGCGCGAGTATCTCGACCGCAAGGTGGATGACGAAACGCTGAACCTGATTTTGAAAGCCGCCTGCAGCGGTTCCACGATGGGCAACATGCAATTGTTCAGCGTCATCGTCACGCGCGATGAGGCGATGAAACAGAAGCTGGCCCCGTTGCACTTCAACCAGCCTATGGCTACAAAAGCACCGCTGATTCTCACTTTCTGTGCCGATTTCCGCCGCTTCAACCGCTACTGCGAGTTTCGCGATGCTGAAACAGAGGCGTACAGCAATCTCCAATCCTATCACTGGGCTGTGATCGATGCCCTGATTGCCGCGCAAAACGCTTGCGTAGCCGCCGAATCACTGGGCCTTGGCTTCTGCTGGCTCGGCACCATCACCTATAATGTGGACAAGTTCATTGAGGTTCTCAATCTGCCCAAGCATGTCATCCCCGTGGCCTGCATCCCGATGGGCTATCCGGTTGCAAAGCCTGCACTGACACAGAAGCTGCCGGTGGAGGCCATGGTACATTACGAAACGTATCAGGACTACGACAAAGAGAAGATAGATCATCTCTACGCAGAGAAAGAATCTTCTGAAGAAACCCAGCAGCTGCTTCGTGAGAACAATCTGCCCAACTTGGCACAGATTTTCACCCAGAAACGCTATGTCAAAGCCGATAATGAACATTTTGCCAAAGTGCTTTTGGATGCTCTGAAAAAACAAGGATTCATGCAGTAATTCTCAATTTTCAACTCCATATTACTACCCCGGCCTTCGGCCACCCCTTCTAAAATAGAAGGGGAATATTATTTTTCAATTTTCAATTTTCAATTCTCAATTCTCAATTCATGTCTTTCCGAAACCCGCTCCTCATTACACTTTTCATAGCATTGCTCTTCATGGGTTGCAAGACGGACAAGATGCCGGCCACGCGCGTGCAGAGCTTGGATTCCAAGTCGGGGTGCATCACGCACAACTGGCAGTTCCAGTATCAAGGCCAATGGTATTCGGCCACGGTGCCGGGCAACATCCATACCGACCTGCTGGCCAACAAGTTGATCCCGGACCCGTTCTTCGGCACCAATGAAGATTCCGTGCAGTGGGTCGCTGACAGCGTGTGGACCTATCGGCTTATTTTCGATGCGGATTGTGCGGGTGCGGGGCAGTCGTACGAAAACCACTGGCTTGTCTTCGACGGTCTCGACACTTACGCCGAGGTCTGGCTCAACGGGCAGAAACTGCACTCCATGGATAAGGGCGACACGACTCTTCTTGACAATATGTTCCGCAGATGGCGTTTTTGTGTGGATGATGTTTTGAAAGAGAAGGATAATAAATTGATTATTAAATTCTTCCCGATAATACTTTACGAAGAAGTTGAGGCTGAAAAGTTACCTTATAAGCTTCCCGACAACCGCGTGTTTTCCCGCAAAGCGCAATATATGTCAGGGTGGGACTGGGGTCCGAAGCTCATCACCTGCGGCATCTGGAAGAATGTGCGTCTGGAGAGCTTTCATGATTTGAAATTGGAGGATGTGTATGTGGCTGATACAAAGCCGACATTTGACACCATAGGTAGTTGGGAAACCGAAGTGCAGGTTTGGGTAAAATCGCTTGAAGAGAAGAAAAAATGCACGGTTCGGGTAGAAGTGTTTGATGAAAATGGCCTTTGTGCCAAGGTGGAAAAGCGCGTGAAGTTGGATTATGATGAAAATCTCGTCAAGATACCGGTGTCCATTACCCATCCCAAACTCTGGTGGCCCAATGGCATGGGCGGGCAGCATTTGTACACCTATTCCGTGACCATAATGGACAGGAAACAGGCCGAGCAGCGGACTGTCTGTCACGGGTTGAGAACGGTTGAGTTGGTGCGGGAGCAGGACAGCATTGGCGAGTCGTTTGCGTTCAAGGTCAACGGCAAGCCCTTTTTCGCGCGAGGTGCCGACTGGATTCCGGCGGCTTCCTATCCCGGCACGCTGAACACGCCGGAGGGCAGTGATGTGTATTACCGTCTTCTGCACGATGCCAAAGAGGTGAACATGAACATGATACGGGTTTGGGGCGGCGGCATATACGAGAATGAAGCTTTTTACAACTATTGCGATGAATTAGGCCTGCTGGTGTGGCAGGATTTCATGTTCGCCTGCAATCCCTATCCCGGCGACAAGGCTTTTCTGCAAAATGTTCGGCAGGAGGCGGTTGAACAGGTTAAGCGCCTGCGCAACCACCCGTGCATAGCCCTCTATTGTGGCAACAACGAGGTGCACAACGGTCTGGACGACTGGGGCTGGCAAACCGCTCTCGGGTGGAGCGATGCGCAGTACAAACAGCTGTTTGAGGATTTCAATCAGTTGTTTGAGAAGATGTTAGCGGAGCGTGTGCACGAATGCCACCCGGGCGTTCCGTACATTTCCTCGTCTCCCACATTCGGTTGGGGCCATCCCGAGTGCTGCACGCACGGATGTTCCCACTATTGGGGCGTTTGGTGGGGCGAGCAGCCTTTTTCAATCTGGTGGGAGAAAACCGGCCGTTTTATGTCGGAATACGGCTTCCAATCCTATCCGGAAATGGCTACGATAGAGACATTTACAACACTTGAAGACCGGAAACTCGGTTCTCCGGCGCTCAACAATCACCAGAAGCACGGCAGGGGAGTGGAGATCATCCGCAAGGCCATGAAGGAGGAATTTGGCTACACGCGGACCGATGATCTGGACGATTTTGCATACGTGAGCCAGCTGGTGCAGGCGGATGGCATCCGCCGTGCCATCGACGCGCACCGGAGCCAGCACGACCGCTGCGCCGGCACGCTGTACTGGCAGCTCAACGACTGCTGGCCCGTGGCCTCGTGGAGCAGCATCGACTACACGGGCCGCTGGAAGGCCCTGCATTATAGTCTGAGAGAAGCATATGCCAATGTGGCGATTGCTACTCATAATTCTGACAATCAAACTGTTGAATTCTATTTAGTTAACGATTCATTGTCGGCTGTTAAAGGGACGATGAAGGTTACGGCTTTTGCCCTGGACGGCACACAATCGCAGGTGTTGGTCAGCAAGCAAGTCAGTGCATTACCCAATAGCAGCAAAAAGATATCAGTTTGTCATTCCGCCGACCTGAAAGACTTGCGAGCGGATCAGGTTTGTCTTGTCGCTCAACTGGAATTCGACGGCAAAGTGTTGGCTCAAAAGGTATGTTTCTTTGTAGAACCCAGAGAATTGAGCCTTCGGAAAGAAACAATCCGTCAGGAGCTGAAGAACTACGGCGACTATTTCGAGCTTACCTTGACTTGTCCCACATTCTGTTATGGCGTGCAGGTGAGGGAAACCACAGGAAAGGATGTCCGCTGGTCGGACAACTATTTCAATGTGCTTCCCAATGTCCCGAAAACCATCTATGGCTACTATGACGTGCAGATGGACGGCGAACCAGCCGTTACGGTGCGGAGTTGGAAGTAGGGAGAAGGGCTTGGAAATCTGTTACAGAAGTATAATGCTGGCCAACAGCCACTGACTAGGGATGAAGTCGAAGTAATAGACAGCGGCACCCCAGCGATCCTTGATGCGGAGGGTTTGGCCGTCGAGGTAGTAGAGTGGCGTGCCCCAGCGGTCTTTCTGGCGAATGGTGTTGCCGTCGAAGTAGAGTAACGGAGCGCCCCAGCGGTCCTTTTGCCGCACGGTCTGTCCGTCCATGTAGAGCAGCGGTTGTCCCCAGCGGTCCTTTTGGCGTACCACTCCGGAGTTTTCGTCGTACCAGAGGAGTTGTTCGCCCCAGCGGTCTTTCTGGCGGATGGTGTTTTCCTGCACAAAGAGGAGCCGCGCGCCCCACCGGTCCTTTTGATAGACGGTCTGCGCGTGCCCTGTGGTGGCGAGGGCCAGAAAGAAGAGGCTAAGAACAAGGACTTTTCGCATGGGAGGGCGTTTTTGATGGGGCAAAGATATAGTATTTTTTGAAACTATCAAAGGGTTATCAACCAATTGGGTCCGGGCAGACATTGCGCCGTTGGCACTGGGCGCACTCGCTGCCGCGCCACACCTTGTCGAACTCCTCGATGGCGGCCTTTACGATGGCGGGTTCATCGGTGAGGATTCCCGCCTCGAAGTTGCGGCGGCGGGGCGACTTCATGCCCATGCCCGCACCCGTGAGGTTCGCGCTGCCCACATAGCAGACCGTCTGGTCGATGACGATGATTTTGAAGTGGACCCGCGGGCACATTACCCGTTCCAGCAGTTTGGAGAGCCGCGGGTAGCGGTCGAAGTCGGCGCGGAAGTTCGGCCCGGGCTCCTTGGCGTGGATAAGCCGCACCTCCACGCCCTTTCCGAGCATCTCGGCCAGCACCTCAAGGAATGGTTTCTCGGTTTTCCCTTGCAGCACGTACAGGTCTTTGATGTCGGCGGTGCCGATCCACAGACTGCGCTTGGCCTTCATGGCGAGGTCAAGCACGGTGGAGTAGTGGGTGGTGTCGGTGATGAGGGTGGTGGGCATAGGAAAATTGAAAACGGGAAATGGAAAATTGTGGTTAGGCGAACAAATCGTCCATATTGATGGTTCTTTGGATGCGTCCGCTATATTCGTTGTAATGGAGGCCGAATGTGGTAATCAAAGTGAGGTGGATGTTCCGCCTGTTTTTGGTCAGTTCTCGGATTCTTTCAACACGCTGGCGGAGTTTTTCCTCATAATGCTTGTCTATAACAAATTCTTGGTTGCAATATTTGATTTCACAAAGGTTGATGACTCTATCGGCACGGTCGATGAGCATATCAGTCTGCATTCCGGATTGATTCTCATTCTTGGTGATGATGAGTGACGATATATTTGTTTGGATGCCAGCGATACCAAGCGCAGCTTTGATTTGAAGAGAATGGGCAAAACAGACTTCCTCAAAGGCAAACCCCTGCCATGATGCAATGGCAGGTGACAAAGCGGAATGTTGCCAAAACGACTCATCATTGGTCCCTTTTTTCTCGATGAAATTCAGGTAGAACAGGCAAAAATTATCCGTTAGTTTGTAGTATCTCTCCTTTTTTTTGTCTAACGGTATGAAAGAGGTAATGAAATCGCTTACGGTCAAGGCATTCAGTGTTTGGGTCAGCGTTCCCCCGGAGGTCTTATTAAGCTTTTCTGAAATCTCTTTTCTGCTATAGCCATTTCTGCGGGAGGCCAACAATTTCACGATCGCCTTGGAATCCTCAGGATTTCCGAAGAGTGAGGCGAATAAGCGGTCGAATTCGTCTCGAAGTGGTGCGTTTTGCGCAAAAAACAGACGGTCGATGTTTTGTGCAAGGGAGAAACCAGCACGGAAATAATTCAGATAATAGGGGATTCCGCCTATGGCCATATAGCTTTGGACAATGTCGTAGCGGTCCAGTTCGATTTTTTTGTACTTTAAAAATTCTTCGCACTCATGCAAAGAAAATGGAGCAAGTTTCAGATGGTAAGTCACACGTCCGTATAAACCGCCCTTATTATGAAGAAGCGTGTCCTCCATCCACGAAGTGGCTGAGCCGCAAACAATCAGCAGAAGGTCAGGACGAGAGGATGCCCACCCGTTCCAAAAATGCTCGAAAGCGGTAACAAAACCTGAACGAGGTGTATCCATCCATGGCAGTTCGTCAAGAAATACCACTTTTTTATCCTCATTAGTTTGTTTTTCAACAAGTTGCCGCAACAACCTAAATGCTTCTGGCCAAGAAGTTGGACAGGTAACATCCTTCAATCCATACTCTCGCAAGGAAATGTAAAATTCCTCCAACTGTCGTTTGGTCAATTGCTTTCCCTTTATTTCGAGCGGAGACACCCCCGTATGGTAAAAAACAAACTGATTTTGGAAAAATTCTCTGATAAGGAAAGTTTTTCCAACCCTACGACGACCATACACGGCAACCAATTCAGGAGAATTACTTTCTTTAAGGTGTTGTAATTCAGATTGTTCATGTCTTCTTCCAATGATTTTCTGGCTCATATAACAAAGTCTTTATTCAGCCGCAAAGATACAAAAAAATATTGTTTTGGCTGGTTTGTTTTTTTTATTCAGCCAAAAATATGTATTCCATATATAATTTGGCTGGTTAAAAAATGGCTGTACCGATCCACAGACTGCGCTCGGCTTTCATGGCGAGGTCGAACACGGTGGTGTAGTGGCAGATCTACAGCATGATTTGCGTTAGAGAACAGTGAATAGTGATCAGTGATTAGTAATCAGTGAACAGGAATCTTGACGTAGGGGTGCAAGGCTCGGTAGAATGGGGCATGCAAGAGAAATACGCACGCCGTAGGTGTGCGGGGAAAAGAAATAGAAATTAAGGGTTTCGACCCGCAAAAACCGCAAGGTCAAGAACGGTGGTGTAGTGGGCGGTGTCGGTAATGAGGATGGTGGGCATGGTATTATGAATACCTGATTCTTCGATGTACTTACCCTTTCAAGTGTTTCGTGTTATCACTAATTCTTACAAATCCTTGTTTTTCTTCGTATCTAGTTCCTTTTCTATTTCAATTTTCAGATCAAGAAAATGGTCCACATCTTCATTAAAGGAATCGTCTTTTTCATCAAGATATGGCATTACTCGTTCGAAAATAGCATTTGCTTTTTCTGGCATACCATTATCCAAATAGCATTGGCATAACATGCCGGCCATATAGATATTCGGATAGCCGATATTGGAATACTTGGCCAATGTCATGGCATCCTCTCCCAAAATCAAAGCATCATCATAACATTCATTCTGAGCTGCCTCTACCGCTTTTTCAAAAAAAGCCGTTTGCAGGGAGGCAAATAAATCGCCATGGTTTTTGATAAGAAATTGTCGGAATTCTTTATAATACATAGCGGGGTTACTTTATGATTTTTAACTCACATTGAGAATGCAAAAATAATAAATTTAATCTTTGTCAAAGTACATTTATGGAGATAATACTGGTGAAAAATATTGTACTTTTGCAGAATGAAATAATTTAAGCTAAACAATATGAATATTTGTTATAAAGACACTGTTGATTTAACAGCAAAGATATTAACAGAAAAAGATGATTGGCGCGAAGCGTTTCTTCGATATGCTACTAATATCAAGAATGCTACTGGTGTATATAGTGCGGCAGCTGATATACTTAAATGTCATTTACCCTCAGAAATGGGGCTGTTGCGCATCTATTCAAGTATCCAACTGGTTCAAAAGTCCTCTAAGTCTGCTTATTTTGATTTGCGGATTTTTGGACAAAGTGTTGGAGGATTAACCATAAAAAATGATAAATTATATCTAACAGTTACACCCGATCAGCAGAAAAATAACAGGGATCGCCTGGGAATTGAAACTAAAGCCCATCCAACTAACAAACCTTACCTTTGGGATTCAAACGAAGCTAAGAAAATTATTAAAACTTTTGTGGAGTATAAAGGGGAAGGTGCAAATGTTCGCTTTAAGGAACATAAGTATGAGACACTAATACTCCATGATTTGGTTCAGACCAGTAGTAATAATAAGCATATAACATACTGCCGTCCAGTAATGTTGGGGGAATATGGTTTTTTCCAAATGAGGACTGTGTTTGGAGCAAGTAAACATGAACCCCAATATGTTATGTGTGGTCGTGCTGTAAAGGGAGGAGGAATTGATATTTTAGCTAGAATAAGACATGAAGATGGGAGTTGGAGATTGGCGGTTATGGAATTAAAAGATGATAATAAGGCAGCGGAAAGCCAACCGGTAGTTATGACTCAAGCTATGATTTATGCTACTTTTATAGGATATTTACTTCGTGATGAAAAATGCGGGAAGCTGTGGTGGAATATATTCAGGAACAAAAAAGAAGATGAAACAAAAGTCAAACCACATCTCGACATTGATGTGATTACGGTAATGCCTCCTGACAAAACAGGAAAACTTTCTGAATCTAAATTCGAAGAAATACATATCCCGGGAATTGATAATGTTACATTGCACCCATATAGTTTATATGTTGATGTTGACTTTAAAAAATCAATAATAAAAGGAATTTCTGGCTCGCTTTGTAAAGTAAAAAAACAATAAATGACCATCACCATCCATCGCGGGATTGACCAAATCGGCGGATGTATCACCGAAATTGCATCAGATTCTGGCACTAAAATACTCATTGACTTGGGACATAATTTGCCAGACGGGGATAGTCTTGCATACGATAAATACGATAACAGCGAAGAATTAGACAAACTGCTGGATGGTGTGAATGCTATTTTCTATACGCATCCCCATGGCGACCACATTGGATTTGAGGTTCAGGTGGCTCAGCGAGGCATACCGCAGTATATCGGAGAAACCAGCAAAGAATTGATGTTGCTGCTTAAAGGTCATATAGCTTATACAGGCAAACCTCAACCAAAGGCAGAAAAAGAGGCTTTCGAGAAATTCAGCACTTTCCGTGACACTGAGACTGTCAAGGTTGATAGTACGATAATGGTTACGCCATACTTTGTCAGCCACTCGGCCCCAGATGCCTATATGTTTTTGATTGAATGTGACAACAGAGTTGTTTTACACACAGGGGACTTCCGCGACCACGGCTATCGTGGTGGGGAACTGATGCATACAATTACACAATGCGTAACTCGAAAGGAACCGGATGTGCTTATCATCGAGGGCACGATGCTTAATCGCGAAGATAAACGCTTGATATCTGAGGAAAAACTGAAGTGTAATGCTGTTGGAATAATTGGCAAAAAAAAGAACGTTTTTGTGATGTGCTCTTCGATGGATGCCGACCGGATAGCTTCGTTTTATCAGGCGGCAATGGATAAAGAGATGATGTTTGTGGTGGATGGCTATCAATGGAAAGTGTTGGAGAAAATAGAAAACACCCTCGGAAAAGAATGCGGTTTATACCACTTTCCTCAACGCAGATACTTCGCGAAACATCAAGAGGAAATCCGTGCAGCATCAAAGGCAAACGGCTTTGTGATGTTGGTACGAAACAATTATAGAATCCGTAAATTCATCGACACCATTTACCCGGAACTTGACTCAAAAAAGACCTGTTTTATATATTCCCAATTCACAGGATATATCTTTAAGGAACACTCGGCATTTCAACAGCGGACATTCGACTTCGTACACTCTCATGATTGGGAAGTAAAGTATCTCCATACTTCTGGACATGCTTCGAAAGAGACGCTTACGGAGGTCTGTACTAAGGTTGATCCTAAACTGGCCATTATTCCCATTCACCGCGAGGCCAAAAGTGAATTCCGCAGTCTCGACTTGCCACAGGAGTTGAAGGAAAAAGTGGTGGCCGATACCACTGTTGTTGAGGATGTGAAAATCATCATTAAACGTTGATTCCCAATCGTGATATATTTGTCTTATCTTTGTGTTGTATTTCGCAAAATATTGCGAAAGTACGAACTAAAAATTAACAATTTGACCCTGTAATTGTTAAAATTATAACTGTAAGTATTTGATTTTCATTATTTAATAATAATCTGCAAAAGGCCTTGACAAAATCGGCCAGTTGTTGTATGTTTGCCACAATTATGAATTACAAAACTTTTACCGCTATGACAAACATTTTAGAAGTTGAGAACAAGATTATCACCCTGCGCGGCCAGCAGGTGATATTGTCTAATCATGTTGCAGAACTCTATGGCGTAGAAACGCGAGAGGTGAATCAGGCTATTAAAAACAATCCTGAAAAATTTCCAGATGGTTACATTTTAGAACTTGACAAGAAAGAGAAAGAGGAGGTTATCAAAATTTTTGATAACCTAGGTAATCTCTTGTATTCGCCGGCAAATCCAAAAGCTTTCACCGAAAAAGGTCTCTATATGCTTGCCACTATTTTGAAAAGTGACAAAGCAGTGGAGACCACTATCGCTATTGTGGAGGCATACGCGAAATTGAAGGAACTGTCGCGGGTGATGACGGAAATCCCGCAACATGAGGAGAACTCGTTGGAGCAGAAAACTTTGCTTCAGCGTGGTGGCCAGTTGGTGGAGGATCTGCTAACAGATGTGTTGCCGGTCCAGAGCAGCGAGACTTCTTTCGAGTTGAACTTGGCGATGTTCAAGTTCAAACATTCGGTGAAACGGGAGAATGATGAGGAGATGCGGAAATTGAGAGAGAAAGTTGCTGCATTGAAACAGAAATTTCGACAACAATGATTATGCATGATTTGAATATAGTGCCAAATAGATTGGTAATCATGCACCTATGAATTTGCGGTCGAAATTTTTGACCACAAAATTAAGGTTTGTCTTGATAGAGGTTGAATTACTGAGGTGGTGGAAAAATTCCACACCTATTCAAAGTAGCCTTAGCGCAATCCGCGCGCAGGCCTCGGCATCAGCCAGGGCGTGGTGATGGTTCTCCATCGGACAACCGCACGCGGCCGCCACGGTGTGCAATTGATGGTTGGGCAAACGCCGCCCGAAATATCGCCGCGAAGCACGGCAAGTGCATCGGAACTCGTAATCGGGATAGTCCATCTGATACACGCGGAACACAGCCCGCAGACAGCCTTCATCAAACGGACTGTTGTGCGCCACCAACGGCAAACCCTCAATCAACGGCTCAATCTGCCTCCAAACATCAGGAAACACCGGCGCGTTGTCCGTGTCCTCGTGCGATAGGCCGTGCACTTCTTGACAGAACCAGGCGTAGTAGTCGGGCTCGGGCTTGATAAGACTGTAAAATGTGTCGGTGATGACGCCGCCGCGCACCACGACCACACCCACGCTGCACACACTGCTGCGCTGCCCGTTGGCGGTCTCGAAATCGATGGCGGCAAAATCGGTCATTTTTCCTGTCGTTTTTCGGCGGCAAAAATACTAAATCCCCACAACCCGCGTTATCCTTCTGTTGTAAATTTAAATGTTGAAGTATGAACGCTAAGATTTTGTGGGCCGACGACGAGATTGATTTGCTGAAGCCCCATATCCTGTTCCTGAACTCCAAAGGCTACGAGGTCATCCCCGCGCTCAGCGGCACGGAAGCACTTGAAATTCTGAAGAAAGAGTTTGTGAACATCATATTTTTGGATGAGAATATGCCCGGCCTCAGCGGTTTGGAAACACTGAAAAGACTGAAGAAAGACTACCCCCATCTCCCCATCGTGATGATTACCAAAAGCGAGGAGGAACACATCATGGAGGATGCCATCGGCTCCAGTATCGCCGATTATCTCATCAAACCCGTGAATCCCAACCAGATTCTGCTGTGCCTGAAGAAAAATATAGATAACAAGAAGTTGGTAACTGCCAAGGTTACAGTGGATTACCAGCAGTCGTTCCGCGACCTCTCCATGCGCATCTCCGACCGCCTCTCTGTGAAGGAGTGGGAGGACCTTTACCGCGAACTGGTGAATTGGGAACTGCAGATGGAGAAGATTGAAGACGAAGGCGTAGCCGAGATGCTGGCCGCCCAGAAAGAGGAGGCTAACGTGCAGTTCGCCAAGTTTGTGCAGCGCAATTACCTTGATTGGGTGAACGGCCGCGGAACCGACAAACCGATACAATCGCATACAGTGCTGAAAGAGAAGATGTTCCCGTATCTCAACGAAAACAAACCCACGTTCCTGTTTGTCATCGACAACCTGCGATACGACCAATGGCGCAGTATTTATCCACTTCTGCACGATTACTATTACGTGGAGGAGGAGACGATTTGTCACAGCATCCTGCCCACCGCCACGCACTATGCGCGCAACGCGCTCTTCTCCGGTCTCATGCCTTCCATGATTGCCAAGAAATATCCGCAGATGTGGCTCAATGAGAACGATCCCGGCGGCAAAAACCAGTTTGAGGAACAATTGCTGGGCGAATATTTGAAACGCTACGGCAAGAATGTGAAATACTCGTATGCCAAGGTCCTCAATGCCGATTTCGGCAAGAGAGTGTTTGATAATTTCAACCAACTGATGCACAATTCGCTAAACGTGATCGTCTTCAACTTCGTGGATATGCTTTCCCATGCGGGCACGGACGTGAATGTGGTTCGCGAGCTGGCCGACGATGAAAAATCTTACCGCAGCATCACGGCTTCCTGGTTCGAGAATTCCGTACTTTTGGATATGCTCAAGTACTTGTCTGAAAAAAAGATACCTGTCTTCATCACGACAGACCACGGTACCATCAAGGTGGAACGTCCGATCAAGATGGTGGGCGAGCGCGAGGTAAACACCAATCTGCGCTACAAAGTGGGCCGCAGCAGTATGGATTATCCCGCCAAGGAAGTCTTCGAAATCAAGAACCCTGACGATGCTTTTCTGCCGAAAGAGAATATTACCCAACGGTTCATCTTTGCTACAAAATCAGACTTTTTCGCTTATCAGAACAACTTCAACCAATACGTGAACCTCTATAAGCACACATTCCAGCACGGCGGTATTTCCATGGAAGAAATGCTGACTCCGTTTGTGAAGTTGTCTCCGAAATAGTGGTAGGTGCGGAAAAATAGACTATCTTTGCCGCCTCTATTTTTCGACACTTTGATATGAGCAGATTTATCTTTTTCGGCGCGTTTATGGTCTTCATCGTCCTGATGTTGGCCATGGACTTGGGACTTTTTCATAAGAAAGATCATGAGATTAAGAGCAAGGAGGCCGCCATCTGGACCTGCATCTGGGTCTTGTTGGCCATGGGCATGGCCTTGCTGATCCGTTTCAAGGCAGAATGGGTGCATGGTATCTCTACCATGGAGGATCTGTTGGCTTTCGCCAGCGGCACATCTCTTGAAAGTCTCATCCAACCCGGCATGGATTTCGCCTCGGCATTGGATGTCTATCGCAAGGAAATGGCCAACCAGTTTCTCGCCGGTTATTTCCTCGAAGAGTCCCTCTCCATTGACAATATCTTTGTGATGATCATGATATTTGTCAGTTTTGGCATCGAGAAGAAATATTATCACAGAGTGCTGTTCTGGGGCATCTTGGGGGCCATAGTGCTGCGTTTTGCCTTCATTTTCCTGCTGGGGGCTGTGGTCTCCCGCTTCTCGTGGATTCTTGCCATCTTCGGCGTGATTCTGATCTATTCCGGTATCAAGATGTTCCGGGATAAAGGGGATGAGAAAATCGATACCGCCAACCATCCTGTCGTGAAATTCGCCTCCAAGCATTTCCGCGTCACGCGCGAGCTTGACGGTCATAATTTCTTTACGAAAGTGGATGGCAAAACCTTCATCACTCCGTTGTTTCTGGTTCTTCTGGTGATTGAATTCTCCGATATCATCTTTGCTGTGGATTCTATTCCCGCCGTCTTTTCCGTCACAACCGACACGTTTATCGTGTTCTTTTCCAATATTTTTGCCATCATGGGACTGCGTTCCCTCTTTTTCCTGCTTAGCAATGTCACCGATAAATTCTGGCTGTTACGTTATGGCTTGGGCGTGTTGTTGTGTTTCATCGGATTCAAGATGATCGGTCACGAATTCTTCCATCTCAACATCTCCACCGTGGCCTCCCTGTTTATCATCTTGGGCATCCTGGTGACGTCCGTTATCGGTTCCCTGTTGGTGCCGCGCAAGGCGTAATGTTTCCCGATTTGCGATTTTTGATTGTAGAGACGCGCCATGGCACGTCTCTACATGGGTGTCCCTGAAAATATGTGCTTCTTTTCCCAGAGGAACATCAACAGTCCTCTCAGTGTGAGGAAAATCAGAAATGAAATCCAGAGACCATCGTTTCCCAGGGAATGGTGCAGGGCGTAGTAGGCGATGAAAAACGCGCCCGTGGCCACAAACATCACGTTGCGCATGGCCTTGCTGGCGGTCGCCCCGATGTAAATGCCGTCGTAGATGAAGGCGGCAAAACCCGTTAAGGGCACTAATATGGTCCATAGTATGTAATTCATGGCAGTGTTCACCACAGTCTTGTCGCTGGTGAGAATGCCCAGCAGTACGCGCCCGCAGGTGGCGTAGAGTAGGGTGAACAAGGCTGCCAGTCCGATGCCCCAGTAGAGCAGACGGTGCACACATATTTTCAATGAGGTGCTATCTTTGGCTCCCACATATTTCCCAACCAATGACTCGCCCGCGTAAGCAAATCCGTCCATGATGTAGGAAAGCAGCGTGAAGAGCTGCATGAGCAAAGTGTTGGCCGCTAAAACCTCGTCACCCATCTCTGCGGAGATGTAGGGGATGAAGGTGAACACAGCGATGAGACAGAGCGTGCGCAGGAAAATATCGGCGTTGACCTGGAAGAAACGCACCATCTCTTTGAGTTTCAGGCTCTCCTTGATGTGGATGTCATGGCGCATCTCCCCATATTGCACAAACCAGAGGATGACGGCCAGCGTGAGGCCGCTGTATTGGGCGATGACCGTGCCCCATGCCACGCCTTCGATGCCCGCGTGCAGCACGAATACGAACACAAGGCTGCACACGATGTTGACGATATTCAGGATGATGGCAATCCACATGGGCGTTTTGGCATTCTGCATGCCGATAAACCAGCCCTTGAGGGCGTATAGTGCCAAGTTGGCGGGTGCGGCCCAAATGCGGATGTAGAAATAGGTGAGGGTGAGGGCGATGGTCTCTTCGCTGCTGTGGATCCAACGTTTGCATAGATAGCCGATGGGCCGTTGCAGGGCGATGAGCATCAGGGCGGCGAGGAGCGCTATGGCGAGTCCGCGCACCAATACGCGCAAGTACTCCTGTCTATTGCCTGCGCCGTATGCTTGCGCCGTGAGCCCGCTCGTGCCCATGCGCAGGAATCCGAAGTTCCAGTAGATGAGGTTGAACACCATGGTGGCCAGCGCGATGGCCGCAATGTAACTGGCATCTCCGATGTGCCCCACAATGGCCACATCTACCATTCCCAACAATGGAACAGTGATGTTGGTGATGATACTGGGGACTGCGAGACGGAGGATTTCCTTGTTCATTGTTTTACGCTGCAAAAATATTAAAAATTTCAGAACAATGAACTATTATTCTACCAAGCTCTTGCCCCTAACTATTATCTCTAAACTCTAAACTATAAACTATAAACTATAAACTCTTAACTATAAAAAAATCCCCCGACTTTCGCCGGAGGATTTTTAATTTGGTAATTACTCGAAATTAGCGGGCAACCGTGAATTTCTGGTTGGAAACGCCGTTCTCGGTCGTGATTCTCATCATATACATACCGTTGTTCAAAGCGGTTGTGTTGATTTGAACGTTGGTGTCGTTGGCATCAAATGCGGCAACTTTCTGACCCATCATGTTGAAGATTTCCACAGTGTTGATGTTGGAAGCAGCATTCACGTTAACCACGTTGTTAGCGGGGTTAGGATAAATGCTTACATTGTCTTCACTGAAGTTTTCAATACCATTACCCTCGGTGATGGTGATGTTGTCAATGAGAATATAGTTGGGATACATCCAGAACCAATATTGGAATTCACCGATTTCGGTTGCTTGGATGGCAATGTACTTGGCACCGCTCGGAATATTAGCAGAATAACGCTCAAAACCTTCAAGGTCTTCCATGACTGCAACAGGGGCCAACCAAGTGAAGTTGTTGATGTTGTTGGTGGCAGAATAACCCACGCGGAATGTGCTGGAGGCTGCAGAACCACCATAGGTAGCGTAATCAAAGCTGAAATTCATGGGAGATGTGGTGTGAATTTCAGGTGTCATGAGATAGTCAACCTGGCCGATAGCGACGCCGTAGTCGCCAGCCTCTTCATCCACATTCAATCTTACGAAGCTTTCTTCGTTTTCATAACCCCAGCAGAAAGGAGGAATCACTGCATCGTTGAAATCATGAGTGAAAGGCAGACTGGCGATACCTGCGGAGCAGTCAACGCCCTCGCCAGTAAGGCTGATAGTGGCAGTAGCAGTGCCGCTGGTCAGTGTGACGGTGCCAGTTTGAGTGCCGGGAGTTGTCGGAGCATAACGTACGTAAAGGGTTGCAGTGATGATGTTGCCAGCAGGAATAGTGGCAGTAGCGCCGTATGTAGTGCCGTCCAGAGAAACTTCAAACGGAGCAGCTGTGCTCACGGTGATGTCGTTGGTTAACACGAATGCTGTAACGTTGGCGGCTTGTTCACGGGTTGTGCTGCCTACTTCGGTGATGAAGCTCATGGAAGTCGGGTCAACAGTGAGAGTCGGAGTGGTCGGCAGAGCCTCAACCACGAAATTGGATAAAATCAACTCGTACATGTCAGCGTCTGATTCAGCTTTGAAGGCCACGCGGATGGTCTGGTTGGCGTATGCGGAAAGATCAAACGGCAATGTGGCAATATCTTCATCATTGGTGACAGTCATAGTCGGGACAATGTTGACTGCATTGGCAATGGTTCCGTTTGCAGGGATAACGTAAACGGAGAGCTTCTCGGGATAGCTTGCACCGCCAACCATGTAGTCAATATGTCCGTACATTCCACTGGGAAGGGTGAGTTCAGGAGAGATGAGATAATCGTTAGCGGCTTCTGTGCTGCTATAGGAATATACAACCTCGCCATTATCAATCTCAAAAGTGTTTTCATCGTTGTTGGCGTCAACAATTTCCCAGCATTCCACGGTGGTGGAGGTGGCGTCAAATGACTCGGTGAAGGGGAAAGTGGTGATGGCGTCACAAGTGAAGATGTCCACATCCATGCTGTCGGCGGCACTGCCGAAGTTGTTGGAGGCGATTGCTTTCACGTTGTGGATGCCAGGGGTGGAGAAAATGTAGGTGAGTGTATCTGTGGTGGAAGTGGCAGCGATACCGTCAACTTCCCATGCGAAAGTGGTGGCCAGCGGGCTGGTAGCGATGAATGTGCCAGTAGCACCTGCCATCAGTCTGGTGGGACCGGAAACGGTTACATTGGGAGCAGACAAAGTCTCAATGCTGAAGTTGTCAACATAGAGGTAGTAAGCATAGTTGCCATAGTAATCGATGGCCACATATTTGGTACCTGCGGGCAGTACGAGAGCGGCTTGGGTCCAAGTGGTAGCAACATCCGTAAAGTCGGCCAGCATTGTGAAACTGCTGAGGTTATTGTTGGTAGTGGAATACATCACCTTGAAATTATCGCTGGAACGATAGCCTTTGTAGTAGAATTTCACTGTATAGGTTTCGTTGGCGTTCAAAGTCAGTTCAGGAGTGATGAGGTATTGGTTGTAATCCGAAGCGGAACTGTAACTGCTGAAACGGAAATCGTAGCTGCCTTCGTAGGCACTTGCATCTGCATAGACTCCGAAATAGCTGTCATTGGCAGGATCCATGCTGACCATGGTCCAGCAGTCGATAGTGCTTTCAAAGCCTTCGGTGAAGGGAACAACGATATTGCTGCAGTCCAGACCACTACCGGTCAATACGATGGTGTCATTGTCGGCACCAGTGCTGCTTAAGATAACGGTACCATTATCGAGTCCTACAGCGGTAGGGGTGTATTTAATATACAAAGTACCACCAGCTTGAGGGATTGTAGCTGTGGTGCCAAAGGTGTTTCCATCGGCGGAAATCTCAAAAGGAGCTGTCGTGATGGCTGACACGCTGCTGGTGAGGAGGTATGCGCCAATATTGGCAGTCAAGGTAGAAGAATTGTTCAGGAGAACATTTCCGAAATTAACAGTTGCGGGAGCATCGATAGTGGGAGATGTGGGATTCAATGTGACGGTCAGCGTTACGCCGTCATTATTGCCAAATCTGGAAATAACGAAATGATAGGTTTTACCGTTTTCGAAAACGAAGTCGTCGGCACGGCCGGGTTGAGGACCTTGGTCGCTGGCAATCCAAATTCTATCATTAGGAGTGGGGTTCGTGATGCAGTAATCATACGTTCCGGCAGGAATCGTAATCGTATCGCTTCCGTCATAAACGATGTTTTGAGTTGTCATGCTTCCATCTGCATTTACGGGAACCTTGTACTCGAATTCGGCATAAACGGCAGAGGTTGCATCACCGGAAGAAGTAAGACCTCCACTTGTAGGGATGGTGGTGCCGTATGTGTTGTGGTCAGCATCCAACAACAGCTGATAACCAGAACCGTCGCTCCATACATCGTGAGCTTCCAAGATGACAGTTACTTGCGCATTAGCTGCAAAAAGCATTGCAAAGAATACTAATGCTAAAGAGAATAACTTTTTCATTTTTTTGAAATTTGATTAATAATTAAAGGTTTATTATATGTTAGTTGTGTGCGTACGTTAGAGTTTAGAGTTTAGAAATGAGGTTGCAAAAATAACATTTTATTGTTAATAGTTGCGGTTTTTTTGAAAAAAAACAGCGGCCTGATTTGTATGGAGAATTTTAGTATTTTTGCCAACAAAAAGTTTACTGATATGAAGAAAACAAATTATTCAGAAAGTCCTGTTTCGGTCAAACCGCCGAGGAAAAGGATATCAAAGTCTGGTAGAAAGGTTTTGTGTACGAATCTTTTTGTCCCGAAAGGCTATCTCTCCTTACAACAATTTGAAAAAGAACTGGTTAGTGCTGTTGTTGAAAGGCTATGATGGAACGTCAAGTTATCCTTCCGATTACGGTAAGGTATGATATTGACGAAATCGCAGACTACATTATTGGATTAAATACACGCGAGCACGCAGTACAATACGTACGCGAACTACTTGCTGAAATAAGTGAATTGTCTTTTTTTGCCGATACCTTACCAGTTTCCACGTCTCCTTTCATTCTCCAATACCATAAAAATGCAAAACGTTACAACATTAAGCATGGTGTTTGGTGTGTTATTTTTCACGTGGAGAATAACTATGTGATTATCGATAAAATTCTACCCTCAAAATTAGTGCTTTTACCCATTTGAGCGATTTAAAAAAATGTATTTTTGCACATTGAATTCTAATATATCGAGATATGAATGATTCTCTTTGCAACCTGTTGATTACCAAAGGACAACTGAAACAGGATATCTTCGCCATTACCTTGGAAACCTTGCAACTCTTCAAGGAGTGCGCCAAGAATTTCGACGACTACTACAAGGCCAACTACGCAGACGACCATGAGGATATCCCAGTGCTCTATACCAACAAAAATCAATACCAGTTCCAACTCAAATTCGGTGGCGACGTGCTCGTGTTCCTTATGCACAGCAACATCTTCGAGTTCTCGCGCGAGCATGAGGTGATGCGCACTCCCTATATCAAAGAAGACAAAACCCGATCCTATTGCGGTATTATCCAGATATTCAACTTTTTGGGAGATTCATTCAAGTATAACCGTATCAATGACCTCGGCTATATGATCGGCCGTGTGCTCATCAACAAGGAGGGACATTACTACATTGAGGGCAAACGGGAACTCGCCCAGGTGCTCAACAATTTCAGCAGCAACAAAATTTCAAAGGAGGCAGTGAACGACATTCTCACTTCCGCCATCACATATACCATCAATTTCGACCTTTTGGTGCCGGATTATGAGGAAATGAAGATCATCACGGTCAACGATATGCTCCAAATTGAGGACCAGAATATGCTGTTGAAAACAGGTAAACGTCTGGGATTCAGGTTTGAACAGGATAAAGACGAACGATAAAATTTATTTTTCGTCAAATCATTGTCTCATATTAAAAAAAGTGTATTTTTGCACCGTCAAAAACGGCGAGTTCGTCTAGTCGGCCTAGGACGTCAGGTTTTCATCCTGAAGATCAGGAGTTCGAATCTCCTACTCGCTACCAAAAAGACCGCTGATCCAGCGGTTTTTTTTTATCTACCATTCCGCGCTTCGCGCGGAATCTCCAAAAAATCACCCATAATTGTGCTTTGTGGCGGACTTTCCACAATCTCCCACCATTCCGCCGCTCCGCGGCGGAACCCCCAACGTTAACTGTGAAAACTACAAGCTATCCCCCGTCTCTCCGTCCCCTTCTTGTACTTTCTTCTCCAATTCCATCTTGCCGAAACGCAACGTGATGCCCGCCGACACATAGCGGCTGTTCAGCATCTTGTTGGTGCTGTTGCTCAGGTAGTAGGGGTTGGTGTTAACTGTGCCAGAGCCGTAGCGTCCGCCCCAATTGAAGATGTCCTGCACATTGACAAATATGGATAATTTGCGCTTGAACAGGTCGCTCCGGAGGCCGAAGTTCAGCGAGTAGCGCGCCTTGCGCTCGCTCATCAAACTGAGGGTGGGGGAGTTGTAGTTGCCCGACGCGGTGAACTGCAGCCAGTCGAAGGCCTTGGCCCACAGGTTCAGGCGCACGCTCCATGACCACTTGTCGCGCTGGTCGAGCTGGTGCACACCATCGCGGTCATATTCCATTTTGTAGCCGTAGTCATAGACATTGGCGTACAAACGCACGTTCACGAAGCCTGATGGGCGGTAAGTGGCGTTCAGAGATGCGCCGTAGCGCCACGAGGTTCCCAAATTGTACGGAATAGAGTAGTTGACGATGCGGTCCAGATACTGGTCATATTCAGCATCGCTCAGCGAACTGATCTCGTTGGTGCTCAAGCGCCCGTACAGCTCCACGCCGATGTTGCCGAATTTGTTGAAATACTTCTGCCATCCCGCCTCCAAGCTGTGCGTGAAGCCGCTCTTTAGCCCGTCGGGGTTGCCCGTGGAATAGCTGTTGTCGCCATAGCGGCGGTATTGGCTCAAATCTTCCTCGTCTGGATGCGACATGCGCATGGAGTAGTTGAGCTTGATGTTGTGCATGCTCTTGGTGCGGTACGTGAGGTGGATGGAGGGCCGTGCCGTGAAGAAGATGGGGGCCCCTTTGTCGGCGAATGGCATGTCGCTGATGTACTCGTAGCCGTCGCGCAGAATTCCGGCGCCCAAACCCGTGCTTAGCGTGAAGCCGCCCCAGCGGTGGGTCCAGTTCACATCGGCGCTCACGTTGGTTTCGGCACCGTTGAAATGGTATGTGCGCAGCGTGTCCACCAGCTCGCCGTCAAGATCGTTGTATCGTTTGTAGTCGTTGCTCATCTGGAACTGGCTGGCGCGCAGACCGTAGCTCATCTCGCCGTTCTCGCTGTAGGGCCGGTTGTAGCGTGCGTCCAGAGAGACGCCGTAGCGATTGAAACTCGTCAGCAGATAGCGATGCTCGTCCAGATCGTAGTAGGTGTCGTACAATCGGTTATACCACTGCTCGCTGGCGTTGTGCGAGTACCGCCCGTTGATTCCGATGCGCAGATTGTGGCCCTTCTTGTCGAACTTCTTGGTGTAGTCCACGCCGGCGTGGCTCATCACCGACCAGCCGGGTGATCTGCTGGTGGTAGTGTCAATGTAGGTCATGTCAAAAGCCGGCACGGAATCCAAGTAGTAATAGGTCTGCTCTTGCGATTTGAGGAGCATGGATTTGTTGTTGTTATAGAAACCTCCGGCGTCGAAAGAAATTTCGCTGGTGGAGTCGATTTCGTAGTTGATGCCGAGGAAGAAGTTGGCGCTGCCGGTGCGGTTGGTGTCCTTTTGCGCCGTGGTGGATGCCCAGGTGGTGTCGTACTCGCCGAAGGTTTCCGCATCGCGCCGCTGGTAGGCGCTCGACTCCGAAGCATTGCGCCGCGAGCTGTAGCGCCCCGCCATGAACAGGTTGACGCTCAGCTTCTCCTTGGCCCACATGTAGCTCACCCAAGGTGAGATGAAGGGCTGGTTGGAACCGTTTACGCCGAAACTCACGAACTGGTTACTCTTCACGTGCGCGGAGGTCACGATGTTGATGACGGCCTCTGCATCCGTGGCATATTTGGCCGACGGGTTGGTGATGGCCTCGATGCGTTCCAACGCGTTGGCGGGCAATGTCTGCAAGTAGGTCTTGAGGTTCTCTTCGGTGAGTTTGGAGGGCTTGTCATTGATCCAGATTTCCACACTCGACACGCCGCGCAAAGTGATGTTGCCCTCCACGTCCACCTCCACGCCCGGGGCATTCTGCAAAGCGTCCTCCGTGGTGCCGGTCTGGATGGCGGGATCCTCGCTCACGTTATAGACGAGCTTTTCGCCGTCCATGGCGTAGATGGGTTTCTCCGCTTTGACAGTCACTTCGCCCAATGTGGTGGAAGCTGGCATGAGTTTCAGGGTGCCGAGATTGGTGTTGTTGCTCACCGTGAACGGAATATATTTCATGTTGTAGTTGAAGAGAAACACACGAAGCAGGCATTTGCCTTGGGGCACGCCTTCGACTTCAAAGTAGCCGTTTTGGTTTGCCAGTGCACCCTTGATGAGCGAGGAGTCCTCCGCATCGAGCACGGCCACGTTGGCGTAGGCTAACGGAGTGCCCGCAATGGAGTCGCGAAGCAGGCCCACTACCTTGAAGGTGGATCCGGATCGTACCTTTTTCGGCTTCATCTGGTTCATCTTGTTCATCTGCTGTTCGGGATTCCAGTTGCGGTCACCCATGGGTGGCCTTCCGCCCGGAGGTGGCCCTCCAGTTGGCGGCCCGCCAGGGAATCCGCCGCCCGGCGGCTGTGCCATGCCGCACAGCACTGACAAAATGAGGAATGTCATCAAGGTAATAGTCTTGACTGATAGTATGTTTTTAAGCATCTTCATTATCTTCATCGTATCTTAGGTTATTCGGAAGCGCAAAAGTCGCATTTTTTTTGTAATAATCTATCTGTTTTTTTCGTAATTATCCCTTTTAGTCTTGTGAAGATATTGTTTTTACGTTGCTAGCGTGTGTCTTTCGCGGCGGCAGGCGTCGTGCTCCGACGCACATTACACGCGCGCCGCGAGTGGCCATGCGAGCGCATTCCACTTCCCCACACTGCAGCCTACGGCTTTGTGCAGGGTGTACTGCACCCCAAAAGTTGGACAAAAAAAGTCCAATATGAAGAGAAAAACACACTCAAATGAAGCACGGCTTCGGCTCGGTGCGAAAGGGAGGAACTTAATGGGATGCAATGAGAAACAACGACAAAAAGTGTCATTATGTATATAATTACCTTTTTTATTCTTTTGACAAATATTTTCTTTACCTTTGCGGTCGTGAAAATCGACAATAACTAAAATTCATCAATATGGAAATGCAATTCACTCCTCAAGACCTTGAATTCATGCGCGCCCGTGGCAGCAACCCCGAAGAGGTGCAGCACCAACTGGATATTTTCAAAAAAGGCTTTGACTTCGCCCGTCTTGACCGCGCGGCTACTCCCGGCGACGGCATCTTGCAACTGGAAGACGATATGGTGGAAGAGCTCGTGGCCGATTACGACAATATGTTGGAAGGCAAGAAAGTGCTGAAGTTTGTGCCGGCCTCCGGAGCCGCATCCCGCATGTTCAAGGAACTGTTTACATACTTGACCGACGATTCGGAAGAGACGCAGAAAAAAGCGATTGCATTTCTGGAATCGCTGCCCCGGTATCCGTTTTATGAGGCTCTGTGCGACGTGATGGCCCGAGATGGGTACAAATTGGAGGCTGAAATCAAAAACAAGAATTATAAGCTGGCGGTGGATTATCTGCTGAATGAAAAAGGCCTCAACTATGGCAACCAACCCAAAGGATTGTTGCTGTTCCATCGCTATCCTGACAAAATCCGCACTGCTGTGGAAGAGCATTTGGTGGAGGCTGCCCGCTATGCCAATTCCGGAGGGCAGTGTTATTTGCATTTCACGGTATCTCCCCAGCACCAAGCCGGTTTTGAAAAATTGCTTGCACAGGTCGTGCCCGCGTACGAGAAGCAGTATAATGTGAAATACCATATTGACTTTTCAATCCAGGACCCTGCCACAGACACGGTGGCGGCGGAGCTGGATAATTCACCCTTCCGCGATGAGAATGGCAACCTGTTGTTCCGTCCCGCCGGTCACGGTGCCCTCATCCACAACATGAACCGTCTGGATGCGGATGTAGTGTTTGTGAAGAATATCGACAATGTGATTACAGAAGAGCGCGTGAAGCCCACGGTGACGTACAAGAAAACCTTGGCGGCCCATTTGCTGCAGTTGCAGGCGCGTGCGTTCAGCTACCTGAAAATGCTGGAGGCCGGCGATGTCGATCCCATGCTTTTCTGCGAGATGCTCGATTTTGCCGAGTCCGATTTGATGATTCCGATGGAGGATGACATGAGTCCGGAGCGTCTCTATGAGCTGATGAACCGTCCCATGCGCGTGTGTGGCATGGTGCGCAACGAGGGAGAGCCCGGCGGCGGCCCGTTCTGGGTGCTCGATGCCGACGACAATGCCTCCTTGCAGATTGTGGAATCCTCGCAGATCGCTCCTGACCAGAAGGACAAGATGACGAAAGCCACACACTTCAACCCGGTGGATATGGTCTGCGCGCTCAAGAATTACAAGGGTGAGAAGTTTGACTTGTTGCAATATGTGGATCCCGAAACGGGCTTCATCTCCTCCAAGTCGTATGGCGACCGCACGCTGAAAGCCTTGGAGTTGCCGGGCCTTTGGAACGGCGCCATGAGCGACTGGATTACCATCTTCGTGGAGGTGCCCATTGCCACCTTCAATCCCGTGAAGACGGTGTTTGATTTGCTGAGACGATAAATAGATGAAAATCGTGGCTTTTTAATCTTTATGCTTTCCACACAGGCAATTTTTCCCATTCAGCAGGGAATCCCATGTCTTTCAAAGTCAGCAGGCGATGGTTTTCTTCCAGCAGGGATTTCAGTCTGTGTTTGAAAGAATTGCCCGGACTGATGATGTCAACCATATACTTGATTGCCGAAAGCAAAGCAAAGAGCTTGTTTTGCTTTACGGTTGTCAATGCTGGGCTCGTCATGAAAGGGCGTGATGTGTTATAAGGCAGTTTTAGCTGTACCACAAAACGCCGGTTCCAAATTCTACTGTGATGAGCGCAACAGTTTCGCAGGTTGGAGAAAGCGTGAAGCCAGTTGGCGAAAACCTCTATGTCTCCGATGCCGAAGGCATAAGCAACCTTTTTTTTGTCAGCATTCCTCTTCAGAAGCTTGTACATTCTGCTTAAAGTGCCGAATGAAAGCACCTCTAATGTCATCCAAGATGGGGGCATTGTCGGAGAAATTCAGCCCCCTGTTTTCAAGCTTGGTAATTTGTTCCTCAATAGAGATTGGTTTTTTAGAAAATTTCATGATCAAGGTTCTATTAAAACTCGAAGACCCCCCGGGGTGCGCTGTTCTAACGGGAAGCGTGGGAGGTCATATCGGTTGCAAAAATACAAAATATCTTTAAGATTTTCTCTTTGATGAAAATTTTTGCAAAAAAAGCGGCGCGCCATGGCACGCCGCTACAATCTCGCAAGTGCTGACGTTTAGGACTTGGATATGGTGGTGAAATAATCAGTTCAGTATCCTCTGTATCGGCAATGATAGCATGCCAGAGGCATGTGACGCGCCGTTAGGCGCAAATAACACCATACAAGTGGCAAAGCCGCGCAGTGTGTTGAAAAGCAAATGGTATGGTGACAACACTGGTGCTGCCTATGAAGGTGACCATAGGGAGTGTGCCTCATGTGCATATCGGAAATATGCGACATCTCACCATCAGGCGGCATGATCCATCGCATCTCTCCGAGATGCCTGCAGAGCGTGTGCGGCTCCAACCACCATACTACGCCTGACGGCTTGTATGGTGTTGATTGCACTGCGTGCGTTGTGCCTCTCCGAGGCGATGATATATTGGTTGATCTCTTTACCAACCCGCCGTCACATCGCCCTCGATCTCGCCGGTGCTGACGTTCACGACTTGGATTTGGATGTATTCGGGGGTGATGCGGGCAGAGAGGTAGTAGCCGACTGCCGTGAAGTTGTTGCTTTGAACGGTGGTTTTGCCGTTGTAGATGCCGCTTTGCTGGCCTTGCTGCTCTTTATAGAGCTTTTCGAGTTGCTCTTTGGCTACCACGACATATTCTTTGTCGTTGGGACAGCGGAAGTGTTGTATCCAAAAGTATAATGAAAAAAACGCAGTCGTTCTTGACTGCATTTTTATTTCACCAAGCTTGTTCTATCAAGTATATGACTACCAAGATTATTACGGAATTTTGTACGGTGCGAGATTCCGATAATAAAAGGACGAACTTAAGATCACCGAGAAGCATGAATGAACCGATTTTCACATCGAACTTTCATGTTCATAAATCTAAATAAATAAGTTTGTACGCAATAATTATGAGGTTTTAACCCTTACAAAAACTCCTATTTCGTTTCGACAAGACGAACAGCACAGTATCTATGAGGTATCTCTCCTTTTCTCAGTTCCTTACTTCCTTTCCAAAAAAACAGATACCACATACTATTTGTACTTTCTATTGTTGATGACCAATACATAGATTCACCAGGTCCAGTAAACATGCCTCCGACATTGCCTCCGAGATCAGCCCAACCTGACCCAGGAAGCAGTATATAATCACCACTTGGACCAATAACCTTATATTGATTATCTTCGATCCAAATCCATTGACAAGTAATCAAAAGTTCTTCCCATTGTTCTTTGGTAGGTATACTATTTCCAAATTTGTTTGCTGCTTCAGTATAAGTGTATAGATTACCTTTTTCTAAATTACGCTCATTATTCTGATAGTTTATTCTTTCTATGTCATATATTTGACGAAAACTATGTCCACCATTTTCATTTTTATCTCGCCATAATGTACCGCTTGGCAATCCTAAATCAACTAATCCTCGACTTTGAAGATATGCTTTTCTTTCTTGTTCTTTTTCTGATTGTAATGTTGCAAAATCCTTCCCAGACGAAACCAATAGCACTATTCCGTTTTTCTTCTCTTTGGTCATATATTCACCACTACCAAGGTAATTATTAGCTCGCAACAAAGATAATTCCTCATTGGTCGGGATACGCCAGTTGTTGTAACCATGTTGTGCTTGGGCATTTATCTGGCTTATAACTGAAGTCGGTTCTGCTTGGAACGTTCCAAGCTCATTAGGGAAAATCTTCAAATATCCATACAGTACTTCTACAGAAGTGCGTTTTCTTGGAGTTGCAGTAGCCGTTTGTGTCGCAGGTACAGTACTACCCGAAGTAATAGCAATCTTGCTTGCTAATTTTTGCGCAACACTTTGCATACTGGATCTATAGGATGAGGTAGCAAATGTTGCACCTTCCGTAGCGGCTATAGTGCCTGTTTCTACATTGATCACACGCGCATCCACTTGATATTGACCAAAAACATAGTTGATATCACCTACAACAATCTTGGACACATTCAATATCTCACCCACACGAACCATTTGGGCTTGTGTCATCCGTGAACGCTGGAACCCCTGTTCCTCAATTACTTTGTCTATCTGTGTTCGTTCCACCATTGTATATCCGGCAGGACGAAAATAGGTGATGAATATGGCGGAGATTCCATCCACATCAGCTTGTGAGATGCCGGAACCCGCTTTGAATTCCAATACTGCGCAACGCTGTGCGTTTACTGAAAATGCCATTAAGCATAGAATGGCTACAATAAAAGTTTTTGTTAGAGCTTTCATTTTTTTTGTTGATTTATTCATTGTCGTTCGTTAAAAAATAATCACTTATCACCTTGTCTCTTTCCTCATAGTAAGCCTTTTCCCTTCGTAATGTGAAGTTGTATAAATAAGCAAAATAGAAATACAGATGTTTGATCTCTTTGCCATTTTGGATTTCTATAAGAGGCCTCAATCTTCCATACATATTCAAAATGGTTCGTCCATAATAATCTACAATAATGTTTGTCGTGGTATTATAGTATATGAAGCCCAAGTATTCCATTTTGCTGCAAAATCGTATAATCTTGTTGTATGATTGTTGCAGATGCTGCTTTTCATTCTCATCAATTTCACCCATGTTGTCTTTATAACAGGTGTCTTTAAAGTCTTGCAAGCTAATTTTCTCTTTTTTGTTTAGCTGTTTTATTCTTTCAATGTCATCGTCAAAAGAGGAAGAATTGATGTACTTTCGACATTCTTTGAAATCTTCTGTCCCTAATTCTTCCGAAACATTCGAGAAGACATCCATTTTGGTTTGTCCCTCTAATATGTTTATTTCCTTGTTTAGGTGTTCTTTTTGATCTTTCAAAGATGAGTATGTTGCCGCAAAAGCAATACCGGTAAAAAGTGCACTCGCAGACAGAAAAGAAATCTCGTAAAAATTTAGTGTGTCTTTTTCATCCCTATTAATATCTCCAGGTTTGAAAAATAGAGGTATAATAAAAGCTAAACACCAACCACTAAGAACATACATGAATGGTCTGGCCTTAACAAAATCTACCAGCCTCTTAAATATTTTCATATTACCAGTCGCTATCACAGAATGAATTACAATCACAGTCATTACTATCGCAATCACAATTGCAATCGCAAGAATCGCAACCGAAACAGTTACCTTTGCTGTTCTCTTGCAGTTTCAAATTACTAAAATCGTATACAACGATGGTTTCTTCAAAATTGGTTGATATGTCCATATAGTCTCTATTTAAAATTACAGATAGGCACATCCAATTCTTTCAAATTGAATATGTTACATTCTTATTAGAAATCACAATAGCCATCAATGTCACAATTGCTGTTGCAGCCATCGTCACAGTCGCAATCACAAACACAGGGCTCGGCTTCACAGGAGAAACAATTGTCTTTGGCTGTGTTTTGGGTGGTCAAGTTGCCATAATCATATACGACAAGTTCTTTTGCTTTTTTTGTTGTATTCATAGAACTATTTTTTTGTGATTTTCAATATTTTTTTCCTCAATAGAAACGAAACAGTGTCTTGTATGGAAATATCATCTGAAGATAGACCAACTATTTGGCAAATCTTGGCAAAACTACAAATAGGATTTTTTTTTAATTGCTGAATGAAATCATAAAAGTTTTGGTTTATCATACAGAAAACATCATCTTCTGCATTGTAAATCAAAAACGCATCTTCATCCTCACGTCTCATTCGGATATTCCCCGTCAATTTCAACAGCATGTCAGGCTTTAATTCAGTGTTTTCATTGTCATTTGCCGGAGGTTCCGTCAATTTCCCCGTACACCACATATCTTGTTTGTTCCAATCGCCATTATACACTTTCGCGCTGGTGCGGCAACCGCCGTTGCAGCGATTGAGCCATGTGCAATCTGTGCATTCTTCGGGTATGTATTGCACCGAACGCCAATCGCCCATCTTTTGCCAGATGTCTCTCAAGTCTTCTTCCAAAAGGTTTCCATAAGAGTAAGGGTTATGTGCACAGGGGCGCACTTCGCCGTTGCAGGATACGGCAATCACCGTTCGCCCCGCTTGGCATTTTCTGTTCAGAAAAGCATGTTTACCTTTCAGCACACTTTCGGGGAACACACATTTTGGCAAAGCTTCCAATATATCCACCTTCATTTTCAAATGCTTCTCTATCCATAGCAAGTCTGCAATAACATTACGCACTTCCTCAACAGTCAATAATAGGTCAAGACGAGGGTGTTCCACATTCAACCCCATAGGAGTTGCCGCAAAAGATTTGCAACCCAACATTTTCATCTTTTCAGCAGTTGCTCGAATCTCATGAAGGTTTTCTTTAGTAACAACCATATTCACAGTAAACCGTACACCAACAGAAACCAATTTACTGATAGTAGTCTCAAACAGAGGAAAATTGTTTGTGCCAGTGAGTCTTGAAAACGAATCGGTATCGCCAGAAGGGCAGGAAGTTAACACGCCAACTTGTTGCTCTTTCAGGAAATGTATAAAATCATTATCCGCAAGGGTGAGATTAGAGTTGAGCGACACTCGCGTTTTATTCTCTTTCAGCAGACGGATGACCTTTTTGGTGAGTTCTTTTTTTATCAAAGGTTCACCACCCGTGACTATGACGCTGAAAATTTGATTGTCAATCAATTTTTGCGCACAAGCCAACACGGTCTCATCACTCACTTTTCGCACTGGACGGTTCTCAATCGCCGAGTCAAGGTTGTAGCAGTGAATGCACCGATGATTGCAGAAATCGGTGATTTCCAGCTGCGCCGTCAAGGGAAGTGACAAATATCGTTTCTCGACCTTCATATAACATTATTTAGCCATCGCAAAATTACATTTTCCCAAACCTGCAAACTAATTCCTACCGTAACTATCCGTTACAATCCATCGGAATAATCGTTACTATAGATTGTCTGTTTGGTTCACAGCTTTTGGATAAGATGGGGATTTTCGCCAGTCGGAGCCGGCTTTGAAGAAGTCATAGTCCAAGGCATCGCATATTTTAAAAAGGACATCGGTATATATCCACTCTCGGCGCATGATTTTGTAGAGGTTTTCGCGAGTGTAGCCAATTTGTCGTGCCAGCCAGGTGATGCTTCTTCCCTGCCGCGCAAGCTCCGCCTTGATGGCATGTCCGATGTGAAAGGTTTCGATAGGGGTTTCGTTGTTGTCCATTGTTCCATTCGGTTTGGAACTTTCACCCTTACCCCAAAGCAACAAAAAAGGCGGAGAATCGTTCCTCTTGTGTGCTTATTTGCCACTTAGGTATCGGCAAACACCTGTTACACTAATAAGCACGGAATAATTCCCGCCCGATACGGAAACCTCCGCTGCTTATTCTCGTGTAACTTACAATTTTGCCGATTTTAAGTGGCGAGAATAAGAGCGTAAAGCTCAGTTGTTATTATCTATGTTTCTTTATTCTTCTATAAGACGCTTTTTTTGGACTTCTATTGTTCAATTCTTGGTGGTCTCAGCAAATGATGTGAAGTCCGTGGAACATCATTAGATGACAACCACGCAGCAAAGATAATAATTTTTCTATTGCCACAATATTTATGGGCAGGGCATGAAATTAAAAAAAGAGACGCGCCATGGCACGCCTCTACAATTATTAACGTTCAAAACTATTATTTCTACCAAGCTCTTGCCCCTAACGGGGCTGTTCAAGGAAAACTATCATCTATTAACTCTCGATTTGATAATCTCCTCCTGCTTGGCCGCGGGCATCGGCATGTACTGGTAGAACTCCATGGAGTAGTTGGCGCGGCCGGAGGTGACGTTGCGCAGCGCGGTGGCGTAGCCGAACATCTCCATCAGCGGACAGAAACCGTCCAGCTTTTGCGAACCCTTGCGGAAACGGCGCATGTTTTCGATACGGCCGCGGCGCTTGTTCAGGTCTCTCGTCACATTGCCGATGAAGTCGTCGGGAGTGTTGACCTCGATCTTCATCACCGGCTCCATGATGATGGGATTGGCTTTCTTGAACGCTTGCTTGAAGCACATTGCAGCACACAACTGGAAGGCCATGTCGCTGGAATCCACAGGATGGTAGCTGCCATCGACTAGCACACACTTCACATCCACCACAGGGTATTCGGCCACAGGACTCTTCTCCATGGCTTTGCGCAAGCCTTTCTCCACCGAAGGAATGAACTCCTTGGGAATCACGCCGCCCTTGGTGACGTCCACAAACTCGAATCCCTTGCCTGGGTTGGGCTCGAATCGGATGACGGTGTTGGCGAACTGTCCCTTGCCACCGCTCTGCTTCACGTGCTTGTAGGCCTGCTCCACGCTCGTGGTGATGGTTTCGCGGAACGACACAGACGGCTCGCCTACGGTGATAGGCACTTTGAACTCGTCGCGGATGCGCTCCACGAGGATTTCCAGATGCAGCTCGCCCATGCCGGAGATGATGGTCTCCTCCGTTTCCTCGTCAAAGTGGGAGTGGAAAGACGGGTCTTCGTTGCAGAGCTTGGCCAGTGCTTCGCCTAATTTGTCACGGCTCTTCTTGTCTTCCAGGTTCACTTTCATCTCGATAACCGCCGGCGGCACAGAGATGGACTCCAGCAGGATGGGTTGGCTCTCGTCGCACAGCGTGTCGCCCGTGCGGGTGTATTTCATGCCCACCAGAGCCACGATTTCGCCAGTGCCGGCTTCGGTGATTTCCTCACGTTCCTTGGCTTTGATGCGGAAGATGCGCCCTACGCGCTCGCTCTTGCCCTTGTTGGTGTTATAGACGCTCATGCCGCTGGTGAGCTTGCCGCTCACAATGCGGATGAAGGTCTGCTGGCCCACATACGGGTCGTTGATGAGCTTGAACGCCAAGGCTGCGAATTTTTCGTTGTTGGAAGGGTTGCGCTGGATGGTGCGCTCCTCGTCGTACGGGTCGTGCGCCATCACTGCGCCGATGTCGGTGGGGGAGGGCAGGTAATCGACGATGGCGTCGAGCAATAGCTGTATGCCCTTGTTCTTGTATGCCGCGCCGCACAGCACAGGGGTGATGAGCAGCTTGATGGTGGCCTCGCGGATGGCCTTCTTCAGCATCTCTTCGCTGATTTCGCCGTCCTCGAGATACAGCATGGCGATATCGTCGTTGTAGTCCGAAATCTTCTCAATCAGGGCTTTGCGGGCCTCCTGGGCGGCAGGCATGAGCTCTTCGGGGATGTTACCCACGAGGCGCTCCTTGTCGGTAAACGTGACCGCCTTCATAGCTACGAGGTCAATCATGCCTTGGAACTCGCTCTCTGCACCGATGGGCAGATGGATAGGCGTGGCGTTGGCACCGAGGTATTTGTTCATCTGAGCCACCACCTCGTTGAAATCCGCACCGGTGCGGTCCATCTTGTTGACGAACGCGATGCGCGGCACGCGGTACTTGTCGGCCTGGTTCCAGACGGTCTCGCTCTGGGGCTCCACGCCGCCCACAGCGCAGAAGACGGCTACCATGCCGTCGATTACGCGCAGCGAGCGTTCCACCTCTATGGTGAAATCCACGTGGCCCGGGGTGTCAATCAGGTTGATCTGGTGCTCTTTCCATTGCGCGGTGATGGCTGCGGAGGCGATGGTGATGCCACGCTCCTGCTCCTGTTTCATGAAGTCCATGGTGGCCTGTCCGTCGTGGGTTTCACCTACCTTGCGGTTTACGCCGGTGAAGAACAAAATACGTTCCGATACGGTGGTCTTGCCGGCGTCAATGTGCGCAGCAATACCGATGTTTCTCAATTTGGATATTTGCATAATTGTCTTAAAAAATCACATCCGCCATACCGGAAAGGTACGACGGATGTGTATGGTTCATTACATGTTAAAACGATGTTCAGGATTAATCGGTAATGCCGAATGCAGCCTTTAATTCATCAGGAGCATCTTTTATCGGTGTGGAGTCGGAAGGACGCAGGAAGTTGGAAGCCTTCACTTTCTTGTTCGGGGTCACGCTCTTGGCCGTTTGGATGATGGTCACGTTCTCGCCGCTGATTTCACGTCCGATTTCCACGCTCAAAGGATAGCCCTTCAAACCAGGATAGTTGCTGAAGTTGATGTTGTCGCCGGTCAGCAGATCTTCAGTAACCCACAATACAATCGTGGTCTCTTCGTCAGACTCCAGGTCGGTGGTCTTCACTTCCACTTTCTTGCAGCTGTATCCGCAAATCTCTTTGGTTTCGGATGTGTAGTTGAATTCTTGTTTTACCTTTTCAAATGTCTTGTTGATATCGGCTTCTTCCTGTTCAATGTAATATTTGCCATAGCCGGGGATGTCGATGATGGTGGTTGCTAACTTGTAATCGCCGTTGGTGATGTGGATGATGCCGACACCCATTTGGTTGACAGCGGTTTTGGTATTGTTGCCCATGATGGTCACCTCTTCAGTCATTTCAGCGAGTTGGGCGGCAATGTTGGGGTCATCAGTACCTGATGCGGTAGTCTCAAAAACGATGGTGCCAGCAAACGGTTTCTGGGCAAATGTGGTAATGGTGCCGAACAGCATGATGACGGCCAACCATAAGGTGATCTGTTTTTTCATTGTATTGATTTTTTTAAGTTTATTCAAAAATGCGCGGCAAAAATATAAAAAAAAACGTTGCCCAAGACGGAGAATATTAGGTAAGGTTTAATTGCCCATGCGTAGAGACGCAATGCATTGCGTCTCTACCGATATTATTCCAAAAATTCCTCATCCGTCAGTGTGTTCAGAAACGCCTTGAGGTCGGCAATCTCGGATGGGGTGAGCAGGATGCCCCCATCGTTGATGTGGTGCATGAGCGGGCTTACGTAGGGAGAAGGCTGCAGTCCTTGGTTGTAGAAGTTCAGCACCTCGTCCAGCGTTTGGAACCGTCCATCGTGCATGTAGGGCGCAGAGACGGCCACGTTGCGCAATGAGGGAGCTCGGTAAGCTCCGTGATCGGCATCATGGCCGGTGAATGAGTATCGGTCTTGGGGATCTATGAAGACGTTGTCCAGACCGTTGTTGTAGAACAGGTTGGTGGTGAACAATGGCGAACCTTCGCTGCCGTGGCAGTGGAAACAGTCGGCGCCCTCCTCTGTGGTGAAGAGGATGTAGCCGTGCAGCTCTTGTGGAGTGAGCTGTTCCTTGCCTTGTAGATAGCGGTCGAATTTGGAGTTGCCGGACACTAACGAGCGCACGTACTGGGCGATGGCCTTCTGCACGCGCTCCATCGTGATCTCTTCGGAGCCGAAGGCCTTGCCGAACATTTCGGGATATTTGCTGTCGGCTCGCAGTGCTGCCAGCGTGCGGGCTTTCGTGCTGCACAGCTCGTCATCGGCCTCGATGGCCATCAGTACGATATCTTCGATGCTCTGGCGGCCCTTGACGTTTTGCGGGCAGATGCTGCCGTTCCAAGAGTAGCCCTCGTGGTTGAATACCAAGTTCATCAAAGGCATGGCGTTGTGGTGGGTGGCCTTGCCCGTGCGTCCGACTGGGCGCCCGTTCACCAAACGCGGATTGTCAGGACCCAAGTCGTAGTTGTGGGCACGGTCGTGGCAGCTGGCGCACGACATCAGTGAGTCCGGATTTGTACCGGTATAGCCGCAAAGATGAGGATCGTGGAACAGAGCGCGACCCAACTCCACGCCCTCCACGGTCATGGGATTGTCATCAGGAATGTTCAGTCTGGAGGGGAATCCATACGGAATGGCAATGTCCAGCGGGGTAGGGTCCTCATAGCGATGCCTGCAGGCTGCAAACATGAGTACCACTGCCCCGGTCAGGCAAGCGATTTTCCAATATGTCTTGAATTTATTCATCGAAAATGGAGAGCTGCACGCCCTCTTCGTCCAGCTTGTTGGGGTCTGATTTCTGCGGTTCCTTCTCAGACAGGAACAGCTCTTTGGCCACCGCATCATCCACACTCTCTGGAACGGTCTCCATTTCGGCGTCCTCGATCATCTCTTCCTCTTCTTCCTCGGGTTCCTCCTCCGGCTCCTCGTATGGCAGCGGGTCAATGAACTTGATGGACTTGATTTCGGGGAAGTTGATGCGCTTGCCGCGGGCACGGACCGTCATCGGCTCCGTGAATTCCGAAGTGGCGATAATCTCGATGCTGTCCTCCTCCGCTTTCTTCTTGTGGTAGGTTACCTTGATTTGCGGCAGGTAGTCGATGGAGATGTCGAGAATCTTGCAGGTGCCGTCATCGGGTATGAAGTCGGTCTTTTTGACGGTTTGATCGGCAGGAAAACGTTTCAGATAGTATTTGTCTTCTTTCTTTTGATGATAGACGACTGTAATCATCAGATTCTTGTTCCATTTGCGGATATAGAGCAGGTCGTCTTCAAAGTGTGTGGAAATCTCGAATCCCGTGATACGGTACCATCCGCTCTTATAGACGGTCAGGATCTTGTCGTCCTCTTTGAAAGCACCCAAAAGTTGGCCTCTGCCATCATTGTTGAGACGCATCACGGAGTCTTCATAGTAAACGTTGATGGCACTCAAGGTGGAAACGCCCTTTTGGCTCATCTCGATGTGGGACACAGGGTAACGGGTGAGTATGTTGCCCATCGCGGAACGACTCTTTACCGCCAACTGGCTGAAGTCGAAGTCGAACTCTTTCTTCTTGAGCTTGGGCTTGGGTTTCAGTTTCACGCGGATGACTTCCGCTTCACCATTGGGATTTGAGGTGAAATAGATAATCTTGGAACCAGCTTTGCCCTTGGTGAGGTCGTACTCCTTGTCGCGGGACACGCCGCCGATAGCGAAACGTTTGACCATGGCTGGTCCGTTGCTGCCGTTGGTATAGACCAGATTGTAAATATGGCGGTCGTCGCCGCGCTTGAAGACCTCCACATGGAGGATGTTCTTGCCCACAAAGTGCTTGTCGGCCACCTTGCTGATGGAGAAAGTGCCGTTTTCGTGGAAAACGATGATCTCGTCCAAATCGGAACAGTCGCAGGCGTATTCCACGCCCTCGTCTTTCTTCAGGGCAGTGCCCACAAAGCCCTCTTTCTTATCGACATACAGTTTTTGGTTGGCCACGGCCACAGTGGAGGCCACGATGTTGTCGAATTCTTTGATTTCCGTGAGACGCTGCTTGTCGCCACCGTATTTCTTCTTCAGCTGGCGGAAATAATTGACGGCATAATCCACCAGATGGGCGAGGTTGTTCATTACCTCTTCCATGTACAGCTCAATGTCGGCAATCTCCTGTTCGGCTTTCTTGATGTCGAACTTGGAAATCTTGCGCACGGGCTTCTCACAGAGGGAGAGGATGTTTTCGCGAGTGATTTCCTGGCGGAAAAGGGAACGGTAGGGGTCAAAAGCACGCTCGATGTTGGTGACTTGCGTGTCCCAGGTATCGGTGTCTTTCTCTAATTCCTTATAGATTCTCTTCTCGAAGAAGATTTTTTCCAAAGAGATCTTATGCCATTGCTGATCCAGCTCGTCGAGTTGTATTTCCAGCTCGCGTTTGAGCAGTTGGAGGGTGTTTTCGGTGTTGATTTTGAGAATCTCCTTCACGTTGGTGAACCTCGGCTTGCCGTCCCAGATGACGCAGGCGTTGGTATAGTAGGTCATTTCGCAGTCGGTGAAGGCGTAGAGCGCGTCGATGGTTTGGTCGGGCGACACGCCGGGCTGCAGGTGCAGATAAATCTCCGCATTGGCGGCAGTGTTGTCGTCAATGCGTTTGATTTTGAGTTTGCCGCTCTCTACGGCATTGGAGATGGAACTCTTGGCTTCGGAGATAAGCTTGCCAGTGGTGGTGCCGAATGGGATTTCGGTGATAACCAGGGTTTTGTTATCGACGATATTAATCTTGGCGCGGTTGCGGATTTTGCCGCCCTGCGCACCGTTGTTGTACTTGCTCACATCGATGGTGCCGCCAGTGGGGAAGTCGGGGTAAATCTCAAAGTCTTCGCCCCGCAGAATCTTGATGGAGGCATCGATCAGCTCGTTGAAGTTGTGGGGCAGGATTTTGGTGGACATGCCCACGCCTACGCCATCCACGCCTTGGGCTAACAGCAAAGGGAATTTGATAGGCAGCGCGATAGGCTCCTTGTTACGTCCATCGTAAGAGATCTGCCACTCGGTGGTTTTGTGGTTGAAGACGACCTCCAAAGCGAACTTGGAGAGTCTTGCTTCAATATAACGGGGCGCGGCCGCGGGGTCGCCCGTGAGGATATTGCCCCAGTTGCCCTGCGTGTCGATGAGCAGCTTTTTCTGTCCCAACTGCACCAGTGCTCCGCCGATGGACTGGTCGCCGTGCGGGTGGTACTTCATCGTATTACCCACAATGTTGGCCACTTTGTTGTATCGCCCGTCCTCCAACTCGTCCATGGAGTGCAGGATGCGGCGTTGCACGGGTTTCAAACCGTCGTACACATCGGGAAATGCGCGGTCGAGTATGACGTAGGAAGCGTAGTCCAAATACCATTCGCGGTACATGGTTTGCGCAAAGATGACTTTATGAAGATCGGAAGGCTCATGGCCTTCAGCGGGAACAATTTCTTCGCTTACAGTATTCTCCTCGTTGGCATCGAGGAGCTTGTCGTTTTTATCTGCCATAGGTATAGATTAATGGACGGCAAAGATACAAAAAATAGGGATACGGCAAGGAACCCATGCTATTGTTCCGGGGCAGGGGCGTTTTGTGGCGTCTGCTCTTGGTAAGTCTGGTCCATGTCCACGATGTCGATAGCGTCAGGATCGACAGGGGGCAGAGTGTCGGTGATGGCCAGCTCTTTTTTCTTGGCCATAAGAATGGCGTTCGCATCTATCACCAGTTTTTTTGCGGCATCCTCGTCGCCCATGTAGTATTGCATGGAGGTGTTGAACTGCTCGCGCGTGACGTGATATCGCTCAAAAAGGTCATGGTAGTATCCTCTGGCACTCTCCACATTGTTAAGTGTGTCGTCAGGATTCAGAGTGATGAGGCTTTCGATGATGTAGGCCTCTGCAAGAATGTTTGCCATGGTGCTACGGTTGATGAGGTTATCGGGCCTCTTCTGCACCTGTTTTTTGTGGCAGCCGGCAGAGAACAGTACCAACGGAATCAAGAGGATGTATAAGAAAGTCTTTTTCATTATGCTTCGGGATGATTGATGATTTCATAGCCTAACTTCCGACCTTCCTCCATCATTTTCCGGAGGGCGGCGGGACGTGTGTTCTCAATTTCGCCGTCAAGAATGGCATCGCAAACTGCATCTTTGATGATGCCAATGTCTTTGCAGGGTTTCATATCGAAGGTCTTCATGATGTCCAAACCGTCGATGGGCGGGCGCCAGTTGCGGAGCCTGTCCTTTTCTTCAATCTCGTGCATTTTCTCGCGCACCTTGGCGAAGTTCTGGAAGCAGCGGGTGATTTTGGCGGAGTTCTTGGAGGTGACGTCCGCGTGGCACAGCATCATCAGGTCGTCGATGTCATCGCCGGCTTCGAAGAGGAGTCTGCGCACGGCAGAATCGGTAATGGTGTCCTCTACCAATGCGATAGGACGCAGGTGCAGTCCCACGAGCTTCTGCACGTACTTCATTTTCTCGTTGTTGGGCATGTGCAGGCGGTGGAAGATGCGGGAAACCATCTTCACGCCCACGGCATCGTGCCCATGGAAAGTCCAGCCCGCGATAGGGTCAAAGCGTTTGGTGACTGGCTTGGCGATGTCGTGCAGCAGGGCGGCCCATTCGAGCCACAGGTTGGGACGTTCGCTGGCCATGGCCACGTTGTCAACCACTTCCAGCGTGTGCAGGAAATTGTCCTTGTGCCCTTTCCCGTTGATGAACTGCACGCCTTTGAGTGCAATCATTTCGGGTAAAAATCTCTCCAGCAAGCCGCTTTCATCCAGCATGTGAAAGCCTTTGGATGGGCGCAGGCAAACCAGTATCTTGTTGAGCTCCTCCACAATGCGCTCCTTGGAAATGATATCCAGACGGTAGGCATTGCGTTGGATGGCCTCGAAGGTTTCTGGGTAGATGTCGAAGTTGAGCTGCGTGGCGAAGCGCACGGCGCGCATCATGCGCAGCGGGTCGTCGGAGAAGGTCTTGTCGGGATCGCAGGGCGTGCGGATGATCTTGCCCTTGATGTCGGCGATGCCGTCGAACGGGTCAATCAGCTCGTATGCATGCTCGCCGTTCAGGGCGATGGCCATGGCGTTGATGGTGAAGTCGCGGCGCATCTGGTCGTCTTCCAGCGTGCCGTCTTCCACCACAGGCTTGCGCGAGTCGTGGCTGTAGGATTCCCTGCGCGCACCCACAAACTCGATGACGGAGCCCTCGAAGTTGAACTGGGCGGTGCCGAAGTTCTTATAGACGTTCACATGCAGTTCGGGGTCGATGAGTGCGGCAGTCTTTTTGGCCAGCTCAATGCCACTGCCAACGGTCACAATGTCGATGTCGGTGTTGTGGCGGCGCATGATGATGTCGCGCACCACGCCGCCCACGACGTAAGCTTCCAGCCCCAGCTCATCGGCAGCTTGTGCCACGATGGGGTAAATGGGGTGGGAGAGTTCCTGCTTGTATGTCTTCGTTGTTTGTGTCAAAATCAGGTTTTGAATTTCGCGTGCAAAAATAGCAAAAAAAACAAGGATTTTGCTTGTGACTATTGTCCGAACGTTCCGAGGAGTGCGCCCGACACGCACCAGGAACTGAAACTGCCGCCTTCATTTTCTCCTTGCGGAATGGCGATGGTCATGGTGTGCTCGCCGGGCTTCAGGTCCGAGAGGTCGAAATAGACGGGCTGTGTGGCTGTGCCTGGGCACCAACCGGAGCGCGAGTAATCGGAGGATGACATCCCGTTCCAAAAGTTTCCGGATGCCGGATTGGAGGTCCTGTATGTGCCGCAGTCGCCGCGCCAAGGCGTGTAGATGTAGCGTGGAATACCATCAATCAGAATGGTGTTTGGCTTGGGCACAAATTCATCGCCCGTGTCCCAGCCGCCATGCCCCGTGGAAATGTAGCGCATCTTCAAATCCTTGAGACTGTTGGGTACATAGAAGACCACCTTCAAGCTGTCGGTGCGGAAGAACTTGCCGTAGTTCTGTCCAGCCATTTCCATGACATTGCACGTGTTGAACAGCGGCAGTAGCATCTCAACATTGTCGTCGTCATATTCCCAGCGGTCATCTTCAGGGTAGGCTTTCAATGTGAGCGACAGCTTGTGCCCGCCCTTGTCGTAGTTGCCGATGAATACCCCGATATAAACATCTCCTTGAAACAAGGGTTTCAAGTCGCTGATATCCTGTTTGTAAGAGACTTGTTCGGCCCACTCGCGGTCTGGCAATGAGCGGTACTCGTTGTAGTGCCGCACGCCGAATGGAGTGAAGAATCGCATCAGTTCTACTGGTGGAAGATATGTGTCGGTGTAAGTCATACCTTGGTAACGCTCACCCGACTTGTCGGTGAAGTAGGGGAGCACCTGTATGCTGTCCATCAAGGCGTGCAGGAACGACTGGCGCAGAGCCATGGGGATGACAAACACCGAGCCGGTGCGGTCGTAGGCGTCGCCATTGGAGTATTCGGACACTTCTACGAACACGCGATAGTGCTCCGGCAAGCGCGTCATATCCACCCTCTTCAGGATGATGGTGCCGTTAGCCAAATGGTAAACCGAATCGTACTCAATACTATAGGGCTTTTTTATCTGCGGGTTGAAGCATATTTGTTCCTCCTCGAAAATGGGGGTTGTGATGACCAACTTGTCTTTCTCTAATTGATTCAGTTCCGAATAACTCTTTCTCTCACCAAAATCACTTGGGAACAGATCGGTGATTTCCTTGTCTTTGGTGGCGCTGGCTAATTCCATGACTGCGTTGCCGTTTCGGAGATATTTGACTAGCACACCGGGTAATGATGCGAAACTGGCAATGGGAGTGGCTCGGAATTTCAAATCCTCAGTGGTCCACAATTCTATCTTGTTGGAAAATAAAACGATAGAATATTTGGTGCAGTTGTAGTCGTTCACTTTTTCCTTGCCTTCCTGTTTGAATTCGTAGTCTTTGCGGATGGAACTGCTGCAATAGTACATTTCATCAACTTGGTAGAACAATTGGGTGATGAGGGTGTCTTGCTTATAATCAAGATAGGTGTAATGCGTGGCTTTGCCGGGTACGGGGTGCTCCGTCGGTTTATCCGCCGACTGGATTTTCAGTTGCGTGCCCTGGCGTAACACTTCCGTGCGGGAGGTGTCGTTTCCGCCAATGGAATAGGATTGGTAGAGCAGTCGGTTTTGTGCCGAAACGGTTGTCAAGCAGCATGTTGTCAGGATGCTGATGAGGAGGATATATGTTCTTTTCATGAAGATGAGGAATTTCAAAGGTTTGAATTGTTTGGAATGAGCAGAAAGTCTGCGATAACCATGGCGGCCATGGCTTCCACCACGGGCAATACGCGCGGGGACACGCACAGGTCGTTGCGGTTGGAACCGTAATAGATAGCAGGATTGCCATCATAGTCGATGCTCTCTTGGTCGAAACGCACCGAGGGGATGGGTTTGAAAGCCACTCTGAAAACGACCTCCTGGCCGTTGGTGATGCCGCCTTGCACGCCTCCGTCGTGGTTGGTGCGGAACGAGAAGTCAGTATTTTGGAGATCATTGTATTGGCTGCCAGACATTTCTGTGGCGTGGAAACCCTCGCCGATTTCGAATCCTTTGGCAGCGTTGATGGACATCATGGCGTAGGCGAGACGGGCGGAGAACTTGTCATGCACGGGCTCGCCCAGCCCGGCCGGCAGGCCCTGGATGCGGCATTGCACGAGTGCGCCCACGCTGTCGCCCTCGCGCGCGGGAGTGCCCGTGCGGAGCGTCTCCGCCGTGATGGCAATGCCGTGGGGGCGCAGAATCAGTTTGGCGATGGCGCCCGCCACTACACGGCAGGCAGTCTGTCGCGCCGAAGCACGGCCCATCTGCTCGTTGTCGCGGAAACCGTACTTCTTGAAGTAAGTGTAAGAAGCGTGCGACGGCTTGATTACGTGTCTATTGCGCTCGTCTATCTGAACATCTTGATTAGGTATCTGAAAGCGGATAGGCTCGCCTGTGGCAATGTGGTTTTCATCTATTCCTGACAGGAAAATGACAGGGTCTTTCTCGCGGCGTTGGGTGCTCTCGGCATTTTGGGATGGCGCGCGCCGGGCCATTTCGCTTTGGATGAAATCGAAATCGATGGGCGTGCCTTTGGGACAACCCTCAATCACCCCTTCCAGATAGGGATCATGCGTGCCACCTTTGTCGGTGAGCTTATAGAAGATTCCAAAAGTATCTGTCATAGTATAGTTATGCCTCCAGCCATTATCATAGTCTTACTCTTAGTCATAGTCATAGTCATGGTCATAGTTCATAGCCATAGTTCATGGTCATAGTTCATAGCCATAGTTCATAGTCATAGTTCAAAGTCATAGTTCAAAGTCATAGTTCAAAGTCATAGTTCAAAGTCATAGTTCAAAGTCATAGTTCAAAGTCATCGTCATCTCATTACATGGGCTTGATGGTGCGGGCGATGCGGGCGCACAGTCCCGGGAAGAAGCGTTTGATATAGACCATGACCAGCTCTTTGCTGCCTACGAGCACCTCGCGTTTTTGCTTGTAGATGGCCTTGACAATCTTGTCTGCGGCCTTTTCGGGCGTGATGCCGCCGGCTTGTCCGGCATCCATTTTGCCGTGTTTCTCGCCGTTTTTCTCCAGGGCATTCACCGAAATGTTGGTCTGCACGCGCCCTGGCGTGACGATGGTGACGCGGATGTTATCCTTGTAGTTCTCGGCGGCAATGGTCTCGTAGAAGCCGTACAGCGCGTGCTTGGCGGACGAATACGCGCACCGGAGCGGGAAGCCGAACAGCCCGTTGATGCTGGTTGTCACGGCTAATTGGCCGCCGCCCTGCTCAATCATCTTCGGCAGGATGGCCTTGGTGAGGATGACGGGCGCGTAGTAGTCGATGTCCATCACCTTGCGGATAACGTCCATGCTCACCTCCACGGTGGTGCCGCGCTGGCTGATGCCGGCGTTGTTGTAGAAGACGTCGATACGGCCGTAGGCTTGCAACGCGTCCTGCGCCAACTGCGGCAGTTGGTCCAGTTTCGAGAGGTCGAAGGGCAGGGTAGTGACGGCGGGCGAACCTAATGCCAGGCATTCCTGCTTCACCTCTTCGAGAAGGTCATCTTCCAAGGCGGTCAATATCAGGGTTGCGTTCTCTTGTGCAAAGCGCAAGGCCGTGGCCCTGCCGATGCCGGAGGACGCTCCGGTGATCCAGATGATCTTGTTCGTGAATTTTTGCATTGTTTTAAAATGATGTAGAGACGTGCTTGGCACGTCTCTACAAATGGTTATTCATCATCTATCATTTTCTTGAAGAAGCTAGCCCGCGCGGCGCCTTCCCCCGTGTTCAGGAGGACGGTTTCGCCGTTGCGGATCTGTCCCTCTTCCAGCGCTTTGTAGAAGCCGGCGAGGCAGACGATGGAGGCGGGGCCGAAGTAGATGCCGCGCTCTTGCTTGACAATCTTGCCGTAATGTGCTAACTCGCTCTCTTTTACCTGCAGGAAGGTACCTCCGCTCTTGCGCACGATGGGCGCCACGATGGGGTACATGCCCGGATTGCCGGCGGAGAGGATGGATACCATGGTCTGCGGATTCGGGATGATGGGGTAGTCCTTCTCATAACCCTCCGGGAATCCGGCGGCTACTGCTTTGTTCCAGCCCTGCACCATCGGGTCGCAGGTGTCCTGCTGGATCAGCAACATACGGGGCAACTTGGTCTCAGGGAACGTGGTCTGCATGTCGCGCACGCCCTTGTCGAGGGCGATGGGACCCGTGCCGCCCGCTACTGCTTGCATGTACACATCGGGCATCTTGCCCAGCTGTCGCAGGTACTCGAACACCATGGTCTTTTTGGCTTCCACACGGATGGGATCGATGTTGCCGGCGGAAATCAGCACGTGGTTCTTCTCATGGAAGTCGTTGGCTGCTTTCTTGGCATCACCATAGTTGCCGTCGCACACGACCACATTCTGGCCGTAGGAGCGGATAGCTTGGACGGTGTCCTCGCACGCGTCGTGGGGCATGAAGACGGTGAACTTGATGCCCGCTTCAGCCAGATAGCGGCTGTAGGCCGTGGCCGTGTTGCCTGTGGAGGCCACACAGAACTCCTTCACGCCGTTTTCTTTGAAAATGGAGGCGGCCAACGAGGCGGCAATATCCTTGAAGGTGTTGCTGCCGCCGTTCAGGTCGTTGCGATAGACCATCACCTGGCAGTTGATACCGTATTTTTCTTTCGCTAACTTCTCCAAGAAATCCCACTCCTCAATCGGGATTGCGCCTTCACCGAAGGTGACAATGTTTTTCTTGTCCATTACAGGCAGAAAATCGAAGTAATGGTAGAAGTTGGCTGGTTTGTGCTCCGGCTTGGTCAGCTCGGTGATCTTGTGATAATCGGCGCTATAGACGACCTCGGCGCGTTTGCAGCCGCAGGGGCATTCCTGATTCATCTCAAACCATGTGGCGAAGTCGGGGACGACCTTGCCGCATTTGGTGCATACGAGTTTGTATTTATTTTCCATAATAAACCGTGTAAAAATTTTTGAAGCGCAAAAATACAAAAAATGGGTGATTGAGTTATTTTCTTATTTTTGTCCTGCTTTTCAGCGTGAATTGAAAGACAAGTGGAATAATAAATAACTGCTTTATGGTAAAATATTTACATCTTTTAAAGTCAAGTCTGCGGACCATCGTGTTGTTCGTGACAATCTGTTCCCTTTTCGTGTTGTCGGCCTACGCCCAGACCACAACTTCTTCTATTTCGGGCTTCGTGAGCGATGACGACGGTCCCATCACGGATGCTGTGGTTACAGCTGTGCACAATCCCACCAATACGGCCTATTATTCGATGACCAACAAGAAGGGCTATTATGTGTTCAATAATGTGTTGCCTGGCGGGCCTTATACCATCAAGGTGGATAAGATGGGTTATCAGACCGTGATGATAAAGAATGTGTATGCGGTATTGTCAGAGAGTGTCTTGACCAACGCGCCGATGAACAAAGCGGCGGTGGATTTGGCGGAAGTGGCCATTTATGGCGAGTCGCAAGCCTCCACGATGAACATCCAGCGCTCAGGTGTGAGTACGTGGATAGATAGCCGCATGCAAGAGGCTATGCCCAATGTCAGTCGCAGTCTGAACGATGTGATGAGACTCGTTCCCCAATCCATGTACAGCAACAAAGGCATTTCGGTTGGCGGAAGCAACTACAGGGGCTCCGCGGTTTTCGTGGATGGTGCCACCTTCAACAACTCCTTCGGCATCGGCTCCAACCTGCCCGCCGGAGGTGCACCCATCTCTTTGGATGCCATCGACCAGCTTGCCGTGAATATTACCCCGTTCAACGTACGCTACAGCGGGTTCCAAGGCGGTGCCATCAACATGGTGACCAAGCGCGGTACCAACACTTGGCACGGCTCGGTCTATGATTATTTCACCTGCAGCAAACTGCAAGGCCAGAAGGTTGATACCAATATGTTGACTACATCTTCTACATTGAACAACGTGACCGGCTTTACATTGGGCGGTCCCATCTTGAAAGACAAACTCTTCTTTTTCCTCAACGGTGAGTACATTGTTGATAATCAGGCCGGTTCGACGATTCAGGCCCGTACAGATGAGAATCAAGCGTATGGCGGGAGCACTGGGTACAACCGTCCTACCGTTGCCCAGATGGACAATATCCTGAGTTTTCTCAATGAGAAGTTTGGCTACAATCCCGGTCGCTACCAGAACTATTCGCTCAGTACACCGGACTATAAGGTGATGGCTCGAATAGACTGGAATATCAACAAGGATAATATCCTCAATGTCCGTTTTAGCCACACTCACACTTCCACATCCGAAGACGCATCAAGTTCGATGACCCCGCTGGGTGGAACCAATACTGTTATTACAGACCTTCACGGCGATAGTTACAATGTCAATCGTTATGCACAGGGCCGCTTGTCAGACTACGCTCTGCCGTTTGAATCGACACGCTATTTTCAGGATATGAACTTCACTTCCGTTGCGGCGGAACTCAACAGCCACGTGCTGGACGGCAAAGGTCATAATATGGCCCGTGTTATCTGGTCGTTGCAAAATGAGCCTCGCTCTTTTGTGGGCGACATGTTCCCCACAGTGGATATTTTGGAACCCTATATCAGTGAGGAAGGCAACCAGATGGCTTTCTATACTACTATTGGACCAGATCCGTTTACCTACGCCAACTTGCGGAAAGTGAATACGATTACCGCTACGGATGAATTTACCTACACTACGGGTATCCACAATATCCTCACAGGCGCGCAATATGAGTGGAACCGCATCGTGAACGGTTTTATGCAGGGTGGCGCTGGCTGGTACATCTATGATTCATGGCAATCGTTCGTGAATGATGTGAACGGGGTAGAGGGAGCCCGTCCGGTGGCTTTCATGATTACGCATGCCAACTCCGATGATCCTACGGAAACGATGTATCCGACGTTTGATTATTCGCAGGCTTCGGTTTATGCGCAGGACGAGATGGAGTTCAGCAAGTTCTTCAAGCTGACGGTGGGGTTGCGTCTGGAGATGCCGATTATCCGCTTCCCGAACAACAACCGCAATCTGGATTTCGACAGGGTGGCAGCCGCAAATCCCGAGAGCACTTTTGCCGGTCTCAGTACCGCCGATCTGCCCGGACTTACGGTCAATGTTTCGCCGCGCATCGGCTTCAACTGGGATATCAAGAAGGATCGCAAGATCATCATGCGTGGTGGTACGGGTCTCTTCACGGGCCGTATTCCGAATGTATGGCTCGTGAGTGCCGCTGGCAACTCCAATTGCTTGCAATATCAATACATTGCCAACAACAATACGGGCAACCCAGTGGTCCACTTTGATCCGGACCGTGCCGACATCATCAACAGCATATATGCGGGCAATGCGTTCCAGCAGCAGAATCTACCTGCACCAACCAGTGCTACCATCTTGTCCAAGGATTTGAGAATGCCCACCAGCTGGAAATCATCTTTGGCATTCGATTTCACCATCCCCGGCGATGTTAAGTTGACGCTGGAAGGTGTTTATTCATACAATATTAACGAGGTTTATGCCTCCATGCTCGGTTATGTGGAGGACGGTACGGTGCAACTGCCCGGCGAGCCCGAAGAGAGACTCCATTATGGCAGGGAGAATATTACCAATATGAGCGGTAGCAAGATGAACGGCTATTATCTCCATAACGAAAAAGGTATTCATGGACAGTATCTTGCGTTGACCGCCCAATTGTCCAAATCTTTTGATTTCGGTCTTGACCTGTTGGCCGCATACACATTCAGCCACTACACTTCCATTTCCGATGGTTCCGGCGACCAGGTCTCCACGTTTGCCAGCACGCCGAACCGTAACGACGGCAATGCTCCCGAGCTGGGCTACTCCGCTTTCGTGGCTCCGCACCGTGTGATTGGCGCCATTGGTTATACCATTGACGAGGGCAAGCGTACGGCTACGAAGCTCGGCCTTTTCTACGAAGGCTGCAATATGGGTGTTTATGGTTACAATTACATGCCCCGTCATTCGTATCTCATCAACAATGTGAGCGGCATGGGCAACAATCCGCAACTCATGTATATTCCTACAGTGGACGAGCTGGCCGCCATGCCGTTTGTTTCCGAGGAGAACAAGGCGGCTTTTGAGGAGTTCATTGCCAGCGACCGTTATTTGAGCAAGCACAGAGGCGAATATTCCAAGCGCAACGCCGGCGTGGCTCCATGGTTGAACCGCATCAATTTCAAGTTTGCGCAGGAGTTCTACTTCAATGTGACAGGTCACAAGCACACCTTGGATGTGGGCTTGGACATCAATAATCTGGGCAATCTCTTCTGCAGCAAGTGGGGTGCGTACAAGGTTCTCAACAGCGATGTGGTGCTGAACTATAGCAACGGAACATACACCTTCAACCAGCCCACGTGGTCAGTCTATAACAATTTGTCTTCGACCTGGCAGATTTTGTTGCATCTGCGATATGCTTTCTAATCTCTCACAATTAAGATCAAAGGCTATTCCGTCTGTTGCGTTCGCGATTAGCTGGGAGGATTAACTATTAACGATGACTTTTAGATCGTATAACTTCGATGGAGGGCGTGGCCGTGGGGCTGCGCCCTTGCTTTTTTCAGTTAACGTTGGGGGTTCCGCCAGCTCTGCTGGCGGAACCCCCAACGTTAACCGCGTCACTTTGCTACGATGTGCGCCATCGGAATAGTGTTGATGATACGTAGGATGGTAAATAAAAATTATTAAAAAATTATCAATAAATTACCTTTGTTTTAAAATTATTCGTATTTTTGCGACATCGCTTTTTGAGGAGAAAATACTTTCTCCCCCAACCGAGCATACATGATTCTAAAATATTAAAACTATGGAAAATATGACATTTCAACAGCAGGCACAGCTTACCTGGGAAGATCTGAAAAACATCGTTCTTGCTACCTCCAAACAGGTCGAGGAAACCGGCAAACAGGTCGAGGAAACCGGCAAACAAGTCAAGGAAACCACTAAACAGGTCAAAGAAACCACCAAACAGATGAAAGAGACTGACCGGAAATTAGAAAAACTGTTCAAGGAAAGGGACGAGCAGAAGAAAGAGGCTGACCGGAACTTAGAAAAACTGTTCAAGGAATCGAGTGAGCAGAGGAAAGAGACAGACCGGACATTAGCAAAACTGTTCAAGGAATCGAGTGAGCAGAGGAAAGAGACAGACCGGACATTAGCAAAACTATTCAAGGAAACGGACGAGAGGCTCAATCGGACCTCTAAGCAAATAGAGGAGGCCAACAAACGCTATGGCGGTTTCACGAACGAGTTCGGCAAGATAGTGGAAGACCTGTGCAGGCCGGCGGCGTTGAAAATCTTCAGAAAGGAGGGCATTGATATCGACCATACCTACGAGGGGTCACGACGAGAGAGGGTAGGAGAGGAAGAAATGGAGGTGGATGTTTTGTTGTGCAACAAGACGGAAGCCGTGGCAGTGGAGGTGAAGACAACATGTTATAAGAAAGACGTTGACTATTTTCTCCGGAAGATGAAACGCTTCAAGGGAATATTCCATGAATTCGAGGGGAAGGCTGTGTATGCGGCTGTGGCTGCCATGCGCTTTGCCAATGGATCGGACAAATATGCCCGGCGCAAGGGCCTATATGTGCTCTCGCCCCTCAGCGACGGTATGTTTTCCTTAGAGAAACCGACCAAGCGAGAAGTGTTTTAACATCCCCTCATCATCAAACAATTCCTCCACCGTCATCCCGTCGGCGAGGTGGAGCGTCTGCAAGCCGCAGGCCTGCGCGCCCACAAGATGCTGGGGCGAATCATCAATGAACAGCGTCTCCTCCGGCGCAAGAGCATTCTCCTGTACGATGAGACGAAATCCTTCCGCTTTTGGCTTTCGGATATGCAGCCGTTGTGAGAAATAGCATTTCTTAAAATACTGGTCGAAAATGTCGTATCCGAACTGGGCACGCATGTCGGCACGGAACTGGTCGTAATTCAACTGGTTGGTGTTGCTGAACAGATACAGATTGTAGTGCCGGCTGACCTTCTGTAGCATTTCCTCGTGCTCTTTCGGGAACCCCAACAGGATGGCGTTCCAGCAATCGTCAATCTGCTGGTCCGTGATGGGGTAGGAGGTAAGCGAGCGGATGTAATCGCGGAATTCCTCCGTGCTGATCAGCCCCTCCTCGTATTGGTCCATCACCTCGTTCTGTTGCTGCTTGCTGTATATTTTCTCAAAATGCGGAATGCCGCACTTTGAAAAAGCATCGGGGATGTTCTTGTACCGAATGCGATACAGAACACCCCCGAAATCGAAAATTATGTTCTTAACCATTATTGTTTGATCAAAGCCATGTCGGGCATCGGTTTGTCGTAGTCTCCCTTGGCCAGTCGCTCCTTGATGTCGCGGAAAGCGGCCAGCGTGCGGTTGACATCCTCCATGCTGTGGGCAGCGGTGGGGATGACGCGGAAGATGAGCATTCCGGGAGGGATGACGGGGTAGGTGACGATAGAGCAGAAGATGTTGTAGTTCTCACGCAAGTCAACGGCAATGTTGGCAGCCTGGTCCACGCCGCAGTACAGGTGCACCGGGGTGACGCATGCTTCTGCAGGTCCGATCTCGTAGCCAAGGTCGCGGAAACCTTTTTGCAGGGCGCGGGTGACTTCCCAAAGGTGGGCTCTCAGCTTGTCGCCTTCCTCGCTGCGGATGATTTCAAGACGCTTCAGACAGCCAACCACGATGGGCATTGGCAGTGATTTGGCGTACATCTGCGAGCGCATGTTATAGCGCAGGAAGTTGATGATCTCCTTCTTGGAGGCCACGAAGCCGCCGATGGTGGCCATGGATTTCGCGTATGCGCCGATATACACGTCAATGTCGTCCATAACGCCGAAATGTTCGGAGGTGCCGCGGCCGTGGGGCCCCATCACACCGAAACCGTGTGCATCGTCGATGAGGATGCGGAACGGGTATTTCTTCTTGAGGGCTGCGATCTGATCCAGGATGCCGAGTGCGCCGGTCATGCCGAACACGCCTTCGGTGATCAGCAATACGCCACCGCCTTGTTCTTCGGCGATTTTGCAGGCGTTGCCGAGGATTCTCTCGCAATCCTTGATGTCGTTGTGGCGGAATTTGAATTTTTTGCCGATATGCAGACGGATACCGTCGAGCAGACAGGCGTGGGCTTCGGCGTCATACACGATGACATCGTGGCGGCACACCAAGGAATCGATGGTGGACAGGATGCCCTGGTAGCCGAAGTTGAACTCGAAGGCGGCCTCTTTGTGCTCGAAGTCGGCCAGTTCTCTTTCCAGTTGCTCGTGGAGGGCGGTCTGGCCGGTCATCATACGGCTGCCCATCGGGTACGCCATGCCCCAGCGCGCGGCGCCTTCCGCGTCAGCCTTGCGGATCTCGGGGTGGTTGGCTAATCCGAGGTAGTTGTTGATGCTCCAGCAGAGCACATCCTTGCCGTTGAAGCGCATGTGCGGGCCGAGCTCGCCTTCCAACTTCGGGAATGCGAAATAACCGTCGATTTTTTCACGATACTGTCCAATCGGACCACCTGAAGATTCCTGAATTCTTTCAAAAATATCCTTCATTTTGCTATGTCTTTTATGTTTTTTGTAGAAAATTAGTTTTTCTGGCTTTGATTTAGGAGCCGCTCCGCTTTGTTCTTCTCCATTTTCTCGTATTCTTCGAAGAATTGCGGCAGGTTGTGCATGTCTATGCGCCGGTTCAGGATGATTTCATGCCGTGAGTTCATGATGAACATGGCGGGGTTGCCGCTCTCATAGATGCCGAAATAGTCCAGATAATCCATGTTGCCTTTGTTGCCACCCACATTGGTCCAGGGGTAGTTATTCTCTTTGACGTACTTCTTCCAAGCCTCGATGGTGTCGTCGTTGCCGATGGCATACACATCAAAATTGCGCTTGCCTATGGTCTCCAGGGAGTCATACACTTGACGCAGTGCCTTGGATTCCTTCTTGCAGGTGGGGCAGTTGGGATCATAAAACCAGATAATGGTGTAAGGTTTTGTCATGCGGTAGGAGGAGTGCCAAAAGCGCACATCATCGGAGAGGGTGGTGTCGGGAATGATGAGCTCCGGAGCTATCTTGCCGATCAAGGTGGGTTCCAGTCTCTTGATGCGTTTCTGGTATTTGCCAATCAGATCCTCATCCATCCAGTAGCACTTGCCGGCCAGCTGGTTGGTCTTGGCGATGTGGCAGAACACGGCGTCGTGGCCCACAATCTTGCTGGTCTCAAACTGGTAAGAAAGCCAATCCACGCAGTAGTGGTACATGAAGGTGTCTTTCTCCGTCTTGGCCAGGAACAGGTCAAGATACTTGTTGATGGTGTCCGATTCCTGATGGTAAAGCAGCTTGGTGAAATAATCCTTGAGCTTGGGGTCGAACGACGGAATGTAGATGAAGCGGTGGTCGCCGAGGTCAAAGTTGTCCCAATAATGGGTGCGGTAGTAGGCGGCCTGCGCCTCGTAGTCAGGATCCCCGTTCTCTTTCTTGTATTCGGGTACCTCAATCTGCATGTATGATTTCTGCATCTTGGAGAAGAGATAGTCAGGATGCTTCTCGATGATCTCGTGGTTGATGAAGTCCAACATCTCATCGTTGATCTTGCTCAGCTTGTCCTTGTAATAGTCCGCGCTATCCTTTTGGCCGGCAGCGTCAAACTCCTTGTATTTCTTGGACCACTCGTTGGCTGATTTCTGTGCGATAGCCGTTCTGCGCTGGAATTTCAACATCTCCTCGTTTTCAGGGGAATTTTTAGTGCTGAAATGTTCCACATCGGTGGTGGTGTCCAGATTGTATTCGAAGTGCTGGTTGCGGTCGATGATGAAGTTGAGATAGAGCTTCTTGTCACCCGAGACGAGTGAGTACAAGCCGTCGTCGTAGCGGTTGTCTCCTTTGAAGACGAACTTGCCAGGCGCCACCGGCGTGGTGGAATCCTTCAGAATCAGTTTCTCGTTGTAATGGATGACCAGATAGACCAAATTGTCTTTGGAATCCTTGATGTTGAACACCATCTCATGCCCCTTCTTCTGACCAGAGGTGTTGTTTTTTCCTTTTTGCGCATACAGATTCCCGCACAGGAAAGCTGCAATAACACACAATAGTAAAAATTGTTTTTTCATACTAATATGATTATGTCTTTTTACTCTAAACTCTTTACTCTAAACTCTAAACTATTAATTCTCAATTTTCAATTGCACACTCTCTGTCTCAAAGAATTTTTGCAGCTCACTTAACGACATTTGTCGTGCAATTATTGTATGGTAATTGGAATTATCGACCAGCAGCAGTACGGGAGTGGTCATGATATCGAAATATTCGATAAAGTCTATGTTCTGTTCTCCCATGGATGTGCTCAGGTTAATCCAGTCCCAGAGGTTGTGCTCGTCGGAGAACGTCTTCCAGCGGTCGTAGTCGTCGTTTACCTCCACGGCGAAGACCTCAAAGTCATAGTCGTCTGCGTGTTCCGTGTACATTTGGTGCAGCACGGGGGTCATCTCCTGACAGTGGTCGCAGTCGGGGTCCCAGAACCAGACGACGGTGTATTTGGTCTTGATGTCGTTGGTGGAGTGGGCTTTGCCGTCGATGTCGTGGGAGATGAGCTCCGGGATTTTTGCCCCTGCCAGCACGCGGTGCAAGGTCTCGATCTTGCGCTTGATGGCGCCCTCGCGCCCTTCCTCAATCCATGAATGGCTGTAATTGTCGTACAAGTGGACAAGCACCGGGTCATAGACGGGGTCGTGAACATCCATCATCGTAAAGAAGTGTTTGAGATAGAAATTCTTCACGGTTTCATTGCCACAGCGTTGTAGGATATTGTCCATGGAGGCTATTATGGTGTCACTTTCATCTTCTCGCAGTACCCATTGATCAATGGTCTGCAAAGTGTTGATGGGGGTGAACAGCAGGCGTGGCTCCGAATAGTCCAGGTCGTCTATCATCTGCATCTCTTTGGCAGTCTCCAGCTCCGGTGTGCTGCTGCTCATCTGGTAGGTGCCGTAGGCGGCCATGAGGTACTTGCCCACAAAGCCGTTGGGTGACATGTCGCGGTATTGCTGGCACACCTCGCGCACATTGGGGGTGAAAACCGTCATCAGCCGGTTGCGGAAAGAATACAGCACATCGTTCTCCGGAGATCCGTCCAGGGCAATGTCGTTGATAAGGTATCCGGATGCGGAGTCCACATGCTGGGTATGTATGACGGTGAACTTGGTGTCTTGGTTGATGACAAGTTCGCAGACGGGGGTGGACATGGTGTGTGATGGGTCAAAAACGGAAAGCAGATACACGCCGCAGGGGAGCTGGCATTTGGAACGCTTGAAGGTGGCCACGCCGTTCTTGACCTCCGCGCTGTCGGCCATGTAATAGCCGTTGCCGTAGAATCCCTGAAGATAAAGTTTGTCAACTTTCAGGACCGTTTTGACTTTGATTTTGTATTTGTTCACGAAAGGCGTGCCCGCGGGAAATTGTCGTTGGGCATACGTGACGCTCACACAGAGCATCATCAACATTGTGAACCATAATGTCTTGATTGATTTTTTCATCAGTCTTTTATCATTTCTCGGATGTCCATCATGATTTTCTTGGCGATGTTGTCGGCCATACTGTCTGTCATGGCTTCGGCGTATATGCGGAGGATGGGCTCAGTGTTGGAACTGCGAACGTGCACCCAGCCGTCAGCGAAGTCGATTTTTACCCCGTCGATGGTGTTTACCTCGTATTGGGCGTATTTCTCGGCTATGCTGGAGAGTAGTTTCTTTATGTCAATGCCGGCAGAGAGTTCGATTTTGTTCTTGGAGATGCAATAATCCGGGTAGGATGAACGGAGTTCGACACAGTCTTTGTCGCAGGTTGCCAGATGGGAGAGGAACAGGGCCACACCCACGAGCGCGTCGCGGCCGTAGTGCAGTTCGGGATAGATGACTCCTCCGTTTCCCTCGCCGCCGATGACGGCGTTGGTCTCTTTCATTTTTTCCACTACGTTGACCTCACCCACGGCGGCGGCATTATATGTCACACCGTATTTCTGGCTCACATCGCGCAACGCGCGGGTGGAGGAGAGATTGGAAACGGTGTTGCCCGGTGTGTGCGTCAGTATATAGTCTGCCACTGAAACCAGAGTGTATTCTTCGCCGAACATCTCGCCGTCGGGTTTGATGATGGCCAGACGGTCCACGTCAGGATCCACCACGAAGCCCACATCGTAATTTCCTTTCTTCATGGCCTCTGAGATGCCGTACAGATGCTCCGGGATAGGCTCCGGATTGTGGGCAAACACACCGTTGGGCTCGTCGTTCAGCACGGTGACCTTGCGGACGCCCAGTTGCTTCAAAAGCGGCGCGATGGAAATGGAACCGGTGGAGTTCACGGCGTCCACGATGACGGAGAAGTCGGCTTGTGCGATGGCATCCTTGTTGACCAACGGCAGCTTCAACACCGCGTCGATATGGTCTTGGATTGCGTTTTCGTAATAGGTATAGCTGCCAAGTTCATTGACTTCGGCATAGTTGAAATCACGGTCGGCGGCAATTTGTTGCAGGCGCTTGCCTTCTTCACCGGAGATGAACTCGCCCTTGGCATTGAGCAGCTTGAGGGCGTTCCAGTGCATGGGGTTGTGCGAGGCGGTGATGATAACGCCGCCGTCGGCGTGATGGTGTAGCACGGCCATTTCCGTGGTCGGTGTTGTGGAGAGGCCGGTGTCGATGACATCGGCGCCCATGCCTTGCAGCGTGCCGCACACCAGGCGGCTGACCATGTCGCCAGACACGCGCGCGTCGCGTCCGACCACAAGGGTTATCTTGCCTTCTGCACCGCTCTCTCGCAGGAGCGTAACGAATGCAGAAGTGAGTTCAATAATGTCAATGGGGGTGAGGTTTTCGCCAACCTTCCCACCGATGGTTCCTCGAATTCCGGAGATAGATTTTATGAGAGACATAGGGTGTTTTTATTAAGACCGCAAAAGTACAAAAAAAAGAGATTCTCGTGGACCGTTAATATCAAGATGGGTTTAATAATTTGTTTTCGTATTTTTGCACCCATAATTCCTGCTTTTATGAAAAATGTTCTTGTATTCTGCCTTATAATTCTGCTGTCTGTCCCGATTTTTGCTCAAACTACCGGCATCATCCCGACGCCGCAACAGGTGGAGATGCGCCAAGGCGAACTGCTGTTGACCGCCGCTTCCGATTGCAAACCGATGAAAGAACTGATTTCCTCATTTCCCGTTGACACCAACGCTGACCAGGGCTACATTCTGGAAGTGACAGAAAAAGGTGTTTTGATACAGGCACTTACCGAAACGGGCCTTTTCTATGGCGAGCAGAGCCTCAAACAGATGTTGCGGTATTTTGCCAAAGAAGATGGCCGGGTGGCGATACCTTGTATGTGCATCGTGGATTACCCCAAACTGAAATACCGTGGCTGGATGGATGACATCAGTCGCGGCCCCATTGTAAATATGGAATTCCTGAAACGCATGATCGCCACGATGGCGGAATACAAGATGAACTTCTTCAATCTCTATACCGAACATGTTTTCAAACTGGACAATTACAACGACATTGCGCCTACCGACGGTCTTACCGCCGCTGAAATCAAAGAGTTGGAGGAATATGCCGCCCAATATCATATCGAGTTCTTCGGCAACCAGCAATGCTTAGCGCACGCGGAGAAGACGCTGCGTATTCCCTATTATCAGGAGATGGCCGACACCAAGGCAAACTGGAATCCGCAAAAATCGAAAGATTTTCTGAAATATGAGTTGGAAACGGTTGCCAAGGCATATTCATCACCTTTTTTCAATATCAACTGCGATGAAACGGAAGCAATGGGCAGTGGCAAGGCGCGTTCGTATGTAACCAGCCATGGCGGTGCCTCGCAAGTGTATGCTGACCACATCAACTGGGTGTACAACGTCTTGAAACCGCTCGGCAAGCGCGTGATGATGTGGGGCGACATTGCCGCCAAGGATTCTGCCATCACGGCGCAATTGCCCAAGGACATGCTGATGATCGTGTGGGCCTATTCGCCGCTGGATAGTTATGTGAGCATGATGGAACCCTTTAAGAAACAGGGACTTGAGTTTATGGTAGCTCCGGGTATGAGCATGTGGGGCTCCGTGTTCCCGAGTTATGATACCTATACCAAGAATATCGCCAATCTGGTGCGCGATGGCTACCAGCAAGGGGCTTTGGGCATGATGAATACCGCGTGGGACGACTCTGGCGAGTCGCTCATTAACAGCGCGTGGCACGGGATGTGCTGGGCGGCGGAGATGGCGTGGAAGCCGCTGGAACAAACGGAGCCCGCCGCCGCCAATTTGGAGCGTGAAACTCGGCTCAATGCCTTTAATCCACTGTTTGAGAGCCGTTTCGCTGCACCTGCCGACCATTTTCAGTTGATGCGCGATTTGGAGAAGGTGCAAGTGCAGAACTTCTTCAACAGCGGCGCGTTGTACGAGAGTATCTGGGATTTCTATCCGACAAAAGTGAGCGATGAAACCTATCGCGAGAACCGCCGCGCGTATGACCTGATCAATCGCAGTATAGACCAATATAAATATAATGTTCAGAAGGATTCGCTTCAGTTTTCGGCTCCGATGCGCATCGCCTATTATGTGGCGTGGCATCAGATGGCCGTGGCCAAGCGCAATATGCTCCGATACAATATTTATCAGTATCTGCAGGGGAATCCTTTTCTTACAAAAGAGGATATTGCAGAAATTATACGGGAAGAAGTGGAATTGCTGCATGTGGTTAAGCGTTTGTATCTGAATTTGTGGGATGAAGAGTGCCGCCCATACAGTCGTGACATCGTGGAGAAACGCTACGATCGCGTGGCGCAGGAGTTGATGGACATCCCCAACCATGTGCTTATGAACACACAGCTCAATGACGAGGGTGGGGTGGAGGTCTCCATGCGAACCCTTTTTGAAAACCAGCCCATCTATTACACCACTGACGGACGCAAACCCTGTGTGGGTGAAAACCGGTACACTGGTCCGATCACGCTTGCGCAGTCGGCTACCGTGCGCGCCATGACGCGCAATGCGATGGGGGAGGAGGTGCTCTCCGAACAATATGTGTTGTTGCACAAGGGCTTGGGCAAGCTGTCGAAGCTGAACTCACGCTACGCCGACTATCGTCCCGAGTATGCGGCGTCTGGCGAAGGCGCGCTAGCCGACGGCAAGATTGGCGGCGATGCTTACAATGACGGCAACTGGCAAGGTTATTGGGGCAACGACATCAATGTGGATTTTGATTTTGGAAAAACCACCGAGTTGAATAGTGTCAAGATGCGCTTTTTCCAGAATATCCACGACTGGATCATGTCGCCCAACATGGTGGATATCTACACCTCCAAAAACGGGAAAGACTATGTGTTGTACAGAACATTGGTTTTGCTGGAAGTGGACTATGATTCGGCGGATCCCAACATATACACGTTGCAGGCGGATGGTTTGAACCTCAAGGCGCGCTATGTGCGGGTGGTGGTGAACAACGCCGGTCCGCTGCCGAAGTGGCACCAGGCCAAAGGCCAACCCTCGTACATTTTCTGCGACGAGATTGTTTGGGAGTGACTACTAAGGCAGGCCGTTAGGTTTGCTATGCTTGTTAACCTGGGGTAAGGTGCGAGGCACGAGCACCGCCACTTCTCGCATGTCAATTTCCATTCTGCTGAAGGCGAACAGCTTCTTTCCGAGGTCTTTCAGCGATGCGCCGATGTGATATACGGTATCGTCGACAATCAAGAAACGGTCGTGGTAGCGGAGGCTTTCGCGTATGGTGATGGGCGGATATTGTCGGTTGTGCCGTTCAAGGTCCAGCGCCAGTGTTTCGGATAGTTGCTTTGTGACAATTTCCGCAGATACACCCTCGTTCCGTTTTGCCAGCATGAGTAACACCGACTCGTCAATGTAGTTGTCAATCAGAACAATCCTTCGCTTCGCCGACTTGATCAGTTCTGATGCGAAGGCATACGCGTCGAATATTTGTCCGTCATAGAAGATGCCTTCTTTGACTTGTACACCTTGATTCAAACGTTGAAACACTTCGTCTATTCGTTTATCTGCTTCAATTTGATGGTGCTCAAGTTCTATCAGTCTTTGTCTGATCTGTACATTTGAAGACAAAACATGTCGCATCGTAGTAAAAGCTCGCATAATTTGAATGTTTGTTGCGATTGCTTTTTCAGTATGCAGAACACTGCTGAGCATGGCCACACCGTTTTCAGTAAAAGCGTAAGGGGCATATCGAGTACCGCCCCTTTGTTTTGAGGTCGCAATTTGCGACCTCAAACAAACCAGTTCTTCTTGGTCCAACCTAAACATGAAATCTGGCGGGAACCTTTTGACATTGCGATTCACTTGTTCCTTCAATCTTTTGGTTTCAACACCATACAACATAGCCAAGTCGCGGTCAAGTATCACTTGTTGTCCCCGAATCACAACAATCATGGATTCTATGGAGGATTGTAGTTTATCGCATGGTGGCATTTTTTCATCATGTTGATTCATAATTAATTCGCCTTTTCCCACGGATGCCGAATAGTTTTCTGTTTTCATCGTAAATTAATTTGTTTAAAAGTCGCTGCAAATATAAAGATAATTTTTAATATGTTGAAATTCAATGTATTGTTAAGAATTGATTGTTAAAAATGTCAAATTCATGGGTGCGACAGTATATCCTTATTATAGATATTGTTCATTCAAAAAAAGCGAAAAAGCAATTGTCTGGTTTGTTACGATAATATTTCGTCATCATGGATTTCGCGGCGGCAAAGGGTGTGCCTTGGTGCAAACGACACCTGCGCCGCGATTGTTTCCCTGCGCACCGTCTGTCCTGGGGTTGACACCCCAGGCTATCAGGCTGTAACGCCTACGGCGTTTGGTGCGTGCGTAGAGGAAAAGTGTTTGCAACTCCGGCAAGGGATACCGTTCGATGGGGATTGCGGCGAAACCCCGTCAGGGGTTGCAGTTTGGTAGCCCGGGGTAAGGTGCGAGGCACGAGCACCGACACCCCGGGTTGGATGCGTGGTGTGTTGGCCGTTGCGGCGTAAGTGTTCCGTGCGATGAAATGCGACCCCCGCCGCCGCGAAACTGACAAGCGGAAACAGATGTCTAATGAATTCACCTTCCTGATACCAAAAATTGTGTACATTTGCAGCGTCTTGTTTCAAAATTCCCCAAGACTGACTATGATGAAATTTTCATTTAATGATATGGTACACCATTCCGCCGTGAACGCAGTGAGCGAGCGGAATCCCCATACTTTATTCCTTCTCCTACTGCTCGCCATGCCACTACTAACCTTGGCCCAGTCCGACTGCGGCACGGTGACCGACTATGACGGAAATGTCTATCAGACCGTGCAGCTGGGCAAGCAGTGTTGGATGCGTGAGAACCTGCGCGTGACGCATTACGCGGACGGCACGGCGCTGAAACTGGGGACCGTTACGGAGGCTTCGGAGCGCAACTACTACTATCCGGACGGCTCTGCCGAAAATGCGGAACGCTACGGGCTTCTTTACAGCTGGTTCACCGCCCTCAACGGGGCCAAACCTACGGAGGATGTGCCCAGCGGCTTGCAGGGCATTTGCCCCAAGGGCTGGCACCTGCCCTCCAACTTCGAGTGGATGGCGCTGGAAGACTTTCTCGGCTACAAGGACGAGCATCGCTGCGGCACCGACGTGAACAATGTGGCCAAAGCCATGGCCTCCTCCGAAAACTGGATACTGGATGTAATGACCAAAGCTCCAGAGTGCTCCATCATGGACAACCCCGCCGCCAACAACTCCTCAAAACTCAACATACTGCCCGCCGGCAGCTTTTGGAACAGCAACTACGGCTTCGGCACTAACACCGGCTTCTGGACAGCCTCCGATGGCAGCGATGTAACCTCGCCCATACACTACCTCGTCAATACCAACGCCACTGTTGAAATCAACTGCACACCCAAGGAAGCCGCCTATTCCGTGCGATGCCTGCGCGATTGAACGATGACTATGAACGATAATCTTTTAATCTCCTAATCTTTTAATCTCCTAATCTTTTAATCTCCCCTTTACCTCATGAACCTCATATACCTCATTCACCCCATCTACCCCTTTTACCCTTTTAGCCTATGACATTTGATACATTACGCCAACAATACCCCATTTTCACCTACGAAGGATACGATTATCATTTGCAGGATGGGGATTTGCATATACAGTTTTTCTACAAGATAGGGGAGAAGATTGCATTTCAGCCGAAGATGGTGCTGAAAGCGGGCTTGTACGCCCAATACCCGGAGGATTTGAAGTCGTTGGAGGGCATCATCTTCAATATCGGCATGATAGAGCTTATCAGCTACTGGAAGTGCACGTGCAGTCCCTTGGTGCACATCAAGCCTTACAAGCTCAACAGTGAGCAGGCGTACTGGTGGCGCAAGCTTTACTGGTATGGGCTGGGCGAGTTCTGTTACAAGAACAAGATCAAGTGCGATCCCAACGATTTCATGGACTTCACCTTCGCGGTTGGTGCTCCGGAGGCCAGCGCGTTGCCGTTTCCGAGAGTCCCTGAGAGTGCACGGGTCATCGTGCCCGTGGGCGGGGGCAAGGATTCAGTGGTAACGCTCGAGGAACTGAGAGCAGAACGCGAGGTGGTGCCCTTCATCATCAATCCCCGCGGGGCGACGCTCGAGTGCGCCCGCATTGCGGGGTTCCGTGCGTCGGAGGACATGATCGTGCTCCAACGCCAGATCGACCCCAACCTGCTGACACTGAACGCCGAAGGCTATCTCAACGGCCACACGCCGTTTTCTGCCATGCTGGCTTTCTACACTACCTTGCTGAGCGCCGTCACTGGCATCCGCGAGGTGGCTCTCTCGAACGAGTCGAGCGCCAACGAGCCCACCATCCCGGGTACCTACATCAACCACCAGTACTCCAAATCGCTGGAGTTTGAGCAGGATTTCAGACAGTATGTGCAGGAGTTTATGGGCGATATAAATCACTATTATAGTTACTTGCGCAAGCTGACAGAATTGCAGATCGCCGAGCGCTTTGCCCGCTATCCCGCTTATTTCAAGGTGTTCAAGAGCTGCAATGCGGGCAGCAAGGAGGACAAGTGGTGCTGCAACTGCCCCAAGTGCCTCTTCGCCTACATCATCCTGTCGCCCTTCATTGACGATGCCTCTATGATTGACATCTTCGGAGAAGATCTCCTTGACAAACCGTCGTTGGCGCAGACTTTCGATGAGCTGGCGGGTCTGTCGCTCAACAAGCCCTTTGAGTGCGTGGGCACCATCGGCGAGGTGAACGAGGCTCTGCACCGCATTCTCGACAGCCGCAAGGACAAATATCTGATCAAACACTACATAAATAAACAATTATCTCAATTAGAAGACGGCATGTTGGACGAATACTACGCCATGGCACCGTAAATTAGTTTAGAGTTAAGAGTTGAGAGTTGAGAGATTGATTTTAGAAACAACTAACTAACTCTAATCTTTTATTCTCTAAACCCTAAACTATAAACCCTAAACTATAAACTTTAAACTTTAAACTTTAAACTTATATGTCCCCAACATTATTAATTCTCGCTGCCGGTATGGGCAGCCGCTACGGCGGATTGAAGCAACTGGACCGCATGGGTCCGAATGGTGAAACCATCATGGACTATTCCGTGAAGTATGCGCTGGAAAGCGGCTACGGCAAGGTGGTCTTCGTGATCCGCCGAAGCATGGAGGCTGATTTCCGGCAATATGTGATGTCCCGCTATGTGGACAAGATTGCCGTGGAGTGCGTGTTCCAGGAACTGGACATGCTGCCGGAGGGCTTCAGCGTCCATCCTGAGCGCAAGAAGCCGTATGGCACGGCGCACGCCATCCTAGTGGCGAAAGATGCCGTGAAAGAGCCGTTCACGGTGATCAATGCCGACGACTTCTACGGTCGCGAAGCATTTGAGGTGATGTCGGATTTCTTGCGGAATGCACCGGTAACTGTGCCACCCACGTATGCGATGGTGGGCTATCGGCTGGACAAGACCTTGTCGGAGCACGGCACTGTGTCCCGCGGCGTGTGCAGCACGGACGAGCAGGGCTTTTTGAAGACCATCGTGGAGAATCGCAAGATCGGCTATACGGAGAATGGCATTGAGAACAACGAGGATAATCTTCATAATCTTTTCAAAGGAGATGAGCCCGTGAGCATGAACTTCTGGGGTTTCACGCCCGATTTCTTCGATTGTCTCAACGACCTTTTCGTCGATTTCCTCAAGGAGAGCCAGGATAACATCACGGCGGAGTTCCCCATCCCCAATGTTGTCTCGTACTTGATGAACAGCGGCAAAGCCAGAGTGAAGGTGCTCCACAGCAGTGCCGAGTGGTTCGGCGTGACCTACCAGGAGGACCGTCCCATGGTGGTGGCCAAGCTGGCGGCTATGGCTGAGTAAACGTGTCTATTTCGTATGCTGTCGAAATTAAAAAGTATAAATAAATATAATGTTTATGATCCCATTAGATAAATATCCTTACAGTGATGCGCAGATTCAGGAGCGCATTGCCGAATACACGTGCAAGGGCAACCCGTACATGGATGAGCAGACCGCTTATCGCTTTATTTTGAATTGCATAGACCTGACCACGCTGGAGGGTTCCGATAACCGCGCGGTGGTGGAGGCTCTCTGCCAAAAGGCCATCGATTTCAAGGATGATGCCCGCAACATCAAAAGCACGGCCGCCGTGTGCGTCTATCCGCCGTTTGCGGCTATTGCCAAAGAAAAGCTGAAAGGCACGGACATTCACGTGGCGTGCGTGGCGGGCGCGTTCCCCGCCGGCCAATCGCCCATTGAGGTGAAACTCGCCGAAGTGCGCTACGCACTGGAGCAGGGCGCCGACGAAATCGACATGGTCATCTCGCGCGGCAAATTTCTGGAAGGCAACTATCAGGAGGTGTTCGACGAAATCAAAGCCATCCGCGAAGCGTGCGCCAATGCGCGCCTGAAGGTGATTTTGGAGACGGGCGAACTGAAAACCGCCGACAACATCTACAAAGCATCTCAAATTGCTATTGCGGCGGGTGCGGATTTCATCAAGACTTCCACCGGGAAAATCGCTGTGAATGCCACGCCCGAGTCGTTTCTCGTGATGCTGGATGCCATCAAGGCGCACTATGAGAAGACCGGCAAGATGGTGTCTATGAAACCCGCCGGAGGCATTTCCGACCCCGAAACCGCCCTGAAATTCGTCAGTATCTTGACTAATGTATTAGGAGAAAAATGGTTGGACAACCGATACTTCAGAATCGGTGCCAGCCGCCTCGCGAACAAGGTGTTTGACAAAATTCAATAAAAAAATCGCTAATTAGTGGAAAGTGAACAAAATAATTGTATTTTTGCAGCCCCAAAAAAGAAGTATTTTTAATCATTTAAAATTTAAAAATTATGACTAAAGCAGAAATCGTTAACGAAATTTCAGGTAAAACTGGTTTTGACAAAGGTAGTGTGCAAACCATCGTTGAAGTATTCATGTCTTCCGTAAAGAATTCCATGATCGCAGGTGAGAACGTTTACTTGAGAGGTTTCGGTAGCTTCATTATCAAACAAAGAGCTCAGAAAACAGCCCGCAATATTTCCAAGAAGGAAACGATCACCATCCCGGCACACAACATCCCGGCTTTCAAACCCTGCAAGACTTTTGTGAACGCAGTGAAGAAAAATACGAAATAATTATTAATTAATCATAAAAATAATTTTAATATGCCTAGCGGAAAAAAGCGCAAACGCGCTAAAATGAACACACACAAGCGCAAAAAAAGACTCAGAAAGAACAGACATAAGAGCAGATAGTTTTTTGCGTGTAATGAAACGAAAACTAAATGTCCCAAAGGCATTTAGTTTTCGTTGTTTTTAGAGAATAAGTTTATGAGTGAAACAGAAATAACAAAAGAGATTGTTATTACTTCCCATAACAACGAAGTCCAGGTGGCTCTTCTGGAGGACAAGAAACTCGTGGAGATCCATACGGAGAAGGCTTCGGCTCAATTCTCTGTCGGTGACATTTATTTAGGCAAGGTCAAGAAGATCATGCCCGGCTTGAACGCCGCTTTTGTGGATGTGGGCAGCGAGAAGGAGGCTTTCCTCCACTATCTCGACCTGGGCATCCATGCGCGCACGGTGAACGCCTTCGTGAGCCAGGCTATCACGACTGGCAAGCGCAGCATCAGCCGCGTGCAGTATCTGGAGGACGTGCCCAAGAACGGCAAGATCAGCGACGTGCTGACGTCCGGGCAACACATCATGGTCCAAGTGGCCAAGGAGCCCATCTCCACCAAGGGGCCGCGCATCACGACGGAAATTTCGTTTGCCGGCCGTTTCCTTGTGTTGGTACCCTTCGGCGACAAAGTGTCCGTGTCGCAGAAAATACGGAGCACGGCGGAACGCAAGCGTCTCAAATCGCTGGTGCAGGGCATCAAGCCCCGCAATTTCGGCATCATCATCCGCACCGTGGCCGAGCACAAGAACTTGGAAGAGTTGTCCGCCGACCTCGACCAGCTGCGCTACAAATGGGACACGGCGGTGGAGAATCTCTTCGCCTCCAAGCCCCCGATGCGCATCATCCAGGAGTCGGACTGTGTGACCACCATGATGCGTGACCTGCTGAACGATTCCTTCCACGCCATATACGTGGACAATGCAGAGATATTCAAGGAAGTAAAAAACTACATGCACCTCTATGCCCCAGAGCAAGAGGCCATTGTGAAGCTGTACAGCGACAAACAGCCCATTTTTGAGAAATTTAACGTGGCCAAGCAAATCAAGGGCTCTTTCGGCAAGGTGGTCACCGTGAAGAACGGCGTCTATCTGATTATCGAGCACACGGAAGCCATGCACGTGATTGACGTGAACAGCGGCAACCGTGTCAAGGCGACCCAGACACCCGAAGAGAATGCCCTGAACACCAATATGATTGCGGCTGCGGAAATAGCCCGCCAACTCCGTCTTCGCGACATGGGCGGCATCATCACCATTGACTTTGTCGATTTGCATACTGCGCAGAACAAAGCCACACTTAACAAGGCCATGTCCGACTTCATGCGCAATGACAAGGCCAAGCACACCATATTGCCCCTCAACAAGTTCGGCCTGATGCAGATTACGCGGCAGCGCGTACGCCAGGCTACCATCATAGAAACCACCGAACAATGTCCCACTTGCAAAGGCACCGGCAAAATCAAACCTCCGATTCTGATTGAGGACGAGATCGACAGCACCTTGGAATTCCTTTTCGACAAACAGCAGGAATGCAAGATCACCATCATGGTTCATCCGTTTGTCTATGCCTTTCTGAAACAGGGATTTCCATCCATTTTATTAAAGTGGAGATTGAAATACAAGAAACATATCCGCTTGGTCTCCAATCAAAGTTATCACTTGATGGAACACCGCTTTTTCAATGCCAAGATGGACGAGATCATTTTGTGGAACGAACCCGCTAACGATTAAAAACGCATTTCATGGATATTCCTGCAGACATTATCAGCAAAATGGAACGCTATTGCGCTTACCAGGATCGGAGCGAGATCGAGGTGCGCAAGAAATTGGGCTCTCTGGCGGTTTCGGCCACATTGAGTGACGAGATAGTCAGAATCCTCAAGGAGGGTGATTTCCTCAATGAAACGCGCTTTGCGGAGGTTTTCATTCGCAGCAAGGTGAAAGACCATTGGGGCAAGTTCAAAATCCGTGAGGGCCTGTACGCCAAAGGAATACCAGCGGATATCATCAACGAGCAGATGGACTTGATTGACGAGGAGACTTATCAGGAGATGGTGCGCGAAACCATTGATAAATGGAAGCGACTGAACGCAGACGATGCGGACAACAAACCCAAACTGATCCGCCACATGCTCTCCAAAGGCTTTGCCATCGAAGAAATCATGTCGATTTTGAACCAATAGAATAATTTTGAATTTTTAATTCTCAATTCTCAATTTATCAATTATGGTCATTGCAGAACAAATAAAAGAACTCCATAGCAGGCTCAGTGGGCTAAGGAGGTATCTTTGACATCGATGGTAAGAAATCCGAAATAGCTGACAAAGAGGCAATCACGCAACAGGACGGATTCTGGGACGACCCGAAATCCGCCGAGAAACTGATGCGCGAGATCAGCGGCATCAAGAATTGGGTGAACGACTACGAGAAGGCTGTGGAGCTGGGCGACGAGTTGTCGGTGGTGAACGAGTTTTTCTGCACGGGCGACGCCACGGAGGCGGAATTGGATACAGCATACGTCGCTGCCTTAAAAGCGGTGGAGACTTTGGAATTCCGCAATATGATGCGCGACGAGGAGGATTCGCTGAACGCAATCATTAACATCAATTCCGGCGCTGGTGGCACCGAGAGCTGCGACTGGGCGGAGATGCTCCTGCGCATGTACACGCGCTGGGCCGAGCGCAACAACTACACCGTGAAGTTATTGGACCGTCAGGATGGCGAAGTTGTGGGCATCAAATCCGCTTCGATAGAGATTGACGGCCCGTATGCTTTCGGCTATCTGAAGAGCGAGATCGGCGTGCATCGGCTGGTGCGGCTTTCCCCATACGACTCTGCAAACAGAAGACACACCACTTTCGCTTCCGTGTTTGCCTATCCGATTATCAACGATGATATTGTGATTGAGATCAATCCGGCGGACATTAGCTGGGACACGTACCGTTCCAGCGGCCACGGCGGGCAGAATGTGAACAAAGTGGAAACGGCCGTGCGCTTGCATCACGAGCCATCTGGCATCGTAGTGGAGTGCCAGGTCACGCGCTCGCAGATCCAGAACCGCGAAATGGCCATGCGAATGCTGAAATCGCGTCTATATCAGATAGAGTTGGAGAAGAAACGTGAGAAACTGGCCGACATTGAAAGCACCAAGAAAAAGATAGAGTGGGGCAGTCAGATCCGCAGCTACGTGATGCACCCATACAAGATGGTGAAAGACTTGCGTACGGGCTGCGAGACTTCCAATGTGAATGCGGTGATGGACGGCGATCTTGACGACTTTATCAAGGCGTTTTTGATGAGCCGACAATGATTTTGAACTGGAGAAACTTGTTATCGAATGTGTTAATAATTGGTAACAAGTTTTTTTTTATTGTATGGTTAGACTGATTATTTTTGCAATACGAAAATTTTAAACCTTAAGTATAAAAATATTAAATAGTTATGAGCTCAGAATACGTATTAGTGGCAGGCCGGGCCAATCCGGAACTGGCAAAACGCATTGCCGACAATCTTGGTAAACCGCTGTTCCCCGTGGACATCCTCCAATTCAAGGACGGCGAAATCCAGGTCTATTTCAACGACACCATCCGTGGCAAGAATGTCTTCATCATCCAACCGACATTCTCTCCGGCGGACAACATCATTGAACTGTTGATCACGATCGACGCCGCCAAGCGCGCCTCTGCCCGCAATATCGTGGCTGTGATGCCCTATTTCGGCTATGCCCGTCAGGACCGCAAGGACAAGCCCAGAACCTCCATCGGTGCCAAGCTGATGAGCAATCTGCTCACCGCCGCCGGCGTCACCCGAATCATCACCATGGACTTGCATGCCGACCAGATCCAGGGATTCATGGAGTTCCCGGTTGACCATCTCTTTGTGTCCAATGTGTTCATTCCCTACATCAGGGATTTGAATTTGGACAATATCTGTATCGCATCTCCTGATACTGGTGGTACTAAGCGTGCCTCTACGTATGCCAAAGCCTTGGAGTGCGAGCTGGCCATCGGTTACAAGCAACGCGAGAAACAGAATGAAGTGGCTTCTTTGCAGATTATCGGCGACGTGAAAGACAAGAATGTGATTCTCGTGGATGACATTATCGATACCGCCGGTACGTTGTGCAAGGCCGCAGCCCGCATCAAGGAAATGGGTGCGAAGAGTGTGCGCGCTATGTGTGCCCACGGTCTTTTCTCCGGCAACGCCATTGAGAATATCGAAAACTCTGTGTTGGACGAAGTCATCATTGCCGACACCATCCCATTGCGCCGCTCATGCAGCAAGATCAAAGTCATCTCCGTGGCGAAACTGCTGGCTGATGTCATCCAATCTGTTGTAGATGACACTTCCATTGCGTCCCATTATTTCGTATAATCTCATTGCTGTTGTAAACGACATGAAAAAGGCATTATACGTATTATGGGCAGTGACCATCGTTTACTTGGATATGGCCTTCATTTTCAAATTTATGCATTGGCCTGGCGGTAACACCATGTTTATTGTGTCAAGTTTTATGCTCATACCATTGACGGTCATTACTGCCGTGTATTTATGCATTCAGGATAGTCGGAAAAATAAACGTAATGAACATGAATAGTATGCAAACACCTGAATCCGAAAATACGCCGCAATTCGGCAAGTATGACCTGATTGCAGAACTCGCCCAGTGTTTCCCAAATGACAATGCCTCCACCGTGGTGGGCATCGGCGACGACGCCTCCGTGATGGATACGGACGGCAACCATACCGTAGTTTCGACCAAGGTTTTTGTGGAGGATATCCATTTTGACCTTACATACGTGCCGTTGAAACACTTGGGCTACAAGGTAGTCACCGTGGCGGTTTCAGATATTCTGGGCATGAACGCCATACCTACGCAGTTGACCGTCAATGTGGCCGTCTCTAACCGCTTTGATCTGAAAGCCGTGAATGAGTTGCTGTCTGGCATTGAGGCATGCTGCGAAACTGCCCACGTGGATGTGGTAGGACTTGACCTGTCAACATCTCGTAAAGATTTGATTATCACGGTGACGGCAATAGGGGAGTGCGAGCCGGCCCGGCTGGTTACGCGCAAGGGCGCCTCAGACAACGAGCTGATTTGCGTGTCCGGCGACTTTGCTGCTGCATACGCGGGTCTGCTGCTGCTGGAGCGCGAGAAGAAGGTGTTCGAGGTAAATCCTTCCACCCAGCCTGATTTCAGCGGCAAGGACTACCTGTTGCGCCGTCAATTGAAGCCGGAGCCGCGTTTGGACATCGTGGAAGCTTTGCGCCGCGAGGACATCCTGCCCACGGCTATGTGCGTCATTCCCGACGGCATTGCCGCTGCTGTGATGCAGATTTGCCGCGCGTCTGGAAAGGGATGTGCTGTGTTTGAAGAAAAACTGCCTATGACTGAATTGGCCTTTACCACGCTGAAAGATTTGGACATCGTGCACACGGTGGCCGCTCTCAACGGCGGTGATGACTACGAGCTCATGTTCGTCATCAAGCAGGCAGATTTTGAAAAGATCAAGAATGTGGAGAATGTCTCCATTATCGGCTATATCAAAGAACAAGAGGCTGGTTACAAGTTGATTACCGGCGACAATGTGCAGGTCGATATCCAGGCACAGGGATTCAAAAGAGCGTAGGTCATGAACAGTCGCATGTCGTTCAATATCGGAAATATAACCATTGGCGGCGACGCGCCCGTGGTGGTGCAGTCGATGACCAACACCGACACCAACGATGTTGCGGCGTCCGTGGCGCAGTGCAAGCGGATGATAGCTGCTGGCGCCGAGATGGTGCGCCTTACGGTTCCTTCACTGAAAGAGGTGGATGCGATGCGTCAAATCAAGGAGCAGTTGCGCGCCGAAGGCATTGAAACACCATTGGTGGCCGATGTGCATTTCAATCCTAAAGTTGCGGAGGCCATGGCTGCCATCGTGGAGAAGGTGCGCATCAATCCCGGTAATTTTGTCGATAAGCGAAACTTTTCGCAACGCGACCTCACCGATGCGGAATATGAGGCTGCGGTAGAGCGCATGGCCCTGCGCGCCAGGCCCCTGCTGGACATCTGCAAGGAGCACGGTACGGCCATCCGGTTGGGCATCAACCACGGCTCGCTTTGCGACCGCATTGTGACGCGCTACGGCAACACACCGATGGCCATGGTGCAGTCGGCGCTGGAATGGATTGATATCTGCGAGCGGTACGACTTCCACAAGGTGGTGATTTCGATGAAATCGAGCAATGTGCAGACCATGATGGAGGCTACGGTGCTGCTGAAGGAGGAGATGGAGAAGATGGGTTGCTCGTATCCCTTGCATATTGGCGTGACGGAAGCGGGCAGCGGCATTGAGGGCCGCGCCAAATCTGCCGCCGGTATCGGGGCACTGTTGATGATGGGGGTGGGGGACACCGTGCGTGTGTCACTGACCGAACCACCGGAGAACGAGACGCCCTTTGCCCACCAACTGCTGCAAGCGGTGCGCGAGTTGCAACCGTCGCAATGTGTGGTGACCAACGGCGCGTTGGAGTACGCGGTTGACGAGCCCGACTTTGACTTGTGGTTGGCGAAGGCTGCCGCATTGACCGGCTATGCGTATTATCATCACCATATCAAGGATTTGCATTTGCAGAATGCCTGTTTTAAGCCTGATGTGGTGCGCGACATGGAGTGCACCATCCTGCAGGCCTGCCGCATCAGGATGAGCAAAACGGAGTTCATATCCTGTCCCTCCTGCGGACGCACGCAATACGACATCCAGTCGGTGCTTTCGGAGGTGAAGGCGCGCTTCTCCAATTATCCCGGCTTGAAAATCGGCGTTATGGGCTGCATTGTGAACGGTCCCGGCGAGATGGCCGATGCCGATTATGGCATCGTAGGCGCCTCCAACGGCCTGGTTTGCGTGTATGAGGGCAAGAAACGGGTTACGCAAGCGATTGAGTTGGAGGAGGCGATGGCGTATTTGCAGAAATTGGTTGATGGTACCCAATTATAACGAGTAGAGACGCGCCATGGCACGTCTCTACTCGTCGTTTTTCCATATTGCCAGTGTGTGATTTTCGCGGCGGGGTAGCATACACCTTCGGTGCAGACCAGTCTCGCGCCGCGAGGGGACCTCACGCACGCCCCACGCCCCACACTTCCGTGTGGGGTACTCCGAAGGGAGTGTCCCTTTGGGACATGTCGTTCCGGCTCTGCGTGTTGCCGTCCTGCTATGACAGAGGTCTCGGAGAGACCACATTCTATTAACCCCAGACTGCAGTCAGGGGAGGAAAGTGACTCCATACCGCCTGCCGCGGTGCGGGACACACTTGCTCCGGAGCACTCAATCTGCTCACCGCGGAACAGAGCAACTATGATTGGTGCAAGCACGCTGCTTTCAGCAGGGTGAACGCAAGACTATAGGGGATAATACCGTAAAAAATATTTCATGAAACCAATATTGTTTGTTAGTTTTTTTTCTATCTTTGCCGCGAATATGAAAACAAAACTATGAAGTATTCAGAATTAGAAAAAATATTGAGAAAAGCAGGTTGCTATCTTGTGGGTAATAATGCACATCCAGTATGGTACAGTCCGAAAACAGGGAAACATTTCCAAACAGGGCATCACAAGTCGGAGGAAGTTAAAAAAGGAACATTAGGCAAGATTTTAAAACAAGCGGGCATCAAATAACGACACTGTATAGTTGTTTTGAGAAATAAAAAAGATAATGAATATGAGAGTTAGAGCTATTATAGAAACAGGTAAGAATTTGGATTACGACATCTACACCGATGACGAATCTTTGGATTTTATGCTGCTCGGACAAGGCAACACGATTGAGGAAGCAAAAGCTGATCTCCAGAACAGCAAAGAGGAAATGAAAGCAGTATTTGAAAAAGCAGGCGAGAGTTTCGATTTTGAACATCTTGAGTTTGAGTATGTTTTTGACACCATCTCGTTCCTCAAATATTCGCCATTTTCTCTTATTGGACTTTCAAAGGCAACAGGCATCAATTGCAAACAGCTGAGCCATTATGTTACTGGATACAGAAAACCGTCACCAAAGACTGTGAAGCGTATTCAAGCGGGAGTGACCAAATTTGCCGAAACTATGCGGAATGCCGTGTTGGTGTAGCTGTTTTTATAATGCCTCGTGCCTTACCTGCCAAGCGCTTCAAGGGTGCATCCGGAATACATTTGCTGATGAAGAATAATAAAAATAGAGACGCGCTATCGCACGTCTCTACATTATTGAAAAATCTCTAATCGTTTATTTAATCAGATTCCCCAGAATATCACGAGTCAATTCCCTCGTAATGGTGCGTGTGGCCGCCGAGGTGGCACTCTTCACCACCTTCTCCTTGGCCGATTTGGTTGACTTAGTCTTCTTGCCAGTCACTTTGTCGCTTACCGCGTTGCCAACCAGTGTTCCGATAGTGGCAGTGACAGCGGTCAGGACTGCTTTCCCGACTTTGGATAATATGCCTGGCTTCTTCTTCTCGGAGACTTCTTTCCCCGATTTTTTCTCAAGTTCTCCGCCTTTTTCTTCGGAAGTGGCCGGGAGATTCTGTTCCTCGGCTTGTTGAACCAGCATCTCGTATGCGCTCACATTGTCAACGGGCGTGTCGTATTTGCCATAGATACGGCTGCTGCGGATGATAGTGTTGCGTTGTTCGGGGGTGACGGCTCCGATTTGGGAGAGCGGGAACAATATCTTGGCGCGTTGCACGATGTTCGGTGCTCCTTTCTCATCGAGGAAGCTGACCAACGCTTCGCCGGTTTCCATTGTGGAAATGGCCTCCTCGGTTTTGAATTCCGGATTGGGACGGAACGTCTCGGCGGCGGTCTTCACAGCCTTCTGGTCTTTGGGTGTATAGGCTCGCAGTGCGTGTTGCACGCGGTTGCCGAGTTGTCCCAGGATGTTCTCAGGGATGTCGTTGGGGTATTGGGTGATGAAATAGACACCCACGCCCTTGCTTCGGATCAGGCGGATAACCTGCTCGATCTTGTCGGTCATGGCCTTGGAGGTGTCCTCGAAGAGCATGTGGGCCTCGTCGAAGAAGAAGACCAGCTTGGGCAGGTCGAGGTCACCGACCTCGGGCAGGGTGGAGTAGAGCTCGGAGAGGAGCCACAGCAGGAAGGTGCTGTAGAGCTTGGGTTGGAGCATCAGCTTGTCGGCGGCGAGTACGCTCAAAACGCCCTTGCCGTTTTCCACTTGCAGAAAATCGTGAATGTCGAAGCTAGGCTCGCCGAAGAACTGGTTGGCCCCTTGGTTTTCCAGTTGCAGCAATGCCCGTTGGATAGCTCCGACGGTGGCGGTGGAGATGTTGCCGTATTGGGTGGTGTATTCCTTGGCGTGTTTGGCCACATAGTCGAGCATAGCGCGCAGGTCCTTCATGTCGAGGATGAGCAAGCCGCGCTCATCGGCGATGCGGAACACGATGTTGAGTACGCCGTCTTGTGTCTCGTTGAGGCCGAGCAGACGCGAGAGCAGCTGCGGGCCCATCTGGGAAATGGTGGCGCGGATAGGGTGTCCCTGTTCGCTGTACACATCATAAAAACGCACGGGACACGGCTGGAACTGCGGGTTCTCGATGCCGAACTCGGGCATGCGTTTCTCAATGAAGCCGCTCATCTGTCCGGTCTGGCTGATGCCGGAGAGGTCGCCCTTCATGTCGGCCATGAAGCAGGGCACGCCGGCTTGTGAGAAACTTTCGGCCATCACTTGCAAGGACACGGTTTTGCCCGTGCCGGTAGCTCCGGCGATGAGTCCGTGGCGATTGGCCATTTTACCTTGGATGGAGAGTGCGCCTTCCGCGCAATGGGCGATGTACAGCCCGCGTTCGATATCGTACATGTGTGTCGTTTTTATTGTTTCTGCAAAAGTAGGAATTTTTTATTTTGTTTTAAAATTGTGCAGAGATAAAAAACACTATCTTTGCCGAAAAAAATAGAACACCTTTAAATTCCAAACAAAATGTCAAAATTCGAATTGATTTCCCTGCCGTACGAGGCTAACACGCTGGAGCCCGTGATTTCCGCGCAGACTATCGGTTTCCACCATGGCAAACACCTGCAAGGATATGTCAACAACCTGAATGCCACCATTGAAGGCACTCCGTTTGCCGAGATGGACTTGGTGGACATCGTGAAGAAGGCCTCAGGCGGCATGCTCAACAATGCGGGCCAGATTCTGAACCACAATCTCTATTTCCTGCAGTTCGGTGCTCCGAAGGCCGACAACAAGCCTGTGGGCAAGCTGGCTGCCGCCATTGATGCCCAATACGGCTCATTTGAGGCTTTCCAGAAAGAGTTTATACAGGCTGGCGCCACCTTGTTCGGCTCCGGTTGGGTGTGGCTCTCCGCCGACGCCGACGGCAAACTGGTGATCTCCCAGGAGACCAATGCCGCCAATCCCGTGCAAAAGGGCCTGAAACCGCTGCTTACCTTCGATGTGTGGGAGCACGCCTACTATCTGGACTACCAGAACCGCCGCCCCGACCATCTGAATGCCCTGTGGCAGATTGTGGACTGGAATGTGATTGAGAAACGCTATCACGAGTAAGAGCCATGTCCAAACGCGTCTTGATGGCCATGAGTGGCGGCATCGACAGCAGCGTGTCTGCGTTGATGCTTCTGGAGCAGGGATATGAGCTGGTGGGCGCCACTTTCCGCACGTTCGACTACATCAAAGAGTCGTGCCTGGCCAAGGAAAAGGGCTGCTGCTCGGTGGAGAGCATTATGGAGGCCAAGCATTTCGCCGAATCGCTGGGCGTGGAGCACCATATCCTGGATTTCCGGCAGCTGTTCCGCGACCATGTGATCGCCAATTTCGTGCAAGAGTACAAGCTCGGGCGCACACCCAACCCGTGCGTGCTCTGCAACTCGCACATCAAGTGGGGTGTGTTGCTGAAGGCCGCCGATGAGCTTGGCTGCGACTACATAGCAACAGGGCACTACGCGCGCATTGCGCAGCACCGTGGGCACTATTACCTGCAAACTGCCGCCGATGAGCACAAGGACCAGACCTATTTCCTCTGGATGCTTACCGAAGAGAACCTCAAACGCACCATTTTCCCGCTGGGCGACCTGACGAAGCCCGAAGTGCGGAAAATTGCGGCAGATCATCATTTCGAGAAACTGGCTAAGAAGAGCGAATCGCAAGAGATATGCTTCATTCCTAACAATGATTATCGCAGTTTCCTGGCTGAACAGGGCTGCGAAACCAGTCCGGGCAATTTCATTGATATGGAAGGTAAAGTGTTAGGCCAGCATCCCGGCTGCTTCAATTTCACAATAGGGCAGCGCAAGGGCATGGGCATGGCGTTCGGCTCGCCCAAGTATGTGACCAAAATTAACACTGAAACCCGCGAGGTTACGGTGGGTGATCGCGATGATCTGTTCTGCAACAATGTGTATGCCACCGATGTGCGCTTGCGTGACGAGGAGTGGTTGCGCGAGTCGCCGGAGCTGATGGCTCGCATCCGTTACAAATCGCCGGCCACCGAAGCGAAATTGATTCTGGAGGATGATTTTTCAGATACCGGCCGCATCCGTCTGCATTTCCACAAGCCGGTTTGGGGCGTTACGCCCGGACAATCCGTCGTACTGTACAAGGATGGCTTGTTGGTGGGCGGCGGGTTGATAGGGTAGTGGTCAGTATTTACGTGCACAGCCATTCCACTGTTCTTGCTTCGAACACTTTCGGAATGACCAGCTTGCCGAGCATTTTTTCGATGGCCGATTGAGGAACCGCATCTTCACGTGATTGATTTCTTTCCAATAAAGTCTGCCAATCTGTTTCAAGATAGACTATGTGAACATGGGCGTGATAGGTTTCGAAAAGATTGATGAGAGACTCTCTCATCTGCGAGGTGAAGTTGGTGGCATTCCATACAAACGACTGGTGTTTGCGGAGATACTCCTTGGCTAAATCACGGGCAATGTTGGCCACACGGCCTTGCTCATCTGTTGGTAAGATTTTGTGCGCTTTTCGAATCTCATCCAGGGAAATCATCGGCAGGTTCGGGATGTTTTTTTCAATCCAAAAGTCTTTTCCAGTGCCGGGCAATCCACTCATCATGATGACTTCCCCCCAGGTGTCATCGTATAAGTTCTGCTCTTTCCATACATCCCGTCCAGAGAGGAATGCCCTTCGGGTATGTAGGGATGAAAAAGGATAGCACGCATCAAGGCAGCCCTCTTCCTTGGCCAATTCTTCGCACAGTGCAATTTTGTCGAGCAACTCCTGCTGGTCGCTACACTGACGGCCCAACATGTCGGCTTTGCAGAGAATGCAGAGCATTTTGATGGAGAAGTCGGGAACCAACAAACTGTTTGCTGCCATGCGGTGCAATCTCAGTCGGGCGTTCAGATGCTCGATGGCGACAGGCGGAAAAGAATGATAACGGATGAGCAGACAAATGGCTTCACGAACTTCCATCAGTTCTTGTTTCCCGCACAGTCCATACTCTTTCCACAGCAATTTCCGTACCATTCTGCTGCCTGTAGGCGCATGATGCGGGGTATGCCAGTCGCCGGATTCGAACACCGTGGTCGGAATCTTGCCGATGTCGTGTAGCAATGCCGCGACGTACAGAATATGCTGATGCCGTTCGTTGAGTTCTTGATATTCGGGCAGGCTTTTTAAGGCTTCGATGACCATCATGGTATGTCGCAATACGTCCCCTTCGGCATGATATACAGGCGACTGTTGCGTCTGGCGCAAGCCTTCTGCAAAGAGGTCAAGTACCGTTGATTCTATGTTGTTCCAGTCTATCATCTACACAAATAATTCTTCCATTCTCTTTGTGATTCTGTTCGGTACAATGGGTCGGTCGAGCCAGTTCGTTTGTGATTCTTCAATGCTTTGAAGGAAAGAGGCGCGTACGTATTTCATCCTGTCAACCACCTTGCCGTTCTCTTCAATTTTGATGTATATGCCTTCCATGGTGCGCGACGCATCCGTCTCTCGGCAGATTTGGTCGCCATCCAACCCCAGACGTATCGCATCTTCGCGCAGGTGATCCATGTGATTTTCTGAGATGTAGAGAGAATCGCCCAAGTGTTTCAGAATCTCCTCTATGTTTTTGAAAACACCGCTGGCGAGCACCGGTACATGGCTTACGGGCAGGTTCTTCAGCAAATCATGGCGTGAAGGGGTGTCGAGGAACTTCCCGGTCTCGCGGTCTAGCACGTCAAATTCCATGAAATAATGCGGCAGCAGGTCGTAATAGATGCTGTGCTTGGCGTACATCCATTCTCCGTACATGATATATCGGCTTCCGAGAACCTCGTGAAACTTGTCCTGGTGTACGGCAGCCCATTGTTTCAGAAGGTCGTAGTGTCGCTCACGGTAGCCGCCAGTCAGGAAATGTCCGCGGCTTTGCAATCGCAGGTCACCGTTTTCAGAGAACGAAACTGCCGAGTTTGCCCCGTCAATTTTCTCTTCCAGCACCACGTGCCGGTCCACAAGATCGGTGAACGGTCGCTGACTCAAATCCTCGTCGCCTGGCTGTAATCTTGATCCTCGCAAATGCGGTGTGCGCGGGTATTTAATGATAATATCTTCCATATTCCGCCTATTGATTAATATATGCAACCATCACTGTGTGATTCGTCACCGACATGAACTTCACTTTCACGCATCCTTGCTGCAAAAAAAGCAATCTCAAATCCTCTTTGGAAAACAGGTGGATGTGCTCCGGATTGTTATCGGGCTTGGATGGCACCGATACGATAACATAGTTTCTCGCCAATCGGACGGCATTGCGGACTACCGCTTGCGTGTCAGGAATATGTTCCATCACTTCCAGCATGGTCACCACATCAAATGATTTGTCGGGGACGTTGTAGCAGCAGATGTCGCCCATGATCGGATGGAGGTTTTCAATGCCGCCGTCGTGGATGCATTGTAGTAATTCCACCCGATGAGGCAGTATGTCGAGGCTTGTCATCTCCATGTCTGGGAATTCCCTTAGCAGCGGGAAGAGGAACACACCCCTGCCGCTGCCTACATCGAGCAGCGACTGGCACTGTCCAAGCGCCACAATTCCTTGCAAAAATCCCAGCACCACCTGCACTCTCGGCAGATCGTCTTTTACTTTGAAGTAATAATCTTTCCGTTCGGGGGCTTTTTCCGCATCCTGGTATCGCATCTCGAAGCCCCGTTTGTATGCCTCAAAGAGTTGGGGAATGTATTGCTGTTCCATTGTTAATTCCTGTTAAAAAGAGATAGAGTGTTCGGCTTGATGATGATGTTGCGGACTGTCATCAATGAATACCCCAATAAATTATCCAATTCCCAGTTGGCTGGATCTTGTATGCGTTCGTCTGTCCTGTCGAATCCGATTCCCCAATCGCTATCGCTACTGTCATATATTAGGATACGGTCTTTGGTTTCTAATAACGCTTTCTTGCACGCTTCGTTCTGTGTGAATTTTTGATAGTTTCCGTATAAAGCAACCGAATTCCGGTAATTAACCCAAACATCATCATCAAATTCCTTTATTTGTTTCCCTAAATCCAGTATCTCTTGTTTGGAAGTGGCACGTAGGATTTTTTCTCGGGTTTGCATATCACTGAATATGCGTGCCTTTTCTGCTTCCAGGAACTGTCCTGCAGAATTATAAGACACATTTTCGATTCTTAGCGAACATGGCCACCAGAAACCGAAGATTTCTTCTTGATGGGAGGAAGATGTTTTTCCGTCATCATTAAAAAAGAAGAAATCAGAACTGTTATCTTTAAGCAATGTGTCAATGTTCGGCCACCAATTGCCAATCTTATCCTCGATGCCTGGAATAGGATACCTGAAATCAAAGTGTGTCAATTCCAGATGAGGGAAACCGTGCGGATACATGTCGATGTATCTTGACATCCATTGTATTTGCTCTGATTGACTATTATCACCATCGCTGAAATTGCAGCCTTGGGTCAAGTCATCGGCCAGCGCAATGATGACGTCTGATAGTTCAAGATTGTCCTTATGGTAGGACGGAATCCTGTCATAACCATAAATCGCCCCCATAATACTGCCACAAATGGCGGCTGACACACAACTGTTTCCGTCATGATTGGCAGCCGCTACAATGGCATCTTCAAAACTGTCAAAATGCCTCAGGACGCAATATAATGCAATGGCCAGGGATTCATCACCAGTCCGTGCCCTGCCAAGTGATTGTATGTTCTCTTCATCAGAAAGGGAGTTCGTTGCCAGGCAAATAGACTTTTCCATCAACTCCAAACAGACCGACTTTTCCAATAGCAATGACATCCCCGATGCATTCAGTTCGTCTGGAAGGACATCTGTTATGACAGAGCAAAGCGTGAGTATCATTTGACTCAATGTGCTTGCGGAGAATCCTTCTTTTTGACTGCAAATACAAAAGAGAAGCAAAGGCAAATAAACAGAAGAGAAGTACCCTTTGGGAGAGCGGAAACAGCATTCATACGCTAATTTCAATACGCTTTCTTGCGTCCATTCGCAGCCTCGTGCTGTGCTTGCGGCTCCCCATAGTCCAAGCGGAAACAGACGCAAACCTTCGTCATAGACAGAACCTCTGTTTACATTTAAAGCGGCAATATCGCGGATCCAACAGAGATGTTTTTCCTTGGAAGGAATGTTTTTGTGCGTCCACGCCCATTCAGAGTGTGCGTCCAGTATGAGAATATCAAGCTGTGGTGTTGTTCCCAGTACAGATGATTTGGTGTCACCATGCAATATAGCATTTGCGGTGAACAAGGCCATCTGCGTTTCATTTGAAAACACGGCTATCCCATTGTTGTCCAATTCGAACTTTGTGATTCCCGCATCGCCATACTTGTTTCTGATTTCTTGCAGAGAAATATTTGAGACAGGGTATCCTAAAGCGTCACCAATGGCCCCGCCGATCATCGAACCTCTTATTTTGTCTTGTAAAGTACTCATTGCTGGATGACCTTCCCTGAAATCATATTAGGATGCAAAGATACACAAAATGCCGACCTTACTTGCCAGAATTGTTTACAGGCTCATTCATTTTCCGTATTTGGCGCACGATTAGAAAACAGAATACGAGGAGGGCAATGGTTGCCAAAACGGCCCCGATGATGACAAGGAGGTTACCACTATTGATGGTGTCTTGTGCTTGGGCAACCTGATGAGTGTCCCTGACGACTTTGTGCGTACGGTAGAAAAATTCTTTACTAGGCGTGATGATGTCTAAAAGATTATTGATCATTTTGGTTGAATTATAAGGGTTTATAAAATTTGAAAAAGTCTTATTGTCAATAGTATTAACAGACCGAAAAGGAAGCTGATCGCATTGCAGATGATACTGTAAATAGTTCCAGTTTTCCAGCTGGAGGTGAGAAAGCGGTACCAAATGGCCTCAGCCAAGACGACCAGAATCTCGCCAACAGCAATGGCTCCCCAGCCACCGTCAATGTATATGAGGCAGAGGTTCAGCGGAAGGTTGGTGAGGATGTTGACCATCACAGACGACCACAACACGTCGGCTCGTTTCTCGCGAAGCAGCCGCAGAACGCCCACTTCTATTGCGACGGTTAGTGTTAGGCTTAACACCAGTGGCAAAACATGGAGTGGGGTGCCCGAAATCTGAGCCAACAGATAGCCAGGCATTAGGGAGGCGGCCAGCAGTCCAAAAGCCACTCCCTCTCTTCCTGGCATTACGCTGTTGCACATATATAGCGTTACGGCCATGGTGAAATTGATGAACAGCACACCTGGAATCCAGAGCCACCCTGCGCTGCCTTTCAGCCAAAGGCAGGCTAATGTCCCTATGAGTGCCAAGAAGAGCGTCTGCCAAATTCCAATTCCCTTGGCCACCCATCCGCCCAGCCCTTTGCCCAGCATGGCGATGCCACCTATGAGCAGAATCATGTTGGCGGATTTTGTCACTCCCGTGGTGAGTGCTTCGCCAAGATAGGAGCGAATGCATACAAAAGCCATCAGCAACAAGGCTGCGCACCAGGCCCACCAGACTCTTCCTGAGAAGGTTATGGCAGAATCGGAATTGTTGTCAGCTGTATTGTCTGTGATACGGATGGCCACCACTGTTGTCAATGCAATGGCCGTCAGCAGTCCATAGAGCAACAACCACGAAGCATAGACAACGCCAATGGCAATTCCCATGGCCCCTGTGGCCACAAACACGCCGAGGGCACGAATGTCGTTGTGGGTAAGGACAGCCACGCGTTTGCCTCCCCAGACATGGAACAAAGAATTGCCCATTCCCAGCAGGATTGCAACGCAGAAAAAGATGACTTTTGGTGGCGTCGGAAGCAGTATTGCGGTCGATGTCACCACGACAGCCATAGAAAGAAGGATACCAGCACTGAGAATCAGGATGTTGCTTTTTTGCAGAGCGTGGTCGGCCAACAATCCTGTCAAAGGCTGGGTCAGAAACGCCATTATTGTGTAAGTGATGAACACCCATGCATAGCCGGTGAAGCTGCTGCCACCAATCAGTATGTACAGGCTGCAGGCGCAAAGCCCGTCAACGAGCAGGTGCATCAGGGCGCAAAGGGAGGTGGTTTTTGTCATGTTAGTATTCATTGTAGCAGGGACTGTAGTTGCTCTGGGCCGAGAGGGTGAGCCTGTCACGGGACTAGGGCAAGGCGGAAGCCGTAGTAGTTGTGGCGGTAGTCAGGGCCGTTGGGGTCGCGGTCAGACACCCGGCAGTCCCAGGTGAAGTAGCGCCAGCTGCCACCGCGAAGCACACGGATCGAGCCCGAAGCCGGACCTTGGGGATTCTTGGATGGGGACACGCTGTAGTACTCCTTCAAGTACCAGTCCTGGCACCACTCCCACACGTTGCCGCTCATGTCGTACAGACCCAGCTCATTCGCTCGCTTGCCTTTCACGGGATGGGTTGAGTTACCGCTGTTGTCATCGTACCATGCCACATTGTCAATGCTGTTGCCTCCGGCGTATTTGTAACCTCGGCTCTTGTTGCCGCCTCGCGCCGCATACTCCCACTCCGCCTCCGTGGGCAGACGGAACGTCTTTCCCGTCAACTGGTTTAACTTGCGGATGAACTCTTGGCAGTCGTTCCAGCTCACGTTTTCCACTGGCAGGTTGTCCCCTTTGAAATAGGACGGGTTGTTCCCCATCACCGCCTTCCACAATGCCTGCGTTACCTCAGTTTCTCCTATGCAGAAATCGCTCAACGTCACGCTGTGCACGGGCTTTTCGTCAACATGCGCGTAGCTGTCTTGCTCAGGAGTTGCGCCCATCTGGAACGTGCCGCCCTCCACATATATCATCTTGAACTTTACGCCATTCACTTCAAACTCCTGTTTATTAGGGTCTTCCGCTTTTTGTTTTGCCCCGAACAGCTCTCTCAGTGCCTTGATCTTTGTGTCGCAGGCGTTGATTTTCTGCTGTGCTGCAGACGGGTTTCCTCCCTCGCACTGCTTGGCGTTGGTGTAATAGGTTCGGGCCTCGCTGTATTTGCCCTGGCTGAAGGCGGTGTTGCCCTTGCTCATGTTGTTGGTGTAGCAGAGGCTGTAGTTGCTCTGGGCCGAGAGGGTGAGGGCGGTGCAGAGGAGGATGAGGGTTAGGGTGTGTTTCTTTTTCATATTCTGTTGTTTTTTTTGTGTGCCCCCCACACTTCCGTGTGGGGTTAATTGCACTGCGTACGTTTTGCCTCTTCGAGGCCGCTCAAGGATAAAATCTTTTGGATAAAACATGTCGCAGCATCCGATCGATGACCTTTGTATCTCATCATGGCTTTTCTGTTGATTGGCATACGCTTGTTTTGATGATGTTATATAAGTCCTTCAATAAACTTGTCGAAATCGGAGAGTAACGTCCGGTCTTGGATTCTCCGGAACTTCTCGTATTCACCGAAAGCTTTGGCTTCGGCCTCTTCATAACTGATTGTGCCGGCATCCGGAAGAATGTCAGCATCCGACACCTTCAGGTATTGCTCCAGTACGGATTTCCAATCATCCATCTTCGTTAGAAGGTGACGCTGTGCCCGCCGTTCGGCAATGTCCAGAAATGCGGTGGTTAGCAGGTTCAGTTCATTCACCTCCTTCTCTGACAGATAGTTTTTCGCTACAGTCACATCGCTTTTGATGACCCGCCCGTCAGGTGCGTTCTTCCAGGTCATCAATCCCATGTGAGGTTTCTCGGCATCGGCGCGGTCATATACAATCTCCGCCGCCGTCTTATGCGTAACGGCATAGTGCATCATATTCTGCACCGTCTTGTAGAATGCTCGTGTTGTCACGCTGTCCCTGTCGTAGTCGATGCTGCATTCGGCATAGATGTCGGTGATTTTCTGGTAGTAGCGACGCTCGGAGGTGCGGATTTCTCGGATGCGTTCCAGCAGCTCCTCGAAGTAGTCGGCACCGAAGGGATTCGTCCCCTTCAGCCGCTCGTCGTCCATCACAAAACCTTTGATGATGTACTGCTTCAGCACCTCGCGAGCCCAGATGCGGAACTGCGTGGCCTCGTAGCTGTTCACGCGGTAGCCGACAGCGATGATGACATCGAGATTGTACATCAGAACGCCCTGTTCGTCCCATTTTTCCGACAGAATTTGAATTTTTCGAATAGCATCGGACAAATGGACTTCTCCACTTTCGTCAATTTGTTTTAGGTGGTAGTTGATAGTTGAAACATCAACAGAAAAGAGTTCCGACATCCTGCGCTGCGACAGCCAAAATGTCTCGTTGTTAAAGAGCACCGAGACATTCACCTTGCCGGTACTCGAACGGTATATCAGCACGTTGCCCTCTATGCTGGAGGCCAGTTCTTTCGATGTGATTTGAGCTGAGAAGTAATCTTTGGCTGTCTGTACCATAGGTTTTCTTTGGTCGGCATTTGTGACGATGGTTAGGCAGGCTGTCTTTGAAAGCATTATTGATGTTACTTGGCGCATGGTGCCGGCTCCCAGCTGTGCCATCTCCGTGATCTCCACCATGTGTTCATTTATATCCAGTCCCTTCTCTTGTTGCAGAAAAGCGGCGGCCTTGTCCATCAGTCGCTCGAAGTTCCAGTATTTTTGGTAACCGAGCAGTCGCGCCAGCTTGCGCGAGTTCCACCACTCGTGGCCTTCACCGTCCACAACCTTGATCGCCTCAAACGGCGACTGCATTTCTTCGGGGTTTAACAATGTCTCTTTCTGTTCCATAATGCTATTGTCGTTCCGAGTGCAAAGATACGCCTTTTTCGCTTAATTTTCCATAATCACCGGGATTTCATGTCGGTTGTCAATGAAGATGCACTACCATCTTGTCGTGCTCACCGTTCTGGGTGTGTTCCTCCGCCTTTGACACAAGCCACTCCTTCTTCACCCACCAAAGGGTGGCTTGGATATACTTGGTGTAGGAGGATTTCTGCTTCATCTTTGTCAGGCATCCATGGATGCAAAAAAATGTCAAATTCCTCGCTTCTACATATCCTCAATCGAGAGACCTTTGAGCGAAAGGGCATATTCGCCGAAGGTTTTGGGCGGCAACACGCTAACTTTCTCTTGCAATTCCTTAAGGCTGATTTTTCGGGAATTGCGCTTGATTTCGGCCGCCATTCCCGTGTGGTCGAACTCGTTGAGGGCAATCATATCTATCTCGTTCTCGCCCTTGCGGTCCCACCAATTGCCCACCAGGGTGTACTGTCCCGTCTCCATCGCCTGTGTCTGGAAATACTGCTCCATCGTCCTGCCGGTAAACTGCTCATAGTGCTGCCCCATATTCTGACGCAACAATGCCAACTGACCACGTTCGACGAGCGACTGGTACGGCCACACAAAGCGGAACCAGAAACGCAGAAACTGGTCGGAAATCTCGTAGGAAGTCACCTTGCTGTTCGGTTTGGCAAGCAGTGGCTTCAGTCGGCTCACCATCAGGAAGTTCTTCTCCAGGTTCTGCAGATAGACACCCATGTCCTTCTGCATGGCCCCGTCGATTTCCGAGCGCGTGGTCAACCCTCCGGCAATCAGCTGCAGGATAGAGAAATAGGTGGCACTCTCGTCGCTGAACTCCTGATTCATGATGTCGCGCCCTTCGGAGAGGAAATAGGAATCCTGACGGCAGACATAGTTCAGCATCTTCTCCTTCGTGTAGCAGCCAGCATCCATCAGCAATTCCACATATTTGGCCACACCGCCGGTAATCATGTATAGGCAAAGCAAATCCTCGTTTTTATAATCTGGACAGTGGTCGCGGAATATCTGCTTCAGAACGCTGATGGCGAAGGGCTTTAGCGTCAGTTTCGAAGTGGGGCGGCCGTAGAGCGGCTCGTTCTCGTTCTCGAAGATTCGCTTCATCAGCGACTGGATGCTGCCCGACGTGATGAGATAGAGGTGTGATTCGCGGTGGTAGCGGTCCCACAGGTCCTGTATCTCGCTGAAGATGGCGGGGTTCACCTTGTAGAGCGTCTGGAACTCGTCGAAGATGATGATGAAATGGCGGTTCAGCGACTCCTTCATAATAACCTCAAACAGATCGCGGAAGTGGCTGACGGTGCCGTAGATGTGAATGCCCAGCTGCTCCTCCAGCGTCTGCTGGAATTTCTGGCAGAGCACCGCCTCGCTGTCCTTCGAGACGAAGAGATAGGCGTAGTCGTAATCCTTCAATGCCGTCGTGATTAGCGTAGTTTTACCTACACGCTTGCGTCCCATCAGTACTGTAAACACCGCACTCTTTCTCGACTGCAGTTCATTCTCTTTCAGAATATTTATCTCGCTCTCCCTGTCGTAGAATTTCATAATATTAATCGCTATTTATATTAATTGTTGTTTACATTTTACGGTGCAAACATACGAATAAATATTGAACTAAGCGTTGAAATGATGCCGAAAGTGTAAATATTTTATAGATTCGGCAGGAATTCGGGGAAGCTCACCTCCACTATCTTCATTGCACTTTTAACCAGGATGGGATTGTCGTGAGCCAGTACGATGTTGTCTCCGCTCACGTTTTCCACACGCAATTTCAAGCCAATTGTTTTGAAAATGCCCAAAACAGTGAAGGCTTTGCCGACTTTGATGGTCTGATCGTCAACGTAAGTGAGAGAAATCTCAGTCTTCACTTTAGATTGGAGCAGAGATTGGATTTCGGGATAAGAGATTTTAATGTTCATAGATATCGCATTCCGCGCAGGGAGGCAGTATTCCACCCAATTCTTCTTCCTCGTTGGGAGGATAGCTGGGAGTTCAACCCGATCATCGGGAGAACGGCATGGGACATACCATTTTTTCCGCTGACACAAGCCACTCCTTCTTCACCCACCAAAGGGTGGCTTGGATATACTTGGTGTAGGAGGATTTGTGCTTGGGACGAATTTCAAAAATCTTTTCCCAGCTCTTGAAATACTTTTTTTGTACATCGGGCGGAAACTTTTCCAAATTCCTGTAACCGAACAGCTTCTCTGCCTTTTTCAGGGAGCTTCTTTTATGGTGAATCAAATAGCCGCTATAGTTCAATGGAATATGCCACAGGTCGAAGTCGGACAGAAGAGCCTGGTTGTCGGGAACGTCCAGTTCCATCATCACCTCTACGCCGGATGGGCAGTCGCCGCACGACATGGTGTTTTCCGAAAGGGGCGGTTTGCGCCATTTCCCCGATCCGTATTGGTACCATGCCCACACGGGGTATTGTATTTCAGGCAGTGGCGGTTCTCCGATGCGTTTCCGCATCTGATCTGCCATCCAGCGGTACGCCAGCACCATATCGTTGCCCAAATCACTAAGCTGGCGGCAGAAGGCGACACCATTCCGCATCAGTTCGTCATAAAACTCTTTTTGCTGTGTGGTCCAGATAATCATCGTTTTCTGTGCTTGGTGATTTTGAAATCATATCCTAACATTATGTGCTATTTCCTTTTTTACCAAATTTCACCGTTCCAAAACACATACATCCGTTCCAAAGCGCTTTGATTGCCGTATGAATAGGGCCCGTGACGCAAAATATTCACTTGAGCGCTAAGTCTTTGGAAAAGAAATCGTGCGGTGACATCATCCGGATGAGCCGCCACATACTTTAAGATAGTATGCGCAACCAGCCGGCGATAGTAGTTGTAACGGATGTTAGGGCTGTAGCAGTCTTTCGACGCACAAGCATGTACCTCGTTATACAGGCATCGATAGGCACGCCATAACGTGAAAAGCAGGGGAGAGTAGAGGCCTGCTTCCATCGATTGTTCCATTTCGTTCAGAACGCTCTCCTTGTAGTCATAGATATTTTCGCTTGCACTGCACCCTGCCAGTGCAATCAGTTTGGCATTCCGCAAGTCGAAGTCGGTTTCCTTAAGCATGCTGTAATAGAGATTGGCTTTCTGTTCTTCACTGGGTTCTGCTTCCTGGCCGACGTAGGTGGAATATAATGACGGAATATAGGTGGCAGGATTGATGTCGCGAAAGAGTTGAGCTGTGTCCGTTTCATCTTTGTCAGGCATCCATGGATATAAAAAATTGTCATATTCTTCGCACAATTCATATATTTTGCCATTATTCTGAATGAATAATTTATTGTCCCAATTGAAATAGCCATTTTTTTGAAGCTTCTTTTCTTTCTGGTTGAAAATGGCAGCATTGAGGTCACGGATTTGTGCCACAATATTCCGGAATTCAGGATCACTGACCGAACTCACATCCACCGCGCTGATTTCTTTGACCAGATCTTTTTCAGCATCCAAAAATCTAATATAAGCGTCACCATCGGTGGATATACTGCTATAGATATGGCAGGCATTGTAATAATTCACCATATTCGTCAGCATCGTGTCGTTTTCCCATCCAGGACACAGTCTCAGCGGAAGAAGTGTCGAACAAACATATCTATATCCTTCAATATCCTTTTCACAAGCATAAAGGACACTGTCCTGAATGTAGCTGAGCATAAGACTGTCCCGACGGGCTTCCCCGCCGCAAGCATGTTGCCCAAAGGCATTTCCATCAAAGGCCAGCAGAAAAACCAGCAATAGTCCGAGTAAAAGTCTGCTTTTTTTCATAGAAAGCGATTGTTTTGTAAATAAACTATTATTCTGCATTTTCAAACTCTATTATGTAGCTTTCTGTGCTGGTTCAACGCCAGTTTCATTTATTCTCGTTCCCCAGTTCCACCACAAGTAACACACCGATAGGAACCGTATCCACCACAACTGGGACATGGCGAACTGTATATACCATAATAAATTCTGCCTATTCCACCACAAAAACCGCAAGAGGCTTGGCCACTTCCGTGACAGATATCGCAAGTTCCTCCCTGAGTCACCTCAATATTCAAGTGAATGTTGTCCTCTTGTACGGTCACTTTTCCCTTTCGATAATCACCCGTGTTTTTCTTGCAATAAATAGTAACGCTGTAATCGTTTTTATATGAATAAACTGTTAGCCAATCGTCTTCCGTTGAGGCTTTCCATTGACCGCCATCAGAAGACATATACAACGATTTATTGCCGCCATTTTTATCAAAATGGATTCGGGTATCAGTGGGGGCAAAAGAAGTAGCCAATCCGTTTTGTCTTACATTCACGTATGCCACCTGCTTGCTACTGGTGATGATGATGGTTCCTTCCCGGTTCATGCCGGTGTGGTTAGGCTGGACCTCAACAAACAGCTTATTGCCGTTTTGACTGACATCTGCCCAATCGGGATGTTGTTTTACAGACCATTTGCGTCCGTCGGTATCAATGTTAATGCTGGTAGTTTTGCCCATTTTGGCTGCGCTGATACTGTTAGGCGAGACTTTGAGGTAGGTTGCAGGATGAAAGTCGCAACCCATCATGCATACAATCACTACCATTAATGCTGTTAATACAAAAAGCACTTTTTTCATATGGAAATGTTTATGATAACAATCACTTCTTCGGCTCAAATCCACAGAAAGGGCAGAGTTTCCAATCAGCGGATATTTCTTTGTTGCATTTGGGACAGTTCATGTCTATTTATTAATGATTATCAACTTTGAATTTTCAACAATAAGTTCTTTTTATAAAATGCACATTTTTAATGAAATAAATTGAAATTATTTTAGAAGTGACAATTTGATTCTCTGAAATTTATTTGAACAAAAGACGAGAAAACATATCTCGGGTTAAAGTTCTGCATAAGTGTTGTGGCACCCCTTCGACTGGCCAAATATAAGGCAAAAAGATCTCCACAGAATCAGAACTCAACAATTCATTTTTTGCTTTTTCGGCAGCCATCTTCAGACGCCACAATGCCATTTCGTCTTTTCTTAAATCGACATTATAGTCTATCTTAAATTCATCTGCTAACCATTCAACAATAACACTTTTGACATCATCGGCAATAATATCTCTTTCATAGTTTAGAGTTTTTGTCGCTAAACCAACGTCTTGTTTTTCCAATTGTGCGCCGCACACCGGACAATACTTTGCCTCTTGCGGAAGCCAACGCGGTGGACATTCGGGATTAGAACATTTCTTTGGCTCAAACCCGCAAAAGGGGCACAGTTTCCATTCAGAGGAGACTTCTTTGTTACATTTTGGACAGTTCATATAATTAAATTAAACATTGAGTTGTTTTAATTTTTCTTTCGCTTCTTTGTGACCTTGTTCAGCGGCTTCTCTGTACCATTTTATGGCCTCTCCCATGTTTTTATCCACACCTATACCCTCAGAATATAAGTATGCCAAATCATATTGTGCTCTTGCATAGCCGCACTCTGCAGCTTTTCGGTACCACTTCGCAGCCTCTTTATCGTTGATATCATCGTAAGTTCTAGCCAACCAAAATTGTGCTTCTGCTTGCCCTTGGTTAGCAGCTGCAAGAAGTCTCTCCTGCCATTGATTGGCTTCTATAGAGTCTTCGTTGATACACCACATGTCAAACTGAGCTTCAACATGTCCCTGTTCTGCGGCTTTTCGATACCATTTAACAGCCTCTTCCGGATTTTCTTCCACACAGCTATCAGCGAGAGAATATTCAGGGGAATAATAGCATTCAGCTAATTCATATTGTGCCTCTGCAAGACCTTTTTCCGCAGCCATACGAAGCCATTTCATTGCTTCTTGGGGATTTTTGTCCACAACATACCCATTCGAATATGAACCTGCCAAACCGAGCTGTGCTTTTGCATGACCATTTTCTGCTGCTCTTTTTAGCCACTTAACAAATTCCTCCTCGTCTTCATCAACACAACCAGGATAGTCATCCCCATACCAATAGTAAAGTGATAGATAAAATTGTGCCTCTGCATTGTTTGAGATGGCTAATTTACAGAACAAAGGCAATGCCTTGGCGTATTCCTCGTTTTCAAAATATTTTATTGCAGTGGCTAGATCCGCATTTTCATTGCTGAAAGTTTCTTGCTCCGCAATTGTCTTTGAACATCCGTCCACCGTGGTTAAAGCTTTCCCGCACTCCGGGCAAAACTTCGCTTCTTGCGGCAGCCATCTTGGTTGACACCCAGGATTGGAACATTTCTTCGGCTCAAATCCGCAAAATGGACACAGCTTCCAGTCAGGTGAAACTTCTTTGTTGCAATTTGGGCAGTTCATAGCTTTATTATTGAGTATTTGAAATAGTTGAATGGATGAATGGTTAAAGACTAAAAAGCACGAACACTACGCACCCTACCGCCGCTGTACTTAGGGTTGTAGTACACGGTCCCATCGAAGTCCACGTACCACGCGGAGTAGTTACCATATTGTGTGGATGACAAATACCAATACTTTTCTATTTCTTCCCCTTTTACTTTCAGCAAGGAAGTGTTCAGGCGTTCTCGTAGATTGTAAAGTTTCTTCAGTTGACCCAGTGCCGGAAGATACCACCCGAGACCAAAATCCACCGCGTATGCCGCTGGATAAACAGACGCATTCCCCGCAGCACGTAATGCCTTCGTATTGGCACAGCCATCCTCATCGGCAAGCGCTTTCTCTTCTGTTCCACAGGTATTCACACCATAGACTTTCGACTCTTTTCCACTTGCCGTCCATTCACAGTACCCCTGGTCTTGCAAGTGTACCGCCCAACCATGTTTGCCAGTGTCATCCACATAAAAGACCACGCCCATGGCAGTTTTGCCAACAACAGGCCATGCTGAACTCGGCACAGTTGTGTTGTCCGTACACAGAATATCACCAATAGAAACATTGCGGTTCTCACCCTTGGTTCTTGGAATGGGGACGAAATTTGTTTCTTCCAGTGGTTTCCCACACTCCGGG
>JAFZIP010000004.1 GCA_017554325.1 Bacteroidales bacterium
GACTAAAGTTCGACTCCACATAACCGAAAGCGATTTCTTCAAATGATTGACCGCCGTTGGGGTCGTTGACATTAATCAACATATTCCATGGGAAAGATTTAGTATCCATAATCCGCTATTATCGTTAGTTGATATTAAAAATCTCCTTATCTTGCCGTCAAAAACGGCTTATGACAGAAATTTTAGAACAAACAACGATTGTGGCGATGGTGCAGGATTTCCTGAACCACTGCCGCTTTGAAAGGAAACTGGACGAGAAAACAATTAACGCCTACCGCTTCGATCTGAAGCAGTTTGCGGCTGCGTTGGAGGAGGATGCGGCAATAGTTGATGTAACTCGGGATTACGTGAAACAATGGGTGACTTCATTGTCGGAATACCGCTATAAAACCATTAAGCGTAAGATTGCCGCGGTCAATGTGTTTTTGCATTATTTGGAGGGTGAATATGAGGATTATAATAATCCGATGCGTAGCCTCCAACTTCGGATGAAAGCTCCTGTGCGACTTCCCGTGGTGATGACGAGGGAAGAGGTTGGGCGCATTCTTGATCAGCTTGATACAGAAACAAGTGCTGAAAAGAGTGATCCGCAGCACCGTTTTTTCTGTGTTCGCAATCAAGCCATTATCGAGCTCCTTTTTGGTTCTGGTATGAGGATTGGGGAGCTTTGTGGGCTTCGTAATAAGGATATTGATATGCAGTTGGGGCAGATAAGAATTCTGGGGAAAGGGAACAAGGAACGTGTGGTGGATATTTGCATACCTGTTATCCTTCATGCTTTGCGACAATGGATAGAAGTGCGTCGCTCAAAAGGGACTCCCAATGAGCACTTTTTCACAAGTCACCGGGGGCAGGGACTGAGTCCTCAAACTATTCGCGCATTGGTGCGTCGGTTGATACAGGAATGTCATATAGACAAGCATGTGACACCCCATACTTTCCGCCACACTTTTGCAACTCTGCTATTAGAAGAGGATGTTGACATTGCCTATATCCAGCATATTCTGGGACATAGTTCCATTTCCACCACGCAGATATATCTGCATGTCAACCCGTTGCGACAGCGTGAGATATTGATGAACCGACACCCGAGGAACAAGATGTGAAGTTGTGAGCATTTTGGTTCTTACCTATTTTGAGAAGATGTTTGATTTTGTTTTGGGAAAAATAGCTTATGGCTCATGATAATCGACAAGAAATTTCTTGACGATTTATCCATCCAAGCCAAAGCCTCGCCTCGCTTGCATTCGTTGGAATGCTTGGAGAGCGGTTCCGTGTTGTTGGAGTGCAAGGATGGCAGGTATGAAGAGTTGAGGAAGAATGAGCTTATATGCTCAAACTCTTACAAAAATAGTTATAAAATTATTCAGCCGTGAAACAAAAAAGTTGCATCTTTGCAGCTGAATTATTTGATTGGAAATAAACAGTCCTATCGTTCAAGAAAGAAGAAACTGGCAGCATTTGTATAGCCCTACATCATATAAAAGTTTATTTATGAAAGGTATTCAGAACACAACAACAGGAAATTTTAGCTCTATTGTTAGTAACAACAGACGTTTTTATGTTCCAAAATTCCAACGGGATTATTCGTGGGAGGGCGAACAATGGGACGATTTGTGGCAGGATGTTATGTCGATGGTGGACAACACTGACGAGCACTATATGGGTTATCTTGTGCTTCAGACAGAAAACGAAAAAAGTTACTACATCATTGATGGTCAACAGCGTTTCACCACTATTATTATGTTGATCTTGGCTGCTATCAAGAACATTCAGCGATTTGTTGAGAAAGGGATAGAATCGGAAGAGAACGCACGTCGTATCGAGAATCTTAAAAGAACATTTCTTGGAAAAGAAGACCCTGTGACGCTTGAATATGATAATATCCTTGTGCTTAATAGAAACAACGACCCATATTATCGGGATTACATCATCAAATTGGGCGAGCTGCGAGTCCGTAATTTGAAGACAACGGAAAAATTGATGAAGCAATGCTTCGAGTTTTTTGATCAAAAGCTAAAAGGGCTTTATAATAGCGGGCGTGATTATGCCAAATTTATCCAGTACGTTGTGGACAATCTGTATTTTACACAAATTGTCGTAAACGACGAAATGAATGCTTTTCGCGTATTTGAAACTCTAAACGCAAGAGGCGTTCAGCTCTCATCTGCCGACTTGTTGAAAAACTATCTTTTTGCTTTGGTTGACCAGGACCACGCCCATGAAAGTCACATTGAGGTTCTGGAAAACCGTTGGGCTCGTTTGACAGATAACATCAAAGCAGAAAAGCTTCCAGAATTCCTTCGTTATTATTGGAACACTTCCCACAAATCCATCCGATCCAATGAGGTGTTTAAAACCATCCGAAAAGAAATAATTGATGACAAACAAGTGTTTCAATTGGTTGATCAAATGCTACGCTATAGTGATGTGTACATGGCTTTGCGCAATCCTAATGATGAAACATGGACTGACGATCAGGTAAAAAACGATATAGCATTACTAAACCTGTTCCGCTTAAAACAACCTTATTCCTTGTTGATGTCGGCAAAGATTAATTTGACTGACGCCGAGTTCAAGGAATTGCTGCACCTTATTATCAAACTATGTTTTAGATATAATGTGATTTGTGACAGAAACCCTAACGACCAGGAGTTGCCTTTTAACAACTTGGCTTTGCTTGTCAGCAATGAGCATCGAGTGGATAAAACCTTGTTGATTCCGATTATAGTATCTGACCAGGAATTTCAAAACGCCTTCCAAGAAAAGTCGTTCCGATACAATTCCAATAATGCAAAAATCATCAGATATATCCTGGGTCGTATCGAACAATTCAAAGGCTCTGCGCTTGGTACTCGGTTTGATAATGAGAACGCCTCGATTGAGCACGTGTTCCCTCAATCTTTTGATGAATCATGGGACATTGACGAAGATAGGGCCCAAAGTTTGGTTTTCAGATTGGGAAACACATGTCTTTTGGAAAAACGCTTAAACCGCGACTTGCAAGACGCACCCTTCAAAACCAAAAAGGAGGTTTATTCACTATCTGCCTTTTACTATGCGCACTATATAGGTTCAGAATTTGAGGATTGGAATGAAAACTCTATTGTAAGATTACAAAAGGAAATGGCCAAAGCTGCAGTGACAATCTGGAAGCTTTAATGTTTACAGCTTATATTTATTAACCAAGCGATATTTGACGAACTATCCACCCAGGCCAAGCCCTCGCCCCCTTGGCACTCGTTGGAATGCCTGGAAAGCGGTTCTGTGTTGTTGGAGTGCAAGATAAGAAAAAGGTTGTATTGCTACAACCATTTCAATAACATTTTGTATCTTTGCAGCGTCATCAGAAATAGAATAATCGTATGAAGTATCTGAATATCAAGAAAGCTATGGAGGCTTGGCAGGCGCTGCAACCACTGTCGGAGAAGGACAAGGACCGGCTGAACCGCAGGTTTACCGTCGATTTCAACTACAACAGCAACCACATCGAGGGCAATACGCTGACATACGGACAGACAGAAATCCTGCTGCTGTTCGGCAAGGTGATTGGTGAGGCCAACGTGAAGGATGTGCAGGAGATGACCGCGAGCAACGTAGGTCTGCACATGATGACGGAGGTGGCTGCCGTGAAGGAGATGCCGCTGACGCAGAACTTCATCCGCTCCCTGCACAAGACCCTGCTGAGGGAGGACTACACTGTGTACAGAGACCTGCCCGGAGGCGTGCAAACGAGCTATACGGTGCATGCAGGAACATACAAGACGCGCCCCAACAGCGTGATAACCCGCTATGGCGACCGCTTCGAGTATGCCTCGCCTGAGGAGACTCCCGGGCTGATGACCGACTTGGTGGATTGGTACAACGCTGCCGAAAGGGAGAGACGGCTGTCGCCCGTGGAGCTGGCAGCATTGTTCCACTACCGCTACATCCGCATCCACCCTTTTGAGGACGGCAACGGACGTATCGCCCGCCTAATGATGAACTTCATATTGTGCCGTCACGACTATCCAATGATTGTGGTGCGCAGCCGCAAGAAGAGCGAATATCTGGAGGCTTTACACCAGGCCGACATTGAGGTGGGGCCTATGCCAGGCGACGGTGCACATGCGGAGTTGCGTGACATCAGGCCTTTCATGAAATACTTCAATGAGCTGGTGGCTACGGAGGTGTACAACGATGTGCTGTTTGTGAGCGAGCGGAACGAAAACGTGTGGTGGTACGATGGTGAGCGGATCCAGTTTCGCACGCCCAACTACACGAAAATACTGAACGCCATGCTCACCCAGCCCTCTCTGACCCTATCCGACATGCGCGAAGTGACTGGCATCAGCACAGCCGCCATCCAGAAGCTGCTTGACCAGCTGACGGCAAAGAAATACGTGGAGCGTGCCAACAACAATGGCAACTGGCGGGTGTTTTTGACGCAGTGATTGGCTTGGGACGGGAATTTGAATCAGAAAAGAATCCTAACAATAATCTTATGTTTCTCAAACCTATTTTTGACAAAATCGTTTCGTTTTTCGGACTTCTTATTCTGTGGCCTGTGCTGCTTATCGTGGCCGTGTTGGTCAAAATCAAAATGCCGGGCGGACCGGTGCTCTTCGTCCAACAACGCGTGGGCAGGGAGGGCAAACTGTTCAAGGTGCACAAGTTCCGCACCATGACGGTGAATCATGGCGGTTCGTCAGTCAGCGTGGCGGGCGAGGCCCGCATCACTCCGCTGGGTGCAAAACTGCGCCATTACAAACTGGATGAACTGCCCGAGTTGTGGGATGTGCTCATCGGCAACATGAGTTTCGTGGGGCCACGCCCCGATGTGCCCGGATATGCAGACTTGCTGCAAGGCGAGGATCGCGACATGCTCAAACTGCGCCCTGGCATCACCGGTCCCGCCTCCTTGAAATACCGCGATGAAGAAGAGATGATTGCAGCGTATGTAGCACAAAAGCAGAAAGAAGGTGACACCCGTGAGGTTCAGGAAATCGCCCTCTGGTACAACGACAACGTCATCTTCCCGGACAAAGTGCGACTGAACTGCTACTATTACCGCCATTACAGTTTTATAAAGGATATCCAGATGATATTCTGTACCGTGCTGGGAAAAAAGATGGAATATGCCGGGGAAATGATTTAAAAAAAAACAGAATATTTGTTTTTTTGGTACTTTTGCACTTCGATTTTTGAGGAGAGCAATGTGATGCCTGGTTTTAATTGCTAATACTTATAAACTCATGTACCAAGATTTCATTGACTTCGTGCGCAACACGTTTGATGATTCCGAAGGGTTCATCATCCTGCACGACCCGCGCTTCATCGGTAATGAGCGCAAATATATCATGGATGCCATGGATTCGAATTTCGTCTCCAGCGTAGGCGAATACGTGGGCAAGTTCGAGGAGGCCGTGGCCCGCTATACGGGAAGTGCCTACGCAGTGGCCGCTGTAAACGGCACATCTGCCCTGCACATCTGCCTGCTTCTGGCCGGCGTGAAACGCGACGAGGAGGTCATCACCCAGCCCGTTTCCTTCATCGCCACCTGCAACGCCATCGCATACACTGGCGCACACCCCATATTCGTGGATGTGGATCGCCAGACCATGGGCATGAGTCCCGAGAAACTGGAGGCTTTCCTCAAAGCCAACGCACGCAAGGATGCTTACGGTCGCTGTTACAATGCCAAAACAGGCCGCCGCATTGCCGCCGTGGTTCCCATGCACACCTTCGGGCATCCCTGCCTGATAGAAGACATCGCAGACATCTGCACACGCTTCAATATCCCTCTGGTGGAAGATGCCGCCGAGAGCATCGGAAGTCTATACAAAGGCAAACACACCGGGCTGTTCGGCAAGCTGGCTGCCCTCAGTTTCAATGGCAATAAGGTTATCACTACCGGTGGCGGAGGTATGATCCTCACACAAGACGAAAACTTGGCCAAACTGGCCAAGCATATCACCACCACGGCCAAAGTGCCCCACCGTTGGGAGTACAATCACGATTACACGGCCTACAACTACCGTCTGACCAATCTTGCCGCTGCCCTCGGCCTCGGCCAAATTGAACAGTGCGAGTTCTTCATTGAACAAAAACGCAAGCTCACCGACAAGTACAAGACTTTCTTTGCCGACAAGGATATCGAATTCTTCACCGAACCTGAGAATTGCCGCTCCAACTATTGGCTTAACGCCGTCATATTGAAAGACCGTGCCGAACGTGACGCTTTTCTCACCTATACTAACGACCACGGCGTGATGACCCGGCCCATCTGGGTGCTCAACAACAAACTCGACATGTACAAGGGCTGCCAATGCGGTGACCTCTCCAATGCCGAATGGCTGGAAGACCGCGTTGTCAACATCCCCAGTACCGTGATTATTCCTAACTACTATGATAGAGTGAAGAGGGGGGAGTTTGGGAGATTAGAAGATGAGAAGATTAGGAGATGAGAAGATTAGGAGATGAGAAGATTAGGAGATTAGGAGATTAGGAGATTAAGAGATTAGGGGGATTATTTTTTGAATTTGGCACGGAGGCCGATTAGCATTTTTGAAATAAGTTCGAATTGTTTTTTTAAAGTATTTAGATCATCAACTGTTATGTAGTCCAAATCAGCAGCAAGCAACAATTGACAATAAGATTCCAACAAAGAGCCATAAGCAATCTCAATAAATCTGACTTTCTCATTGGGCGATGTTCGTCCGTTCCCCTCTGCAATATTCGATGACACTGACACAATGGCTCGCCGCAACTGGTCACACAAAGCAAACTTCTCAACAGCAGGAAATTTCTTCACCATACTGTACACATCTACCACCAACTTCCTGGAACACTTCCATACCTCCAAATTCTCAAAAGAAAAAATAGAATCATTTGTCTTCATATATAAGTAAAATTTAATAATAAAATAAGTATTTCATAAAAATTTTGCAAAAATATAAATAATCTATTAATCTACTAATCTATTAATCTACTAATCTAAAAATCTAATAATAAAAAAATGCTCAACATCAACTCCTTCATCGCCAAAAACATCACCCTGCGGCCGCAGTCCATGTTTTTGCAAGACATTGAAAACAACCGTGAACAGCTAACCCATGAGATAGAAGGCAAAAGCGTCCTCGTCATTGGCGGCGCCGGCACCATCGGTTCCTCCTACATTCGCGCCCTCCTCCCCTTCCGCCCTGCCAAGCTGGTGGTCGTGGACCTCAACGAGAACGGTCTCACGGAGCTCACCCGCGACCTGCGCTCCACGTACGGCATGTACGTGCCTGACGACTATCGCACCTACCCGCTGAGTTACGCCGACCCCATTTTCGAGAAAATTTTCCGTGCGGAAAACGGTTTCGACATTGTGGCCAATTTCTCCGCTCACAAGCACGTGCGCAGCGAGAAGGACCGCTACTCCGTAGAGGCGCTCATTGAAAACAATGTGTTGAAGGCGCGCAAGTTGCTTGACCTGCTGGCTGAAATTCCCCCAAAGCACTTTTTCTGCGTCAGCACCGACAAGGCCGCCAATCCAGTCAACGTAATGGGTTGCAGCAAGAAGGTGATGGAAGAGATGATCATGGCTTATTCCAAGAAGTTCAAGGTGTGCACCGCCCGTTTCGCCAATGTGGCGTTCAGCAACGGCTCGCTACTGGCCGGATTCGTGGAACGGCTGATGAAAAAGCAGCCTTTGAGCGCACCCAGCGATGTGAAACGCTACTTCGTCAGTCCTGAAGAGAGCGGCCAGATCTGCATGCTGGCGTGCATGTTGGGTCGCAGCGGCGAAATCTTCTTCCCGAAACTGGGCGAAGAGCAGATGATGACATTCTCCGCCATCTGCGACAAGTTCCTCACCGACCTGGGTTATACGATAAAACAGTGCGCCAACGAGGAAGAGGCCCGCAAATTCGCCGCCGAAATGCCCGCCGACAGCAAAACCTATCCCGTATTTTACTTTAAGTCGGACACTACGGGCGAAAAAGATTTCGAGGAATTTTATATCCCCGGCGAGAAACTGAACATGAATAAATTTTCATCCCTGGGCGTGATTGAGGAATACCCTTGCAAGCCGCTGGATGAAATTGACACATACTTCTCCCAACTTCAGGCCCTCTTTGCACAACCCGATTTCACCAAAGCCGATGTGGTGGACCTGCTCAAAGAGTTTGTCCCCAACTTCGAACACGAAGAAAAAGGAAAGAATTTGGATCAGAAAATGTGATTTTGGATTAGGAGATTATAATCTTCTAATCTTCTAATCTTGTAATCTTCTAATCTTGTAATCTTCTAATCTTGTAATCTTCTAATCTTGTAATCTATTAATCTAAATAAAATGTACCAAATAACCAAACGCTTCTTCGACATCCTCATGTCCCTCATTGCCATTTTGTGCCTTAGCTGGCTGCTAATCCCCATCATCCTTATCCTGCTATGCACCGGTGAACATGAAGTTTTCTACCGGCAACAACGTGTAGGTCGTGGCGGCAAACTGTTCGGTGTGCTGAAATTCGCCACCATGCTGAAAAACAGCGAAAAAATAGGAACCGGCTTGGTGACCACACGCAACGACCCCAGGGTTTTGCCTTTCGGGAAGTTCCTGCGCAAGACTAAGCTGAACGAACTACCACAGTTGTTCAACATTTTGGGTGGCAGCATGAGTGTGGTGGGACCACGCCCCATGGTGCAACCCGACTATGATGCCTACTCGGACGAGGCCAAAGAGTGCTACAACAACATGACACCCGGATTATCCGGTATCGGCAGCATCGTGTTCCGTGATGAAGAATACTATATATCCCAAGCTAAAGACCCCATGGTGTTTCTGCGCAGTGTCATCCAGCCATTCAAAGGGGATTTGGAGGTATGGTATCATCAGAACCGCAATCTTTGGGTTGACTTTCTCATCATTTTTCTAACAGCCTGGGTGGTTCTTTTCCCGAAGAGCGAGCTCGTTTACAAGACCTTCCCCACCCTGCCGAGGAAAGACTTTGAAAAAGCAGTGGAGGAGTTCAACCAAGCGTTGTAGAACTGTAAAGATTGTCTTTTCAACTATTTAAAAACCATATATTTACCCCCCCCCCCGTAAAATATTCTATTAAATATATTTTACCTATTTCGTTGCATTAGTCAGAATTATTTTTTACTTTTGCAGTCTCTGTAATCTTGATGCGCTCATGTATATGAATTATATATCAATGGCAGTTATATGTTCGCTGGTGGCCATGGCAATCTCTATCGTCATGAACCCCATGATTCTCAAACTGGCATATAAGAAGCATCTCACCGACAACCCCAACTATCGTAAATTGCAGAAAAGACCTGTGCCCGTGCTCGGCGGCATGAGCGTATACGTGGCACTGGTTGTCGGAATCCTTTTCTGCAACTTCTTCTTCCCTACCGACCGACTCTATGTGGTGATCGCCAGTCTCACCGTCATGTTCTTTCTTGGCTTCTTTGACGACATGCTGGACCTTGACTACAGAGTAAGATTCCTGTGCCAGATCGGCATCGTATTCACACTTTGGAGTTTTGGCTATCGCATAGATACGTTCGCTGGACTCTTTGGCGTTACTTACATCCCCAAGGCTTTAAGTTGTTTTTTGTCAATCTTTGTAGGCGTGGGGTTGCTGAATTCCTTGAATATGATTGATGGGGTGGATGGACTGGCTTCCAGCATAGGCATCCTGACCAGCGTGATATGCGGCGCCTACTTTTTCACCCACTACGATCCGCTGTTCGCATTGCTCTCCATCGTGTTTGCAGCATCATTGATACCGTTCCTCGTTTGTAACGTATTCAGCCTCAAATACAAGATGTTCATTGGAGACTCCGGATCGCTCATGCTGGGCATTCTGGCCTACGTATTTTCCTGCCGCATCATTCACACCCGAATCATAGACTGGAACGACCAGTTCAGCGTGTCCATGCTGATTGCTGTATATTCACTCCCTGTTTTTGACACCCTGCGTGTGATGCTCGCGCGCATGGCGCACGGAAATTCACCATTCAAAGCAGACAAATCGCATCTGCACCACATGCTTCTGAATCTCCAATATCCCCACATCATGGTGACGCTTATTCTGGTGTTGATTAACCTCATCGTGATTGCAATCTGGTATATCACCAGCATCTATGTAAAGTCAATCAATGAGCAGTTCTTCATCGTTTTCGGTTCCTCCGTCATCGCCTATCAATTATTCTATTATCTATTGAAATTGATTTCCTATCGGCATCCGCGCACCTACAGAATCATGGCGATACATTCCCAAAAAGCCTCCACTTTACCCTTGACAATCCGCAATAGCATACGCAATCTTATTGACGGTAACGTGAAACGGCACATCCGGATGCGGAGAGCCAAAACCAAAGCTCTGAAAAAGAAATCAGAATAATAATAGCAAGACAAATAAAAAGACCGGCATCAGACGATACCGGTCTTTTTTTGTGGTCCCTCTTGGGCTCGAACCAAGGACCTACTGATTATGAGTCAGTTGCTCTAACCAACTGCGCTAAGGGACCCGACTATCCTATAGTCTTTATTGGAGGCGGCAAAAATACACTTTTTTTCTTACCGTCTATCTCTTTTTTTTGGCGTCTTCAAAGGCTCGTTGCCGAATGAATAGGTGATGCCAGCCATGACATTGATTCCGAAATTGTTGAAACTGTAATAGGTGGAAGCATACTGGCAGCCGATATTATTAACGGCAGCCCATGCCGCAAACTGCTTGTTGATCAGATACTCAAAGCCGACACCGAAATTGAGGACAGGTTTCAGCCATTTCTCCCCCTTGGCATTCTTTCTCAAATCGTTTTCCGCTTCGTAAGAAGCGATATACGTCTCTCCTGTCACCTCATCAACAGCCGTCTTGGGCACCAGCGCCCAACGGCCGAAACCTACCTTGGCGTTCAAATCGAAGATGAATTTCTTGTTCAGGATGTAACGGCCTTCGAAACCGATGTCCCATGTAGGCTTGTACCAGGCATACTCCGGATGCTCGTATTTGTCGGAGAAATAGTAGCCCCAATAGTTGGCATTGAGATTGAGATAAAGGTGGTCGAGGGTTTCCCAACTCAAGTTGGCGCATACATTCAGCATATTGACTCTTTCCGCATACACAACATCGAACTGGTTCTTCAGGAGGCTATTGGTGTCGAGCATGAAGAATGACATGTCGCGGACGTACGAATAACGGGCAGAAATGTGGTAATTGAGCTTCTTGACAATATTGCCCTTGATACCGCCATAGATGCTGATCTGCGTTTTGGTGAATCGAAGGCTGTCAAGTTGTGGCTTCACGTAAGGATTTTCATACAACAGATCACGCAAGGAGTTGTACTGCGACTTGCCATCCACACCGGCGTAGATGCTGAGCAGCCCGCGCACGAGGCCCAGCTGCAACTCGGCAACAGGATAGACCGGACACTGTGCCTTGTTGTTGGCCATCAGCACCGGCACGCCCACACCCAACAGGACGTGATACTCCTTGATGGTGAAATTCATGGTAGGACGCAGCTCCAGTTGGAAACTGTTGTCCACACGGCGCACTTTATGCGGATTCCCATACTCTGCGCCCATCACCACAGAATCGCCCCAAGCATTGTTGTAATAATCGAAATTGAGATCCAGCTGATAATGCTGGTATCCGGAAATTTTCAAGAAGCGGGTATCATACGCCACCATGCCATTCAGCCCAATGTTGTGTTCCATGTCCTTCCAATGGGTATGGACAAAGTCATAGTGCAGGCGGGCATCCTCCTTGACCTTGCGGTCTTCGGTAGTGAAATTGGAGCGAACACCCAAATCCGCCTTGACATGATGGAAGCTGTTGTTAAGGCTGTCGCGATAGGCTTTTGAATAGTAATAATCGTCGAAGCCCCAATCTCTGTTGAATCCAAAGAGATTAGCCAGTTCGTGGTTATAGCCTACAGAAGAATAGAATGTATAGTCTTTGAAATAGCGGTTCAGGAAGAGATGCAGCCGCGTGTCGCTGGTAGGCGCGTATGCGTACTTATTTTGCTCTTTGCCAATAGGAGGTGCCCAAGAAGAGAAGTGGTGGAAATTGAGACCGTAAGAAAACTTGGCATTGCGGGTATTATGCACCGACAGCTCGGCCAGCGGCGTGATAGGATAGCCAAAGCCCACCTTGAGGTAATCGCGGTAATATCGCTCCTGATACTCGGGATTGAGCTTGCTGACCGTGATTTTCGTTGGCGAGAAAGAAAGTTCCGGTTTCTGCGGCGTAATGTAATAGCGGAACTCCACCTTCTCCTGCGCAGTATCCACAATCTCCGCCTGCTGGTTGATCTTGGTTGCATTGGTTAGTTTGGGCACGTAATTGATCAACAGATTGGCGGAGTCCACCACTTGCGCGTGCAGGGCGACGGCACAGAACAAGGTACCGGCAAGCAAAACAATTCGTTTCATATTGATGATATTGCTTTTCATATTCAACTTCTTTATCGGATTAGTTATCGGACGATTGTGCTTCCAGAGCATCTACAACGGCAATGCGCTCTCGGGCCATTTGGACCAGATCAGCACCCTCGTAGTTATCGACTATACTCTGATAAGTATGGCGGGCTTGGAAATAGTTGCCCTTCTCTTTGTACAAATCGCCATACAGGATGAAAGTGCGGGCGTACCAGTACTCGGATGAGTAGTTGCTGGCCAGAATAGCCTTTATCTGGCTCTCACACGATTGCAAATCCCTGTCTTGGTTAAGGGCGATATCGGCCAGATGATAAGCGGCTTCGGCGCACAGGTCGTTGCTGCCGCTGTTGGCCAACTGTCGATACCAGTTCTTGGCTGTGGCATAATCGCCCACCTCAACGGCGGAATTGCCAGCCACCAGCATGGCCTCCTGACGCAGCTCGGCATCCACCTGCGAGATATTGAGCAGGTTGGTGGCACTGGTCAAAGCCGACTGATACTTCTTGAGGAAATAGGCACAACGCATGGCACCGTTGTTGGCGAAGATAACCTCATCCACATCGGTAGTGCTTTCCAACAGTTTGTTGAAATAGGTCAACGCCTTGGTGTATTCTTTGTCGTTATAAAGAATGGAAGCGGCTTTGTGCAGCGCCGTGACGTTGTATTCCGTCTTGTACTTCTTGATGATGGCCTCATAACCTGCAAGTGCATCACTATAGTTCTTCTGGCCATATTCACACTCAGCCTTGTAGAAATGCGCCTTGGCTGCAAAAGAGCCATTGGGAAACTGGCGCAGATAGTCGGCACACGCGCGGATGGAACCCTCGCAATCGCCACGGTTGTACTTGTTCTCCGCAGCCTTGAATGCGATGGAGTCCTGACGGTCAGCTGAGATGTTCATGTTCTTGTTGCGGACATAATCGAAGAACTCGCTGGTATTGCCCTCCTCGGTGTAGATGTTTTCCAAGTTGGCCAAGGCATCCTTAGCCTCCTGGGAACCCGGATAGGTCTCCACCACATACTTATACGTGGAGATAGCCATGGGGGTGTTGTCACTGTTAAGATACGCCTGTGCCAGACGGATGTGCACCTGACGGACATACTGGCTCTTGGGGTGCTTGCGGATAAAATCCTTATATGCGGTAATGGCATGGGCGTAATCGTTTTGGGTGTGGTACGTGACGGCCAAGTCATATTCGGCATCGTCCAAATACGCCGATCTGCTATAGGTATTCACAAACCGCTCCAGCGCCTGCACCTTCTTGGCGGTATTTTTCTGATATCCATAGCATTTTGCCAGCTGATACAAAGCATAGTCGGCATTGCTCTGTCCCATCTGCTCACACTGCTCATAGTATTTGATAGCGGACGACAAATTCTGTTGCATGAAATAACAGTCAGCCAAACGGGCAGTGGCATCCGCCTTCATGTTCGCATCCGTCTGATAGTCTATCTTCTCCAAATATTTATTGAAATAGCTGGCCGCATCGCGGTAACGTTTGATCTTCAAAGCTGCATAACCCAAAGAATAGAAAGAGGGTACATAGTACTCGGAAGAGGCAGCCCCGTCGGCACGCTGAAAGCTCTGAAGCGAATAATAGGCCTCCTGATACTGCTCGTTACGATATTGGGCCTCTCCCTTCCAATAGAGCGCATCCACATTGATACTCTTGTTCACGGGTGCCGAAAGCGTCTTTGCCAACAATGACAGCGCGTCATTGTACTTGCGGTTGTTGATCTGCTCCAAGGCACGGAAATAGGTACAACGTTGATAAGCTTTCAAAATATCGTGGTTCTTCGTGCTGAGCTGTTCGATAGAATTGATAGCCGCTTGATAATTCTGCGTAGAAAGATAGATTTTGGAAAGAAAAGATGACGCTTCCTCGCTACGGGAGGAGTGCGGATAGGTATTGATATAGTCCTCCAAAGCCTGAATGGCATTGTTGAAAGGACTTTTGGAAGTCTCATACTGGAGTTTGGCATAATTATACAAGGCATCCTCCTTCACTTCCGGGTCAAAGTCGTAGCGGGCAGCCGACTTGAAAGTCTGGGAAGCCATCGTGGGCTGGTTCGTCTTGATATAGCAATCGGCCAGCAGATAGTAGCTGTTCTGCGTCATCAAGTCGGGCTGTTTGTCATCGATGGCTTTGGTGAGATTTTCAATGGCCTTTTCATAATTCTGTTCACGGTAATAGGTGAAACCGGCAGCGAAGTAGTCGTTGCGTTCCATCTCCACCTTGTTGGAGGCAAGAATCTTGTCGAAATTTCCGGCGGCGTGTTCATAGTCATTGAGGTTGTATTGAGAAAGAGCCACGCAGCGGAGCACTTGCAACTGCGACACGTCCTTGGTATTGGAAACGGTGGGCGCATTTTTCAGCACCTCTTCGTATTTGCCTTGCTTGAAATAAATCTGTGTAAGGAAATTGTTCACCTCATCCTTGAATTCCGGATCATCTTTCAACAACAGGAAATCCTCCAGGGCTGCTTCATACTGCTGGTCCTGATAGGCCATGTACGCCAGATAATAGATGGAGCGTTTCTGATAAGGGCCGGTCTCCTCCCGTGCCGACTTGAACATGGCTTTCGCTTTGTCATAGTCATTTGTCATGAAATAGCAGTAGCCCTTCTTGAACTGGAATTCCGTTGCGCTTTCGGGCTGGATTTCGTTCTCCATGATCTCGTCAAACTGCGTGATAGCCTTCTTCCACTGTTTGCGGCTGAAATAGTAGCGACCGAGGTAAAAGCGGGCCTCGCTCACAGCAGAATGAACCGGATAGCGGTCGATGAACGACTGCAACAGAAAAGCTGCGTCCTGATTGTCCAATTTGGCTGCACACACGCCCATGTAGAAGTAGGAGTTGGTCTTCAAATCCTGCTGGACATCCTCCGTATTCTCATAGACGTATTTAAAATATTGCTGCGCGGAGCCGTATTTCTCCTTGTTGAACAGGTCCATGGCCGTTTTGAACTCATATTGCGGGGATTTGAAGTTCTCCGTGCGCTGGGCGAAGCCGGCAAGACAAAGCCCCATTACGAACAGAACTGTCCACAAACTTCCTTTTACTATTTTCATACAAATGCCTTTTTATTCATTGAACATAATAAACGGGCAAATGTAGGAAAAAATTTTACGGTGATTTTTTCTTTATAAATAGAAATGTAAACAGGTGATTTTTAATAAACAAAACCTATTTTACTGTCTGGAAGAGAAGAAAAAGTCGCTCATCACGATGCGGATTTGGGCTCCGTAGTTGAAGGTGAACTTGTTGTCGCCCTGGCCGGTCGAAGGTTTCCCCTGATAGATTCCCAACCGTCCCATATAGCAATAGAAGGTAGGATCGATAGAGACATACTTGCCGCACACAATCTTCAATCCGGCAGCACCGGAGAATCCGAAACCGGGGCCGCCGAAAGTAAAGTCATAAGTTTGATCGTACTGATTGTAACTTGAATTACCAGATAAATTTAGCAATGAGAATGTACTACCCACCATTTTCCCATTTTCATCCAGCAGTGCAGCTTCAAACGATTTGACCTTAGCATAGTTAAACTGCATACCAAGTTCTACAAATGGTTTTGCAATAGGACTTACTTAACTAAAGAGGTATGAAGCTGATAAATCAATCATGGAACGGTACTCCTTGCCCACCATAGCCACCACGGGAAGTTTACGCTGATTGCCCATATCTCCCCCGATATAACTAAACACAAGATGTGTGGAAGTAGTGAGCCGGCTAAAAGAATACGACAATGCAATAGCCCAACCTTTACCTAACTTATATCGTGCTCCCAGACTGACCATCATGCTCAATTTGTAATGCAAATTCCAATCAAAATCCTCGGGATCCTTATAATCAAAGTTCTCTATGCCAGTTCTATAATAATTTATAAGTTCATCATTCCAAATATTTTTCAGATGCTGGCTACGGAATATATAGTCAAAATTATTTTCGTTCAGCTTGCTGCCGTTGTAGTAATTGGCATTGAACTTGTCGCCGAAGAGCATACCGCCGGCAATATAGAAATCGAAGCCTCGGTCGGCCCAGGTCTTGTCGGTAATTTTAACCGGCGTGCCACCTGCCAAAGTGTCTCTCTGCGCAAAAGACACAACAACTGCACAAACCAGCAGCAGCGTTACAAGTACTCTCTTCAGCATAATAAAGAATATCTCTATACTCTCATCTCTAAACTCTAAACTATAAGTGCACGCACTCCTTGTACGCATCGGCGGCAGCTTCCATGATGGCCTCCGACATGGTGGGGTGCGGGAACACGGAGCGGATGACATCCTCGCCGGTCATCTTCTTGCGGCGGGCCATCACAGCTCCGGCAATCATTTCCGTGACATTGTCGCCAATGAGGTGGCAACCGAGCCACTCGCCCGTGTTCTTGTCGAAGATTACCTTCACCAGACCGTCGCGGTTGCCAGCGGCAGTAGCTTTGCCCGATGCGGTGAACGGGAACTTGCCGATCAGCACTTCCCTGCCCTGCTCCACGCAGGCGCGCTCGGTGAGCCCCACGGATGCAATCTCGGGGGTAGTGTAGGTACAGCCGGGGATGTTGCCATAGTCAACGGGTTCGGGGTTGAGGCCGGCGATTTTCTCCACGCAAACCTCAGCCTCGTGCGAAGCCACGTGCGCGAGCGCGGGTCCGTGCACGATGTCGCCGATGGCGTACACGCCTTCCACATTGGTGCGGTAGAAGTCGTCCACCACCACCTTGCCGCGTTCGGTCTGCACGCCGCACTCCTCAAGGCCGATGCCTTCGATGTTGGTGGCCACACCCACGGCGGAAAGCACGATATCGCACTCTATTTCAGTGATTTTCTCTTTCGCATCTTTCACGGTCACCACGCACTTGTCGCCCACAATATCCACCTTCTCCACGGCGGCGGCGGTCATCGTCTTGATGCCGGCCTTGCGGAAGCAGCGGGCCAGGGTGGCGGCGATGTCGTCATCCTCCACGGGCACCAGGCGCGGCATGTACTCCACGATGGTCACCTTCGTGCCCATGGTGGCATAGAAGTAAGCCAGTTCACTGCCTATGGCGCCGGAGCCCATAACGACCATCGTTTCCGGCAGTTGCGGCAAGGTCAGCGCCTCGCGGTAGCCGATGATTTTCTTGCCGTCTTGCGGCACATTGGGCAGGCTGCGCGAGCGTGCGCCGGTGGCCAAAATGATGTGCGCGGCCTCATAGACCTCAACGGTGCCGTCGGCCTTGGTCACCTCAACCTTATGGTCTTTCAGAAGCTTGCCGAAGCCGGCAATCACCTCCACATTGTTCTTCTTGAGCAGGTATTGCACACCCTTGCTCATCTGCTCGGCCACCCCACGGCTGCGTTTCACCACGGCCTCGAAGTCGGGCTTCACTTCGCCTTCCACCTGCAGGCCGTACTCGGCGGCGTGCGACATATATTTGAACACTTGCGCGGATTTCAGCAGGGCTTTGGTAGGGATGCAACCCCAGTTGAGGCAGATGCCACCGAGTTCGGCGCGTTCCACCACGGCCACTTTCATATTGAGTTGACTAGCGCGGATGGCTGCCACATAGCCGCCAGGGCCGCTTCCGATAACGATAAGGTCGAAATTTTGCATGATATTATATTGTTAATTGTTGAGTCGCACGGCCGTGCAACTGTACTATTGATTTCTGACGTGCAAAAATAAGAATTTTTGAATTACCTTTTGGGACATTATTCCCATCTCTTTATGTATTTCCTCCGAAATCGCACACCTCGCCTTAACAACCAATTCTTAATATTTCACATCGTAATTTTCTAACTATCTGATTATTACATCAAAAATTTATCTCTCTAAAACCTTGACAAACTGCACTCATCAATGTATCTTTGCCGCAACTATTAAAACATAACCAACCATGGTAAAAGAAAAATACTTTTTTGATCCACTATCCGATTTCGGCTTCAAGAAAATCTTCGCCGATGAACGCAACAAAGATCTCCTCATTGCATTCCTTAATGCCAGTATCTCCGATGAGTCAGGAATCATCACAGATCTAACCTACCTGCCCACTGAACAGCTCGGCGTGCGCCCACAAGAAAGAAGGGTCCTTTTTGACATCTACTGCAAGAACCAGAACAACGACCACTTCATCATCGAAATGCAACGAGCCAGACAGACATTCTTTGCAGACAGAGTTGTCACATATATGAGTCGTGTGATAAGCAGAGAAGCAGAAAAAGGAGGCAAAGACTACATCATTCCAAGGGTGTATTCGTTCAATCTATTGGATTATAATGCCGTCGAATTCAGGGACAACACCAATTATTTTCACAAAATCATGCTTAAAGACGAATCCGATAAAATTTTCTACAACAAAAAGGTCTATTATTTCCTCGAATTGCGTAAATTTGCCGCCGTAAAGAACAAACTTCTACCTGACACACCCCTTACAAATTGGCTACGAATGCTAACCAGCATCTCAGATTTAACAGAGAGCGGTTTCACGGCTGCTGAAGGCGTGTTCAAGAGATTGTTAGAAGAATGCAGACTTTCAAAACTGACAACTATGGAAAGAGAGACTTACGAGAAAAGCATATTGGAATACGAAGATGTTCAAGATGCCATCGCATGCGCCCGGGAAGATTCGCTTAAGGAAGGCATTGAAAAAGGGTTTGAAAAAGGAATTGAACAAGGTCTTGAGCAAGGTTTGGAAAAAGGCAGAACCGAAGGTTTAAGCAAAGGTCAAGCTGAGAAGGAACATCAGCTTGTTTGCAATATGATTAAAGAGGGAATTGATATAGCCACTATATCCCGAATATCCGGCCTCTGCGAATCGGATATTCTCCTTTTGCAAAACAAAAGTTTGTAACCAGCATCTTCAGAACAAAAATAATGTTCTTACAGAATATCCGCTTAAATAACCTCATTTTTTATTATTTTTGCGGTCCTAATTAAAATACACAAAACAGTGGCAACAACAACTATTCTTTACGCTGCATTGACGATTGGCCTGATAGGCATGATAGCAGCCATCATTCTGTTTTTTGTTTCAAAAGTTTTCCATGTGGAGGAGGACCCGCGCATTGACGAAGTGCAGGCCTGCCTGCCCGGCGCCAACTGCGGCGGCTGCGGCTTTGCCGGCTGCCGCGCCATGGCCGAGGCTATGGTCAAGACCATGGACCTCAACGTGGCCTACTGCCCCGGCGGCGACTACGACAAGATCGGGGAGATCTTGGGTATCAAGGCTGAGGCCCGCGAGCCGCAAGTGTGCGTGGTACGCTGCAACGGCACGTGCGAGAACGCGCCGGCAAAGGTCAACTACGACTCCGCCGTCACGTGCGCCTTCGCCAACTCGCTGTACGCGGGCGAGAGTTCCTGCCCGTTCGCATGCTTAGGCTGCGGCGACTGCGTGGATGCCTGCCAGTTCGACGCCATCCATATCAACCCCGAAACCCATCTGCCCGAGGTGAACGAAGACCTCTGCGTGGGCTGCAAGGCCTGCGCCAGAGCCTGCCCGCGCGGCGTGCTCGAAATCCGCAACAAGGGCAAGAACAACCGCCGCGTGTTCGTGGCCTGCAACAACAAGGAGAAGGGCGCCGTGGCCCGCAAGAACTGCAAAGCCGCCTGCATCGGCTGCGGCAAGTGCGCCAAAGCCTGCCCCTTCGAAGCCATCACCGTGACCGACAACCTCGCCTACATCGACTTTACCAAGTGCAAGGCTTGCCGCAAGTGTGTGGCCGAGTGTCCCACCGGCGCCATCCACGCCGTGAATTTCCCTGAAAAGAAAGCACCCGTGGCCGCCGAAGCACCCGCAGAAACGGCACAACCTGCGGAAAATGCATAACCCCATAATGTTGAGGAGACGTACGGCCGTACGTCTCCTCAAAAGGGCGAATGATTACGCCTAAAATAAAACAGTAAAGACGGTGCATGCACCATCTCAACAAAGAAAAAAGAAGTATCATGAACGATAGAATACCGCAACTGGCCGGCGAGTTGGCCACCGAAATCTCAAAAGAACTGAAATCCGACATCAAAAAGCTGGGCAAAAAGACCTTTAACCTCGGCGGTGTGCACCCCGAGGCCAACAAATTCGCCCATTCGGCTGAAGTGGAAACCTTCCCACTGCCCGACCAGGCCGTTGTGTATATGACGCAGCACCTCGGCGCACCCGCCACACCCATCGTACAAAAGGGTGACAAAGTGAAAGTGGGCCAGCTCATTGGCGAAGCGCAGACTTTCATGTGCGCCAACATCCACTCCCCCATCTCCGGCACGGTGAACCGCATCGACATGATTGCCGACATCTCCGGCTACAAGAAACCCGCTATCGTCATTGACCGCGAGGGCGACGAATGGGACGAGAGCATCGACACCAGCACGGACATCATCCGCGAGATCAAACTCAACAAGGAGGAGATCATCGCCCGCATGAAAGACCGCGGCATCGTGGGATTGGGCGGCGCCTGCTTCCCCACCCACATCAAATACATGCTCAAGCCGGAGCAGAAATGCGAGTATCTGATCGTCAATGCCGCCGAGTGCGAGCCTTATATTTCCACCGACAACCGCGTGATTCTGGAACGCACCGAACAGTGCCTCATCGGTATTGAGATTGCCCTCATCGCCTCCGGCGCCGAGAAGGCCATCATCGGTATCGAGGCCAACAAGCCCAAAGCCATCGCCGCATTGGTGGAGATGTGCAAGAAATTCACCAACATCGAAGTGCAGCCGCTGAAGATGAAGTATCCGCAAGGTGCTGAGAAACAGCTCATCAAGGCCATCACGGGCAGAAGCGTGCCCAACGGCGCACTGCCCATCTCAGTGGGTTGCATCGTGAACAACATCACCACCATGTACGTGCTGTATCAGGCTGTACAGAAGAACAAACCCATCATACAAGCCTACACCACCGTTTCCGGCAAATCTCTGCCGAAAGAGCAGTGCAAGATCTTCCGTCTGCGTATCGGCACGCCCATCCGCGACGTGCTGAACGCTGTGGGCATTCCCGAGGACACCGGCAAGATCATCTCCGGCGGCCCGATGATGGGCAAGGCCATCGCCAACCTCGATGCCTACATCGCCAAAGGCATGGGCAGCCTCCTGTTCATGAACGAAAAGGAGAGCAAGCGCGGCGAGGTGCACCCCTGCCTGCGCTGCGGCAAGTGCGTAGCCGGTTGCCCCATGGGTCTGCAACCCTACCTGCTGCATGCATACTCCAACCTCAAACGCTACGAAGACTGCGAGAAGGCCGGCATCATGAACTGCATCGAATGCGGCAGCTGTTCCTACATCTGCCCGGCCAACCGCCCGCTCGTCGATTTCATCCGCGTGGGCAAGGCCAAGACCGGTGCCATGATCCGCGCCCGCAACGCGAAATAATACCAATATTTTCATTGTAGAGACGGTGCATGCACCGTCTCTACGCATATAATCCGCCATCATGAAAAAAACATTCGCCCTCATTATCGCCATATTCTGGGCCCTTTGCGTGTGCGCCCAGGACCGCACCGATTCCATGCACGTGGCCCACTATGACCTCCATCTGGACATCATGGATTTCACAGCCAAAACCATCAACGGGTACGTGGACCTGACCATGGTCTCCAAGGTGAACAACATGCCCGCATACGTGCTTGACCTACAAGGGTTGACCGTGGATTCCGTGTTTGTGGACGGACAAAATGCCAGTTTCACGCACGCCAGCCACAAAATCACCATCCCGCATAATTCGCAAGCTGGAGACACTGCCATTATTCGAGTGTACTACCACGGCGCCCCTATCCGCGACTCCCAAATCGGCGGTTTCTACTATGTGGGACAATACTGCTACAACATTGGCGTGGCCTTCGCATACCAGCCGCACACCTTCGGCAGATGCTGGATTCCCTGTCTGGACTTTTTCACCGACAAGTCCACCTACACCATGCACATCCGCACCGAAGCGGGCAAGATGGCCGTGTGCGACGGTATGCTGACCGATTCCGCGACGCTGGCCGACGGCACACGCATCTGGACTTGGGTACTGGAGCAGCCTATTCCTGTATATCTGGCATCTGTGGCCGTGGGCAATTATATGCTGTATGAAGATGTGTATCATGGCATTGAGGCCGACATTCCCATCCATATCTATGCACAACCCAGTTCTTTCAACAATGTGGCCGGTTCATTTGCCAATTTGAAAAACGTGCTGCAAATGTATGAGCAGAAGTTCGGCCCCTATCGTTGGCCCAGAGTGGGTTACGTGGATGTAAACTATACCAGCGGCGCCATGGAGCACGCCACCAACATCGCCTACCCTCACTCCGCTTTCACCGGCAACGCCATGTATGAAACGCTTTATGCACACGAGTTGTTCCATCTCTGGTTCGGCGACCTCATCACCTGCAACCGCGCCGAAGAGATGTGGATCAACGAGGGCTTTGCCTCGTACGCCGAAGCACTGACATACGAGCACTTGTACGGCCAGGAAGCCTTTAAAGACTACGTTCGCGAAAATCATCATGACATTCTTATGAACCTGGCCAAGAATGAAGACGGCCTTTATGCGCTGGACAATGTGCCGCAAGAGCATACCTACGGAAAGCATTCATACGACAAAGGCTCTGCAGTCATCCACTCCCTGCGCGGCTATATGGGCGATTCGCTGTTCTTTGCCGGCATGAAAAGTCTGCTGAACCAATATGCCTACCAAAACGTCTCCTCCGAGCAACTGTTCAACCATCTCACTCAGGTCACTGGCATGAATATGCATGATTTCTTTGAGGGATGGGTAAACCAGCCCGGATTCCTGCATTTCTCCATCGATTCTATCAAGCCATTGTCCAATGGCCAGTATCGTGTCTATCTGCATCAGAAACTGTACGGAGCCACCCAATTTGCCAACAGCAACCGAGTTGACCTTACCTTCGTATCACCTCAACGCGAATTATACACCATCCCGAATGCGACTTTCTCGGGTGAGTTTGGCACCGTGGATGTAACTTTGCCCTTTGCACCCATGTTCGGCATGGTGGATTACTACGAAAAACTGACAGATGCCACCATAGATTACACCAAGCCGATGGTCTCGGGTGATGAATGGAGCCCGGAAAATGCCAGTTGTACAATTCAAATGGAGAGTTTTCCTGACACAGTTTTGGTATGGGTGGAGCACAACTTTGTAACCCCTGACCAACCAGAAAGTCTGCCAGAGGGCATTTACCGTATTTCTGACAAACACTATTGGAATGTCAATTTCGCCTACAATACGGCTATCAACACCATTCCCACGGGTGTGTTGAAGTTTAAATATTCAAGGGGAAACAGCTATCTGTTGGACAACTCCTTGATGCAAGGATACAACCAGGCCAACTTGAAATTGCTCTATCGTGCACCTAATGAAAGCGAGTGGCACATCGCAAACGCCACTGTAAGCGGAAGTGCATACGGAGGCAACTTGGTATGCTCCGCTTTCCGTCCCGGCCAATACTGTCTGGCGGTAGGCGATCCCACTGCATTGGTTGAAGAACCGACCACATACGGGAATCTGCACATTTACCCCAACCCTGTGAAAAAACAGCTGAACATCCTTGTGGACGAACCTGGGAAGATTTTTAAAGCCTCCATACTGGATTCCACCGGGAAGACTGTGAGAAGCTTCTGGCTCAAATCCGGCAACAACACAATCCAGATTGGCAATCTTCCCGGCGGAAACTACATCATTTATGGTGTGTCCGGGCACAAAATCTACGAAAAACGCTTCATTAAAGAGTAATTGAGGATGCTTGGAATTAAAAGAAAAGATGTAACAACTTTTTTTGTACTTTTGCGCCCCTAAAAAAGCGGATGTGGCGTAATGGTAGCCGCGCCAGACTTAGGATCTGGTGGCGAAAGCCGTGGGGGTTCGAGTCCCCCCATCCGCACAAGGCGACAAGCGAGGGTAAAGAGCCCTCGCTTTTTTATTACCACCATTCCGCGAAACGCGAGAGCGTCGAGCGGAATCTCCGACCTCAAGCATATAATTTGCTACTATGCTATCTGGACTTGCACCGGCTCGTCAAACCACTCCGAGAGCGTCGTCTCCGCCTTGCTGATAATCTCCGGCGTGATCCTATTATAAATCTTCCTGATCACAATGAAAATAGCCGTGGCCTCGTCAAGAACACCAAAAATCTTGGAAACACTAACCGATATCAACGACGCGGGGGAAATCACATAAATCAAGCATCCATAAATCATAACCTTGTCCTGCAAACTTAATGTTTCATCAGACAATACATAATACAGAATCAGAATTGGCTTCGCGGAAACGCGGCCAACCTTTCGGGCATAGGACTTTAGCTTATTTTTCAACTTGATGTATAAGCCATTCCAGTCAATGCCCTTCAATTTAGCCATCAACTCTTTGGGATCTCTTCCCGTAATGATGTAAAAAAACACCAGAATTAAAGTAAGTGTGACCATTGCTTTGAAAATTTAAGAAAAAAAACTGGTGCATTAGATAGGTAAAACAGGGTAAAGTTTAACGCACTAATAGAGTTCTATCCATTCATAGGTATTGGTCTGGTAATCCAGAAAACGGATAAGGTCTTCCCTTTTGATGATGAGAGATGCTGTATTGATACAGGGATGGAAGCTCACCTTTTCGGCCTCTTGAAGCTTTTTATCAATGAAGACATGCACATGGTGCTCCGTATCGTTGATCAGTCCGAAGGGTGTGACCGAGCCGGGCTGCACACCCAGATATTTCATCAAGCGGGGCTCCGAAGCAAAGCTGAGCTTGCCCTGGTGCAGTTGATGCTCTATGTCATGGATGTTCATGTTCTGGTCGCAGTCGAGCAGCACCAAATAGTGGCGGTTGCCCTTGTGGTTCCGGAAGAAGAGGTTCTTGCAGTGCTTGGCATCATGGCCAGCCCAGTACTGTTTGGCAATCTCGATGGTCGGGGCCGCCGGATGCTCCAGATATTCGAATTCGATATTCAACTGTTTCAGAAGGTCGTATAATCGCGGGTCGCCGTTCATAAGATTTGTAAAGTTTCTAATGTTCGTAAGGTTAGAAAGTATGAAATGAGTGAAAATGAGGTGCAAAGATAGAGAAAAAGAATGTTCGTCAATAGAATTAATCAGTCTGCAACTAATTTTCTCACCACCTTGATTACCTCAGTGCTCTCAATTTTAGTAAAACAGAACAATTTCTTTCCCAAATCCTTGAACGAAGCTCCAAAAGTATATAATTGGCTACCATCAAGCAAAAGGAAGCGATCATGTACAGCAGGAATCTCACGCACCTGCACCGGAGGATACTGCTTATTATGACGCACTATGTCCAACTTGAACGCTTCGGTAAGATGGCCCACTCCAATGATAACTGACACTCCAGCGGTGCGTTTGGTCAACTGCGTCAACACACTATCATCTGCATAATTGTCTATCAACAATATGGATTCTTTAGCACTGCGTATCAAATCGGACACAAACTGGTACGCATCGAAAATCTGGCCATTGTAAAAAACACCCTGCTTGGATGGTAAAGCTTTCTGAATTAAAGACTTGATTTGATCATCATGATCTTGCAGTGTTTTCTCGATTTGTGTGAGACGATGATATAAAATCGCTCCTGTCAATAAATAATCCCTAAGAACCGATGTCGCCCAAATCCTAAAACGAGTTGCATATAAAGACTTTACTCTATAACCTATGGAGAGTATCATATCCAAATTATAGAAAAGTTTCTGTCTGTTCACCTGTCGATTTCCCTCTTGCTGAACTTGTAAAAATTCTTTACAAGTTGCATTCTTTTTCAACTCATTCTCCTTAAATATATTACGTATATGAGTTGTCACATTCTGCGGGGTAGTTGAAAAAAGCTCAGCAATTTGCGCCTGTGTAAGCCACACCGTATCCTCCGCCACATAAACAGCAATATTTTTGGAACTTTCCATCTGATAAATAACAAAATTGTCTTTCATTTCCGACTGGTATGGTTTTATTTTCGTAGTCATAATTCTTTTTGTTTTTAGGATTTGCAAAGATACTATGCTTTTGGAGATTTTCAAATATTTGCTCCGAAAAATTACATAGAAAATCATATACGCGCATTCGAATTTTACTAAAAACGAATGTATTCAATCTTTTATACTCCATATATGAAACTAATTATCAGCAAATTACCCCCCCCGAGATCAAGTGTCTTTTTTAATGATATTGACCTAATGTAAAGAATTTTTATATACTTTTGTCGTACTTCCAATTCAGAATTTCACGAAACAGAACATTAATATTTACCCACAAAAAACAACCTCTATCATGAAGAGAATCACATTAAAAGCTGTCGGTTTCATTGCCATGGTCTTTTTTTCACTTTGCCTCATGGGCGTGGCCTGCGATCCAAGCTCACATAACGAATACTACCTGAAAAACAACCTAGATTCCCCCATCACTTATTGCCAGAAGTCGTTGATGAATGGTGACCAAAACCACACCCAGACTATCCAACCTGGCGAAAGTTTGAAAATATACGAAACCACCTCAAGAGGCCGCTCGGCATTCGCATTAGGAGACTCTTTCTGTTCAGACCTGCAATTACCCAATGCGTACCAATACCATTTTGTTATTTTCGCAGATGGCACAGAATAGCCTTGGGATCCAACCGACATTAGCACCGACAAACACCCTTATTTGACAAAATGTTGGAGAATAATCCGAAGTGAAAACACAAAACACCGCTCAAATTATAAGATTGAATATGTGGTGAACGAGGTGGATTATCAGAACGCCTTGAATCAGATTAACAAATAACAGAATCATTTTACCGTATTCCATTCTGTAGAGTAGAGACGCGCCATGGCACGTCTCTACGAGATTATCATGGCGCGTCTCTACAACAAATATTTCGATGCATCGTTATGGATGTCATCATTCAAAACATTTCCGTATTTTTGCCCTCCAATCAAAACAACAAATATGGCAAATAATACGCGTATGAAACAACTGGTTTCCCTTTCCCTCATCCTTACATTGGCCTTGTTTTCAGGCTTTTCCCAGAACATTGATCCCATCACGGAGGGGATGGAGTGCACCTCCATCACCGTGGGCAAGCGCGCTTCGGCGGACGGTTCCGTGATGACTTCGCACACCGACGACAGTCACCGCTCGCGCACCAACATCCTGGTGGAACCCGCCCGTGACCATAATGCAGGCGAGAAACAAACGCTGGTGAAACGCCAATGGGCCAAGCAGGAACCCGGCCAGATGGCTCGCTACGAGAATGTGCCAGTTGGAGAGATTGACCAGATAGCACACACCTACCAGTTCCTGAACACCGCCTATCCCTGCGTCAACGAGAAACAATTAGCCATTGGCGAATCGACCTTCGGCGGACGGAAGGAGCTGAAATCCGACAAGGGACTCATCGACTGCCAGTGCCTGTGCATGCTGATGATGCAGCGCTGCGCCACCGCGCGCGAGGCCATCCGCATGGCCGGCGACCTGCTGAAACGCTACGGCTGGAACGATGCCGGCGAGTGCCTCACCATTGCCGACAAGAACGAAGTGTGGCACCTTGAGATCCTCGGTCCCGGCAAAGACAAGGTGGGTGCCGTGTGGGCCGCCCAGCGCGTGCCCGACGACCATGTGGCCGTCAACGCCAACGCCTCCACTATACGAGAGATAGACCTCAAGGACAAAGACTACTTCATGGCCTCCGACAATGTCTATACGCTGGCCAAGGAGAACGGCTGGTGGGACGGCAAATCCACTTTCCAGTTCGCGTACGCCTATGCGCCCAGCACGCGCACCATGATCGCCTGCCGCCGCCGCGAGTGGCGCGTGTTCGACCTATTGGCTCCGTCGCTGCACCTCGACCCTAACTCCGAGAACTATCCCTTCTCCGTGAAACCCGACACACTGGTGACCATCGAGAAGATGATGTCCGTGTTCAAAGACTACTACGAAGGCACGCCCTACGATATGCGCAAGACACTGACCGTGGCCGACAAAGACGGCAAACAGGTCATATCCCCTATGGCCAATCCCTTCATGAAGCGCGACGAACTGAGCCTCTTCCGCATCAACGGCGGCTGGAACGAGTTAGGAGAGCGTAATATAGCCGTGCATTTCACCGTATATGGCACCATCATCCAATGCCGCGCCGACCTGCCCGACGAGGTGGGCGCGCTCTGCTGGTTTGCCCTGGACAATGTGGCCTCCTCCATCTATGTGCCCATCTACGCCAACGTCACCGACCTGCCGGAAACCTACAAGACCGACGGCCGCATCACCGGCTTCAGCAAAGATGCCGCCTGGTGGGGATTCAACCGCGTGGGCACCATCGCGTGCCAGCGCTGGGGCGACATGCACGTGGTGATCGACCACTGGTGGGAGCCGCTGCAAAAGCAGTTCATCGATGACCATTATACCATTGAAACGCAAGCTACAAAACTCCTCAAAGAAGGAAAACGCCAAGAGGCTATCCAAACCCTGACCAATTTCACCAATTCCTGCGGCAATACAGCTGTGAATGAGGCGTGGAAATTAGGGGATCACATCTGGACCACGTTTGATGGAATGTGGTAACAGGAAGGTGCAAGAGGTGAATGAGGTTAATGTGGTGAATGAGGTGCAGGAGGTAAATGGGGTGATTGGGAAAAGATGGGCATTCATTGTGGGCATCGAAGATGTCGCACATTGGGTGGCCCCGCACTTCCGTGCGGGGTAAAAGAGGAAAGAAGCTTGTAGGTGCACGTCTCTACAAATTAATAATTTTCATCTCACAATTCTTGCAATCAAATTGCAGTTGGAATCTGAATTTGTCGTTTTTGAGATATAGCGGGAACGTGACACTGGGTTTCTGCTTGTCTTTGGTGCACATGCCCAACTCATAACGAAGGCAGTATTTGCAGACCATCAGCTCTTTGCCGCGATAGTCCTGCGTCTTGTCAATTCCGTATTCTATCTGTTTCGCGCCGAAATCCTCATAGACGGCACGGTGCAACTCATTGGTGATATTGCGCTTGTAGTCGGCCGCCTCCAACATGTGAACGGGCTCGTACACCAACAGGCTATCCTGTGGCTGGAAATGCCCCACCCGTGCCGCAGACAACTTCTCTGCAGCTTCTGTTCTCAATTTATTAATGAAAGAGGTGGGCAAAAAGAACCCGGAGGCCTGCACTTCCAAACGGCGCAACTGGTATGGCGTATTTCCCAACTTGGACAACGAGGCACGCAACTGGCTGTCGGCCATCTCCGGCTTGTTGGCTTTTGTCTTCTCTGTTTCGGCAGAGGCCAACACTTCTACTCCATCTTCATCCTTCAACAAAAGGCAAAATCCATTTTCTGCTTCCGAAAAGACCATATCCACAGCCATCTTGCGCTCGGCACTCTTACCCTCCAGTTTCTTCTCAAAATCCTTATCCACATTCCGATACAAATCCACCTGCTTGAACACGGACAACGGCTTGTGCGGAATAATCCGCTTGCCAGAAACGCCATTCACGAAAAAGCCTTCCAACTCACCGCTTTTGTTCACAAAGCAAAGCCCGTCGCCATTGACGATTGTTTCACCGCCCTCATACAGCAATTGGCCTCTGTCATCCTGTCGCAGCGTACCGATCTTGCGGCCCATGGCCTTGGGCGTGTCAAAGGAGGCCATTTTCTCACGCTGTCCGTCCACAAAATAGGGCGTATAACCCCGATTGAAGGTTTTCTTGGGATCCGGTTCAAAGAAAACGGTCGTCTGCCCGCTGCCCGATTTGACAAAATCAGGTTTCCCGGACAATATTTGGTCCAAAATCCGCCGGTAGTAGGCCGTGATATTCTTCACATAGTTCTCGTCTTTCAACCGTCCTTCCACCTTGAAGGATACCACACCGGCTTCCATCAGGTCAGCCAGATAAGCCGAGCGGTTCATGTCACGCAACGAGAGCAAATGCTTGTCTTTGAGCAGTGTCTTGCCTTTGGCGTCTTGCAAATCAAACAGCGTGCGGCAAATCTGGGCACACTCTCCCCTATTTCCACTACGGCCCGTCATCATGCGGCTGATGTAGCACTGGCCGCTGTAGCACACGCACAGCGCTCCGTGCACGAAGGTTTCCAGCTCAATGGAAGTATTCTCTTGGATGTCCCGAATGGTATCCAAGTCCATCTCGCGGGCCAGGATGGCGCGCTTGAAACCCATTTTCTCCAGCATCTGAACGCGCTCCAACGAATGGTTATGGCATTGTGTGCTGGCGTGCAACGCGATGGGCGGCAAATCCATCTTCAAAATTCCCAAATCCTGGATAATCAGCGCATCTGTACCCATCTCATAGAGCTGCCAAATCAATTTCCGCGCTTCCTCCAGTTCCTGGTCATAGAGGAGAGTATTGACGGTGACATGCACTTTGGATCCGTAAAGATGGGCATAGCGTATCAGTTGCTCCAGATCCTGCAGCGAGTTGCCGGCGGCTTGGCGTGCGCCGAAGCGCGACGCACCCACATACAACGCGTCCGCACCATGCTGGACGGCCACCTGCCCGCTGTGCAGATCTTTGGCCGGAATGAGCAACTCTATCCTATTCATCTGCAAATGATTTTGCCTGTATCGGAAAATCCTTGGCCAATTCTCCGGAATAGTAGAAATCGTTGCCGATGACGCCGAACGTATAAATCTGATCATTAACCGTGATATGAGAGCCACCACACTGGGGATGGTCGCTTGGCTTCGATGCAGCAAAGCCAAGGTTGAAGAGTGTGCAAAGAATATCCGGTCTGTTGGAAATGTCATAACCTGCCCGTTTCCATTGAAGCATGGTCTGGTGCAAGATACAACCTGTGTAGATGTAAGAATAGAGGTGATTATGATAATCTGTCAGACGAGCAGTGCGCTCCGTGACAGGGTCCGCAGTGTTGAAATCGAGAATGTGCTCATATTTCTTGCCCATATAGAAAACGCTGGCTGTGTCCTTCAGATTTTCTTCCACCTTTTGCGCCGTGAAATCCTTGATACCGTTCACACCAAAAGAGAACTGCGACTGTACCGAAAGCACTTTCACGGGGCCAAGATACTGTTTGTACATCTCCCGTTTTGAGTTGAACAGGCGAATTTGTTCACCCACGAGACAACTCACAATCAGACGGGGTTCCACGCCTGTCATGCGGGCGGCTTCTTCTATCACAGCCTTGTCTTTCAGAATGGCATACTTCAACGATGGCCATGCACCTTCATTCATCCAGGGTATCAGATGATTGGTGTTTTCCAAGGATGGATATTTGTCCAACAGAGTCTTCATCTCTGACATCATCTGCTGATATTGACGTGCCGTATCGCCATCTTGCAAGTACATATTGGCGGCATACAGCATCTGATTGATGGCATCAGGTCTGTCGCTGAGTCGCCCAGCCTCCATAATCAGATGTGCATTGGTGGGATAAAACTTGCTCAAAGCCACCAGATTCAGATAGTCCCGCATATTGTTTTCAAAAATCTTGGAAGAATCTGTAAGATGATTCTCCATCTTATAATCTGCCAGATAGCGATTATTGCTATCCACTCCGCCTTTGTTTTTGGTAAAGCCTAATTCATAGAACGCCCAGGCTCCAATGACGGCAAAACCCGCAAATGCGAACAGATGCAGGAAAATTTGGAAGACTTTGGTTCTCCCCTTCAGCATCTTCCATGCCCCTTTTAAGGACTTTTTATTCTGATTTTCAGTAGTTTCCGCTTTCATTTTTCGTATATCAAAAACGCGGCAAAAGTATGAAAAAAAGACATCTAACGTATCAACATCACATTTCCTCTTTTCTCCAAAATCTCACCCTCAATGCAGACACCCCTGAAGTAATAGTCATAGACACCATTGGGACACTCCTTTCCCTTGAAATTGCCATCCCAGCCAGTTTTAAGATCAACTGTTTCAAACACTTTCTCCCCCCAATGGTTATATACCACGAAATAGAATTCATCCAATATCACGCTCCTGACAAAGAGTTTGTCGTTATGTCCGTCCGCGTTTGGGGAAAAAGCATTAGGTATAAAGACAAACGTGTCATTGCAGGTCAGTTTCACCACATCGATAGTGATGGTGGCCATCTTGCTGCACTGAAAGGTGTCGGTAACCCGAATGGTGTATGTCGTGGTATTCAATGGCCAGGCTGATGTCGAGGGAAGATCGGGTGCCTGCAATGATTCGGTCGGAGACCATTGATAGACGTAGTCAGGGCCATAATCTGTGGCGGAAATCGTGGCGGTGTCCATCTGACTGATAATACAAGGTTCACACCAAACCTCCAACGGGGCTGGGAACGTGCCTATGCGTTTCACCACAACGCCTTCGGCAGATGCCGAGCAACCATACATATTGGTCACCGTTACAGCATACGTAGTGGACATGGAAGGTGTTACATACGGCTGGTCACCATCATATACGGTTCCATCACCTAACTCCCAATGATACTGGCAACCGGATCCTCCATCATGTACAACGGTCAATGTGCCGCCTTCTTCAAAACAAATCAGAAGATCAGGATGCTCCAGGATATGGATAACCGACACGTCAACTCGCACCGAACCCTCCATTTCACAAAACGCATCGGAAACGCGGACATAATAGGTGGTGTTTGCAGTGGGCAAAACACTCACCTGACTTTGTCCTTGAGCAAATATGGTTGAAAAATCAGGATTCAATGACCATTCAATAGAAACCGACGCAGAAGGATCTGCCAGATCCACGCGCAACATTGCCTCATCACCCAGACATATCACCGTGTCAGGCATTGTCGTGGCCGGCAACGGATGCACCTGCACGCGCTGCTGCAAGGTATCCACACACGCTCCGAAAGAAACCTCCAACGAATATACGGAAGTCTGGGAGGGCATGATCACCGGATTAGATATCTGCTCATTGTGAATATCGGGATTGGGGAACCAGTGGTACTGTGTATTGGCAAAGGGCTGCAAGCCGATCTGCACGAACTCGCCCGCACAGACAGAAAGGTCGGGCAATGAATCCAACGTATTGGTAAGCACGAGCAGGGATTTGCGCAGCGTGTCTGCAAAATTGCAGCTACCCAAATCCTGCACAACGAGTGTCACAATATAAACACCAGCTTGCCCATAAAAATGCACAGGAGAAGATTCATTGGATGTCGTACCATCTCCGAAATCCCAAAAATAGCTTGTGCTACTGCCTATCGTCTGCGAATGGTCCGTGAAATGCACAGAGTCAGGTGCGCAAACAGTGCGCGGCATGGAAAAGTCGGCCACCACCTCCGGCAAGCCGAAATCCATCTTGATCACGCCGAGATTACAGTTCGAGCTTCCGTTTACATTGCTCCAAGCCCCGTTGGTAGTAGGAAAATCGCTTTGTCCACCGCAACCGGCACATACAGCCTGGTAAATCCTGCCCTTCCGGTCAAAACGGCTGGTACCTCCATCCACGTGCTCGCGCGCGCTGGCAACCGTAGTGCCGCCGAAGAAACTGGCATATTTCAGCTGGGAGGCATCGTCACTGATACAGATGAAATAGAAATCACTGCCGTCCGTAAACGACTGAAAAGCGTCGTCTGTTATAGGCAGGCCGGACGTGCCGCCGAAGCCGTTAAGAGGAAGTCCACCCCACCCCGACATATAGATATTGCTGCAATAATCCACCATCAGGGCCGTGGGAGAGATATCAGGGCCTGCATTGCCCGTTCCGAAGGCCGTGGACCAGATCATGGAATCCAAAGATGCGGTGAGTTTGGCTAGGAATTGGCCAGCGCCAGGCACTGCATACTGGGCATTCTGAATCCATGCATTCCCCGAAGCATTAGTCTGACCAAAAAGATGGGGATGGTTCTGGCGGTCCACTTTCACCAAATAGCATTGGTCGTAATCGGATTTTCCCAAGAAAGTACTGTGGCGCAACTGACTGCCATTCTCTGCAATATGCGCGACAAAACCATCAGCATTGCTCGCCAAAGAAGGTTGATATGCACCAACAGTTGTCGGGAAATCCGACGAGAGCGTGCCGCCGCACACATACACACTATTATCCGAAGCCAACGCCATGCTATAGCCAGCGTCATTACCCGCGCCCCCCAAGTAGGTACACCAAATCATCTGCGACAGGTCCTGATTCATTTTGAACACACACACATCCTGCATACCGTTGTATGTCGTATCATACGCATCGGGGGTGACAGGAAAATCCGGGGAATAGGTAGATGAGACCACAAGTACATTACTGTTTTCGTCAATCAAAATCTCCCCACGATTATCATCTGCATAATTCTTTCTCAAAATGGTAGCAATGTTGATACCATCATTCATGGAACCGCCAACGAATGTAGAGGCCAACAACGCGTCACCGGCGGCACTGAACTTCGAGATGACAATGTCAGATCCCTGGGAAAAAGTCAGACTGGTAGATAAACTGATGTTCGGTCCACCGTTAAAAGAAGTATCAAAGGCCTGTGCAGTCACAGGATAGTTAGATGAACCGGTCGTACCTAAAACATACAATTCATCGTTGTCATTCACATACAAACTATGCGGAATATCCAAGCCCGCACCGCCAATATAGGTGGAATAGATTAAATTGTTACCCACAGCATTGAATTTGGATATGGAGATATCCGTTTGCCCACCGGCATAATTCACTTGGTAAGCACCGAGTGTGGTCGGATAACTTGCCCCAAAGCAAATACCCCCACCGAAGAGGTTGCCTTCTGAATCGTATGTAGCCGTGTAACCCCAGTTGTCAGATGCGGAGCCGGAATAGGAAGAAAAGACGACAACGGGATCAATTACCAAAGCTAAATTGTGATCATATTTTCCCAAACGAAAAGAAACGACATTCTTAATCAATACGTAATCACAAGGTACAGGAAGGGTATCTCCATTAGAGTTAATTTGAAAAGCAAAAGGAGGAAGTTCAACAATGCGCGTAACAGGCGTATTGATCAACAAGTGCCCGTTGGAGAGTTTCAATGAGGAAACCCCGTCATATTCAATTTGAATATGCGAAGGATCTGCGGAAGGATCAACGTGAAATTCATATTTCAAAGCATGCTGATACTGGGACACTTTCAGGTCTATACCACTATAAAGATCATGATAGAAAAGCTCATGAAACAACGGCACGCGACTAGCCCAATGGGTAGGATCAGAACCCAAATAGTAATTATGGTAATGGGCGCAACGCTCTTCTGGCAAAATGTGTGTAGAAGATGACGCACCAACGAAAGACATACGGTAAGCGGCTGCATCAATTAGAGGTTGCGGTTTGCCCTCAAATTTATTATCGTAAAAACGATGTAATTGTTCTGGTGAAAGCAACGCAAATGTAAAGGAATTATCCTCTGCGAACATAGAGCCACCATGCAGGCGAGCCGCATAGCGCACGTTGGAATGCCATTGCCCGTCATTACGTACAAACTCCAGCGTGTGCACTGACAACGTATCCACTGGCTTTGCCTGCACGAAGCAGAAAGCACTCTGCATTAGCACAAGGAAAAGAAAATATAGCTTTTTCATATTCGCAAATAGAGCGACAAAGATAATAAAAAAAAGAGACCACCCTATGGGCAGTCTCTTTCTGAACGAGAATAGTAATAATTATCTTTTGACGATTCTAAAGATAGCAGCTCTATGCTCCTCACGTCTAGGATCCTGAATGTTCTGTCTGTTCTGAGGATCATTAACGGTATAGGAAGCAGTACGGATTTGGTCAGGGTGAACACCCTTTTGAATGAAGAGGTCTCTAACACTATTGGCTCTTCTCTGAGCGAGATCACGGTTGTGTTCCTCGGAACCAAGGTCACAAGTATAACCTTCAACTTCAAGAGCAAGTTTCGGATTAGACTTCAAGATTGAGACACATCTGTCAATATTGTTATTCACGTCTTGAATCTTCGGGATATCTTTGTCAAGATCAAAGAGAATCTTGGTTCTTGCCAACTCTTCCTGAAGTTCACGAATAGCCTTCTTATCATTTTCATTCAATTCTTCATCATCATTGTCCAACAAATCACATTGAGGAACAATATAGATGTATTGAGGTTCTTGCTGGATAATGATAGGCTCTGTTCTCTTCTTCTTCATCTCTTCAAGCATTTCCTCTTGAATTTGACGTTTAGACTTCTCAACAGGGTTAGCACAGCACTTGATGTGAACACCAAGTTTCAAACCAACTTGAACTTGATTCCATTTCGTACGAATCTTGCTGTATTCATCAGTTTGTTTGTAAACTTCAAGAATATTAGAAGCTAAAGTACCATTGAATGTAGGTACATTGTGAGCATCATTGGTGAACATGTCAATTTTCTCCTTAGGAAGAATATCCAAGAAATTGACTTTGCAGAATGCGCCAACATAACCATCGGCAATGTTGCTAATTCTGAAAACGCCACCGAAGTCAGCTTCAGCGCCGAAAGAGCATCTCAATTTAGAACGAATATCTTTACCGTCATAGTTGTAGGTGCCAAAGTGGTTGTTCATATCATAGTCAAGGTTATAATCCTGACCATAGGGGTCTTCAACACCATAGGTAGTGATTTCACCCACGCCTTTGTAAACGTTCTTGCCCTTGAGGAACGGGAAGTAGCCATAAAGACCCAAACCGGCATAAATACCGCTACGACCGTCGAAAATCCATTCAAATTGCGCCATCAAAGGAACTTCGATAGCCCAGATAGATTGTCTTTCTCTCAAGCCTTTAGCATCCCAATAAAGATCATAATAAGTATTTTCACCATTAAAAGCGGGATCATAGTATTGGGAAACAACTCCTTGTCCGGTAAAATCAGCTTTAGCTCCAACATGGTTCAACTCTGCACCAATGCTCAATCCCCAATGTTCATTGAAGAAATAAGCATAATGGATAGAAAGCAATTCGCTCATGGAGTAAAGTTGCTTAAGATCGATTCTACGATAAATATTATTAGCGTATCCTATACCCCCATAGAGGTTGATGCGATGAGGGCAGAATGTGGAAGTAGCCACGTTTTTCACGTCGGCATTGTCATTGTTATTTTCTGTCTTTGCCTCCTGCGCAAAAGCAGTGCAACACATTGCGAAAATAAGACTGAGTACTAATAAATTCTTTTTCATAATATATTCTTTTTTTTCTTATTACTTATTAATGGTAAAACCGGTGGGTTAGTGGCCGAAACCACTAACCCAGGGTTTCAAATTATTTTACGATAACGAATTTAACAGTCTTTGTTTCGCCATTAGCCAGGGTGATGCGACCGAAGTACGTACCAGCAGCCTTGAAACCAGCAACCTTGGTGATAGGATCAACCTTGTCGATGTGGTTCACAATAGCACCGATAGCATCGTAGATGTCGAGAGTAGCATCAACAAGCTCTTCTGCAGTCAGGTCAAGTTCGATAGTGACAACCTGTTGTACAGTTGCCGGAACAGGATAAACTTTGACAGAAGTGCTAGCGTAGAAGTACTGCTCGCAAGTACGATAGGTAACAATACTACCGTCAGCCTCTTTAGAAACAACCTCGATGGAGTAGAAGCCGTTCAAGCCACCTTCCTCTTGGTAATTCTTGTAGATAGCACCCGGGATAAGTTCACCATTTCTGTACCATTGATAGCTTACGAAGGTGTGACCACCGTTGGTAGCAGGATTGTTGTTGATAATCACAACATCATCCCATCTTTGCTCCATGAACGGCTTGGTACCATCAGAGAAATCTGAGCTGAAGACAGGTCTTCTCACGATGATGTCATAGTCACAACCACCCACGGAGAATACAGCATTGTAATCACCAGGAGCATCAGGTGTAGCGAATGTAGCTGTGTTGTTGACAATCGTACCCGTCACAACCAAACCGGTTTCGTAAGTCACGGTGAACTCAGAGTTAGGCGTACCGGAAATCATGTTGAAGTTAATCGTAACCTCGTTCACGTCGCACTCACCCATGAAGAGCTTGTCGCTGAACAGGATATCGTTGACGAAGACAGTAGCGATAGCATTCAGACCAAGTTCGCCGTTGTCACAATAGTTGTCAGACAAGTAGGTGATTCTGTACTGGGTCGTATGATCCGGATTTACATAGATGGTGTAATCGTTGGTGTAAGAATCGTACATCTGAGTAGAACCATTGGACAAGTCAGTCACGATGAAGTGGAACGGAGCAGTACCAGTGAAGTGGACGGTCAGAGCAGCGTTGTCATCAGAAACATTAGCACAGATGATAGAGCCGTCACCGCTGACGAATGCAGCTGTAGGCAGTTCATGAACTGTGATGAATGTAGAGACTTGATCGCTGTTGGTGAATGAACAGCCACTACCGAGGATACTACCTTGGTAAGGAACGTAGGTAGGATAGTAGGTATAAACACCAGGAACTGCAGGAGTATGAGTAGCGTCACCGCCGAAGTTAGCAACATTGGCAGGAACACCGTTGAATTCAACAACCCACTGGATATGACCATTGGTATTACCATTCATATCGGTCACACCGCCAGTGATGTGAGCGTGCAGTTGCACTTCTTCACCGAGGCAAATGTTACCAACAGGATAAACCACAGCAGCATCCCAGTTAGGTCTTGCATTGACCACGACTTGCAGAGGCTCAGAAGCAGCCACACCGCAACCGTTTGCATACTGACCAACAGGAGTAACGTAAGCAACATAGTTGTAGTTGCCAACCGTATTCAGCGTCTCAGTGATTTGGTTCTGAGGCAGAGTGCTGTTGTTGGTAGCCACAGTATTGTTGTTGTTCTTCCAGACATAGGTGTAAGAACCGTAAATATCACCGTTGGTGAAGTTGCCAACACTGTTACCAGCGTTCAGCACAGTAGCGGTCAGCGTGATATTGCCACCCTCGCAGAGTGCGAGACCATCGGCAGAGGTGAGGCCAATAACCGGAGTCTCAGCAACACGCACCACAACTGCATCAGACCAATCGGACTGACAGTTGAGAGCCTGATCTTGCGTCATCACCATAACCTTGAAGTTATAAGTACCAGCGGCCAGCGGAGCAGATTGATAAACATTACCATTAGCACCGTTGATAGTGTTGCCGCCAACTTGCCATACATAGGTCAGAGGAGCATTGGTAGCGTTGGTACCGACCGTAGCAGTGAGTGTAGGAGCAGCGCCTGCACACATCGTCGTGAAATCAGCCGTAGCAGAAACTGTCGGTTGAGCAACCACAGCTACAGGTTGTGTCAAGGAAGCAGTGCTCGTACAGTTCAGCGTGAGCTGTGAAGAGGTCACAACAACGTTAGCTGTAATGTTACCTTCTGTAACCATGGAAGCAGGAACGGTGATCGTTTGAGCAGTAGAAGCAATCTGTTGACCGTTGACTGTCCAAGCGTAGTTGAATCCAGTGTAATCGCTTGCATTGTGGTTAGCAGTCAGTTCAACATGACCACCGGCACAAACAATTGCATTGTCAGCAGAGATGGTGACAGTAGGTCTAGCCATCACAGTCACATAGACATTGCTGTTGGAAGCAGCGTTACAACCAGAGTTTGCATCTGTAGAAGCGATAGCAACATTGAACAGGTAGCCATTCAGGCTAGCAGGAAGTTCTGCAGCAGTAGGAGCGAATGTAGGCTCGTTGTTGGTGTAGGAATAACTGTTTGTACCGTTAGTCCAAGTCCAAGTATAGGTGTAGTCACCAGCTGCAGGATAGTTATTTCCTTCAGGAGAAACTGTTGCGTTCACGCGAACCACGTCGCCTTCGCAAACCACATTGTTAACAGAAGTAGTAGTGATCACCACAGTAGGATCGTCAACAATTGCAGTGTAGAAGGAGCTGGAGTTAGCAGAACAGTTAGAGCCAGTCACCTGGCTCGTCACAGCGACGAAGTAGGTGTGGTTGCCGTCAGACAACAACGGAGAAGTTGTGTAACGAGCAGCAGTAGCACCAGTGATGGCCACGTCAGCACCGTCGATCTTCTCATACCACTGGAAGGTAGGATTGTCGTTCGGCAGAATTGCGTTGGTAATAGTAGCTTCCAAAGTAGTAGTACCGCCTTCGCAAACCGTAGCATTGTTCAAAGCGCTCACAACAACATTGTAAGAAGGAATAACAGGAACCTGGAAGGTATCGGAAGCGGTTTCGCAACCAGAACCAGTTTGTCTGACAATCACACGGTAAGAGTTGATGTCATTAACTGAGAGGATACCCGTATTCAAAGTAGGATTGGTTTCACCAACCAAGATAGTCTCATTTCTGTACCACTGATAAGAAGGCTCACCGTAACCACCTTGAACTGTAGCAACCAACATGGTATTACCACCGTCGCAAACCGTCTCAGGATAGGTCGGAGCTACGATAATGTTGACCACAGGATCAGCAACAACCAGTTGGTTGACATGCATTGAAGTGGTAGCGCAACCGTAAGCGTTAGCGGAAACTTCAACCCAGTAAGCGAATGAATCAGTAGCTTGGGTCGTAGGCAGCACGAAGAAGTTCTCAGTTGTAGTTGCGAACGGAGTCTCTGTGTTAACATTGTTATACCAATTGTAAACATAAGGATCGAGACCATTGACGTTGGCAACACCGCCTTCAACATTAACTGTCAGAGTGGAGACACCACCTTGGCAAATGATAGGATTGTCGATAGACAGCGTAACAACAGGATCAGCAACAACTGTGACGACAGGAGCATCAACCACGATCTGACAACCAGGCAGAGAGTTCACAACCACCTTATAGTTGTAGTTCTGCTGATTAGCGGCAGGAGAAACAGTCAACGTAGCATTGGTTTCGTTAGCCATCAACTGGTTGTTGTAATCGTACCATTGATAAGTGTAATCAAGTGTAGTAGGTTGAGCATTTGCGTTGAAGGTAACAGAACCGCCTTCGCAAATCGTCGTAGGACCTTCAGCCGTAACAGTAACAGCAGGATCCGGAATCACGACAACGTCAGCGTCATCAGAGGTAACAGAGATACAACCAGGCATAGCGAATGCAACGATAGCATTGTAGGTATGCGTTGTGCCAGCGGTCAGACCAGGCTCTTGGTGATAAGTAGGACCAAATGCACCAGGAATCAAAACACCATCCATCATCCAAGCGTAAACAGGAGCACCGTATTCGCTGTAGTCATTGGTAATGGTGAGGTCAACATCTCCGTTGGAGCAGATCATAGGATTGTTCACAGTAATGATAGGAGCTGCAGGAGTAGGATGTACAGTTACAGTGAACTCGTCAATGTCATAACATTCAGAGTTGGTTTGGAACACCTTGACACCGATGGTCGTGGTTTCAGCCAAAGTAGTGGTGTAACGGTATCCTGTAGCACCAGGAATGTAGTAGTTATAAGGAGTGGTCACAGTGTCATACACATAACCGCCGCCAGGTAAGTAGTCAACAGCAAGGATATCGGTAGCTGTTCTGATTTCATACCATTGGAAGGTGATGTTGTCAGCATTGTAATCATTCAAGTTAGCTTGCAGCGTAACTTCACCGTTTTCACAGATGTCGGTCACGTTAGCAGTAATGTTAACTTCGGGTTTCGGATAGACATACACTAAGTATTCATCAGAAGTAGAAGCGCAAGCGTTAGCAACGTTATCTCTCTCAACAGTCACAGTGAATCTGTAAGCTTCGTCGCGAGGATAGAGATATTCAGCGAAGAATCTGCTGTCGCCCAAGTTGTAAGCGTTGTTATCTCTAATCTGGCCATCGATGAACCAAGTGTAATGCAAGTTGCCAATAGCTTGACCAACAGTGTCAACATTAGCAATCAAGAAGGTATAATCGGTTTCGCAAACATGTTGATCGCCAGTGATGACAACAACAGGATTACGATAGATTGTCAAAGCGTTAGCGCTAACCGGCAGTGAAGTACAACCAGGTTCTTCGAGAGTCACAACAGCTGTGTAAACGAATTGTTGTGTATTCTGATCAACCGTGGTCGGAGTGTCGAAGAGCTCGCGGCCAGTAGCACCCGGGATACGAACACCATTTCTGTACCAAGTATAAATATCGGTAGCTCTGGAGGTGTAGTTCTGCGGAATAGCTTCAACATGGATTTGAGCGCCTTCGCAAGCAATATAATCAGAGAGGATAACCTCGCGGATTATAGGATCTTCATTCACGAGGACAGTCACAGTGTCGCTGCTGGCGATACAGAGTGAATTTCTCTGAAGTGCCGTCATGCTGTACTTGTGTTCACCAAGTGTAGGAACTGTAGTGTAGGTCAGCTCAGTAGCCGTGCCGATCAACACACCACGGTCATACCAATGGAACTCAAGCATGTCTGCATTGTAGTCGTCAAGATTTGCAGTAAGGGTAATCTCACCGCCAACACAGATAACATTGTCAGTCACAGTAGCGTGAACGATAGGATTGTCGTTGACATAGATGGTAGCATCATCTCTCACAGTACAACCGTAAGAATTAACCAACTCTACGGAGAAGCTATAAGGATAGTCTCTGTAAGGTCTGGTCACGGTCATGGTCTCACTGTGGGAACCGGCTGCTGTGCCGTCGGCCAAAACTTGGTTGTCCTCATACCAGGTGAAGTTATACGTGCTCGTAGGAGCAGGGGTCACGTTGGCATGC
>JAFZIP010000005.1 GCA_017554325.1 Bacteroidales bacterium
GTGCTGGAAGTGATGTTCGTGTGCTCGTACCAGTCGAAGCTGTCGCACGCAAATGCCGTCGTGTCGCCCGTGTTGCTGTGGCCCACCGTCAGTTTCAGCGTCACCACTGAGTCGCAACCCGAGACGTTGGTAAATGTATGCGTCAGGTTGTCGCAGCTGGAGGTGATATTGGTATGCTCATACCAATCGAAGCTGTCGCACGCAAACGCCGTCGTGTCGCCCGTGTTGCTGTGGCCCACCGTCAGTTTCAGCGTCACCACAGAATCACAACCAGAGGCGTTGGTAAAGGTGTGCGTCAGGCTGTTCGTGCTGGAAGTGATATTCGTGTGCTCGTACCAGTCAAAGCTGTCGCAAGCAAACGCTGTCGTGTCGCCCGTATTGCTGTGGCCCACCGTCAAGTGCAGCGTCACCACAGAATCACAACCAGAGGCGTTGGTAAAGGTGTGCTTCGGAGCCACCGCAGGAGTTGAGGTATAGGTAGTACCATACCAAGTGAAATTGTTACAAGCAAATGCTGTCGTGTCTCCCGTGTTGCTATGGCCTACGGTCAAATGCAAGGTCACCACAGAATCGCAACCAGAGGCGTTGGTGAAGGTGTGCTTCGGAGCCACAACAGGAGTTGATGTATAGGCAGTGCCATACCAAGTGAAACTGTTACAAGCAAACGCTGTAGTATCTCCTGTATTGCTATGGCCCACCGTCAGGTGCAACGTCACCACAGAGTCACAGCCGCTGGCGTTCGTAAAGGTATGCGTCAGGGCTTCAGTGCTTGAGGTTATATTGGCATGCTCGTACCAATCAAAACGGTCGCACGCAAACGCCGTCGTGTCGCCCGTATTGCTGTGGCCCACCGTCAAGTGCAGCGTCACCACAGAATCACAACCAGAGGCGTTGGTAAAGGTGTGCGTCAGGACTTCCGTACTCGAAGTTATATTGAGATGCTCGTACCAGTTGAAACTGTTGCAAGCAAAGGCTGTCGTATCACCCGTGCTGCAATGCCCCACCGTCAAATGCAACGTCACCACACTATCACAGCCGCTAACATTGGTAAAGGTATGCTTCGGAGCCACAACAGGAGTTGAGGTATAGGTAGTGCCATACCAAGTGAAACTGTTACAAGCAAATGCCGTTGTATCGCCCGTGTTGCTGTGGCCCACGGTCAAGTGCAACGTCACCACAGAATCGCAACCAGAAGCATTGGTGAAGGTGTGTTTCGGAGCCACCGCAGGGGTTGAAGTATAGGTCGTGCCATACCACGTGAAACTGTTACATGCAAACGCCGTGGTATCACCCGTGTTGCTGTGGCCCACGGTCAAGTGCAGCGTTACCACGCTATCACAGCCGCTGGCATTGGTAAAGGTATGCTTAGGAGCCACCGTAGGTGTTGATGTGTACGTCGTGCCATACCACGTGAAACTGTTACATGCAAACGCCGTGGTATCACCCGTGTTGCTGTGGCCCACAGTCAGGTGCAGCGTTACCACGCTATCACAGCCGCTAACATTGGTAAAGGTATGCTTCGGAGCCACCGCAGGGGTTGAAGTATAGGTCGTGCCATACCATGTAAAACTGTTACAAGCAAATGCCATAGTATCGCCCGTGTTGCTGTGGCCCACGGTCAGGTGCAGCGTTACCACGCTATCACAGCCGCTAACATTGGTAAAGGTATGCTTCGGAGCCACCGCTGGGGTTGAGGTATAGGTAGTGCCATACCACGTGAAACTGTTACATGCAAACGCCGTAGTATCACCTGTATTGCTATGACCCACCGTCAAATGCAAAGTTACCACGCTATCACATCCGCTGGCATTGGTAAAGGTATGTTTCGGAGCCACCGCAGGGGTTGAAGTATAGGTCGTGCCATACCACGTGAAACTGTTACATGCAAACGCCGTAGTATCGCCCGTGTTGCTGTGGCCCACCGTCAGGTGCAGCGTTACCACAGAGTCACAGCCGCTGGCGTTCGTAAAGGTGTGCGTCAGGGCTTCAGTGCTCGAGGTTATATTCGTGTGCTCATACCAGTCGAAACGATCGCACGCAAAGGCTGTGGTATCACCCGTATTGCTGTAATTCACTGTCAAGTGCAACGTCACCACACTGTCACAACCCGAGGCATTGGTAAAGGTGTGTTTCAGGCTGTTCGTACTGGACGTGATATTATGATGTTCATACCAGTCAAAACGGTCGCATGCAAACGCTGTCGTGTCACCCGTATTGCTATGACCCACCGTCAACTTCAACGTCACCAAGCTGTCACAACCGCTCACACTTTTAAACATGTGCGTCAAACTATTTGTACTGGAGGTGATATTGGTGTGCTCGTACCAATCGAAACGATCGCAGGCGAAGGCTATGGTATCGCCATAATAGACATCTCCGATGGTCAAATGCAGGGTCACCACACTGTCGCAACCGGAAGCATTGATAAACGTGTGCGTCGGGGCAATGGCTGGGGTCTCCGTGTATGTTGTACCGTACCACGTGAAATCAACACATGAGAACGCAGACGTATCGCCCGTATTGGAGTGACCAACCACCAAATGCAGGGTCACCACGCTGTCGCATCCGCTCACATTGGTAAAGGTATGCTTCGGAGCTACTGCTGGAGTCTCTGTATAGGTCGTGCCATACCATGTAAAACTATTGCAAGCAAATGCTGATGTATCACCAGTGTTGCTATGCCCCATCGTCAAGTGCAACGTCACTACACTATCACAGCCAGAGGCGTTGGTGAAGGTGTGTTTCAAATTGTTCGTACTGGAAGTAATATTGGTATGCTCATACCAATCAAAACGGTCGCAAGCAAACGCTGTCGTGTCACCCGTATTGCTATGGCCCACTGTCAAATGCAAGGTCACCACGCTGTCACAACCCGAGGCATTCGGAAACGTATGCGTAAGCGCATCCGTGCTGGAGGTGATATTCGTGTGTTCATACCAGTTGAAACTGTCGCAAGCGAACGCAGTCGTGTCGCCCGTATTGCTGTATCCAACTGTCAAGTGCAAGGTCACCACGCTGTCGCAACCCGAGGCATTGGTAAACGTGTGCGTCAAACCGTTTGTACTGGAAGTGATATTATGATGTTCGTACCAATCAAAACTGTTGCATGCAAAGGCCGTGGTATCGCCCACGTTGCTGTGGCCCACCGTCAAATGCAAGGTCACCACGCTATCGCAACCTGATGCATTGGTAAACGTATGCGTAAGGGCATCCGTACTGGAAGTAATATTATGATGTTCGTACCAATCAAAACTATTGCAGGCAAAGGCCGTGGTATCGCCCACGTTGCTGTGGCCCACCGTCAGATGCAAGGTCACCACGCTGTCGCAACCGCTCGCATTCGTGAACGTATGCGTTAGTGCATCCGTGCTGGAGGTAATATTCGTATGCTCATACCAGTCGAAGCTGTCACAAGCAACAGCCGTCGTGTCACCCGTGTTGCTATGATTCACCGTCAAATGCAACGTCACCACGCTGTCACAACCATTTGCGTTCGTAAACGTGTGCGTAAGGGCATCCGTACTGGAAGTAATATTCGTATGCTCATACCAGTCGAAGCTGTCACAAGCAACAGCCGTCGTGTCACCCGTATTGCTGTGATTCACGGTCAAGTGCAAGGTCACCACACTATCACATCCTGAAGCGTTGGTAAACGTGTGGGTAAGCGCATCCGTGCTGGAGGTAATATTCGTATGCTCGTACCAGTCGAAACTGTCACATGCAACCGCCGTCGTATCGCCCGTGTTGCTATGACCTACCGTCAGGTGCAAAGTCACCACACTGTCGCAGCCAGAAGCATTGGTAAACGTGTGGGTAAGCGCATCCGTACTGGAGATTATATTCGTATGCTCGTACCAGTTAAAACTGTCGCAAGCAACCGCCGTGGTATCGCCCGTGTTACTATGGCCTACCGTCAGATGCAAAGTTACTACGCTGTCGCAGCCACTGGCATTGGTAAACGTGTGGGTAAGCGCATCCGTGCTGGAGGTAATATTCGTGTGCTCGTACCAGTCGAAACTATCACATGCAACCGCCGTCGTATCGCCCGTATTTGAATGGCCCACCGTCAGGTGCAAAGTCACCACACTGTCGCAGCCAGAAGCATTGGTAAACGTGTGAGTAAGGGCATCCGTGCTGTAGGTAATATTCGTATGCTCATACCAGTCGAAACTGTCGCAGGCAACCGCCGTCGTGTCGCCTGTATTGCTATGGCCCACCGTCAGGTGCAAAGTCACCACACTGTCGCAACCAGAAGCATTGGTAAACGTGTGGGTCAAGCTATTCGTACTGGAGGTTATATTCGTGTGCTCGTACCAGTCGAAACTGTCACATGCAACCGCCGTCGTATCGCCCGTGTTGCTATGTCCTACCGTCAGGTGCAAAGTCACCACACTGTCGCAGCCACTGGCGGTGGTAAACATATGGGTCAGGCTGTTCGTACTGGTGGTAATATTGTGGTGTTCATACCAATCGAAACTGTTGCACGCAAACGCAATCGTGTCCACATAAAAGACATCTCCGATAGTCAGATGCAATGTCACCACACTGTCACACCCGGAAGCGTTGGTAAACGTGTGCTTCAAACTGTTCGTACTGGAGGTGATGTTATGGTGCTCATACCAATCGAATCTATCGCACGCGAAAGCTGTCGTGTCGCCCGTATTGCTATGGCCTACCGTCAGATGCAACGTCACCACACTGTCACACCCGGAAGCGTTGGTAAACGTGTGCTTCAAACTGTTCGTGCTGGAGGTGATGTTATGGTGCTCATACCAATCGAATCTGTCGCACGCGAAAGCTGTCGTGTCGCCCGTATTGCTATGGCCTACCGTCAGATGCAACGTCACCACACTGTCACACCCGGAAGCGTTGGTAAACGTGTGCTTCAAACTGTTCGTACTGGAGGTAATATTGTGGTGCTCGTACCAGTCGAAGCTGTTGCAAGCAAACGCCGTGGTATCGCCCGTATTGCTGTGGCCCAGCGTCAAGTGCAAGGTTACCACGCTGTCGCAGCCACTGGCATTGGTGAACGTGTGCGTCAAGCTGTTCGTGCTGGAGGTAATATTGTGGTGCTCGTACCAGTCGAAGCTGTTGCAGGCAAATGCCGTCGTGTCGCCCGTGTTGCTATGGCCCAACGTCAAGTGCAACGTCACCACTGAGTCACAGCCAGCAAGACAAGTCAACCTGTGTTCATAATTGCCACTGGTCGTATAGGTCTGTCCATACCATGTAAAACTGTTACAAGCCGTGGCAAAGGTATCCACATTGAGGTGATTATGCACATCAACCTCTACCGTATCTCTTTTCTTACAACCGGCAGCACTCGTCACTTCAACATAATACGCCTTCGTTGCAACAGGATGAACAGTCACGGATGAAGTGGACGACAACAAGCTGCTCCCATCGTACCATGCGAATTCACAAGGAGAGTTGTTGGTAATACGCATGAAATCAATAAAGAGTCGTTCTTCGGCGTATGGACTGCCCGGAGCAATCTCGTCAATGGCCTCAATCTTGATGACTGAAGAAGCGGTGGCCGCATTGAAATTGAACGAATAGGTATCAAAGCTTCCAGGATTATTCTCATTACTACCCTGAAGGGTAACCGTGTCCGCATAGACATCATCTACTGAAACTCTAACTCTCGTGGCAGCTGGTTCAGCCGATCCAGTTCTAACCCACCCCTTCATGCTCAAATCCAGAGTAAAATCTTCGGACAAGTCCAGAGGTTTGGAAACTATCCGTCCAAAAACACTACCTGTTCCCAACCTGACAAAGCCATTCCCAGCAGAAAAAACTTTCTGACCGGAACCGAATAGGTCTGTAATGGTGGACAAGCGGCTCGTAATCTCCTGGTCATTTCCCACCACACCATCAAAATTCTCTATCAGAGGTTCTGAAAAGTCGGAACAATTGATTGCGCTGGCAGATATCTCAACACCATCACCCACACATGTAAACGGATTATCAGGGGTGATGGTCACCTCCGGCAACGGGGCCACGGTCAGGTTGAGCACATACACACTGTCACAGTCACAGCAAACTGTTTTGAGCGTGTCATAGTACACGCCACTCTCGTTATATGCGTGTCCGCGCCACAGGTAGGGAGCGGCACTTTGACAAATAAACGCACTTTCTGAAAACTCATACGAAGGATTGACTTTCAGCATGAGCGTAATGATACTGTCACAACCATGAACGGTCTGCAAGGTCACCCGATAGGGCGTAAAATCTTGCACGTGTGAAATATCCAGATCCGTGAAATTCGGATTCACCACCGATGTATAGGGATTAGGGGAAGAGCAAACAACCTCATAGAGGGTATCCTTGTCATACTTCTCATGCACAAAGGCAGAGCTGGTCACGCGGATGGTATCGCTGTTGAATATAACATAAGCATCGTACGAGGTGTTCACTGTAGGGTTGACCACCATACTGGCGCTCTTGGGTTTGTCAACCCAATAGGCATAGGCATCAGTACCGAAATCGCGGACGGCACGTATGCGGTTCTGCGTGGAATTTTCGGTGTTGACTGCCGGATTATGATCGGCCGGAGTACGCGTCTGGTAGAAATACTGGCTACCTCTGACAACCAGCATCTGGTTTGCATTGACTCTCGTAGAAGTCCAGTAGTCATGACCATGGTTGCCGTTGTATTCATACATCCACTTCAAGCCATTAGGGTCACCACCAGCTTCCACGATAGCAGATTCGATGAAAGGCAGCAGGCCGAAGATGTGACGCATCTGTATGGCATCCGGAATGTACCAGCCGTTGTAAAAGTCCACAGCCTCCGCAGCAGGCGACTGTCCCGACTCCAGCAAGAGACGTGTGTTATTCTTGCCTTCATAGGTCCACTCTGACAACCCGTAACGGCCAATACCGGTAGCATCGTCATACAAATGTGACACCATGCCGGAGGGCAGGGTGCAGCCTGCATTAATCATGTAGTACTGCTTGTTGTTTGTCTTACTCACCCAACCGACATCGTTCAAGGCCACTGCCCAGCCTTCCACGGGATTGTTCGGGTTAACATAGCAAATGATACCTTTAGAACTGTCGGGGAATACATATACATCGCCAATTTGGTAGATCTGAGCTTGTGCAACACCAAGTGCTGCCGCCAAGACCACCAAAGAAAGGAATACCCGTTTGAACAATGTATATCGCATATATGGTATCTATTTTTTGTTTCTTATAATTCAGTTTAAAAATCTATGGTTGGGCGCACCTTATGCCTTTGTGATTTAATGTTCGTAGCAAAGTGGCCAGAATAATCAAGGTGCCAGCACTGGTTATTATTCGCTTCGGAGGAAGAGAGATAGTAGGTCTGTCCGAGATCCATCACGGTAGCGCCTATCCCATTCAACTTAATCAACGTGGAGTTAACTGCCACACGGTTTCCAAAGACAAGGTTAAGCTCTCCCATTGCCGGCAAGTGCCATCCAGAAGCCTCCGAAGAATTCACCCCTCTGGTAACGGCATCATAATAATAGCAGTAGTAAGCTGCAGGCGCATTATAGGAAAACTCCATGCCTATGGATTGCTCCGCATACTGCTTGATCATAATGGTATTGCCTAATCCGTCCAAATCAAACAAAGCGTCGCGTTGATAAGGGCAGAACGATTTGGCATGGATACTCTGATACAGCGTGTTTGGATTTGGGGCCCAGACAGAATACGCAGCAGGTGCGTCTTCCAAGGCAATGGCCTTACCATGCAGTCCGGTACGGTCCAGATAGTAAATCACCCCTTTTGCAGTCTTGTTCGTCATCAGGAAGGAATCAACCCTCAAAATTGACCCGTCAGTGCAAAGCACATCTCCAGGTGCATTCACAGCTGGGATAACCCCGTCGTCCCAAGTCAGATGCGGAGTATTCACTATAATACCCATCGTGGTTTGGTCACCCACACAAATTTCGTTAGTGGTTGTGTCTATCTCCAAAATGATAAGGTTCAGAACATCCAGACTGTCGCATCCATCAGGTCGGGTATAGATGACAGAATAGCGACCGGTTTCGGAATAGTCGTTGCCACGCCAATGGTAAGGATTCCCGTCGAGCTGGAAATTGGACGTCACCACTGTCGTATCCACAAACGGAGGCGGTGTTACCGTCAACACAAACGTGACAAGGGAGTCACAATGATGACTGTCGGCGCCCGCGAAGGAGTACGAAAACACGTGCGTTCCCGCCCGCTTTATAGCCTCATTCATCTCCGCATTGGTCGCCACCTCCGGGGCAACGTTCAACGGATTGGTATAAGTCAGATACTGGCTCTGGCACACCTCATCATATAAAACAGTGTGTGTTCTGTTATACACATCCGCGATGGCGACACCCGGCAACGGAGCCAAAACCGCACTCCACCCTTCATCCGGCACCATACCCGCCAAAAACATCAACGTCATGGCATTGCCATTGGAAATGATCAACTCAGGGATAGTGCTGAGATTGGTCAAATCGTACATGATGCTGTCCAGATCCTGTGTAGTGCCCGATATGACAAGCAAATGCGAAGTGTTGGACAAATTCAACTCATCAAACCGCAATGTAATCGGTCTGCCGTCCAAGGATACAAACGTCTGCGTCAATATCTCTCCGGGTGAGTAATTGCCATCCTTTCCACCCGAATCATAAAGCCGGAATGACTGGTTACAGCTCAATGAATATGTACCATCAGCCATAGACAGCACGTTTGTTGTAATACCGTTCACAGACGGACAGTAGCCCTCCTTGTCCACACTGACATACAGCAAAGCCTGCTGCACAATGCCAGCGGTGTCATACTTGGACTGATCATCCGAATTCGTGATAACCTCTTCCTTAAGCAGTTCTGTCTGGTTGTAATCAGCATACCAGCGCACCGTATAGGGTACTGCTATGGTTGATTGGGCGGTCAGATGGGCAGTCTCCTCATAGCACACCTTGTCGTGCTGCGTCAGGATAGAACATGTCCCAATCACCGCATCCCGAATGCTGACTAAAACGGTATCTCCCGGGTCTGCCATCGAGTATCCGCATTCGTCATCTTGAATCGTTAACGGATATACTTTTGTGGGTAACAGAGGCGCGATGTGGTCAATCACAGTTTCACCCGACAATGCACTATAGTTCCTCACTTGAACACCTTCGCTGGTTGCATACGCAATGGAAAAATCCACCCTCGATGCCGGCACTGTACTGGTGGGCATAAACATCAACTGCACCTCCTCACCCGGACAGATAGTAGCATCTTGGAAAATTTTGACTTCGGGTGCCTTTTTCACTCCCAAGTAAATACTGTCTGTCAAGACAGCACCGCAACCACCCTCAAACACTTCCACTTTGTACCAGCCATCGTCCGCACCACGTGGCACAAAAATAAAAGCCTCGGGTGAATCATACTCAAAACCATTAGGTCCCGACCAGTGATAACTGAACAAGTTGTCGGACTGCAAGGTGTGGACGGAAACTGTAGAGCCCTCGCAGGTAGTAATGGCTCTCAAACCTCCATCGAACCAAGTGACTTGCAAGTCTGCCAGCAACGTAGGATAAAAGTTGACATGGAAATAGGCTCCGCAGGCATCCTGAATCATGCACGACATCGCAGAGTCAGTACGCATGGTAATGTTGGGGAAAACACCCTCATTGTTCACACCCAGAATCTCGCCTTCTTTATTCGGCTTACTATATAATGTATATGTATAAGGCTCTGTTCCGTTGATACCCCGAGCATACACATTGCCGACGGTGGAATTGTGATCGCACAGAAGTGCGTAGGCATGTAGATGCGCTACAGTGGTGGTGCCGAAAACTATGGTGTCATAAAAAACAGTTTCCTCACACAACTCCATGGTAGTGGTCGGGAATATCTTCACAACATAAGTACCCGGAATGGACATGCGTATCGGTTCGTGAAGCGAGAATGCCCGGTCGTCATAACCTCCGACAGGCCCGCTGACAACCTGGAAATAGGTATTCAATGGAACAATAACTGACAACATCTCAAGTCCTGTAACCGGCGAAGTATTGCGGCTCACTCGTGATATTTGTCCGGCATCGTATATGACATATTGGTTCATACACTCCTTCTGCACATGATAGCTCGGCACGTCCGTCAGCTCCACACTGTATATTGCGCCAAACGACACTCTCTTCTGGATAACCACTGAATCGCAGGACGTGACGATTTGAAAATGATACGGGCCGGACGGGAGACAATAGTCTTTCAATTCCAGCGAATTCCCGTCTGCCGATCCGGCAATCAATGCGACATTCTCCACATTCGACCTTACAATGTCCCATGTGCCCGTAGCTGCATGATATACCGCCGTAAAATTGTACCTGTCGTTGTACGGGCTGCGTACCAGCCGGATAATGGTTCCGTCTGTGTTCACACCCTGACTGAAATTGCCTTTCACTGTCACGTTACGCAGCACGTTGCAACAATGGTCGTCGCCCGATGAGGTCACATTCCACGACGCATCCTGTACATTACTGCCAATCAAATATTGGAGCATGTCGGTCGTGCTGTATAACTCACAGCCTTGACCATCCACCAAACGCCGCTGCACATTGATGTTTTGAGGCAGTGGACCATACAAGGCATTCACTTCAGAGGCATCCAAAGAGCTCTTCTGATTGATCGCGCCAACCGTGTCCCGCTTGATGACACTCCCCGTGCTCATATCCGTGTATATCCACGTGAGCGGGTGTGTGTAGTGGTGACGATACACACTATGGTCACCATCTTTTGTCAGATAGTTCGGCAAATAGGACTGGTAACGGATGGTGTAGGCATCACGATGCCAATATTTGGTTTCCTGACAAGAATTCAGCGCAGTCGAAACCGAATCCTGAACATCCACCACTTGACTTTCAAATTTGGTACTATTAGGTCCGTATAATTTGAATGTACGCGTGATAATCTGGTTCTCACAAACTGCAATCTTATATTGCAGACTGATATCCTTATTCCATATCTGGCAATAATTGTCGGCCGCAGGGATGGTGTCATACAAAACGATATGGCCTCCAGTGATGGACGGCATGTTACGCCAAGGACCGTCCGCAAAACCTGCGTGTGTAAATCTGTACTGCACGTAATCCGGAATCATTTCCGTGAAATATGCGTATGGAGTGTTGATGACAGCATTGACCTTGACCACATTACTATCCTCCATATTACCAGAGGAAGCATACACCTCCACATAGTCCAAATAGGGGAATGGTACAACCTCCACCGTCTCGCTCGTGCGCGGAAGTCCGTAGTCGCAACCATCGACCATGTAGAAATCCCACACACCGCCCGGCAAAGAATCTATCGTGTAATACTCATGATAATCATATCGGCTGTCATCCGTGCCACTGTACTGATTTCCATCGAAAACCACCGTGCGCAGCAACTGGGAAGTTTCATGATTCACCACATTGACGGTGTACGGGAACCGCCCGTTGTTCATTTTGAGTTGCACACGTCCCAGTCTCATACAACTCAAAGTCGGATGGAGACCCAAGTTATAACCCGTATAGTCGGTCATTAAAATGGCAGACATTTCAGGTACAACATAAGAGGTATTGATGGTGAGCACCGCCTGTGTATCGAGCCTGACGAAGCCGCCGTGCCCGTCCGTCATCAAGCACTCCAAACCCACGATATAAGTACCATAATCAATGAGGAATGTATCCACACCGCCATTATAAAAACTCGCAGAATACTGGGCCGAATCAGACTCATGCACTTTGTGATAAAGACGAATCTTGGAGAGTCCCGCCGCATTCAAATAGGCGGAATTCACCGGATTACCACTACGATCAACAACGGAATATGCAATCTTACCATTGTTAAAACAAGTGGCATCCGTAACGGAAAATTTCACCCTAAATGCACTCGACTGTGCAAACATGCCACTCATTGTAAGAACGAAGAGACTTAGAAGCAGCCAGAGTCTTTTAGCAGATGTAGATATGTTCAATAACAATTCTTTCTCCATTAAAAAAGATTATATATCTTTAAACATGCGTGCAAAATTATAATATTTATTCAAATAATCAACAAAGTTATTAACAATTAATTATTATTGATAATCAGATTGTTACATAAAAACCGACATTGACCCCCTGAGAAAAAGGAGCTTAATTTGTCACAAAAAATAAAAAATTTCAACAAAATTATCAACAATTTGACAGACTGAAAATGGATGGTTCAAGCTGTTTTACGCAACATCGAGCGCAGGTAATTTCGGTTCATCACCACCAAAACGGTCAGGTAAACCAACAGGATGACAGAATTCACTGCCAAACGCACCCCCGTGCGTTCAATATTCAATCCTCTGTTGATAAGCACGCTCAATCCATAAACGCCCACAGCCAGAAGGATATAGAACAGAACCTTCTTGACATTATAATCCACATGATAATATTTCTGCCCAAGGAAGTAAGAGACCAGCATCATGCTGCAATAGCAGGCGAACGTGGCCCATGCGGATCCCATATAATCGAAGCGCGGAATCAGCACCATATTGAGAACCAGCGTGATGATAGCTCCGAAAATGGCTATGTACGCCCCGAACTTTGTCTGCCCTGTGAGTTTGTACCAGATGGACAAGTTATAGAAGATACCGAGAAACAGATTGGCCATCAAAAGGATAGGCACAACGGGCAACCCGACGCGGTACACCGGTCCCACAAAGTATTGGACGATGTCCATGTACAGCATGATCCCCACAAAAATGATGGAACACACAAAAACGAAAGCTGTCATCACCTCAGCATAGGTTTCCTTGGCATCTTTGTCTTTGGATTTGCTGAAAAAGAAGGGTTCCGCCGCATACTTGAACGCCTGCACAAAAATGGTCATCATGATGGAAATCTTGTAACACGCGCTGTAAATGCCAACCGAGGCCTGCGGATCTGGTTGTGTTGAGAAATACTTCAGCAGCACACGGTCCATCGTCTCGTTGACAATGCCAGCCAGACCGAAAATCAGCAGAGGGAAGGCATACGCAAACATCTTCTTCCACAATGCCCAGTCGAAGACGTACTTCTGCTTGAAGATACTGGGAAACAGCATCAGCAATGTCACCACAGAAGCAATGAGGTTGGCGATGAAGATGTACCCTACGCCAATCTCTGGGTTATAAATAGCACGAACAAACGATGAATCGGGATCATTTTTCAGAAGATACGGACAGAGCAACAGGAAGAAGAGATTGAACAGCACGTTAACCAGAATATTGGTAATCTTGACCGCTGCGAATTTCATGGCTTTGTTCTGATGCCGCAACCGCGCAAAGAAGATGGAGGTCAAGGCATCCACTCCGATGATTATGGCAAACCAAACTACGTACTCGGGATGGTCAGGATATTTCAGCCAACCCGCAATGTTGCCCTTGAAAACGGAGCAAAGCACGATAAACAGTGTAGAGGTGAACAGCAGTGAGGTGACAATGGTCGTATATACCTTATTCTTTACTTCCTCATCCCGTGAAAAGTTGAAGAAGGCCGTTTCCATGCCGTAGGTCAGAATCACAATAAAGAGACTGGTCCAGGCGTAGAGTTCGCCCACCACACCATACTGCGCCGCATCCGCAAAAATGTACGTGTGCAGCGGCACCAATAGATAATTAAGCAGGCGCCCTAAAATATTGGTGGCACCGTAAATCACAGTTTGTCCGGCAAGTTGTTTTATTGAGTTGGGCATAATTGGGAGTTAGCTATTGGCCGTTGTCTTAACTATAATCTCTAATCTATAATCGTTAATGATACCCTTTCCTTTTCCCAAAGTCGTAGGCAATATATCCGCAGAGGTAGAAAGCTTTGGCTTTGTTGAAGGCCATCTGCTGGATAAACGGGAAGACCATATCAATGCTGAGGCCGACCTCCAGGGCCTGGATTTTGTAATCGCTTTTGGCAAACTCGAAGTTGAATCCGGTTTTGGCGTAGAAGCCCGGGCGCACGATGGTCTGCATGATGCCGGTATAGAACGGTGCGCCGCCGATGACATTGTTGAGATTATGCTTGTCGGGGTCATAACGCACCACCTCGGAGAAACCGGTGTTGTAGTTGATAACTTCCACATAGTTGGGGATGCCGAACGCGACCGAGGGGCCCGCCGACAGGGAATACTTGATCTGTACGCCACCCCAGTAGGGCTTGGTATGCAGCGTGCGCTGGTATCCATAACCTCCTCGCAGGAAAAACAGGGTGTACAACTGGCCGTATCTACAGGGGCGCACGCCCTCGTATAGCACATTGATGGAACGCACTGACTTGGGATGCTTGTTGTACATAAACTCCACCTCCCAGAAATGCTTGTTATAGAGATCGGGCGTTCGTCCGCGCTGGAAGCCCGCCCCGAAGCCACCCGTATTCAGGAACAGCTCACAGTTCCACTCCTTGAGGGTCACATCGTGATAATATTCCCCCACTTCCTGTGCACCGGCACAAAGACAAGCTCCGGCAAACAGAAATGCCAGAAGCCAATTATTTATCCCGCGGACAGGCACACAACCGGACATTTCCGATTATTCTTCAGGTGCGTCTTGTGGCTGGTAATAGGAATAGTGGCCGTAAGCAGCACACTTATGTTGCGTATCACATGCGGAGAACACCGCCAACCCTAAAAAAAAGACCGCTAACAATACAATAATCTTTTTCATTTTCGTTATTCTTTTTTTCAAACGTGCAAAAATAATCAAAAATCAAAGATGATGGATTATTTAAATGAATTTTTTAATTCTTGACTTTTGATTCTTGCTATTGAATATTGAACTTTGAACTTTAAACTGGTAAATATCATCCCCTTGTTTCTACTGTGTATAAACACTCTTTATGCACAGCCCCAAGCCCCATACACCGGACCAATTTCCGACTACCCCACCCGCGCCGAAGCCATCCTGCAGAAGTTAGAGAACCACGGTTATCCCTTTGCCACCGTCTCTTTGCAAACCGCCAACCCTGAAAACGGCGACATGCGTCCGATTATTGTCATCGACTCCAACATTTTCGTCACCTTCGACTCCATCGTACTGAAAGGCGATGTGAAATTGTCCAAGAATTTCCTCTATCCCTACTTGGGACTGCGCAAGGGCATGGCCTACAATGAAGAGCTTATGCAGGCTGTTGACCAGAAACTGCAGGAGTTGCCTTTCGCCACGGTGGCCCAGCCCTCCGGCGTCTCTTTCGTGAAAGACAAAGCCTACCTGTACATCTATCTCAACAACCGGAGGACCAACCAGTTTGACGGCTACGTGGGACTGGTGCCCGCCGACGAAAAGACGGGCAAAATCGGGGTTAGCGGTGACCTGGCATTGGCTCTACAGAACATCTTCCGCCAAGGTGAGAGCATCAGCCTGCACTGGTACAGCAGCGAACGGCACTCCCAGCATCTGGACCTGTCTGTCAAATTCCCCTACCTGTTCCGCACCCGCTTCGGCGTGGAAGGCTCATTCATGCTGGACAAGAAAGACACTTCCTACCTCAACCTCAACTACCACATCGGCGTGCCCTACGCATTTCTCAACAACAGCTACATCGAGCCGTACTTTGACTACACCTCATCCAGCATCCTCAATCCCGCCCTATTGCAGCTGGACAGCGACTCCGGCCTCATCGATTTCCACAAGACGCTCTACGGCCTGAAGGTGCATTTCCGCAAACTGGACTACCTTTTCAACCCGCGCAAGGGCGTGGATGTGTGGGTGGACCTGTCGGCCGGGCGCCGCAAAATCATCCCCAACTCGCACGTGGAAGCAGAAGCCTACGACGGGCTCACCTTGGCAAGAAGCACCTACCGCATCTACGGCGCCGCGCGAGGGTACGTGCCCATTGGCAAGCATTTTGTCTTCACCCCACAAGCACAAGCAGGCTCGCTGCTCGCCGGGCCACATTATTTCAACGAGCTGTTCAAAATCGGAGGACCGGGGCTCATCCGAGGGTTCAATCCCAACGACATCTACGCCTCCACATACTTGTTATATTCCGCCGAATTCCGGTATCTTTTCGGCAAGAACTCGTTTGTCAACCTGTTCTTCGATGGCGGGGTGTATGAGCAGCAGATGGACAACATGTACCGTTTCGACACGCCGTTCGGCTTCGGTGCAGGCGTACACCTCGCCATCAAAAGCGGCATCTTCTATCTGGAATATGCTCTGGGACGCCAGCTCGGGAATCCCATCTCCTTCAAAACCGGAAAGATACACTTCGGAATTGAGGTGATGTTCTGATGCTAAAGACATAAGCCCCAAAATAACTTTTAAGCATTTTTTCAATAGAAAAAATAAATTATTTGTTAAAAAACTATTTTTATCAAATATTTTTTCTATTTTTGCAGACCATAAAATTTATAAACTATGACAACATTTGAAATTTCCATGTCCATCATCTCTGTTATTGCCTCAATCGGCGTATTCTCAGCCCTTTACAGAATCGGGCACACTGTCGGAATCACAGAAGAATCAGTAAAAAACCTAAATATAAAGTTCGACAACCTCCCTTGCGACAAGCATGAGGAAACTATGCAGAACATCAACAGGCTCATGGACAAACTCCCTTGCGAAGCACACGAAAAAGAAACTGAGCGGCTGATGAAGAAACTGGACGACACCATCGCCAACATGCCCTGCAGCAACCACGAAGAGATAATGCGGGACATCAAAAGAATGATGGACAAGTTTCCTTGCGAGGCACACGAAAAAGAAACCGAGCGGCTGATGAAGAAACTGGACGACACCATCGCCAACATGCCCTGCAGCAACCACGAAGAGATAATGCGAGACATCAAAAGAATGATGGACAAGTTTCCTTGCGAAGCACACGAAAAAGAAACTGAGCGGCTGATGAAGAAACTGGACGACACCATCGCCAACATGCCCTGCAGCAACCACGAGGAGATAATGCGGGACATCAAAAGAATGATGGACAAGTTTCCTTGCGAGGCACACGAAAAAGAAACCGAGCGGCTGATGAAGAAGCTGGACGACACCATCGCCGTCATGCCCTGCAGCAAGCACAGCGAGAAAATACAAAACCTTCGCGAGGACGTATTGACCATACAAACCTTCCTGACTTCAAAATTCAAGAGCTCCGATATCGTTTGGGGCAACAAGCGTAGTCCCACCACGCTGAATGAAAACGGATTGAAACTGTTTGAAGCAATCAAAGGAGATGCTTTTCTTGCAGAACACAAGAACTTCTTCTTGGAAAAGATAGCTGCAAAAAAGCCAAAGACGCCCTATGATGTAGAGAACAAAGCCCATGAAGTATTAATTGAAAACACTGACAACGATATCTATAACGATTTGAAAAACTGGCTATACTACAGTCCAGCCATGCAAATAACAGATGAAAAAGGCACACGAAAATATGTAGTCACTTTACTTGATGTTTGCTATGTTCTCGGCATTTCTCTACGTGATATCTATCTGTCATCCCATCCAGAGTTATTGCCTAAAACAAGCAATCCAATGTGATTTTTGCGTATCTTTGCAGCCTCAAAGAATAAAAAACTCAACGCAAACCAATATGAATATCGTAAAACCCTCTATTCCCAAAGGAACCCGAGATTTCACGCCCACCGAGATGATGCGGCGCAACTATATTTTCGACACCATCCGCTCTGTATTCTACAAACACGCCTACCTCCCGATCGAAACCCCATCCATGGAAAATCTGTCCACCCTGATGGGCAAATATGGCGAAGAGGGCGACCGGCTGCTGTTCAAAATCCTCAACTCCGGCGATTTCACCCAAGGCGTGGACTTCAACGACTCGGAAATGTCAGTCAACAAACTGGCCACGAAGCTCTGCGAGAAAGGCTTGCGCTATGACCTTACCGTGCCCTTTGCCCGTTTCGTGGTGCAGCACCAGAATGAGATCACATTCCCGTTCAAGCGTTACCAGATGCAACCCGTCTGGCGCGCCGACCGCCCGCAGAAAGGCCGCTACCGTGAGTTCTACCAGTGCGATGCCGACATCATCGGCAGCACCTCGCTCATCAACGAAGCGGAGCTGATTGAGATCACGGACGAGATATTCTCCAAGTTCGGCATTGCCGTGGTGATGAAAATCAACAACCGCAAGGTCCTCTCCGGAATTGCGGAAGTGATCGGTGCTCCGGAGCAAGTGACCGACCTGTGCGTGGCCATGGACAAGCTGGACAAGATCGGTCAAGAGGCCGTCTGCGCTGAAATGCTGGATCGCGGCATCTGCCAAGAGGCCATCGAGAAACTCAAACCCGTCTTCTGCTTCGGCGGCCAAAGCAACGCCGAAAAACTGGCCGGCCTCACCACCCTGCTCTCCGGCAGCGAAATCGGAATGAAAGGCATCGAGGAACTCACCACCGTGCTGGACTATGTGAAGGACATGGAACTGACCGCCGAAGTGGAGATTGACATCACGCTGGCGCGCGGACTCAACTACTACACCGGCGCCATCTTCGAAGTGAAGGCCAAGGATGCGGCCATAGGCAGCATTTCCGGCGGCGGTCGCTACGACAACCTCACCGGCATCTTCGGACTCAAGAACATGTCGGGCGTGGGCATCTCCTACGGAGCCGAACGCATCTACGACGTGCTGAACGAGCTCAACCTGTTCCCTGACGAAATCCTGAGCCCTGTGAAAGCCCTGTTCATCAACTTCAGCGACGACGACGAGCCATACGCTTTGCAGGGACTCCGTGCCGTGCGCAAAGCCGGCATCGCCGCTGAAATCTATCCCGACCATGTCAAGATTGGCAAGCAGATGACATACGCCAACAACAAGTCCATCCCATTCGTCATCATGGCCGGCGAGAACGAGCGCAACAACAAGACGTTCACACTCAAAAATATGAACACCGGCACACAAGAGGCACTTCCGCTGGAGACCCTGATTGAAAAACTGCAATAATCCACCTTACAACATGAACACTGAGAAACAGGACCGCTTCACAAGAATACTCAAAGTACTTTGGCGCAAGGTTAAGGAGTACACACAGATCAAGGAGGATACCGACTACGAAGCCACGGTGGATTCCATCTCCAAGAGTGTGGTGTTCCGCGGATTCAACGTGTGGATTCTGTTTTTCGCCATTATTGTGGCATCCGTGGGATTAAATGTGAACTCCACGGCAGTCATCATCGGCGCGATGTTGATTTCACCGCTCATGGGACCTATCAACGGCGTGGGATTAGCCATCGGCACATTCGACGAACTTCTGCTGAGGAAATCCCTCAAGAACCTGATTATTATGGTGCTTATCAGTCTGGCCGCCTCCACGCTATACTTCCTGATTTCCCCCATCAGCGATGCCCGTTCGGAATTGCTGGCGCGCACACAGCCCACCATTTTCGATGTTTTCATCGGCTTTTTCGGCGGGTTGGCGGGCATCTTGGCCACTTCGCGCAAGTCGCAGTCCATCACAGTCATCTCCGGCGTAGCCATTGCCACCGCCCTCATGCCGCCGCTCTGCACCGCCGGCTACGGCATTGCCACCGGCCAAATCTGGTACTTCCTCGGTGCCTTCTACCTGTTCTTCATCAATTCCTTCTTCATCGCCCTGGCCACCTTCGTTACTGTGCGCCTGCTGGGCTTCCCTCAGGCCCGTTATGTGGACGAGCAACGCCATAAGGCCGTGAAACGCATCATCACCATCTTCACCATTATCGTACTGATACCCAGCATCTATTTGGCCATCGATGTTATCCGTGAGGCGGCTTTCAACACACAGAGCCTCAAATTCGTCAACGAAATCCAGAACAGCGAAATGCTGGCCGAGACGGAAATCATCAAATCCGAGCGCGAATATCACCACAGAAGCCAAACCATCACTCTGATTCTGTTCGGGCAGCAACTGGACGAAGCGCAGGTTTACCACTTGCAGAACATCCTGCACAACGAATACGGATTGAAGAAGACCAATCTGGTAATCAAACAGTCATCCGGCAAACCCATTGACGTCAAGCAGCAGAACGAACTCATTGAGGAGCTCTTCGACAAAAAAGATGAGACTATCCGCCAACAGGACTCCATCATCCACGAGCTGCGCCGGCAACTGGAAGAAACCGCGAATACGGATTGATTTTTTTTGTACTTTTGCACGTTTTTTTTACAAGGACAATCTAACTCTTAATACAATGAAAAAGATTTTAGTTATTGGTGCTTGTGGACAAATCGGTTCCGAACTTACACCTGCCTTACGTAAACAATACGGCACTGACAATGTAGTGGCCGCAGACATGATTTACCCCCTGAAAGGAGAACTGGCCGAGGCCGGACCATCCTGCAAGATTGATGCAACCAACGCACAGGACATCGCCGACGCTGTGAAGAAATACAACATCGACGCCATCTACAACCTCGCGGCCATCCTTTCCGCCAAGGCCGAGGCCAATCCCATGCTGGGTTGGAACGTGGGCGTGGGTGCCCTCATCAACTGCCTGGAGGTTTCCCGCGAGATGGGATGCTCGCTGTTCACCCCGAGTTCCATCGGAGCATTTGGCCCTGACACCCCGCACGACATGACTCCCCAAGACACCATCCAACGCCCCAAGACCATATACGGTGTGACCAAGGTTACAGGCGAGTTGCTGAGCGACTACTACTTCAAACGCTTCGGCGTAGATACCCGCTCAGTGCGTTTCCCGGGTCTGATTTCCAACGTCACACTGCCTGGCGGCGGCACCACCGACTACGCTGTGGAGATTTACTACGCAGCTGTCAAGGGTGAAAAATTCACCTGCCCCATCGCCAAGGGCACCTTCATGGACATGATGTACATGCCCGACGCACTCAAGGCAGCCATGGACCTCATGGAAGCCGACCCGAGCAAGCTCGTGCACCGCAACAGCTTCAACATCACCGCCATGAGCTTCGAGCCGGAGATGATCTATAACGAAATCAAGAAGCACATTCCCGAGTTCCAGATGGAATATCAGTATGACGAACTCCGCCAAAGCATCGCCGATTCCTGGCCGAACCAGATGGACGACCACTGCGCCCGCGAGGAATGGGGATTCAAACCCATGTATGACTTGGCTTCCATGACGGAGGATATGCTGAAAGTGCTGGGAGAAAAGTTTAGAGTTTAGAGATAACTGTTAATAGTTGAGATTTTAAATACAACGATATGATATATTTAGACAATTCCGCTACTTCATTTCCGAAACCCAAAGAGGTTTACGATTTCATGGACAATTTTTATCGCGTGCACGGTGTGAGCCCGGGGCGCGCTGGCTACGATGCCGGTATCGAGACCGGTGAGCTGCTGACCGACACCCGCCGTCTTCTGGCCCAACTCTTCAATGGAGGTGCCAAAGTTGACGAGCGTCGTTTGACCTTCAGTTACAACGCCACCGATTCCCTGAACATCCTGATCCAGGGTCTTGCGCAAAAGGGCATGCATGTCATCACCACCATGCTGGAGCACAACTCCGTGTTGCGTCCGCTCTACTGTCTGGAACAAGCTGGCGTCATCGAGGTCACTTACCTGCCTTTCGACGAGGCCGGTTATGTACATCCCGACGATTTCAAGAAGGCCATCAAGCCGAACACCAAGATGGTGGTTTGCACGCAGTGTTCCAACGTCATCGGTACCGTGCAACCCATCAAGGAAATTGGCAAAGTCTGCAAAGAAAACGGCCTGATTTTCGTGGTTGACGGCAGCCAAGGTGCCGGAGCCGTGGAGATGAACATGCTGGAATACGGTGTTGACGCTTACGCTTTCACGGGCCACAAGTGCCTGATGGGCCCCACCGGCATCGGCGGTTCCTACGTGGCTGAGGGCGTGGAAGTTCGCCAGACCCGCTTCGGCGGCACGGGCGTGCGTTCAGCCGTGCGAACCCACCTCGATGAATATCCTTACCGACTGGAAGCCGGCACCATGAACATGCTCGGCATCAGCGGTCTGTACAGAGGCGTGAAGTGGATTGAGGAAAAAGGTATCCAGAACATCCACGATCAGGAGATGAAACTGTGGAAGAAACTCCGCGATGGCCTCAGAGAAATCGAAGGTGTGACCGTTTATTGCGCCACCACCGTTGAGAACCAGAACCCTGTGCTCTCCATCAACGTCAAGGGTTTCGAGGCCATGGACGTGGGCACCATGCTGGATGTGGATTACGACATCGCCTGCCGTACCGGTTTGCAATGCGCTCCGCTGGTACACGAGCGCATCGGCACCCTGCCCGTAGATGGCACCGTGCGTCTGAGTATCGGCGCCTTCAACACGGAGGAAGAAATCGACACCTGCATCAACGCTGTCAAGGAAATCGCCTCCTTGAAGAATTAACGTGATATCCGATTGTATGGACGAATGATTATTCGTCCATACAATGCGCAATATGTCTCACAACACCAACAATCGAAAATGGGTCGGGCATCTGGCCGCGTTGGGAGTGTATGTCATCTTCGGCATCAACCCCAACTGCTCCAAGGCCGTTGTTCCACAATATTTATCCCCTGAAGTTTTCACCGCCGTACGCATGTTATTTGGTACGGCGGCTTTTTGGTTACTGGACTGGCTGGTTTCCATGCGTACACCCAAGGCTGAACGCGTCCATGTGAACAGGCGCGACATGCGCGTGTTCCTCTGGGGCGGCATTGTGCTAGCGGGCACGCTCATCGCCTTTTCGGAGGCGTTCCGCTACACCTCGCCCTGCTACGTTTCACTGGTGTCGGCCACCAGCCCGCTCATTGTGATGCTCATGGCCGCCGCATTCCTTAAGGAGCCCATATCGGTGCGCAAGTCGCTCGGCGTGTTCATCGGCATCGGCGGCGCACTGATGGTGGTGCTATTCTCATGGGGCAGCGATGCCAATGCTACGGCCCTGGGACTGTTGCTCTGCCTGATCAACATTCTGTTCTACGCCGGCTATCTCGTGCTCACACGCAACGTGTCGCAGCGACACAGCCCCATTACCATGATGAAGTGGATATTCCTGTACGGAAGTATTGTTGTCGTGCCCATGGGAATTCCCTTCTTCTCGCGCGAAAGCTGTCCGCTGTTCTTCGGGGCAGCTACACCTTTCGCATATATCAGCCTTTTTGTGGTATTGATATTCGCCACGGTGGCCTCCTACTTCCTGTTACCAATAGCCTTGCGCCACATCCGCCCCACCACGGTGAGCATGTACAGCAACCTGCAACCACTGGTCACCGCTTGCGCGGCCATCGCTTTAGGGCAAGACATCTTCACTTGGAACAAGCCCGTGGCGTTGGCACTAATCTTGATAGGAGTTTACTTAGTAACTACGAGCAGGGCCAAAAGCGATAAGTGAAATAATAATGGGATTCCGCTGCTCACTACGTTCGCGCGGAATGGTGCAATACAACGAAAAAAAAGGACCGATTAATCGGTCCTTTTTTGTGGGTTGTATAGGAGTTGAACCTATGACCTCTGCCGTGTGAAAGCAGCGCTCTAAACCACTGAGCTAACAACCCTTGATTTGAGGCCGCAAAAATACACTTTTTTTTGAATAACCAACCATTAAAAAAAATAATTTTCAAATATGTAAAATTAATGCATTAACATGTGAATAACATTCGAAAAAAATGTATTTTCGCAAAGTTTTAAACTTTAAAGCGATGCGGACGATGCAAGAACAGTCCAATATCCAATTATGAAAAAGAAACTACTACTTCTCACTGCAGCTGCAGCTCTTGTGTTATGCATTTGTTCATGCGAGAAAACCCGTACTTGCACTTGCAGAACCGAAACATGGACAGAACGCAATGGGGCCACTTCCAACTACATTTCATCTATCTCCTTTGTGGATGTGACAGGTAGGGATCATTGTTCCAGCCTGGACATCAATCAGTGCGAATACGGTGGCAGTTACCCCAACAACTACACCAGCTATTTCAGAGTCAAGTGCAATTAGCGGCAGTTTGATCTCAAACAAAAAAAGGCGACCGTTTTGGCCGCCTTTTCTGTTATTATCGAAATCCTAATTATTTCTTGATGAATTTCGTGGTCACATTGCTCTTGCCGTCCGTCAAACGGAGGAAATAGAGTCCGGAAGCCATGTTGCTGACATTCACGCTGAAGCTGTTATTCTCAACATTCTGAACGGAAACCACCTTGCCATTGATGTCCACAACATAGCAACGGCTGGCCTGGAAGTTATCATTGTTCACCGTCACGTTCATATAGTCAACAGCAGGATTGGGCGCGATGGTGACATCATTTTCAGACACATAGTTGTTGATACCTGTGCCGAAGTCATTCATGCTGCGAGGCACGATATAGTATCTGTAATCAAGATAAGTGCTACCAATCTTGCTCGTGGAGAAATTGAAACCGACGATATTGGTCACACTTGTAGGAATATCCTGACCGATGGTGTTGGCATCCTGGAAATAGGGATAAACAGCTGCTGCGGTCAAGCCGTTTTGGGTGATTTCGTAGGTATTAAGCACGGCAAATTGACCTTGGGAAGTAAAGGAAACATTTTCCAATTTGATCAATTCAGCCTGATGCTGGATCATGAAATCCTGATCATTGAGTTGTGCCAGCGTGATAGTCATCGGGGTAACATCCTCGAACATGGAAACCAGTGTACCGTAAGCCTGCGTGGGTTTGAACTCAAGGAAGCCATAGTAGTTGGTCAGCGTGCCGTAGATGTTCTTCACCTTGTCGCCCACATCCAGAGTGCCAAGATTATTGCCCGGATCGTAAACCAAAATGGCACCGGTTTCATCTTGCAACACTTTCTGGTTGTTGTAAGCGGCCACTGCCGTAACCACCACCTCGCCCGTAAGTTTGTACTCAACAGAGGAAGCGTTGTTAACGGAAACATCCGTGAAATCCAATTTGGAACGCAAATCGGCAATAGTGGAGCAGTTGAACTCGGGAGCAACACCGTAGGTGAACACCACTGTATCAGGAGTGGCCATCACATTTCCAGCGGTATCGGCCACGTTGTTCACAATCAGGGTGTAGGTATTGCCTTCAACCAAAGCAGGGTTAACAGCCAGTGTCACCACGCGATCGTTCAACGAGGCAGAAGTAATTGCGATATTGTTGTCAAGAGAATAATTGGCAACGTTCTGTGCACTGGTGGCATCCAAAACTTCGCTGAAAGTCACAGAAAGGGCATTGTCCGATGGGTTAACGGATGCCACGAAAGGAGGCGTCACATCCGGACCGGCAGCCTCTGAGACGACTACCACATTGTCGAGGAAGAAGCGGCCATGACTGCTCACGAAGCTCTGGAACTTGATAGTCGTGGTTGAAGTTCCGCCAGTAAGCTGAAGCGAAAATGTGTTAAACTGAGTGCTACTCAAGCCACTGACGGTGTAGGGAATGTCATTCACATAAACAAACATACTCGTGTTATCGCCGTTCCACATCTTGGCATCAAAGGTCACCGTGAATTGGCCACCATTGGCAGAAAGGTCAAGTGTAGGAGTTTGGATATAGCCTGCGACTGATGAGGTGCCCAGTTTCACCTTGCCATTGCTCGGATACACCTTGTCACCAGTCCAGCCAGGAACCTGAGTGTAGTTGTCCAAATCATTAGTGATAGCGTAACCACTACTGTCTGTAATGCCGGAAAAATCCTCGCTGAGGACCACAGTTTGTGCGTTCAATCCTAAAACAGCGCACAAAATCAAACTTAAAAAGTAAACTTTTCTCATTGTTTTGATATTTAAAATTAACTATTAATTGTTAACAATGCAGCGTGCAAAAATACAAAAAATCAAATACAATAAACTCCCAAATAAAATATTCATTACAAGCAATAATCAGCATTTTCTTTCGTTAAAACAAGCAAATCCCCATTTATGAAAAAAACCGTTTACTTTCTCCTGCTATGGGCCGTTTTTCTCGCAGCCTCCTGCAAGCAACCCAATCTCACCCCCGCTTACATTCTAATCACCCCCGAGGACATCAACAACTGTGTGGATGTCAGCAACTTCAACGAAACGCATAGCACCTCGTATGACGAGGAACAGTTGTCGGCCTTCCAGCAGCACACCTTCACGCACGTGAACGTGTATGTGAACGGCAAAAATTTGGGCTGCTGGGAAGTACCCTGCAAAGTGCCCGTTCTGGACATGAACGGTGAAGACACCGCATCCGTCGTCATCCTGCCCGCCTTCCGCAAAACCGGTATGACAAATACGGTGATGGGCTACCCGTTCTTCAACGTCCTCTTGAAAAAAGTCTTGCTAAAGCCAGGAGAAACTTACCAATTTTCCGACGACCCGCTCAGCTTCAGATACACATCCTATTCAAGCTGCCCGTACTTGGAGACTTTCATCAACAGTTCCTCCTTCTCCACTACCGATACCACGCACAACATCACGTTCGTTCCTGACCATCACGATGGACGGAGTGTTGGGGTCATCTCCTTGACCACAGACGACTATTTCGACGTAGCCACCTCTTACATCAAACTACCCGCACGCAACTATTATGTCATGCTGGAGGTGACCTACAAGATTGACGCAAATATGGAAGTGGGGCTGAAACTATCCACCGGACAATACTCCAACACCGTCCATTCTTTGGGCGGCATGTACGCCACTGACGGGGAATGGAAGACCATCTATTTTGACCTCGCCAAGGTTATCAGCAGCTATCATTACACCGGCACTGAATGGACCACTGCGTCCATCGTTCTTACCGGCATCGGAGAAAAGAACAAGAACACCAACTTCTATATCGACAACATCAAAATCATCTACGAACCCAGCGTCTAAACTACCGCATGAACAAGAAAGGACTAACCGCACTATATCTTATTTTCGACATTTTAGCCGCCCTCCTCACATGGGTATGCTTTTATTTCTACAGAAAACACGTCGGTGAGCACTTGGACTTCTCCGGCATACTGCAAGCCGTCGGGCACGACCCCAAGTTCTTCTGGGGTATGTTACTATGTCCTGTCTATTGGGTGTTCTTACACGCCCTGTCCAACTACTATAACAAGATTTACCGCAAATCCCGCCTATCTGAATTGGGCACCACTTTCGGCATCACCCTCATCGGTGCACTGATGTTTTTCTTCGTCTTCATCTTGGACGACATCGTCACCAAGCCGCAAGACTACGTGCGATACATGATGTTCCTTTTCGCACTGCAGTTCATCCTCACGTACATCCCCCGCCTGATCATCACCACACGCATCAACCGCAAGATTCACAACGGAGAGATCGGTTTCAACACCATCATTGTGGGCTGCGACGAATTCGCATTGCAGGCCTACAACATGGTCATGAACCAGCACCCTGCGCCAGGTAACTTCCTGATTGGCTACGTCACAGTGGATTCCGACCATCAGGATGAGATGAAAGAAAAATTGCCCTGTCTGGGAGACATCAGCCATTTGGAAGAGATCATCAACCAGAGGCATATTGAGGAGCTGATTATCGCACTGCACAACGGACAGCGCAAATATCTAGAACAGATCATCGTGTTAGCCCGCGACAACCACAATATTACCATCAGTATGCCTGCCAACATGCAAGATGTGCTGATGGGCAAGGTCAAGACCTCTTCGGTACTGTACGAACCGCTCATTTCCATTTCTCCGGAATATTTGCCCACATGGCAGCGCTTCGTCAAGCGCGGCATGGACATCTTGCTATCGCTCATTGCGCTGATACTCCTCTCGCCGCTTTATATCTTCCTCGCCATCAAAGTCAAAAAATCCTCGCCTGGACCTGTGTTCTACAAGCAAGAGCGCATCGGCTACCACGGCAAGCCATTCAACATCATCAAGTTCCGTTCGATGTACGTCAATGCCGAGGATGCCGGTCCGGCACTTTCCTCCAAGGAGGACGCCCGCATTACTCCGTTCGGCAAGTTCATGCGCCAATACAGGCTTGACGAAACGCCCCAATTCTACAATGTGCTCATCGGGGACATGTCCTTAGTTGGCCCGCGCCCTGAACGCCAATTCTACATTGACCAGATTGTGGAACGCGCCCCCTATTACCCTCTCCTGCTAGGCATTAAGCCCGGATTAACCTCTTGGGGACAGGTCAGGTTCGGCTACGCTGAGAACGTGGATGAGATGCTTGAACGCCTCCGCTGGGATATGCTCTACATTGAGAACATGTCGCTGCAGATGGACATCAAAATCCTCATCTACACGGTTTTGATTGTGCTGAAGAAGGAAGGGAAGTAAGAATAGATTAGAAGATTAGAGATTAGAAGATTAGAGATTATCGATTTAGGTAATAGTTTTCCTTGAGCAGCCCCGTTAGGGGCAAGAGCTTGGTAGAAATAATAGATTATAGATTAGGGGTGAGAGATATTAAGGCTCAAAAAAGTACACCTCCTATTGTAGATTTTACGAATGAGCGAGTGCAGAGGAAAAGCAGGCTTGCCTGCAACGGGTGATCGTAGTTTGGGATAGTGAATGGACAAAAAAAAGAGATGCTTTCGCATCTCTTTTTTTAATTCGAAAATCGTATTTGCTATTACAGCAAGTGGCAAGCTACGGTAAGGCCGGCCATCACGATGGAGACCATGCTCATCAACTTGATGAGGATGTTCAGAGACGGACCGGAGGTATCCTTGAAAGGATCGCCCACGGTGTCACCCACCACGGTAGCTTTGTGGTTATCAGAACCCTTGCCGCCAAAGTTGCCTTCTTCGACATACTTCTTGGCATTGTCCCATGCACCACCAGCGTTGGCCATGAAGATAGCCAGCACAAAGCCTGCGCCAAGGCCACCCACGAGCAGACCGAGTACGCCGGCCACGCCGAGGATAAGACCCGTACAGATGGGAGCCAAAATAGCGAGGATGGAAGGCAGCAACATTTCATGTTGAGCACCCTTAGTGGAGATAGCCACACAACGAGCATAATCAGGTGTACCCTCACCGGTGAGGATGCCCTTGATCTCGTGGAACTGGCGACGAACTTCCTCCACCATCTTCTGTGCAGCGCGACCCACAGCATTCATCGTGAGACCGCAGAACAGGAAGGCCATCATGGAGCCGATGAAGACACCCACGAGCACTTTCGGGTTCATCAGGGAAACATTGTAGTAATCCATAAAGTCAATCAAAGAAGCATTTGCAGTTTCCACCACGCGGTTGCCAAGGTCGAGCGTGTCAGTGCCGATACGCACGAGAGCAATCTTGATTTCTTCCACATAGGAAGCGAGCAGTGCGAGGGCGGTCAAAGCGGCAGAACCGATAGCGAAGCCCTTGCCCGTAGCGGCAGTGGTGTTGCCCAGAGCATCGAGAGCGTCAGTACGCTTGCGGACCTCAGGATCCAAACCGCTCATCTCGGCGTTACCACCAGCGTTGTCGGCGATAGGACCGTAAGCGTCAGTAGCCAGCGTAATACCCAGCGTGGAAAGCATACCCACAGCAGCGATACCGATGCCGTACAGACCGAGAGAGAGGTTCTCCGGCGTGAAGGCAATCTGGAAACCGTTAGCACACAAGAAAGCCAAAATGATAGCGATACCGATGGTGAGCACCGGAATCACGGTGGAAATCATACCCAGACCGATACCGGAAATAATCACAGTAGCAGGACCAGTTTGAGAGGATTCAGCCACTTTCTGAGTGGGTTTGAAGGATTGGGAAGTGTAATATTCAGTAGATTTACCAATGATGACACCTGCCAGCAAGCCGACCACCACAGAGAGGGAAACGTGCCACCACATATTGTCCTGAGTACCGAACACCAACGCGAAAATGGCGAAAGTAGCCACTGCGATAAGGATAGCAGCCGTATTGGTACCGCGGCTCAAAGCCTTGAGCAATTGGGTCATGTTGGCTTCTTCTTTCGTACGGACGATGAAAATACCGATCACAGAAAGAATCACGCCCACAGCAGCGATCATCATCGGGGCGAGGATGGACTTCATCTGCATTTCAGCACCGATAGTGGCGAAAGCAGCAGCACCCAGAGCCATGGTAGAGAGGATAGAACCGGCGTAGGACTCATACAAGTCAGCACCCATACCGGCCACGTCACCCACATTGTCACCCACGTTATCAGCGATGGTAGCGGGGTTGCGCGGGTCGTCCTCAGGGATATTGAATTCAGTTTTGCCCACGAGGTCAGCACCCACGTCAGCAGCCTTGGTGTAGATACCGCCGCCCACACGTGCGAAGAGAGCCTGCGTAGAAGCGCCCATACCGAAGGTCAGCATCGTGGTGGTGATAGTGGTCAAAGTAGCATGCTCACCCACCATCTCCAGCAGTCCTGTATGATAGAGTACCAGGAACCAAGCGGAAACGTCGAGCAGAGCCAAACCGACGACGGTCAAGCCCATGACGGCGCCACTACGGAAAGCCACCTGCAAGCCTTTGTTCAGGCTCTGGCGTGCGCCATTGGCGGTACGTGCAGAAGCATACGTGGCAGTCTTCATGCCAAGGAAGCCGGCCAAACCGGAGAAGAAACCGCCGGTCAGGAAGGCGAACCACACCACACCATTCTGGAGGTGGAAAATAGACATGATCAAGAACAGCACGGCGAGGATGACGAACACGATGCCCACCACCTTGTATTGCTGTTTCAGGTAAGCCATAGCGCCCTTGCGGACGTGAGAGGCGATTTCGCGCATAGTGGGAGTACCTTCATCTTCCTTCAGCATTCTGCGATAGAAGAAGAACGCAAAACCCAATGCGACGATGGATGCGCAAAACACGATCCATACATACTTTACTAAGTTTTCCATAAGTAAAAATTTAAGTTATTAATATAAAGAGATTTAGTTAATAAATTCCGTTTTTTAAACAAACTGCAAAAATATAAAAAATTGTGTAATTTTGCATTTCTTCATTTTGAGAAAATGACTGGCATCTACATTTACATTTACATTCATATTACTACCCTGGCCTTCGGCCACCAATATTACTACCCCGGCCTTCGGCCACCCCTTCTAAAATAGAAGGGGATTTATTCTCTCATCTCTAAACTCTAAACCCTAATGATTTACTTGCATATTCCCTTTTGCAAAAGCAAATGCGTCTATTGCGGTTTCTATTCCATAGCGAATCTGCATGGAAAAGAATTGTATTTGGACGCGCTGGGAAAAGAAATTGCGTTGCGCCGGGATTATCTTGACTGCAAGCCCATCACCACCATCTATTTCGGCGGTGGCACGCCCAGCCTCCTTTCGGTCAGCGAACTGGAGAACATCTTGCGCCTGCTGGGCGACCGCTTCGACCTCGGCCAAGTGGTCGAAATGACCTTGGAGGCCAATCCCGAGCAGCTTACAGCGGAATACTGCCGCGGACTGCGCGCACTGGGATTCAACAGACTGAGCATCGGGGTACAGTCGTTCCAAGACCCCGTGCTGCGATTCATGGGGCGGCGGCACACGGCAGAAGAGGCCATGAAGGCCGTGGACAACGCTGCCGCCGCCTTCGACAACCTCTCCCTTGATCTCATTTACGGGGTTTCGGAGCGCGACAACGCGCACTGGCGCCAGGACCTGCGCACCGCCCTTTCATTGCCTATTCGCCATCTCTCCTGCTATGCGCTCACGCCGGAGGAAAACTCCATCCTCTACAAGCAGATTGAGCGCCGGAGCCACGCACCTGTGGATGACGACCTCGCCGCGCAACAATACCAAATCCTGCTCGACACACTCCCCCACTCCGCTTTGCAGCAGTACGAGATTTCCAACTTTGCCGTGCCGGGCTTCGAGTCGAAGCACAACTCCTCCTATTGGAACCACACGCCATACCTCGGACTGGGTCCTTCGGCGCACTCCTTTGACGGCCACAGCCGCCAGTGGAATCCCGCCAATCTCAAGCAATACTGCGACAACATGGCCCAAGGCACCCCATGCGAGGAGCGCGAGACCCTGACCGACGACGACCTCTACAATGAGACGTTGCTGCTGGGCCTGCGCACGCGCGCGGGCGTGGACCTCAACGCCGTGGCCAGCCGCTTTGGAGGCACCCGCCGCGAAGAACTGGAATTGCACTTCCGCACGCACGTCGCGCCGGAGCACTACCACATAGAAAAAGACCGGCTCTGTCTTACAGCAACCGGTCTTTGGTTCGCCGACGGCATCGCGCAGTCGGCCTTCTTGGTATAGTCTATTCTCGTTCTAGAACCTATATCCTACATTAAATGAAACATTGAAATAGAGATGCGTGGGAGAGGTGGTCGGGAATGTCGTCATCACTTTTCCATCCGCATCTAACAATGGTTGTCCGTTATTATCCAGCACAGGTGATGCTATCAGACTTTGATACTTGGCCTTGTAGCCACCGAGCGTCAGATCCGTGAAGAAATAGAGTTTCTTCACAATGGTGGTAGCACCTAATCTCAAGGTAGCACCTGCGCCACACTTGTCGCCATTCCAATGCTGTTGATAATTCTCCGCTAATTTCTTATTCACTCCCCCATAGTTGGGTGAGGCTGTCTGGAATCTCAAATCCAAGGCAGTACCCAGCATGAATGTGGTGTTATTTTCATAATCGCCGAATATGAACAGCGGGCCTGCATGCACATGTGTGGGGCCTCCGAAGCAATATTTGAGGGAGAGCATGCCGCCGATAGCAGCCTTCTCCTTCGGGACGGCAAAATCAAAACCAGCACCTACCCCCACATAGAAGATGGGTCGCATGGCAGAAGCGTATTCAAACACTGCCGCTCCGTTCACACCCCAGAAGTTCTTCTTGGTGCGGGTAACGGGCTTAGGTTCTGGAGCCTGTGTTTGTTTGGGTTCGGCTACAGGAGTCTTCTTAGGGGCGGCCTCCGTGCCGTCACCTAATGTCCAACGGATCTTACCCCGATAGGCGGCGGGTACGTAGCAAGTCACGTTCTGCCAGCGTTTCATCAATTCCTTGGCCATGTTCTCAAACTGGGACTCCAACTGGTTGAAGTCTTCCAACAGGAACGGGCTTTCAGAAGCCAGCCCTTTGAAAACAGCCTGGTAGAGCTGGTTGTCCTCGGCCACGTCATTGCCTTTGATGGCAATCACGTAGCTTTTCAGTTCCTTGCCTCCGATAAGTTTGTCCACCACATTGTCGCGCACATACTGGAAGTACGGATTATCCAATCCTTTGTCAGGGATACCGATGCGCTCGTCGGAAGAGTGGTTGTCATAACCGTCGGTGAAGGACACCATGCAAGCATAGTCATATTTCTCGCGGTCTTCCGAGCTCATGGCTGAAACATAATTACCAATCATGTCGGAGCCTTTGTGCATGGCATAATATAAAGATGTATTATTATATAACGTAAGACTGTGGATAAACTGGATCATGGACGACTTGGTGCTGGCGGTGAGCGGCTGGATGTCGAGCACCATCTTGTCGGTGTTGCTCATGGTGTTGAAGCCGATGATACCGAGGCGCACGCTGCCGTTGGGCGAAGCATTGTACATCACATCTATGAACTTGATAGCCGCATTTTGCAATTTGGCGAAGTTGACCTCACCGAGGGAGGTGCTGCAGTCGAGGATGAGCATCACCACCATCACGCCGTCGGTCTTGAACTGCTGCTGGGCATCCTTCACCTCGCTGTCGCGTTGCCATTTATACTCATTGCCGTCGTATTGCCATTTCCAGAACTTGAGTCCCTCTGCGAAGCCGCCGGGATAGTCAGTCTGAGCTTTCTCGAAAGCAAAAGAGATGGACTCGTCGTCTTCCACATGGCCCACAATCTTATCGACCGGGGAAAAGGTGATGCCCTTGGAGGTGATATTGGAGAGGGTATAGACGAACTGGTTGTTATCGCCGCGACTGATCTCATAGTCGCCCTCGATATAATATTTGGCATTCTCCGCCTGAGAAAATGCGGAAAAACATGCCAGAATTCCGATGATGACACAAAGTAACTTTTTCATGACAAAAAAATTTGATATAATAACTCCGTTTGGGGTTTTATATTGCAAGTACACTGAATCAATATTGCAAAAATACGAAATCAACATACGCCATTCTCCACGAAAAGAAATAGTTTTTAACCGTCATTTGTCAATTTTTGTATCTTCGCAGCCCAAAAATTATCACAATGAAATCCGTAAAAATTCTTCTATTGATGGCTTGCTGCTGCCTATTGATTTGCAGCTGCCAAAAGCCCAATGTCATCGTCATCATCCCGGAGCCGGTGGAATGCACGCCCAAAAGCGGCAACTTCACCATCGACAACGAGACATACCTCTGCTTCGAGAACCTGGGGGCGAAGACCGGCGACTTCTCCAAAATCATCCATGACACCTACCGCCAGACTTTCAAGATGAAGCCAAACCTGGGTGACAAGAGCAGTAGCCACAGGAACTACATTCTCTTTGAAATCAACAAGAAGGAGGACAAGGAAATCGGTAAGGAGGGCTACACGCTCACAGTGAAACGCAGCCATATCATCGCCAAGGCCAACACAACAGCAGGACTGTTCTACGCCTTCCAGACCATCCGACAAATGGCATACCTTGACCAGCTTACAGACTCGAAAGAGTTTCACATCCCCTGCGCCAAGATCACCGACCACCCGCGTTTTGCCTACCGCGGCGCACACCTTGACGTTTCTCGGCACTTCTTTGACGTGAATTTCGTGAAACGCTATATTGACCTGATGGCCGCATACAAGCTCAACAAGTTCCACTGGCACCTGACCGACGACCACGGCTGGCGTATCCAAATTGACCAATACCCGGGCCTCACCACCATCGGCGCGTGGCGCCCCGAACGCACCAGCTGGGACACCCTGCATCCGGTGCAGCCTGACGAGCCGGCCACCTACGGCGGATACTACACCAAAGCCCAAATCCGCGACATCATTGAATACGCGGCGGCACGCCACATCGATATCATCCCCGAAATCGAAATACCCGGCCACTGCAGCGCCATTCTCGCCACCTACCCACAGTACGCATGCGACGACTACCCATACACCGTGGCCGTTGGTCCCTACTGGCCACCGAAGGCCATTTTATGCGCCGGAAACGACGACGTCATTACCTTCTACAAAAACGTACTCAAGGAAGTGGCAGAACTTTTCCCCTACCCTCTCATCCACATCGGCGGCGACGAGGCTTTCAACGACAACTGGCAGGTTTGCCCCAAATGCCAGCAACGCATCCAGGACAAAAAACTGGCCGACGAGACTGCCCTCCAGCAATGGATGATGAATGAGATGGAACAATATCTGAAACAGTTCGGCAAGACGGCTATCATGTGGGACGATATCGTGTCAGACGACATGGTAAACCAGTGCGACGTGATGTGCTGGCAAAGCCCTGACGTGGCCAAAACAGCAGCCAAGCATGGCAACGACGTCATCCTCTGTCCCACCAGCCATTGCTATTTCAACTACTACCAAGGCGATCCTGAAAAAGAGCCGCTGGCCATGACGGGATTAGTGACCTTGGAAAAAGCATACAGTTTCGATCCCATGCCTGATGGTTTAACCGAAGCACAAGCCAAACACATCCTGGGCGGCCAGTGCAACCTCTGGACAGAGTTCATCAACACGCCTGAACAGGCCGAATATATGCTTTTGCCCAGACTCTGCGCGCTCTCCGAGTGCGTCTGGACTCCGCTCGACAAAAAGGATTTCAAGAATTTTTCCAAAAGATTGTCCTTCCACCGCCAGTACCTGATCAAATCAGGATACCACTGCCACGAATAGCGACTATTTATTCGCCGGGAAGAACGGTGAATTACGATAATAATCGAATCCAAGATCCTTGGTGAAAACACCTTGCACTAAGGAATCTTCATTGTGATCCATAGGACTGAATTGCAGATTCCGGTAACACGTGTTGCGGGAAGTCAAAATGCCATACGCATCCTTGTCATCCGACACAAAGTTGGTGTATTCCAATCTGTTTTGGACGATGCTGCTGCTTGGATGGGAAACATTGTAATAATCCAGATAGGTCTTGCCCGCTGCCCAAACCTGCAATTGAATGCAATTGTATGGCACTCCACTGATAGCATCGATATAGCGTGTCACATTTTCATCAGGTTCCAGATTCTGAGCAAGAAGCTTGTAAAAAGTATTGGGCACAAATCCGATATAAGAGACCTCTCCTGTCGTAGTGGAACGAACAAAATCGGCGTTCAGTTTCTTGCTGATTACCTTGTGTGCGACAGCACCCGTATTCTTATTCACCTCTACATAATAAAAGTGCAAATACAAATCGTATGCAGCAGCATTGGATGCGGCATAGAACTTGATTGTGGATGCCTTGTCCGAATTCATATTCCACGACTGTTGCGGATTTTTGACTGAAAAATCCCCCACTATAGGGGTCTCAGCATACACTTCCTTGCCACTGTTCACATGCTTGATGACCAGGCGGTAGGAGTTTTCAACATCCAATTTCCATGTGGAATAATACAACAGTTGCTTGGGGTATGCAAAATATCCACTCTGCCGTGGCACACTTGTCGTAGTGTCCAGGATGGCAGTCCGCAACAATGTACCGTTCTCGGATCGTTCCTCCAGTCTGACTTCTATGGAATCCACCGGGTAATAGATATTATTCCAGTCCATAGCAGCCTCGTATGCATTATCTTCTGTCAGGTAACCCTTGTATATTTTAAAATAATGTATGGTATCCTTCTGATTCAGGATAGCATAGGTAAATGTGATATCCTTGTAATCTGCCATGAGATTCAACTTTTTGTCACAGGAGGTCATCATCACCATGACAACGGCTGAAAGGATCAGAAATGCTGATTTTATACGCATAATAAAAAAATATTTTAGTCATAATCCGGGATTTCGCGCACCCATGGAGTGCCGATGCGAGTTCCGTCGTTTTTGGTCTTGGTGTTTCTCACGAATTTCTCATTGATGAAATAGGTCAGGCGGAAGGTGAGCACATGGTTTTGCATTTTTCCAACCCAATGGTTGGTAACCTCAAAATCGCCAGAGGAATTGTACTTACCAATGTCGTAGTCCATTATACGAATGGGTCTCAGCGAGTACTCCCAGCGCACATTGAGCGTCAAGTTCTTGTAGAGGCGCACGCCTGCATCCACAAGAACATTCCAGTCACTGGTTCTGAATGTACCCGACGTAATGTTAGTAGTGCGTGTGAATCCATTGTACACCTCCTTGGCGCGCACCAAACGGCTCCAAGCAAAGCCGGCTCCAATAAAACAGCCAGAGCGCATGTCCTCATATCGGAATATGACGGGAATTTGGATATAGTCAAGAGATATGCGGCACTTGACTTTTTCATTGAACGGCACATTGCGGTCCACATCCGTGTACATGGAAGGAGCGTACAGTGCGGTGTCAAACGGGTCAAACTTATAGGGGCAATAGGAGCCTTTCTGCACATAGAGCAGTTCAGCGGAGATGGACATGTTCTGCTTGCGGCCCAATGGGAGCATGACACCGGGGCCGGCGTTCACGCCCACCTTGTAGAATCCGTGCACGTCGTCGCCCTCGATCTGCGAGAAGTTTGCGCCGGCGGACAGGTATCCGATGAAGCGCTGCGCGTGCGCCGAAGTCAGGGACACCACAATCAGGACCAATATAAAAACAATCTTTTTCATCTTTTCAAAATTCGGCGGCGAAGATACAAAAAAAAGGCGTCCATTTTCAGGACGCCTCATTATTCGGAAAAAAGATGATTATCTACCTTCTTTCTCAAGATCCTCTTTCAAGGATTGGAGCACATCCAAGTCACCAAGCGTAGCCTTTTCGACATTGCTTTCGTTGATCTTGGCGATTTCCTTGGCCTGTTTTCTGGCCTCATCCTCTCTCTGCTTGTCCTCATCTTCCTTGGAAGCCTGCCAAGTCTTGGTGTGGGACAAATGGATCTTCTTGGATTCCTTGGAGAAATCAACCACCATGAAATCGAGCACGTCGTCCACCTTGGCAGTGGTCTTGTCCTCTTTCATCAGGTTACGGTTGAAGGCGAAACCTTCGATGCCGTAAGGCAGAGCCACCACAGCACCCTTGTCATTCATAGAGGTGATAGTGCCCTGATGCACGGAACCAACGGTGAATACGGTTTCGAAGACATCCCACGGATTTTCCTCGAGTTGCTTGTGACCCAAGCTGAGACGACGATTCTCGGTATCGACTTCCAGAACCACAACCTCGATAGGTTCGCCAATCTTAGTGAACTCTGCAGGATGTTTGATTTTCTTGGACCAGGAGAGGTCGGAGATGTGAATCAGGCCGTCAACACCCTCTTCCAGTTCGACGAAGATGCCGAAGTTGGTGAAGTTACGCACAGTGGCGGTGTGTTTGGAACCGACAGGATATTTGGTCGTGATGTCTGCCCAAGGATCGGGGATGAGTTGCTTGATGCCGAGAGACATTTTGCGGTCCTCGCGGTCGAGGGTAAGGACAACAGCTTCCACTTCGTCGCCGACTTTGAGGAAATCGTGAGCGGTGCGGAGATGTTGAGACCAAGACATTTCGGAAACGTGAATGAGACCTTCGACACCGGGGATAATCTCCACAAATGCGCCGTAGTCAGCGATGACGACCACTTTGCCTTTGACTTTGTCACCCACCTTGAGGTTCGGATCAAGGTTGTCCCAAGGATGCGGAGTGAGCTGTTTGAGACCGAGGGCGATACGTTTCTTGCTCTCGTCGAAGTCGAGGATAACCACGTTGATCTTCTGGTCAAGTTGGACAACCTCCTCCGGATTGGAGATGCGGCCCCATGAGAGGTCGGTGATATGGATGAGACCATCCACGCCGCCGAGATCGATGAACACACCGTAAGAGGTGATGTTCTTGACGGTACCTTCCAGAATCTGACCCTTTTCGAGTTTGCTGATGATTTCAGCCTTCTGGGCTTCGATTTCAGCCTCGATGAGAGCTTTGTGGGAAACGACCACGTTCTTGTAGTCGTGGTTGATCTTCACAACCTTGAACTCCATGGTCTTGTCAACAAACACGTCGTAGTCGCGGATAGGTTTGACATCGATCTGGGAGCCGGGCAGGAAGGCTTCGATACCGAAGACGTCCACGATGAGACCGCCTTTGGTTTTGCCCTTGACATAACCGGTGATGATTTCCTGGTTGTCGTAAGCCTCGTTAACGCGCTGCCATGATTTGAGGATGAGGGCGCGTTTGTGGGAAAGTTGGAGTTGGCCGTTGGCGTCTTCCTGGCTTTCCACATAGACTTCGATTTCGTCGCCAATTTTGAGATCCGGGTTGTAACGGAGCTCGGAAGCGTTGATCACACCGTCGGATTTGAAACCGATGTTGACCACCACCTCACGGCTGCTGATGGAAACGACCTTACCCATGATAACGGCGTTCTCATCAACGGATTTGAAAGATTTGGTATAAAGATCTTCGAGTCTTGCTTTTTCATCGGCGGCATATTTGTCACCGTCATCATCAATCTTATCCCAATCAAAATTCTCGAGGGAACCGTATGCGCTGGTGAAATCACGTTTCTGGCGCGGTTTAGCTTCCACTTCAGGAGCGTTCTCCACTACTTCAGCCACATTCTCAGCCACTTCTGCTGCGGTTTCCACAACATTTTCCACTTGGTTTTCTGCCGGAGCAGCCACTTCTTCAGGAGTGTTAATCATTTCTTCTGACATTAAAACTTGTCCTGTTAACCTGGACAATAGGTTTTTTTAAAGGTTACTAAATGAGGTTAACTTCTTCATTCCCAAACTAAAGAGCCTCTTTTAATTTGGGGGTGCAAAGATATAAAAATAATTGATACCACAATTTTTTTTCATCAATTATTTGTGAATAACAAAAAAAGTGTATTTTTGCAGCCGTAAACATTGCGGGGTAGAGCAGTGGTAGCTCGTCGGGCTCATAACCCGGAGGCCGCAGGTTCGAGTCCTGCCCCCGCTACTGATTAACAGCGCAATTGCGCTGTTTTTTTATCTATCCATCACCCACGTTGCCAAGGTCTGTATCCCGCATCTTGTGATTTTGAACAAGTTCATACCTCCAATAAATTCAGGCCATATTTCCGATAATACGGGAATTTCGCATCATGACTCACCATTGTATATCTGTTGGCAATACAATCAGCAATAATGATTCGCTCAATCATGTCGGAATGAGTTTTTTTTCTTAACGGTCAGAATAGGCAATTCCAACAGAGCTTCGAATACCTTTTGAGACACAAGCTCTATTTCGATATGTGTATCAAGAAAGTATCGTGACATTCTATCTCAAATTATACGGATCTTCTACCAACTCCACAATCTTGATATACTTGAACCTTTTCTTAGGTTTTGATGCCGATGTTTTCGGACTTTCTTTTCTTATTTTTTTCGGTGCCATATTAATTTTGTTTTGCCTTGCAAAAATACAAAATTTACTTAAATAACACATAATAAAATAAAAAAATATCAATCCAGACTATCGTTTATCAGTAAATTGATTATCAATCAATTATCTTTTGCAATCTTTTTAACATCATACACCGGCACGTCAATGACAGCTCTCAAAGCCCCTTGCAATTGCTCGGACGTAACTTTGAAGCCGGAAGGAGATGTGGGATTGATGCACATGGCCAGCAAATTGGGACGTTTCAAAACCATCAGCCTGCCGCCTTTCTGCAAGAAACCGTGCAGAACAAACGGCGTGACGAATATCTTGGTGAAGTCCTTTACCACCAGTACAATATCCTTCACATTGGCCTGCGCACGGAAGAATTCCAACATGTTGTCAGTGACGATACCGCTGATGAAAAGCGTATTGCCATGACTGAACAGTTTGTCTTTGTATTGCGCAAACAGCAAGGGCGACGCGACTGGCAAGCGATACAGAGTGTCCTCTCCTACTACGTAGATTCCTGGCTCGCACTGCATCATGCGCTCGCATTCATCCGTCTCATATTCAGGTAATTGTGTCAACTGATAGACAAACTTGGTCTTGGTTACCACGGTATTGAGATCCGGGGCGATGGCCATGCCCGTGGTCAGGATCAGCCCGTCAGTTACGGAGGGCGACGCGGGACTCTTGCGCGAGAGTGCACCGTCCACAATCGTGAGATCCACGCCCAACGCCTGCATCTGCGCAATCAGCGCGCGTATGCGTCCCGTGGAAGCCGGCCCTGCCAGTATCACCTTGCCTTCCTGCAGCACACGCGCCGTGACGAGCCGCCCTAACGAGGTCATCTCCTCCGACAGCTCGCAAATCTCCGACAACAACTGCCGCTGGCGGTAATAATACTCCGATGTGACAAAATAGGTATCCTTCGCCAAGACCACCTCCGGCTTCTCGGTCTGCGTCACCTGGTCCTTCGTTTCCCCGTCCACGCCAATGGAGGTGACCGCAATCACCTTGTCCGTCGTGCGCAGCTGGTCCAGGACATAGTTCAAGCACACCGTCTTGCCGGTATTCTTCGCCATCCCCACAATGGAGAGACTGCGACAGGATAATATTTGCGAAAGGAGTGTGTTCATTATGTCAATTTGAAATGGGAAATGTGATCTCTACTCTCTAAACTCTAATCTCTAATCTCTAAACTCTCCTCATTTCTCTTTCAATCTCCTCCACTTCCACGGGTGTGCCAGCAAGCAGGTCAATGGGCTTGTTGCCGACCACCACATCGGTTTCGATGCGCACGCCAATGCCCTCTTCAGCGATGTAGATACCGGGCTCGCAGCTGAGCACATGGCCAGGTTGGAACACCCAGTCGCGCTGCCCGACATCATGCACATCCAACCCGATGAAATGGCTCGTGTTGTGCATATAATATTTCTTGAAGCACGGCATGTCGGGATCCTGGTTCTTCACATCTTCCCACGTATAAAGGCCGAGTTTTATCAATTCTTCATCCATTCTTTTGAAGACGAAATCATTGATTTTATGAATCGTCATGCCCGGTTTGAACTTCGGAATTGTATCTTTATAAATTGATAAGACCGCCTCATAGACTTGTTTCTGGCGAGGCGTGAACTTGCCGTTCACGGGCACTGTGCGCGAACAGTCGCCAGCATAGTTGGCATACTCGGCGCCGAAGTCCATCAGCAACAGGTCGCCGTCCTGCATCACCTTGTCGTTCTTGATGTAATGCAGGATACAAGTGTCCGCTCCGGAGGCCACTATTGGGGCAAAGGAATGCGTGGTGGCGCCGTTGCGGATCAGTTCGTACGTCATGGCAGCCTCCACTTCGTACTCATAGCGCCCGGGCCGGATGGCGGCCAGCGCGCTCTCGAACATCTTGCGCGTAATGTCGCAGGCGTACTTCATCGCCACCAATTCCTCCGACGACTTCACTGCGCGCAGCGGATAGAGAATCGGAGCCAAGCGGCGGAAGTCGTGCAACGGATAATCAGCCTTCAACTGCTTGGCAAAGCGCACCTCGTGGGTCGGGAAGTCGGGCTTGATGCGCGGGTCCTCCGGGATGTGCAAATAGACATGCACCGCGTGCATCATCAGGTCGTTGAGCACACTCTCGAACTGATCGACAAACATCACCGTCTTCACGCCCGACAGCTCCGAAGCCTGCTCCTTGCTGAATCGATGACCGAACCAGACAATCTTCTCCGGCGAAGGATTCTTGATGAAGAGAATCTCCCGATAGGCCGGATTCGGGTGCCACGGCGCCAGCGTCAGGTATGTTTCCTCCTGATCAATGCCACAAAGGTAAAGCAAATCGGAGTTCTGGCGGAAAGGATGCGTGGTGTCGCCGCAGCGCGGGTACTCATCATGGGAGACCAGCACAGCAATGGAGTCCTTTTCCATCTCGCCCACCACATTCTTGCGGTTGCGGACATAAAATTTCGACGGTAGCGGTTTGTATCTCATATTCGTCATGTTAAAAATGCGGGCAAAGATACAAAAAAAGGGTGAATGGGGTGAAGAGGTAAATGAGGTAAATGAGGAGAAAGAGGAGGAGAGGGGAAGGGGTTATTTTTGAAAAAAACAAATAATTGGACATCCATTCATTTTTTATATTTTTGCAACCGACTTGTGCATTGTTGAAGCTCTGCACATCAAATAGATTATCAATTAAAAAATTACATCAATATGAAACCTAAAATCGTCATTGGAAACTGGAAAATGAACAAGAACTTCGATGAAGCCGAGGACCTGATCAGCGAAATCGAAGAAAAACTGGAGAACTTTAACTTTGAAACCGAGATCGTGCTTTGCCCGCCGTTGGTTTACACGGAGCTGGTAACCGACCACGCCAACGAGGAGGGCAGCCAGTTTTACGCCGGCGTGCAGAACGTGAGCGAGTTCGAGAACGGTGCCTACACAGGCGAAGTTTCCGCCGAAATGCTGGCCAGCATGGACGTATCTTTCTGTATCGTAGGACATTCTGAAAGAAGAAAATTCTTCGGCGAGACCAATGAGATTGTATTGAAGAAGATGCTACGCCTGCTGACCAACGACATCGTGCCGGTGATGTGCTGCGGCGAATCACTGGACGAGCGCAAGGCAGGCAAGCATTTCGAAATCGTGCAAAAGCAGCTGGAAGAGAGCATCTACCAACTCACCCCTGAGCAGATGGAACGCGTGGTCATCGCCTACGAACCCATCTGGGCCATCGGCACCGGCGAAACCGCCACACCCGCACAGGCACAGGAGATGCTGGCTTTCATCCGTTCCCTTGTGGAGAAAAAATTCGGCACCGAAATGGCCGTCAACACCTACATCCTCTACGGCGGCAGCTGCAATGCCAAAAACGCCCTTGAACTCTTCTCCCAGCAAGATGTCGATGGCGGCCTGATTGGCGGCGCATCCCTCAAAGCCGATGACTTCCTCAAGATCATCGAGGCCGGCGAGACCGTTATCAAAGACAACTAAACCGTATCTGACGCCTCCAAATGAAAGCCCGGTTCCTGTTTTTCGCGATTCTATGTCTATGCCTCCTGCCCGCATTCGCGCAGGAGGAGACCGACCCGTGTCAGCAGACCATGGACAAGAACAGCGAGAAGCTGTTCAAGAAGGCCCGCGATTTCCAGAAAAACGGCAAGAAAGAGGAGGCTTTGGAAATCTATAACGACATCTTGGCCGAGCACCCTGAGTATCTGAATGTAAACTACTACTACGCACTCAGTTACTACTTACCTATCGAGGCCAACCGGTACCAAGCCAAGACCAAGGACAAGTCGGATTACAAGAAGGCGATGGCCGCTTTCAACCGGATGTACAACGTGTGCCCGTACTACAAGCCGCACTGCAACCTGTACGCGGCAAGGTTAGCCTACTTCAACGAAGACTTCCCGGAGGCCATCAAGTTCGCCGGCGTCATCGTGGACAACCCGGAGCTGTTTTCGGCCCCGAAGGACACGGCCAAGTTGGGCGAGGCGCAATTGCTGATCCGCAAGGCGCGCTTCTACGACAACATCCTCAACCATCCCGTCCCGTTCGATCCCAAGCCTGTGCCAGGCATCTCAACCGATGCGGACGAGTATTTGGGGACTCTGTCGCCTGACGGCGAGCATTTCTATTTTACCCGCCGCAAGAGCGTGGTAGATGACAGCCCATTCAGCCACGGCGAGAAGGTGAACAAAGAGTTTTTCTCATACAGTGACAAGAAAAACGGCCATTTCGGGACAGGCGTTCCTCTGCCCCACCCGTTCAACCAATCCCTCAGCGAAGGCAGCCCCACCATCAACATCACCAACGACATGCTCATCTTCACCAAGTTAGTCTCCACGAGCGGCTATCACAACTATGATCTATACTACTCGGAGTTAATTGATGGAGAATGGACGGAGCCCAAGTCGTTAGGCCCCAACATCAACCGTCCCGACTCATGGGAATCGCAGGCTTCGCTGAGTTCTGACGGCAAGATGCTTTTTTTCGCCTCCGACCGTCCGGGCACCTACGGTGGCTCCGACATCTGGTACTCGCAACGCAACAGCGACGGCACTTGGCGCAAACCCGTAAACCTGGGTCCCACCATCAACACGCCGGAGAACGAGCGTTCGCCGTTCTTGCACACCGACAGCAAGACGCTCTATTTCTCCTCCTCCGGCCACGACGGCATGGGTGGTCAGGACATCTTCTTCTCCAAACTGGATGAAAAGAACCGCTGGACCACGCCCACCAACATCGGCTATCCGATCAATTCAGAAAACGACGAGGTCGATTTCTTCGTCAGTCTGGACGGCAAAACCGGCTATTTCTCCTCCAACAACATAGACAACCAAGACTGGAACATATACGAATTTGAGCTCTACGAGGCCGCCCGCCCGCATGTGATGATGATTGTGAAGGGCAAGGTCACAGCCGATGATGGAGACTTAGAGGGTGCAACGGTAGAAATCCGCGACACGGCCACCAACGTCATTGCCACTGGCATCGTGAGTTCTAACAGCGGCAACTATGCCGTAGCCACAGAGGTGCCTAAGGAGGATCCGCAACCCATCATCGTCACAGTCAAGAAAGAAGGACACTCCTACGATTCCCAAGTCATCACTCCGGAGCAAATGCATGAGAGCATCGTGACCAAAGACGCAGAAGTGAAGGCCATCGAGCCCGGCAAGGTGTGCGACCTGCGCGACATCTATTATGAGACCAACTCTTACACGCTCACGCAAGCCTCCAAGGTAGTGCTCGCCCTGTTCATCGAATTTCTCAAGGACAATCCGACGGTCAAGGTGGAGATTCAGGGCCACACGGACAACATTGGCAACGACGATGCCAACCAAAAGCTCTCGGAGCAGCGCGCCAAGGCGGTTTATGACTACGTCATCGGCAAGGGCATTCCCGCCAACCGATTGCGCTACAAGGGCTACGGCGAAAGTCAGCCCATTGCCGACAACAATACTGCAATCGGCCGCGCTAAGAACCGAAGAACTGTTTTTTTGATTTATGAAAAATAAGAAACTCTATTTTCTCGGCATCGGTGGCATCGGCATGAGCGCATTGGCACAGTATTTTCTGGCCGAAGGCGATGAAGTATATGGCTATGACCTCACCCCCTCGCCCATCACGGACATGCTTACGCAAAAGGGAGCCGTCATCCACTTCGACGACAATGTGGACAAAATACCCGGCGGCATGGATTTTGCGGTCTATACGCCCGCTGTGCCACGCACCAATGCAGAATTTCAGTTTTTTTTAGAGCATAACATACCCCTATACAAGCGTTCCCAAGTGCTTGGGCACATCACGGAGCAATTGCCTTCGGTGGCTGTGGCTGGCACACACGGCAAGACCACGACCACGTCGATGGTGGCGCACTTGCTGGCTCCGGAGGTCAGCATTGCCGGCTTCATCGGCGGCATTGCCAAGAACTTCCACGATAACCTGGTGCTCGGCGCCAACCCAGTGGCTGCCGTGGCAGAGGCCGACGAGTACGACCGCTCCTTCCTCACCCTGCACCCCGCCGTGGCCATCATCACCTCCATGGACGCCGACCACTTGGACATCTACGGCACGCGCGAGAACCTTGTCGCCGCCTTCCAGCAATACGCCGCACAATCGCAAATCGTGCTGGTGGAGGAGTCTGTAGCCCATGAAATCCAACACCCTCACAAGCTAATATACGGCACTGGACCAGACGCCGACTACCGCGCCGACAACATCCTGTTGGCCCCCAACCGCGCCACGTTTGACCTATGCACGCCCAACGGCATCCTGCCGCAACTGCAACTCCGCGCCAACGGGCTGTACAACGTGCTCAACGCCACCGCAGCCGTTGCCGCCGTGCTCGAGCTGTTCCAAGGTGGGCACACAGGCATCAAACCTGAGCACCCTATCCTCATCGCCGATAAACTGAGCACCTTTGCTGGCGTGAAGCGGCGCTTCGACTACATCGTGGACCGCGAGGATTTCATCTACATTGACGATTACGCGCACCATCCCGAGGAGATGCACTCCTTCATCTCCGCCGTGCGGAAGATCTACCCTGACAAGCACATATGCGGCGTGTTCCAGCCCCACCTGTACAGCCGCACCCGCGACTTCGCCCCACAGTTTGCCGAGGTGCTGTCACAGTTGGACGAGGTCATTCTCCTGCCCATCTACCCCGCGCGCGAGCAGCCCATCCCGGGCATCACGTCCGAATATCTGCTCTCATTGGTGGACAATCCCCACAAGCAGGTGCTCCAAAAAGAGGAACTCATCCCCTATTTGCAAGCCCACCGGCCGGATGTTTTGCTCACCATTGGCGCCGGCGACATTGACAGGTTTGTTGAAAAACTGGGACATCTGTAACCTTACGATTGGATATTCCGTACAATTTTCTCCCCAACAGCACACTCCAGACACCGTTTGGGCACGCAATACCGTTGCCACAACTCCAAGAGTGCCTGCGAATCCATGGCGTTTTGTTGCGGGAAGGGCGTGTATGCGTACACGCGCGTGAGCCGATTGCGTTCAAAGTCGAGTTCCTCCAAAAGCCCCATCGTTTCCTCCATCTGGTGTTCGTTGCCAAAGAAACGGTGATGGGCAAATCGGAACGGCACCACAGTATTGATAATCAGCAATGAGGCAGCCGTCTCGCCCAGGCACACACTGTGTTTCAGAATGGTCTTTTGGCCGAAATGGTAATGGTTTTCCCAATAAGGGTTGGCACACACCGACAATTCCCTTTTCAGTGCCTCTACGGACGGACTTTCAAGGCAAACTTCGGTCAGGTCGGGAAATTCGTGTATCAGGGCAGCCAACTGCGCCAAGCGTACGCACGGGAAGTTGGGCGGGCGCAGCCGCAACAGGTTCCAATGGTGCTCCCCAATGGGCATCAGCTGATACTTGCACCGGAGGTAGTCGTACTCATATTTCAGCGCATCGTGATACTCGTCCACATCGGAGCGCTCCAACATGCCCGCCTGACCGAAGATGAGCGCAGCGATCTGCAATTCCGAATCTGCATGCTTGGCGAGCACCTTCAAAGGCAGACTTTTGGCCAACATCTCGAACGCGGTCACGTTGGTCTTGAACCCGAATCCGATAGCCAACAGGCGGTAGAGCGTCTCCTTCCAGTCGCCCTCGCACGCTTTGACCATACGGAGCACGTCCTCCTGCTTGCGCAACAGGCGTTCCATAACCATCGACGACAACACCGACTGCAAGTGCAATGGTTCCATGTCGGATAAATATGAAGTACATGGCAGTTGGTCTGGCGATGACATCAACCGTTGGTACTGCGCCAGCATTCCGTCCGGGATGTAGTTTTTCAACTCCAAAGTAGGAAACAATTCTCCTTCCCGACGCTCCACCTCGCAATCGTGCTCATACACCACATGTAAGGTCACCGACATATATTTTTCGTCATCCTGATGATGATGGCGGTACCAGTCGGAACTGCGGATGTGAATTTCCACATCGCCGGCCCATTTCATCGTGCCAATCTGGACGATGGCTTGCCGGAAATCAGGCCCTGCATCGGTGTTATGATAGCCCGGGAAAATAATCTTCAACGGCTCTCCATCAGTGGTGCGAACATTCATAAAATCGAAAAGCCTGTGTTTCCACAGGTAGTGCAAAAATGCTTCTTTCATTGTTGTATATAATTGTTTCCATCAAAGAATGTTGTCGATTGCAAAGATAAGAGAAAAGACAGGTCACAATTAACATTATTTTAATTTAGTTTTTTACAAAATGATGAGATAATGGAATTTATTCTATTTTTGTCGCCGTATTGAAGATAAACAGCATAAATTGATACATAACATGAAAAAGTTTTTTACCCTTTTGTTGATTTCAAGCACCGTTTGGATGGGTTCTCTTACGGCGCAAAACACTGTTGACCTGGAATCGCTGATGCCGCAAATCAACGCGGACAGTCTGCTCCGCACGGTCACGGATCTCCAGAATTTCGGGAGTCGTTATGCCCTGCGCCCCGGCGGCAATCATGAGGTTGCAGAGTATTTAGTCACCCGACTGAACAATTATGGCATTACCGCGGTAATAGACACATTCCATCTATCAGGACAGCATTGGCTGGTCGGGCTATATGATCAGGATTTTTACAACGTGAGGGGTGTGTTGACCGCAGCAGAGCCCATAGACGACTCATTGGTGCTGATTGGTGCCCATCTGGATGCCATTTCCTACGACCATGCAACGTGGGAGTTGCTTGAGATAGCCCCGGGCGCGGATGACAATGCTTCCGGTGTGGCTGTGATGATCGAGATGGCGCGCATCTGCCATGACAACCATCTCCGTTTCCACCGCGACATACACTTCATGGCTTTTGACGGAGAGGAACTCGGTTTGTTTGGCAGCTACTACGATGCCGGCAGACGTAATGATGCCGATGAGAAGATTGCCGTCATGATCAACAACGACATGGTGAGTTACCAGCCCGACGAAAACTGGCGGCTCATGCTGCACTGGTACAACAATTCGCTGGATGTAGTGAGCCGCGCTGCAGACCTGTGCGCCCAATACACCAACATTGACCCGTATATTCCCACTTTAAGTGAAAATGGAAATTACAATGCGAGCGACAGTTATGCCTATTACCAGAATGGTTTCCGGACTGTTTTTGCAATTGAATACACCTTTTCCACCTCATATCATACCGATCACGATGTGGCCGACTCCAACAACTACGCCTACCATGCCGATGTAGCGCGGTACAACCTGGCCATGTTGGCTGAATACGCCGATTTGGCAGATGGATTAGGCACAGAAGAACAGCAAGACGTTGTGTCCATGCAGGTTTATCCCAATCCGGTAAGCGACAAGGCTGTGATACGATATCAGTTGACGGAGGCCTCTCCCGTTTCCATCACGATTACAGACATGATGGGACGCGTGCTGCTGCGTCAGGATGTTTCCAACCAAGCTGCTGGCATCTACTTGGAAGAAGTCGATTTGGCCCGTTTCCCGGCAGGAGTGTACCTGTGTCAGCTTCAAACAACAAGAGGAACGGAAACAACGAAACTCGTAAAGAGATAGTTTGCACATAATAATCCAATATTTCAGAATATGATTTTCTACTTTTCCGGATGCGGCAACAGCCGTTTTATTGCTGAAAGCATTGCGCAGGCCACGGGCGACAAGCTGGTTTTCATTCCAGAGGCCGAGCGGGAGCATAATTTCAACTATGATATTGCAGAAGATGAGCATGTGGGCTTCGTTTTCCCCATATATTCGTGGAGTCCGCCACAATTGGTGGTGCGGTTTGTGCGGAAGTTGCGCTTTGCGCATAAGCCTGCCTACGTATGGCTGGCGGTTACCTGCGGCGACAACGGAGGGGTGGCAGAAAAGGTTTTCGATGAGCAATTGGTGCGCGCAGGAGTACAGCTCAACGCCGCCTATTGCTTCGTGATGCCCAACACATACGTCAACATGGCAGGCATGGGCACCGACAAGCCGGAGAAGGCTCAACACAAGATCGAAAAGGCCAAAGCGCATTTGCCAGAGGTGATCCAAAACATCCGGGACCGCAAGTCTGTGATGGAGATGCGCCGGGGACTCTTTCCGCGCTTCAAGACCAAAGTAATCGGAAAATCTTTCCACAAGTGGGTCTCGGATGAGCCGTTCCGCAGCACAGATGCCTGCATCTCGTGCGGCAAGTGCGTGAGCGTGTGCCCGTTGCAGAACATCACACTGGAAGATGGCCGCCCAAAGTGGCACGGCAATTGCACCAACTGCGACGCCTGCTTCCACCACTGCCCGAAGAATGCCATCCAGTACGGCAAAGCGAGTGTCGGGAAGAGGCAGTATTACTTTGGGAAGGATTAATAGTCCCCGCGAATCGCGCGGATCGACGCATTTTTTTTACTTGATGAAAATTATTTAACATAAATGTTAATCAATCGAATAAAAGCATTATCTATCGACTCACGAAAACTACGACTATACTGTCTTCGTATTTCCGATCAAATACTTATTGTCGGTAACGGAGGGATAAAGAACACTCGAACATACGAGGAAAGTGCAGAATTAAGTGGTTATGTGATGGATTTGCAAGAATTTGACAAACTACTTTCTGAAGCACAGAAAAATGGAACCATAACCATCGAAAAGAATGTTATTACTGGTATTGAAGGAAAAGTATTTCAATTATCATAAAATGACAACTGTAAAAATATATTCACAGATTCTTAAAGAAGCACATGATTCAATAACACCACAGGAACGCGCCGCCTTTGACTTGAATTTCAGTATTTCTGAAAAGATTTACCAAATTCTGCAAGACAAAGGGATGACCAAACGTGATTTGGCAAAACTAACTGGCAAAAAAGAATCCGAGGTGTCAAGATGGTTCTCTTTTGGTCATAATTTCACCTGCAAAACAGTTGCTTTGATTCAGCAAGCACTAGGAGAACCAATCATTGAGATTGCAAAGTAAGAAACAAGGACGATTATAACAACTTAAAATGAACATCGAAGAATACCGTGAATTATGCCTGTCGCTGGGCGATGTAGAAGAGAAACTGCCCTTCGCGAAGATGCCCGGCGGCGACTCCATCTTAGTTTTTTACGTCTGTGGCCACACCTTCTGCTACTGCGACTTGTACGATTTCACTGCCGTAAACCTCAAATGCCAGCCCGAGCGCATTGCCGAACTGCGCGAAAACTACGACGGTTTCATTGATCCCGACCACATGAACCCCAAATACTGGATCGGGGTGCTGGTCAAAGAGGTTTCTTCAGAGCTTCTGAAAGAACTGACACGGAACTCGTTTGAGATTGTGAAGGAGAAGTACACGAAGAAACTGAAACGATGATTATTGCAATAACCTGTAAAAATAGCCAATATCTCTGTTTTAATTAGAAATATTTTCAAAATATCGTCATTTTAAATAGAAATATTTTATATCTTTGCCGCAAATTTTATAGACGATGGTCAGCAAAGAATTAATAATGAGGGTAATGGCGAACCAACACGCCAAGGATTTGGAATCTGGAATGCCACGGAACATCGATGACAGGTGGCTTTCCACAAGACAAGTGGTGGTCATTTCGGGTGTGCGCAGATGTGGAAAATCCTATTTCTTGCGACAAATCCGTGAAAAAAACAACGAAAAAGATTACTATTTCCGTTTCGACGATGAACGCCTCATCAATTTCTCCGTTGAGGATTTTGAAACTCTAGATATTTGCTTTTCTGAATTATACGGAGAACAGCACACTTACTTTTTTGATGAAATACAAAATATTGAAGGATGGGAACTGTATGTGCGTCGGCTATACAACGAAGGTGCAAAAGTCTATGTTACCGGCAGCAACGCCAAGATGTTAAGTCGTGAAATGGGCACGCACCTGTCGGGAATCCATATCCCCATAGAGCTTTATCCTTTTTCTTTTGCGGAATACCTTCAACTTAAAGATATTAATGTCAACAAAACAGACTTCTATACAACCGCTGGAGCAGCCCTGTTAGCCAAACATCTCAAGACCTACATGTTGTCGGGTGGGTTTCCTGCATACCTTCAGGGGGAACCCGACGACTACATCTCTGCACTTTACCAGAGCATCATATACCGTGATGTGCTTCAGCGGAACAACATCACCAATGGTCGGGAAGTGCTTGAGTTGATGCATTTTCTCGCCAGCAATGCCGCCAAGCGCCATTCTTACGCCTCCCTTGCCAAAGTCATCGGGGTGAAGCACTCTGATACCGTCAAGCATTATATTCAATGTGTGGAGGAAACTTATCTGCTCTCCCAACTTCTGAAATACAATGCCTCCGTCAAAACGCAAGAGGCCAGCATCAAAAAAATATATTTGATTGACAATGCCATCATCCGGTTGGTAGGCTTTAACCCGACCGACAATCTCGGTCCGCTGTTGGAAAATCTGATTTTCGTTGAGTTGAAACGGCGCGGCAAGGATATTTTCTACCACGCCAACGGCAGCGAGTGCGATTTCATCGTCCGTACAGGCACCCGCATCACACAGTGCATCCAAGTCACTGTTTCTTTGGCAGACGAGTCCACCCGCAAACGCGAAGTGGCTGGCCTTGCCTCGGCAGCGAAAACCTACGGTACCACCGACAACACCATCATCACTTTGGATGACGACCGCATTTCTGTGGAAGATAACAACATACGGATTGTGCCTGCGTGGCGATGGCTGTTGGAATAATCACCGAAAAAAATCCCCCTTTATGAAAAAACATATCCTCTTCACCCTCCTGCTCTTTTTCTGCGTGACCCTCTCTCACGCACAAACGTCATCCGTCAAGACCGAAACAGTCCAAGACACGGCGTATGACCACGGCTCCAATATAGAGTTCCCTGAAATGACGCCGCAACTGGTGGACAATCTCGAACTCTTAGGCCGCGTCTGGGGATTTCTGAAATATCACCACCCCACCATTTCCAAAGGCGCGTACAACTGGGATTACGAGCTTTTCCGGATGCTGCCCGGCTATTTGCAGGTGACCGACAGCAAGCAGCGCGATGCCTACTTGGCCAAATGGATTCTTCATTACGGGAAAATTCCTGTCAATAAAAATGTTACTCCCGTTGATACCAACGCTTTCCTGAAGCCAGACCTGGCATGGATTAATTCTGAAACTTTGTCGCCAAAGCTTTACAAGACCCTGATGAATGTGTATCAGAACCGCAATAACGGATATTACTATGTATCCTATAACTCTCTTTGGGTGAAGAATGCACAATTCAAGCATGAAAACGATTATGACGAGATGGATCACCCTGACGCCGGTTTCAGGTTGCTGGCACTGTACCGCTATTGGAATATGGTGTATTATTTTTTCCCGGACCTGTATCTTGCGGACGCTGACTGGAACACGGTGATAAAGAATCATATTTCTTCTTTCCTCTCGGCAGAGGATAAAACAACCTATTGGAGAGCTATCAAACGCCTGATTGCCCAAATAGACGACACTCACGGGGCGATGTGGTCCATGAAATTCAAGCAGTCGTTGAACTACTACCGCACTCCGTTCAGAGTGAGTTTCTTGAAGAATGACACCTTGGTGGTTTCTGATTATTGGGATTCGGAAAAAATCGACAGTGCCGGACCGCACATCGGGGATATCATCACCCACATTGATGGCAAGCCTGTTTCGTATTATGTTGACAGCCTGTCGCCCTATTATTCGGCATCCAACCATCGTGCCAAAGTCCGAAACATTTCCTGGGAGATTTGCAATGGTTATACACCCTCCGTCAGCATCTCATACCTGTCAGATGGGATCCCGAAAGAGGCTACTATCACCCGGTATAACTTTGAAGAAATGTCGGCAAAGACCAAAACCGATAGCATCTGTTACAAATTGTTGCGCGACAGCATCGGATATGTATCCATGGACGATATCACCAAAGAATGGGTGGAGCGGATTGCAGACACCCTACACACCACCAAAGGGCTGATTCTGGATTTGAGGGAGTATCCGAATGAAAGCATCAACTATAAATTATACAGTGTCTTGTCTGACAAATCAAGACCGTTTTTCAAGGCCACCTGTCCGGACATGAGCAATCCCGGTGCTTTTGGTTGGACAAAACCGGGCTATACTGGAAAAGGTAAGCAAGCGTACAAGGGCAAAATCGCCATTCTCATCAGTGAGCAGTCACAAAGCCATGCAGAGTTTTGCACCATGATGTACCGCACGCTCCCGAACAGTATCGTCATCGGCAACACGACGGCAGGCGCGGATGGCGATGTAGTAGGGATTCAGTTCCCCGGCGGTATCAACTCCTATTTTTCCGGCATTGGCATCTATTACCCCGACGGCACTGAGACACAGCGCGTTGGCATCATTCCCGACATTTACGTTTGGCCTACAGTAAAGGGTATCTACGAGGGTCGGGACGAGCTGTTGGAAAAAGCTTTGGAGTGGTTGTCGCAATAAGCAAACAATTGCTACCTTTGCAGCCTTTCAACTACAAAAACAAATTTTTATGAAAACCGAAAAACAAATTAAAGGCAGAATTGGCGAAGATCTCGCCGTTGATTACTTGTTATCAAAAGGTTACGCGTTGTTGGAACGCAACTGGACCATCGGGCATCTGGAGGTAGATATCATTGCCTCCACGGCTGATTTTCTGGTCATTGTGGAGGTAAAGACGCGAAAAAGCAACACTTTCGGGGAGCCAGAGGACTTCGTCACCCTACAAAAGCAGCGTAACCTGATACGTGCCGCGGCGGCATACATCCAAAAATTCGGCATCACCAAAGAGGTGCGTTTCGACATTTTGTCTGTCATCGTCAGAGAAGGTCAAGAGGCCGAGGTCCATCACATTCCTGACGCTTTCAAGCCACGGTGGTAGCCATAAAAAAACGGAAGCTTGCGCCTCCGTATAATCAGGAAAACCTATAAGCCGGGTTCTGTAATCGGTTGCCATTTATCTACGACCTGCGTCGCCGCAGGCCTCTATCAACCTACCCTCCGAGTCGGACGAGCAGCCCTCAAGCCTCGGTTTATTTGGTCTTTCAACCCATAAGGTTTACCTCCGCCGGCATCACTGACGGCGTCGTGAGCTCTTACCTCGCGTTTTCACCCTTACCCTTGCGGGCGGTATATTTTCTGCGGCACTGTCTGTCATCTTGCGATGCCTTCCCGTTAGGAAGTATGGTGCTCTATGTTGCCCGGACTTTCCTCTCCCGCACAAGGCGGCAGCGACAACCCGGTCTTCCTGTCGAAATCAGAAAAAATAAAATCGGCTAGTAGTTCAGCATGACCGGCATGATGAGCATGAGCAAACTCTCCGTATCGCTGAATTCCTCTGTCGGGATAATCAGCGCGGCGTGGTTGGGCTGTGACATCTCCAACTTGATCTGGTCGGAGTCCATGTTCTCCAGCATCTCACGCAGGAACTTGGAGTTGAAACCGATTTCCATTGCTTCGCCCGTGTATTCGCCAGCGATATTCTCAACAGCCTTGTTGGAATAGTCCATATCCTCAGCTGTGATGCTGGTCATCTCCTCTGACAAAGAAACACGCACCTGGAAGGTGGACTGGTTGGAGTAGATACCCACACGGCGGATGGATTTGAGAAATTCATCGCGGGAGACCACCAAAGATTTCGGATTGCTCTTCGGGATAACAGCCTCATAGTTAGGATATTTACCCTCTTTCAAAACGGAGAAGAGAACAAGGTTTTCGAAGGAGAAACGAATGTGGTTCGTCTCCTTGGAGTATTCAACATGCACATCGCCATTCACACCAGAGAGGATGTTCTTGAGATGGGCAATCGGCTTCTTGGGCAATATGAGAGAAGTGAAATCGTCGGCGGTAACCTTGGTGTTGCGGTAGCGCACGAGCTTGTGAGCGTCGGTGGCCACGAAAGTGATGCAATCGCTGGACAACTCGCAAAGCACCCCCATCATGTTGGGTCTCAGTTCATCTGTACCAGCCGCGAACATCGTCTTGCTGATGGCGCGTTGCAGGATAGGAGCTTCAATGTCAAAAGAATTGGGATTCTCTATCTCGTTGATTTGCGGATACTCATCGCCAGGGAAGCATGGAGCGTCGTAATCGCCGTTGGCCGCCTTGAAGTTCACCGTGCGAGCCTCTTCGTTGATGAAGAAGTTGATAGGGGTTTCGGGAATCAACTTCAGGGTCTCTATCAGGATCTTGGCGGGCACGGCCACGGAGCCTTCGCCCTCCACATCCGTCAGCTCTATGACGGCTGTCATCGTGGATTCGGCGTCTGAAGCAGTGAGTTTCAGCTGGGTTCCGGCAATGGTCATCAACACATTGTCAAGAATGGCCATGGACGCGTTGGTGCTCATCACACCGCTTATCGCGCTCAAATTGCGGTACAATACATCACGGGATACGATAAATTTCATATTGATAGCTTTTTATAATTTCTTTAATTTTCAAGGTGCAAAAATAATGTTTTTTTTTATCTTTGCACGCTTTTTAGAAAAAATCATTATGGTTATAGATGAACTAAAACAATCAGAGGCCCTGTTAGAAGGCCATTTCTTACTTTCATCAGGTCGTCACAGCGATCGCTACTGCCAATGCGCCAAATTATTGCAATACCCAGACCGTGCCGAGCGGGTTATCGCCGTCATCACCGAGCAGGTGAAAGACCTGCCCATTGACATGGTGGTGGGCCCTGCCATGGGCGGCATCATCGTGGCCTACGAACTGGGCCGTCAGCTGGGCGTTCCCGCCATTTTCACCGAACGTGTAGATAACCAGATGTGCCTGCGTCGCGGCTTCGAGGTGAAACCCGGCCAGAAACTGCTGATCACGGAAGATGTGGTCACCACGGGCAAGTCTTCTTTGGAAACCATCGAAGTGCTCAAGGCCTTCGGCGCCGAGGTCATCGGTGTGGCCTGCCTTGCTGACCGCAGCAACGGCTCTTTCCCCTACCCCATCTACAGTGCCACCAAGCTCAATATCCAGAGCTGGGAAGCCGACGAATGCCCGCTTTGCAAGCAGGGACTGCCATTCGTGAAGCCGGGTAGCCGGAAGTTCTAATCCCGGACTTTTTTATATCTTTGCAGGCTTTTTTTGAATAGATGAAAAATCCGAGATTATCCAACCGATACGCCAAAGCACTCTTCGATTTCGCGCAAGAGAAAGGGCAGATCGAGGAAGTTAACCAAGACTTAGCCTTGATCAAAGCGGCCTTGAAGGGAAACAATGAGATGACGGCAGTGCTGAACAGCCCGGTCATACCACCCGCCAAAAAGCACACCGTCTTCGCCAACGTATTCCAGTCTCTGGTCAGCGAGACCACCTTTTTGTTTCTGGATGTTATCATCCGCAAGAAACGGGAGCCGGCCTTGGCCACGATCTGCGACGAATTCGTGAAATTTTACAACGATTTTCACCACATCAAGATGGTAAAGCTCACATCAGCGCAGCCACTGAGTCCTGAACTGGTGGAGAAAATCCGCGCATTGCTTGCGGAGAAAACCCAAAAGACCATCCGTATCGAAGAAGTGGTGCAACCCGACATCATCGGCGGGTTCCGTCTCAAGATGGACGACTACTATCTGGATGCCAGCGTCATCGCCAAGATCAACCGCCTCCGGGACGAATTTGCCCACAATGTCTATCAAGTCAATTTTTAAAACTAATAACCTATATCATCATGTCAGAAATAAAACCCTCAGAAGTCACCTCCATACTCCGCCAGCAGCTGCAGCATTTGGACCTCAGCACTGAGATGGCAGAGACCGGCACCGTATTGCTTGTCGGCGACGGCATTGCACGTGTGTATGGCCTTCAGAATGTGAAATCCGGCGAGCTGGTCACCTTTGAGACGAAAGCCGGTGGCGAGGCCGTAACGGGCATTGCACTCAACTTGGAGGAAGACAACGTGGGTGTCGTGCTCCTCGGCGACTCCAAGAACCTGAACGAAGGGGACATCTGCAAGCGCACGGGCCGCATCGCCTCCATCCGCGTGGGCGAGGGCCTGTTGGGCCGCGTCATCAACACGTTGGGCGAGCCCATTGACGGCAAAGGTCCCATCGAAGGCGAACTTTACGAGATGCCCATCGAGCGCAAGGCCCCGGGCGTCATCTTCCGCCAACCCGTGAAAGAGCCGCTGCAAACCGGTCTCAAGGCCGTGGATGCCATGATTCCCATCGGACGTGGCCAGCGTGAGCTCATCATCGGCGACCGCCAGACGGGCAAGACCGCCATTGCCATCGACACCATCATCAACCAGAAAGAATTTTACGAGCAGGGCAAACCTGTATATTGTATCTATGTGGCTGTAGGACAGAAAGGTTCGTCCGTGGCCGCCATCGTGAAAACGCTGACCGAGCGCGGCGCCATGCCTTACACTATCGTAGTCACGGCAACAGCCTCCGAAGCAGCCGCCATGCAGTTCTACGCTCCGTTTGCGGGTGCTGCCATCGGCGAGTATTTCCGCGACACGGGCCGCAGCGCACTCATCATTTACGACGACCTCTCCAAGCAGGCTGTCGCCTACCGTGAGGTCTCCCTGCTGCTCCGCCGCCCACCTGGACGCGAGGCTTACCCTGGCGATGTGTTCTACCTGCACTCCAGACTTTTGGAACGTGCCGCCAAGATCATCGAATCGGATGAAATCGCCGCCCAGATGAACGACCTTCCCGAAGTGCTGAAGCCGCACGTGAAAGGTGGCGGTTCTCTCACCGCCCTGCCCATCATCGAGACGCAGGCTGGCGACGTGTCCGCATACATCCCCACCAACGTGATTTCCATCACCGACGGCCAAATATTCCTGGAGACCTCCCTGTTCAACGCAGGTGTGCGCCCCGCTATCAACGTCGGTATCTCTGTGTCGCGTGTGGGCAGCAACGCGCAGCTCAAGTCCATGAAGAAAGTGGCCGGCACCTTGAAACTCGATCAGGCCCAATACCGCGAGATGGAATCCTTCGCCAAGTTCGGTTCCGATGTGGATGCTGCCACGCAGTTCGTGCTTGACAAGGGTGCGCGCAACGTGGAGATCCTGAAACAGCCGCAATACACGCCGTACCGGGTGGAAGAGCAAATCGCCATCATCTTCTGCGGCGCAAAAGGTCTGCTTCAGAACATCCCCATCAGCAACATCCGCAACTTCGAAACCGCCTTCATCCACCACATGCACGAGATGCATCAGGATATACTGGACACACTGAAGGCCGGCAAGATTGACGATGAAATCATGCAGAAACTGCAAGAAGCCTGTCAGGAAGTATCCGTTAAATTCGAGAAATAGTCATGGGCAACCTCAAGGAAATACGAACCCGAATCAGCTCGATAGAATCGACGCAGAAGATCACGAGCTCCATGAAGCTCGTGTCAGCGGCCAAATTGCGCCGTGCGCAAAGCGCCATCCAATACCTGCGCCCCTATTCTGAGAAACTGACGGAGATACTGCACAACCTGTCAGCATCAGCAGGCACCATGGAAGAGATGCCACTTTTCGAGCCTCGCAATCCGGACAAGGTCGTCATCGTGGTCATCACCTCCAACAAAGGCTTGTGTGGTGCATTCAACGCCAACATCATCAAGGCTGTAAACCACCTTGTAGAGGAGAACTATGCCGCGCAACATGCTGCCGGAAACGTGAATCTTATCTGCATCGGCAAGAAAGGTTACGAGCAGTTGCACACAAGCTACCCTATCCTCCAACACAACGAAGCCCTCTTGGACAATCCTGAATTCACTGAAGTTGCCGGTATTTGCGACCAGCTGACCGAAAAATTTCTCAAGCATGAGATTGACAAAGTGGACATCGTCTATAACCAGTTCCTGAACGCCGCCACGCAGCGTATTACCGTGGAGGATTTTCTGCCCTTGAGCAATCTGGACGAAGAGGCTGCTACCACCAACAACGACTACATCATCGAGCCGTCGCCGGAGGAGGTGCTCACCGAGTTGATTCCCAAAATCTTGAGAAACCAGCTTTACAAGACTTTGTGTGACTCCATCGCTTCGGAGCACGGCGCGCGCATGATATCCATGACCAAGGCCACTGACAACGCCACGGAGATTCTACGCGACTTGCGCCTCAAGTACAACAACGCCCGCCAGTCGTCCATCACCAACGAGCTGATTGAGATTGTGAGTGGCGCCGAAGCACTGAAAGGTTAATATTATTATTGTAAAATATTATATGATAGGCGGCCGTTCGGCCGCCTATCATTTTTTTATCAAAAAATTTACAAATAAATAATATTTTTATCAATCCATCGTTATAGCATCAACCCCCTAAACAAAATAACGATGGAAGCAATCTGTCATCGATTATCTATTCTGATTATCACAACCCTTATCATTCTGGATGCACTATCCGGATCAGCACAAGTTGCCTTACAAGATATTCTGTACACCAATGCCATGCAGGGGTTTCCCGCCGCGCGGTGTATGTTGACCACGTCCTACGCACACGCCGGTTTTCGCAATGATTATGGTTTAAAAGAAATGATGTTCGGTGATGTAGAATATGATTACATCCACCAGCAAGATGCTTTGCTGGCCAGCGCAAGCCATTATGGATACAGTGGCTTCGGCGAGCTAAATGTCAGCATAGGATACGGCCGGCGCTTTGGCGGCAAGGTTTGTGTGGCGCTACAGGCAGTCTATCTGATGAATCATGCCGAGCATTATCCCATGCGCCAGTCCTTCACTATCGATTTTTCCGCATATTGCCAAATCAGCCGCACACTTGGTCTGGCTGTGGACCTCTTCAACCCCATCCGCATGAAATACGGCGTTATCGGCGAGGAGGTCATCCCCATGATCTTTGCCTTGCAAGCCAATTATCAGCCCAATGAAAAGATACTCTTCGCTCTGTACGGGGAAAAGACGCTTCCTGGCACTTTGGATGCCGGCTTAGAGATGTATTACCATCCTTTGCCAAATCTCATGGTATCAGGCACCGCCGCCCTGTCGCATTGCGGCATCGGAATACTAATCCCCTGGAAACAAATAATCTTCAGCATTGAGGCGAACTGGCATTACAGGGTCAGTGTTACCACGCAAGGGGATGTAGGATATTATTTCGGAAAGTGAAAAAAGCACATCATTAAAGATTAGTTTAATTCAAATAACACCACGAACCAAAATATGGAAAAAAATCTTGACACAACAGAAAATCAAAAAGAAGGAAAACAAAAAAGTCATTCCCGCAAACTTTTAAGGAGGAGTCTTTCATCCAATATACCTTCTCACAGAAATGACGCAGCAAAAGTACAAATAAATCGTGAAAAGGCAATTCTTTTCATCAGCCTAATGGCATTCCAAATCTGGAACATGTCAGCCCAAACCGACAGCAGTTCATACGAAATTCCTTCTATGGACATTATCGAAAACAGACTGGAAGATGCGTTGGACGACGAGGATATTTCCGCTGAGGATTTATTGGAAGAGCTGGAGGAACTGGGCAAGGACAAGCCCAATCTCAACGAATTGAGTTACGAAACAGCCGTACGAATATTAAGGCTTTCCGATTATCAATATTACCAATTACAACTCTATTTGGAAAACTATGGCGAGATGGCCAGCATTTACGAGTTGGACGGCATTGAGGGCTTCGGGCGGGAGGAACGGGAAAGACTGGAACAGTTGGTGACCGTGTCGCGTGCGCCGGAGAAGCAAGCATTTTTCAAAAATTTCTTCAGAAAGGGAAAATCGAAATTGCTGGTCCGCTACGGACAGGTTCTGGAGCGGCAGGCCGGGTACGACACCTCCCGCGCCACGCACTATGCAGGCACACCCGGACACGCAATGTTCCGTTACACTTTTGACACACAAGGTAAATTCTCATTCAAGATTTCGGGTGAAAAGGACCCTGGAGAACAGTTTTTCCGTGGGGAACAGCGCTATGGGTTCGACTTTTACTCCGCTTCAGTCAGCATTCAGGATGTCGGAATTGTGAAAAAAGCCGTTCTGGGCGACTACAGGCTCAATTTCGGGCAGGGCTTGGCCATAGGCTCCTCCATGCTTTCGGGCAAGGGCGGCGGCGCAGGGAGTGTGCGCCGGTTCAGCACGGGCATCCGGGCCGTAGCGCCCACCAGCGAGGGCGATTTCCTCCGGGGCACGGCCGTCACACTGGGCAACAGTCGCGCCGAGGGCACGCTCTTTGCCGGACGCACATTCGGCAGCACGGACAACTGCCTCGGAGCCAACATCTCCTACAGTCACGCTCTGTTCAAGGTCGGGGCCCGCATCCTCGGCCACAGCCACAGCGACACGTGCGGCACCGCCGCCGAGAAGTGGCGAAACCTTTGGCAGCCTACTGGCTTCAACGTGGCCGCCGACTACCACGCCATCCTGTTCAAGCAACTGCTGTTCGGAGAAATCGGCGTCAACCAAAACGGGGCAATTGGCGTGCTGCAAGCCCTCATAACCAGCCCTATCCCCACCCTCAAAATCGCCGTCATCTTCCGCCATTACGACAAACATTATACCAACCCGTTGGGGCACGCATTCGGCACCAATTCCAAGAATGCCGGCGAAACCGGCATCTACCTCACCGGCAACTACGTGCTCTCGCGGCGAATCACGCTGAACTTATACGCCGACTACTACCGGCTCACCATCCTCACCTATCGCACAGACGCGCCCGTGCAAGGACTGGACATAGGCCTGTCCGGGGAGATCAATCTTACCCAAAGCAGCGTTCTGAATGTAAAATACAGCTTTCGGAGCAAACCCGAAAACAGTCCGGAATCTGTCTATTACAAACAACTCCAAGAGCACCACAAACACCGAATCCGGCTTATCTGGTCCAATTCCCCACTCTCGGCACTGAAACTGAAAACAGAATTTGACTGGATAATGAACCGCTACCCCATGAACCAAACCCGGCGTTCGGGCATCCTGCTTTATCAAGACATCGCATTGAAATTCCCTAAACCGGACATCTCCATCCATGCAAGGGTTGCCTACTTCGACACCGACAGTTACGACGAGCGGCTCTATGCCTACGAAAACGATGTCTATTATGCTTTCTGCATCGGGTCTTATTATTACAAAGGCATACGTGGTTATCTATTACTTCGCTACAAGTACAAATGGATCAGTTTGTGGCTACGCGTGGCGCAAAGCTACTACATTGACAGGCAAGTAATCAGCAGCGGATTGACACAAATTGACAAGCCGCACAAAACGGAAATAAAAGCACAGGTAATGTTCAGTTGGTAAAAATGTTCAAAACAGATGATCGGGGGTGCCGACCACCTGATAACCACCAGTCTTCTTGCTGCCAGAAAATTCGATAACACCTCTCTTTTTGAGGTCTGACAGGCAGCGTTCCATTGTGGTCTGCGAATAGAGCGTGTGAGACATAAGTTCTGTGGACCGGCAACCGGGATGTTCCTTGATGTAGTTGAGCACGGCGTCCAGCTTCTCTTTCGGCGGGACAGACGGGTTTCTTCTCCCCTTTACTTCTTTGTTATCCGGCCGTGCGCTATCCGTAACTTCCATATCCGCACGCAAGTGTTTGTCAATGACGGCCGCCACATACGGTCTTCTTTGGGTGTCCAATTTGAATGTGAGGGGCGTTTCCATCCAGGGCACAGTTTTCATGACTACCGTCTCCCCGTCGCACGAGGCTATATGACGGTATGGGACAATGAAGGATGGGGATATACGTACAAACTCCTTGTTTCCAAGATGTTGTTCCAGATACTTGATGGAACAGTAACGAGTGAACACATCTCCATCCACCATATAGACAAAGGTGTAATTCCCCACTTTCTTGCAATAAAAAACCTGCTCAACGGGTATGTGCTGGCAGTTGTTCTTTTTGTCGCAAACATCCAGCAGGCGGGCATACTGGTAAACAATTTGGGTTTCTGTTTCCAAAGCCTGTTGAAGCAGCTTCCGTTCTCTGATCATAAACGGAAAGAAATTGAACGCAAGGTTTCGCCCTGATATGAAAAACACGCACAGGGCAAAAAACTTCGTAAAACCGATTGTTTCGATGAGCATCGCATTGCAAACGGAGATATGGGGATAGGCGATTGCCATATCCAGCACTCCCGCAACTATAGATATGACAAGCACCAGCAACCAATAGGCTATGTATGAACGTTGTTCATAGAGTTTAGGAAACAGAAGAAAGTAATTGATATACAGCGACCCCAGCAGCACTAATCCGGCAAGTATCTCTTTTGTGGTACTGCCTGCGTATGGACGGAGGAATGCGTTTCGGGAGAAAAACCATAGCAAGGCCGCACAAAACAGGACATTCAGCGAAATGGAGATTATTGTATTCTGGTGTTTCATAGCGTTTGTGTTTTTAGTGTGGCGGCAAATATAGCTGTTTTATCCGTCCGTTATTCCCTCAACGCATATTAATACCTCAAATCGGCCTGTGAGGGTATTACATGGCGGCGTTCCATTAAAATATTGGTTATTATTCACATACCCCTATTTTCCAAATTATCCATCGCACATCATGGCATCATATTTTGGTGTGAAGGAACATATTCCTGCTGTGAAGGATAAAACAGTTCGGTGCCGGACCGTATTTTTGCCGCTGAAACAATAACAATTTTACATCTAACTAAACTAAATGCTATGAGAAAAACAACGACATTTACAATTCTTGCAACCATGCTACTGCTTTGTGCTTGCGAAAAAGACGGGAATCGAACGATGGAATACGAACAGTCTCCCAATCGAGTGATATTTATTCCTTCTGACAACAAATCGGCCAGTTCAACCATCCTGTTAACAAACATTGGGCACGACGGAAAAACATGTACCGGTTGTGTTGTTGCGTACGGCGAGACTATTCATGTAGATTGCATGGGATTTGGCAACTATTGCGCAACTGCCACATCAGTCCAACTCCAGCAGATTGGCACCGACATCACCGCCACCACAACGGATACTTTTGACTTGACCTCGGAGGATTTCTTTCTCATGCCCGACCGTTCGTTGGGTTTCAAAGACGACAAAGGGAACCAAATATTTCTGAATATCCCCGAACAGATGGTCTATCGGGACACCGCCACGCTGCAATTCACTTTCACAGGACTATTCTATAGCACTACGGCGGCATTTGCCAATATTTAAGTTTTATGGTGAATGCTATAAATTCAATACAATATGTCAAGGAAAAATTATCTGATAATCGGTCTGTTCGTCATGTTTGCCACAACAGCCCAGTCCCAAATCCAGCATCCCACCGCGTGGCTGCGCGCCGACAGCGCGACACTTGGCGCACCATCGTGGAAGGATGTCTCTGGCAACGGGCTGGACGCCACGCCGTCTGCTGACTCCATGCCCGCCGCGTTCTCCCGCATGAACTTCAACAAATGCTTCGAGGTTGGCGGAACGGAGACCTTCACCCTTCCCCTGGGCATCAACGACTCCCGGCAGTCGGACGTGATTGTGGTGTATGAGACCTACGACACCACTTACGAGAACGCCCTATGGCAGGTGCAGCTTGACACCGCCAAGCGCATCGGGCAGACCACCCGGCGCATCCTGAACGACAACGGGCAGATCACATACGACACAGCCAACCGCCTGAACCCCGTCATCAACTACCTCGCACAGTCGTGGCGGACACCCGAGGTGTGCGCCCCCACGCTGACCCTCTGCGCGGCAGACTCCCTGCCCCTGTACGGGCGCATCGCCGAAGCCCTGTACTTCGACCGCCGTATCGGTGACACCGCCGTCATCCAGTGGATCAGCTATCTTGCCGTGAAGTACGGCGTGACACTCGCGCAAACCGACTATCTGGACAGCCGCCGCAATGTGATTTGGGACTACACCAACCATCCCGACTACAGCGCCTCCATAGCGGGTGTGGGCAGGGACGATTCCACAGGGTTGTGCCAGAAACAGACGTATTTTGCCGACAATCGGATGATTATCGCCATGGTAGAGGCGAATAATTATTCGTCCCTACAGACGGGAAACAACGAGGACAATCCCGCATCCATTGCCGACGGGGATTTCATCATTTTCGGTATGGACGGTGTTTTGCCTGCCGTTTCCGAAATCTATACGCAGGACGGCGTCACCTACGAGGTCGTCGGGCGCAGCATGGCGCAGATGACGGGCAATGCACACACCTACGGCACATTCATCCTGTTGGACACAACGGCCGTAGAGACGCAAAATTTTGCGTCTCAACAGACACCCCCTGTCCTCCTGATCGACCGCAGCGGCACGGGCGATTTCCCCACAGGGGAAACCGAACAGGTGCAGGCCTCGGGCATGGACAGCCTGGGACACTATATATACAATGACATTCATTGGGATACCGACCGGAACGGGCGCGATTTCTTCTGTTTCGCCGTGACGATGCCCGACACCACGGACACCCCCAAGGCGCTGGCGGTGGACGGGGAATCCAATGGGAAATGTGGAATGGAAAACGGGAAATTAGAAAGAGATGGAACACTTTGTCAAGCAAACGGTTGCAACAAGGAATCATTGTCCATTGCCCATTCCAAATTACAAATTGAAAGTTCCCCATTGCAAATTGCCCATTACAAATTGCATCCCAACCCCAACCACGGGAACTTCACTGTGGAGATAATATACCCCGAAGCACAGGATGTGTTTGTCACAGTGTATGATACAGATGGCAAGGTGCTGTTGAAAATGGACGGCAAGGGACAGAGCAGTTACCGTTTCGCGGGCAGGGTGCAGACCGCAGGGCACTATCTGATCGACATAGCCTCCGGCACCGGGCGCAAGACGCTCAAGATGGTGGTCAACTAACTATACATATTCCTTGAGCAGCCTCGAAGAGGCAAGACGCACGAAGTGCGAGTAACCCCACACAAGCGCAGCACAGTGTGGGGCTACAAAATCGAAAATCATAAAAGGTCCAAAACAACACAGATATGAAACAATCCCTACTCACCATAATCGCAGTGCTGGTCGCCATCACCCTCGCCATGTTCTCCATCGACACGGCAGGCTACCAGTATTCATCCCGTTCCTACAGGACATACAGCTACCATCCGGATCCCGATACGCGGAGCGGCGACGGAGACGTGACGCCTTCCCTGCTCCGGATGGACAACACGGACGACAGCAGCCTTCCAATGGTGGAAACAATCACAAACGAGAGTTTTCCCCCGTTGATGATTTCAAATTCCCCTCTGGGCACGCCGCCTGCCATGCTGGAAACGAGCGCGATGGCGGAACTCACCCCCTCGCAGCTTCCGCCCCTGGACGCAGGCATGGTGAACGTGACGGGAGGGTTTGATGAAGACATGCAAACGGCCGGATACAGGGTAAACCCCATGCCGGGCGAGTTTGCCATTGCCGTGCCTTACGACCCCACCTTGCTGCCGCAGGGCTTCACCGAGGACGACATACAGACCTACGTCTATGACAGACAGTACCACCGCTGGGTCGCCATACAGCGCGACTCCGTGAACGAGGCGGAGCTGTTGGTCTGCTCGCGGTTCAGACCGTGGGAGAAGGGACTGTCCCACACTCGGAATGATCTGTCAAACCCGCAGGACGCGCTTACGCAGGTGCAAGATATGATGTCGTTTGCCCCACAGGGCGGCGGCGGTGATTCCCCGCTGGACTTCATCAACGCGGTGCTGAAGACCCCGGAGATGCCGGAAACCTCGGCCTACACGCCCACGAGCATCAAGGAGCTGAAGGCCGCCGACCCGCTGGAGGGTATCACGCTGATACAGCCGCCCACGGCCAACAACATGGGGACGGCCAACCTGAGCTACCCGATAGAAATCCCCGCCGGGCGGCAGGGCATGCAGCCCAACCTGGCGCTGACCTACAGCAGCAGCGGCGGCAACGGCTGGCTCGGCGTGGGCTGGGACATCTCCATCCCCTCCATCACGGTGGAGACAAGATGGGGTGTGCCGAGATACCGTACCGCTTGGGAAAGCGAAGTCTATTTGTATGAGGGCGAGCAATTGGTGACCAAGGACAACGTTACGGGTGGGTTCCGAAAATTGGCTCATCATACTAATGACACAATGAGCATCAGCAGATTATCTGGTAACATCCAACACTTTCCCCGCAAGAACGAGGCTTACGACAGCATCGTGCGCCATGGCAGCGGCCCAGACAACTACTGGTGGACGGTGACGCACAAGAACGGCGTGACGGACTACTACGGCAAGTACGCCTCCGACAACGGCGTGAACAACAGCTGCGTGTTGCGCACTGGTGCCGGAAACTCATCGGGAGCTATCGCCCACTGGGCATTGGCGGAAAGTGTGGATCCTTCGGGTAACAGCGTGAGATATTATTATTCTGTGTTGCAGCATCCGGGTGTTAACAACGCCAGCGTCATGGGAAAGCAGATTTACATAGACAGTATCCGTTATACCTATCATGAAGACGCCCCTTCGCGTTACAAGATCCATTTTGTCAGAAAAGGCGGAAGGGATGACGTGACGGTCTCTTTCAACAGGGGGTTCAAGGAAGTGACAGCTGAAGTTCTTTGTTACATTGAGATATCTTTTGATGAGGAGGTGCTCAGGCGTTATATGTTTTATACAGAAAACAAGCGCAAGTCCCAATATAAAACCCGTCTGACCGATGTTGTGCGTATTGACAGCATCAACGATTTCCACTACTGTGACACTGAGCTTTCCATGCTGGAGCAGTACGGATTTTTCGGAGTACGGACCAATTTTGACTATTTTGACGCCCCTTCTGGGAACGCCATGTTCAGTGATCCGGTTTCCATAGATCTACATACCAGCAACGATAATCTCCATAGTTTTTTCATTACCAATCCGTTCAATGTGGGCAACGAAGGCAAGGCATCGGCTCTGGGTGCCACCAAAGGCAAAAGCTGGAATATCGGCGGGACGGCAACCATCGGTTTGGGTCCAGTTGTCCCCCTTACATCCCTTAGTGTGGGCGGCAATTTCAATTACAGCCGTTCCAAGAGCGAGGGGATACTCACTCTGGCGGATCTTGATGGTGACGGGCTTGCGGACAAGCTGTTCAAATCCGGGGATACCCTGTATTGCAGAAAGCAGATATTTGACAGCGACACCACGTTCCACTTCGGACCTGCAAAACCTGTAGTAGGTGCATCCGATTTCCTGGTGGAAGGGAGCAGCACCACGGCATGGGGGCTTCAGGCTTCGGCAGGCTGCTCATACAGCGGCAGCTGGCCAAAGACCACTTCAACCACATCCGTGTATTTTTCGGATGTGAACGGTGACGGGCTGATGGATCTGATCACGGATAAAGGGGTGCTGTTCAATGTTACGGAAAAAGGGAACGACACAGTGAAATTCAAGGAGTTTTACACAATGGCCATCGCAAATGGCGAAGACGAGATTCCAGACATTGTTGTGACTCATCCCGGTGTATGCGGTGGCATTATTTTCGACGGTGCGGTGAATGACAGCGTGGCCTGTACCGTGGAGTGGGAACTCGTTGGCCAGTTCAACATCAAGAACATCGGTGGCAGCAGCCATGCCGCCGCACTTGCGGACAGTCTAATGAACACGGGCATGTACGAGTGCGTTTTCAGATATCCGCACTACGATTCCACGGGAGTGGATTACCAAAGCGAGACGGGCTTGCTGGAAATATACAGAAAGTCTATCCGCTGCACGCCTGTGCCCGCCGACCCTGATTTGGAGACCGTGAAGGTCTGGGTCGTGCAACGCAACGGAACTGTCAATGTGAGGTCGAGAATCCAACTGCTCAACGACAGTTCCGAGAGCCATGCGCAATCCAAACGATGCGACGGTGTCCAGTACGCCATCCAAGTGTGCAGAGATGTCAACGTTGACGGTCAATACCGTCTATTCAGTTCTACAACACCGGAAATCCTTGTGCGTGACACCATTCCCGACAGCGTGCATGTGATGCATGACACCACTGTTGCTGGGGTGTATGTGTCGGAAGGCGACATCATAATGTTCAGGCTCATTTCGGGTGAAAACAGGTCCTTTGACAAGGTGAAGTGGAATCAGGATATTACCTATACGAGTTTTGGAAACGATTCGGTAGTACAGCTGGATGCATACAGTATGAATGCGAATCATTATAATTCGGAACAAGACTATCTTGTAAGTGGGAAAATGTTTTTCCAGGCACACAAAAACAATTCCCGGTACGCCATGACCATTGACTGCTTGCCCCGTCCGAACTCTTCTGACACGGCAATTTTGACAGTTGTATTATTCAAAGACAGTATTTTGACGCAAATCCCATATCTTCTACGTGGGAACCAAAGCCGAACCATCAACATGGGAGATTCCTTGAATGAGAATGACTTTATCAGATTTATCTTGGTGGCGACCAATTACGGTTCTTTCGACGTGCGGCCGCATATCCAATACATGTTTCCCGACACCATCAACGGCAATCCTGTGACAGACACCGTTCACTATTACCCGCCTGTCCAAGCTATTATCAACAATTATAAACAAACCGCCCTTGACACGGTTTACCACTGGCTTTTCGGCCCTCTGTACAGGGGATGGGGGCAGTTTGCGTACAACAACAACGACACCGTTGCGGGAATGGCTGTCAAGGATACGGTCATTAAGCTGTCCCGTCTTGTAGTGGACCTGCGTGCACATCCCACAGACCAATCCCAGGCCCAGTCGGACAGTGCGGCCATCAGCACCTTCCAACCGACCCAGGAGACCGACAAAACGCAAGAACAGTCCACAATGACACAGGCATTCACCTCTTCGGGAGCTTATGATCCTCTCAGTCCGAGCACCGGCTGGGTGGAAATGCAGCCCGACAGCAGGCACGGAGCGTGGGTCGGATACGGGAACATAAACTATATTGTCCGTGACACCATCTCCAACACGCGGATGCCGGAATATGTCGCGGACAGCACCACGGCGGACATAGTGGAATATGACCATCCCGTGCCCGTGGTCCCTCAAGGCTTCGAAGCCAAGACTATCAGGAAGCAGAACATGACAAAGCTGAAGAATCACTCGCTCAGCCTGTCCATCCCGGTTGTGCCGATCTCGGTCGGAGTGTCACGCTCAACAGGGGACAACACCATCCTGACAGACTATATGGATCTTAACGGGGACAGGTATCCGGACATCATCGGCCAAGTATATGTCCAGTATTCGCAGCCCTGGGGAGGCATCGGGCCGATGAGCGCACTTGAGTCTCACGTGCAAGTAGTCTCCTCCTCCAGTACGGTTTCTGAAGGAGCGAACTTTGGAGGAAGCTATTCCACACCCTCCAGGAACACCTCCAACAATCCCAAAGGCGCCAAAATCAGCTTCAACGGATCCGGCAACGCTGGGGTCAGTCTCGGCGGGGGCAGCGACCATACGTCATTCACTTGGATGGATGTGAACGGAGACGGCCTGCCCGACAAGGTGAATGCCCTCGGCAGCGTGGCTCTCAACTGCGGTTATGGGTTCCTTCCCTTTGAAAAGTGGAGTGTTACCGCAGTGCGAGAGGGTAACAGCCGCAACTTCGGCACAAGCTTCGGCGGCAGTTTCAATATCGGGCAGGCCAGCATCGGCGGAGGCGTGGGGCTTAATGTCTCCCGAAACAGTACCGACCGGATGCTCGCGGATTTCAACGGAGACGGTCTGCCGGACATTGTGGAAACGTCAGGGTCCGGATTAAGGGTCATGTATAACAAAGGGGCGGGCCGCTGGTCGGGCTGGGAAACAGTCAGCACAATCCCCTTCATCAGCTACGGACAGTCGTATAGCGAATCCCTGGACTTGTCGGTCACGCTCGGATTCACATTCTGGAGCATATTGAAAGTCTGCGTGGGCATTTCCGGTTCCCCTTACGGGAAAAGTTTCAGCAAAGACAGTGTTCAGCTCACCGACATAAACGGGGACGGCTATGTGGATTACGTGACATCTTCATCGGAAAACAGCATGACGGTCCGATACAACCGGTCGGGAAAGACCAACCTTTTGAAAAAGGTCACCAACTTCACGGGCAGCACCATGGAGATGGATTATGTCCTCTCCCGGCCTTGCTATGAGAAGCCCCAGAGGTCCTGGAACCTCGACACCCTGGCCGTGGAGGATCCGAATTCCTCACTGGCCGGTTCCGTCTCACACACGAAATTCGTCTATGAAGACCCCCGCTACGACCGGTATGAACGCATGGACTACGGCTATGCGAGGGTCACCACCAGAGAGCACGACACGGACAGGAACGACACGCTCTACCGGTACACCGTGGAGGAGTACAACAACCGCGACTTCATAAAGCGTGGCCGCAAGACGCGCGACTGCGTGTATGATGCTGACAACAAACCGTACGTGGAGCACCTGTACGATGCCGTCGTTCACGATTTCACCGGCAGTGTCGTTGCCGACGGCAGCTGCGCGCGCAATGATGTCTATGTGGCAAAGGAGTCCGTTATCACCAACTGGTATGAGGGACTTCCGTCACCGCAAATCACATCTGTGGTGATGAGGGTATATGACAGACACCGGAATGTGACGGAATACACACACTGCGGCGACACCACCCACTTCGGGGAATGGTTCAGGGCAGAGATAGACTATGCCGAAGGGATGCCTCTCAACATGACAGCACTACCCGTGCAGATAATTGTCAAAAACCATGCAGGGAACACCATCCAGAAAAGGACTGCTTCGTACGATGGCAAGGGCAGACTCCTGGAACTTGCACGATATAACACCGGCGGTGCCGCATCGTTGTACAACTTCGCCTACGACACATGCGGCAACATGATCCAGGCCGTGCTGCCTAAAAATGACAGCAACCAGAGGATCAACATGGCATTCTATTACGATACCGTGGTCCGCTCCTATCCTGTGAAGGTGGTGAATGCAAGTCTGGGATACCTTTCCACTGCGGATTATGACTACCGTTTCGGCAAGCCGACCAAGACTGTGGACATCAACGGCAACGAGATGCGCTACGCTTACGACCAGGCGGGAAGGAATGTGATGATTCTGGCACCCAACGAGAAAGACGCTGGCGCTCCCTACACAATCAGGATGGAGTACCGTCCTAAAAACTATGCCTTGACCGACATCTTCGGGTATAATGCAGGAAAAAGCCATGCCATCACTTCTCATTACGACTGCCAGCATCCAAGCAACCCTATACGCACCACGCTCATCACGGACGGCCTCGGCAGGCTGCTGCAGACCAAGAAAGACGCGGAAATCAACGGACAGGAAGTCAGTCTTGTAACCGGGAAAGTGGTGTACGACTGCTTCGGCAGGACGGTGAAGCAGTACCACCCGTTTGTCGAGCCGCTGGGCACGGAAAGTATATATAACGACTCGCTGACCGCAGGCACGGCCACCGTGACGGAGTACGACATCCTGGACCGGCCAAGGCGTGTGGAACTGCCCACCCACGAGGAGACCCTGACCGAATACGGTTTTGAGACTTACGGGGGACGGACTCTCTTCCGCACCACCATTACGGATGCCATGGGCAACATCGTGCGGATTCTGAAGGGCACCATGGGACAGCAGATCAAGCAGGCTGCGCCATACAATACGGAGACGCTTTTCGAGTACGATTGCCTGGGACGGCTGACGAAAAGCACTGATCCAGACGGATTTCAGACCACGTATGAGTATGACATGCTCGGGCAGATGTTTCACAGGAACCATCCCGATGCCGGGGACGATTACTACGAATACGATCTGGCGGGCAATCTTGTCCAGCACTTCAACGGGGCTGGAGAGGAGGTTTCCTACTCATACAGATACAACCAATTGACGGACATCAGCTATTCGCAATATCCGGCGAACAATGTGCATTACACTTACGGCACCAATGCCGACACCGCCATCAATGCCGCCGGCAAAGTGATGTTCCGTAAAGATGCTTCCGGCTGGCAATCATATAAATACGGGAAACTTGGTGAAGTTACGGAAAATATCCGTACATTTGCGCTCCCGTATGAAAACCAGACTTATACCTTCAAGATGCAATACGAATACGACAGCTGGAACCGCATTCAGAACATGACCTACCCCGACGGGGAGGTCGTGAGCTACAAGTACGACCGCGGGGGCATGCTTGACAAAGTGACGGGACACAAGGACAATGCGGATTACACATACGTGGAGGGCATCTCGTACAACCGCTTCGGCCTGAAGGACACCGTATGGTACGGCAACAACACTCAGACTGAATATGTTTACGACACACTCCAGAGATTGAAGGTTTTGATATCCAAGTCGTCCGCATATCCAGGCACAACCGGACTCATGCAGAACATCGAGTACACATACGACCGCGTCGGGAACATAACATACGCTGAAAACACGGCGCCGGCTCTCCCCAACGGCTTGGGCGGAAGTTATATAAACTATCACGAGTACGACAACCTTTACAGGCTCGTGTATTCTACCGGGGCATGGAACGGAGTGCGCCCTGTCAGCTACGAGGCCCAGATGGCTTATCACGACAACGGGCGCATGGCAGAAAAGGAGATTTCGGCAAGCAGCTATGAGCAGACACCGTATCTGAACAACTTGAACACGGTTGCATATCATTACGACTATTATTACCAAAATGCCGGCCAGCCCAACACGCTGACGCAGATCGGACCGGCTCCTGGACAGCAGTTCTGGTGGGACGGCAAGGGCAACATGGTTCAACACAAGATTCCCGACAAGCTGGAGCGCAGTCTCTGCTGGGACGAGCAGAACCGGCTCATGGGGGTGGCGGACAAGCAATACTTGTCTCTTTATCAATACGATGCGGATGGGGAGCGGACATACAAGCTGACGGGCGAGTTGACCCATCAGAATGTCAGCGGCAATTGGAGTTCATGCTATCAGTTGGACAATGCCACCCTGTATGCTTCCCCCTATCTGGTGGCCACTTCAAAGGGTTACACCAAGCATTACTACGCAGAAAACGAGCGTGTGGCCAGCAGGATTGGCGGCGGCGGGCTGGGAATGATATCGGTCAGCATAGTGGAACCGGACACGTTCTCGGCAAAGAAAGAGGCCAACGTGCAACATGCCAAGGCTGTGACGCAGTGCCTTACGGACAAAGAATACGCAGGGCATTCCTTGATGGAAGGACTATATGAGTGGAAGGACATCCTACAGGCCGAGTCAGACTGTTACTGGTACCACCCCGACCACCTGGGCAGTTCGTCCTGGATAACCTACTCTGATGGGAAGGCCGTGCAGCACCTGCATTATATGCCTTGGGGCGAGGACTTTGTGAACCAGCGGACAACCGATTACGCCGCCCGTTTCACCTTCTCCGCAAAAGAGAAGGACAAAGAAACTGGCTTTTCCTACTTCGGGGCACGGTACTACACCTCCGACCTGAGCATCTGGTTGAGCGTTGATCCGATGGTGGACAAGTATCCTTCGATGTCGCCGTATGTTTACTGTGCAAACAACCCGATAAAGCTGGTGGATCCGAATGGGGAAGAGATAATTGCATACGATAATTATTCAAAAAAAATGATAAAATCATATTTGAAAACCATATTCGGAACGAATCATTTATTTAGATTTTCTGGCAATACATTACGAGTCAATAAGCGTTCATTTGACAAATATCATCAAACAGCTTCAAAAGACCAAAAAAAATTATTAGATGGTTTTTATGAGTTGTGCAATAAAACAGAAAAAGCAACAGTAAAAGTTGCTGATAACACAGATAATTTTACCTTTGAAAAAAGCGAGGCTATTAGAAATGCCGATGGGGAGATTGTAGGAGGACGCCTAACAGGCAAAGGTACTATAGTTCCTAATAAAGGTGGCGGTGCATCCTTGTGGAGCAACTTTTTTTCGTCGTATCTTGTCGGTATAGATAATTCTGTGAACGATAATTTAGAAGCAGAAGACGGTGGAAAAACCGGGAATCCTGCAGCTACATTCACCCACGAATTATTGGACGAAGTTCTTAATTATCATGTCAATAAAACAATAAATGACGGATCCTCAAAATTGGACAAAGTCTCATATCAAAATACTGCTTTACGCGTGATGAAGTGTAAACAAAGAAATGGCAGGGATCATGAATAAAAAATTTGTTCTATTATTAACAATTGTTGTGTTTATATTTTGTGGATTGTTGCGAGGACAGTCAACCAAGCTTTACTTTAACAAAAGCGACAATATACTTTTAATATTTCCACATCAATGCATAGAAAATAATCACATTCTGGTTAATTATGATTCAATGTATTATTTCAATGACACACTTTTCCTATTGTTTCCTGACGAAAGGAAGCGTCTTGAAGATTGTGAAGGAGGCTATGAATTACAAGGAGTTCTATTTAAAAAAAAATCTTTTGTTTTGGATTTTAAACATAAAGTCTCCTCAAATTATATTTGTATTCAAATTAATGGAACAATAATCTTTCTGAAAAAGAGTAGGAAGAATAAGTTTCGTCAGTTTTTTATAAAATAAGAATTTGTTCGGAGTTTGATAATTCAAGCAATATAATATTCTTCCAACATACCTATTATACAACAGTGTAAATATCAGCAAGCAAAACAATCTCTATTACGACAATATGTTGTGAATCATGAACGATTATTTTGTAATTTCGCAGCGTAATGAACGACACATTATTGACATATTGCCCCATTAAAACCTCGCTTTCTGCCCGTTTCACCTTCTCCGCAAAAGAGAAGGACTCCGAAACCGGCTATTCTGTTACCTCGCTGCGCTCGGTTTCCTCCTCTTCGCTCAGCCAATGCCAAACGAGTTTGGCTTGGCTTTCGCTCATTCGTCGGTTTGGTTCAAGGTATTACAGCAGCGCGATCTGAGCATCTGGCTGAGTGTCGATCCGCAGGCCTTGAAATATCCTCATCAGTCGAACTATGTTTATTGTGGTAATAACCCTATTGTACCCGTGTTCCGTGGCGGAAAACACATTAATATTATTTTTAATGCTTCAACGCCGCAATCAATCGCTCCAATTTGAGCATATCAAGGGCATTGAGTGAGACTGTCTTGACCGCGCACCATCTCAAGGGACGTTTCAACAGACGGAGCACCAACCCGACGAGCCCGGTCATATACACCTTCTTGCAACGGAGATAGGTCTGGAGCAATCGGCTGTCTTTCACAAAGTCTGCCGGCAACTTTTGCGCAGTGTAGAGGGCTGCCAGATTGTCCACCGCACACATCACCTTGTCCACATACACCGCATTGGCATCCAAGCCGTCGTGGTACATTTCATTGTCAATATGGCTGACGGAAATCTTTTTCTGCTGCAGCTGGTAACCGAAGAATGTGTCTTCAAATCCATATTGAGTGAAATTTTCATCAAACGAAACCTTCTCGAAAACGGCTTTGGAGACCAGCATATTGAACGGTGTAAAGGAACAATAGGGATTCATGTTGCGGATAGCGGCGGTTTTCTGTTCCCGGGCCAAGCCATACTTCCAGCGAAGACGGAATGCCGGATCAGGGGTCATCTCGCGATAAGCCACACCACCCAACACAACAAAAGGTAGCTCGGGATTCTGATGAAAACGGATGTACTGCACATACTGGGAGATGAAATTGGACTGCTTCATACCCGCATCACAATCCAGGAAGAGCAGGAACGGATAGTGAGCCGCCTGTGCCAGATGGTTGCGGATTTTGGAACGGCCCATATTGCCATGATGTTGCACGTAGGTCACCTCCGGCTCCGCCACGAGACTATGATTCTCGCTGCATATCTTCAGATCGGGGGACGCGTCATCCTCGACGATGATCTCAAACGGGATATTCAGCTGACGAGCCTGATGGAGCAAGTCGTGGACCAGAGGCTGCACGTCATAGTTATATGTCGGCAGGAGTATGGAGAGCATTATACACCGGAATCTATCAGTTTCCCATCCTCAATGCAGATGGTTCTGGACGGAAACTGGTTAATCATGGAAAAGTTATGGGTGGCCATCAGGATGGTGGTGCCCGATTTATTGATGTTATGGAACACTTGGAAGATTTCCTCGGCTGTAATGGGGTCGAGGCTGCCTGTCGGCTCATCTGCAAGGATGACATCCGGTTTGTTGAGCAGGGCACGCGCAATGCACACGCGCTGTTGCTCGCCGCCTGAGAGCTGAGAGGGCAACTTGAAGTCTTTGGTAGCCAGTCCCACCAGGGCCAGCACCTCCTCGCAACGGTTCAGCATGGCTGATTTGTCCTTCCAGCGCGTTGCGCGAAGCACGAACATCAGGTTCTCAATAACCGTCATGTCACTGATCAGCTGGTAGTCTTGGAAAACCATTCCAATTTTCTTGCGGAGCTCCGGTATCTTCTTGTCCTTCATGGTCAGAAGATCATAGCCTATGATGTTGGCTTCTTCTCCTTGGGGTCTGATTTCCGCAATCAAAGACTTCAGGATAGAGGACTTCCCGCTGCCGGTCTTGCCAATAAGATAGACAAATTCACCCGGGCGTATGGTGAAGGATATATCCTGCAAGACGAGCAGTTTTTTTTGGAAAACGCTCACATTCTTGAAAGATATCACATCCTCCACCGTGGCAGGCTCAGTGGCCGCTTCAGCAGGAGCGACTGCAGGCTCTTCGGTCTGTATTTCCTGTATCGTTTCCGGATTCAGGAACTCTTCTTGTTCGGAATTAGGCATCGATGTTGGCATAAGTGGCGTTTTGTTCAATAAATTCACGACGTGGGGGCACTTCGTCGCCCATCAGCATGGCAAACACGCGGTCGGCCTCGGCGGCGTTCTCAATCGTAACCTGGCGCAGTGTACGGGTAGAAGGATCCATGGTCGTGCTCCAAAGTTGCTCCTCGTTCATTTCACCCAAACCTTTGTAGCGTTGCACATGGACTTTGGCATCCTCATTGTCGCCAGCGGCTTCTGCTGTAAACTGCGCGCGCTGTTCCTCCGACCAGGCATATTTCTGATATTTGCCCTTCTTGATCAAATACAACGGCGGCGTGGCAATATAGACATGGCCGTTCTCAATCAGCTCGCGCATGTAGCGGAAGAAGAAGGTCAAAATCAAGGCGGCGATATGGCTACCATCCACATCGGCATCGGTCATAATGATCACCTTGTGGTAACGGAGTTTGGAAATGTTCAGCGCCTTGCTGTCCTCTTCCGTGCCAATGGTCACGCCGAGGGCCGTGTATATGTTCTTGATTTCTTCACTCTCGAAGATGCGGTGCTGCATGGCCTTCTCCACGTTCAGGATCTTACCGCGCAACGGGAGGATAGCCTGGAAGTGGCTGTCGCGGCCCTGTTTGGCCGTTCCGCCTGCAGAGTCACCCTCTACGAGGAAGAGTTCGCATTTCTCGGCATCCTTGGAGGAGCAGTCGGAAAGCTTGCCTGGCAGGCCGGAGCCGCTGAAGGCAGTCTTGCGCTGCACCATCTCGCGCGCCTTGCGGGCTGCGTGACGCGCCTGGGCTGCCAACACCACCTTATCGACAATCTCCTTGGCATCCTTCGGATTTTCTTCCAGATAGTTGGTCAGCATCTCGCCCACCATCTGGTTCACGATACCCGAAACCTCGCTGTTACCCAGTTTGGTCTTGGTCTGACCTTCAAACTGAGGCTCTGACACCTTCACAGAGATGATGGCTGTCAAGCCCTCGCGGAAGTCGTCGCCGGAGATTTCAATCTTGTCCTTGGACAACTTATCCAACATCTTGTTGTCGTCGGCATATTTCTTCAGCGTGCGGGTGAGGGCCATACGGAAACCCGTCAGGTGCGTACCACCCTCTATCGTGTTGATGTTGTTGACGTAGGAATGGATATTCTCGGTGAAAGAGTCGTTGTACTGCATGGCCACCTCAACCGGCACTCCTTGGCGTTCGCCCTCGATGTAGATGGGTTTGGAGGTGATTTTGGAACGACCCTGATCGAGATACATGATGAAATCGCGCAAACCGTTTTCAGAATAGAATTCGTGTTTAGGGTGATTCCCATTCTCGTCGGTCTTGCGCAGATCCTCGATTGTCAGGCGGATACCCTTGTTCAGGTATGCCAGCTCTTTGAGACGGTCGGAAAGACGCTCAAAATCGTATTTGGTCACATAGAAGATGGTCTCGTCCGGGGTGAAGGTGATCTTGGTTCCGCGATAGTCGCTCTCGCCCACCACCTTGACGGGATACAGGGGCTTGCCGTAGGCATACTCCTGCATAAAATGCTTTCCGTCTCTGAAGACCTCAGCAATCATGTGCTTGGAGAGGGCGTTCACGCAGGAGACACCCACGCCGTGCAAACCACCGGACACCTTGTAGGAATCCTTGTTGAACTTACCGCCGGCGTGCAGCACCGTCATGACCACCTCAAGAGCGGAGCGATGCTCTTTCTCGTGCATGTCGGTGGGGATACCACGACCGTTATCCAACACAGAAATGGAATTATCTTCTAATATGGTGACTTCAATGTTATTGCAATAACCAGCCAGCGCCTCGTCGATGGAGTTGTCCACCACTTCGTTCACCAAATGGTGCAGTCCGCGGTCGCTGACATCGCCAATATACATAGCCGGACGCTTACGCACGGCTTCCAGGCCTTCGAGCACCTGGATGTTACTGGCACTATAGGTTTCCTCTACAGGTTTTACGTTTTCTATCTCACTCATTTTCAAATACTTTTATTATTTTCATAAAACGAGCAAAGATATGAAAAATATGGTTATCCTCGGTATTTTTTTTCAAAAAAAACGCTGTTGCGACATATAGCCACAACAGCGTGAAATCAAGGGAGTTAGAAGGCATTAGCCGTGCATTCTGCGATCCATTTCCTGGGCAATGTAAGAGGCCACATCGTCAGCGTAGGTGTTCATGCCAAAACCGGCATCGAAGCCCAGCTCTTTGGCCAGCTCGTGCGTGATACGCGGTCCGCCGGCGCACACGATGAGCTTATCACGCAAGCCCTCCGCCTCCAGCATCTCAATCAGCTCCGTCATGTTCTTGATGTGCACATCTTTCTGCGTCACGGTCTGCGACACGAGCAACGCGTCAGCGTGCAATTCCACCGCCTTGGCGATAAACTCCTCGTTAGGCACCTGACTGCCCATGTTGAGCGCATCGAACATGTCATAGCGTTCAATGCCATAGTGACCGGCATAGCCCTTCATGTTCATAATGGCATCAATACCCACCGTATGCGCATCGGTGCCCGTGCTGGCCCCCACCACCACGATTTTGCGACCGATATGCTCGCGGATAAACTGGTCCGTCTCCTGCATGGACCACACCGTGGACTCCACCTTGGGCACGTGAATCGTGGTAAAATCCACTGTATGGGTTGTCGAACCGTAACAGTTGACAAACGTAAAACCCTCGGTCAATTCCTTGTAGAAGACCACCTGCGGGTTTTCAAAGCCCATCTTCTTCAACAGCTGCTTAGCCGCTTCCACTGCCTCGTCGCCACAGGGCACCGGCAGCGTGAAGCTCAACTGCGTCTTACCGTCATTCATCGTATCTCCGTACGGTTTCACACGGGTTAAATCTAACGTCTGATCAAAATCCTTTTGATCCATTGAATATAATCCACCACTCATATTTAAAAAGTTTAGAGTTTATAGTTTAGGGTTTAGAGTATTTGTTTTTGGTTATTTCTTATTCTCTTTTTCTGTCTGTTTGACGGCTTCCTCAAGCGTGATTTGCTTGCCAGTAGCCACATCAATAAGAATGTATTTGGTATGGCCCATGCCTAACTTTTCGGCGTATTGCAGCTGTTCCATGCCGCTGACGTGGTTCACCTCCTGGAAGACATGTTCGCATCCGTAGGCCTTGGAGGTCAGATCCTGACAAGCCTGGTCGATAGCCACGATGTCCCTGGAGGCCACCGCACCGATGTCGCGCATGAAGGGCTTCGGTGCACGCGAAGAGCAATCGCAAGAACTGGAGATGTTGGCCATCACGTTGATGAAGACCATCGGACGGTGATCCATGAGCACTTTGGTGTATTCCACCAACTTGTCCAAGAAGCGCGTCTCGTCATAACCCGTGTTGTCAGGCGAAAAGAGTTTGAGCGGGCACTCGGCGATACATTTCGCACATCCAATACACTTGGTCGTGTCAATCATCGGGCCGTTGTCATCCACATTAATAGCCAGAGCGGGACACTGGTTGGCACAACGGTTGCAGTGATAGCACTTGTCCGGCGTGTTCACCTTGGGATAGTTGTTGGCGTGGATGGCCATCTTGCCACCCGGCGAAGCCATACCCATGCCCACATTCTTGATGGCACCGCCGAAACCGGAAGAACCATGCCCTTTGAAGTGGGAATAGATGATGTAATAGTCGTAGTTCTCAAAATGATCACCCGTACGCACTGTCTTGCAGTATTGGAAATTGTCATCACCCGTATAAATCTTCTCACCGTCGGCATCCAGAATATCAATAGGAGCAAAGGTAAAGCCATGCTCCTGAGCCAGTGCAATGTGGGATTTGGTAAAACGGCGGTCGCTGACATACAGCACATTCGTCTCCACAAACGTGGGATGCACCTGATCCACCAGCGGATGCAACAACTCTGGGTTCAGGAAATTCTGATTTCCTCTTTCACCGAAATGCACCTTCAAACCAACCTTCATATCGGGAGCAAGGTTCACGTTCAGGGCATTGTAGAGTCTCTGTATATTCTCCGGCGTGATTTCGCTGCAAAAATAGACCACCGACACGTCCGAAGGCAACTTTTCCTGCTTGGATTTCTGCGCATGCACAACCGTAAACACCGCCATCAAACCGCACAGAATCAAAAAAAACTTTCTTTTCATTTGCATACAATTATTTGGTAAAAAACACTCTTCTACTCCTCTAATCTCTAATCTATAATCTATAATCTATAATCGTTACTTCCTGTTCTTCATCAGCTCAATAAACGGATTGAAATAGTTCTCGCCTTTGGTCACCACGCCGGCGAGGCCCTTGCCACCGTTCATCGGACGCTTCACATCGCCGAAGATACCCTTCTCCAAAGCGGAGAACATGCCTTCCACCTCAATCTGTTTCAGCAGTTCAATGGTGTTGTTCAGGACCGTCTTGGCGCGTTCGCGGCAGATACCGCCCTCTCTGAATTCCATCTCCTCGCCAATGCTCTTCATGTCGTTGAAGATATAGCGGGCATTCTCGATGGAGAGATAACGGTCGCTCATGAACGGCGTGTGGATGGCTTCGGTGGGCATACCGAGCAACTGGATACCCTGATGTGTCCAGATACCGATGATATTGAAGAGGGCATCTTGAATATGGCCACGGAAGATATTGCCCGTCATGAACTTGGTGGGCGGCATGTATTTGAGGGTTGCTTTCGGGAAGATCTCGCGGGTCATCTGTGCCTGGGCGAGCTCCAGCAGGAAGCCGTTCTCCAACATCGGATCCATCTCAAAGGCGTGGCCGAGGCCCATCTGCTCCTCCGGAAGCGCGGCGAGCAAAGCAAGCTGTTCGTTGATCAGGTCGGAAGCGAGCACTGTGTGGGCAGCCTCCACAGCATCGGCGGTGGTCAGGTAGTTATCCTCACCGGTATTGATGATCACGCCGGCATAGCCGTTGATGATACGGGAGAAATATTGGTCAATCAAAGTACGCTGCGGGTTGATGTCGCGGAACAGGATGCCGTAGAGTGCGTCGTTGAGCATCACGTCCAGACGCTCGAGGGCGCCCATGGCGGCGATTTCGGGCATACAGAGACCGGAGCAGTAGTTGCAGAGGCGAATGTAGCGGCCCACCTCTTCGCCCACCTCATCAAGAGCCTTGCGCATGATGCGGAAGTTCTCCTGCGTGGCGAACGTGCCGCCGAAGCCCTCGGTCGTGGCGCCGTAAGGCACATAGTCGAGCAAGCTCTGGCCCGTGGTACGGATCACGGCGATCACATCGGCACCCTGGCGCGCGCCGGCCTGCGCTTGCACCACATCCTCATAGATGTTACCGGTGGCCACAATAATATAAAGGTAGGGTTTCGGACCCTCGCCGATCGTGTTGAGGTACTCGTTGCGCTTGGCCACATTGCCCTTGATGCGCGTCAGGCAAGCCTCCACAAATGGATAAACAGCCGCCTGGATCTTATCCAACGAATTGAGTTTCAGCGTGGTGATATCCCAGTTCTCCGTGGCAACCTTCTCTGCAATTGCCTGAGGATTCATGCCCGTTTCCAAAATCGCATTACCGATAAAGTAGAGCACGCCTTGGTTCAGGACGCCCTTTTCCAGAAGAGCATCCACCACACGGTTGGGCAACGGCACGCCGTTTTCATCCACCCCATCAATGCCGATCAGACGGCACAGGGTACGCTCCACAGTCACCGTCGTGTAGGCATCCACAAATTCCTGAACTTGGTTGGCGATGTTCTTTGCCAACTGCTTTGCCGCGTCAACTTGCGCGAAATCCAATCCGAGTTTACTCTTTCTCATATTTTCCTATTTTTTACATCATTGGAGACGGTGCATGCACCGTCTTTACAAAATTATCATTCAAAGATCGTAAAGTGGGCCAAATGCCACTTCTGGAGGCGATACTGGACAGAGGTCCAGAGCACTCCCCATCCATACTTGCTGCTTCGGCGGAAGTTGATGGAAGAGGCTTCCGGGAAGTACTTCGTGGGGCAGGTGATCTCGGCTATCTCGTAGTCTGCGTAGAAGATCTGCGCCAGCATCTGGTTGTCGAACACGAAGTCGTCGGAGTCGGCCATGAAGTTGATGGCGCGCAGCACATCCGCCGAGAAAGCGCGGTAACCCGTGTGGTACTCCGACAGCTTCTGCCCCATCAGCACATTCTGGAAGAAGGTCAGACAGCGGTTGAAGAAGTACTTGTAGCGCGGCATGCCGCCCTTGCGTGCGCCTGTGCCCAGAATGCGCGAGCCCAACACCACAGGATACACCCCGTTGACAATCACGTACACCATCGACTCGATGAGTCGCGGCGTGTACTGGTAGTCGGGATGCAACATCACCACCACATCCGCGCCCAGGTCTAGGGCCTTGGCGTAGCACGACTTCTGGTTGCCTCCGTACCCTTTGTTTTCGTCATGGCAGATAATGTGCCGGATACCCAACGCGCGCGCCACCTCCACCGTGTCGTCCGAGGAGTTGTCATCCACCAGGATCACCTCATCCACGATGTCCATCGGAACCTCCCCGTACGTCCTTTCCAGCGTCAAAGCTGCATTGTACGCCGGCAGCACCACACAAATCTTCTTGCCTTTCAACATTTTCCGTCAATCCGAAAAAAACGGGCAAAGATACAAAAAAAAGGGATATTTCCAAAATTTGAGACAACTACGAACATTTTTGTATTTTTGCACCGAAAAAGAGACGGTGCATGCGCCGTCTCTAACAACAAATAACCTATCATGAATACCACACGACAACAGAAAATAGCTTCACTTCTGCAGCGCGAGCTGGCCAACATTTTCCTGCAAGACAGCAAGAGCATCTACAACTGCATGATCACGGTCACCAAGGCCACCATAACCTCCGACCTCTCCATCGCGCGAGGATATCTGAGCATCTACATGGCAGACAACAAAGACGCGGTGATAGCCGCCGTGCGCGCCAACACCAAGGACATCCGATTCCGGCTGGGCCAGAGAATCAAGAACCAGCTACGCGTCGTGCCCCAACTGGAGTTTTTCATTGACGACACGCTGGACTACATGGAAAATATCGACCGCCTACTGAAACAATAACCGTGAAACTGGAGCAGCACAAAACGGCCTTTTTCTTCGCATTGAGGTATCTGTTCGCCAAGAAACAGCACAACATCATCAATGTCATTTCCCTGATTTCCATGATCGGCATCATGGTCAGCGGCGCGGCACTGGTTATTGTGCTCTCTGTCTTCAACGGCATGGAGCAGATGATCGGAGGCTGGTTCAACGCCTTCAACCCCGACTTTGAGATCACCCTTGCGGAAGGCAAGTCTTTCGCTTCGGAGGCCATCCCGATGGACAAGATCGCGTCTCTGCCGGAAGTGGCCTCAGTGCACGAAGTGGCCAGCGACCTCACGCTCGCCACATACGGCGAGTGCCAGGAGTTAGTGCAACTCAAAGGCGTGTCCCCTGACTATCTCAACCGCGAGGGCTACGCCGACATGCTGATCGACGGCAGTTTCGACTTCTATCATGGCAACCAGCCATGCGCTATTGTGGGCAGCATTGCCGCAGGCAAGTTGCAAATCAACCTCCTCAGCTACGACTTGATGAAGCTGTACTACCCCAAACGCACCAAGAAGAACCTGTCGAATCCCGCAGAAGCCTTCAACACCCGCTATCTACATCCCTCCGGCGTGTTCAGCACCAACACTTCGCACGACCAGACCATCGTTTTCTGCCCCATCGACTTTGTGCGCGATTTGATGCAGTACGAAGGACAGGCAACCTCTGTGGAGGTACAATTGAAAAACAGCAAAGATTACACAAAAGTGCAGCCCCGGATTCAGGAACTGGCAGGCGACAAGTTCATCGTCAAGAACAAGTATCAGCAGGAAGAGACCTTGTTCCGGACCATGCAGTCGGAAAAACTCATCATCTACGTCATCCTGGCCTTCATCCTTCTGGTGGCCGCCTTCAACATCATCGGTTCTTTGGGCATGCTGATTTTGGAAAAACGGAGTGACACGCGGATTCTGCGCAACATGGGCGCACCCGACACGCTGCTGAGCCGCATCTTCCTTTACGAGGGCGTGCTTATCTCCTGCATCGGCGGACTGGCCGGCATGTTGCTCGGCGCCATCATCTGCCTGATTCAGCAGACCTTCCACGTGGTCAAACTGGGCGGCGGCGACCATTATCTGGTACAACACTACCCCGTTGCCATGCAATTCACCGACTTTATATGGGTCGGCATCACCATCTTAGCCATCAGCCTCATCACCTCCTGCATTCCGGCGCTGGCCATGAAGCGAAACGCCAACAAAAAATAAGCGATTATGAAAAGACATATCCTTTTAACCATACTGCTGCTCGCGGTCGTGCACCTGCAGGGACAAATCCCCATTGGGCAATTCCGCAGCCATATTCCCCTGCACAGTTTCCACTCTGTGGCGGTAGGCGACGACTACGTGTATGCCGCTGCCAACAACGGCTTGATGCTGTTAGAGAAGAAGACGCTCAACGACGACCAACCCAACCTCTCCTCATGGACGAAAGTGGAGGGCCTTTCAGATGTGGACATCGCCCTTATCCAGTACGACCGGCCGCACCATGTCTTGCTTGTCATCTACAGAAACGGCAACCTGGATTTCATCAAAGATGACAAACTGTACAACATCAGCGACATCAAAGACAAGCAGCTGACTGGATCCAAAGAGGCATCGCACATCCGCATCCACGACAACATCGCCTATATCGTGTACGACTTCGGCGTTGTCCTGCTCAATCTGGACAACCGCCTGATTGAAGACAGCTGGTTCACAAAAGACGAGGACACACTGCTGACAGCCCGCGACATTGCCATCAGCGAGAACCGCTACTATATCAGTACAAACAACGGCATTTACAGCATCTCACGCAGCCACCCCATCCCATCCAACTTCCTGGAATGGAGCAAGGAGCCTGTGGAAAGCGAGGAGTTCGACCATCTGTTCTACATCGACGGACACCTGTATGCCAACCGGAATGCCACAAATGAAGTCTCCAATGAGGTCAAAGACACCCTTTATGTTCTGTGGCAGGGCGAATGGAGCCCCACGACTCTGACATACAACAATGTGATGAGCATCACAGGGCTTGGAAACGAGATGGCCGTATGCAACCAGTTTGAGGTGGAGGTTTTGGATGCCGAAGGCACGCTTGCATTCAAGGCAATCTGGTACAGGGACGACAACTCCTATCCATACGCCAGAGAAGCGGTGCTGGATGAAGACATGATATGGGTAGCCGACGCCAACTATGGGCTTATCGCCGCCAACAGGACTTATTATTACACGAAAGAGCTGACCTTAAACGGCCCGTATGCTGTCACCGCACATGGTATGTGCAGCCACAACGGGATACTGGCTGCCGTCCCGGGTGCCACCAGCGCATCGTTCGGCCCCAGATACCAATACCCCTCTTTAAGCTGGTTCGTCAACAACCGTTGGCACTCCAACTCTTCAGATTTCTTCCATTATGACCCCATGCATACAACTGCCGACTTCATCAATGTCATCATCAACCCCAACGACGAGTCGGAATGGTACATCGCATCCTGGGGCAACGGTCTCTTCAAATGCAAAGACCATAAGCTCTCCGCGCACTACAATGCGGCCAACAGTCCGCTGGACTCCATCATGCAAGGCAGCACCTTTGTGTCAGGGCTCGCGTTCGACAAGAAAGGCAATCTCTGGATGACCAACAGCCAATGCGGCAAAATGCTGAAGATGTTGGAGCCCAATGGCACATGGCACGCATACAACATCACCTCCGGGGTCATCACCGCCACCGATGGTGTGGTAGCCCAGCATCTGCTGGTGGACTCCCGAGGATACAAGTGGGTTACATTCCCCCGCGACGACAACCTCAACAAATACCATCTGGTGGTGTTCAATGACAACGGCACATACGACAACACTGGAGACGACCAGTTCCAGCGCATTGACATGAACACTGCCGCACGGGTCAACTCGTCCACCGTCTATTGCATCGCCGAGGACAAGGACGGCGAAATCTGGATCGGCACCGACAAGGGCATCAAGGTCATCTACTACCCTTCCAAAGTGTTTGATGGCACGGCGTTGCCCAACAACATCCTATTGGAGCAGGACGGCTACGTTTCAGTTCTATTCGAGTACGAGGAAATCACCGCTCTTGCCGTGGACGGCGCCAACCGCAAGTGGGTCGGCACCAACAAGGCCGGCGTGTTTCTGATGAGCGAAAACGGACAAGAACAGTTGCTGCATTTCACAGCAGAGGATCACCCGCTCTTCTCCAACCAGATCATCAGCATCTGCATCGACGACCTGACCGGCGAGGTCTTCTTCGGCACCGCCAAGGGACTGGTCAGCTACCGGAGTACCGCCACCAAGGGTTCCGACAGCTACGAAGACTTGCTGGTATTTCCCAATCCCGTGCACCACGATTACAACGGCATGGTGGCCGTGAAAGGACTGAAGACCAACTCCTTGTGCAAGATCACCGATGCGTCTGGCAAACTCGTTTGGCAAGGCTACAGCGAAGGCGGACAGCTCGTGTGGGACTGCAAGGACCACTTTGGCAACCGCCCCGCCACGGGCGTCTATTTCGTCATGGCATCCGACGAAGAGGGCAAGGAGAAAATCGTCACCAAGTTCCTCTTCATCCACTAAACTAAACAGACTCCGACATGAACATCACCACGGCCGGGATTGTGCTGCACAGCACCAAATACTCCGACACCTCCCTGATTGTCAAGATTTTCACGGAGGCACAGGGCACGCAGTCCTTCATCGTGAAAGGCGCGTTCAGCAAGAAAAGCCGTGTCAAAGCGGCCCTCTTTTCCCCTATGGCACTGGTCAACATCACCTACAACGACCACGGCGGAGACAAGCTCAAATATCTCAAAGACATCATGCGCCGGAGCACGGCGGCCGACATGGGCTTCGACCCTGTAAAGAGTTCCATCTTGTTATTCTATAACGAGTTAGTTTACAAACTACTGTTTGACACAGGGCCCGACACCGTGTTGTTTCATTTTTTGGAAGATGAGGTTCTCAAAATTGCCGAGGCAGAAAGCTGTCCTGCCGACACACCGTTGCGGTTTCTCATCCGTTTGAGTATCATCCTTGGTTTTTTCCCCGAAAACAATTTCACCGACAACACACCCTATTTCTCTTTGACCGAATGTCGTTTCCAACCCTGGCGGATGGACGAGCAGAGCGAACTTCCCGAGGCTGAAAGCCGGTATCTCGCCCAGTTGCTGCGCGATGAAAATGCGCCTATTCCTGACCGCCAGACCCGAAACAACCTGCTGCGCTATCTGATCGAATACTACAAGATTCACAACGAGCATCTCTCCAATATGGAGTCTGTAGCCGTGTTGGCGGACATCCTGCACGCCTGAGCCCACATCCTGGTGCGAGCAAATATTTCAATATTTTTACTATTTTTGCAGCCTTTTTGGCAAGGTTAATTATATTGACATTTTCTAAAATATCGCACCATGCAATTTTCTGAAATAGAGAGTATTCTATTCGAAGGTAAAACACTAGAGGTAACTCCTGAGGCAAGAAAACAAATGGAGGACTCCTTCAATTTCCTAAAAGAGTTTTCCAAAGACAAAGTCATATATGGCATCAACACGGGTTTCGGGCCCATGGCTCAATATCGAGTCAATGATGAGGACGTGAAAGCCCTGCAGTACAACATCATCCGCAGCCACTCTTGCGGTGCGGGCGAGCCTTTCCCAGAACTGTATGTGAAGGCCGCCATGCTGGCACGCTACCACACGTTCGTGAGAGGCAAATCGGGCGTGGATCCCTACGCGCTGGAGCTGCTCCGCACGTTCATCAACAAGGGCATCTGTCCGGTCATCCCGCAACACGGCAGCGTGGGTGCGTCGGGCGACTTGGTACAGCTGGCTCACATGGCCCTGACGCTGATCGGTGAGGGTGAAGTCTTCTACCAGGGCAAGCGCAGACCGACAGCCGAGGTCATGAAAGAGCTGAACATCACCCCGCTGAAACCGACCATGCGCGAGGGCCTCGCCCTGAACAACGGCACCGCCATGATGACCGGTGTGGGCATCGTGAACCTGCACTATGCCAAGAAGCTGCTTGACTATGCGCTCATCGCTTCCGTCATGATCAACGAAATCGCCGAATCCTACGACGACTTCATGGCCAAGGAGCTGAACGACCTGAAGAACCACGAAGGCCAGTCCGTCATCGCACGGAAGATGCTGGAGATCGCCAACGGCACCCAATGCATGCGCAAACGTGCCGTGGAGATGTTCCACCGCCACGAGGAGAAAGTGTTCACCCACAAGGTGCAACCCTACTACTCGCTGCGCTGCGTGCCCCAGATTCTCGGTCCCATCTACGACGCCTACATGTTCACGGAAAAGATCTTGGAGGAAGAATTCAACGCTGTGGATGACAATCCTGTGGTCGATATGGACACCGAGACCGTATATCATGGCGGCAACTTCCATGGCGACTATATCTCGTTCGAAATGGACAAGCTGAAAATCGCCACCACGAAGATCGCTGTGCTCATGGAGCGCCAACTCAACTACCTGTGCCACGACCGTATCAACGGCATCCTGCCCCCGTTCCTGAACCTGGGCACTCTGGGCCTCACCTACGGCATCCAGGCCATGCAGTTCACCGCATGTTCCACCACCGCCGAATGCCAGACGCTCTCCAACTCCATGTACGTGCACAGCATCCCTAACAACAATGACAACCAGGATGTGGTCAGCATGGGCACCAACTCCGCCATTTTGGCCAAGCGCGTTATCGACAACTGCTACCAAGTGATGGCCATCCACTTCATCGCCCTGGTGCAAGCCGTGGATTGCATCAACGTTCAGGACAAACTGTCGCCCTTCACGAAAAACATCTACAACGAAGTGCGCCAGATTGTCCCGAAATTCATAGAAGACACGCCCAAAGACGCGGACATCCAAAACGTTATCGATTATTTAATTGCAAAGAAAACCAATATCTTATAACATGAAATACGCTTTAGTAACTGGTGGTTCCAGAGGCATCGGACGAGCAGTCTGCATCAAGCTGGCCTCCATGGGGGTCCCCGTTCTCATCAATTACCAATCCAACCAACAAGCCGCCGAAGAGACCCTGCGGCTCATCACAGAAGCCGGCGGCAAAGGCGAGTTGTTGCCATACGACGTAACCGTAGCCGAAGAGGTGGACAAAGCCATTGAATCGTGGCAGAACGCCCATCCCGAAGACTACATCGGCATCCTCGTCAACAACGCAGGCATCCGCAAGGACACGCTCATGATCTTCATGCAGAACGAAGACTGGCAGAGCGTCATCAACACCACGCTCAACGGTTTCTTTTACACCACCCGCAGACTTATCAAGGGAATGTTGTCCAAACGCGACGGCCGCATCATCAACATGGCTTCTTTGTCAGGTCTCAAGGGACAGGGCGGCCAGTCGAACTATTCGGCGGCCAAGGCTGCGCTGATTGGCGCCACCAAGGCACTGGCCCAGGAGATCGGATCCCGTAAGATCACGGTGAACGCTGTGGCTCCCGGATTCATTGAGACGGACATGACCAAGGATTTCAATGAGGCCGATTTCAAGAGAATGATCCCCGCCGGTCGTTTCGGCAAACCCGAGGAAGTGGCCGCATTGGTCGGTTTCCTGGCCTCCGCCGACGCCGCGTATATCACGGGCGAGGTGATTTCGATTAACGGAGGGTTGTACACATAGTTTAGAGTTTAGAGTAGAGAGTTTAGAGATTAGAGATTAGAGTTTAGAGTTTAGAGATATGAGAAGAGTTGTCATTACAGGTATGGGCATTTATTCTTGTCTGGGTAAAAATCTGGACGAGGTGCGCCAATCATTATACGCCGGCAAATCCGGCATCGGCATTGAGCCGATCAGAACCGAATACGGATACCGTTCCCCGCTTACAGGCATCGTGGAGCGTCCCATGCTGAAAGGGCTTTTGGACCGCAGGTCCAGAGTCTGCCTGGCTGAAGAGGGCGAATATGCCTACATGGCTACGGCAGAGGCATTGCGCAACGCCGGCATCGACATGGACTACCTGGAGAAAAACGAGGTGGGCGTGCTGTTCGGCAACGACTCCTCCGCCAAGGCAGTCATTGAGGCCCACACCACGGCCATGCAATACAAGGACACCCAGATGATGGGCTCCGGCGCCATATTCCAGAGCATGAACTCCACGGTGACGATGAACTTGTCCACCATCTTCAAACTGCGCGGCATCAACATGACCATCAGCGCGGCCTGCGCCAGCGGCTCACACGCCATCGGCCTCGGCATGATGTTCATCCGCAACGGGCTGCAAGACATGGTCATCTGCGGCGGTGCACAGGAGACCCACTACCTCTCCATGGGCAGCTTCGACGGCATCGGCGCATTCTCCATTCGGGTGGACGAGCCCACCAAAGCCTCCCGCCCGTTCGACCGCGACCGTGACGGCCTCGTACCCGGAGGAGGTGCAGCCGCTGTGATCTTGGAAGACTACGACCATGCAGTCAAAAGAGGAGCACACATCATCGCGGAAGTTGCCGGTTACGGTTTCTCCTCCAACGGTGCCAACATCTCACAGCCCAGCGACATGGGTTCCGGCATCGCCATGGAGCGTGCCCTCAAGGACGCGGGCGTGCAGGCAAGCGACATTAACTACATCAACGCCCACGCCACCTCCACCCTCCAGGGCGACGCATTCGAGGCTATGGCCCTTGACCATCTCTTCACCCCGTACCACACCCCCATCAGTTCCACCAAGTCCATGACCGGACACGAATGCTGGATGGCAGGTGCGAGCGAAATCGTCTATTCCAACCTGATGATGCTCAACTCCTTCATCGCCCCCAACATCAACTTCGAAAACCCCGACGAGTATTCCAAGAACCTCAACATCATCAACCAAACCATGGAAAAGAACATTGACATCTATCTCTCCAACTCTTTCGGTTTCGGGGGAACGAACAGTGCTTTAGTCATTAAAAAATTCAAATAACATATTATGCAAAGAGAAGAAATTATCGAAAAAGTGAACCACTTCTTAGTGGAGGAAATCGAAATTGAAGAAAATCTGTTAAAAGAGGACGCCTTATTGAAAGAAGGTCTTGGCATTGACAGTCTTGACTTTGTGGACATCGTCGTCATCGTGGAAAAGAACTTCGGCTTCAAGATCAAGCCCGAAGAGATGACGAACGTGAAAACGCTGGGACAGTTCTACGATTACATTGCTGAAAAGATAAACTAAGCGCATACATGGCCGATTCGCGACAATGGCAAGGAAAAACGAGCGGCGGCAAGTTCGGGCAACGCTTTCTTCTCACCTTTCTGAAACACTTCAAGGTGACGGTGTTGTATCCGACACTACTGCTCATTATTCCATTTTGCCTATTGTTTGCCCAAAAGCCCAATCGTGCTTTGTACCACTACTTCCATGACATTCGTGGGTTCAGCAAGTGGAGATCATTACGTTCCACCGCACGTGCCGCCTACACCTTTGGCAAAGTGGTTATTGACAAGTTCGCAATTTGGGCGGGACGCAGCGACCAGTTCCGGATCGACCTGCAGCATCCTGAGATCACCCGTCAGCTGCTGGAACAGGACAAGGGCGTGCTCATTGCGGGTTCCCACATCGGCAACTTTGAGTTGCTCGGGCCCACCCTTCAGCACAACCAGAAGAAAATCAACGTCATCATCTATGGTGGCGAAGCTGAGGCCCTCAGCAGACAGCGAGACATCGTGTTCGGAGGAAACAATGTGAACCTCGTGCCTGTAACGCAGGACATGTCGCACCTGTTCACCATCAAGAACGCCTTGGACAACGGCGAGGTGGTGGCTATCCTGTGCGACCGTCTCTTCGGCAGCCCCAAAAAGAAGACCGTGGATTTCATAGGCAAGCCAGCTGATTTCCCCATCGGACCGTTCCGCCTGGCCGCGCAAATGGACATTCCCGTGGTATCCGTCTTCATGATGAAGGAACGGAAAAGAAACTATACCGGCTACGTGGTTCCGCTGCATACGGAGGCTGACATGACGGTTACCCAGAAAGTAGATGCACTCGTGGAACAGTACGTGAAGTCGTTGGAGGACATGCTTGCCCAATACTCATGCCAATGGTTTAACCTATACGATTTTTGGAATTTAGAATAATTTTTCACAAACTTAGACGAATATGAAATTAGAATCACCGCAAAAGGAAATATACGCCAAGGAACGGTTCACCGCATTGCAGGCGCAACGCCTCGCCCAGGAAATCGCCTTCGGCCCTATCGTGTTCCAAGTCTCCCGCCTGATGGTCAAGTTCGGCATCTTCCAAATGTTGGACGAGCACAAGGAGGGTATGACCATGGAGGAAATCGCCGACCAGGCCAAGTTGTCGATTTACAGCGCGAAAGTGCTGCTGGAGTCATCGCTCACCATCGGCACCATCCTGATGCGGGACGACAAGTTCTTCCTTGCCAAGGCAGGCTGGTTCCTGCTCAACGATGAGATGGCCCGCGTCAACATGGACTTCAACCACGATGTCAACTATCTTGGATGGTTCAACTTGGAAGAGGCATTGCTCAACGGCAAGCCGGAGGGTTTGAAAGTGTTCGGCAACTGGCCCACCGTATATGAAGGTCTGTCGCAGCTCCCGCCGCAAGTGCAAAAGAGCTGGTTCGGATTCGACCATTTCTATTCCGACAACTCCTTCCAGCAAGCCTTGGAGATTGTGTTCAAGACACAACCTAAGACCCTACTGGACGTGGGTGGCAACACCGGCCGCTGGGCCACACAGTGTGTGCGCTACAATCCTGACGTGCAGGTCACCATCATGGACCTGCCGCAGCAACTGGCCATGATGCGCGAACAGACGAAAGGACTGGAAGGTGCCGATCGTATTCACGGCCACGGCTGCAATCTGCTCGACAAAACCGTGCCCTTCCCCGAAGGTTTCGACGCTATCTGGATGAGCCAGTTTCTCGACTGCTTCTCCGAAGAGGAGGTGATCAGCATTTTGAGCCGCGCCGCCAAATCCATGAATGCGCAGAGCAGACTCTACATCATGGAGACCTTCTGGGACAGACAACGTTTTGAAACGGCTTCATACTGTCTGGCACAAATCAGCCTCTACTTCACAGCCATCGCCAACGGCAACAGCAAGATGTACTACTCCGGCGACATGGCCCGCTGCGTGGACGAAGCCGGACTCAAGATTGACATCATCCACGACGGACTGGGCTTAGGTCACAGCATCATGCAATGTAGTTTGAAATAGCGTTAACCATGAGTTCTACCCCTGCCCTGCCCTTTATACCACAACGCGCGCCGTTCGTTTTGGTGGACAACATTCTTTCCTGTGATGAATCAACCGTGGTCACAGATTTTCACATTCCTGAGGACCACATTTTGGTGGAAAACGGGCTTTTGTCCGAAGCCGGGCTGATGGAGAACGTGGCGCAGACCTGCGCTGCCCGTATCGGTTGGCTCAATCAGACACAACCCGTGCGCCTTGGCGTGATCGGATCCATCAACAATTTTGAGATTCTCCAACTGCCCCAAGCCGGAAAACAGCTCGTCACCACCGTCACCGTCGAGTCCTCCGTATTCGAGGCCATCATCGTGAGCGCGGAAGTGTCCTGCGACAACCAACCCGCCGCCAGGTGCAAGATGAAGGTTTTTGTAATTGAAAATTGAGAATTATTTTTTTATACTGTTTCTTATCTATACTCCCTACTCTAATCTCTAATCTCTCATCTATAATCGCTAATCGTCACTATGCCAGAAAAAAAACTACAAGTAGAAAAAGAGATCGATGTTCGTTTCAGCGAAGTGGATTCCATGGGTATTGTCTGGCACGGCAACTATGCTCTCTATTTCGAGGATGCTCGGGAACTGTTCGGCAAGACCTACCAGCTGGAGTACATGCACATGTACGAGATGGGTTTTTTCGCCCCACTGGTAGAACTAAAGCTCAACTACAAAAAGGCTGTAAAATACGAAGATAGAATCAAGGTGCGCTGCACTTACCGCGATACGGAAGCGGCCAAGATCATTTTCGACTATGAGATCAGGGATGCAGAAACTGACACCATCATGGTCACCGGCCATACGGTGCAAGTATTCCTAGACCTCAACCAAAACCTGATATGGCAAATGCCTGATTTTTTTATTGAGTGGAAAAGAATCAACGGGTTGTTGTAAAACATCCTTAATCCAGCAAAAGCAGCAAATATTCTGTCCAAACAGGCTCTTCTTCCGAAGTGCTATATAAGTTATTTTTTATATATTTGCGCCCTATTTAAATTGAGTGAAGAATACCCGTAAATATATGATTTTCAGCATTGGAGACAGTATCATTTCTCCGTTGGCCATGACGAGCAACGGCAACTTCGAGGCCGTTATGCGAGGTGAAAGCCGTCTGCAATACTACGAGCACGCGTTTGGGCTGCCCGAGCCCTGTTTCATCTCCTTGTTGGAGGATGAGCGAATAGACCGCGCGTTTGAAACCATATACGATTACAGTGTTAAGGACTACACCAAGGTGGAGAAGGCTGCTATCTTAGCCGCTCATCAAGCCATTGCAGAGGCCAACATTGCCGCCGACCGCGATGATGTCATCTTCATCCTATCCACCACCAAAGGCAATGTGGATTTGCTGGAATCCAACCCTTACGAGCCGGAGCGCCCTTACCTGTGGCGTTCTGCGCAACTCATCGCCGAGTTTTTCGGCAACCCGAACACGCCCATTGTGGTCAGCAATGCCTGCATCTCGGGTTGTGCTGCACAAATAGCCGCTGCCAACCAATTGCGCTACGGCGGCTACAAATACGCTGTTGTTATCGGTGCTGAGACGCTCTCCAAGTTCGTCATTTCCGGATTCCAGTCGTTCAAGGCACTCTCCAAGGAACGCTGCAAGCCATTTGACGGCAGCAGATGCGGACTCAACCTGGGCGAGGCGGCCGCCGCCATCGTTTATACCATTGACGACGACCATACACACATACCGGACAATGCGCTGATACTGCGCGCCGGAGCCATCAACAACGATGCCAACCACATCTCCGGACCCTCCCGCACAGGTGAAGGATTGCTGCGCGCCATCAACAAGGTTTGGGCAGGCTTCGACAAGACTCGGCCCGCATTTGACACTTCGCGACTGGCATTCATCAACGCACACGGTACCGCCACGCTTTACAACGATGACATGGAGTCGGTGTCCATCAGCCGCGCCAACCTGCAACACGTACCCGTGAACAGTCTGAAAGGCTATTTCGGTCACACCTTGGGTGCCGCCGGAGTGCTGGAGACCATCATGGCTCACCAAGCCATCAAAAACCACACCATCATCGGGACCAAGGGTACCGACAATCCCGCACCCGCCAGCCCCATCAACGTGGCAACGGAAACTACAACCACCGATGGGAACGCGTTCATGAAATTGATCTCCGGATTTGGGGGCAGCAATGCGGCGATATTGATGGAAATAAACCGAAATGGGGAAACGCACAATTCCGTAGAGACGGTGCATGCACCGTCTCTACAACAAACAAAAATAACGGAAAAACCAATCATTTCCGTCATTTCCCAATGCGACATCACCGACGATTCGGTCGTTCTGAACGGACAAACCATCCTTACACGCACGGGGCAAACCGACACCTGGCTGGCAGACATCTACCGCCACATCGGCATGGCTTATCCCAAATTCTTCAAGATGGATAATCTCTGCAAGGCCGGCACACTGGCAGCGGAACTATTGTTGCGCAACCTTGACTTCGACCGCGAGAGCGTGAAACCCGACTGGGCCGTGGTACTCATGAACAGCGCCTCTTCATTGGATGACGACCGCCACTACCAGACCACCATCCAGGATGCGGACAACTACTACCCAAGCCCGGCCGTATTCGTGTACACGTTAGCAAACATCATCACTGGCGAAATCGCTATCCGCCACAAGATCGGCGGCGAGAGTTCCTTCTACGTTCTGCCCACCTTTTCGCCTGAACAGATGGAGAAGATGGTCTCCCAATGTTTCGCAGCCAATCCGGAATTGACGCACATCATCTGCGGATGGGCCGATTATGACGAGGGAAAGTGTGATGTGAAAATGCAATTATTGGAGAAAAATGTTGGGACGCTCTGCAGTGCGTCTCAAAAAAACGAGATAATTAAGAATTAATCATTTAAATCATTATAACATGGAAGAACTGATTTTAGAACTGAAGAAAGAAATTATTGATGTTTTGAACCTGGAGGGCATGACACCCGCTGACATTGACGAGAATGCGCCCCTGTTTGGCGAAGGTCTCGGATTGGACTCTATCGATGCGCTGGAGCTCATCGTGCTGATGGAGAAAAACTATGGTATCAAACTGGCCAATGCCAACGAAGGCAAGGAAATTTTCAAATCCGTGCGCGTGATGGCCGAATACATCAAAGAGCACAGAACAAAATAATTGATGGACAACATAGTCATCACAGGTACTGGCATCATCAGTTCTTTGGGTGCCGGGAAAGAGGAAACGTTGAAAAGACTGCGGTCCGGGCAAAAGGTCATCGGGCCTATTCAACATATCCGCACCAAGCACAGCTACTTGCCTGCCGGAGAAGTGGAATACAGCGATGAGCAGTTGAAAGAACTCATCCAATACCACGATGATAAGGGTATCATCACCCGCACCTCTCTATTAGCTCGGGTAGCATTGAAAGAGGCTTTGGAGGAGGCTCGTCTAAACGGCACCAGCGGACAACGTATCGTCCTCATCTCGGGCAACACCGTGGGTGGTATGGAGAAGAGTGAGCAGTATTATCACGATTTTCTCAACAACAACAGCAGGAACGAGTACATCGCCATGCATGACTGCGGTGCCTGCACCGATGTGATTGCCAAAGAATTCGACGGACATTTCTCCTTGATCACCACTATTTCCACGGCCTGTTCCTCCGCAGCCAACGCCATCATCCTCGGTGCCAACATCCTCAAAGAGGATCGCGCTGACATCGTGGTGGTGGGCGGCACAGAGTGCATCTCCAAGTTCCACCTCAACGGATTCAACACCTTGATGATTCTGGACAAGGAGCCCTGCCGGCCGTTCGATGCCGAACGTCACGGCCTCAACCTTGGCGAAGGGGCAGCCTATTTGGTCATGGAAAAGGAAGGAACGGCCCGTCGTCGCAACGTGCAGCCCGTATGCAAATTGTCAGGCTATGGCAATGCCTGCGACGCGTTCCATCAGACTGCCACATCGCCCAACGGTCAAGGCGCGTTTCTGGCCATGAGCAAGGCGCTGGAATCCAGCGGACTGAAACCCGAAGACATCGACTACATCAATGCGCACGGCACGGGCACCGGCAACAACGACGAGTGCGAGGGCATCGCCATGATGCGTGTCTTCGGCGACAAGATGCCCCCTGTATCATCTACAAAATCGTACACCGGTCACACCACCAGCGCGGCGGGAGGCGTGGAGAGCGTCATCTCCATACTCGCCCTCACCCACAGGTTCATCCCCGCCAACCTCGGCTACCAAACCCCCATCGAGGGGCACAACTTCAAGCCAGTGGACCACGTTATCGAGAACGTATCCCTCAAGCACATTCTCACCAACTCGTTCGGATTCGGAGGCAACGACTCCTCCTGCATCTTTTCCGTCATCGAGACGGAATCTCCAAATAATCCGGACAATCGTAAAGTGCAGCCGTGTTACATCCAATCAGCCGCCCACATTTCCATTCAGCAGCCCATTACGGACGATTGGTTCCTGAAACCTATCCTGCCTGCACAGGCATACAACGAGAGCCTGGAGCCAGACTATAGCAAATACTTCTCCCCTATGGCAGCCCGTCGCATGGGCCGGTTGCTGAAACGTTCCGTTGCAACCGCCGTGGAGGCCCTTGGCCAGAATGAAGTACCCGATGCCATCATCACCGGCACCGGACTGGGCTGTATCGCCAATACAGAGAAGTTCCTGTCCGCCATGATTGACAACGATGAGGATTTCCTGCAGCCCACCTATTTCATGCAATCCACCCACAACACCATCAGTTCGCAGGTTGCCCAACACCTCAAGTGCCACGGCTACAACTGTACCTACTCGCACCGGGGAACGTCCTTCGACAGCAGCCTGTTCGACGCGTTTTTGCAAATGCACTCCGGAGACATCCGCAGCGCACTGGTGGGCGGGCACGATGAGATGACGCCCAATTATTTCAAGATGTTAGGCAAAATCGGTTATTGGAAAGATGGCGATATCAGCCCTGACACCCTGAAAAAGGCCGACAGTCAGGGAGCCCTTTCGGGAAGCTGTTCCTTGAACATGCTGCTGACCGACCATGCCAACCCTGACACGCTTTGCAAAATCGAAGGGATGGAGATGCTCTACGAGCCCACCATCCACGATCTGAAAGCTGCCGCCTGCCGAATGCTGCAACAAGCCGGACTCACGGTTCAAGACCTGGACGCTGTGGTATCCGGATTGAGCGGTGACCGTGACAACGATGCCGTTTACAACTCTTTTACTGAACAGTTGTGCCCTGAGAAGCCCGTCATTTGGTACAAACACATCTTCGGTGAATCCTTCTGCGCATCCGCTTTTGGTGTGTACGCAGGAGCTTTGTGCCTGCGTCATAATACAATCCCTGCACATTTGTTGTACCATACTTCAGGAGACATTAGCGGTGTCAAGCATATTTTAGTACACAATCATTTCCATAATAAAGATCATTCATTAATCCTTATATCATCATGTTCCTATTGATTATCCTTATTATTGTTCAATCCATATTACTTGTAGCAGCGCAAATCCTTCTGAAAATTTCCGTGCAGCATTTCGGAACTTTTTCCTGGACATGGCAGTACTTCAAGAATGTGTTCTCCACTTGGCAGCTTGCCGTTTCGGGCGTTTGCGTGCTTTCCGCCATGCTGATTTGGATGTACGTGCTCAAGCATTATGAGTTCAGCGTCTCCTACCCGATGCTCTCCATTAGCTACATCATCGGACTCATTGCCGCACAGTTCGTCTTCCACGAAGTAATTCCTCTCACCCGCTGGATTGGAGTGGTCATTGTCATGATCGGCGTTTTTCTCATTGCCAAAAGTTAATCTTTTCTCTGAATTGCCACGAGACACCATTTTAAACTATCTGGACTTTTCAGTCTCTGTACACGCCGGAATTTTAACTCCATCAGCCTTATGAAATAAAAGGGGAACCTATTCTTCCTCGTTTATCCTGCTGCCAGAGGCAGATTCCCAAACACGCCGCACGGAAGTTCGGTGTTTTGGTATCCAATGATTATTAGTGTGGTCTATACGTTATTTTTGGCAAAGGGTTTCCGGTGTGCATCCAAGCACACGTGACAAAGCCAAGACAGTCTGCGCCTCTGCCTTCCGGATGTCCTGATCTTCTTGTTCGTATGCCTGAATCATGCGAAGCGAGACACCTGCCCGTTCCGCGAGGTCCCTTTGTGTGAGTCGCTGTTGCTTCCGGATGGTTTTCAGTGAATTATGTCGTTCTGACAAATGCCGACTAATGATGGCATTAGCACTTTCGACAAACTTCGACAGATCCGCCTCATGCAAAGTGGGATACATCGAAAGTATGGTATTGATATCCAAACCATTCCGTTGAATAAACGAAAACGTGTAAGCCGTTTGCCATTGGTAGTAGGCTAATGTCCATCCTGCCCAATATTCTGGGGTTCGTTCCAACGGGCTATATATTGTTTCAGGAATCTGGATGTCGGACGATCTTGCCAACACGATACGCATCAATTCCATTCCTGACAAACCGGAGATATATCGGGGGTTGCCGGTCTCTATCTGTGCGGCAACTCCGCTGGAGAGGAACATCTCGTGAAAGACGGTAATGTCGCAATGTGCGATATGGACAGCACAGTCGAGCATGGTGCCCATGTTGTGCATAGCATCCTCAAGGTACAATCGGTTATAGGCGTGGGGCATCGTTGGTCCAGTTTTGTCTCAAAATATCAATCATATAGATGGCATCCGCAGCTGCAACCATTGTCTTATCGTTTTGGAAATCCTCACGTGCCTGACGATCGCGCGCCATCCGTTTGGGATAGTATTGGCTGCTATCTACGGGAATACTTTCGATGAATGTCAGTTGGGAGAACGCTTTTTCGCTTTTCAATACTACCTGCTCTCCCAAATTCCCTAACATCATCGCCTTGCGCAACTGCTCCAAAGAAATAGTGTTGTTCAAAAAGGCGTTGGCAAAAGCAAAATAGGAATCATCGGCACGATAACCGATAATCAGGTCGTAATGCTCATATTCGGGCATAAAGGTGTTCAGAAGGTATCCTTTTGCCTCCATTGGCAGTCCCTGCGACAGCACAAAAGTTCTGTTTTTCAGCAGAATTGAGAGCCAATTCAGGATATGATAGGGCTTTGTGTTCAAATGAAGGACATTCAGTCCCTCAAGATTAAGCGCATAATGATTGGCAAAGCCGTTGCTCTTTTCGGTGCTGGCCCATTCTTTAGCAAGTTCAAGATTTTCAGTACAATAAAAACCTAATCCATAGTCATTCTTTGGGTTTCCGATACCAAGCGCAGGTCGTTCAATCACCTTTGTTGAGCCGTGATATATTGTCAGATTTTTCATAAAACTATCGTTATAACGAGACTTTGCAAAAATACATTTTTTTTGAAATATTGCGTTAGATAAATAAAAAGTTTATTTTTGCGGATAGATTCTTCTGGGAAAAGAGTCCTTAGGATAAATAGGTATTAACCAAACATATTGCTTATGAGAAAAACCGCATAATCCGTTTATGCACACCATAGAATAGGAAAAAGCGAAGTAGCTTATACACTGGATGTCTTGAAACTTCGACACTTTCAAATGATACTTCCAAGAGTAAAGCGACGACGCTCCCGCCAACTGGCGTGGGCTTTACTCGTTGTAATTGGGAAGTATCAGGTAGTCGAAGACCTCAAGACATCCAATGAAAGCGAAAAAGTGCCACGCTTTTTTTGTGTGCATAGACATTCAACACCTTTCGGCACGTCAGCAATCAGTTATTATCATAAAAAACCGATGATGCCGGATGGGATATAACACGGCAAGAAAAGAGAATGAAAAAAATCCTTAAATATGCGAGTTTGACAGCTCTCGTAATGACGATGGTGTTTGCCTTCAGCGCTTTCACTCCGGTAAATGACACCCTGTCAGAGAAATCCTGCAAGGTCACAGTCAAGTATTCCAACGGTGACCTTGCCGATAACGTTACGGTATCAGCCTATTATAAGGGATTCGGTGGCGGTTACCACGATTTCAAAACAAACGATAATGGTGTAGTGACACTGACTTGGGATGCTCACGACATAGAATACTTGTTGGTAAAGGGAGACAAGTACGAGGTGGACTACAGTGATGGTAAAAGCTACACATTAACCCTCAAAAAGAAACACAAATATGACTAAACGAATCTTTACTGCACTGGTGTTGCTGATGGCAATGCCAGCCCTTGTCTTTGCGCAACAGCAACCTCAAAGCAAACCATGGGCGAAACTAAGCAACGGAGTGCTCACATTCTGGTATGGGCCTAAACCCGCCCCTCCTTCACAAGTCACCTGCACTGGCTGCGGCAAAAAAATAGCCTGGTCAACCAACTATTGTGCCAATTGCGGGGCCAAGAATCCCAAAGACTTCCCTGTGTACAACGCATTGGACACAACATCGCATTTTAATGATTGGCGTAAGGGTGTGAAAAGACCGTGGTACGACAAAAGGGAAGAAATTAAGAAAGTGGTATTTGAGACATCCTTTAAGCAAGTAACTAACATCTACTCGACAGAATTTTGGTTCTATGGTATGGAAAACCTGGAGACAATTGTAGGAATGGAAAACTTGAACACCTCCAACGTGACAAGTATGAGGGGAATGTTTGAGGATTGCTATAAACTCACATCGCTCGATGTGACTCGTTTCAACACGGCAAAAGTGACGGATATGTCTCACATGTTCGACGGATGTTCTAATCTTACATCGCTCGATGTGACTCGTTTCAACACGGCAAAAGTGACGGATATGTCTTTCATGTTCGGATGTTATAAACTCACATCACTTGATGTAACTCATTTCAACACAGAAAATGTTACAAATATGCGTTTTATGTTCGACGGATGTTCTAATCTTACATCGCTTGATTTGTCACATCTCAACACGACCAAGGTAAAAAGCATGGAAAGAATGTTTGGGCATTGTAGTAATCTCGAATCGCTTGATTTGTCACACTTCAACACGACCAAGGTAAAAAATATGGCTAGAATGTTTTTGAACTGTGCTAAACTTAAATCACTTAATCTTTCCAATTTCAATACGGACAATGTAGAGTATATGGAAGGGATGTTTGATGAATGCAGAAGTCTCGTTTCTCTTGATTTGTCACATTTCAACACCTCTAAGGTAAAAAGGATGTCATACATGTTTGAATCTTGTGAAAAATTGACCACACTTGATATATCCAATTTCGATACAAGGGCGGTTGAACAGGGAGAAATGAGAGCTTTATTTTTTAATAGTGGATTAAAAACTATCTATGTATCCGCAACGACTTGGGCACCTCAACGTTTTGGATACCAAGGAAGCTGGCAAAACACTTTATGGGATAATACCGACAACTTTGAATGTCATGCCCAAATAATTAAGAAATAGAAGCATTTGTAAAGGGAGTCTCGGTTGGGACTCCCTTTAAATTGAAGTGCCGCACTGTTCTGCTGCCGACATAATGAGATGGCGGAAACTTCCTCGTAAATATTACCCTATAACAGATTGTCTGTCAACACATAGTGCGTGCTGCGGCCACCCGAGGGGGCTTTCACAAGAATCCGCTTGTTCAGCAAGTCGGTGATATCGCGCAAGGCTGTGTCGGGGGAACATTTGCAGATTTTGGCCCATTTGCTGCTGGTAAGTGCGCCCTCGAAACCATCCCACAGCAGGTTCACCATCTTGTTCTGCCGTTCGTTCATGACCGTTTGCCTACGTGATTCCCAAAACGAGGCCTTGCAGAGCGTGCGGTCAATGGCCCCCTGGGCACTGATTATCGCATGATCTAAGGCATCTAAAAACCAAATCATCCAATCTGTGATATCGAGGGTTCCCTTCTGTGTGATTTCCAGCACATTATAATATACCATACGTTCTTTGGCTATCTGTGCTGACATACTGTAGAACCGATACGAAGTTCCGTCGGCTTTGGCCAGCAGCATATCCGTGATAGTACGCGCCAGACGTCCGTTGCCGTCGCTGAACGGGTGGATGCTCACAAACCAGAGATGGGCGATGGCCGCTTTCAATAGGGGATCAATTTCTTGGTCTGAATTCAGCCATTGCAGGAACTCTGCCATCATTTGCGGTACCATCCGTGACGGGGGAGCTTCATAGTGAACAGTTTCCTTGCCATAACGTCCGGAAACCACCTGCATGGGAGCTTCGCTTTGCCGCCAGTTCCCCACAGTGATACGGGACCGGATTCCTTGGTTCGGGAAAAGTGCAGAATGCCATCCGAAAAGACGTTCCTTCGTGAGCGGTTGCGAGTAGTGATGCAAAGCATCGAACATTACATCCACCACCCCTTCGATGTAGCGATCGGCAGTCGGCACGCCTTGACGATCCATCCCCAGCTGCCATGCCACAGAAGAGCGGACTTCTTCCGCATTCAAGATCACGCCTTCAATTTCGGAGGATTTGATAATGTCAGCGGACATAACATCCAGCACCACCGGACTTTTTACGTCAAAGCCCAGCGTATCTGCCATTCCGAGCAATCGTCCTTGTTGATAGCGGACCTGTCCCAACTTTTCCGTAATCAATGCAGGATTCCACTGAAAATGAGGCCATTCAATGTTTTCCCAAATATACATTTCTATCGTTTTTAATTATCCTTGCGGAGAAAACCGCCGTCATTCTCCGCAAAATCTGCGGCAAAAATACACTTTTCTCCGCACGGGCAAGAAATTTTTCATTTTTTTGGTGTAACGGTTACTTTTGGCACACTCATACAATGTTCCCCAATTTTCATTATTTTTGCGCCCTCGTTTAAACTACCAGGACTTTTCAGCCTCTTGACTACATCTTCTTAATTTCATCATCCCTATGAAAAAATTTATTTTCATTTTCTTCATAACCCTGACCGTCTGCCTTGCATACGCGCAAAGCAATTACGGTACCGAAGTCACCGGAGAGCAAAAAGCAGCCCTTGTCACCACCGTCGAGAAGGCACATAAGCAGCTGACCACCCTGTCCGCATCCTTCACTCAGGAAAAGACATCGGCACTCCTTACCGACAAGGTTGTGCAAAAGGGCACGCTGAACTACAAGTCGCCCAACCAGCTTCGGTGGGAATACACCTCGCCCAAAGCCATGACCGTCATCTTCAGCAACGGCAAGGTGTTGCTCAAAACCGGGAGTACCACCACTACGAATCCCAACAAAATGCTCAACGAGATGGGGGCAATGCTCATCAACACCATCAACGGCAGTTTTCTGAAAGAGAATCCGGATTTCAGCACCCGCTACTACAAGAACAAATCCGGACAAATCGTGGCTGTGCTCACGCCCATCAACAAGAAAATCCAGAAATACTACAAGAATATCATCATCACACTCAATGGCAGCACCCACCTCGCCGACAAAGTGGTGCTGAACGAAACCAACGGGGATGCCACCACCATCATTTTCTCAGACAAAAAGACCAACATCACCCTGCCGGATTCCCTTTTCAAATAAACATAATCATGTTTCTCAACGATTTATTCTCCATTATTACAGAAGACAAACAGGAAAACCAAGTCACATACACCATTCGGCTGAACAAGGAACACGCCATCTATTCCGGCCATTTCCCTGAAAGCCCCATTACGCCTGGCGTTTGCATCGTGCAAATGGCCGTTGACCTCTTTTCGCACCTCATGGAAAGTGACCTGCATCTGCTGCAGGCCAAAAACGTGAAGTTCCTGCAGCTCATCCGCCCCGAGGAACATGAAACACTTCAGTATCAGTTTAATTGGGAGAAGATGGAGAATAATGCCTACGGTCTCAAAATCGTGGTTAAAGACGGTGACACGGTTTTCACCAAAATGAGCATCCAAGTAGGCGAAAAATAACCACTATGGACAAAGCGACACTGAAAGAGTTGGGCATCTGCGTCATCATCCCCACGTTCAACAACAAGGGTACCATCATGCAAGTGATTCAGTCTGTGGCTGAATACTGCGATGATATTTTTGTGGTGTGCGACGGCCCCACCGACGGTACACTGGAATTGGTGAAACAGTCTGCCATTCCCATCAACGTGGTGGAATACCAGCCTAACAAGGGCAAGGGCACGGCGTTGGTCACCGGTTTCCGAGAGGCGCTGAAACGGGGTTTCCGCTATGCCATCACGTTGGACTCCGACGGGCAGCATTATCCCAGCGACATTCCCACCTTTGTGGAAACGATCAAAGAGCATCCCGACGCGCTCATCATCGGCAGTCGCGGGCTCAAGCACGACAACATGCCCCAGAAGAACACCTTTGCCAACAAGTTCTCCAACTTTTGGTTCACCGTGCAGACGGCCAAAAAGCTTCCTGACACGCAAACGGGATTCCGGCTCTATCCGCTGCAAAAAATGGGCAAGATGCACATCATCACCTCGCGTTACGAAGCTGAGCTGGAACTGCTGGTACGCTCCGCCTGGCGCAACATCAACATCATTCCCATCCCCATCAACGTCTATTACCCGCCGCAAGAAGAACGGGTTTCTTTTTTCCGTCCGGGAAAGGATTTCACCCGCATCAGCATCCTCAACACTTTCTTCTGCTTCGCCGCCATCCTGTACGGCTATCCCTCCATGCTGATCCGGAAATTGCTGTCATAAAACTGACATTACCTGTTTGGCACATATTTTGCTAGACATCAATCTGCCGTGCTCATCATGGCATTTTGTTTTTTTTGTAAAATTTAAAACTATATCAATATGCAAACAGGCAATATCAATGTAAAAACCGAAAACATCTTCCCCGTAATCAAGAAATTCCTGTACTCCGACCATGAGATTTTCCTCCGCGAGCTTATTTCCAACGCTGTGGATGCCACGCAGAAAATCAAAACGCTAGCCACGTTAGGCAAAACCGACAGTGAACTGGGCGACCTTACCATCGAAGTAAAGGTGAACAAGGACGACAAAACCATCCGCGTCATCGACCACGGCATCGGCATGAGCGCCGAAGAGGTCGATAAATACATCAACCAGATTGCTTTCTCCGGCGCCGAGGACTTCCTCTCCAAATACAAAGGACAGGATGCTGCCAACATCATCGGCCATTTCGGACTGGGCTTCTACTCCTCCTTCATGGTGGCCGACAGAGTCGATATCCTCACCAAATCGCATACCGACGCCAAGGCTGTGAAATGGAGCTGCGACGGTTCCACCGAATTCACGATGGAAGAGATAGACAAGAGCGAGCGCGGCACCGAAATCGTGCTGCACATTTCCGATGACGCACAGGAGTTTCTCGAAGAGAACAAGATTGTTGGACTGCTCAACAAATACTGCCGTTTCCTGCCCATCCCCATCCGCTGCGGCAACAAGACCGAATGGCGCAAGCCCGAGCCCAAGCCCATGGATGAGAACGCTGAGAACAAAGACGAAAAACAAGAAGAGCCCAAGGAAGAAGCCGTCCAGGTGCCCCGCATCATCAACGACACTGACCCTATTTGGCAGAAAGCGCCCTCTTCTCTCACCGATGAGGACTACAAGAAGTTTTATCACGAGCTCTACCCGATGAACTTTGAAGATCCGATGTTCCAGATCCACCTCAATGTGGACTATCCCTTCAATCTCACGGGCGTTTTGTATTTTCCGAAGGTAAAGAACCAGCTCGACCTGAAGAAGAACCGCGTACAACTCTATTGCAACCAAGTCTATATCACCGACGAATTGGAGGGCATCATCCCGGAATTCATGACATTGTTGCACGGTGTCATCGACTCACCTGACATCCCGTTGAATGTGTCGCGTTCCTATCTGCAATCCGATTCCAATGTGAAGAAAATCTCCACCTACATCAGCAAGAAGGTGGCCGAGAAACTGGAATCCATGTTCAAGGAAAACCGCGAGGATTTCGAAAAGAAATGGGATGAGTTGAAAGTTTTTCTGCAATACGGCTCTTTAACGGATGAGAAATTCTATGACAAAATCAAGGATTTCTATCTGTTGAAAAACACGGATGGAAAATATTACACCATTGAGGAATACCGCAATCTGGTAAGCGCTATGCAGACCAACAAGGACGACATGGTAATCCTGCTTTACGCCGCCAACACTGACGAGCAGCATCTCTACATCCAGGCTGCCAAGGAAAAAGGCTACGATGTGCTGCTGATGGACGGTTTCTTGGATGCACACGCCATCAACATGCTGGAGCAGAAGAATGAAAAGATGCGCTTCACCCGCGTGGATGCCGATGTGATTGAAAAACTGATTGAAAAGAAAGACGAGGTTTCCCCGTCAAAACTCTCCGACGAGCAACAGAAGAATCTGAAAGAGTTTTTCGACAAAGACATTGACAAGAGCAAATACACCGTGATGGTGGAGAGTTTGAGCGAAACCGACCTGCCGGTGATTATCACGCAGAACGAGTTCATGCGCCGTTTCAAAGACATGGAGAAAGTGTCCGGCCAGCAAGGCATGTATGGCGGTTTCGAGCACTACAACATTGTGGTGAACGGCAACCACCCGTTGGCATCGCGCATTTTGGAGGAAACGGACGATGAGAAGCGCGGCAAGCTGGTACAGCAGATGATCGACCTTGCTCTGCTCTCGCAGAACATCCTCACCGGCGAGAAGCTGAGCGAGTTTGTGAAACGGAGCTACGAGATACTGTAAGCGTTGCGCTGCATCAACCTGATGCAAATAGACAAACAAGAGAGGGTGACTAAAAATAGTCACCCTCTCTTGTTGAGATGATGCCTCTCCGGGGCATCAGATATGGTTGCGTCTTATTTCGTGACAACCACTTTACGGACCAAGCTGTTGCCCACGGTTACCAAATAAACCCCGTCCACTTCAATGGGAATGGAGAGTGTGGAGTTTTCGTCGGCAGTCAACTGGCAAACGAGTAATTTTCCAGCCATATCGTACACAGAAACAGGTTGTTGAGCAACTCCACCAACACAAATCATACCGTTGTGAGCATAGATATGAACGTTGGAGAATACTTGTTCTTCAATACCATCTTCAATGTCGAAACAGGCAATGAAGGTGGTGTCGGAAGTGAGCATGATCTCACGTGGATTAGTAGTTACGTTGTCATTCCAGTGATCAAAAACATAGCCGTCATAAGCAGTGGCCGAGAAAGATACCAACTCATCGTCGGCATATACCCCGCCGCCAAGCGTATAACCCATGTTTTCGTCGTTGACCAGCAAGGTCAGCATGTAGTACTGGATGATGTGGTTGTGCACGAACTGGTCGCTTTGCAGGGGCGAAAGCACAGCGTTGTCGCCATTGGTAATGTAGTGCTCAATGGTGTGTGTGCCTTCTGTTAATCCCAACATGTCAAGGTCCAATGTGACCATTGTGCCCTGTGCGGTCACATTCTCCGTCTGGAAATCACCTCCATCAATGCGGTAATGGAAGGTGAGAGCGGAAGCAACCAATGATTCAGGCATCTTGTAGAACATGAAACTTCGTATCTGAAAATCAACGCCTACTCTGTAGATAATGGTGAATTGGTGCATTCCGGTGGGCAATAAGGTAGCATCAACCATCATGGTTCCATTGACTAAAGAGCCTGTTTGCCATCCAAAAGAATTGTCTTGGTCGAACCAGCAGATGTAGTCCGCCGTTGCCGACTGCATGGAGGGAATGTGCATAAACATAAAGCTGCGGGGAGCGTACCAACGGCCGTTGACGTCCTTCATGTGCAGGTTCAGGCTGTGAAGCCCTGCGCTGAGGTTGGACGCATCGGCCTGCCAATGCAGACTGTTGTTGACAACCGTGACGACCTGATGGTTGGCATAGTCCTGGTCGAACCAATACTCGCATTGGCTAACGCTTTGAGCCGACAACACTCCTGTGAGCAGCAATCCGGTGATGAAAAATAGCAATCGTTTCATAACGGATGGTATTATTCGTTCACAATCTGGATGTTTACAGGAAGCTGACCTTGTTGGTTGGTCTGACCGCCCACGGTGATATGGCCGATGCTGGGGTTGTTCACTCTCGGGTTGAACGGCATAGATCCTCCATAAATACCGAGTTCGGTGCCATCGCTACCAACAAGAATGGCATTGTTATATACCGTATGCATCAGGTTATAATCTGTAAAAGTGGTGATGTCGCGGTTAAAATGAGGGGCACCGTTACCGAATGCTTCGTTAGGCCAGGAATAGTTAATCAAATGTTTGACACTCAAATAAGTTGAGGGGTGGAAGAATTGGTCATGGCCAGAAATACCGAGACAGTATTCATGATTTTCGCAGGTGTTGACCATAGAGGTTGTTGTATCTGTTTCATTAGCAAGCAACAAGATACTATTGTAGGAATGGAAATTATCTATACTGCTAATAGATTGCAGTTGTATAATGCAGTTGTATAATATGGTTGAGCCATCGCTGTTCTGGAACCAGTTTGCATTAGCTACGCCTTCAGCGACTACGGAGTTATTAAAATGACAGTTGTAAAGCCACGCGGTTCTTATGCTGGGAATGATGCAGTGTACAAAATTGCCGTTGTGAATACCTGAACCACCATAAAATGGTGCCCCAAAAGAATTGATGTAGCATTTGCTGAAGGTTACATTCCAAATATTATCCATATAAGCTCCGCCTTCAAAATACAGGCCTTCAAAAGTCATGGGAAGAGCGGTATCCGGATTATGAATTTTATAAGTACCGATGATGGTGGTACGAAGGGTTCCGGCAGCGGTGTCGGTCATCATACCGGCGCCACGGATAGTGAGAGGCTTTCTGATTTCAACACCGTTGAACATACCGGGGGACAGGGTGATAATGTCACCATCCTGAGCATCGTTGTATGCGGTTATCAAGGCGTTGGTGCCATAATAGGAAGTGAATGTGTTACCATGATTCAGCATGGCGATAGGGGTTTGTGCTTGGGCTAACGCAAAGCAGCACAGCGCAATGATTACGGAGAAAAGTTTTTTCATCTTTAAATTATTTTAATTAATATTGAAATGGTAAAATGTTTTAGTCTCTGACACAAACAACGGACAGCGTAAACGTTTCTTCGGAAGGGAATTATTAATAATGTTATAAACTAACAATCTATTTGTTTTGCAAAATTAGAGAAAACAAAGCCTAGGATTCTGTAATGAACAAAAAAACGACTGACATCCTGCAAAATGTCAGTCGTTTTTAGTGTTTTGTCTGTTATTACAGGGTCAAATGGCTTTGTTCTGTTGTTCTTTCCATTCCTTGGGCGTTAGTCCTGTGGCTGCCTTGAAAGAACGGTAAAAGGAGCGTTCATTGGCAAAGCCCGAATTCATGCCCACGGTTGACACCTTCATGTCGCTTGTCTCAAGCAGCAATCTTTTGGCATGCCGCAAACGGTAGTCGTTGACGAAATGGCTGAACGTGCAGCCTTGCTGAGAATTGATGATGGCGGAGATGGCGTTACGGTGAACTCCGAGGGCATCAGCGATGTCGCTAAGCTTTAGCTCGGGGTTCAGGTAGGGGTGTTGTGTCTCCATCAACTGGATGATACGGTTCATCAGCTCGTTGGAACCGTTGTCTGTTTGCAGTGCCGACTCTGATTCTGCAACTTGGTCCATCTCTTGGGGAGTGAGAGAGGTGATTTTACGACGCTTGTGGACTCGAAGCACCATAGTTGCGGATAAGGCAATGAGCAATCCGCCAAGCAACCACCACCAAATACGCAGTGGAGAAGCACTGGTTGCCCCCATCATCTTGTTTGTGCCAGTATGCAACAGCCACACCGAAGCTAAGGGTGAGTAATTGTCGTCAATGATGCCTCCGGTGACGACAAGATCGCCGTCTGGGGTCAGCACGGGTGTGGTGTTGCCAAAATCGGGCAAGGGGTCGGTATAGTATAGCGTGATGGGGGACGGACGCTTGTCGTACTCCACGGCAATGACATAAACTCTTCCCGTAGTATCGCTTCCTACCAAGTAAACTCGGTTGGACTGGACATCGGCGATGGAGGGACATTGATAGTTTATGCGGCCCCACTTTGACCTTGTGGGAATGGGGCATGAGGTGGGCAACAGCGAAAACAGCGTGTCGTGAATATGGATAAGCGCAATTTCGTTTCCAGAATTCAAGGCGGCAATGATATAGGAGTAGTCATGCTTGGCTTTATCACCGATGAATGCCGCTTGGGCATGATTACCCTGATTGTATAGCATGGGCATCCATTCTTTCAGCAACGGAACACTGAACGGCTCGCCCTTCAGGCGGTCAACTGTGTCGCAGGGTTCGAAATGCTTATTCCGCCATACGCTGCCGAACACGATGGCGTCGTCTTCTGCTATAGGCAACACATAGGGCGAGCTGTGCCAAGTGCTTACCTCTTTCATATAGCTGAAGGCTTTCCGCCCGTCAAACAGTTCGAAGGCGTCGTTGCCTATATGGTTGCCGCAAATGAGTACCTGTCCGTCGTTCAGCTCTGTACCCTGTGCAAAAGCCCTGTTGCGGTCTAGGCAGCCGAAACCCTCAAAAGTATGCGTCTTGGCATTGTACATCTCTGCTTCGTATCTTTGGCCTACACCCAAGTTCTTTTCGTGTCCTCCGGCAAGAAGCACCCTTTGACCGTCTCCGAGAGCCAACGACATACCGTTGTCGTGAGGATATACAGTGGAGACAAGATGCCAAACTCCGTTGCTATAAAATTCAGCGGTTGGAGTGAGCACAAATCCGGCGGTGTGTCCGCCTACCACTGTCAATTCGCCACCAGCATAGAAAACGTTATGTCCTGCACGTGCCGTGTGCATGTCGGGAAGACGTTCATACAAAAGAGAGGAAACATTGCCGGACTCCCAGTCTTCCACTATCGGATGCGAAACCACTTGCCCCGACAACGGCACCGCCAAAACAACTAAGATACAAACAGTGAAACTCTTTATTTTCATAACCCTATTAGACTCCTATATGACAAGTTCAAAAATCAGAGGCAAATATACATAAATATATTTTTACGCAGAAAAAACATAAAATTAAAAAAAAAAAAAATTCACTCTTCTTTCAAAAGATGTGTGATTTATGAATTTTGTGTACTTTTGTGAATTAAAACCAAATAAAGCAGGTCATGGTAATCTTGTTCAATAAACCATACGGTGTGCTGAGTCAATTCACACCCGAGGCTGGTCATCGCGCCCTCGACGAGTTCGGCTTTCCTCCCGGAGTGTATGCTGCCGGACGGTTGGACCATGACAGTGAGGGCGCCTTGCTGCTGACTGACGACGGAAGGCTGATCAAGCGGCTGCTGGACCCGAAGAACGCCCATCCACGCACCTATCTCGCTCAAGTTGACGGCGAGATTACCGATGAGGCCTTGCTCAAGCTGTCCAAGGGTGTCGTCATCAAAGGATACCGCACGCTGCCCTGCAAGGCGGAGAGAGCACTGCCACCGGAGGACCTCTGGGAGCGCGTGCCTCCCATCCGTTATCGTGCCAATATCCCAACCAGTTGGATTCGCCTTACCCTCACCGAAGGCAAAAACCGCCAAGTTCGGCACATGACCGCAGCGGTGGGTTTCCCAACCTTACGGCTCATTCGGGTTCAAATCGGCGATATCAGTTTAGGCTCTCTCCAGCCAGGAGAGTGGAAGGTTGTTAAATGAGGGCTGGCAATTACCCACCCACTCTCGTATCATTTCTTGCCACCCATCTTCACGAATTTAGCCCCGCGCCAACGACCGTTTGCATACTCTACGCGCAGGAAATAGCTCCCAGGCTTCAATGTTGTGACATCCAAAACCGCCGGAACGGAAACTCTCTTTGTCTGCACCCGGTTTCCGATAGCATCATAAATCGTCACTGTATTCATGTCCTCATTCCCAGTTTCCACCATCAAATAATCACCTGTGGGATTCGGGTAAATCTTCAATTCGGAATCTTCACTGTATTCGGTAACAGAAGTGTTGCCAAGAACAAATACAGTAACGGCACTGCGCGGACTTACGCATAGAAGTGTGTCATCCAGATAGTGTTCTTCCAGATAATAGGTTGTCGTGTCGAAAAGTACTGGCGTGGTGTAGTAATCACCTACGGCAATTGGCTGCGAAGCGGTGTCGGAATCGTACCAATACACCTCGTTTTGCGCCAGCGCGACTATGGTCGTCTGCATTCCCGGCAAGATATACTGATCAAAAGCCACGGGCTCAACAACCTGCGGTTGGAGCTCCACATCGTGCCGCACACCCACGCCCGGACGGGTCGTGACCGTGAAAGTGGCCGTTTGATAACAGGGGGCAGACACTTCCACTGTGTAGGTGCCTGCCATAATAGGTCTGTGATAGGCCCCCAACGGCAGATGCGAGAAAACTTCGGAGTGGTAACGGTCGTGATTCAGCACTTTAACCAGGGCCTCAACCGGCTCGTGGGTTACCGCATCGGTGACCGTGCCCCAGAATCCATAGCTGCACTCCATTGCGTAGCTCAACAGCGCATCCTTGTTTTTGTCCCAGTAGGTGGGCAACAACAGTGTATCTGTAATCACCGGTATGTAGCTCATCTCTATGGTCACCTCGCGGCAACGCTGGTAATAGGTCATGTAGTCCTGCCGACCGCCGACAAGCGGACTCCAGTCGGCACCTTCGATAACCGAACGCCCCCGATAATCGCCATAGAGATAGGCGGTATCCTGCGCTTGACACAGCGAGGCATAGTTCTGGCCCGTGTAACGGAACCAATCTGCATCGGCATGGGGCTGCTGCGTAGTCGTCCAAGCATCCCACGGGTAGTTCACAATCTCGGCGCCGCAATGGAAGTTAACCGACATCACAAAATGTATCGGCGTGACCCAATCGATGATGGCTTGCGTCTCGGGTTGTATGTTAGCTTCGCCCTCCAATCCAGGCAGGTAGGGATAGTTGCGGTTTAGTTGCACATCGTTATAGTTATGGTATATAGAATGGACCCCATCTTTCAAGATCAGGTCGTTGGTTAGATAATAGGTCCCGTCGGGATTCTCAAGCGGGCAGATGTACAGATCAACACTGTCTAGCAGTCTCTGAACGGCAGTGTCGGTGGCCGCATTGTGCAAGATATAGTCGGCCAAACGTAGCACCATGTAATAGCACACCGTTTCCCACCCGTGCATCGTGGATGAATAGAGGAAGGCTGGCTTCGTGGTAGTTTGTCCCAGTGTGTTGCTGATATGGATAGCGAAGATGGAATGGTGCAAATCGGGATGAGGCGTATCTTCCAAAATGGTGTCTATCTCGCAAAGATTTGGGAAAGAGTCCTGGAAATACTGCAAGAGTTGGGTGTAAACCTCGTATGTCGGATACTTGTTCCATCGCAACATCTCCTCCAATGTGTTGGCCATGTGGCTGTCGCTGACATCTTTGCATTCGGACGGCAACTCGTATGCCATGGCATCCCTATCCTCCAAAATGGCCGCTGGCGCCACTGCTGAATCGAGATAGACGCATACGGTGTCGGAATGTGCCGACTCTACTCCACCGCAGCTATAGGTTATCGAATAACAATGCGCTCCTTGGGTGGCAGAGCGGTCAACATACACCGAGTCGGTCACCCCTGAGGCAATCAGCATTCCATCGCGATAAACATTACACGGGTGTCCGCTCGTCCTTCTACCACGTATGGAGAGGTCGTCCAAGCAAAACATATACTGGTCGTGCGACACGCAATGCACCGCTACGTATTTGGCCGCTGCAGGCACCAAAAAGGAATATTCGTTCCATTCGGCAATTGTTGTGATAGGATTGCTGTGCAAGGGAATGAAACTGTTGGCATTCGTGTCCGTTATCGAATATGCCGCCACGAATTTCTCATCAGGGAACCGGTCGGCAAAGCTGCGGGCGAAAAATGAGAAGGTGAAAGGTTCGGAGAAGTCCAGCTCCGGGCTTACAATCCAGTCGTCGTTTGACATGTTTGAATGGAAAGGGCTACCGAAAAAACGGTGTCCCGAATGAGCCGTGACGTTATACTGGTTGCCTATAAGGAGGGTATCGTCCAACACTACAAAAGCCATGGGCGAACCCACGTTGGGAAAACTCAAAACGCCGAAGGGGGCGGTTGGCACCCCGTCGCCATCGATATAATGCCATCCCAACGTGCCGGGTGAATTGACAGCCCCGTATGGGTGTCCTTCCACATCATCCAAAAGCAGGATTTCTTCAACATGGTAGGCGCTGCCCCACGAAAGGGTCACTTCGTTTCCGCTAACCGTGGCTTGCGGCGTCTCCGGTGTCTCGCATGAATCCGTGCTGAATTGTGCTATGATGCCTTCGGGCAGATGTATGTCGTCAATCCATACGCAATCCGACCCCCTGCTTTTCGTCTGGTTCTTTGTGTAGCAGAACTTCAGCACGTGGTAACCCGAACTGATTGGGCATTGGAACTCGCTCCATTCCACATATCCCGCCAACGAATCGCGTAGCACCCCATCCAGCCAGAAGAGGAACCCGCCGCTACCCTCGGCCGAAAAAACCTTGCGGTAATACGAAAGATTCCCGCTTTCCGTCAGATAGACGCCCAGTTCCATCACCGACTGCGTGTTCAGCGTGTAGTAATTGCCGCTTCGGGCACAATATCTGCCGCTATGCGCCCCTTCGCTGGTGATTTCCCAACGATACTGCGAGCCAGGACGCTCCCATGAAAGGGAGGAAAAATCGCCGGACTCCCAGTCCTCCGCAATCGGATGCGAAACCACCTGCGCTGACAACGGCAGGGCCAAAACAGCCATAACACAAACTATGAAACTCTTGATTTTCATATACCTGTTGGTCTCTTAGTTGACAAATTCAAAAAACAGAGGCAAATGTACATAAATATATTTTCACGCGCAAAAAATATCTTCAAAAAAAACGGGAAAACATTTTTTACTATCTTTGCGACTTGATGAGATGACACCTGCTGGTATCGATGACGATGCCCTATGTTCAGTGAAGAGGGACTGGAGTTGGATTCCACCGATGTGCACGACTGAGGCGCATACATACAAAGACAGAATCTGCCGGGCTGATTTTTAAGTTTAAGTGAAAGATAAATTCAAACTGATCAAAACAACAATATGAAAAAAATTGCTTTTTTAATGATGTTGACCCTTTTCGTAGCACTTCCCTCTAAGCCCCAATCAGTGAAATGTTCCTTTTCAGGGCAGGACCACGGCGGACATTATCTGCGTCTTGATGGCGTGACTGTCACAAACATCACGCAAGGATGGCAGGTTGCTCTATCTTATCCCGACACAGTGCTTGAATTTCGTGGCGTAACAGGCATAGAAGATTATTGCGACTATGACGGATTAACACTCTTCCAGAATGTTCCGAATCCCTTTTCGGGGGTGACTGATGTCATGATTCAGGTGGCAGCACTAGGAGAAACACAAATCGAAGTCTTTGATTTGAACGGACATCTGGTCGCGAATTGCACACAATTCCTTCTCCCTGGGAGGCATCGCTTTGTTGTGGAGCTTTCGTCGCCACAAACCTACATACTGACAGTCCGAAGTTCCGGGCACAAGCAGTCTATAAAGATGATAAATAGGGGTACACATCAAGTAAACAATATAGTTTATGCCGGAAAGTCTTCGGCGGAAATGCCTGTGTTGAAACTTGAGACCGATAACCCATTCTCTCTCCTCGACAGTGTCAGTATCGTAGGGTCCGCCACAATTAACGGCGTGCCGATGGAGAGCGACCCTATTTCGGGAGTATTCATCTTCCTGCCATTCAACCATCAGGTCTTCATGGAATCCCACACGGCTCAGTTCACGCTGTTTTTCCATGATATTATGGATAACGATACGGTTTCTTATGGACATCCGTGCATAGGCTTGCCTTCATTGGTGGATGTAGATGGGAATGTTTATAACACCGTGCAAATCGGCACCCAATGTTGGATGAAAGAGAATCTGCGTACGACACACTACGCTGACGGAACGTTGATACCATTAGTAGAGTCAACTAGTCCTGTTAGTGAAACAATGCCTTATCGCTACTGTCCGAACGGGGATGCGTCCAATGTATTGACCATGGGATTCCTTTATAACTGGAATTCAGTGATGCACAATTCACCATCAAGCCCATTAGTTCCGAGCGGGGTGCAAGGGATATGTCCAGACGGGTGGCATGTGCCGAGCCACGGGGAATGGTCACAGCTGATTAATTACGTGGGTGGTCAGAGCGAATTGACGTGCGGGGACGTCTATCAGATTCCGAAGTCGTTGGCAAGTGATGTGTATTATACGTGCATGTCCCATTGGTGCGACCAAGTGGTTCTGAATGCCACAGGTTTTTCCGCAATACCAGCGGGTTATATCAAGGATATTGGCTTTGAATTTTTCGGTGAGACGGCTGCCTTTTGGAGTTGTACGGAGAGCGACACACACCATGCGTTTAATTTCGACCTCTATTGTGGAAACATGATTGTCAATCAATACTCTGACAATTATAAATTGGGCGGATGGTCGGTACGGTGTCTGAAAGACTAGCCAGGATGTCTCCTCACGGGCAAGTCCGAATCACCTGTCGGATATTTTTCCATATACGTAGGATCCTGATGTTGCAATAACACATTTTATACACTTAAGGAAAAAACATTTTTTCTGTTGAACTTTTTTTTTTAATTTCCAAAATAGTTTTTTACTATCTTTGCGACTTGTTTTTGCTATCCCAATCTTTGGGGCAAGGCAAGAAAGATTGTTCCTTGAGCAGTCTCGAAGAGACAACACGCACGCAGTGCAAATAACCCCTCACAAGCGACGCAGTCGCGCAGTGTGGGGGCTACCACACAAGGCAACAGCCGCAGTGTGGGAGCTGCCACACAAGGCGCAAGCCGCAGTGTGAAGATAGTAAATAGTAAACTCTAAACAATATGCAAACTATCAATCCTCAGGAAAATTACGAAAAAAGCCGCAAGGCTATCGGCTATGTTGACCGCAAGCATGCCACCCAGGCCGATTATGACCGCATCGGCTTCATGTCGGGCTTGGAGGTCCACCAGCAACTGGCCACCAAAGAAAAACTCTTCTGCCGCTGTCCTGCCGGCATCTTCCAGAAACCCGACCAATACGACGCCGAACTGCTGCGCCACATGCGCCCTACTCTCTCCGAGATGGGCGAATATGACGGAACGGCCCTCATGGAGTTCAAGACCCGCAAGAACATTGTCTATCGCATCGCGCACCGCACCGCCTGTACATACGAGGTGGACGACACCCCGCCGTTCCCCATCAACCCCGAGGCGCTGCAGTACGCTCTTGAAATAGCCCTCGCCTCCAAGTTGAAAATCGTGGGCGAGGTGCACATCACCCGCAAACAGTACCTCGACGGTTCCATCCCGACGGGTTTCCAGCGTACCGCCATTTTGGGTATCGACGGTGAAATCCAACTGAAGAACAAGAAGGTGCGCCTCATCCAGCTCAGCGTGGAGGAAGACGCCTGCCGCGAGGTTTCCGACATCGGCCACACGCGTGTCTATCGCACCGACCGTCTGGGCATGCCGCTCATCGAGACAGTGACTTATCCCGAGATGGTGAACCCCGATGAGGTGGAAGAGGCCTGTAACTACATCCGCTTCCTGAACCGTAGCACGGGTCGCGTGCGCACGGGCATCGGCGCGGGCCGCGAGGATGTGAACGTGAGCTGCACCGGCGGCACCCGTATCGAGGTGAAGGGCGTGGCCCACACCAAATGGATTCCGGAGGTCACCCACGTGGAGTGCTTCCGACAATGGGCGTTGCTTGCCATCCGCGAGCAGCTGAAAGCCCGCATCAGCAAAGAAAATTGGAAAATGAACTATACGGAACTCAACCCCAAGGAGTTCCATTTCTACTTCGATCCCATCACCGACGCTATCAAGAACGGTGCGAAGGTCTATGCCGTCAACCTGCCGCAATTCGCAGGTTTGCTGTCGCACTTCACCCAGCCTGGCCACCCGTTCTACAGCGAATTTGCTGATAGATTGAAGGTTATCGCCTGCCTCGAACGTCCGAACATGGCCACGAGCGAGGATTTGGAGGATGTGGTGAGCCGCAGCGTCTTTGAGAAAGCCGCCAAGGTGCTCAACGCCGGCGACAACGACGCACAGATCATCTTCTGGGCTCCGGAGGACGATGTGAAGACCGCCTTGGAAGTGATTGAGGAGCGCGCGTTGATGGCCTTCGACGGCGTGCCGCAAGAGACCCGCAAGGCCCTGCCCGATGGAACCACCATCTTTGAGCGCGTGCTGCCCGGCGCCGACCGTATGTATCCCGACACCGATTCAGCCCCAATCCCGTTGACCAACGACTACATCGAGGAACTTCGCAAGAACATCCCCGACGCCGTCTCCGACCGCTATGCACAAATGGTGGAATGGGGTGTGCCGCAAGATTGCTTCAAATACATCTTCACGCACAACTTCTTCCCGCTTATCAAGAAGATAACGGACGAACTCGGCTATTGCCCCAAATACGCAGGCACTTTCTTCGGCCAGCGACTCAAACATCTGCACGGCCAGTATGGCCTGATACCGTTCTGCACCTGCAGAATCTTCGATCTATTCGATTTCCTGAAAAAAGAGGGTCTCGACAAAGCCATCGCCTACGACCTGCTCAAGCTGATGTTCGAGCATCCGAAGGCTGATTTTGAAGAGTTGTTGAAATTCACAGGCTATAGGAAGATGACCAAAGCGGAAATTGAAGAAGGAATGGGCATTATGGCAGAGGTTTTCAAACCGCAACGCAAACGTACTAATGACGAGGACAAACGCAATTATCTCCTCGGCTGCGCTCGCCAACATGCCGCTGGCAATGCCGCATTCACCGAAATAGCAACCAAGTAATTTACTGATCACTATTCACTGATCACTAATCACTGAAATTATGGAAAATAACGACAAAGTAACATTCCAAGGATATAAAGGACGGGCATTGGAGATGCTCAAAAAATATGATGTCCATGTGTGGGACAAGGCCGAAGTGGAGACCACCCGCGGACACTTCTCGGGCAAGATTCTGCCCCGCGCCGAGAACACCGATGACATCCACATCGTGATGAAAGTGGCCACCGGCTACAACATCGGTATCGACATCGAAACAATTACGGACATGAAGGGCGAGCGCGATCCGCAGCCCGTGTTCAAGATTCCGGAGAAGGAGTTCCCCTACACCCCGGGATTGCCCCATGTGAAATTGTTAGGCACCGGCGGCACCATTGCCTCGCGTTTGGACTACCGTACCGGCGCAGTGATTCCCGCCTTCTCGCCCGGCGAGTTGTATGGCGCCGTGCCCGAGCTGGCCGACATCTGCAACCTGCAGACCGAGAAGGTCTTCGCCGTCTTCTCCGAGAACATGTCGCCGGTAGAATACAAGGCGTTGGCCAACAAAATCGGTGACGAGATCAAGGCCGGCATTGAGGGCATCGTGATTGGCCACGGCACCGACACGCTGGCGCACACCGCCACCGCGTTGACCTACATGTGCCAGAACCTCCCGATGCCTGTGGTCTTAGTTGGTTCCCAGCGTTCTTCCGACCGTCCGAGTTCCGATGCGGCGTTGAACCTCATGCACGCCATGACCGCTGCTGGTCACGGCGACATTGCCGAGGTAATGGTTTGCATGTTCGGACCCACCAGCGATGACTATGGTTTCCTGCACCGGGGCACGCGCGTGCGCAAGATGCACAGCTCATACCGCTCCACCTTCCGCACCATCGGCGACACGCCGCTGGCCACGGTAAACCGCAGAGACGGCGTACAGCCCATCAAGGAGGTTTATAACCACCGCAGAAGAGGCGAGCAGCACCGCCAGGTGGAGGTTATTACGAACTACGAGGACTACAAGCGCAGCATCGCCAAGAACGACCCCAATGTCACCCAAATCGTGCCCACCTTTGACGACCGTGTGGCCATCCTGTACTACTATCCGGGCATGAAACCCGATGTATTGGATGCGTTGATTGACAACGGTTACAAGGGCATTGTGTGGGACGGCACCGGCTTGGGCCACGTGAACAAAGGCATGTTCGACGCCATCCAGAGAGCTACAGACGCGGGCGTGCACCAGTACATGAGTGTGCAGACCATCTGGGGTTACACCCACATGTTCGTGTATGACACCGGTCGCGACATGATGGCGCGCGGCATCATCCCCGCCGACAACATGCTGGCGGAGAGCTCCTACATCAAGCTCGGCTGGGCGTTGGGATTGACCAAGGACAGCGGTCAAAAGCGCGAGGACGTGCGCAAACTGATGCTCACCCCCATCAACGACGAAATCACCAAGCGCGAGCCCTACGACGGCTATCTCGTCTATCAAGGCGGCGTGCCGGAGGTGGAGGAGTTCGTGAAGAAGGTGAGGAAATAGGCTTGAGACTTAAGACTAGAGACCATAGAGCCGCGGCGTGCCGCGGCTCTATTTTTTTATGTGTATCAAATATCACGTCACTGACTATTTGCGTAGCAATCCTGACATCTGATTCTTTTTCCTCGTATGTCTGAATGATGTAACCACAATTGTAGCATTGGATGTTTTTTCTGAGATATTTACCCAAAAAGAGTTGGAACTTAGGGTTCTCCTTGTTAGCTTGAAAAAAGGCATTTTGCCGCAAAGCTTTGTCGAGATTGTCTGGTTTAGCGGAAAAATACTTTACACATATTAATTCCTGATTTGGTTTCATGAACATTTCGAAGAACTTTACCACATCAAGCCAATAATAACGCCTCCACTTGAGGCTCTTTTTCAAACCATAATAGAGGTTGAACCCGTCAACATAGACGATAACTTTTTGCTTATTCATGTTTTCATTGTTTAAAAAATAAGCCCACTTATTGAGAGTGGGCAGGCCTTAGTATATTCCACCTAAGGGGGATTCGGCTACAAAGATACAAAAAGTTTTTATAACACAATAACTTAGAAACAAAATCATCATCTATCAGGATGACAACGAGGTGACCCGCGTGTCAGTGCGCTTTGCCGAAGAGGACCTTTGGCTAACTCAAAGCCAATTGGCGGAGATTTACTGCACCACCCAGGAAAACATTTCAATGCACATAACAAGTATTTATCAAGATGGTGAATTAGAGCAAGATCGAACTTATAAGAAATTCTTATTAGTTCGTGAAGAATGTGCGGAAATAATGGAGAATTCACCCCAATTATTCTGTTCCTCATCGCGCCCCACTTTACGTTGAATGCTCAAAAAAACTGTTTTTCAGCGAGTTCTAACCAGTTACGGTGTTATTAACATCTATTAAGATTTTGTATATCTTTGCGCCTCAAAATTTTTAAGATATGCAAGAGAATAATTATTTTCCGTCTATGCTTCCTGCCGAAGAGCTCGCGCAGGTGAAGTACATCCCCACTCTACCCGAATTCGTTACCTGGATTGAGCAGAAATGGTCTGACCTGCCTTGTCTTTCCGACACGGTAAATACTTATACATATAGTCAAGTTTGCGACCGTGTGGCACGCAAACGCGCTCTCCTCAACAGCTTCGGCCTGCAGAAAGGCGACAAAGTGGCCATTCTCGATGACATCACCACAAACGCCGTCGAAATGTTTCTCGCTGTCACCTCGGCAGGTTATGTGGCAATCAACCTTCCGTCAATGTTACCGCCGCAAGCCATTGTGGGCTGCTGTATGAAATTCGGCGTAAAGGTGCTGGCCGCTGGCAGTGCCTTTATGGAATCTGTGAAAGAAGCTCCTTGCAAAGTCATTGCCATCACGGATTGCGCCGACCATACGGCTCCGGTTGCCACGGTTGACAAGAACGATCCCGCCGCCATCTTCTTCACGGGCGGTACGACAGGTGCGCCCAAAGGCGCTATCCTTCCCCATCGTGCATTGATGCGCGGCGCGTTGAACGGCCTCTACGCCCCTGGAAAACAACTCGGCTGCCACCGTTACGCTTGCGTGCTGCCACTTAGCCATGTTTTCGGATTGATCTACAGCACCCTGTCTGTTCTCTATAAAGGTGCAGCTTGGTATTCTGCTGGTAACACCAAGGATACTATCGGCAAGATTCCCGCCATCAAACCCACCATTATCGTGGCAGTGCCCGGCATCTGCGAAATCTTGCTGGGACTTATCAAGATGTATGGCAAGAACTTCCTCGGCGGAAACTTGCGTTACCTCATCGCCGGAGCTGCCAACGTGCCCCCGAAACTCATCGGCGAATTTGATTCAATGGGCATCATCCTGTTTGCCGGCTACGGCATGACCGAAGGCGCCAACCTCACCACAGGTAACATCGATGTCATTGAAAAACCGACATCTGTGGGCAAGCTCTATCCTGAGCAGGAAGCCAAGGTTGTCGATGGCGAACTCTGGTTCCGCGGCGACAACACCTTCCTAGGCTATTACGGCGAACCCGAAAAGACCGCCGAGACCCTCACGCCCGATGGCTGGGTCAAAACCGGCGACCTCGTCCGCTTCGACGAAGACGGTTACATGTACATCGTGGGCCGCATCAAGAACCTCATCATCCTCTCCAATGGCGAAAATATCAGTCCTGAAAGCATCGAGGAACCCTTCTACAAGGATCCTATGCTCCGCGACTGCCTTGTCAAAGAGGATGAAATGGAAGGTCGCAAGGTAATTGCCATCGAAATCCTGCCCCGCATTGACGAATTTGGCCAAACTCCGTGGGAAGAGGTGGAAGCCTACTTCAAGGATCTCGTCGGCAAGGTCAACGCCACGCTGCCAAGCACACACCAAATCAGCAAAATCACCGTGCGCAAGGAAGACTTCAAGCGTACAGGAGCTTTAAAAGTTTCACGCAATCAATAAGATATGGAAAGAGAAGCTATTCTTAAAGAATTAAAAGACATTCTGACCCTTATTAAACCTTCCATGGATCTCTCCTCAGTCACGGAGGATTCGCAGCTCGTCCGCGACGTCGGTCTCGATTCACTCACTATCCTGCTCCTCAGCCTTGCCGTTGAGAACAAGTTCGGATTCAAGTTCGAAGGAACGCCGAAGTTTGAGACCGTGGGAGAAGTGATGGACTACATCAGCGCCCATGCTACAGTTTAAAGTGTAGAGTTTATGGTTTAGAGTTTAGAGTTTAAGGTTTATGAAAGAAGTAATATAACTATTCACTCTATTCTCTATTTCCTTTTCCCTACTCCCTTTTCCATAAAAAAAACATAGAATATGAATATCAATATCCTAAAGGTGGAAAGTCGCAAGCAGCTGAAGCTGTTTGTGACTTTTCCTCTTTCTCTTTACAAAGATTGTAACAATTGGGTACCGGCGTTGGAAGGCGACGAGTATGACACATTCAACCCCAAGAAGAACGGAGCCTACGATTTCTGCGAAGCCGACTGTTTCTTAGCCTATCGTGGCAATGAGATTGTAGGACGCGTGGCTGCCATCATCAACCACAAGGCTGATGACGAGCAACATTTAGTGCGCTTCGGATGGCTCGACTTCATTGAAGACGAAGAAGTTCTCAAAGCCCTGATTGACACGGTCGCTGAATGGGGCCGCCAGCGTGGACGCACCGACATGCGGGGGCCCTGGGGATTCACCGACATGGACAAAGAAGGTCTGCTGGTTGAGGGTTTCGAACACCTCAGTCCCTTCACCTGCCTCTACAACTATCCCTATTACGGTCCGATGTTGGAAAAACTCGGTTTCACCAAAGAGGTGGACTGGACACAGCGGACTCTTGAGGTAAGCCCTGAACTCCCGCACATGTTCCAATTCAACAATCTGATTGAGGAAAGATTTCATGTTCACGTGGTCCAACCGACCAGCATGAAAGACATGTGTAAACGATACGGCATGAAGATTTTCCACATGTACAACGAGGCATTCGCTCCGTTGCACGGATTTTCTCCCCTGACAGACAAACAGATAGACGCCTATCTGAAGACTTACGTACCCATTTTGGACAAAGACTTTGTGGCGGTGGCCGTCAACGAAAAAGACGAGCCCATAGGCTTCCTTTTCTGCGTGCCTTCTCTCTCCAAAGCCGTGAAAAAATCTAACGGACGGCTCTTCCCCTTCGGCTTTATCAATATCTTGAGAGCCTTGAAGAAAAACGATACGTTGGAAGCACTCATCATGGGCGTGATGCCTGAATACCAGCAACGTGGAATTCCTATGTTGATGTTCAAATATCTGCATGAAAACTGCATCAAGCGGGGCATCGACACCATCATCATGAACCCGCAATTAGAGGAAAATTACAAAGTTCAGTCGTTGTTCGGGGAATATACCACCCACCCGTTCATGCGGCGCAGGGCATACAAACGCCATGTATAAAACACGGTAGGTGGAGACGTTCCATGAAACGTCTCCACAACATATCATTTACAATTTATAATAATCCCCAAGGATTTTCGCGAACCAACGGGCAGGCAAGATACGTTTGAGAAGCACCGAGAGACGCTGCTCGAAGGAGGCCACCACATAGCCATGACGCGGATGATTCTTACGGATGATGCTACTGATCTTGCGAGCCAGAACCTGTGGCTTCAACCCTCCGGTCTCATCGTGCTCCACCTTTCCCATCGATTCAGCGTAGGTCTTGTAAACCTGCATCGCTTCAGTGTTAAGGGTCTTTTTGCGACTGGCTGTGAAGCCTGTGGAAAAATCGCCAGGGCGGACAACAACAACTTGTATTCCAAATTGTTGGATTTCCAATCTCAAAGCTTCGCAATAGCCTTCGATTGCAAACTTGCTGGCAGAATAGAAGCCTTGGAACGGCAGTCCCATCACGCCACCGATGGAACTCAACGCGATAATCTTACCCTTACCTTGCTTGCGCATATAGGGCAACACCGCGGTCACGAAATGCACAAGTCCCATAAAGTTGGCATCCATCTGCTCCCGGATCTCTTCTTCAGTGGCAAACTCCACAGGTCCTCCGATACCCATTCCGGCATTGTTAACCAAAACGTCAATGCGTCCTTCTTTTTCAAACACCTGTTTTACAGCGCTTTTCACAGCTTCGCGATCACGGACGTCCACCTTCAGGTAATGCACTCCGGGCAATGGTTCCACCTCACGACGCACAGTACCATATACTATATGGCCTTCTTGCGACAGCAATCGGGCAGTCTCCAAACCGAAACCCGATGAAACACCTGTAATCAGAACAATCATGACTATAGGATTTCTGCTTTCTTAAATGCTTTTGTAATTTTGTCGATAGCCTCATCCACCTGCTCGTAGGTGTGCGTGGCCATCAGGGCGAAACGGATCAGCACATCGTTTTCGGGCACAGCGGGCGCGATGACTGGCGTGACGAAAACACCGTCTTCCAACAGGCGAGAGCAGAGCCAAAATGCCTTCTCCGAGTTGCGTACAAACAGCGGAATGATAGGCGTTTCGCTGCGGCCCGTGTCGAAACCTCTCTCCTTGAACTGATTGCGAGCGTAGTTGCTCACGTCCCAAAGGTGCTGGATGCGCTCCGGCTCCTCCAACATGATATCGATGGCCTTGTTGACTGCCGCCACATTGGAAGGCGGCATGCTGGCGCTGAAAATCAGCGACCGGGCATGGTGCTTCAAAAAGTTGATAGTGTCGGCATCAGAAGCGATGAAACCGCCCAACGAACCGAACGACTTGGAGAAAGTGCCCATGATAAGACCGACTTTGTCGGTCAAACCGAAATGATTGGCTGTACCTCTGCCCTGATGTCCCAAAACGCCCAAAGAATGGGCATCGTCAAGCATAATCTCGGCGTCATACTTTTCAGCCAAAGCCACCATTTCAGGTAGCGGGGCAATATCTCCCTCCATGGAAAAGACACCGTCAGCCACAATCAACTTGACGGATTCGGGTTCGCATTGTTGCAAACATTTTTCCAGGCTATCCATGTCGTTATGGTCGTATTTCAGCACCTTGCCAAACGACAAGCGGCTTCCCTCAATAATGGAGGCGTGATCAAGACGGTCGAGCAGCAGATAGTCGCTACGGCCACACAGTGCGGAAACCACGCCCAAGTTCACCTGGAAGCCCGTGCTGAAGCACAGCGCATCATCCTTGCCCACCAATTGGGCGAGCTTATTTTCCAATTCCACATGGATATCCAATGTGCCGTTAAGGAAACGCGAACCAGAGCAACTGGTACCGTATTTGTCGATGGCGGCCTTGGCGGCCTCTTTCAGACGCGGGTCGTTCGAAAGACCCAGGTAGCTGTTCGAGCTGAACATCAGCACATCCTTGCCTTCAATCTTCACCACCGTACTTTGCTCTGTCTCTATCGCTTTATAATATGGGTAAATCCCTTTTTCTTTTGCTATTTGCGGCGCTCTGTATTGCGCACATTTGTTTCTTAAAATCTGTGTTCTCATCTATTATTAATAAAAAATCCACAAATTTGTCCAGCAAGCTGGGCATGAGCAAAAACAATAATATGTATAAGGACTTGCATATTCAACTGACAATCAATTCATTTTTTCAATATCCAACAACAACCTAGCATATCCTTACACGAAGCGGCAAAGATACACAAATATTTGGTACTTTTGCCGCCGTTTTAAAAATGAGCTTTTTACTCGAAACTATCGCATTTTAACATAAAGATTTGATATGGTTTTTGTAAGAATTTACCGATTTTTCACCCAACACAAGATATTTTTATATTCACTTTTGATTATAAGCAGTGTCGTCTTTGCCTTCTTCGCAGCAAAGGCACACTTCGAGGAGGATTTAATCAAGCTTCTGCCGAAGTCTGACGAATCGGAGTGTGGAGTGGTATTCGGCAATATCAAGGTCAAAGACAAACTCTTCATGCAGATGACGGGTGCTGAGCCCGAGGTGATGGTAGGCTACGTGGATGAACTGATGGACTCCATACTCACCAATGACGAAGGCATCGCCAACACGCTCTACCGTTTGGAACCCGACATGGCGCTCAACGCGCTCGATTACGCCATGATGCACGTGCCCTCGTTCGTGGACTCGACCCTGTACTCCCGTTTTGACTCGGCCATCGCACACGCCGACGAAACGATGGCGCACAACTATGAAATGATCATGAACGACGAGACCGGCATGGCTAGCGAGTTGGTCTCCACCGATCCGCTATGCCTGCGCGAATGCCTGATGCCCGACCTCTCCAGTGGCATGGGCTTCACCCTCATCGACGGCCATCTGTTCTGCGCCGACAGCACCGTGGCACTGATCTTCATTTCCCCTGATTTCCAGACGTTTGATTCACAAGCCAGTCATAAACTCGTCAGCCATCTCAACCATTGCATAGAGCAATTCCATCAGGCGCATCCGGATGTGGAGGTGCTCATGCATGGCGGCGCGGTGGAGGCGGTCGGCAACGCCAGCACCATGAAGCGCGACATCTTCATCACCATCGGAATCTCCTTGGTGCTGATTCTCCTCTATTTGTGCATCAGTTTCAAGAGCTACAATATTATATGGCAGAATGTGCTGCCGATTGTTTACGGTACGATCTTCGCGTTGGCCTGCATGTATTGGATCAAAGGTGGAATGTCGTTGATGGCTTTGGGCGTGGGGGCCGTGATTTTGGGCGTTGCGCTCAGCTATTGCTTACATATAATTGTGCATCAACGCTTCGTTGGCGATGTGGAGCAGATGTTGAAAGATGAGGCCATTCCCGTTTGCCTCGGCTGCCTCACCACCATCGGTGCATTCCTCGGTCTGATGTTTACGCAGAGCGAATTATTGAAAGACTTCGGTCTGTTCGCCACCTTCGCGCTCCTCGGCAGCACCTTCTTCACATTGATCTTCCTGCCTCACTTCCTTAATGTAAAAGATGCCAAACACAGCAAAAGGGCATTCAAGTTGATAGACAAAATCAACAATTATCCTTACGACCGCAATCCATTTATTATCATTACATTGTGCATTGTTATCCTGATAGGATTCATCTTTTCCGGCAAGGTGCAGTTTGACAATGACTTGAAGCATATCGGTTTCGAGAGTGAGGCTTTCAAAAAATCTCAAAAATTGTATGCCGAGAAAAACGACCATGGCGGTTTGCAAAAGTATTATGCCGTAACTGCTTCCGATCTGGATGAAGCTTTGGATGCCAATGTAGTGATTTCCAATACCCTGGATTCCTTGTATAAGGCAGGTGATCTGTTCACTTACACGCCGGTCGTGTCCATGTTGTTCCAGTCTCAGGCGGAGCAGGAGCGTCGCATTGCCGCATGGCAGCGTTATTGGACTCCTGAGAAGGTGGCGCAAGCCATGGCATCCGTGAAAGCTGCCGCAGTGAAAAACGACATCTCACCCGACATCTTCATTCCGTTCCAAGCGATGGTGGAAGCGGAGTATGAACCCGGGAACCTTTATGAGTCCGGCGTTGTCCCCGAAGGCCTGCTCTGTAACTTCATTGAGGAGACAGATGGCAAGTATTTGATTTTCAATGCCACACAGTTATCCAAAGATAAAGCGGGCGAAGTCAGCGACATCATAGCATCCAAACCGCATGCCGTGGTGGTGGATCCTTTATACTACACAGGTGGCATGATTTCCCTGATTCACAAGGACTTCAATCTGGCATTGCTCATCTCGTCCATTTTTGTGTTTGTTGTGCTTCTTTTCTCATTCAGAAATATTTTGATCTCAATTCTTGCCTTTATGCCGATGTTCATCAGCTGGTACGTGGTTCAGGGCTGGATGGCCATCCTCGGTTTGTCATTCAACATGATCAACATTGTGATCTCCACCTTCATATTCGGTATTGGCGTGGACTACAGTATTTTTGTCATGAAGGGATTGATTGAGAAGCAGACTCTGGAGAGCAGCAAATTGCTGGAGTACCACAAGGTAGCCATCTTCTTCTCGGCCCTGGTGTTGATTATCGTGATGGGGGCGATGTTGTTCGCCAAGCACCCTACCATCGTCTCAATCGGCGAGTGCGCATTAATCGGCATGATCTCCACCATCCTGATCACCTACACGTTACAACCGTTAATCTTCCGCTGGCTGATGAAGATTCCGTTCATGAAACGGAGAATGGAGAAATAAAAATTATACTTTTGCCGCCCATTTTTCTCAAGACAACTATATTATAAGAATGAAAAAATTACTGACCATTATCCTTGCAGTGTTGACCTTTGCTGCTTCAGCGCAGAAGGTTGAGACCCATTTCACAGAATCTAAATTCATCAAAGCATCCGGCAAGACCCTCGAAGCCGAAGGCACGTTCAAGCTCTTCTCCGCCGACAAAATGGAGATGCGCTATACCAAGCCCGCTGGCGACTATTTCATCATCGATGGCAGGACGGTGAACATGAACATGCGCGGTAAGAAGTCGGTGGTGGACACCGACAAAAATGCCGCCATCCGCTCGCAGCGCAACACCTTGATGAACTGCATCAACGGCAATTGGAAACAGGCTGCCACCGACAACAACGCCGAGAGTTCCGTGGTGGAGAAGGGCGCCAACAAGATCGTGACATTGAGTGCCAAGAAAGCGGCGCCGAGGGGCTATTCCAAGATCATCATCACCTATCGGAAGTCCGACAACCTGCCCACGGAGATGGTGCTTGAGGAGTTTAACGGCACGGTGACCACCATCAAATTGTCCAACATCATAAAAAAATAGCATCCGGCGAGGTTGTTGATAACCCCTGTTGAAAATATTTTTTCTGCCTGATACCGAGCATATTATAAAAAATGTATATTTGCAGGCTCGAATTTTAAACCGCGAAGTGTTGATAAGTTGCTTATTCAAAGCAATTTATCACAAATGAATGGCTTAACTTCGATGCGTAAAAGACACTAAATTTTTTATAAATCAATTTAAAATGTCAGGATTAATAGGAAAAAAAATTGGTATGACTAGCATCTACGATGCCTCCGGCAAGATCGTGCCGTGCACAGTGATAGAGGCTGGTCCTTGCGTGGTTACGCAAGTCAAGACCGTCGAGAAAGACGGCTACAGTGCAATCCAATTGGGTTACGACGAAAAGAAAGAGAAAAACACGACGAAGCCTTTGAAGGGCCACTTCGCCAAGGCAGGCACCACGCCGAAGAAAATCTTACACGAGTTCACCCGTTTCGAGGAAGGACACAAGAAGAATTTCGGTGAGGTTCTGGACGTAACCGTCTTCGAGGAAGGCGAGTTCGTGGACGTGAGCGGAACTTCCAAGGGTAAAGGTTTCCAGGGCGTTGTGAAACGTCACGGATTCGGCGGTGTAGGCGATGCCACACACGGTCAGCACAACCGTCTGAGAGCTCCCGGTTCAATGGGTGCTTCCTCCTACCCTTCCCGCGTGTTCAAGGGCATGCGCATGGCCGGCCAAATGGGTAACGCAAAGGTCAAGGTCATCAACATTCAGATTCTGAAGATTGTCAAGGAAAAGAATTTATTAGTAGTTAAAGGTTCTGTACCCGGAGCCAACGGATCATATTTAATTATTGAAAGATGGAGCTAACAGTATATAAAATAGACGGCAGTTCAACTGCAAGAACGGTTACCCTGAATGATCAGATCTTCAATGTGGAACCCAACGATCATGCCATCTGGCTTGACGTGAAACAATATTTGGCCAACCAAAGACAAGGCACACACGACACGCTGGAACGCTCCACCGTCTCCGGTAGCACCCGCAAGCTGAAACGCCAGAAAGGTACTGGCGGCGCACGTGCCGGTAGCATCAAGAGCCCCACGATCCGTGGCGGTGCAACCGTTTTCGGACCTCACCCGAGAGACTACTCTTTCAAGCTGAACAAGAAAGTGAAGAGACTCGCCCGTTTCTCCGCCTTCACCTACAAGCAGAAAGATGGTAAAATCACGGTGGTGGAAGACTTCAACTTCGAGGCTCCCAAGACCAAAGCTTACAGCGAGATGCTGAAAAACCTCAAGCTCGACGGTCAGAAGACACTTCTTATCACGGCTGAAAGCAACAAGAACGTGTTCCTGTCCGCACGCAACCTGCAACGCACCAACGTGATGTGCGCCCAGAACGCCAACACCTACCACGTGTTGAACGCCGGCCATATCATCCTCTGCGAGAGCAGCCTCAAAGAGCTGGAGAAAATGTTAGGCGAATAATTATAAACCTTAAAAAAGAAAAACAATGAGTATCATTATAAAACCCATCATCAGCGAAAAAATGACGCAGACGGCTGAGAAATACAACCGCTACGGTTTCATGGTGACCCGCGAGGCCACCAAGCCTGAAATCAAACGCGAAATAGAGGCCGTTTATGGTGTTAAAGTAGTCCGCGTAAATACCTTGATCCAACGCGGTAAAGTCACGAACCGCAATACTAAGGCTGGCGTCATCACGGGTCAGAAGAACAACTTCAAAAAGGCCTACGTGTTCGTGGACAAGGATCAAAAAATCGATTTTTATAGTAATATTTAAAAGAGATGGCACTTAAAAAGTACAAACCAGTAACGCCGGGTCAGCGCTTCAAAGTGATCAGCGCATTTGATGACATTACCACCAACACACCCGAAAAGAGTTTGTTGAGTCCGATTCACCGGACAGGCGGAAGAAACAACAGTGGTAAAATGACGGTACGGTACCGCGGTGGCGGTCACAAAAGGATGTACCGTATGATTGATTTTAAAAGAGAAAAAGATGGCGTTCCCGCTATCGTGAAAACGATTGAATACGATCCGAACCGTTCGGCCCGTATCGCCCTCGTTTATTACGCTGACGGTGAGAAACGCTACATCGTGGCTCCTCACGGTATCAAGGTGGGCCAGGAAATCCTCAGCGGCGCAGGCGTGTCCCCCGATTTGGGCAACTGCCTCCCTGTTGGCGAAATTCCTTTCGGTTCCATCATCCACAACATCGAGATGCGTCCGGGCCAGGGTGCCAAAATCGCCCGTAGTGCCGGTTCTTACGCACAACTCATGTCCCGCGAAGGCAAATACGCCATCATCAGAATGCCTTCTGGTGAAACCCGTATGATCCTCTGCGCCTGCAAGGCCACCATCGGCATCGTGTCCAATGGCGACCACAGCCTCGAGGTTTCCGGTAAGGCCGGTAGATCCCGTTGGTTGGGCAGACGTCCTCGCAACCGTGGTGTGGTTATGAATCCTGTCGATCACCCGATGGGTGGTGGTGAAGGTCGTGCATCCGGTGGACACCCGCGCTCTCGCAAGGGTATTCCTGCTAAGGGTTATAAGACCAGACACCCGAAGAAGAATTCCAGCCAGTATATCATCGAAAGAAGAAAGAAATAATCTAAAAGCTTAATATTATGAGTCGTTCATTAAAAAAAGGTCCGTATATACATTACAAATTGGAACAACGTGTGATCGCCGCTCAGGAATCTGGCAAGAAGACCACCATCAAGACCTGGTCGCGCGCCTCTATGATTTCCCCTGACTTCGTAGGCCTTACCATCGCTGTTCACAATGGCAACAAATTCATCCCCGTGTATGTTACCGAAAACATGGTCGGCCACAAACTCGGCGAATTTGCTCCCACCCGTATTTTCCGCGGACACGCAGGCCAAAAAGACAAAGGTTCCAAATAGTTTTCTGTTTCGGAAACCCGCTTCCTTCCTTCGATATTCATTTATCTCACTATACCAAAATCCCTTTTCAAACGGAAAGGGATTTTTTATTTCAACAAACTGACAATACTCTCCCTAAACACACAAATATTCCTTATTTTTGCACCCTAAAAATCACCTCTGATGCTGTTCAATTCGCTGGAATTCGCCATTTTTCTACCCATAGTATTCCTGCTGTACTGGTTCGTGTTCAACCGGAACGTGAAATGGCAGAATCTATTTGTCGTGGTGGCTTCCTATATCTTTTACGGATGGTGGGACTGGCGATTCCTCTTTCTTATCGCCTTCACATCCCTCTGCAGCTGGGGAAGCGGCCTGCTGATTGACAAATATCGACAAAGTCGTACCGCTACCGTAATCCATATTTTAAACATCGTATTGAACTTGGGTGTTCTGGCCCTTTTCAAGTACTACGATTTCTTTGCCGACTCTTTTGCAAGACTGTTTCTTCATGGGAACAGCGACAAACTGCTGCTGCACCTCATCCTACCTGTCGGGATCAGTTTCTACACCTTCCAGGCGCTGAGCTACAGCATTGACGTTTACCGGAAAAAAATGGAGCCCACCCGCGACATCATCCAGTTCTTCGCCTTCGTGAGTTTCTTCCCACAACTTGTGGCCGGTCCTATCGAGCGCGCCACCAACCTGCTCCCCCAGTTTGAGAAACCCAGAACCTTCGACTATGCGCAAGGTGTGGATGGCATGAGACAGATTCTATGGGGCCTTTTCAAAAAAGTGGCAGTGGCAGACACTTGCGCAGTATATGTAGATCAGGTCTTCGGAAACTACCTGAATCAGAACGGAACAACCCTCATCATTGCCGCCATTCTGTTCGCCATCCAAATATACGGAGACTTCTCCGGCTACTCCGACATCGCCATCGGCACCGCCAAGCTATTCGGAATCCGATTGATGCGCAACTTCCGGAACCCCTATTTCAGCCGCGACATCGCTGAGTTCTGGCGCAGGTGGCACATTTCGCTGACCACCTGGTTTCGCGACTACGTCTATATCCCCCTCGGCGGGAGCCGTGTGTCAAAAGGCAAGATTATCCGTAACACCTTCATCATCTTCTTGTTAAGCGGCTTCTGGCATGGTGCCAACTGGACATTCATCGCTTGGGGCGCCTACCACGGCATCCTGTTCCTGCCGTTGATTCTGACCGGGAAAAACCGGAAATATCTGAATGAAGTGGCCGAAAACAAAATGCTGCCCTCCCTGAAAGAAACCGGACAAATCATACTCACCTTCATGCTGGTCACCATCGGTTGGATCATTTTCCGTTCCGACTCCATTTCACAAGCATGGCAGTATATTACACTTATTCCTCATTTAGGTATCCCATATACTGAAGGACTGTTAACCACCGCACTGCTAGTAATTGGAATGTTCATCGTGGAATGGCTGCAACGCACACGAGAACATGGTCTTGACCTACAAATTCTTAATTCTCACATACTTAAATTCTCTATTTACTACATTATTATCATTATCCTCTTCCTTGTCCAAAAAGGGGCCGAATCGTTTATCTATTTCCAGTTTTAAATGAAAAAATTCCTGTTACGAACCATATTATTCTTCGGCATTCTGCTTCTTCTGGCGTGGTCAGCGGATATTTGGATTACGCACCAATTCAAGAAGCTGGAATCCTCCCCTTTCGGCAATTGGAATGACATTTACAGTTCCGATATCCAAAGTGATGTGCTCATCATTGGTAGTTCGAGAGCCTACGTACAGTTCAACCCTCGCATTTTAGACAGTGTTCTGCATATCAACAGCTACAATTTGGGCATGAACGGGCGGGCAGTGGAATCGCAAGTCATCAAATACCACACGTATCGGCGCAAGCACAATGCCAAGCCGAAGCTCATTCTTTTTGAAATATATCAGGGTACGTTAGACACCAGCAACGGTTTCGACCGCCTGCAATTCGTGCCTTATCTCAAGGATCCCGTGCTGTGGAACGATATTCGCAAGGTGGACGGATTCTCGTGGGCCGACTGCTTCATTCCATGCTGGCGATACAGCCATTACAAAAAAGACGTGAAGGATATCATCCTCGGAAAATCTTTTTATTACTGCGATCCGAAGAACAAATTGTATAAGGGATTTTGCGACTTTGACAAGCCTTGGGATGGCAGCAGACTGGCCAAAATCGATACCATCCATTACAGCAGGATTCCCTCCGCCATTCATGAATTAGATCAGTTCTTACGGGAATGCCAGAATGAAGGAATCCGCGTGGTCTTCGTCATTGCGCCCTACTATATCGGTGCCACTCAGAAGATCGATGACATTGACGGCATGTACGAGCTGTTCTATTCCATTACAGAGCCCTATCAAATACCGATTATGGACTACACCTATAATCCCATTTCTTGCGACACCAACTATTTTTACAACAATACGCACCTGAATCGCAAGGGTGCGACCTTGTTCTCATTGAAGTTGGCGCACGATTTGGACTCTTTGCACCTGATACCAGGCAAAGAGCATAATGAACCACCTAAATATGTTCGGAAATATGACCTATAGGTTCGTCAGTACATTCAAAGTCTGCGGTACCAGCTCCACCCGATAGTCTCCAGTGCTCAGCAATTCACCCTCCACCTCGCTCCGGAGCAAAGTGTCAGAATTTACCTTCAGTCTGTCGGTTTGATACGTGAGGATGCCTTTGATAGACTGAATATGCGTACCCTTGAAAATCCTGCCGACATTGGCCACCACTGTGATACCGCGTACATTGGGAACCACCACCACATCCAACTTACGGTCGTCGGGCACCGCCATGGGCACTTGGCGCATACCACCTCCATTGTACTGACAAATGCCAGCCACCATCAGGAAAGATTTGTCCTTGAAATGAAAATCAGACCCGTTGATATCCACCTGCTGGCTTTTATAACGAAACAGGCATCTTATAAGACTCAGTACATATACAGAAATACCTAAAAAATGGGGTTTGTTATGGGTAACGTCATGAATCACTTCCGCATCAAAGCCGAAGCCTGCAATGTTGATGAAATAGCGATGAGCCTTTTCCACATCATGTTCCAACGTCTTCACCACACCGATATCGTGCTGCATGAAATTGCCTTTGAGAAAAATCTCCAAATTCTGGCCGATTTCAGTGGAAAAATTATGTGTACGCGCCCAGTCGTTGCCACGACCCACAGGCATGACGGCGAGATATACCTCGTTCAAGGCCACTCCCGACTCGCAGATGCCGTTGACCACCTCGTTGAGTGTGCCATCACCACCGAGCACCATCAGATGCCGGTGCCCATCCATACAAAGCTGGCGGGCAGTCTCAATACCCTTCAGCGGAGCATCTGCAAAATGTATGACATACTGGATATTCTTTTCCCGAAGCAGTTTCTCTATATCTTTCCAAATTTTCAGGCAGTTATGCTCTCTCGCATTCGGGTTCAGGATCACCTGCCATGTGAACTGAGTTACATTTAAGTTATTAGTAGCCATATTCAGATATCACTTATTTTCATACAAAGCCAACGCTTTCTCAGCCGCAGCCTGTTCTGATTTCTTCACCGCAAAGCCCAATCCTTCCGACACTTCCTCTCCATCCAGCAGCACAATAGTCTTGTAAATGTGCCCACGGCCATCTGGGACGGATTTGCTGTTAAACTGCACCTTGTGCTTGTTTTTCTGCGCCCAGATCAGGAGGCGGCTCTTGTAGTCATCATCCTCTTCATAAACCGTTTCCATATCCAGATGGGTCAGGAAGATATGGTTGATGATAACGTCGTAGGTCCTCTTGTATCCCAGATCCAGGTAAATAGCTCCGACCACAGCTTCGAAGGCATTGCCGTTGACACTGTCGCCGTTGAGTTTGCATCCCTTTTTGATCATGTCGTGCAAGCCGAGTTTTACAGCCAGAGCATTGAGCCGGGCACGGTTAACCAGTTTGGAGCGCATGCGCGTGAGTACACCTTCTGATTCCATAGGATATTTATGGAAAAGAAAATCCGCTGTGACTGCACTCAACATGGCATCGCCCAAGTACTCCAACCTTTCGTTGTTCACCTTGCCAACAATAGCATTGTTTTCGGAACTTGACCGATGAGTAAGGGCTATCTTATAGAGGTCCACATGCCGGATACGTAAGCCAAAGACATTGCGAAAATAGGCACGAAACTCCTTGTTGGTCAGCTCCATGGCTATTTCTCAAACTTCTTGTAAATGAGCGTAACATTGTGGCCGCCAAACCCGAACGAGTTGGTAAGGCCCACACGCACGTCGCGGTGAACGGGACCGTTGAGCGCATAATTCCAGTTCTGTGGCAATTTGGGATCCAAGTGCTCCACATTGATGGTGGGATGGATCAGGCTGTCGCGCATGGAGAGCAGAATGGCCAGGCTTTCCACTGCAGCACCGGCACCCATGAGGTGGCCGATCATGGATTTGGTCGAGTTCATAACCATCTTTTCAGCATGGTCACCAAACACCTGCTGAATGGCGAGACATTCGGAGAGATCGCCTAACGGGGTGGAGGTGCCGTGCATATTGATGTAGTCGATGTCTTCGGGGCGCAATTCCGCATCCTCCAGGGCTTGCGTCATGGATTCCACCGCACCGAGGCCACTGGGATTGGGGGCGGTGGCGTTGTATGCGTCTGCGGACATGCCGATACCGGCAACTTCAGCATAGATTTTCGCGCCGCGCGCAAGGGCATGGTCCAGTTCCTCCAGCATCAGCGTGGCTGCACCCTCACCCATCACAAAGCCATCGCGGTCCACGTCATAGGGACGGGACGCGTGCTTGGGATCGTCATTGCGGGTGGAGAGCGCTCTCATGGAGTTGAATCCGCCGATGGCGGTCTCCACGATGCTAGCTTCCGTGCCGCCAGTGAATATAATGTCAGCCTTGCCCAGCTGGATGAGCCGGAGCGCGTCGCCGATGGCATTGCCGGCAGAGGCGCAGGCAGAGCTGGTCACGTAAGCGGGTCCGCGCAGGCCGAATTTGAGGGATATGTAGCCTGTCACCATGTCGGCGAGCACCTTCAGCAGAAGGTAGGGGCTGAATCTCGGCGTGTAGTCGTTGGAGAAGAACGCATACGCGGACTCCATCATAGCGGTGAAGCCGCCCACGCCCGTGCCAAAGATGACACCTACGCGCCGCTTGTCAACACTATCCAGATCGAGGCCCGAGTCGCGCAACGCTTCCATCACAGTAATCATCGCATACTGCGCGCAAGGATCCATGCGCTGGGCTTCCTTTCCGGGCAAGTAATCCAATACATTAAATCCCTTGAGCTCACAGGCGAACTTCGTCTGGAACTTCTCGGGATTGAAATGTGTTATAATATCTGCACCGGAAACACCCTTCAACAAGGAATTCCAGTAAGTATTGACATCGTTACCGATTGGAGTTAATGCACCCAAACCGGTAACGACAACTCGTTTGAGTTCCATAACTCAAAGGTATAATATTAGTATATCTTGATATTACTTGGGAGCTACTTTACTTTCAATGTAGGCAACCGCATCACCGACTGTCATGATTTTCTCTGTCTCCTCATCGGGAATCTTAATGCCAAACACGTTTTCGAATTCCATAATCAGTTCTACGGTATCCAAGGAATCAGCACCGAGATCGTTGGTGAAGCTCTTTTCAGGAGTTACATCGGCAGCGTCAACGCTGAGTTTCTCTGCAATGATGGACTGTACTTTCTCTAAAATTTCTGACATAATAATGAATTTTAAAACAGACTGCAAAAATACACTTTTTTTAATAACTCACTTTTTTTTTGTTTTTTTCATAAAAACAGCAACGGCAAGAAACACCCAGATTATACAATATTTGTCGTCTTCATGCCATTTTCACGCCAAAAAACCAACCTGATCTTCTTTACCGCAAGCATCCGTACTGTTTTTCTCAGCCTTCATCAAAAAAATATCGTATTGATAATTAGTATCTTGATTAAAAAAATCAAAAAATAACGTCCAAACTATTGGATGGAATGAAAAAAAGACTATTTTTGCGGCCTCAAAACAGAGACAAGTTCTTTGAAAAAAAAAATTGCAGTGCCGATATAGCTCAGTTGGTAGAGCAGCTGATTTGTAATCAGCCGGTCGTGGGTTCAAGTCCCTCTATCGGCTCTAAGGCACAAAGAAATATGATGGGAGAGTTCCAGAGCGGTCAAATGGGACAGACTGTAAATCTGCTGGCTAAGCCTTCGGAGGTTCGAATCCTTCCTCTCCCACTCAATTGCGGAAGTAGCTCATTTGGCAGAGCGACAGCCTTCCAAGCTGTAGGTGGCGGGTTCGAGCCCCGTTTTCCGCTCATCTTACAACATTTACGCATAGAGCCGTCACGATGTGACGGCTTATTTTTTTGTCGGAGCCGCCACGTTGGGACGGCTTTACTTTTTTTGTACCTTTGCCGCCTTGAACTACTAATAATAGTCTCTAATCTCTAATCTATCATCTCTAATCCAATCAAGCATGGTTGCTCCCGATTACATACTACATAAGATACAAGGCAAAAAGATTGTGATTCTCGGTTTCGGCAAGGAGGGCATCTCCACCTACCGTTTCATCCGCAAGCATTTCCCCGACATGCCGCTCACCATTGCCGACGGCAACGCCAACTTGCGCACCGACGAGTTTGAGGACCCCAACATCCGGTTTGTCACAGGCGAGGGTTACGACCAGAACCTCAACGACTACGATCTCATCTTCAAAACCCCGGGCATCAGTTTCAACAAGGTGAACTACTGGATCGAGACCGAGCGCATCACCTCACAGACCAACCTGTTCCTGGAGGCTTACCACCAGCGGGTAATCGGCATCACGGGCACCAAAGGCAAAAGCACCACCTCGTCGCTCATTTACCACATCTTGCACGAAGCTGGGCGCGATGTGCTGCTGGCGGGCAACATCGGCGTACCTTTCTTCGATATCATCGAACAGATGACGGACAAAACCCTTGTGGTGGCCGAACTTTCCGCCCACCAGCTGGAGTTTGTGCAATGCTCGCCCGACTATGCCGTATTGCTGAATCTCTATCAAGAACACCTTGACCATTTCAACTCCTTCAACAACTACCAAATCGCGAAGATGAACATCACCAAATTCCAGGAATACGAGAATTTCTTTGTTTACAACGGTGATGACGAGCACATTCCGGAGTTGATGAAACGGTTTGACTACAACCGCACGCGCTGCATTTTCGGCACCAAGCCATACAACGGTCTCTACGCCTGCTGCACCGACCGTGTCATCCACTTTGCCACAAACGGACATGTGGAAGATGAATACGACCTGCGCTACTATCAAAACCTGCCCGGCACGCACAACTACTACAACATCATGGCAGCCATCGCCATCTGCCGGCAAGTAGGGCTTTCGCACGACGACATCATGGGCGGCTTGCGCACCTTCAAAGGGCTGCCCAACCGCATTGAGTTCGTGGGCCGGTTCAACGGCATCAGCTTCTACAACGACAGCATCTCCACCATCCCGGAAGCCACTATTGCAGCCGTGAAAGCCCTGCGCAAGGTGGATACGCTCATCATCGGAGGCTACGACCGCGGAATTGAATACGGCATTCTCATCGACTTTTTGCGCGAGAATCCCGTCCCCAACATTGCATTCACCGGGCCAGCCGGCAAACGCATCTTCAACGAATGGAAACCTCAGGGCAACCTGCCTGAACAGTACATTCTGGAAGACGATTTCAGCAGAATTGTTGATTTCGCCTTCGAAAAAACGGAAGAGGGTCGCATCGTACTGCTCTCCCCTGCTGCCGCCTCCTACGACCAGTTCAAGAATTTCGAAGAACGTGGCCGCGTTTTCAAGCAACTCATCTTTGAAAAAAGCAAAACAATCCAACAATGAAAAAAATCATTCTGCTCACAGCCATTGCACTCCCTCTGATTTTCGGGAGTTGCTTCAACAGAACCGACAAAACGGAAGAACCTGCCACTGAAGAACAGACGGGCAATGGTTCCAACCCCTACGTTTCCGACCTGGAAGCCGACAACGCCTCAGGCTCAATTGATGAAAACCTCTCAGGCAACGTCATCACACTCACCTCTTCCGAATTCATCGAAAAGGTTTGTGACATTAACAATCCCAAAGGTTTTGGCTACAAGGGCAAAACGCCCTGCCTGGTGGACTTTTATGCGGGCTGGTGCAGGCCCTGCATGCAGCTCAAACCGATTGTGCATGAGTTGGCTAAAGAATACAAAGGCAATCTGATCGTCTATTCGGTTGATGTGGACCGTGCGCCAGATGTATGCGAAGCTTTCGGCATTGAGAGCATCCCCACCCTTATCTTCTTCAGCCGCACCAAGCAACCCGCAAAATTGGTGGGATATATGGAGAAAGAGGAATTACAAACCGCCATCAACGACTATATTCAGGAATAATCCTTGCGAAAAGTCCTTCTTTTTATCGGCTGCTGCTGTGCGTTTTGCAGCTCACGGGCGCAGATAGCCTGCGACTCCGTGACATCCGTTTTCCGTCACTGGGAGGAGCGCATTGCCAGCCTCAATTATGAGGATCCGGAGCTCATCAACCTGCATTATCTTTTTTTGCAAGACATCCAAAAGGAGATTCATCGTTTCCAGGAACGGGATCTGCCCAAATTGCATTATTGTTTGCAATTGGACTATTACGGCACCAAAGCCGATTTCCAGAAAGTGCAATACAAGGCCAATCGGGCCGAAGCCGTCCTGTCGGAGCGCAAAGCGCTCGTTGACCGAATGTTTTACGAAAGGGCAAAGGAGGATTTGGCCTTCCTCGACACCATCAACGCCCTGTACAACCTGGACCGGGCACTACAATTCAACAAATACCAGCCGGAGGCTCTGCTCATGAAAGCCCGCCTCAAATTGGCACAGAAATCCTATCAGGAGAGCGTCGATCTTATCCATCTGCTCTACACTCAGGCTGAACTGAATGATGAAATGGAGATGGCCGTCTCGGATTTCACCTTGGAACTCTACGAAGAATTGTATCAGGTGGGTGACAATCTGGTGAAGAATAACCGTTCAGCGGAAGCTCTGGAAGTATTTCTGGCTTTGGAGCAATTCTGCACCAACATGCCGTCGGGCTACTGCAACGACGACTATTACCGCGGCATCCTGCGCTCGCGCGAAGGAGTCTATGAGTCTTACATCGCCATCGCGCGCGAGGCGGAGCTCAGACACAACCATGAAATGGCTCGAAAATTCTATCAATACGCTGAAGAATGGAAACAACGCGGTAAACAATAAGCTTCCGCTTTCTTCCGTTACATATTTCGTAAAAAAATCTATCATGAAAAAAACATTTATTATTCTTTCCGGGATAATTCTCCTCACTATGAACCTATCAGCACAGCAATCTCCGAAAGAGATCAAATCATTATTGGATAAATATGAGCAGCAACTCATGCGTCTTGATAATGGATATGATACTGTCTATCAAGAAATTTATTACCAAATTAAGCAGCAATACAACCCCGCCAACCGAGCCATTTGGCACAGTTGCATGGCCCAGTTTCTCAACAACTATTACCAGGAGAACCGCTGGCGCATTCTGGAACGCACGCCCGTGGAAGGTGGAATACCCGACGATCTCAAATTATGGGACATCCAGACTTTGGTAAAACAGATTGTCTTCCATTACCAGCAGTCGCTGCGCGATGAGGACCTCCTGATCCAAATCTCCATCCGGGAATACGCTCCACTGCTCGACTCTGTGTACGCTGACGAGTATCGTCCTACGCTATACGACCTTCTGGCTTTCCGTGCGCTGGATTTTCTGAGCCGTCGCATCAGCGAGATGCCCATCCCCGCTACGCCTTTTGATGTAAACAACGGCAAATACTGGTCGGAGAACAGTGTTTTCACCAACATGAACATTAGCTCACCCGACGAATTTTCGTTCTCCTATCATTCCTTGAAAATCATGCAGACCCTCACGCAGCTGCATCTGAACGACATCGACCCGCACGCGTTGTTGGATGTGACGCTGCGGAGGTACGAGTATCTTTCTTCCAACTGCACCCTGGAGAACGCTTCCGAAACTCATTTGAAAGAATTGCTGAAGCTGGAACAGCAGTATCGCAACCGGACGGGGCATGAAATGGTGGCTTACCAGTTAGGAGAATACTACCAAAAGCGTGGAAGTTCCTACGATAAAAACACACATCCGGAATATGCCAACGACTACGTAACTGCCATTGAATGGTTCCAAAAGGCCATTGATGACGATCCCAAGTCCCTTGAAGGACGCAATTCTCAAGTGGAGATCAATCAAATACAGCAATCCAGCATCGGTTTCTCTGTGGTCAACATCATGCCGGTTGGCAAATCCAACCTTATCAATTTCAACTACAAAAACAGCCGGTACATCTATTTCCGAATCATCCCCATCACAGATGCTGAATATACCCAGTTGATGAGAAGCAATCGTTTCTATCAGGATCTGATTGCCAAAAAGAATATCTATGAAACCAGCTTTGCCGCACCCGATGAAAAAGATTACAGGATGAAGAGCGGTCATTTCCTGCTGCCTGCTATGAAGCAAGGTCTCTATATCTTGCTGGCATCCAATGCTCCCTTCAGCAGCAACAGTATGGGCGACTACGCTTACACCAAAGTCCGCATCTCGAATCTGGCGGTCAACTACCGCTCCAACGGCACACTGTATGAGTTCTTCGCCACCGACCGTTCCACCGGGCGCCCCATTGAGGGGGTGAACGTCTCTGTACAAACATTTTCAGACTACCAACACAAAAAACAACTCTCTCATTATAAGCTCACCACCGACAAAAATGGCCGTTGTGAGTACCGATTTGCAGACAAAGAAATTGGCCGTCTGCGCGTCACAGTGAGCAAGAGCGGTGAAGAGTTTACCCTCATTGAAAACAATTGGATGGAGAAGCCCTATTCTGGAAGCCGTGATGATTTACGCACTTACATTTTCACTGACCGCACCATTTACCGTCCGGGCCAGACCGTCTATTACAAAGGCATTGTGGTGAAGGAAACGTCCGAATCCGGTCACTATCGAACGGTCAGCAAGGATGTGGCCATCGCTGAGATTGAGAATGTTATTTTGAAAGATGCCAACTGGCAGGACATTGAAAAGGTTGATGTGACCACTAACGAATATGGTTCCTTCTCCGGCAGTTTTGTTTTGCCCACTTCGGGATTGAACGGCACCTTCCATATCCACTGCAACCATGGTTCAGCCGACATTCAGGTGGAAGAGTACAAGCGCCCCACCTTTGAGGTGGAGATGGAGCAGCCCAAAGAGCAATTCAAAATCGACCAAGAGGTGAAGGTAAGCGGCACTGTGAAGGCCTACGCCGGTTACGCGTTGGAAGGTGCTACGGTCAAGTACAATGTCGTGCGCGAGGCCAGTTTCCCGTGGTGGCGCTGGTGGTGGTATTCGCCCAGCAGTCCTTCGCAACAGATAGCTTCCGGCGAGGTGACGACCGATGCCGATGGCAAGTTCCTCATCCAGTTCACCGCACTGCCCGATTTGGAATCGCAACGCTACAACCCGCTGTACCGCTACAAAATCACCGTTGATGTAACCGACATCACAGGCGAGACGCACTCCGCAAACACCTCCGTGCTGGTCAGCAAAAACAGTCTGATGATCAACAGTGACCTGCCCGAGCATCTGTTCACCAGCGACAAGAACGCCTTTGCCGTGAAGGCCACCAACCTAGCCGGCGAGCCGCAAAAGGCCGTGCTGCACTATGAGATTGCCGCCTTACAAACTCCTGCGGAATACCTCAACGAGTGCCCCAGCCACGACTTCTACCTCTCCGACTCCACGGCCATGAAAAAGGCTCTGCCTTATCTTGACTTCCAGAATAAGCGCCGTATGGAGAATTGGGAGGGGGACATTGTCTGCGGCGGCGAATTTGAAGCCGACGGCAAGCGAATTTTCTCCATTCCGAATCTGGAAAAACTTGCTGAAGGCACCTACAAAATCACTTTCACCACCCGCGACCAAGACAGGAATGAGATTACCCAAGAAAATTTCTTCACCCTCCATAACGAGAAAAGCAAGAAATCCGTCGCCTACAAGCCGCTGTGGATTCATCAGCAGAATGGGGAAACCAGCGAGGTGGGCGAAACCATCCACGTGACCATCGAAACGTACTTGAAGGACGCTTCTGTGCTTTGCGAAATATTCTCCAACGACAAACTGATAGAATCCAAATGGGTGAATCTGGATCGTGGCAAGGCAACCTTCACCTACCTGCTCACGGAGCGCGACCTCGGTACGGTGGTGTTCAGGGCATACACGGCACAAAACAACCGGCAGTACGAGGATGCTTTGAGCGTCTATGTGCCCTATTCCCACAAAAAGATCGATTTCGACTTCCTCACCTTCCGTGATAAAACCGAACCCGGCAGTGCCGAGCAGTATCAAATACGGCTGAAAGACAAAAACGGCGACAAGGTGGCCGCCGAGCTGCTTTGTTCCATGTATGATGCCTCGTTGGACGCTTTTGCCTCGCCCAACTCATTCAACCGCTCCATCTTCAGCCGCTGGCACAGTCTTTACGACTATTCTTTCTCCGGTAGTATCAATAGAAATGGATTTTCAACATCTTACGGTGGATCCTTGTCCAATGCCAACATAGGCGGAATCCGGGAACGCATTTACCCACAGTTGCAATTCCTGAACAGAGGCTACTATAGCTACGGCAGAGGAGGCGGAAGACTATACAAGACCGCTGCCGCCGCTCTCGATGGGGTGGTTTTGAATATGGTAGAAGATAATATCAGTGTAAATTCAGCCCTTGACTTTACCGCAGATGTAATGGAAGAAGCAAAAGAAACGGGTCTCGCTGAAATGGCAGACGAGGGCGTTCACACGGAAGGCTCTCGCCAAGAAGAGCCGGAACAAAACCAAGTACGCACCAATTTCAACGAAACCGCCTTCTTCTATCCTCACCTGCGCACCGACAAAGACGGCAATGTGCTGATATCCTTCACCATGCCAGAGTCGCTGACGCGCTGGAAGCTGTTGGGATTTGCCCACAACACGGACTTGATGTCCGGCTATTTCGAGAAATATGTGCAGACCAGCAAGAAGCTGATGGTAGTGCCCAATGTACCGCGTTTCCTGCGCGAGGGCGATACGCTAATTCTGTCGGCCAAGGTGGTCAACATGGACAGCGTGACGCAATGCGGCAACGTGACGTTGCAATTTTACAACGCGATTGACGGCCAACCGGTGGATATGATATTAAATAATTCCGTAGAGACGGTGCATGCACCGTCTCTACCGGAAAACACACAACCGTTTGATGTGAAACCCGGTGCATCGCAAGAGGTCCGTTTCCGCGTGCTGGTGCCGCAGAACCTCGGAGCCGTCACCTGCCGCATCGTGGCCCGCAATCTGGAAACCCCGGCCTTTGCCGATGGCGAGGAGCGCACCCTGCCCATCCTTACCAACCGCATTCTGGTGACCGAGAGCCTGCCGTTGCATATCTCTGGCAAGGGCAGTAAGAGCTTCACTTTCGAGCGGCTGAAGAACAGCTTCGCCGCCAGTGCAAGTTCTACCCTCTCCACCCAGTCGCTGACACTGGAATTCACTCCCAACCCCATCTGGTACGCCATCCAAGCCATGCCTTATTTGATGGAATATCCGTACGAATGCAACGAGCAGATTTTCAGCCGTTACTATGCCAACACCCTGGCCACCAACATCGTGAACAGTCACCCGCGCGTGAAGCAGGTGTTCGACGAATGGCTCAACACCAGTCCGGATGCTTTCTGTTCGCAGTTGGAGAAAAATCAGGAACTCAAGAGCGTCTTGTTGGAAGAGACTCCGTGGGTGCTGGATGCACAAAAAGAGTCCACGCGCAAACAGAACATCGCGTTGCTCTTTGACCTGCAGCGCATGGCCAAGGAGAACAAGAGTGCCTGCAAGAAACTGGAAGAGCGACAGAACAGCGACGGCGGCTGGTCGTGGTTCTCCGGCGGTCAAAGCAGCGCCTACATCACCGAGCATATCGTGGCGGGCTGCGGCCACCTCAACGCACTGGGCGTCAAGTCGGAGCTGAAATCCGCCACACTCAGAAAGGCCATCAACTACATAGACCGCGAGATGTACGACTTCTACCAGCGTTGGCAGAAGAAAGAGCACTCCTGCTCCTGGGGCGACATCCACTACCTCTACGCCCGCAGTTTCTTCCTGGATCAGAAGGTCAGCCTCACCCACCAAGAAGCGTACAATTACAACTACAACAATATCAAGAAGAACTGGAAGAGCCAGTCCATCTACATGCAGGGCATGATTGCGCTCGTGTGTTATCGCAACGGTGACACGCAACTGGCAAAACAGATCATCGCGAACATCAAATCCATGGCGCAGTACAGCGAGGAGATGGGCATGTTCTGGAAGAAGGCAGGCTACGGCTATTTTTGGTACGAGGCGCCGATTGAGCGGCAGGCGTTGCTCATCGAGGCTTTCAACACCATCACGCACGACACGGAGTCGGTGGAGAAGATGCAGTTGTGGCTGCTCAAGCAGAAGCAGACGCAAAGCTGGCCCACCACCAAATCGACTACGGAGGCCATCTACGCCCTGCTGCTCAACAACACGCAACTGGAGAACACCAACGGCGTGCAACTGACCATGGGCAATTGGACCTATACCGAAGGTGCTGACACCGAGCAAGCGGAGGCCGGGACCGGATACATCAAAAAATGCTGGAAGGGCGACGAGGTGACTGCCGACATGAGCACGATAAAGATCGAGAAGCAGACCTCCGGTCCCGCGTGGGGCGGCCTTTACTGGCAATATTTGGAGAATCTCGACAAGGTAGAGCACAGTATGGATGGCAACTTCGGCATCCAGAAGCAACTGTACAAAGTGGAGATTGGCGAGCGCGGCGAAGTGCTCACGGCCATCACGGAGCAGTCGCCGTTGAAAGCGGGCGACAAAGTGCGCGTGCGCGTGGAAATCCGCACGGACCGCGACATGGAGTATGTGCACCTGAAAGACATGCGTGCAGCCTGCTTCGAGCCCACGAATGTCTTGTCGGGCTACCGCCACCAGGACGGCCTGTGGTATTACGAATGTACGAAAGACGCCTCCACCAACTTCTTCATCGACTACCTGCCCAAGGGCACCTACGTGTTCGAGTACACGCTGGTGGCCACCATGACGGGCACCTACAGCAACGGACTCACCACCATCCAGTGCATGTACGCACCGGAGTTCACCTCGCACAGCGAAGGGATCCGGGTGAGCGTGAAGTGATGGACATCGAGGTCCCATCTCTTCGAGATGATTATTGCGTGTGAGCATCAGCATTGCCACACCGCATCTGCCGGCTCACTCACTGCACTACACGGCGGTAGCACCACACTGCCCTCCGCTTGTATGGTGTTATTTGCACTGCGTGCGTGTCGCCTCTCCGAGGCGATGCACACCGTCACGAAACTGCTTACGGAACATCGGGCTTGTTTTGTCGCAATTATTTCTATTTTTGCGGAAATATTTCTGCAACGATTATGCCCACCCTCACCATCCGACACAAACGACACTGGTACGAGCCGAAGCTACCGCACGCGGTCTTCCTCAACGGCTACTATGCCGGCACGCTGAAGGGTGGCCAACTGCATATGTGTAGGATATTCAAGTTTTTTTCATCAGAACGGATAGCCTATGCTGAAGTTGAGGCGCAGGGCATCCAAGACAGATGGTATATTGTAATAGGTATTGATCGGTTTAGAGAGATCAGGTGTGCCTTCCTTGGTATATTTGTATGTCTGGTATGGTGCGTGGATACCAACACCTAAGTCCAAACGGATAACAAGACCGTCGATGTCGAGGCGGAGTCCAGCGCCGGTGCCCAAGGCTATCTGTTTCGCAAAATTGGGATTTCCGATAATCCCGTCCTGCAGATCTTCAGTCAATTCCAAAGCCTCGACAAGTAACGCATATTCCTCGCTACTGAGGATGTCGGAGGTGTTATGCCACTCCCATACATTGCCAGCATCAAGAAAAAGGGCACCATAGAGTTTCCAAACGATGGGGAAACGCAGCTCGAAGTTGGCTTCCAGTTTTACATCTCCAGCATGGTAAACATTCTGGTTATGTTGAGCACTATGGAAATTTCCCGGTCCATAGGCGTAGGGTTCGGACGCGCGCAAGCTGTTGGGACCGCCGGCATAGAAGGCTTCGGAAAGCGGAGCATAGTTGGAGGAGTTACCCAGCGGAATATTAGCGCCTGCAAAAAGACGCGTTGCAATACACACTCTATCCGTCAGGTTGAACTTATTCCACAGTTCGGCCGTCAACCTGACAAACTGGTCGAAGGGGATTTTGCCAATCGATTTGCTCTGCTCGCCCCACCCATGTCCAAAAATGCAATAAATGGCGTTAGTCAGGTTACCTGCTTCTTTGACTTCACAGTCGAACATGGTATTGACTCGACGTTTGGAGCGGTAATCGCTATAGGTAAACCCATAGCCAACTGAAGGGACAAACTCGTTTCCGGCAAGCAGCTTGATAAGTTCCGACTGGTCAACTGCATTATTAATAAGATCTGGTGACTCGACCTTCACTCTGACTATAGAGAGCGATGCCGGCGTGAAGACATGCGTGACACGGCTAGACGAGCGGATAAAATACGAAAAGGCTCCGGAGAACTTGTGAACACCGTATCCACCTGCTATGTTCTCGTACTTGTATCCTATTCGGTAGCGAGTATCACCGTCAGGGTTGTTGTCACCCACCCAGTGCAGATATGGGAAAATGAGTGCGGCATCCACTCCGAATTTATAGGTGTCGTTTTCTTTCGGGTCTCCCGGTTGTCGTTCGCGCAGCGACCAATAGTACGCCCCATAGCCTTTGACCAGGAATGTCTCTCCGCGGCCCAAGAGGTTCCGCATTGAATGGGCGAGGGTGAGGTTAGGGCCGATGCTGTTGTTGGAACGATAAGCAATATCCGCATCTGCTTTGAGGTTGTATGTACGCGTGATAGAATCGCCCAATGAAGGTGAGAATCGGTTGCGCTTCCATTGCTTGGTAGCCACCACACCTATACCGGACTTAGTGAGTTCGCCTTCAAAGATATTGTCATAATCGCGCTGGGAGAACATGCGCAGACAAACATTACCGGACTGTGTCAGTTTATAGTCTGCGGATATAAGGCTGAACAACCCATTGGCTTTATTGACCTCCGGATTGTCGGAGATGGTGGAGCCGACCGTGATGCGCAGTTTATCATTGAACAGGGATTTGCTGATGGCTATGTTCATGTCCTTGGTCTTGCCAGAGGCATGCACGGTTTCCCCGCTACTGATATCGACATCTACTATCTTCCCCATCTTGGAATTAGCCATAGCAGCATTGAGACGGCTGTTGATGATGCTGGACAGGGTATATCCTTCCTTTTGCGCAGCCACATTGCTTTCGCCCATATACATTCCGGTAGTCAGCAATACGGCTGCCATACCTTCCCGCGTGTCCTCATCCATAGATGCGAGTTCTCGCGTGATGGTCTCGTCTTCGGGCGCTTCGAGGAAGAAGCCTATGGCGTTAAGACCTAAAGAATCAAGCATTCCGTTCACACGCACGCCTGTGTTGAAAAGCACACGACGGGTCTCTTCGCCCTCCGATTGCACATCCGCTTTCACCTGCTGCGAAGCAGAGGCGTTTACCATCGCCTGTCCTAAAGGGCCATTGAAGGCGACATGGCTTCCTGAATCCACATAGAAGGGCATGATGGGATATAAATCGGGAGAATAGCGAACAATTCCTTCGTCTATGTTGATCTGTCCTCCCAGATTAAGTTCCCCTTCAGCAGTATTATACTTCACGTTGACCGTACCTTGCGGTTTGACTTGCGCCAGATTCTTTTTATCTATCGGATAGGTGAGATCGGTGGAGGGCAGGATGGTGATATCCAAGTCAGCGAGGATACTGTCAAGCGGTCCGGACACCCGTCCACGGATATCAGTGGCCAGGTCGCCATAGACGGGTAAAACGCCTTGCGGTTCCAGCGTCAACGGGGAGAAATTGTCGGCAGCTAAATCGATATTCAAGCGCATCGTATTGAGATCAAACCCACCGTTGACAGTCACAAAGGAACTATCGGCGCAATAGAAGTGCAAATCGTTAAATTCACAATTGTTGTGTTTCATTACGATGGGCGTCTCAGCCATATTCAACAACACTTCGTATGGTTTGTAATAGACCGTCACATCTAACGGGAGCACTTCGGCGGAGAGGTCCAGTTGTGCAGGCAAACCGTCTGCGGTAGCCTTCGCCCGAGCGATACCGTCGAGGTCGATGTCCTCCATGTCAAGGATGTTGTCCACCAGTTCAAGCGGGATATCGTCTAACCGCAAATCTGCCCTGATAGCATTTTCATACTGTTCCGATGGGGAAATCCTGATGTCTGCCGTTCGGCTTCCGAGATCCATTTCATCGTATTTGAGGCTGTCCAGCGCAATGTGTCCCGTTCCTTTCAGCTCACGCCCGTTCCGTTCCAGATTCAATTGCAGCGCTGCATCGGTGCAGAGATCATTTACACTCATCACGCCATCTGTAATGGTGGAATTGGCTGTGAGCGAGGCGGTGGTCCTGCCTTCCGTCATGTTTACCCGCATCGATGCCATGGCAGCGGGCAGACGCAATCCCGCACTATCGTCCGAATGGTCAATATACGGAATGGAAGCATCCAACGCCAGGTCTGATTGGAGAGAATCTGATTTCAACGAGAGATTCAACTCTGTGATATCCATCCCTATTCGCTCGATGAAAGCTTGAACGGGACTACCTTTCTTCAGCTCTATTTCCGCCTGCAGATCTGGTATAAGCCTGCGGAGCGTATCCAGCATCGTCAGGTCCTGCAGCGAGGTAATAGTCTGAACAAACGTTGTGTCGGCAACGGCCGCCAGCAGCGGCTGCACTTCATCCACCAGCTGGAGAACTTGCATCGGGCTTTGCGCATCAATGGTAAGTCCACGCGTAGCCAAATACAACGTTGTGGTGCTATCCGTGGTAAAATCAAGATTCAGCGCGTCAACATCAAAAATCTCGCCCGCCACATGTGCCACCACATTCTTCATCTGCGTATGGTAGTCCACATTCATCCGCTCGGGCGTGAAGAAGTCTGACACACGGAACTGATGCTCCGTCTCTGCATTCAGACGAAGATCATGGTCGGTCATCTTAACGGGCAAATGCAGGTTCCCGACCACTGTTTTATTGGCCAGTTCGGCGTCCAGCATGAGGCCGGAAGCATTGATCTGATTATAGATGCAATTGGTCAGGTTCATGGCCACCTTGCACTTCATCGCAGAGGAATGAATATCTATACCTTTCCCCTGCGCATGTATTATGCCTGCCATTTCCACATGGGTACTGTCTTTGAGGAATGGATTCAGATTCACTTGACTGACATTCACCAGCAAATCATACATCTCATCATCAATATCATAGAATCCTCTCAAATTTGCCTTATTGCCGAGATAATCGGCATTGCCAGCCAAATCCACCCGCATCGTCTCCAGATTCAGCAACGTGCCCGTCAGGTCTGCTTTTGCTCCAAACGAGTTGGAGCGGGCGTATAATCGGTTCGAGCTAATCAGGTCGGTGTTCAGATCCACTAAAGCATCTCCATAGATTGTATCAAAAGGCAGATACAGTGTCCCGAGCGTAAGCGAAGCATTCCCGATATTCAGGCGACGTGCATCGTAGCGGTCGCCACCCACATCTGCCAAAACATTCGTAGTCAGCGTGCCGGCACGTAAATCCAGTCCCATCGGATTGAGCAGGAACCGCACGTTGCGCAACTCACCATCCTGCACATCGAAAGCCATCGGAGTAGATGTGGTGTCATCTGGATCGGAGGATGTGTCGCGCAGCTCTATACCCACAAACGCATCCGCCATCTTCAAGCCGTGTAGCGGGTAATCACCCTTCGCGATATTGAGTCCCGGACTTTTAACATTCAGATGTCTCAAAATTACATCAACACCTACTGCGTCTATCATGGTGTCGGAATGGAGGGTCGTCTGTTCCAGCAGCAGTTGGTCCACCACGATGTTGCGGGCAGTCAGGTCTGTATTCGAAATTCCGCTCTCAGGCTTCTTCACATTGCCTTGCAGGCGCAAGGTATGCACGTAGATCAGTGTATCCTGACCGCGATGACCTATATAGAGGCTGTCTATTTCGACACGCAACGGCAGGTCTTCTTTGCCCTTATAGGCACGGTAGAGAATCATCGGAGAATGATGGAATGGCGACAAGTAGAGCCGTCCCAGATCCACATCCCAGTCGGTCCGCTCATTGACCACCTCCACGCATTTATGCAGGACAGCCGTGCGGGCCTTGGGCGTCACCAGAATAACCGTTACCGTAATCAACAGCAACAGCACTATTCCCAAGATGACACCTAAAACGATGCAGGGTATTTTCCAGATCAGTCTCTTCTTGCTCACGCTTTATTCTTCTCCTTTTATGGCTTGATTTAGTATTCGGGACAACGACCGTTTTCCCAATCGAATCCGTTAAATGCAATAATACTTGGTCAGGAAATAAGTCAACACTTTCCTATCACCTTAGTTTACACGTCTCAAAACGATACGGAAGCCTAAAGTAGCGTCGCGGCCGTTGTGTTCAATCTCGCGGCCGTGGTAGGAATATCTGCAAGTTAAAGGCTCGCTGCCGTAGCAACCGCCACAACCTACAATACGATTGCCTGACACAGGACCGGTATAGTCGGTGCCCTGGTTAGCAGGAAGGTCGGCCAGATCGGCATACCAATCGTTGCAGTATTCCCAGACGTTGCCGCTTAGGTCGTAGATGCCGAGCTCGTTGGGCTGCTTGGAGGCCACGAAGTGGGATGCATGGTCGGCGTTGGCGGAATACCAAGCCACATTGCCTATTGTGTTTGAACCAGCGTAGATGTAGCCATGCGACTTACGTCCGCCGTGGGCGGCATAGTGCCATTCGGCCTCCGTTGCGAGGGCAAACTGCATCCCAGAGGGCAACTGGTCGGCACACATTGCGTTCAACTTGTCGAGGAAGCCGCCGCTCTTGGTGAGGTCCTCATAGTTAACCATCGTAACAGGATAGAGGCCTTCGCTCTCGGTTTGGCCTTGGGGTTTCGAACCCATGACAGTTTCCCAGATATAGTTCATCGTTTCGGTTTGGCACATATAGAAATCGGAAAGTGTTCCACTGACGGTTTTCTGTTCGCCGTCGCGCTCGTAAACGAGCTCATAGTTGCCGCCCTTCACTTCAACCATCGGGAGATAGTAACCGACAGTACCGTTGTTCACAGCGATGGTAAGGACGTTGTCGGGCCGGGTAGGTTCCACGAGCTTTTCTTCGTTGAAGTCATCCACAAGGACAAGTCGCAGGCCGCGGTTTTTATAGGCCTGGTGCATTCCCAGCCATGTGTGATAGGAGGTTTCGAGACCCGTCCCTCTAGTGCCGAAACTGCCGCCGCGGTTGACGCGGTAGTTGTTGTTGGCGTTGCAGACGTAGTTGAAACCTTGGTTGAGTGTGAGTTTGTCGAAATAGACAAAGTTGTCGCGGGTCCACTCCCAGACGTTGCCGGTCATGTCGTAGAGACCGAGCTCATTGGGTTGCTTCAAGCCAACGGGTTGGGTTGTGCCGTCCGAGTTGCTGGCGTACCAAGCCACTTCATCTAACGTGTTGGATCCGGCATATTGGTAGCCCTTCGACTTTTGTCCGCCGCGGGCTGCATATTCCCACTGGGCTTCGGTGGGCAGCGCGAAGCGCTTGCCAGATGGCAGCTGGTCGGCGCACATCGCGTTCAACCTGTCGATGAAGCCACCTTCCTTGACGATGTCGTAATAGTTCACATTGCTGACGGGGTATGAGTCGCCATTGTTTGTCTGTCCTTCGGGTCTCCATCCCATAACAGCAGCCCAAAGCCTGTTGGTCACCTCGACGGGACAGATGTAAAAGTCGGAGAGCCTTCCGGTGACGGTGGTCACTTGGTTTTCGTACATATACTCCATAGAGTAATCCCCACCTTCCACTTTTTTCATAATAATGTCAGTGGAATTATTCACCTTGAAGGTGAGCGTCTCTTCGCCCCACTGGTTGTTGTTTAAATTGTCCTTGTCGCAGCCGGTGAGGGTCGCAGCACCGCAGATAAGGGTAGCGGCGAGCACCCAAAACTTCATTCTTTTCATTGTGCTTTTAATTTATTTACTTGTAATGAACTAAATATTCTCTTCGTAAGCAAATCTTTTTTTATAGTTACGTTAAGGTTATCTCTGGATGTTGCACCGACAATGGCAGGCCTTCCTGCGAGAGGTAGAACATGTAGAGGATGACCGGCTTGGTGCCGCGGTTTTCTCCGTGGTGGACGGTGCCGACCATCTCCACAACGACCTCGCCCTCGTGCACCACCTTCTCCTTGCCGTCCTCGCTGACGATAGTCAGCTCGCCCTGCACCAATATGCCATGGTTCATCACGGGATGGTGGTGCCAGCTTAATTTTTGGCCGGCAGGAATCTCATACTTCACGGCCACCAGTTCGGGGCGGCCTTGCAGGTAATCGGGCAGCTCCACGCCATCCCAGCTCTGGCTGGTGCGTATCAGTTCAGTAGTCTGCACTTGCTGCATGTTTTTTTCTTCTTGAGCGTCATGCGTCCAGTTCATAATTATTCAACCTAATTAACACCAAATTTAAAAAACTTGCAAAAATACTCGTTTTTTCCAAAAAAATCAAGTCGGCAGGGGTTTTGCAACGCACCACCGTCTGACTGAGATTTTGGCGTCCCTTGCGGGGCTAAATTTAATTTATGAACATCCTTTCAAAACGCTTCGCCCGCTACGCCCCCATCGACCTCGGCATCGCCAAAAGCCACTTCGAGATTGGCGCCGAGGAAGGGAGTTTTGAGTGGGTGAAAAAGGTGATGAGGTAATCTGCTCCAAATAATCGCCGTAGATCACGCCATCGTCGCGAAGGACGTTGGCCATATTCCAAATTTTCGATATGATGGTGGATTCGGTCATAAAAACCTATCTATTTTACAATCCATAATACAATTTAATGGCAACACCGACAAATATTGCTATTGAAAAGCTCAACAATGTACCTATCAATACATATTCCGACTTCGCCTTGTCGCCTTCGGCAAAACGCAGAAGTGATTTTGCAGCTATGATAAATCCAACAGCTTCATATTGTCCTAAAAGCACAAACACTAACGATAAAAGTCGTTCCACAACACCTATCAGTTTTCCCGCATTGGGTAAATCTTCTGAATCATTATCCTCACTTCCTTTGTTCACTTTGATATTGGTAACCTTGAAAATTTCTTTGATTATTATATTTGAGGGTTTTACACAAATAAGAACGCCCAACGACAGGGCTATAGACTTTTCTTCCACACCACTCACCCATTCAGGCAAGTTGCCTTTCCACAGATAGCAAGCCGCCACAATCACAATCAAATGTAACAACTGATCGATAAAGAAAATAGATTTACATTTGGATGCATAACATTTCATGGCATCGACAAGCAAATGAGTGGCGGCAACAATCAGCGCCACCCACCAAAAATTGAATGAAAATGACAAAAGCCAAGCGCACAAAAAGGTTATCAAGACATGTATATAAAGTTTCGGTGACTTAAAGCCTCTTTGTGCTTTATCCGCACACGACTTGTCATTCTGCAAATAGAAATCGCTGATGGTATGAGCTATTATTTGTAATAATAATAATCGTATCATGGCTAAAAATTTATTTGTTCGAAATACTTCAACAACTGCTCGACCGCATTCCAACCAAACAATGTTGAGTGTTGATTCACAGCAGATTGCTTGATTCCCAACTTTTCGGATATTTCGTTCTCGTTGTTTCCTAACAGACGATAGTATATGACTTCACATTGACGCCCCGTTGCTCGTTTAAACAGCACATCCAAGAATCCCAGATATGCATTTATCTGTTGCGATAATTTTGCATCTGAAGACTCAAAAAACAAGGTGTTTTTTATCACTATTTTTGATTTGTTCGAAGTTCTCTGGTGTTCTATTGCTCTTCCGGAAGCATAAATAGCCTCACCATCAAGCATATTGGTCCGTTTGTTGACAACACGCATTTCTCCTACGGCAATGGCGATTCTCACACCGTATGTCTTAAACATGCCCAAACGCTTCTTATCCGAATCCTGTCCCACACTCTCCGCATCAACCTTGAACTTCTTTATCAATGTTTTTAAAAGCAAGGCTATTCGCAATGAATCTTGCGGGTTGTCAATATAAATCTCCACGCTATCACCTTTACTCAAGCGCCCCCAAGTGCCTTTGTACTCATTTCCCAATTGCTTGACAAAGGCTTTGATTTCGCTCTGCAATTGATTTAACGCACTGGTTTTAAGTTCTGTAGAAGACACTATATCCGCTGAAATTGTCGCTTTATTCATAGATTTTATTTTTTTGCAAAAATACAAAAATTTATAAGCCAAACAACTTATAAATGGTATTTATAAGCCAAATAACTTATAAATAGTGTTTATAAGCCAAACAGCTTATAAATACTACGGTGGCTTCGACAGGCGTAGCGTGGTGTGACACGAGCGCGATAGCACGTCATGCAGTGGCAAGCAATGCGCAGTCTGGTGCTATTTGCACTGCGTGCGTGCCGCCTCTCCAAGGCGATGTGCCTGAAAGCAAGTTTTTTTTTGCAATGTGAAAGGCAATAACACAAACTTGTTTTGTCGCAATTATTTCTATTTTTGCAACAAATTTGAATCACGATTATGCCCACCCTCACTATCCGCCACAAACGACACTGGTATGAGCCGAAGCTGCTGCATGCAGTCTTCCTGAACGGCTACTATGCCGGTACGCTGAAGGATGGCCGACTGCAGGGCGAGGTGCCGCCGGGCAGCTACGCACTTCGGGTGCAGTTCGGCGGAATCATCCCGATTGGCAAGAAAGGCAAGCGCATCGACCTGTCGGTGTCATCGACAGAGCAGGTGGAGGTTCCTCTAACTGGCGAGATGGTCTGCGAGTTTCACGACCGCGAACGGCTGTGGAACATCCTTTTCGACATCGACCTCATACTTTGGATCGTGTCTTGGTTCGTGCAGATGCCGCCACTCTACAAAATCCTCTCCAATGCCTTCTTCGCCATTTGGCTGGTTCGGCTGGTGATTATCCGGAAGCAGTATTACAAGATTGTGACGACCTATACTTCTCCCGCAAAGAATATAGAGAATCCGTAAAATGAAATCATCAAATAACAAAAACAAGAAGTTATGAAACACACCATTATTTTGCTGGCCGCGATAATACTGATGGCCACCTCATGCCGCAACGGCAATACACAAGCCCAAACGACGGACACCCCTCATGATCCCGTCATCACCATAACCACAAAGGACGGTGTCTCGTTGCTCATAAAGGACAATCAACCCTTGATTTTCGGACTGGTGGATAAGGAGAACGAGATGCCGAAAGAGCTCTTTCTCGGCTCCTACAACGATACTTTGCTCACCTCCCTGATGCCCACAGGAGCCTCGCGTTCGGCCATCAACGCCTTCATAGCCGTCGATTCATTAAATACAATCCTCTTTGACGCCGGACTGGGCGCCGACAATGGCGGTCATTTGCTGGAAAAAATGAAAAATGCTGAGTTTGACCCTGCAAAGGTGACCGCGGTGTGTCTCACGCACCTGCACTTCGACCATATCGGTGGCCTGCTGCTCAATGGCCACGCAGCGTTCCCCAACGCAACCCTCTACCTCTCACAAGAGGAGTATGACGCATGGAGCGATGGCGGTCCGTTAGCGAAAAACAACGGTATGTGGAAAAAAGTGATGGAGGCTTACAGAGGACATATCAAGACCATCCACGATGGCGAGGAACTCTTCAACGGCATGGTCGTCGCCAAGCTTGCGCCTGGCCACACCCCGGGCCATACCGTTTATGAAGTGGCTGGAATCTGTCTCATCGCCGGCGACCTGCTCCACGCCCAAGACCTCCAATTGGATCATCCGCAATTCTGTGCCCGCTATGACACAGATCCGGCACAGGCCGTCGCCACACGCACACGCATCTTCAAGAGCGTACGCGAAAACGGCCAATATCTTGCGGGAGCCCACTGCTACGAGCATTTCATCAATCTCCGCGACCGCAGCAAGAAACAATAATTTCTCGTTTAATTTATTTGTCCCAACATGAAGAAACTCTCTCTTACCGCTCAAATCGGCATCGCCCTCGTGTTGGCGGTAATCGCCGGCATCATACTGCGCAATCAAGCCAGCTTTGTCAGCACCTACATCCAACCTATCGGCATCATCTTCCTCAACCTGCTGAAATTCATCGTAGTGCCGCTGGTGCTCTTCTCCATCATGGCGGGCATCCTCTCAATGAACGACATCTCCAAAGTGGGCAAATTAGGGCTCCGCGCCCTGATCTATTTCATGACGACAACCCTCTTCGCTGTATCGCTAGGACTGGTGGTGCCGTCCCTGCTGAAGGGCATACTCCCGCTCATCCGTATCAATACGGAGGCGGCGGAGACTATCGAAACGCCGCATCTGTCGGTGATGGACCAGCTAGTCAATATGTTCCCGAAGAACATCCTCGAGCCCGTAAGCTCGATGGCGATGATGCAAATCATTGTGATCGCCCTGTTTTTCGGCATTGCAATGGTGCATGTGGGCGAGAAGGGTGAGATGGCCCGCAAGGTGACCCTCAGTTTCAACGACGTGGTGGGCAAAATCTTGGAGTACATCATGGCGTTGGCGCCCATCGGCGTGTTCTGTATGCTCACGCCCGTGGTGGTGGAAAACGGGCCGGCGGTGCTCGGCTCTTATGCAGCTCTGTTAGCCTTGGCCTACTTTTGCTTCGCCATCCATGCGGGCGTGGTCTATGCCTCTGCAGTGGGATTGCTGGGCAAGATTTCCCCGCTGAAATTCTTCAAAGAGATGCAGCCGGCCATGCTGTTCGCCTTCTCCAGCGACTCGTCGGTGGCCACGCTGCCCTACACGATGCAGTGTACGGAAAAGATGGGTGTCAACAAGGACATCGGTCGTTTTGTACTCTCGTTGGGCGCGACCATCAACATGGACGGAGTGGCCATCTATTTGGGAGTGGCCTCGGTATTCATGGCTGCCTGCTGCGGCATCGACCTCACGATGAGCCAGTACATGGCTATAGCATTTGCTTCTACCGTGGCCTCCATCGGCACACCGGGCATCCCGGGCGGCAGTTTGGCCCTGATGGCAATGGTGTTCGCCTCGGCGGGCATTCCGGTGGAGTGCGTGGCCGTGGCCGCCGGCATCGACCGCATCATTGACATGGGCCGTACGGTCATGTCCGTCACCGGCGACGCCTCCTGCGCAGTGGTGATGCAAAGGATTGTGGGAAAGAAGTTGTGATGTACCCCAAGCATAGAGCGTTAATTGAACGGAATTGTACGAAATAACCATTAAATACCCTCATAATGACCTTACAAGAAGCCATTGTTGCCCGCCACAGTGTGCGGCAATACATCGAACAGCCCATCGAGGCGGAGAAAATCCAGCAGTTGCAAGAGTTTATCGACCAATGCAACCTCGACGGGAACCTGCACATCCAGCTGGTGACCGATGAACCGAATGCCTTTTCCAGCATTATCGCCCATTACAGCAAGTTCCGCGGCGTGCGCAACTACATCGCCATGGTCTGCAAGAAGGGCGACGACGTGAACCTTGGCTACTACGGCGAGAAGGTGGTGCTGTTGGCTCAGACGCTCGGGTTGAACACCTGCTGGGTGGGTGCCTCCTACCGCAAACAGCCCGACCGATACAAAGTGGAATGCGACGAGACGTTAGTCTGTGTGGTGTCGCTCGGCTACGGCGTCACGCAAGGGGTGCCGCACCCGCTGAAACGAACCGTCGCCGACGTGACGGAAGACCGCCGCACGACCGACCACGGCAAGGCCTTCCCCGAGTGGTTCGTGCGTGGCGTGGATGCCGCCCTGATGGCCCCCACCGCCGTCAACCAGCAGAAGTTCACCTTCATCCTCCACGACGGAAACAAGGTGGAGGCGCAAAAACGCTTCGCCTTCTTCGCCAGCTACGCCCCCATCGACCTCGGCATCGCCAAATGCCACTTCGAAATCAGCGCTGGGGAAAGGAGTTTTGAGTGGGTGTAGGATTGTCGCATCACTCTGAGATGTTTATGACAAACAATGATTGACCAAATTATATCTTTCAGCAAGACATTCGTGGCATAAGATGTCTTTTTCGTCATTTGGCTGGTGCGGCTGATATTGATTCGAAAAAGTATTACAAATAACAACAGTTAACCCAACATGCAAATCACCAACCTGCTAGAATATTCCAACCGCGCCCAACTTCGGCAGTGGCTCACCGAAAACCACCTGACCGCCAAGGAATGCTGGGTGACGACCAGTCGCAGCAAAACGCCGCGCAAGGATGCGGTGCCGTATGTCGATGCAGTGGAAGAAGCCCTCTGCTTCGGATGGATTGACAGCACCTGCAAACGGCTGCCCGACGGCCGGTTGGCCCAACGCCTGTCGCCCCGCCGCAAAGGCAGTCACTGGACGGAACGGAACATCGACCGCTGCCACCGTCTCATGTCAGCTGGCTTCATGACGGAAGCCGGAATACAGGCACTACCCAAATAAACCACTATGAGCAATCCGTTCTTTCTTCATATTGCCCTCATCTATCTCGCCGCCATCAATGTAGTATCATTCCTCATGTACGGCATCGACAAATTCAAAGCACAACATGCGAGATGGCGCATACCCGAATCTGTTTTGATCGGGCTTGCTATTATCGGCGGCAGTATCGGAGCTTGGTTAGGAATGATGATTTGGCGCCACAAAACCCAGCACAAGAAATTCAAGTACGGGGTCCCATTGATACTGGTAGCCCAGATTGCCATTCTGATCCTGTGGTGGCGCAAAACCATGAGCCTGTAGGGCAATAATTATTCCTTTATCCCATTAACTCAACAAAAAGATTCTGCGAAGTATCATAGCAGGATTTTTTTTTGTACTTTCGCGCTTTGTTAATATTTGCTGAAATATATTATTCTTTAAAATATAAATAACTAAATACCAATATCTTATGACAATGCAAGATAAAATCAACGAGTTGCTCGCGCTGCGCGAGAAGGCTCGTTTAGGCGGAGGTCAGGATAGAATTGAGAAGCAGCATGCCAAAGGCAAGTATTCTGCTCGCGAACGTATCCTGATGTTCCTCGATGAAGGCAGCTTCGAAGAATTCGACATGTTTGTGCAGCACCGCTGCCAGAACTTCGGCCTCGAGAAAGAGAAATACCTCTCCGACGGTGTAGTCACCGGCTACGGTACCGTGAACGGCCGTCTGGTCTATGTTTTCTCCCAGGATTTCACCGTGTTCGGCGGTTCTCTGTCCGAGACATTCGCTTTGAAGATTTGCAAGGTGATGGACCAAGCCATGAAGGTCGGTGCTCCGGTGGTCGGCTTCAACGACTCTGGCGGTGCCCGTATCCAAGAGGGCGTGAACAGTCTGGCCGGCTATGCCGAGATTTTCCAGCGCAACATTCTCGCCTCCGGCGTGATTCCGCAAATCTCCGCCATCTTCGGCCCCTGCGCCGGCGGTGCGGTTTACTCCCCTGCCCTCACTGATTTTATCATGATGACGAAAAACACGAGCTACATGTTCGTGACCGGTCCGAAGGTGGTGAAAACCGTCACCAACGAGGACGTGACCACCGAAGATCTGGGCGGTGCCTCCGTGCACTCCAAGAAGTCCGGTGTGGCCCATTTCGCCGTGGACACTGAGGAAGAGGGTATCGCCATGCTGCGCGAACTCATCCAGTACATCCCCTCCAACAACATGGAGGAACCTCCCTACGAGCCCACTCAGGATCCGATCAACCGTCTGGAAGACAGCCTCAACTCCATCATCCCCGACAACCCGAACATGCCTTACGACGTGAAGGATGTGATCAACGGCATTGTGGATGACGGCAAGTTCCTGGAAATCCAACCGCTGTATGCCCCCAACATTGTCATCGGTTTCGCCCGTTTCAACGGAATGTCCGTAGGTATCGTAGCCAACCAGCCCAAGTATCTGGCCGGTGTGCTCGACATCAACGCTTCCCGCAAGGGTGCCCGTTTCGTGCGCTTCTGCGACGCCTTCAACATCCCCATCGTGACGTTGGTGGACGTTCCCGGCTTCCTGCCTGGCACTGGCCAAGAGTACGGCGGTATCATCCTGCACGGCGCCAAGTTGCTTTACGCATACGGAGAATGTACGGTTCCCAAGGTTACCGTCACCCTGCGCAAGAACTACGGCGGTGCATACTGCGTGATGAGCTCCAAGCACCTGCGCGGCGACATCAACTACGCATGGCCCACGGCTGAAATCGCCGTCATGGGTGGTAGCGGCGCCGCTGAAATCCTCTACGGTTCCCAGATGAAGAAGATCGAGAATCCGGAAGAGAAGGCTGCTTTCCTCAACGAGAAGGTGGAAGATTATCGCAACAAGTTCTCCAACCCATACGTGGCCGCCCAATACGGCTACATGGACGATGTGATCGAGCCGCGCAACACCCGTTTCCGCGTTATCCGCGCCCTCGAATCCCTCAAGAACAAACGTCTGGAGAACCCGGCCAAAAAGCACGATAACCTGCCGTTATAGTCAATTGGTAAAGACGGTACATGCACCGTCTCAACAATAAATCAATCAAAAAGAATATGAAATCATTTACCAAATATCTGGTCTTGTTGGCCGCCCTGTTCCTCACCACTGCCACATTCGGGCAGTCGGTGCGCGACCTGCGCTTCAACGAGATCCTGATTAAGAATACGGACAATTTTGACGATGAATATGGTCGTCATGTGCCTTGGATTGAGATTTTCAATACAGCCTACAACACGGTGAATATCGCCGGCTGTTATCTTACCGATGACACGACGGGATTTGCCGCAGGAAAGAAAAAGGGAGGTGTGGAGCCGGAGCACTGGTACCGCATCCCCAAGACGGACATCAACACCAACATGCCGCAGCGCACCTTTTTGGTATTCTATCTTGATGCCCAACCGTTGTATGGCACTTTCCACGTAAATTTCGATCCTCGTACTTCCAAAACCAACTACATCGCCCTCATCTCTGCCGATGGCAAGGACTTGATTGACATCATGTATTATCCTAAGGATGAGTTGGTTGATTCCACAGTCTCCTACGGTTTGCTGGTGGACGGTCAAAACGACAATGCCGGATTCCTCCATCAGTTCACACCGGGTTCCACTAACGAGGTAACTGCCAAAGTATCCAAACAGGAGCGTCTGAAAAGGGATGACCCCTACGGTATCGGCTTGGCTATCATCTCCATGTCAGTGGTGTTCACCGCTTTGATTCTGATTTTTGTGATGCTAAAGCTGTTCGGATATTCTTCCAAGAAGATTTCCCAGCGAAATGCCAAGAAGTCGGAGCCTGCCACTGCAGCTAAAGTTGCGGATGTGGCCAAAACTGAGGTTGACGAGTTCCAGATTACCGGCGAAGAGGCTGCCGCCATTGCCACGGCCCTGCATCTGCATTTCAACAGCATGCACGACGAGGAGAGCGAAGTGATTACCATCAACATGCCATCCAAGCATTATTCCCCGTGGGCACAGAAGGAACTCACCATGAAGAGAACCCCGATAATTAGAAAATAATTTTAAAGATTTTGAAGTATGAAAAACTATAAATTTACGATAAACGGCAACAAATATTCCGTAGAAGTTGGTGATATTGAGAACAATGCCGTCAATGTTGAGGTCAACGGAACACCTTACACGGTGGAGTTGGACACTGAAATCAAAGCTCCCGTGAAGGTGAAGCCCGTGGTTATGGTGAACACCAGTGCCCCGAAGAGTGCGCCTGCCGCTGCTCCTGCCAGCGTGAAGAGTGCCCCAGCCGCCGCCACTGCCGCCGGAGCCACGCTCAAATCACCGCTGCCCGGCACCATCCTGGATGTCTTCTGCAAGGAAGGCGACAGCGTGAAGGCCGGTCAACGCCTCTTCCTCCTCGAAGCTATGAAGATGGAGAACAACATCGACGCTGAAAAGGATGGCGTGATAAAGGAAGTGCGTGTACACCGCAGCGACTCCGTGATGGAGGGCGATGTGCTCGTCGTATTCGAATAATCCAACGTTAAAAACAAGTTTCATAATTAAATTGTCACAAAGAAATGTTTGATTTTTTTAAAGAAGGTCTCATCCAGTTCTTCGGCTATTCCGGTTTCGGAAACTGCACGTGGGGCCATATCATCATGATTTGTATCGGCTTGTTCTTTATCGCGTTGGGTGTGATCAAAGAATTTGAGCCGATGCTGCTCGTGCCCATCGGTTTCGGCATGATTGTCGGTAACATCCCGTTTACCGACGGCTTGCAGATCGGTGTGTATGAGAACGGCGCCGTGCTGAATTACCTGTACTTCGGCGTCATCAAGGGCTTCTATCCGCCATTAATATTCCTCGGTATCGGGGCCATGACGGACTTTTCGGCCCTGATATCGAATCCCAAGTTGATTCTGGTGGGTGCAGCTGCGCAGTTCGGCATCTTCGCCGCCTACGCCACCGCTTTGCTGTTAGGCTTCACGCCTATGGAGGCTGGTGCTATCGGTATCATCGGTGGTGCTGACGGTCCTACCGCCATCTTCTTGTCCTCCAAGCTGGCTCCGAGTTTGATGGGTGCCATCGCCGTGTCTGCATACTCCTACATGGCCCTGGTGCCGGTGATCCAACCGCCCATCATGCGCCTGTTCACCAACGAGAAGGAACGCCTCATCCGCATGCGTCCGCCGAGAGCCGTCTCCCACCGCGAGAAAGTGCTCTTCCCGCTGTTCTGCATTTTGCTCACCGCTTTCCTCGTGCCGTCCGGTATCCCATTGCTGGGTATGCTGTTCTTCGGCAACCTGCTGAAAGAGTGCGGCGTGACCAAACGTCTGGCCAACACGGCTTCCGGTCCGCTGATCGACATCGTGACCATCCTTATCGGTCTCACGGTCGGTGCTTCCACGCAGGCTACGAACTTCCTGACTCCTAAGTCCATCCTGATCTTCGTGTTGGGTGCATTCTCCTTCGTGGTGGCTACTGCCACGGGCGTGCTCTTCGTGAAGTTCCTGAACCTCTTCTTGAAGGAAGGTAACAAGATTAACCCGTTGATCGGTAACGCCGGTGTGTCCGCCGTGCCCGATGCCGCGCGCGTCTCGTACGTGGAAGGCATGAAGTACGACAAGACCAACTACCTGCTGATGCACGCCATGGGCCCCAACGTGGCCGGTGTGATCGGTAGCGCAGTCGCCGCAGGTATCCTGCTGAGCTTCCTGTACTAGAATTTAAGAATGCTATATAAAAGAAAAGGTCGGCAAGAAGCCGACCTTTTTTTATTATCTATCTCATATCATTCACTTCAACACCAGGATATTTGCTCTTGTCAAAAACAAAATAGCTATCTGCTAGGGTTACATTGGTTTTGAACTGTTCGATGTGGTAGGTATATATAGTGTTGTCTTTCTCATACAATGCAATTCGCAGTATCTGATTGTTGGCTTTGTTAATGAATAGCCGGATACGGTAATAGGATTGCGTGGTTTTCGGAGTGAGGTCGATGAGTGCGGTGGAAATATTGTTGTTGAACTCATCGCGGATATATTTGGCCCGGAACTGTTTCTCCCAATTTTTCAGAATAATCTGCGGATTCATCATGTTCTCGTCGTCGCTGGGATCATATTCATACACAGAAACCTCATTGGAAGACTTCTGGTAGTTCCAAATGGATGTACCGTCGCAGAAATAGGTCTGATCGCTGAATGTGGTGCGATACTTGTTCCCTTTCAGCGCGAAATCTCCTTGCGAAGTACTTAATGTTTTGCCATCTTTGGTGGTTTTTAACGTGTAATGGAATTGCATGGAGGCGTAAGCCTGATATTTGGCCGATACCTTTTTCAGCATTTCATTAGCTCCCCCGTCAGTATTCTGAGCATAACCGGAAACCACGACGAAAAACGCGGCAATGGTGAATAAGATTTTGCGTGTCATTATAGTATATTTTGAAACGGTGTTATGGATATTATAGAATGAATCAGGTTTAATCAACATTATGTCTTATGATTCCGTTTTTAATTCCCAATTCCTAATTTCCAATTTAAAATTCGACTACAGCATCCCTTTGCTGGCCAGCAGTTCGCGGAGTTGTGCATCGGACTTCACGAGCACGTCGCGGGGTTTGCTGCCGTTGGCGGGACCCACGATGTTGAAATCCTCGAGCTGGTCCATGATGCGACCGGCACGGTTGTAGCCCAATTTCATGCGACGCTGGATGTAGGAAGTTGAACCTTGCTGCGACTGCACCACCAGCACGGCGGCATCCACAAACAGCGGGTCGATTTCTCCGGAGGCTGGCTCATCGTCAAAGTTGGTGTCGGGCTCGCTGCCAGGTTCGGGCACATCGGGCAAAGCGTAGGGCTCAAGCAACGGCTTCAACTCGGACTGTTGCTCGATGAATTCCGCAATCTTCTCCACCTCTGGCGTATCCACGAAAGCGCATTGCAGGCGCACGAGATCGCTGCCGGTGGAAATGAGCATGTCGCCCTTGCCGATGAGCTGATTGGCACCTGTAGTGTCGAGGATAGTTCTGGAATCCACACTTGACTGCACACGGAAAGCGATACGCGCGGGGAAGTTGGCCTTGATACTACCCGTAATGATGTTGACGGAAGGACGCTGTGTGGCGATAACCAAATGTATGCCGATGGCACGCGCCAGTTGGGCCAGACGGGCGAGCGGCTGCTCCACCTCGCGCCCCGCTGTCATGATAAGGTCACCGAACTCGTCAATCACCAGCACAATGTAGGGCAGGTAGCGGTGGCCCATGGCCGGCGACAACTCGCGAGCGCAGAACTTGGCATTGTACTCCTTGATGTTGCGCATCTTGGCTAATTTCAACAGATCGTAACGCTGATCCATCTCCACGCAAAGGGAGTTAAGCGTGCGCACCACCTTCTTCGTATCCGTGATGATAGCCTCGTTGTTGTCGGGCAATTTGGCCAGATAGTAATTCTCGATGACAGAATAAAGCGTAAACTCCACTTTTTTCGGGTCAATCAGCACGAACTTCATCTCGCACGGATGCTTGGTGTAAAGCAAGGAGGTAATGATTGCGTTCAAACCTACGGATTTGCCCTGTCCGGTAGCGCCAGCCACCAACAAGTGCGGCATCTTGGCCAAATCCACCACAAAAGGCTCGTTGCTAATTGTACGGCCCAAACCGATCGGTAGCGCAAAGTTGTTGTTCTGGAACTTGTCGGAAGTGATGATCTCCTTCATGGAGACGATGTTGGCATTCTTGTTGGGCACTTCAATACCGATGGTACCGCGACCCGGGATGGGTGCTATGATACGGATACCCAACGCAGCCAAACTCAGTGCGATGTCGTCCTCCAGATTCTTGATCTTGCTGATGCGCACGCCCTCAGCGGGTACAATCTCGTACAAGGTGACAGTTGGGCCCACGGTGGCGCTGATTTTGCGGATGGGAATGCCGAAGCTGTTCAACGTGGCTTCAATACGTTTTTTATTGTCCAACAACTCACGTTTCATGAGTTCTTCGTTGGCCTCTTTGGCTGGATAATCCAGCAGCAAGTCCACACTTGGAAATTCGTAGGTGGAAAGCTCGGCCCGTGGGTCGTATGGGGGCAGATTGCGGACATCCTCGGCGGTAAGTCGCGCATTCTCATCAGTTTCTGTTTCTTCAAATTCCGCATCTTGTTCTTCTTCCGCCATCAAACTTTCTGTTGATGTCTGGTGATTCACCAACTCAAAGGGAACTTCTTCCGGCTCTTGCGACTGCTGTGAGAGTTTTTCCAGAACTTCCTGTTTGTTTTTCTGGGCGGCAAGCTGCTCTGGTGTCGGTTCAATATCCCAAGAGGCTGTAGTGCCCGAATACTCTTTGCTCAGGCAGCCATGGTCAGAGATATACAAATCGTCTAAATCTTCATAGTGGTTGGAATTATTGTCCGGCTCCGCATCCTCTTTGGACTTTCTGGAACGACCCGTTTTGGGTTTGCTTTCTTTTTGCGGCCTGCTGGCGTATGCTTCTTGCATACGTTCAACCATGGTTTTCAAAGAGAGATCATAACACAGGATCAAGATTATGAAGAAGAGTATTATCGTGATAATAGCAGCTACCACTTTGCCCAAAGAAAGGAGTGCATTGCCGGCAAAGACACCGAAAAATCCGCAAATGAATGTATTGTCTCCTTTGGAAAAGAACAATCCAAGCGTCGCGGAAAACCATGCCATGGTCAGGATGGTGGCGATGGTGGTGCGGCCAAGCGGAAGCAGGTTTTTGCCGGAAAGAATACGGACGCCATAGAGAAAGAACAAAAACGGGAAAGCGATGGAGACCACACCGAACGTATCCTGCACGAAGAAATAGGCGATATGCGCACCCACGCTCCGGGCAACATTCTGGGCAGTGGACTCAAGTCCCTCAACGTAGAACAGATTGTTATGAGCATGGAAATAGAAGGAGATGATGGAAATGAACACCAGCAACGCCATTGCCAGCAAAAGCACACCGTACACTTGTATCATGCCTTTGCTGGAAAAAGCCGAGAAAAAATTGCCGCTTGAGCTCTTGCTCTTTGTTGTTTTTGATCCCTTTTGGGGTGCGGATTTCTTGGCCGACTTCTGGACAGCCTTGGCGTGACGGGATATAACGGACCTTCCCGACTGGGCACGAGAGGGCTTCTGAACTACGTGGTTGATGACCTTCATTGCTGAAACTTAATGATTTAACCCTGTTTTCCTATGAAAGGACAAAAGTAGCATAATTTTACAGACCCTTTTTCGTTAACAAAAAAGAATATGAACAACCCCGTGTTAGAAAAAACAGCAAACTCTGATAAGTAAATCTTCTAATTGGTAGTATTTTTGCTAAAATTTTTGAAAATATGAGACATTTATTGTTAATGCAGGCTGCAAACGCCGAAGTTGCGCAAACGGTAGCCCAACAGACACCCCAAGTTCAAGAGACTTCCTATTTCAAATTAGTGTTCGCCACCAACAGTTTGTGGATCATGATCCCTTTATTTCTGATGCTGGGATTCGCCATTTATCTTTTCGTCAAGAAGCTCATAGTACTCAACCGGGCTTCCAAAGAAGAGTACAATTTCATGAACAACATCCGCGATTTCATTCACGACGGCAAGTTAGACTCGGCCAAACAGCTGTGCAAGAGCAATGACAACCCGTCGGCACGTCTGATTGACAAGGGACTCTCCCGTATCGGCCGCCCGCTGGACGACATTCGCACGGCCGTGGAGAACGAAGGCAACATCGAGGTCGGACGTCTCGAAAAGGGCGTATCCGCCTTGGCCACCATCGCCGCCATTTCCCCGATGCTCGGTTTCTTGGGCACAGTGGTCGGTATGGTTTCCGCATTCCACAACATGGCCGCCGATCCTAACAATTTCAACATCGGCACGCTCTCATCCGGTATCTACACCGCTATGATTACCACTGTGGCGGGTTTGATCGTGGGTGTGATTGCTTTGGTATTCCACAACCTGATCGTGTCTAAAATCTCCAACGTGGTGTATCAACTCGAGGTGCGCACCACCGAATTCATGGATCTCCTTCACGAAAACGTCTAAAAGTCTGCGGCTATGGCAATCAAAATGCAAAACAAGATTGATACGACATTCAGCGCCACGTCCATGTCGGACTTGGTGTTCTTGTTGTTGATTTTCTTCATGCTGACCTCCACCATGGTGTCTCCGAACGCCATTAACCTGGTGCTGCCGAAGAGCGACTCGGACAAGCAGCTGGTTTCCAAGAATGTGGAAGTCTATATTAACGAAGACCTGCAATATTTCGTAAACCCGGAAGGCTCTAATGCACTGCCGGTGGCTTACGAAGAACTGCTGCCCGTGCTGCAGAATGCTGTGGCACAGGACAACTCCGGCATGAAGTCCATCATCCTCCGCGCCGACAAAACCGTGCCGGTGGAGAATGTGGTCGCCCTGATGGACGTGCTGAACCAACTGAACGAACAATTTCCGGAAGAGGAAAGATATAAAATGGTATTAGCCACTGAAGGAAAATGAGAACGAGAGACGAACATAACAAAGAGACTCAGGACAACCTGACCTCCGGCGGCATCTCTGTCGCGGCAATGGTACTCATTATTGTGCTGTTGTTGTCGTTTGGCCTGAAGTCCATGATTCCTCCCCCACCTCCCAAAAAGACATTCTACGTTGAACTGGATACTAAGGTCGGCGGTGGCGGCGGTGGCGGTATGGATGCTCCCACCCAGCAGAAAGTCAAGAGTACAGCTGCCCCGAACTACGCCACACAAAACGCACAAAAGGCTCCGGCAGTTGCCCATTCTGAAAAGACGAGCACAACAGCTACGCAGCCGGCGCAGCCTAAGGTTGACCAAAGCGCCATCTTCAAGGGTGGCAAGGGCGGTAGCGGCTCCGGCGGCGGTTCAGGCTCTGGCATCGGCACCGGCACTGGCTCCGGCCTCGGACCTGGCGAGGGCAGCGGATCCGGCGGCGGCATTGGATATGGCACAGGTAGTCGTGGATTGGTCCAACAAATCAACACAGCTGTGAATGAGGAAGGTCAAGTTTGCGTGGAAGTACACGTAATGGCGGACGGAACGGTGTCAGAAGCACGTGTCATCAACAACAACAAACATAAAACTACTATCACGAACCGCAACATCCAACAGCAGTGCGTGCAGGAGGCGAAACGGGCCAAATACAAACCCGGCAAAGAGGAGTTGAGAATTATCGTGTTCCATTGATAGTTTTGCGTCCTTTGCGCCCTTTGCGTTAACTATGTACCAATCTCTTCTCGAAGAAATATTCCACGCTTACCCGATGTACCACAAGATCGGGTCGGCAGCCTACAAGGAAGGCCTTGAAAACATCGAGGCCCTACTTGCTATTGTGGGCAACCCTGAAAAAAAACTGAAAGCCATCCACATCGCCGGCACCAACGGCAAGGGCTCCGTGGCACATTTCACCGCTTCCTATTGTCAGGAGCGCGGCCTCAAAACGGGTCTGTTCACCTCTCCGCATCTCGTTGATTTCCGCGAGCGTATCCGCATCAACGGGCAGATAATCACCGAAGAGCAGGTTCTGGACTTCTTCCAACGATTCAAACCCGAATTCGACAAACTGGAGCCATCGTTCTTCGAGATGACCACCGCGCTGGCGTTCTGGTTCTTTGCAGAACAAAAAGTGGATATTGCCGTCATTGAAGTGGGCCTCGGCGGCCGACTTGACGCCACAAATGTATTGCTACCTCTTTTGTCCGTCATTACCAACATCTCTTTGGAGCACACTCAATTGCTGGGAGACACAATTGCCAAAATAGCCTTCGAAAAGGCCGGCATCATCAAAAAAGACACGCCTGTCGTCATTGGAGAATTTCATCCAGAGAGTTATCCTGTATTTACCGACATTGCGGAGAAAAACAATGCGCCGCTCTTCTTGGCCGAAGACAACTTCACAATTGAGGGTGATTTGTCAGACTGCCTCATAATTGACGTGATGGGCAGGACTTTGTACGAGCACGTGCGGGTGCCTGTGCAAGGGGAATACCAACGCAAGAACCTGTGCACTTTCCTACAAGTGGCGGATGTGCTCGACCAGCTGATGCCGCCCGACAAGGACGTGACGGTAGCAGCGATTGAAAATGTAGTAGATAACACCCACCTAACGGGTCGCTGGCAAGTGCTCCGGCGCGAACCATTGACCATCTGCGATGTAGGGCACAATGTTGGCGGTCTCTCATTGACCATGACGCAACTCGGCAACATGCCCTGTCGCGCGCTGCGCATCGTATTCGGGATGGTGGCCGACAAGGACATTGAACACGTATTGCCCCTATTGCCCAAGAATGCCGTTTATTACGTCAGCCAAGCCCATATCGAGCGTGCCCTTCAGGGCGATACACTGGCAGGAATTTTGTCCTCCGCAGGACTGAACACACGCACGTTCCCGACCATAGAAACCGCTTTCCGTGCGGCACAAGGCGATGCAGCACCGGACGACATCGTGTTCGTGGGAGGCAGCTGCTTTGTGGTGGGCGAGCTGTTGGCGACCTTGTAAAACATCAGCAAACATTCTTTCATATTACCTGTTTTTTTCGTATTAAATTTCCAAGAAAAACATTTATTTTTTCCACTTGGAAATATGAATAAATTTTATACCTTTGCACCGCTTTTCAAAGCAACTAAAAAGTTTTACAACTATCCATTTTTTTAAATTTCAATAATATGAAAGTAAATGAAATCATGGCTAACCTGGAGGCCAAACATCCTGGTGAGAATGAGTATTTGCAGGCCGTTCGCGAAGTCCTGGAAACGATTGAAGAAGAATACAACAAGCACCCCGAATTCGAGGCTGCCAAGATCGTTGAGCGTATCGTTGAGCCCGATCGTATCTTCACATTCCGCGTGACCTGGGTTAACGACAAGGGTGAGGTTTGCACAAACCTCGGCTACCGCGTCCAATTCAACGCCGCTCTCGGCGCATACAAGGGCGGTCTCCGTTTCCACAAGGCTGTTAACGTCTCCATGTTGAAGTTCTTAGGTTTCGAACAGATCTTCAAAAACTCTCTGACCAATCTGCCTCTCGGCGGTGGCAAGGGTGGCTCCGATTTCGATCCCGTTGGCAAGAGCGACGCTGAAATCATGCGTTTCTGCCAGGCCTTCATGTATGAACTGTGGCGCAACATCGGTCCTGATCAGGACAGCCCTGCAGGCGACGTGGGTGTTGGCGGTCGTGAGATCGGCTACCTCTACGGTGCTTACAAGAAACTCGCTCGCGAGCACTCTACCGGTGCCCTCACTGGCAAGAGCTATGGCTGGGGTGGTTCCCTCATCCGTCCGGAAGCTACCGGCTTCGGCGCTATCTACTATGTGGAGCGCATGGTAAAACAACAGAATGACACAATGGAAGGCAAACGCATCGCCCTCTCCGGCTTCGGCAACGTGGCTTGGGGTGCTGCTATCAAGGCTACCGAACTCGGTGCTAAGGTTGTCGCCCTCTCCGGTCCTGACGGCGTGTGCGAACTTCCTGAAGGTATCACCAAGGAAATGATCGACTATATGCTCGAAATGCGTGCTTCCAACCGCAACAAAGTTGAGGATATGGCCACCAAGTTCCCTGGCAAAGCCATCTTCACTCCTGGCAAGAAGGCTTGGATGGTGAAGTGCGACATCGCTTGTCCTTGCGCTTTCCAGAACGAGCTTGCTGAAGAAGATGCCAAAGAACTGATCGCCAATGGCGTGAAGTATGTGGCTGAAGTTTCCAACATGGGTTGCCAACCTGGTGCTATCGCTGCATTCCAGGCTGCCAAGATCCCGTTCGGACCTGGTAAGGCTGTCAACGCCGGTGGTGTTGCTACCTCTGGTCTCGAGATCTGCCAGAACGCCGGCCACATCAACTGGACGGCTCCTGAGGTTGACGCTAAGCTGCACAAGATCATGAACGACATCTATGACATGTGCGTTGAGCACGGTCGTCAGGCTGACGGTACCATCAACTATGTGAAGGGTGCCAACATTGCCGGTTTCATGCGCGTGGCAAATGCTATGTTAGCTCAAGGTATCATCTAATCTTTGAGAGTTTTTCAATGAGAAAAGGTCGCTCATAAAAGCGACCTTTTTTTTATCTTTGCAGTCGTAAACAAAACGCATAATGAAAAACAGCAACGAACACTCTATCCGGGAACTGGCCCTGCAATTCGTGAACAAGTCGGGCAAGCAGCAACTTTACGCTGAGCGCACGGTTCTGGACAAATGGCCGGAATACATCGGCGAGCTTTGCGCCGGGCAAACCGAGTGCGTCTCCATCCACAGTGGCGTGCTGAAGGTGAAAGTGCGCAATGCAGCTCTGCGATTCGAACTGATCGGAAGAAAAAGCATGATTATCGATAAAATCAATGCCGACTATGCCGTACCAGTGGTGAAGGACATCCTGTTTTACTAGCGGTTCCAAATCCGCCACGCCGCTTCCGCCTGCAAGTGTAGCATCCTCAATCCGTTTTGCACGCGCGCACCGCGCCGCATCCCCTCCCGCAGGAATGGAGTAACATCAGGGTTATACACCAAATCGTACAGAAAATGCTGTGAGGTCAACGCCTCGTATGGAAGTTCCAATCGTTGGTCCACATTGCCCAAGGTTCCCACAGGCGTACAGTTGATGATAAACGGGTGCTCTTCAATGTCTTTGGCAGAGACCTGCGACAACAAAAGCTGCCCTGCCCCACCCTGTCGCGAGACTTGCACATACGGCACTCGCATTCCGCGCAAAGCGTGCATCACGGCAGCCGCCGCGCCCCCAGAGCCAATCACCATGGCAGGGCCTGGCACTTGCACACCGGCAAGCGACTTCGAGAAACCTTCCGAATCGGTGTTATAGCCTTTTAAGACGACCTGTTTGCCAGTGCGGTCAACACGTACCACATTCAAAGCCCCGATTTCTGCAGCCTCCGGTGAGAATTCGTCCAAATAATCCATGATGGATTGCTTATAAGGGATAGTGACATTAAAGCCGCATAAAGTCGGCTCAGAGGCAATGAAATCAGGCAATTGCGCTATGGTAGGCAGCTCGAACAAACGATAGCAGCATTCTGTGATGCCTTCACGCGCAAACTTTTCTTCAAAAAAAGATTTTGAATAACTGTGCGTCAGCGATTTCCCAATTAATCCGTATGTTTTCATTGGGCATTATCCTGTCCATCTGTCGGGACCACTTTCTCTGCACGGGAGGCTTTCACACCCTTGTAAATAAGATATAGGACAAACAAAATGCACAGTCCCCACAGCGCAATCTTCAGTTCACTGTTGTATTTTTCAATCAGATCCTGCTGGCCATGGGCAAAATAACCCAAAAACGCCAAGATGGTATTCCAGAGCGTAGCACCGATAGCAGTGAAGAGAGCAAACACCCCAATGTTCATCTTCGCCAAGCCTGCGGGTATGGAAATCAGCTGACGGACAGCCGGAATCAAACGGCCGATGAGCGTAGAACTCTTGCCGTTTTCGATGAAAAAGTCCTCTGCCTTTTTGACTTTTGCGCTGTTCAGCAGGAGCAAGTGTCCCACTTTGCTATCGGCAAACCAATAGACGATGGGACGTCCCAGTATCATAGCAAGGAAATAGTTGACCAGAGCACCAATCATAGCGCCCAATGAGGCAAACAGAATGACAAGCAGCACGTTTACGATTTTGGAGTCTGTTTTGTACAATGATGGATTATCGCTGTTGCATGCTTGGTAAGCGGCGGGCGGTACAATCACCTCCGAAGGAAACGGGATGAAGGAGCTCTCAACTGCCATCAGCATAGTAACAGTTCCATAATTCAGATGGTTATTATACCAGGAGATCACTCTGTCGGTGACGGATGCCTTGGCGGCAGTCGTGTCAGTTGCAGCCTGAAGCGAGCCGCCGAAGGATAAGGCGAGCATCATCAACAGGACAATCACACAGGAAAACTTCTTCATTTCAAGAATATTATTCGTTAGAATTTTGTGCGGGGAAGCTATCACGAATCAGCCTTTCCACTTCGGGTAAAGTTCTGAGTTTTGGATCGATATCAATAAAACAAACGCCAATCTTTTCCGCATCCTGCAGTATAGCATCCGCCAGATATTGGCAACCAGTATCCAAATCATCCTTCTTGATGTACATCAGAGAAAGATAATACAGCACACAGCCTTTCAGCGAAGGATCTTCAAAATAATTCTGGCACAGTTCTATGCCCAAGTCTGGGCAATCGTTAAAATAACAGAATGGAATGATGAAATAAAAAAAGTGTACAATTTCATAATCCATCACAGTGATGGCAGTGTAACACAGTTCTTTCATCTCTTCAATGTCACGGACGGGGTCCAGCAAACCAATCAGTTCCTCCATGGCAACGAAATCATCCGGCACCCTGCGGAGATGTTCGCGCACATACGCGCGCGCCTCATCCAACCGTCCCTGCACTTTGAACACGTTCACGATATCCGGAAGCACGTAAGTGGCATAGATAGTATCCTCATTCTTTGCCTGCAGGAAATAGCGCATAGCCTTGTCGTATTCCTTCAGTTGGAAATAACATCTGCCAATCTGGATGTTGAATTGCAGCATTTCGTAATGCTCATTGGCAAGATTGAAGTATTCGATGGCGCGTTCATACTCACGCATTCCGAAATAGGACTCCGCAATATTGACGTATGCAAGCATCTCGTCAGGGTCAACGGAGAGTTGCAATTGGAACGCGTCAATGGCGCTGGCATAGTCGCCGGTGCCGATATAGGCGAGTCCCAAACCGCTCCACAGACTTCCAAACAGCGGCAGTTCCTCGGTCAGTTCCTTGAAGAATGCCACCAAAAGCTGATCCTTGGGATCCTGCATCTCAGCAAAATCCACAAAGATATTCTTGATGTCATCGGCGGCATATTGGTCCAGCTGGATGGCGCGGATAGCATGATCGACCGCTTTCTTGCGATTGTCACGCAACAGGTATTCGTGCATCAACAGCAAATGGGTCTCCGGAATATCTTCGTTCAGAGCCAGCGATTTTTTCAACAGTTCAATGGCATTGACATCACGATTGCACAAGTGGGCCAGGATCACTTTTTCAATATAGAGTTCCGGAATCGGCGCAAAATGTCCTTCCACATAATCCAACTCACGCTCGGCATCTACAAATTTTTGTTGCAAGGAGAAATACTTGGAACGCAACAAGCGTATGTACGGGTCTTTGGGATAAGTCTGCATGGCGTAAGTTATCGCCTTCTCGCAATAGTTCAGGTTGCCTGTCTCAAGGAAATAGCCAATGACATCCTGAATATCGGTATTCTCAAAATAGAATGCCTGGCCATGGTCCACCGCACTCTTAAACCGCTGTGCGAGTTCCTCCATCTCCAAACTATCCATATCATCAAACTGGTCCATCTTCTATTTTTTTAGGGGTGCAAAGATATAAAAAATAAGCCTCTTGTGAGGCTTATTATAATAATATAGTATGATAAATGTCCGACAGTATTATCTTACTTGGACATTGTCAATCACGATTCTGCGGTCCTTGGCAGCATTGAGGCAATACACACCTTGTGTGGCGTTCGCATCGGAGGAATCTTTAACCTCGCCGGACGGGTTCTTATAGATTGTCAATCCGCTCTTTTCGCCATTGATATAAGGGGCAAGGAAGCCACCTTCAGCCTGCTTCATGTAGTTGAGCACGCTTTCGATACGACGGGCAGAGAGATGTTGATTGTAATCACTATTTGCCAATGGGCTGGCGAAACCGCTGATATTGAAAGAGACGTGTTTACCTTGTTTGATGGCCTCAATGACAAGCTTCGTCATCTTGCTCAAGCGATCTTTGCCGCCGTAAACCTCGTCATCAAAGAAACTGGCCACAGCAGCTTTGGCATCAGCGTTTGTGGATTTCTGCACATACTCATTTTTCTTGTTCTTGTATGACTCATAGAGATCCATATATTGTTTGTCGGTAGTTTCTTTCACCGTGCGAGGATCCGGCTGATCATTGTCAAAGTAGAGCGTAATAGGAGTGATTTTGCCAAGTTCATTATAGAGGGATTCGTTTTCAGCCTCTTCAGTTTGTTTGCCGTCACGTTTATCCTCGTCCTCAATATTGAAGTTGATCGTGAATTGGGAAATAAGGTCCTGGGCCTCGCAGCTTTGAGTGGAGGGACACATCTTCGGGAAGGATGTCACAAGGCGGAGGGCTTCGTCGTCAAACTCCTTGTAGCCAGAACTCTTCACCACCTTGATGTCAGTCAACGTGCTGTCGGCTTTCACTTTAGCTTGTACAGTAGTTGTACCGGAAATGCGCTGGCTTTTAAGATTGGCAGGATAAACCAGATTCTTGCTGATATAACGGCACATGGCCTTGTTTCCGCCCTTGAAGTGAGGCAAAGTCATGGCAGAAGTCGGGGTGACATGTTGGCCGTTGGAATCGGCAATCACCAATGCAAAGCCGGTTTTACAGGCGCCACTACCTTTGCCCGGAGAGTAAAGATAGCTGGAATTGCCACCATTACATTGAGCATATCCCATTGTTGCACAAAGAGATAAGACTAATGCACCAAGAAGACAGAATATTGTACTCGTTCTTTTCATAATATATTTGTGTTAAATTTATTTCAGGCTGCAAATATACATTTTTTTTATTTAGTTGTAATAAGGTATTTTTTTTATGTTTTCAAATGAAAATTGTTTGTATTTTTGCAACCTAAAAAATAAAAGCAAATTACAAAAGCAAGGAAAAAAATGACTGTTCGAGAAATTGCCGCACTGGTACAGGGAGACATTCTGGGAGGTGAAGAATACCAAGACCGTCAGGTTGAGCGCATCTTTGCCTCCGATTTGATGAGCGACGTGCTCACACTTAAAGATTACGATAATTTAATGCTGGTAACAGGGTTGTGCAACCTCCAATCCATACGCACCTGCGAGATGTCGGATATCCAGATGATTCTGGTGGTGCGCGGCAAGGAGGTCACCCCGGAGATGTTGGAACTGGCAGAGGACAACGAGATGATTGTGGTGCGCACGGCATTCTCCATGTACAAGACGGCCGGAATTCTCTACGGAGCCGGCATCCCCCCCGTTTACTAACCAAACTAACCGCTTATGGATTTTAATTATCATGTAGAAGGAGGTGATTTCACCAATGCCGGATCCACCTCCAGCGAGGTCAAGAGAATGCTGAAAAAGCTGGGTGTGACCCCCGAAATCGTGAAACGCACGGTAGTGGCCCTTTATGAAGCAGAGGTGAACATTGTGGCACACGCCTACCGTGGCGACATCAACGTCAACCTGGAGGACGACCACGTCCGCATCGTGTTGGCCGACGAAGGTCCCGGCATCCCCAACATCGACTGGGCCATGCAGAAGGGCAACTCCACGGCATCCCCAAAAGTACGCGAGATGGGCTTCGGCGCCGGCATGGGCCTACCCAACATCCAAAACAACTCCGACGAACTCAACATCCAATCCGAAGTGGGCAAAGGCACCACCATCGAGTTCGTCAATTATTTCAACCACTAAACTCTTTTTTACAATGGCTGACGTACAAGATTTCCATCACGCCCTCAAATTCAAATATGATCTTTGCATCGGATGCGCCCACTGCACCGGCGTGTGTCCTACCGGAGCCATCCACGTGGAGAACGGGCATCCCCAACTCGATCCCAACCGCTGCGTGGACTGCGGCAGGTGCTACCAATCCTGCCCGGTGAACGCCATCTATATCGAGCAAGACGACTTCCAGACAGTCTATGACTGCAAATACCCAGTTTTGCTGCTCCCGTCTATCTTCATTGCCCAATTTGAGGAAAAAATCAAAGAGAAAACCATTCTGTCAGCCTTGTATCACATTGGTTTCAAACATGTATTTGAAGTGGAGAAAAGCGTGGATTTCATCAAGGAAGAAATGCTGAAAACTGTGCATGAGAACAACGGCTATAAGCCCATCATCTCCACATTCTGCCCGGCCATCGTGCGCCTCATCCAAGTGAAATTCCCCGTGTTGGTACCTAATCTCTACCTCTCCAAGCCGCCATTGGACCTCACCGCGCTATATATTCGTAAATTGCTGACCGAAGAAGACCACATTCCCGCCGAGGACATTGGCATCTTCTACGTCACGCCTTGCGCTGCGAAAATTGCGGCTATCAAGAGCCCGGCCACAGATGAAGAGTCTCCCGTATCCGAAGTTATCAACATGAACTTCCTGTACAGCAAGGTGATGCGCGTTATCAAGCAGGGCGAATACCAGCTTTGCGAAGATTCCCGTACACGCTACCACCGGCTCTCCAAGTCCAGCCTCAACTTCACGCTCACGGGCGGTGAAATCGGACTGCTGAAAGAGGGTCGAAACTTAGCCATCGACGGCATCCACAACGTGGCGGAGTTTTTGGAAAAGCTGGAAGACGAAGATATCCAGGACATCGACTTCCTGGAGCTTCGCGCCTGCGACGAGAGTTGCGCCGGAGGTATTCTCTGCGCCAACAACCGTTTTCTCATGGCCGAGCGCCAACGCAAGCGCATGCAGAAGTCGCCCGAAGAGGTAGATGCGGAAGACAACGACCTGCTGAACTACACCGACTACCTCGCCCAGCACAAGCGCGTGCTCGGCAAGGTGGAACCGCGCTCCATGGACAAGATGGACGACAATCTCACCGTAGCCATGCAAAAGATGCGCAAAGCATTTGAAATCAACCAGAACCTGCCGCAAGTCGATTGCCGTATTTGCGGATACCAGTCGTGCAAAGCCCTCTCGGAGGCTGTGGTCAACGGGAAAGCCGACGTGGAACAGTGCATCTTCGTGCAACGCGCCCTCGAACACTCCGAGAAGCTGACCCTTCTGGACACGCAGCGCATCAACACCAAAATCTGGGGCCTCAAAAAGAACGATCCCTCCATCGCTAAGAACTTGAACCTGTAAAGCCTCCGTATCGTAATGGATTGCACCGCTTTATTACACGGTCTTCTGGACGTGTTGAAAGACACGCTGGAAATCACCGGCTGGGTGATATTGATGATGACTCTTATTGAGCTCATCAACGTATCCTCATCAGGAAAGTGGCTGCAGAAATTCCAGGGCAAGCCGATTCTGCAAGTAATCATCACTGCCTTGTTGGGAGCTATTCCCGGATGCGCCGGCGGTTTTGCCGTAGTCTCCATGTTCACGCATAATGTAATCTCGTTTGGCGCACTCATTGCCGGCATGGTGGCTACCTTCGGCGACGAAGCTTTCTTTCTGTTTGCAAAAAGTCCGAAATGGGGAGCAATTCTCACTGTGACACTTTTCGGCCTTGCGGTTGTGGTTGGCCTCCTGCTGACACTCATCTCAAAAAAATGGAAATTCACACTGGAAACCCATGACTTCGCCATTCACGAGGAGATTGAAGGGGCCGAACATCATCATCACGACGCTCATTCTTCCGGTTTTGGACAAAAAGTGATCCATTTCTTCAAGGAACACATCTGGGAACATGTCATCAAACAGCATTTTCTCAAAGTATTCCTTTGGTCGTTCTGTGTCCTGCTTGTGCTCATGGTCATCGGACTTTTTGTGGATGTGGAGCAACTGTTACAAGCAAACGCCTGGGCCAAATATCTCATGCTGCTGCTGGCCGTTGCCATCGGGTTCATCCCCGAATCGGGCCCCAACCTCATCTTCATCGTCATGTTCCTCAACGGCTCCATCCCATTCGGCATCCTGCTGGCCAACTCCATCTCGCAAAACGGTCATGCCGGACTGCCATTACTAGCACAATCACGGAAGAACTTCTTCATTGTCAAGGGGATCACGATGGCGTTGGGATTGATTGTAGGAGCGATATTGATATAAAGAATTGGGGATTGGGACTGTGAACGATGGACTATGAACGATGAACGATGAACTGAATTAGAAAAAATATATTATTACTTTTGCAATCTAAAAATTATATCATACAATGAAAAGAATACTTCTTGTAACACTTTTATTTACTGCTATTTGCAGCTGCTTTGGCCAAGCCAAAGAAATCACCATCGAGAAAATTTGGGACGATTTTTACTTTTACCCGCGCGGCGTGGCCGGCTACACCGCCATGCCCAAGAGCGATTATTACACCGTAGTGAAGCGCGCCGGCATTGAGCGCTACAGCTTTGCCACGGGCGACAAACTGGACATGCTGATCTCCAACGCGGACTTGGACCGTCTAAGCAAAGGACGAGTCAACATTGGCAATTTGAGCAGCTATGAGTTTTCTTCCGACGAGAAGAAAGTGGTACTCGCGATAGACGAAGAAAGCATCTGGCGCCGCTCCTCTTTGGCATATTACTATGTGTATGATATTGAGAACAAGACACTGACCATGGTGGCCGACACCAACACCAAGCTGCATTTCGCCTTCTTGTCGGAAGACGGACAGAAGGTGCTGTTTGCCCGCGACTGCGACCTGTTCTATCAGGATTTAGCCACCGGCAAGATTACGCAGATAACTCATGATGGTCAAGAGAATGCCATTTTCAACGGCTATGCCGACTGGGTGTACGAGGAGGAGTTGGACATGTCGAGTGCCGCATCCTGGTCGCCAGACGGCAGCAAGATCGCCTTTTTGCGCTTCGACCAGCGTCGCGTCAAGGAATACAACTTCGCCCTGTACGACGAGCTCTACCCCACCGACTTCAAATACAAATACCCCAAGGCTGGAGAGGACAACTCTTTGGTGGATGTCTATATTTACGATCTCGCCACCCAGCAGCTCACTCGTGTGGATTTGGGCGACAACACCAACTGCTACTTTCCACGCGTCTATTGGCTGCCCAACAGCCAGGATGCCGTTATCTTGAAGCTCAACCGCCACCAAGACCAGCTTGACTTCATCCGCTACAATACGGTTACCAAGCAGCAGGACATCGTCTATACCGACCGCAACGACAAATGGCTGGACGTGACCGACAACTACTATTTCCTGAAAGATGGAAAGACGATGATTGTCACCTCCGAGCGCGACGGTTTCAACCACATCTACAAAGTGACCTTGGGTGGGGAAATCAAGCAACTCACCTCTGGCAATTGGGAAGTCAATGAAATCCAGTATGTGAATGAAGATAAAAAGCTCATCTACTATCTCTCCAACGAAAGCGGCGTGCTGAACAGAGACCTGTATGTCATCAACTTTGACGGTAAGAAAAAACAGCTTTTGACTCAAGGTGATGGCTGGGCAAGTACGCTGTTCAGTCCGAATGGCAACTATTACCGCCTGCAATACTCCGATCTGAACACCCTGCCCAAATATACCATCCATGAGGCCAAGGGCAAGGAATTGCGCGTGCTCAACGACAACAAGAACGTGAAGGAGACGATGGACAAATACGGCTTCGTGAATCGAGAGATCATCCATTTCACCACCGATGACGGCACCGAATTGTACGGCTGGATGATGAAGCCGGCAGACTTCAATCCGAACAAAAAATATCCGGTGATGATGACTTGCTACGGCGGTCCGGGCAGCCAGCAGGTGATGAACGCCTACAGCAGTGCACAGGATTTGGCCTTCTATCAGATGCTGGCGCAGAAGGGCTACATCTGCGTGTGTGTGGACGGGCGCGGCACGGCTACCAGAGGCGACGCCTTCAAGAAGGTCATCTACCAGCAAATGGGCAAATACGAGGCCATCGACCAGATTGCCGCGGCCAACTGGCTGAAGAAGCAATCTTACGTGGATGGCGACCGCATCGGCATCTGGGGTTGGAGCTTCGGCGGCTATCTTTCCGCGTTATCCTTGTTCCGTGGCGAAGGCGCCTTCAAAATGGCCATCTCCGTGGCACCGGTCACCAACTGGCGCTACTACGACAACATCTACACCGAGCGGTTCATGCGCACCCCGCAAGAGAACCCCGACGGCTACGACCTCAACTCGCCCACCACGTATGCCAAGGATTTGAAGGGCAAATACTTGCTCATCCACGGCACCGCCGATGACAATGTGCACTTCCAGAATGCCATGGAGTTGGTGAAAGCCCTGAACGAGGCCGGCGTGGAGTACGACCAGTTCTTCTTCCCCAACAAGAACCACTTCATCATGGGCGGCAACACCCGCACCTACCTGTACCACAAGTTGGCGAAGTACATTTTAGAGAATTTGTAAAAGTCTATGCAATAATAGAAAGAGGAGATGTGGCGCGTCACGTCTCCTTTTTTTGGTTACGCTTATAGTTTCAGGCACTAGGGTTTTCGGATCAAGTATCGGAAGCCAGGATTTGTGCCATACGTCCAATTGCCCGACGGAATAACATGTACTGTCGGACATCGGAAGCGTCAAGCAAATCGTTGATCAACGCACTGTTTTCCTCTTGATCCATTTCATCTTGGAGCATCATCGCGTAAAACCGGCGGTGCTCCTTCGACAATATCAAGCACAGGTCTGAGGCAATCCATTCCGCCCCGGCCACAACAACATCAAACTCGCTGGCTTCAATGTTGATTTCGGACGGCAACGCTTGTCGCGACAGCGCATACGCCACATATACATTCCGTAAAATGTGCACCATGTCCGAAGCATCTTTCTTGGTGAGCGTATGTCGGTCAGACCACGCATCCAACTTGATGAGGAACTGCCCGCTCAAAGATGCTAAATGAAACGTGAAATCATTGTCCACCGACACCATGTCGGCGTGAGCCATAACATCTTCAAAGCAACGGACAGACATGATCGGATGCCCGTCAGGAGGCCAAGCCAAAAGTTCTTGACGTGCAATGGTGCCGAACGGGACAATGTCAACCATATAGCGATAGTTGCCCGTCGTCCCCACATAGTAAAAGCGTTGTTTTTCGGCGGCTTTCAGAAACTGATGATTCAGCAAAGTCTCGGTGAGTTGTTGGTATTGCTCCCAATCTGCTAGTAGTACAGCCACATCCAAGTCCAAGGTTCCACGATAAGAGTCGTTTATTTGGAGCAGGCGTAGTGCGAGATCACGCGCGACAGCACCTACAACATACAATTCCATGTTCAAAGCAGCATAACATTCTGCCAGCGCGTGTAGTGTTTCCAGCAGCAAGGGGTTCTTGAGTTCTTCATTAGTAACAGCGTATTCCATAATCAAATGAGGGGTTTTATTCGTTCGGCGGCTTCGCGGCAGCGGTCATCCAGAGTGGACAAAAGGTCGGCGTAGATGATGAGCAGGGGGGTGCCCTGTTCTTTCCAGAATTTCCGAAACACGATAATGTCACCCTGTGGGTCGGGAATCATCCGTCGGGTGGAAATCAGCGGATTGGCGGTGTCGGCGGTGTAGATATCCCAGCGTTGAGGAGTTAAATACCCGTCCAACAGAGCTACCGCCGGCTCACCGCCCCAACTGAGGGTATCGGGCAAAACGACGTTCTGCCATTGGTCGGCCACTTCTGGGGTGAGGAATTTGAAACGGCAGAGGAACAGTTTGTCCTTCATGTTCTCTCCGTAAAACATAGCCCAACGGTCAATCAGCGAAGACCGCTTGCGCAGCACGCGCGTCATGCCGTTGTCGATGAGGTATCCTCGTTCGGTCAAGTCAGTCATCGTGCTATGCACCGACCCGATGGAAGTGCCGGTCTCCGCCGCAATTTGTCGGAAAGTCTTGCCTGCATTTCGTTTGTCCTGCAGCAAGTGAAAAACGATTTTCAATTCCGCGTTATTCATAACAAGTTCAGTTTAAATTACTTGTTCAAAAATATTGAACATATAAAATATTTTGAACAAAAACGCAGCAAATATATTAAAAATAAATTATATACAAACATTTAAAGTGCAAAAAAGAAAGGCACTGCTTTAGAAATTGCCATTTCCTATGAAGCAAGGACGATGTCTATCGTGCTGCTGGAGGATTGCAGGTTCTGGTTGACCTGAATCTGCACGGGTATCTTTTCCTTCACTTCTTCACGATGGCTGATGGCACACACTTGGCGATTATTGCTTGCGTGCAGAGACTCTAACGTATTGATGGCTTTGATGAGCGGTTCGCCACTCAAAGTGCCGAATCCCTCATCGATGAACAGTGTTTCAACTTTCAAACTCTGTCCAATCTCGCTCAACGCCAATGCCAATGCCAACGAAACGAGAAAACTTTCACCACCGGATATGGTACTGGCCGGACGCTTCACCCCACCCTGATAGGCGTCCTCCACGAGAATGATCAGTTCCTGTCCGGGCACCGCGTGCAAGGTGTAGCGGTCGGTGAGGGTACGCATGTGAACATTTGCGGTTTCTATCAGTTTCGCGAGGATGTAACTTTGCGCAATGAGCCGGAATTTGTCGCCTTTGGCATCTCCTATCAGCTTGTCAAGTCTGTTCCATCGTTCAAAGACAAGTCGTCTCTTTTCGTACTCTTTCTTAAACTCCGCATTCTTTTCTATCCGTTCGTCATCGTCTTTCAACTGCTGTCCCAGTGCTCCGGATTCACTCCTCAAAGCCCCGATCTGATTTTTCAGCTCATCAATGACCGTTTGCAAAGAATTGATTGTTTCACCGTCAGCAAACTCAGGTTTAGCCTTCCGATGTTCATCGATTTGTCCATTTATAGTTCCCAAAGCGCCTTGGACCGTTGCCAAAGTATCTTGTACCTTATGGACGAATTGTCGATCCAACCCGATCTTATCTTTGAGTTTGAGCAGCTCTTCCAATCTCGAAGCCATGATATTCGGATGCTCTTTCAAAAATTCGTCAAGGAACTTGCTATTATTCAAGTTTGTGTCCGATGCCGTCTTCTTGTTCGTCAAAGCAGTCGTAATTTTAGTTGACAACGACTGCATTTCAGCCAGTATATTGGGAATCTCTTCTACTTTTTGGGCAGCCAGAGACTTCCAATCCGGCACATCCTGACACAGTTGGTTTAACGATGGGTCAATGAGATCCTTGACCTTCTTCAAATCATCAAAACTGAGTTGTAGGTTGTCACGATTCTTTGCGCGAGCGATCTTCCCTTCAATTGCGGCTTTCTGCAGATTCGCCTCACGTTCCACTATCTTCAATGCGTCATCCGCTTGTTCATCCAATTTTTTGATATTACATTTTTCTAACGAAAGCAAAGCGTCATCCTTAGCTTTATCGAGCGAGTGGTCTTCGTTGAATGTTTGTAAATCTTTATTATACAAAGGTATGTTTTGATTCAACCAAATTGCACAGACGTTTTGCTGTCCATTGAGGTCATCAAATAACTTTTTCGCATCATCTCGATTCCGTTTCGCATTTTCAACTATTTCCTTTAATTCTTGCTCATGTGGAACGGAGTCAAGGGATTGCACCTGCTGCCCGCAAACCGGACATCTTTTCCCCACCCGCAGATTGGCACGCAGTTTTTCCGCCAGTGTATCAACTGCCAAGTTCAAACGTTCATATTGCGATTCTGACACCTCATACTGCTTCTTCGCATTCTCTACTTGGGGCTTTAAGGCTTCGTACTGGCTCTTTTTATTCCCGATTTCTTTCTTTAATTCATCAAGTTTGGATTGTGTCTCACCCCTTTTTCTCTCTTTTTCAAAATAGTTTTTTACTTGTAACTTGGCCGTACCGATATTTGCAATCAGGGACAAAACATCGTCTTTTTGCGCATTCAGGACTTCCAATGAAACAGGTTGTCCTCCTTCCGTTTTGATTTCATCGTCAAGAATCTTGATTTGCCCGACAACAGCATCCATTTTCTGACTAATATATTCCCGACCGTTAAGCAATCTGATGTATTGCGTCTGTAATTGCCAGATTGTTTGGTTTGCATTATTGATAGTTTCATACGCATCTTTGATGGCGGCAAGGCACTTTCGGGCATCTTCGGTGTCGTCCCAATCCGTCACATTCCGCTGCTTTGTCTTAAACTCTTCCGTTTTCATTGCTTCCCGGGCCTGCTTCATAGTGGTCTCCGCTACAGTGAGATTGTTGAGTAGTTTTTCCTCCGTAGACAACCAGTTCACCTTCTTCTGTCCGATGTCAAGTTGGGTGTTAAAGACATTCAATTTGTCTTCTATTGCTTTTATACTTGTCTCCAGTTCCTCTCTTTCTTTCGGTGGCAGGGGTTGCTGTTCTTTTTTGGAAGGATCCACTTCGTTCATTTCCTTCTCATACTTACGATGGGTCAAATCATACACCTTCGCACCAATCCGTGCATATTTTTCGGTATTGGTAATTTTCTCAAGGATAGCGGCTTTTTCAGACTTGCTGCTCTTGAGGAAGCGGGTAAACTCGCCTTGGGCCAACATGGTTGTGCGGCAGAACTGGTCAAAACTCAGCCCCACTGCCATTTGTATAGCCTCCATGATTTCATCATCCTTGCGTTCCCGCTTGCCATTACCCACCTTAGGGGATGCTTCAGGATGGGTCAGGTTTTTCAGCGACCACGTACGGTTCAGGTTCTTTTTCTTTCTCTCCACACTCCATTCCGCCTCATACTCATTGCCGTCACTGCCCAGGAACGACAGCCGCGCGTATGCCTCATTGGTGTTTTTCCGCATCAGCTGCATGGTGTCCGTAATATCCATCTCATCGGCATCATTCTCCTGCCATTTGCCACTCATGTCGGTATTGTTCATGCGGGGGGTGTTCGCATAAAGGGCCAGACAGATGGCATCCAAAATGGTGGATTTGCCCGCACCCGTCTCGCCTGTGATGAGAATCACATTGCTTTCGGCAAGGGGTGTCGCCTCAAAATCAATGACAGCATTCTCGATGGATGCAATATTATGTATCTCTAATTTCTTCAGTTTCATGATCAATCCTCCTTCAAATTAAGGTCATCCAACACTTCGTCGAATAGTGGGTGCAAATCCTCTTCGTCAAACAATGGATTTTGGGTATCGGAAGCATACATCTGTACCACTGTCCACGGGTTTACGGCCTGAAACTCTTGCACAGTCATTTGCTGCTGATTGCCGTCCCCCCTTGCTATTGATTTACGCTTTGCATTGATGAAACAGAACACATAATCCTTTCCTTTCGCCTGCTCTATCGCCTTGTCGTATGCATTGGAAGGCAAGGATTCAGGATTCAGGATATTGAGACGGATATACTCCTTGGCATCCGCCGGATATGCCGCATATAGCGCCCACACGTCCTCCCAAACGCCAAACTCCCTTGTATTCTGGGGATTCGGCAACGTGACCAATGGGCGTGGATTCTTTATCTCAACGATAGTGAAATTATCATCCGTAAGCGGGACGTTATGCGCAGGAATGTCCACAATGGTTACCGAATGTGCGTAGGCCTCATCAAAGCTGACCGCCATAGGTGAACCGCTATAACGCACATTATGTTTGCCTGTATGCACAAACTGGGGTTTATGAATATGTCCTAAAGCCAAATAATCATATCCATCTCCAATAGCCGTGACATCCATAACATCCACGCCACCCACGCGCTTGTCGTCCCCATCCTCGTGTCCTGAAAAATCGACCCCTGAAATGGCGGTATGCGCACTGAAAACGACAGGCAAGTTATCCCTATTCTTTTGGTTCGTCAAGTCTATTAATTGTTGATATATGTCCTCCGGCAAAAAACGGTCATACGTGAATGGCAATGCAATGACAAAACCTTTGCCAGGAATCTCGATGATATGCGATTCCAGGTTTTCCTTGTCGAGCCTGCCGATTACGTGTACGTTGAGAGCCTCCCAAGGCGTTTTGAAAATCTCGTGTTTGGTGGGGCTGTCGTGGTTGCCGGCGGTAATCACGATGGTCATCTCCGGGCATGATTTGGACAAGTTCGCAATGGTCTTGTTGAACATTTTCTGTACCGCCGGTTTGGGTTCCGCGGTGTGATAGACATCGCCTGAAACGAGAAACAGGTCTGGTTTCTCCTCCCGGGCAATCTCAATCATCTGGTCAAGCATCGATTGCTGTTCATCCGTGCGGTCGTAGCCGTATAGCACGTGTCCCAAATGCCAATCGCTGGTGTGCAGTATTTTCATTCTAAAATGTATTAAGTTTCAACAAAAGACAATGACTTTCGAAAGAAAAGGAATTGCAAAAAAAGGGACATATTTCTATGCCCCTTTCTGCTTTATACAGTATAGCGAGCTTACAGTCTGTCGATGCAGTTCAAATCGCTGAAGGCAACCTTTAGACGCTCCACCATGGATTTCTCGCCCTCGCGCAGGACCGCGCGCGGGTCGTAGTACTTCTTGTTGGGTTTGTCGTCGCCTTCGGGATTGCCAATCTGCGCTTGCAAATAGGCCTCGTTCTTCTTGTAATAGTTCATCACACCCTGCCAGAAAGCCCACTGCGTGTCGGTGTCGATGTTCATCTTGATAACACCGTAGCTGATGGCTTCCTTGATCTTGGCAGGTTCGGATCCGGAACCGCCGTGGAACACGAAGTTCACCGGATTCGGCTGCGTGTTGAACTTTTTCTGGATGTACTCCTGGGAGTTGTGCAAAATGATGGGCTCCAACTTCACATTACCGGGTTTATACACGCCGTGCACGTTGCCGAAAGAAGCAGCAATGGTGAAGTTCGGGCTGATCTTGCTCAACTCTTCGTATGCGTATGCCACATCCTCGGGTTGCGTGTAGAGACGTGCGCTGTCGATGCCCGTGTTGTCAACACCATCCTCTTCGCCGCCCGTGATGCCGAGCTCGATTTCGAGGGTCATCTCCAACTTGGCCATGCGGGCCAGATACTTCTTGCAAATCTCAATATTCTCTTTCAAAGGCTCTTCCGAAAGGTCAAGCATGTGGGAGCTGAAGAGCGGCTTGCCGTTGGCGGCATAGAATTTCTCGCCTTCGTCCAAGAGGCCGTCAATCCACGGGAGGAGTTTCTTGGCGGCATGGTCGGTGTGCACCACTACGGGTACGCCGTACATTTCGGCCATACGGTGGATGTGCATGGCACCGGAGATACAACCTTGGATGGCAGCCTGCTGGCCGTCGTTGCTCAGCGACTTGCCGGCACAGAAAACGCCACCGCCGTTGGAGAACTGGATCATCACCGGGGAGTTCACCGCCTTGGCGGCTTCCATCACAGCATTGATAGAGTCGGTACCCACCACATTCACAGCGGGAAGCGCGAACTTGTTTTCCTTGGCAATGCGGAAAATCTCCTGCAGATCTTTTCCATAAACCACACCGGGTTTCACTTTTGATAAAATTTTTTCTGACATAGTAATTCTGTTATTTTAATGTATTAATCTGTATGCGAATCAAGCTTCTTTCTTCTTCCGTCTCCGCTTCAAAGCCCATCCCAGCACTTCCGTGGCGACATTGATAACGGAGAACCAGTTGATCTTACTGCTCTGATTGTTTGTTTTACTTTTACCGATCGACAGCACCTGGGACACTCGGGACAAGCTTGAGGTTTTGATATTATGACCAAAACGATAGACACCCTTGACGCCTGTCCAGACGTTCTTCAAGGCATCCACATCGTCTTGATAGAGATCATAATCCTGGCCCAAGATCTCTTCCTGCCGTTCAATTTGCATGCGCAGCTGCTGTTTGCGGGCTTCTATCTGCTGCAAGTTTTCAAAAGGACTTTTACTCATGTTCACCTCCTTTCTCCTCAACAATTTCAGCCTCCATTGCCTCGTATTCCTTGCTGTAAAGGATACGGCTGAACTTGCGAATCAAGGGGTTTATGAACAACTTGTCCTTCGTCATCAGGATGAACACTATGATGAGGATGAAGATTCCGCACACGATGGTATAGGCCCATCCCGCATTCAGCGCGATAGTCAGCCAGCTGATGAGCGCCGACGACAGGTATATCAGAACCGCCAGGGCACACACCAGGACAATGATTATGGACAAAATCATCGATAGGATCTGCGATGATTTCTCCATCAATTCCAATTTCAGAAGGTCGTAACGCTGCGTCAAGTACACCTTCAAATCTTCGAGGGTGCGCTGGTTACGTTCCGACCTTCCGAAAATCTTGTTCAAAAGGTCCATGACTGGTTATTCTTGAGCTGCTTCGAACAAATCTTCTTCCTCAATCAAATCAGCCTCTGATGGAGCCTGAGCACGTTTACGTTTCAGTTTTGCAATCAACTTGTCAATTTCTTCTTTCGAGAGGTTCTTACCTACTTCCTCACGAATTTGTCTGCCTTTTTCTGTTGTGAACAAAAGGGTGATTCCTGTTGCGGCTGCCGCACCTGCGACAAATGCAAAAACTTCTGACGGTTTCATTTTACTTGAATTTTAATTAATAAATATGGGTTATTTGTTGATGTCATATCCTATTCTCTCTACCTTTTCAATCTGGTCTATCTTCTTCAGCGAATGTATCAAGTCTGTCAGGGCACGCACACTCTGGATGTAGAGCATCAACGTGCCATTGAACACATTGTTCTTCGTCTCGATGTTCAAGGAGCGGATGTTCAAATCCATCTGGGAAGAGACGACATCGATAATCTCCTTGATCATACCCTTGCGGTCGAAACCGGAAATGCGGATGCCGGAGAGGAACGCGATGTGCTGGCCCTTGCGCCATTTGGTCTTGATGATGCGGTTGCCGAACTTCGACATCTGCTCGATGGCGTAGGGACAGCCAGTCTGGTGCACCACAATCTTGTCGTCTGCCACCTGGAAGCCCACCACCTGATCGCCAGGAATGGGGTTGCAACAGTCAGCAATGACATATTTAATGATGTCATATTTTTCATCCAACATGAAGACGTTCGGCGTAGCGGTCAGCTGCTCGTCAATCAATTCGTCCAGTGACTTGTTGGAAATCTCCTCCGAGACCTTCTGCCGGAACTCCTTCAACTCCTTGTTGTTGTCATTGGCTTTCTTGTTAGCATCCGGGGTGTCAATCTGCTCCGTGCGCAGGTGTTCGCGAATGCTCCTTCTGGCCTTGGGAGTTCTCACAATCTTGAGCCACTCGGCCTTGGGCATCTGCTTTTTGGAAGTGATAATCTCCACTTGGTCGCCGTTCTCCAACACCTTATCAACCGGCACGATGTTGTAGTTGACTTTGGCGCCGATGCAATGGTCGCCGAGGTTGGTGTGCAAAGCGTATGCCAGATCCAGCACGCTCGATCCGGCGGGCAGCGTTTTCATGTCGCCCTTGGGCGTGAACACATAGACCTCTTTCAGTCCAAGATTCAGCTTCACCTCGTTCAGGAAGTCCAGTGCGTCGGCATCCTTGCTGCTGAGGATCTCGCGGGTTTTCCTGAGCCAGTCCTCAAGCCGGTCGTTGACATTGGTGTCTGCCGTGTCGCCTCCTTCTTCCTTGTATTTGTAGTGGGCTGCCAAACCCTTCTCCGCAATCTCATCCATGCGCTTGGAGCGGATCTGCACCTCCACCCACTTGCCGGCCTTGCTCATGGCCGTCACATGCAACGACTGGTATCCATTGGCTTTGGGATGCATCAGGAAGTTACGGTCACGCTTCGGATTGGTCTGATACAACAAGCAGACAATCTTGTATATTTTCCAGCAAATCTCGAATTCTTCATCCACAGGACTGTCAAAAACAAATCTCACGGCGAAGATGTCGTAGATATCGTCAAAGTTCACCTTCTTGCGCAATATCTTCTGGTGGATGGAGTAAATGGACTTGGTTCGGGAGGAGACCTCTGCATGGATACCATTGGCCAGCAGAGTTTCCTGGATAGGTTTGACAAACTCGGCAATCAAGGCGGCTCGCTCCTCCTCAGTCTCTTTCATTCTCTCGGCAATCGCGTAATAGTCAGCCGGGTCCGTATAGCGCATGGCGTAATCCTCCAATTCGCTTTTGATGGAATACAAGCCCAGACGATGTGCAAAGGGAACGTAGAAATAGGAGGTTTCGGAAGCAATCTTCAGCTGTTTCTCCGGCGGCATTGACTCCAGGGTGCGCATGTTGTGCAGGCGGTCGGCCAACTTGATCAGGATCACCCTGACATCCTTCGACATGGAGAGGAAAATCTTACGGAAGTTCTCCGCCTGGATGGAACTGCTGCGGTCATCGAGCACCAAATCCTCAATCTTGGTCAGGCCATCGATAATCTCCGCCACCAAATCTCCGAACATGTCCCGCATATCATCCAACGTGTATTCCGTATCCTCCACCACATCGTGCAAGAGGGCGCACACCACGGAGGTCGTACCCAGATTCATCTCCTGACAACAAATCATTGCCACAGCAATCGGGTGGTAGATATAGGGTTCCCCACTCTTCCGGCGCACACCATTGTGCGCATTGGTGGCCAGCACGAAAGCTTTGCGTATCAGCTTGCGCTGCTCTTCATTCGTTTTATGATAGAGCACGGTCAACAGCTCGCGGTACTTTCGTACAATCATCTTATTTTCGAGCACCTCATCAGGGACGTAGGATTGGGGGGACATGGCTATAGTTTAGAGTTTAGAGTTTATAGTTTAGAGATAATAGTTAGAAGTGAGTAGAGAGGGGTTGGGGGTTGGGGGAGGAATTAGAAATTGTTATTTAGTGTTTGATAATCTTTTTCGATACAATTTGTTGGCCGTCGTTGAGGCGGAGAATATAGCAGCCGGAGGGTAAAGCTTGCATGTCAAGTTGGTTGACTCCCGGCAGCACCCGGTTCTTAGCAATAACCCTGCCAGTCAGGTCGTACAGGGCATAATCAATCTGCATGGCATCGCTATTCACAGTCACATAGCACTGTCCATCGGTCGGGTTGGGGAATATCGTGTACTGGGAGACAGCCGTTTCTGTGTAATCCTCTACGCTCACGGTGTTCAGAGCTTTGAGCACGGCCTGGTATGCGTTGATCTTGCCATAGCCGAAACGGTTCACGCCTGCCTGCTCGGTGAAACGGTCCGTGGTGGCCGTCTCATGGATAATCTCCTTCACCTGTGCCACTGACAGATATGGATTGGCTTGCAAGATCAGGGCCACCACGCCTGCCACAAACGGGCATGACATGGAGGTACCAGACAGGGAGGCAAACTTATAGTCACGGCCATTAAATTCCACAGTAGTGACATAGTTACCGCTATAAGTGCTGGTATAAGATGAGATTGCTGACACCACACTCTTTCCCGGTGCGGAAATCTCCGGTTTCAGTTCTTCGCCGAAGCCAGGTCCGGAGCTGGAGAAGTCAGCGATGCTTCCGCCATTGGTATATCCTGCACCGTAGGTGTACATAGCCTGGTGCGCGGCCACGGTGATGATTTCGTCAATATTGGCCGGCGTGCTGATTCCATACTGGTTATCGCCGGCAATCCAGTCAGGGTGTGCGGATGGTTTCACGAAAGGAACACCTGTGTTGCCCCAAGCCTTGGTAAGCTCAATCACATTCCAGGCATGGAACTCACCTTCGGCAGCCGTTACGGCCAGACCGAACTTGTAGCGGGTATCCTTCTTCACGATCAGCCGGGCCGCCGGAGCATGATTGTATTCATTTGTGGCTCTAACCTCATAGCGATAGACCAGCGTATCGTTGTTCACCACGATAAACGTGTCCAAGGTGGCATCGCCGTTTGCAGTGAAAACATACGGGGTGGATGCGATGATATTATAGGAGTTGTCCATCACCATCATGGAGAACTGGAACGGACTGTTAGCAGAGTTCACCATAGAGATAGAAGAGCCCCAAAGGTTGTTATAAGAGTATGGGGTCTGCATATAGGTGCGCATAGTGTCGCCCTGATGCTGTGTAAAATCGTATTTAATATGGAAGTCCTCATCGCCGTTGTTGCCGGCGGAGGTCACGAACACCACACCTAAGTCGGTGAGGCGGCGAACCTCGTCGGCCAACACGCCGCTGCCGTCCATGTTATCCAGTGTATAGACGCCCCAACTCATGCTGATGACAAGGCGTTTGCCTTCTTGTTGGGCCACGTTGTACATCCAGTTCCAAGCGTCAATCACGGCCTGGTCGGTAATGTCAAAAGTGGCGAACAGGAACTCCGCCTCCGGAGCCACGCCACGATAGTGCGTGCCTGCGCCCGCGCCACCCGCGATGGAGGCGCAGTGCGTGCCGTGATAGCCATAATCGTACGGGTTGATCGTATCGCAGTGGGCGTTCAGCAGTTCTTCCGCACCCACATATTCCGTGCCGTAGTCAAATCCCGCCGGAGCCGGGCCAGATTGCTTGTACTGGTCCCATGCACGCAGCACGCGATAGTGGATCATGTTGGTGTCATAGAACACCGGATGCGTGTAGTCGAATCCCCAGTCTGTGATGCCGATAATGACTCCTTCGCCCGTAAAGCCCTGGGGCAGGCCTTCGCCAGCCCACACGCTGTCCACGCGTCCGTCCGGAACCGCCTTGTCCAGCCACGCCTGCCCGTAGGAGAGCATCATGGCACATAATATCGCAGTAAGTAGTAATGTCTTCTTCATAACCTTTCGTTTTGATGTATATGCTATTTAATCTTTCACTCTGAAATTCAGCACCTGGAGGAAATCCCGGATGTCGGGGTTCTGTTCTTCCAGATTCTTCATTTTATCATCCGAACTGTAGATGATTTTCTTCATCTCCATATTCTCATTCACAATAATCTCCAAATCATCCACATTGGTGGTGAAGTGGTTTCTCCAGTACTCCAGCACCGCCCGCTTGCGCATCTCGAACTGGTCTTTCTGAAAATCATTCAGCACCTCAGCCTTGATCACGCCATCTTCCAGCGTCGGGACCTTGTCTTTGAGCGGATGGTAGATCATCGGTGTGTTGGAGAACAGTTCATCGAAAAGCTGTTTCCAGCAGGTCTCGAAAACCTCCGGTTCCTGGGCCGGGGCCTCGGCCGTTTTCTCCGCGGCGGGTGTTTTTTCAGCGGCAGTCAACTGCTGGCCAGCAGTCTCACCTGTTGCAGCGGGTTGCGGGTCGGGGTTCTGCTCCGGCGTCGCGCTGGCCGCTTGGGCGCGCGGTGTCTCCAGCACACTCTGAATGGACGGGATCGGCTTTATGGGCGGCGTGCCCGGATACTTGAATGTCTGGTTCGAGATTTGCGGCTTATCGGAAAATGATACGGCTGCCGTACCCGTTTCCGTGGTGGATGCCGTCCCACCCTCTGGGTTATTTACGCTCCTGCGATTGCCTCGCCTTCTTATAGACGTAATTGGCGTTTATCTGCAAGAGGCACAACTCCACCGATAGTCGCTTGTTGTTGGACATCTTGTAGTTGAAGTCGCACTGGTTGGCGAGTTCCATCGCACGCAACAGCAGCTGTTTGTCCACTTTCTGCGACTGTTGCAGCAGCTGGCCTTTGATATTGTCGGAGGTCTCCAACAGCTGCACGGTGGCCGGGGTCTTGGCCATCAGCAGGTTGCGGAAGTGAGCGGCCAAGCCTGCGATGAAATGCTGGGCTTCAAAACCTTTGGCCAAAATGTCGTCTAACAACAGCAAGGCTGGCGACGGATCATCGTTGAACAGGAAATCCGTGATCTTGAAGTAGTTGTCCACATCCAGGACGTTGAGATTCTCGATAGTGGCCTTGTAGGTAATCTGCTTGCCGGTGAAGCTCACCAACTGGTCGAAGATGGAGAGTGCGTCGCGCAGAGCTCCGTCGGCCTTCTCAGCCACCACGTGCAGGGCCTCTTCCTCGGCGGAAACGCCCTCCTGCTGGGCCACATACTGCAAGTGGCGAACGATGTCCTTCTCGTTGATACGCTTGAAGTCATACACCTGGCAGCGGGAAAGGATGGTAGGGATAATCTTATGTTTCTCGGTGGTTGCCATGATGAACTTGGCATACGCGGGCGGTTCCTCCAGCGTCTTCAGGAAGGCGTTGAAAGCGGCACCCGACAGCATGTGGACCTCATCGATGATATAGACCTTGTACTTGGCCCCTTGCGGCGGGATGTGCACCTGTTCCACCAGCGAGCGGATATCCTCCACGGAATTGTTGGAGGCCGCGTCCAGCTCGAACACATTGAACGAGGCCGAGTTGTTGAACGACTGGCACGAGTCGCACTCGTTGCAGGGCTCACAATCCTCTGTCAGCTGCCGGCAGTTGAGGGCCTTGGCGAAGATACGCGCACAGGTGGTCTTGCCCACCCCTCGCGGCCCGCAGAAGAGGAAAGCCTGCGCCACCTGGCCGGTTTTGATGGCATTCTTCAACGTGGCGGTGATAGACTCCTGCCCCACCACAGAATTGAAAGTGGTAGGCCTGTATTTTCGGGCGGAAACGATAAAATTATCCATATTGCAACCTTTATAAAACGAGCCGCAAATATACAAAAAAAGGGTTCCTCTTCCAAAAGAACGGAGGTATAAAATTTTTTATATTTTTGCACGTTTTGATATACTATGGTTAAGAAGAGTTTCAAGTTATTGATTATAATACTGTTAACTGCTTCTGCGGGGGTCTATGCCGCAGACTTTCCTGCGTGTGTTTCGGTATGTTCCATCCAAAACACGCAGCCAGGAGACACTGTTCCCGGCAAACAGGCGAAGCCAAAGAAGTCCAAGACCTCCTTCGCGGGCAAGAAGGTGACGTTCGAGAACTTCGACCAGCAGTACGAGCGCGCCATGCGTTACTACAACAACCAGCAATACCTGTCTGCCGCAGGCCTGTTCGAGGACCTGTATCCGCTCTCCTTGGGCACTCCCCGCGCCGACACCATCCTCTTCCTGTTCGCCCACTCCTACTACATGAACGGGGACTACGAGATGGCCGCCTTCCATTTCCGCGACTACGTGCGCCGCTACCCCAACACGGAGCGCACCGAGGATGCCTTCTACTACGGCACCTCCGCCATCTACAAGACCAGTCCGGACTATTCGCTGGACCAGAGCAACACCGAGTACGCCATCGAGCAGATCAAGGCCTTCATTGACGCATACCCCAACAACTCCCACATCGAGGAGTGCAACACCATGCTGGACGCCCTGCGCCTGAAACTGGCCCGCAAGGATCTGGAGATGCTGATTCTATACTACAACACCGACCACTACGAGGCCTGCCAGATTGCGGCCAAGAACTTCTTCAATGAATATGCATACTCCCCTTTGATGCCGGAAGCCATCTACTATCTGGTGCTCAACAACTACGAATATGCACGGAAGAGTGTGGAGCGCAAGAAAGAGGAACGCTACAAAGCCTGCCTAGATGCTTGCAACCGGCTGCTTCTCAACTATGAGGAGACCAAGTACACCAAGGAAGTGGATAGAATATCCAAAGAGGTACAGAAACAATTATCGAAATACAATAAAAATTCACAAAATAATTAACAGATAATGAAAGCTGCAGATTACAAGAAACTGAAAATCGACCTTTTTGCCAAAACGAAAGACATCAGACAATACGACAAGGAGACCGACAACTTCTACAAGAGCATTGTGATCATGTCCAAGCGGGCAGACCAGATTGCCGCCGACCTGAAACAGGAGTTCCAGGAGACTTCCCTTCAATACGCCTCCAATTCCGACACCTTGGAAGAGGTTTTTGAGAACCGCGAGCAGATTGAATTGTCCAAATTCTACGAGCAGCTCCCGAAGCCGACCCAGCTGGCCTTGTATGAATTCGAGAACGACCAGGTTTATTTCAAGGATCCCGAAGCCAACGAGTAAAAAGCCATGTCCGCGAAGCACATCGTTATCGGTATCACCGGAGGCATTGCCGCCTACAAGTCGCTGACCCTGATCCGGCTGTTCAAGAGCAACGGCTACGAGGTCAAGGTGGCGGCCACGCAGCACGCCCTGGAGTTCGTGACCCCGCTCACCATCGAGACGCTGTCGCAAAACAAGCTGTATGCGGACATGTTCGCTGCAAGCGTAACCCGTGACGTGGAGCACATCAGTCTTGCCGACTGGGCAGACTGCATGGTGGTAGCGCCTGCCACGGCCAACATCATCGGCAAGTTCGCGCACGGCATCGCCGACGACGCGCTTTCCACCCTGCTGCTGGCCACCCGCAAGCCCATCTTCATAGCACCTGCCATGAACGACAAGATGTTTGAGGAACCCACCGTGCAGCACAATATCGACCTGCTACGCCAGAAAGGTTGTCACATCATCGACCCGCAGAGCGGCTTTCTGGCCTGCGGAAGCACCGGCACCGGCCGGATGGAGGAACCCGAGAAAATCTTCACCATAGTACATCAAACCCTATCGGTTCCCCAGCGTCTTGCCGGCAAGAAAGTGATGATTACCGCAGGGCCCACCTACGAGCCCATCGATCCCGTGCGTTTCATCGGCAACCACTCCTCCGGTCTCATGGGCTTCTGTCTGGCCGAGGCCGCAGCCGAGGAGGGAGCAGAGGTCACGCTCGTCACCGGTCCCACGCATCTGACATGCAGCCATCCTGGCATCCGCCGGGTGGACGTAATGACAGCCGGAGAGATGTTCGAGCAGTGCATGGCCATCGCCGAGCAGCAGGACATCATGATCATGGCGGCTGCAGTGGCGGACTTCACGCCCGCACAGGCTGCCCCGGAGAAGATCAAAAAAGAGCACGACTCCCTTGACCTGCACTTGGTGAAGACCCGAGACATTCTGGCTACCATCGGCAAGCAGAAACGCAACGACCAATTGCTCATCGGCTTCGCTTTGGAAACAGAACATGAGGTGGAGAACGCCACCAAGAAACTGCATACTAAAAACGCGGATGTCATCGTTCTTAACTCACTGCGTGACAAAGGCGCGGGCTTCGGCACCAGCACCAACAAGGTGCTCATGCTCACCCGAGACGGCCAGACGCACGAAAGCGAACTGAAAGACAAACATGCCATCGCCAAGGACATCTTGGACGTGGCCTGCTCCATCATCAAATAAAAAACCGAAACAACAATGAAAAGACTCTGTCTGCTGCTCCTCCTTGCCCTGTTCTGCGGATGCCTGTTCGCACAAGACTTCCAATGTCAGGTGTCGGTGAACGCAAACCAGGTGACCGGCGGCGTCAACCAGCAAAGATACAACGACCTGCAACAAAAGATTTACCAGTTCATCAACGACCGCAAGTGGTGCCAGTACAACCTGAGAACCAACGAGCGTATCGAGTGTTCCCTCAACATAAGCCTCTCGGAAGTGAGCGGTGATGTCTATAAGGGAAGCATGGCCATCTTGCTGCAGCGTCCGGTTTACAAAGCAAGCTACAAAACCACTTTGTTGAATTTCCAAGACAAGAACATCCAATTCACCTACGCGGAAGGCGACCCGCTGGAGTATGCCGACAACGTGAACCTCAACCAGTTCACCGCGCTCATCGCCTACTACCTCAACCTGTTTTTAGCGGTTGAGTTCGACAGTTTCTCCTTGTACGGCGGGGATCCATACTACGCGAAATGCCAAAGCATTGTCAACCTGAACACCAGTGCCAAAGAGAAGGGCTGGTCGGTGGCTGACAATGGACAAAGCAACCGATACTGGATTATTGAGAACCTCACCAACGGCACCTACAGCAAGCTGCACGATTTCTTTTACCAGTACCACAGACTGGGACTGGATGTGATGAACGAGACTCCTGATGCCGGCCGTGCCGTCATATTGGAAAGCCTACGTCTGCTCCAGCAGGTAAATTCACAGAAATCAGGTTTGGCACTGGTCAAGATCATCGTGGCGGCCAAGAGCGACGAAATCGTCAACATCTTCAAGGAGGGTATGCCCAGCGAGAAGACACAGGTCATCAACATCATGAAGCAGCTTGACCCTACCAATTCCTCCAAATACGACGCCATCAACACCGCCAGCAAATAGTCATGTTACAAGCCCTGCAGATTGAGAACTATGCGCTGATTCGCTCGCTCGACATTACGTTCGACAAGGGTTTCACAGTCATCACGGGCGAAACCGGCGCTGGAAAGTCTATCCTGATGGGTGCGCTGTCGCTCATCTTAGGCAACCGCGCCGACACGGACGTGCTGTATGACAAGTCGCGCAAATGCATAGTGGAGGGTTCTTTTCTGATTGACGATTATCATTTCCAGTCTTTTTTCGAGGAAAACGACTTGGATTATCAGGCCGTGACCACGCTCCGGCGCGAGATCAACGAGCGGGGCAAGTCCAGGGCTTTCATCAACGACACTCCCGTCAACCTCGCCACACTCAAGACTCTCGCCTCAAGACTCATCGACATACACTCGCAACACCAAAGCCTGCTAATTCAGAACGCGGGCTTCCGCTTGGACATCGTTGACCAATACGCACAGAACCAGGAGTTGCGCAACCAGTACCGCGACACCCTGTCGGCCTGGAGAAAAGCCGAAAAGGAGTACGAGGAGCTGAAAAGACAATGTGCCGAAGCCGCTTTGCAACAGGAGTTCAACAATTTCACCATACAGGAAATTGATAACGCCCAGCTCCAACCTGACGAGCAGGCCGAACTGGAGAAAAACATCCACCTGCTCACCCATGCGGAGAATATCAAATCGCATCTCTACCAGGCCGCGCAACAGCTCTCCGAGCGTGATGCGGAGACCATCGTGCAACAGTTGCAATCCGTGCAGCATGAATGCGCCGCTTTGAAGGACATCAGCGACGAATACCAAGAGATTTATAACCGGCTGGACGCTGCTCTTGTTGAAATAAAAGACATTGCCTACGACATCGTCTGCAAGGAGCAGGCCGTGGAATTGAATCCCAACGAATTAGACCGTTTGAACGAGCGATTGGATCTGATTTTCAGTCTGCAGCACAAATACCAGACCGACACTATCGAGGAGCTGTTGCAACTCAAGGAAAGACTATTGCAGGAGACGAACCAGTATGCAGACCATCGCGAGCAGTTGGCCGCATTGGACAAGCAGCGGGACGAGTTGCACGCGCAGGCCCAGCAGCTGGCCGAGAAGCTCACGCAATCGCGACGGGAGATTATTGAGCCGTTGCAGCAGGAGATGGAGGCGAGATTGTACCAGCTTGCACTGCCGGACAGCCGTTTCCTGATCCGACTGACTGGCGACGGAGCACTGCACGAGTACGGCCAGGAGTCGGCCGACTTCCTATTCTCCGCCAACAAAGGCGTGGAGCCTGCAGACATCAGCAAGGTCGCCTCCGGCGGCGAGACCTCCCGCGTAATGCTGGCGCTGAAGTCTGTCATCACCGATTCCGTGCTGCTCCCGACTGTCATCTTCGATGAAATAGACACGGGCATCTCAGGTGAAACCGCCAATCGCGTGGCCTCCGTCATGCGCGCCTTTTCAGATCGGCACCAGGTGATTGCCATCACCCATCTGCCTCAGATTGCCGCCAACGGCAACCGCCACTATGTTGTATTCAAGGAAAACCGCGACGGTCATGCCGTAACTGACCTGCGCGAGATGCACGGTGAGGAGCGGATCAAAGCCATCGCCACACTCATTTGCGGCAGCCAGCTGACAGAAGCCGCCCTGAACACAGCTCGCGAACTGACCAAGGACAGAAATCAAACCATCTCCTAAATCATCCATTATGAAAAAAATACTCATCCCGCTTCTTGGTTTGTTAATACTGGCATCCTCTGCTCAGGCCCAGCGCAACAAGGGACATCAAGTCTCCCGATGGTCCTTCATGACCTCTGTCGGCTATGCCAACGGCGTGGGCCATATAGACCTGAAATACCCTAACGGCAACCTGGTGAAATCGGTTGACAATAGCATCCCCAACTTCCAGATACACCAACTGCTGGCCTATCAATTCGACAATATCTTCACCATGGGCATCGAGACCGGCTTCGACATCTGGCGGCACACTGCTTTCATCCCCGTTTGCCTGAATCTCAGCATCAACATGACCGATTACACCAAAGTGGCTCCTATGACCTTCTTGAATTTGGGATGGGGGTTCAAGTGGTACGGGCAGACCAAGCCGGAGAGCACCGACCGAGTGGTTCACGGCACCAATTGGGGACCCTGCGGGGAATTTGGGTTGGGAATGCGAGTGCGTTTCACAGACAAGCTATCGTTAGTCATTTCCGGCGTTTACAAAATGCAGTTCTCCAAAATCGGGTATTCCATCGTAGAACCCGATGAGCAAGACTATTCCGACCTCTATCCCAACCAGTATCAAAACACTTTCTACCATTTTGCCGGTGTAAAAATCGGCTTAGCCTATTAATAATTATAGTACATGAAAGAAGAACTCACCTATACTGAAGCTTTCGGGCAGTTACAAGCCATCGTCAAACGGATGGAAGATGCTGACATTTCGGTGGACGACCTGGCCGATCACATCAAACAGGCCTCCAAACTGATCAAGATCTGCAAAGACAAGCTGACGAAAATAGAACAAGAGGTCAACAAAAACATAGCCGAGCTCTCCTGATGTCCACCTTTGACCTGATAGACCACACCATCGAAGCGTACTGCGAGGCGCACACCTCTCCCGAAAGCGAGCTTCTGTACCGGCTCAACCGGCAGACGAATCTGGAGACGGTGAACCCGCGTATGATCTCCGACCAGCTTCAAGGCCAGTTTTTGACTTTCATTTCCAAGATGCTCCGACCTGAACGCATTCTGGAAATCGGCACATTCACAGGGTACTCTGCACTGTGCCTTGCAGAGGGGTTAACGGCCACGGGCGAGTTGCACACCATCGAGGTCAACGTGGAGTACGAGGATCGCATCCGGAAGTACTTCAGCCAGTCGCCGATTGAAAAGCAGATCATCCTGCACATCGGGGACGCGTTGCAAGTGGTACCCAAGCTGGATATGACATGGGATTTGGTTTTTATTGATGCAGAAAAGGAGGATTACATGTCGTACTATGAGGCCGTGCTGCCCTCCGTCAGGAAAGGCGGGTTCATCTTGGCAGACAATGTGCTTTGGAACGGCAAGGTGGTGCAAGAGGCCGTCGGCAACGACCGCGACACCCGGGCCATCCTCGCCTTCAACGACCATATCCAAAACGACCGCCGCGTAAGGAATTTACTCCTGCCGTTCCGTGACGGTATCATGATAATCGAAAAGTTGTAAATATGAGAATAGATATACTCACTCTTTTTCCTGACATGTTCACCGGTGTTTTCGGCAACTCCATCCTCAAGCGGGCGGTGGACAAGGGACATTTGGAACTTCACACACACGACATCCGCAGTTACACCACCGACAAGCACCACAAGGCGGACGACTATCCTTTTGGCGGCGGTGCCGGCATGGTGATGATGATCGAGCCCATTGCGCGGTGCATTGAACAGCTTCAGAGCGAGCGCACCTACGATGCCATCTATCTGATGGCCCCCGACGGCAAGGTCTTCGACCAGCACAAAGCCAATGAGATGTCCATGCTGAACAACATCATCCTGCTTTGCGGTCACTACAAGGGTGTCGATGAGCGTGTGCGCGAGATTTTCATCACCGAAGACCTCAGCATTGGCGATTACGTGCTCTCCGGTGGTGAGTTGGCCGCCATGGTCATCACCGACGCCATCGCACGTGTCATCCCCGGCGTTATCAACGACGGGACCTCCGCCCTCTCCGACTCTTTCCAGGACGACCTGCTCTCCGCGCCCGTATATACGCGCCCGGCGGACTGGCGCGGACACCGCGTGCCCGACGTGCTCCTTTCCGGCAACGACAAACTGATTGCGGAATGGAAAATGGAACAACAACTGCAACGCACTCAACAACGCCGCCCCGACTTACTCGAAAAATAATGAACCAGACGTTAGAACATATCGCCCAGAGCCTCACAGCGAGCAAGCAACCCCGCAAGAAACTCTTGTCGGACAACTGGCATTTCAACGTGTTCTTTTTCCTTCTATTGGCTGCCGCCGCAACACTGCCTTTCTCCACTTGGATCATGCTGCCCATCGCCGGCATCCAGCTCGTCAACTGGATTTGGGAATGGAACTGGAAGGAAAAATGGAACACCCTCCGCGAGAATGCATCCCCTTTGACCATTTTCGTCCTTCTCTCCATGTATCTGCTGGTCATCTACGGATTCTTCCTCTCCTACAACAAAAGCCGCGCCATGGCCGCATTCGACTGTTATTTGTGGTTTCTTGTCGCCCCGCTGTTTCTGCTCACCCAAAAGCGGCGCAACCTGACCAACAGCCGGATACACATGATCTTCATGTTCTTCGCCATCTCCACAGTACTGCATCTCTGCATCATCTTCTTCATCGCAATCCGCAAATACATACAAACTGGCAACGACGCCTTCCTATACTACCAGAATTTCTCTGTCTTCCGACACCCCTCCTATCTGGCCATGTACGCCACCTTCTCCTTCTATGTCATGCTGGATTATCTGAACAAGACCCACAAAAGCCTGCCTTTATATTCCAAAATAGGACTTTACATTGCTATGGCAGTGCTGCTGGCAGGTGTCTTCTTTTTGCAATCCAAAGCTGGAATTCTGGTATTCTGTATTCTGGCGGTTGTGTGGTTCGTGTATCTGCTGTTCATACGGAGCACCAACATCGCCGCCGCGCTCAGCGTGGTGATTGTCGTGACCAGCATCGGCATTGTGCTGCACGAAACCCAGATCCTGTCTGTACACCGTATCAAAGACTCCATTGAGGAGGTGGGCAAATACACACCCGAACATCTTGGTAGTAGTAGCAATCAAATCCGGATCACAGTTTGGAAGTCAACCCTGGAAATCTGCAAGAAAAACTTGCCGTGGGGCGTGGGCACTGGTGATGCCACAGACGAACTTAACGTCAACGCCGTCAAGAAGAACTATACCAACCTCATCGGTCACCATTATAATGCGCATAACCAATACCTGCAGACGCTGCTCACCACCGGCATCCCCGGCATTATCATCCTGCTGACCTACTGTCTGTATCCGCTCGTCATCAGCATACGCAAGCGCAACATCCTCTACCAATCCTTCGTCCTCATCCTGATCCTGAACATCCTCGTGGAATCCATGTTCGAGGTCCGGGCCGGCGTAGATTTTCTCGCCATGATGAATGTGCTACTGTTTTTAAGGAGCAAATGAGGCAGAAAGGGATAAAAGGGGTAAATGGGGTTAAAGGTGGATTTTTAACATTTAATTCTAAATTTTAACAAAATATTTTCTAATAATTAATATATTATTGTCTTTTATTTCATAAAAAGTATATTTTTGCCGGCGTTAAACCAATGGCGACCCCTGTGGGTGCCAGACAAAAATCATAATAATCATGAAGAAAAGACATGTTTTTCTGTTTCTGTTTTGTGTTTTGACGTGTCGTGTTTTTTCACAAACCACCGACATGCGCATTGAGTTGAGCGCGACATCCGTGGCGGCCACGTGCCAAGGCAACGGCGAGATCCATTGTTCTGTAACCTATTCCGACGGCTTGGACATCGAGCAGTTGCGCTATTTCTACATCCCGCTTTCGGGCATAGACTCCATTATGGAGACCTCCCTACCCTACATCACGCACCTAAGGCCGGGCAACTACATGGTAAAGGTATCGGCTTTGTGCAACACAGGACTGCCGCAAGGAGACCGATACGTGGTAATTTCAGATTCCGCCGAGATATTGGTCGAATCCGCCTACACAATTCCGTCCAGCGGCATGATTTACAACATTTACTCCCACACACTACCCTATGGCATCGTACCTTCCATGGCATGCGAGCCGACGGGGAAGATTCAAGTCAAGATTCAGGACGGTACATTTCCATACCATTTGGACATCTGGACTGTGACAGACACCGGGCTGGTCTTTTTCAGGGCACAAGATTTCGACACCCTCGAGCACTTTGGCGCCGACTCGATGCGGTACGATTACCTGCATTACTACACCATCGACAGCCTGCCGGCGGGCACCTATCGGATTATCTGCCACGACGGTTGCGGTTACCATACGCCTTACTTGCAGGCCATCGTGCCCAAGGTAAAGCATTATGATCACATATACAACCATCAGCTCCGCAACAGTTCCGGAGACCCTGAAAGTTACAATGTCATTACCTTCAAGGAGCTACGGGACACTTACACCTACGTCGGGCACAACGACGACTACTACCGGCAAACCGGACGGGATTTTCCCTATCTGTATCGTTTCATCAACCCCACTATCGGCACGGAGAACGACACAACGCCTTGGAAGCAGATCCCCGACTTCGAAAACGCTATTTTCCTATATGACACACTTTCCGCCTTGCACGACTATGGTGAATTGTGGGAACGTACTGTTATCCTGCAGCTACAGCCACCCTGCGGAGACACGCTTTTCTCCTATCCCTTCACCATCCATATTCACGGCCGCAATTATATTGCAGAGGAAAGAGAAACCTTCAATCAAACTAATACATTCGCAGTCTTCGACTATTGCGGGTACACAAACGGAATAATTGACTACTATCAGAGAACCAGTGGCATCAATGTCAAGCACATCTACGAGGCTTGCCATAGCCTATCAGACAGCGTAGATTGTAAATTTTTCTGGGGATACACCTTGAGCGGCGGCATCCCGAACTCGGAAAAGAAATCCGAATATCACACCTATATCACCATGCCCCTGCGACTGCATGTCATCAACACCACAACGGACACTGTCGTCACAACAGAAATACTGGAAGATTTTGACTACAGATGGGGTTATCTGATACTGAAGGACCAGAACATGCATGGGGACACGCTCCTCATAGAAATCACGGATTATCATCACAACCCCATCATCTCCCAACTTTTCAAATACAAATCCGACACCACCCATCTCACTTCAGGAGGACTACGAGCGTATCTTCATTGGGTAAAATGGAAATCACCTCAAGTAGAACAATTATGTCCAGATGTGCCACACAGCATTGGCATCGTCTATGAAACTCCGTTTACCGGTAAGATGGTTATAGGAGATACAACAGGCTATATCTATGACCGGGACACAATCTGTCTGATAGAAAGTCCGGGGAACAATCATTACAACTTCACCGCCATTCCGAACTTATCAGGCAACTGGACCATCGTACGTGAGCGGCAGGACAATCATGCCATAATTGAAAAGAAAGAGGTTTGGCACAGTAACTCCAATCGCATGGGCATGATACTTACAGACACCAATCTGCTACCCGGCCGGTATGTTTGGATTGTCAGGAGAGACTGCCCTTACAACGACACCATTGTGATTGACTTTGACTACAACCTGCCAGTCGTCAGCGAGTCGCCACAATACATATTCGACACCACATGTACGGCATTGAACATCACCCCAGTCAAGGGGCAGTACAGCAAAGAGGGCATGGAGGTGGAAACCTTCTTCCAAGTGACGCAGGAAGACTCACTCACGCACAGTGCTTCGGCGGTTCACAAGGGCGGGATGCTGTCCGTCGGCATTCCTGGAACCTATCGGATTTGCATGTACTCGCTGCCGCTCGACAACGGCACGATATTGGACAAGAACCCGTGTTTTATCACGGACACCGTCATTCATTGGCAATATCAAACCGTGGAATTGGATTACATTTATGGGCACGTGTGCAATCAGGAGGACAGCATCGGATTTGTTCACGTAAAGGGGAAACACGGTGTCAAGCCTTACTCATACAAACTCTTCAGCAATCCTAATGGGCAAGGCGAAGGAATTGCCACCAACCAGACAGGCGTATTCGACTTCGTGTCCGTGCGTTTCGGGCAAACAGTTTCCGTTGAAATCACAGATGCGTGCAACGCGCACTTTATCACAAACTTGACCATCAGCGACATGGACAAAATCCGGAAATGCTGGACAGACATGCTCTGCAACGACATCACATTGCCGGAGGGTGACACATGCCATCTGTACGGACTCACGTTGGGTGACGCGCACTATCATTGGCACGGGCCCCATGGATTCAGCAGCCACCAGCGGCAAGTCTCGTTCGCCATCCGGAGCAGTGCGGATTCCGGCATCTACTACCTCGACATCGAGGGTGCAGGCTGTGGCGTGATGACCGACAGTGTTCTCGTGCGCGTGGCGGCACGTCCTTGCCCGCAGGCCATTGACTATGACGGCAACATTTACTCATCCATCCGCATTGACGGACTGTGCTGGACGCAAACAAACCTGCGCTCCGTGCACTACAGCGACGGAAGACCTGTCAACCCGATACACATCTATCAACCATCGCGCTTCAGTCCGGAGGAGACAGTGGACATTTTCGGCATGTTATACACATGGTATGCCACCCTTGACACTGGCACGGTGAGTGCTTCGGAGCACGTCCAAGGCATCTGCCCGGAAGGGTGGTACTTGCCCACTTGCGCACAATATGAACGCTTATTGCAACATGGGGCCATGGCTCTGCGCACGCCGGAGTACTGGATCGGCAACGAAGGCGGCACCAACGAAACCGGATTCTCAGCCCTGCCGGCAGGGTTCTTCAACGGCGCGCGCAACCGTTACGAAAACCTCCTGGGAGAGACACGCTTTTGGGCACTTTGCACACGCTTTTACTCCGAAAACGCCTACTGCTATGTACTGAATTTCTTCTGCCAAGAGCTCTCGAACCTCCGCAGCAACCCCTCTGATGCCTACTCTGTACGCTGTGTTTTAGCCGAATAATCACCCTTTAGATTTTTTTCTAGAGAGCATAAGCTTTGTTTCATTTTTTTTTGTACTTTTGCCGCCCTTAACAAAGAAGAATATTAATCATTAAAAAACGATAAGAGATCATGTCAAGAGTTTGCCAGATTACAGGAAAGAAAGCGATAGTTGGAAATAATGTTTCCCACTCCAATATCAAAACCAAAAGAACATTCAAGCCGAACTTGCACACCAAGAAGTTCTATGTTCCCGAGTTGGATGAATGGGTTTACCTCAAAGTTTCTGCACACGGCATGCGCATCATCAACAAGAAAGGTGTTTACGCTAGCCTCGTGGAAGCCGCTGGTAAGGGCATTTTATAATAATCCCTATCGACAAGGCTACAAGCTGTTGTAATGTTGTCATTGCAACAGCTTTTTTTATTCATGCACCATACAATAAAAATCTGTTTCCCTCGTAGTACATATTTGTTCACAGACCTTTCGCATCTTGAATATAAGAAAAGCAATATTTCTGGTTTTCATTTTGGTTCTGACCGCCACAGGATACGGTCAGAAAGCCATTGTAAGAGGTATTGTGCAAGATGAGGAGGGGCAACCCATTGAGAATGTGGTTATTCAGGTACTAGACTACAACCTCCAGACCATCACGAGCGACTTTGGGCAGTTCACCATCAACGTGCCCGAAAACGTAGATTTCAGGTTGTACTTCCAGCAAATCAGCCACAAGGACACGGTGATAACCATGCATCTCAAGTCCAAGGAGTCGAAGAACATCACGGTGATATTGCCCACCATTGGCAACCGGCTGGAGCAGGTCAACATACAGAGCAAGAGCGATAACGGCTACATCCGGGTCAACCCGAAGCTCTCGTTCCAGATGCCTTCGCCAGGCGGCGGCATGGAGTCCATCATCAAGATGCTGCCGGGTGCCTCCTCCGTCAACGAGTTGAGTTCCCAATACAACGTGCGCGGCGGCAACTACGATGAGAACCTCATCTTTGTCAACGACATCCAGATATACCGTCCATTCCTCATGCGCAACGCGCAGCAGGAGGGCATGAGTTTCGTGAACACCGACCTTGCCGGCAACGTGGTTTTCTCCGCCGGCGGTTTTGAAGCCAAGTACGGCGACAAGATGTCGTCGGTGCTTGACGTGCAATACAAAGAACCAACCCAATATGGAGGGTCTTTCTCCCTCAGCATGTTGGGGGCTTCGGCGCACGCTGAGGGACGAGTGGACAGCTGTTTCTCTTTCCTTATCGGCGCACGTTTCAAGTCCAACGCCTACCTGCTCCGCTCCATGCGCATGTCCGGAGACACGGCGGATTACAAGCCCACTTTCTTCGACACCCAGATGTTGCTCAAATGGGACATCAACAAGAAATTCAGCATCAGTCTCTTGGGAAACTTTTCGCGCAACAGCTACATCTACCAGCCCACCAACAAGGACACACGGTTCGGCAGTCTGCAGGACAGCAAGCAATTCCTGGTCTTCTACGACGGTCAGGAGGTTGATCTCTACGAGAACTATCTGGCCGGGCTCACCTTCTTCTACCGTCCCAGCGACCGCACCCTCTTCAAGCTCATTCTCTCCTCCTATTATGCCAAGGAAAGCGAGACCTACGACATACAGGGGCAATACTGGCTGAACGACATCGAGCCTGACATGGAGTCAAGCACCGTGCACGTCATTTCCAACCGCGGCTATGGCACCAACCTGGAGCACGCGCGCAACCACATCACTTCCATTGTCTCCGCCGCCGACCTGCGTGGCGAGCACAGGCTGCCTGCCGCCAACACCCTGTCGTGGGGCGTGAAGGCGCAGAACGAGATCATCAACGACGTAATCAAGGAGTGGAACATGAACGACTCTTCCGGTTACACGCTCCCCATCTCTTACGTGCCAGTTGGCGAGCCCGTACCTTTGGACGATCCCTCCCGTATCCTCACCTTCGGTGAAAACTCCTACCTGAACACATCCAACCACCTGAACACCATGCGGTTCACGGGGTTTATCCAGGACCAGTGGAACATTGACGGTGACAGCATGACCCACTATTCGCTAAACGCCGGTCTTCGTTTCCACTACTGGACCTACAACAAGCGCGAGTTCACCGTTTCACCGAGAATATCCTTCATCTACAACCCGCACTGGAAGAGAGACTGGATTTTCTCCGTGCGCACCGGCCTTTACTACCAGCCCGCCTTCTACCGCGAGATGCGATACCCCGATGGCACGCTCAACCCAGACATCCTCTCGCAACGTTCATTCCACATCGTGGCTGGCGCAGAATACAACTTCAAACTGTGGCGCAGACCGTTCAAGTTCACAGCGGAGGCCTACTACAAGTATCTGGACCACCTCATCTCCTACACCATCAACAATGTTCGCATCACCTACAGCGGCTATAACGATGCCGTCGGGTATGCCACGGGACTGGACCTGAAGGTCAGTGGCGAGTTCATCCGCGGGCTGGAGTCCTGGTTCGCCGTTTCCATCATGGACACCAAGGAGGATATCATGGACGACTTCTATTACGACAAAGACGGCAACCGTATCGAGCCGGGGTACATACCGAGGCCTACCGACCAACGGGTGGCCTTCAATCTCTTCTTCCAGGACCACATACCAGGATTTCCGCAATTCAGGGCACACCTCAACTTCGTGTTCGCCAGCGGTTTGCCTGTGGCCTTTGAGAAGTCCGAAGGCTTCCAGCGGGTGCGCGACCCCAAGTGGTACCGCCGCGTGGACCTCGGATTCTCCTTCATGTTTTTGGAGCAGAGCCGCGACCGCATGCGCAACAAGTCCAAGTTCGTCCGCAGTATCAAGAACGCCGGCGTGTATATTGAGGTTTTCAACGTGCTCGGAACCAAGAACGTGGCCTCCTATTCGTGGGTGAAGGACATCTACAACCAGCATTACGCCATCCCCAACACCTTGACGGGCCGGTTGGTGAACGTGAAGTTCGCTGTGGAATTCTAAGTTGTGAGATAATCTATTTTTTCTGTATTTTTGCCGCGTTATACGGTATGAAGGACAATTGTCCTTCTGGGAAACAGGTGCAAATCCTGTACAGTACCCGCTGCTGTGAATCTCAGCTGTTTTCAAAAAATGATGTCACTGTCGTAAGATGGGAAGACGTTTTGAAAGAGACAAGTCAGAAGACCGGCCGTATCACATGTTGTTAACCGCTTCGGGAAATAGGCGGGCCATATATGCCACCGGTTTTCCAAGCATTGTTTAATCGTAAAATGCCGTGGTAATGCATTACAGACAACTATTCATCAAAATTTCAACACTCTTATTATTCGCTTTTTTTTGTGCAGCGAGCTGCAATCCTCCCGAGCCGCCCCGCCCCTTGCCTACCGACGCCAGCGCGTACGGGGCATACGTACTCAACGAAGGTCTGTTCCAGCACAACAACTGCACCCTCTCATACTATGACTTTGAAAACCAGACGCTGACCCCTGACATCTTCCTGCAAGTGAACCAGCGCGGGCTCGGCGACACGGGCAACGACTTGAAAAGATATGGCAGCAAGCTCTATTGCGTGGTCAACAACTCGCACCGCGTGGAGGTGATGGATTTTGAAACTGCCAAGTCCATCAAGGCCATTCCATTGTCGGGCAAAAGTCCTCGTCAGATTGCCTTTTACCAAGGCAAAGCATACGTCAGCTGCTTCGATGGCGATGTAGTGCGCATTGACACCGCCACCTTGGAGGTAGAGCAGACCGCACACTCCGGCGCAAATCCCGAGGGCCTCTGCGTGTGCAACGGAAAGCTCTACGTAGCCAATTCCGGCGGGCTCAACAACCCCAACTACGGCACCACCGTGTCCGTGTTTGACATCAACTCGCTCACGATGCTCCACAGCATCGAGGTGGGTGTCAACCCGTACAAGCTGGCCGCCGGCGACGACGGTCGCACCGTCTATGTCTGCACCCGTGGCGATTACATGGAGCAGCACGGCACTTTTTCTTGCATTGATGCACAAACCGACCAAATCACGAGGACGTGGCCCAACATCCAGAATTTCACCGTTTTTCAAGACAAAGCCTACGTGTATGAAGTGGATTATGCGGCTGAATCCAACCCAGTGAAGGTGCTGAGCCTCACTCAGGAGGACAGTGTGGCGGAAAACTTCATCACTGACGGCACCGTCATCCAGATGCCCTACAGCATCACGGTCAACCCGCTCAACGGGGACGTCTATATCACCGATGCCTACAATTTCACGGTGACCGGAGACGTGTATTGTTTTGACAAAAACGGCAAGAAGAAATTCTCCTTCTCCGCGGGCCTGAACCCGAGTGTGGTGGTGTTCAAGCAATAGGGGGAGACGACATCACAATTATATTTGGGCAGAACAAAAAAACGAGAGCTTTCGCTCCCGCTTTGGATGTTTTCACAACGGAATAATCCTTATTGTGAATTGCTTCAAAAGTGCAGCAAAAATACAACTTTTTATTGATAATCTGTTGCAAAATGATTATTTTTGCAAAGTATAATACATTTTGCAACTATGAAGAAAATCCTCGGTTTAGATTTGGGCACCAACAGCATCGGCTGGGCGGTGGTGAATGAAGCGGAAAACGCTAATGAACAATCTGCTATTGTCAAATTAGGCGCGCGCGTGAATCCATTGACGGTGGATGAACTGACCAATTTCGAAAAGGGAAAAAGCATTACGACCAATGCGGATCGCACCCTCAAACGGAGTATGCGACGCAATCTGCAACGATACAAACTTCGTCGCGAGAATCTTATTAAAGTGTTGAATGAGCACAGTTTCATCGACGAAGAAACGATTCTTTCTGAAAATGGCAACAGGACTACTTTTGAAACATACCGGTGGCGTGCCAAGGCTGCGACAGAGGAAATTTCTTTACAAGAATTTGCTCGCGTGCTGCTCATGATTAACAAGAAACGAGGGTACAAGAGCAGTCGTAAAGCGAAATCAACCGAAGAAGGACAACTGATTGATGGAATGGAGATTGCCAAACAACTCTATGAGAAGAACCTCACTCCGGGACAGTTATCATTACAGTTGCTGCAAAATGGAAAAAAACACCTTCCGGATTTCTATCGTTCAGACTTGCAGGAAGAATTTGACAGGGTTTGGTGCTCCCAATGCAAGTTTTATCCAGACAGACTAACAAATGATCTAAAAGAAGAATTGTGGGGAAAGAATAAAAAGCAGACATGGGCAATTCTTGAGAAACCATTGAATATAGTTGGTATAAGGCGAGAGACAAAAGGAGCCGAATTAAAAGAGGAGAACTATAGATGGAGAAACAAAGCGTTGAATGAACGATTGGATTTGGAAGAATTAGCTATCGTTTTGCAGGAAATCAATGGTCAGATTAGTAATGCAAGTGGTTATTTGGGAGATATTAGCGACCGTAGCAAGGCACTTTATTTCAATCATCAAACGGTCGGTCAATATCAGATGTCGCAATTGGACAAGAATCCCAATTACAGCTTGAAGAATCAGGTGTTTTATAGACAAGATTATCTGAATGAGTTTGAAACTATCTGGGAAACACAAGCAAAATATCATAAGGAACTTACTTCAGAACTAAAAAAAGAGATTCGCGACATTGTCATTTTTTATCAGCGTCCACTGAAATCGCAAAAAGGATTGATATCGTTCTGTGAGTTTGAAAGCCGACAAGTCGAAGTGGATATTGATGGGAAGAAGAAAATGAAAACTGTTGGCAACCGAGTCTGTCCAAAATCATCGCCTTTGTACCAAGAATTTAAAATATGGCAAATTTTAAATAATGTTCAAGTTTCAGGTGAAGGCATTAAAAAACGATTCCTGTTCCAGGAAGAAAAAGAGAAACTGTTTGCCGAATTGAATCACAGGGAAAAATTATCAAAAACAGAAGCCCTGAAACTGCTGTTTGGCAATCCAAAGAATTTGGATTTGAATTATAAGGAACTTGACGGAAATCATACTCAAGCAGAATTGTTCAAAGCATATCAGTCTATCATAGAATTAAGTGGACACGGAGAATATGAATTTGCTAAGTTGCCTTCAGGAAAGGCTCTTGACATCGTTTCGGAAATATTCGATGGATTAGGTTTTAGTACAGCTATCTTGCGTTTTGATTCCTCGCTGGAGGGTCAGGCTTTGGAGCGCCAGCCCATGTACATGCTTTGGCATCTACTTTATTCTTTTGAAGGCGATAATTCTAATCTTGGCAATGAAAAATTGATAACTAAATTGGGCGAACTATACGGATTTGACAAGGAATCCGCAACAGTGCTAGCCAATGTGGTTTTCCAACCCGATTATGGCAGTCTGAGTACAAAGGCCATTCGAAAAATATTGCCTCATTTGAAGGATGGTTTGGAATACAGTGTAGCATGTGAATATGCTGGATATAGACATTCCAAAGCTTCGCTTACAAAAGAAGAGATTGAACAAAAAGAACTTAAGGATAAGTTAGAACTACTACCCCGTAATAGTCTTCGTAACCCAGTTGTGGAGAAGATCCTGAACCAAATGGTGAATGTGGTCAACTCTATTGTCGATGAGTATGGAAAACCTGATGAAATTCGCATTGAATTAGCAAGAGAATTGAAGAAATCTGCCAAAGAACGCGAAGAAATGACCAAATCCATCAACGAAGCCTCTCGTTTGCATGAAGGGTATGTTAAAATCTTGCAGGGAGAACCGTTCTATTTGGATCTTGTTAGCCGAAATGATATAATTCGATACAAATTATACTTGGAGTTGAAAGACAATGGTTTCAAAACGCTCTATTCCAACACATATATTCCTCAAGAAAAGCTCTATAGCAAGGAGATTGACATTGAACATATAATTCCACAAGCCAAATTGTTTGATGATTCATTCTCCAATAAAACCTTGGAATTAAGGCACATTAATTTAGAGAAGAGCAATGCTACCGCATACGATTTTGTGCTTGGTAAGTATGGGGAAGATGGTGTACGGGATTACGAAAATAGAATAGAAAGACTTTACAATGACAAAGTTATCTCCAAGACCAAGCGTGACAAGTTGTTGATGCGGGAGGCTGATATCCCGAGCGGTTTCATCAACCGTGATTTGCGCGACTCTCAATATATTGCTAAAAAAGCCAAAGAAATGTTGGAGGGAATGGTGCGTTTTGTGGTTCCGACAACGGGCAGTGTTACAGATCGCTTGCGAGAAGATTGGCAATTGGTAGATGTCATGCAGGAACTCAACTGGGACAAATACAATCAATTAGGATTAACGGAGGTAATAGAAGGTCGTGACGGTCAGCGGATCAGGCGCATAAAAGAATGGACCAAGCGTAACGACCATCGACATCATGCAATGGATGCGCTGACCATTGCCTTTACAAAACGCAGCTTCATACAGTACCTGAACAACCTGAACGCACGCGTACAAAAGGGCACGGATGAGTATTTCGATTTGGACATGGTGGAGCTTTCGGATTTAAGCGAAGAGGAACGTGCCTCTGCAATTTATGGTATTGAGAAAAAAGAACTACATCGGGATAATCATGGAAAACTGCGATTCAATCCACCCATGCCATTGGATGAATTTCGTGCCGAGGCCAAACGGCAACTAGAAGGCACTCTGATTTCCATCAAGGCAAAGAATAAGGTGGTGACGCAGAACATCAATGTTTCGAAGAAAAAAACAGGTAAAAATGAAAAGATACAGCTGACACCTCGTGGTCAGTTGCACTTGGAAACTGTATATGGAAGTGGCAAGCAGTATGTAACTAAAGAGGAGAAAGTTAACGCTGCATTTGATGCTGAGAAGATTATGACAGTGGCTAATAAATCTTATCGTGAGGCATTGTCAAGCCGCTTGCAACAGTATGATGGAGATCCCCAAAAAGCTTTTACTGGAAAAAACACTTTGGAAAAGAATCCGCTTTGGCTGAATGAACATCATACGGCCAAAGTTCCAGAAAAGGTTAAAACCGTTTCTTTCGAAAAGATTTATACTGTTCGTAAAGAGATTTCGCCTGAATTGAAACTTGAAAAAGTGGTTGATGTGGGCGTTCGCAATATTCTTAAAGAACGGTTAGCTGAATTTGGCGGCGATGCCAAGAAAGCCTTCTCCAATCTGGAAGACAATCCGATATGGTTGAACAAGGAAAAGGGTATTTCAATCAAGCGTGTTACTATCACAGGCATCAGCAATGCTGAAGCTTTGCACGACAAACGCGATAAGGAAGGTAAACTGATTCTTGATGAAAAAGGGAACAAGCAACCTGTGGATTTTGTCAATACCGGCAACAACCACCATGTGGCCATCTATCGGAAACCCGTGTTGGATAAAAATGGGTTACCTTTGCTTGATGATGATGGTCAACCCCAATATGAGTTGGACGAGAATATAGTTTCATTTTACGAAGCCACTTCCCGAGCTATGATGGGTCTTCCCATTATAGATAAAGATTTCAATAAAGAACAGGGTTGGCAATTCCTCTTTACTATGAAACAAAACGAGTACTTTGTATTTCCGCGCTATGATGAAGAAGGAAATATGACTTTCAATCCATTAGACTACAGCGAGGAGTGGTACAAAAATCCGGCTAATTACGCTACTATCAGTCCGAATTTGTTTAGGGTACAGAAATTATCTTCCAAATATTATGTTTATCGGCAGCATCTTGAAACAGTTGTTGAAGAAAACAATTCTTTAAGAGATATTACGTGGAAAAGAATCACTAATATGAATCATCTGAAAAACATTCTCAAAGTCAGAGTCAATCATATTGGCAAGATTGTGTCGGTGGGCGAATATTAAAAACATTTTATTAACCTTAAATTTTATCAACTATGAGTAACATCAAATTATTTCAAGACAAAAAAATCCGTTCTTCATGGAACGAAGTAGAGGAGCAATGGTATTTTTCCGTGGTGGATGTGGTGGAGGCACTGACGGACTCTACCAATCCCACAGACTATCTAAAAAAAATGCGAAAGCGTGATGAGGCTTTGGCTCTCTACCTGGGGACAAATTGTCCCCTGGTAGAAATGCTGACAGATACAGGAAAAATACGTAAAACATTGGCAGCAAATGTTAAAACGCTTTTCCGCATCATCCAATCCATCCCGTCACCCAAAGCAGAACCCTTCAAGCTGTGGCTTTCCCAAGTCGGCTACGAACGACTGCAAGAGATTGAAAATCCGGAACTCGCTCAAGAACGGATGAAAGAACTTTATGAAAAGAAGGGCTATCCGAAAGATTGGATTGACAAGCGCCTTCGTGGTATTGCCATCCGTCAGAATCTGACCGATGAATGGAAGAAACGAGGCATAACAGAAGAAACGGATTTTGCTATTCTGACCGCCGAAATATCCAAAGCAACCTTCGGTATGACCCCTTCGGAATACAAAGAATTCAAGGGCCTGACGAAAAAGAACCAAAATCTACGCGACCACATGGATGATTTGGAGTTGATTTTCACAATGCTGGGGGAACGCGTCACCACCGAAATATCGCAAAAAGAAGAACCCGAAACCTTTGCAGAAAGCAAAAAGATAGCGAAACGAGGCGGAAAGGTGGCTGGTGTGGCACGAAAGGAAACTGAAAAAGAATTGAGCAGAAGTGTTTCAACTCCAAATAATTTCCTGCCGCCTTCGAAAAAAGATAAACCTTTAACATAATATGATAAAACGCACTCTCTGTTTCAGCAATCCTGCCTGTCTGTCGCTTAAGGACGAACAATTGGTCATCAAGCTTCCACAAGTAGAAAAAAACGATGGGCTACCGGACAGTTTCAAAGCCAACGCTGTTAAAACCATCCCAATAGAAGACATCGGCGTTGTGGTATTAGATGACAAGCAAATCACCATAACCCAAGGCTTGATGGAGGCCCTGCTGAATAACAACTGCGCGGTCATCACCTGCGACAAAAGTCATCTGCCTGTGGGATTGTTACTTCCGTTAAGAGGTAACACCACACAGAATGAAAGGTTCCGTTTTCAACTGGATGCGTCTTTGCCACTAAAGAAGCAATTGTGGCAGCAGACAGTACAAGCTAAAATCAGCAATCAAGCCGCTGTATTGAAGTTATGCAGAGGAACGGAAACGGGAAATATGTTGAAGTGGCAGAATGATGTCCGGAGTGGTGATCCTGACAACCTGGAAGGACGGGCGGCTGCCTATTACTGGAAAAACATGTTTCCTGAAGTGGAAGATTTCACCCGAGACAGAGAGGGTGTCTCTCCCAATAACCTGCTGAATTATGGATATGCCATACTGCGGGCTGTTATTGCAAGAGCATTGGTGGCATCTGGAATGCTGCCAACATTGGGGATACATCACCATAATCGGTACAACGCCTATTGTTTGGCGGATGATATCATGGAACCTTACCGTCCGTATGTGGATGAATTGGTGGTGAAATTCACGGATGAGAATGGATATCCTGACGAATTGACACCCGATATAAAAAGGGAGTTGTTGTCCATTCCTGTGTTGGATGTGCGCATAAACGGACAGCGGAGTCCCTTGATGCTGGCGGCAGGGCAGACTGCAGCGTCCTTGTATCGCTGTTTCAGCGGCGAGAGTCGCAAACTGATATATCCTGAACGATGATTGCCGAACGCTATAGTGAATACCGGATTATGTGGGTGCTGGTGCTTTTTGATTTGCCGACTGAAACAAAAAAGGAACGCAAGGCATACGCCGACTTCCGAAAAAAAATACTGAAAGATGGTTTCACCATGTTCCAGTTTTCCATATACATGCGCCATTGTGCTAGCAAGGAAAATGCCGAAGTTCACATTAAAAGAGTAAAGAGTTTTTTACCCCCTACCGGAGATATCGGTATCATGTGTATCACGGACAAACAGTTTGGGGAAATTGAAATTTTTCATAGTCGTCAAAAAACAGAAGTGGAACAACCCTGCCAACAATTGGAACTTTTTTGAAGAAAAAAGCATCTCTCAGGATTCGAATTTAGAAGGTTGCAACAAAAAAATCGCTTGAAATCAAGCGATTTTTTTAATTCTAAAAACCTTTGCAACGTACTGATTCCTTGTTGGTTTTGCAGGATCAGATGTTTACGACTGCAAAGATACAAACTTTTGAAAGCAATTCACAACAAAACTCGATTGACAGAACGAACCAAATCGATGTTTACGACTGCAAAGATACAAACTTTTGAAAGCAATTCACAACAGATGATGGAGGAATGCCACACACATTATCGATGTTTACGACTGCAAAGATACAAACTTTTGAAAGCAATTCACAACATGATAATGAACACTTGGAACCGCTTAATAGATGTTTACGACTGCAAAGATACAAACTTTTGAAAGCAATTCACAACTGGCCAAGTTATTCGTCTTGCGCCTTTTTGATGTTTACGACTGCAAAGATACAAACTTTTGAAAGCAATTCACAACAGTATTTCTGCAACTCCTGAATTTGCATTCGATGTTTACGACTGCAAAGATACAAACTTTTATATAAGATTGGCGGCGCCTCGGCAAACCGAGCAAGCTCGTTTGCTCTCGGCTTGCGCAATCTTTGAAAGCAATTCACAACCATCTCTCTTTCAGTATCGTTATGTTGAAGACTATTTGGGAAGGTATTGCTCAATTAGCTTGTAGAAATCGGGTATCTCTTCGTCGAGGTTCCATGCAGTTTTTGCCCATGATGTAAACATCACCATCTGCAGATTGTATGGCATATCGAAGTCCTTAAACTTGTGAGCCACATAGGTGGCACATTCACCTGAGATTATTCCTTCATGCTGGATGTAAACCCTTTCCATATCCCAATACCAGGATGCTGGGAACATGTCAAATGGGCAGGTGTCCTCACCATTATAGTACCGGCACTGTTTCATCAACTCCAGTTTCGTCATATCCTTACTTTTTTGAGAGTTCATACATGTCATTCACAAGGTGTTTTCAGACCACAAAAATACCAAACTTTTATATAAGATTGGCGGCGCCTCGGCAAACCGAGCAAGCTCGTTTTCTCTCGGTTTGCGCAATCTTTGAAAGCAATTCACAACTAGATATACGCACCAAGCATGAGCCCCTGCGTGCCGTTGGCACGCCATCCCATTAACCCCGCACAGCTTGTCTGTGTGGGGTAGCGCAACGGTCCTCCCTGTCAGCCTGCGTGCCGGAGGCACGCCGTATCTTGAAGTCGCAATTTGCGACATCAAGAAAATCACTATCTTTGCCACCTATTTCTATCCACCACAACCACCCACATGTCCGAGGTCCGCGAAAATCTGAAACTCATTCTCAAATCCCTGCCAGAAAAGCCGGGCGTGTATCGGTTTTTAGACGAAAAGGGTACCATCATCTATGTGGGCAAGGCCAAACGGCTAAAACGGCGCGTCTCCTCCTACTTCAACAAAGAACACGACTCGGCCAAAGTGCGCCTGCTCGTCACCAAAATCCGCGACATCCAAACCACCGTGGTCGATTCCGAATGGGAAGCCCTGCTCCTCGAAAACAGCATGATCAAGCAGTTCAAACCGCACTACAACATCATGCTCAAAGACGACAAATCCTACCCCTGGATTGCCGTCACCAAAGAGGAATTCCCGAGAATATTCCCCACGCGCCACCCCGAGCCTGACAAGATGCAGCTTTTCGGCCCCTACTCTTCCGTCAAACAGATGAACGTGCTGTTGGACACCATCAACGAGATGTTCCCGCTGCGCAAGTGCCGCCGGCTGGTGCACAACGACCGGCCTTGCATGCAATACCAAATTCACCAGTGCGCCGCACCGTGCTGCGGACTCATCTCCGCGGAAGAATACCAGGAGAACATCCGCAAGAGTGTGGATATCATCAAAGGCAACCGGAAGGAGGTCATCGGCAAACTCAAAGAAGAGATGATGAAACATGCTGACAAATGGGAGTTCGAGGAGGCCGGCAACATCAAGAAACAGATTGACATCTTGGAAAACTTTGTAATCAAATCCGTGGTGGTCAACCCGTCGCTCACCAACTTGGACGTGTTCGGCATGGAAGAGGACGAAGATTGCGCCTACATCAGTTTCCTGCGCATCGTTGATGGCGCCATCGTGCAGGCGCACACGCTGGAGATCAACAACAAGATGGACCGCAGCCAAGAGGATCTGCTCTGGGCCGGCATCCTGGAAATGGACGAGCGATTAGGCGGCCTATTTTCCGACATCTTAGTGCCTGCGATGCCCACGATCGAAACCGACAAGTGGTCGTTCCAGGTGCCGCAACGTGGCGACAAGCGCAAGCTGGTGGAATTAGCGGAGCGCAACGCCCATTTCTACATGCTGGAGAAGAAGAAACGACAGGACTTGGTCAATCCCGAGCGCCGGAGCCAGCGCGTGCTCATGGCCCTGCAACAAGCATTAGGCATGAAGACCCTGCCCCGCCGCATCGAGTGCTTCGACAACTCCAACACCCAGGGCGAAGAACCCGTGGCCGCTATGAGCTGCTTTATCGACGGCAAACCTGCCAAGAAAGAATATCGCCATTTCAACATCAAAACCGTGGTCGGCGCCGACGACTTCGCCTCCATGGAGGAGGTGATCTATCGCCGCTATCACCGACTACTGGAGGAGGAGAAGCCCCTGCCCGACCTCGTGGTCATCGATGGCGGCAAGGGACAGTTGAACGCCGCTTGGAAATCCATCCAAGCTTTGCACATCGAAGACCGCCTGATGATGGTGGGCATCGCCAAGCGACTGGAAGACATCTACAAGGTGGGCGATGAATACCCCATCTATATCGACAAGAAATCGGAGGCCCAGAAGCTGCTGCAACATGTGCGTGACGAGGTGCACCGTTTCGGCATTACGCACCATCGCAAGCGTCGGTCCAAAGCCAGCATCTCCTCGGTTTTGGACAATGCACCCGGCATCGGCCCCGTGCTCAAACAACGGCTTTTGGGCAAATTCAAGAGCGTGGCCCGCATCCGCGAGGCCTCTCCGACCGAGCTTTCCGAGCTCATTGGTCCCGCCAAGGCTGCACAACTGCGGGAATATCTCACTTCTGCACAATAGAGGGAGAGCAATTCTTTCATCCTTTATTTTTTATATATTTGCGGCTTGAAACATAAAACACACCAATATGAGAAAGTCGCTACTCTTTACCCTTTTGTTCGCAGCCATCTTCAGTATCGCACGCGCCGACGGTGGCATGTGGCTGCCCCTGTTCCTGAACTACAACGAGGCTGAAATGCAATCGCTTGGCTTCAAGCTCACCGCGGAAGATGTCTATAGCGTGAACCACCACAGCATGAAAGACGCCGTGATGCTCTTCGGCGGCGGTTGCACCGGTGAGCTCATCTCCTCCCAAGGCTTGGTGCTCACCAACCACCACTGCGGCTACTCGTACGTGCAGTCGCACAGCACCATGGAACAGAACCACCTGCAAAACGGCTTCTGGGCCAAGAACAAAAGTGAGGAAATCCCCATGGAGGGTCTCACCGTCACCTTCCTGATCTACATGCAGGACGTGACCGAGCAAGTGCTCCAAGATGTAAACGACCAGATGGACGAGGCTGAACGTAAGATCATCATCGACAACAACATAAAAGATGTCATCAAGAAAGCTACCGAAGGCACCACCTACAAGGCTTCCATCAAGCCTTTCTACTATGGCAACCAGTATTTCATGTTCGTGACGGAGACCTATAGCGACGTGCGCCTCGTGGGCGTCCCGCCCGAAAGCATCGGCAAGTTCGGCGGCGACAGCGACAACTGGATGTGGCCGCGCCACACGGGTGACTTCTCCCTCTGGCGCATCTACACCGACAAAGACGGCAAGCCCGCCAAATACTCTCCCGACAACATCCCGATGGTGCCGAAGAAATACTTCCCCATCTCCATCAAAGGTCTGGAGCCCAACGACTTCACTTTGGTATTCGGTTATCCGGGCACCACGCGCCAGTTCTTGCTTTCCGACGGCGTGGATGTGGTGGCCAACGTGCAGAACCCCATCGCCATCGACGCGCGCACCATCCGACTGGACGCCATGAAACGCCAGATGAACCTCGACCCACGCATCCGGTTGATGTACTCCGCCAAGGCCAACAGCATCTCCAACGGCTGGAAGAAATGGCAGGGCGAGAGCAAGGGCATCCTCGAATGCGATGTCATCGGCAAGAAAAGAGCCCAGGAGGCCGACTTCCAACGCTGGGTGAACGCCAACGCCGACCGCCAGAAACAATATGGCAGCCTACTCGCCGACATGCGCAAGGTATATCAGGACTTCGCCAAGCAGACCGATGCCAGCACTTTCGTCAACGAGTGCGTTTTCGGCCCCGAAATCATCAGCCACATCGTACACCCATACTACAGTCTGCTTGTCTCGCCCATACTCAAAGGAGAGAATGCCTCATTGGAGTCCAACCGCGAGAATCTCCTCAAGAGGAACCAGTCCTTCCGCGAGAGTTACTGTCTCGATATTGACAAGGAGGCTTTTGTAGAACTGTTCACCTACTATTTCACCAAAGAGAAAAAAGAGCTCATCCCTGCTGAACTGCACAAGTACGTGCAAGACGAGGCCACCGTGCGCCAGATGATGACCGTCCTCTGGGACAAGCAGGCCACCACCGCGCCCTACTTCACCGATAACAACAAGTACATCGACTTTATCAGCAAGGCCAATGCCAAACAGCTTGCCAAGACTGCCAATTCGGAATTGGTGAAAATCTACTGCACCATACTGGACGAATATTGGCGCGTGAGAAACCATTACATGGCCGACAACAACCAGCTAGACGCCTATTATCGCACCTACGTCAAGGCGTTGATGGAGAAAGACACAGACCGCGTCTTCTATCCGGACGCCAACCTCACGTTGCGTGTTACCTACGGCCAGGTGAAGGGCTTTGAGCCTGCCGACGGCGTACAATACAATTACTACACCACGTTGGACGGCATCATGCAGAAGGAGAATCCGGATGTATATGATTACAAGGTAGATCCGAAGCTGAAACAGTTGTGGGAGAAGAAGGACTACGGCCGTTACGCCAACAAGAACGGCGAGCTGCCGGTGGCTTTCATTGCCAGCAACCACACCACGGGCGGCAACTCGGGCAGCCCAGTCATCAATGCCGAGGGACAGCTGGTGGGCACCAACTTCGACCGCGTGTGGGAAGGCACCATGAGCGACATCTGGTACGACGTGAGCCGTTGCCGCAATATCAGTCTCGACGCCCGCTATTTCCTCTTCATCGTCGATAAGTTCGCTGGCGCGAAGAACCTCATTGAGGAGATGGATATTATAGAGTAAAAACATCAAGCTATGATTTCCTTTGAGAACATAGACAAGTTCGACTGGTTGTACGATTTCTACATGAACTATCTGTGCATCATGCACAACCATATCTACTACCGTCACTTTTACATCCTCAACCAGGAGAACATCCCCGAGAAAGGGCAACCCACCATCGTGATTGCCAACCACCAGAACGGCATGATGGACGCTATGGCCATCTTGCACACCATGTTCCGCGATCGTCGTCAGCCCGTGTTCATCGCGCGTGGCGACATCTTCAAGAAGGACAGCGTGGCCCGCATCCTGCGATTCCTCAAAATCATGCCCACCTTCCGCAGCCGCGACGGGAACGTGAGCGACGTGAAGAGCAACTTGGCCCTCTACAACCGCGCGGCCCGCGTGCTGCGCAAGGGCGGCACGCTCGTCATCTTCCCCGAGGCCACGCACCAGAGCGGACATTTCATGAATACATTCAAGAAAGGATTCGCGCGCATCGCCTTCTCCGCCGAAGAACTGAACGACTTCCAACTCGGTCTCCAAGTACTACCCCTCAACATCCACTACTCCAACTATTTCAACTTCCGCAGCGACCTGATGGTCACTGTGGGAAAACCCTTCACCTTTGAAGAGTTGTTCGACACCTACAAGGAGAACCACGACAAAGGCTATCTTGCCCTCAACGAGAAGGCCCGCGCCCGCGTGAAGGAGATCACCCCCGACATCGACATCCCCGAATACTATAACGAAATTGACGCTCTCACCCAGATGATGAGTGAGCCGTTGCTCAAATCCAAAGGGCTCAATCCTAACAATCTGCCCAACCAGAAGGATGCGGCCATGACCATCATCGCCAACATCCGGCAGTACCGCGACAACGCGCCCGACAAATTCGAGCAACTCATGCTCAAGATGCGTGAGTACATGTCGTTGTTGAAAAACATGGGGCTGCAGAACTGGATTGTCAACCGCAAACTGTCCATGTTCCGACTGGTGCTTCGTATTTTGTCCATGATTGTCACCTTCCCGCTATATCTGTTCGGGTTCATCAACAACTACGTGCCACGCGCCATCACGAAGCATTTCACCAACAGGATCAAGGACCCCATGCTGCACTCCTCGTTCCAGTATGTGCTTGGCACCGTGATCACCTTCCCAATCTTCTATCTGCTGATTTTAGCCATCGTCTGGATTGTCAGCAAACACTTCTGGATCGCCTTGATCTATGTTGTCCTCACCTTCCTCACCGCTTTCTTCGTACACTACTACAAAATCGCATTCCGCAAGCTGCGCACCTTCTTCCGCGCACGCTATTTCCGCAAGACTGACGACTACCAACGTCTCTGTCAGCTCAACACGGAAATCAATGAGGAAATGGAGGGGATTATTTTCTAAAATTCATCTGGCTCAACACCACACCGACTACTACCAGCAGAACGCCGGCACACTTCTGCAGGGTAATGGTTTCTTGGCCAATCAAGGCTGCACAGAACAGCGTAACGATGGGGATGGCGTTGGCGAAAACCGACACTTTCGTGACGGTAATCTTCTTTGCTGCAAACGAATAGCACATGTACGCGCCGGAGGAACAGAGCACTGCCAGACAAAGCAGACTTGACACGTTGCTCCACGACCATACCAGTCCACCCCAATGCCTTAGGTCAAAGATTAACACAAACGGCAGATAGAACGGGATGGCCAGCAGGTTCTGCATGGTCGTCACGGTAATCGGGCTGTAGGTTCTCAGCATCCGGCTCAACATCACGGAATAGCCTGCGGCGGCCAGCACCGCCACCATGAGGATGGCCACACCCTTGAAGTTGACTTGCAGCGAACCGCTGAAGCCGAAGGTCATGATGAAGACGCCTAGCACGGAGACCACTGTTCCGATGAAGAACTCCGGTTGCAGGGCCTCGCCCTCCGCAAAGTGCATGGTAATGGAGACCACGATGGGAATCAGGGCAATCATCACTGCCGCAAAACTGGCATCCACGAACATCATGCCGAAATCCTCGCCGATGAAGTAGAGAAACGGCTCGAAGAAAGCCAACAGCAGGAACATCTTCCAATCTCCCTTCTGAATTTTTTCCAGTTTGTGCTGGAGTTTGAACAGGGTGACAAAGATAAGGGACGCGATGACCAGACGGAGAAAGACGATGGTAAACACGGGGAATCCGCTGTTCAGCAGATGCTTGGTCCACACGAAGCTCATGCCCCAGAAGAGCATAGCAATGGTGATGGCAATATAGCCGGCCAGTTTCGGATTCTTTTCCATAGTCTTATTGGATAGATTTGGAAGCCTGATACAGGATAATGGAGGTGGCGACCGCAGCGTTCAGCGACTCGGCCGTAGCCCGATGAGCCGCCGGGGTCGGGATGGTGGTGGGATTGGTGACCAACGCGGCCACTTCCGGCGAGATGCCATTCGACTCGCTGCCGATGACGATGATGTCGGTGGGCCGGAACGCGAAGTTATGGATAGACTCGCCTTGCAGGAAGGCACCCAGTATGCGCTGTTGGTCGGCGCGCGCCCGCAGGAACGGCACGAGCGCCTGCGTGTGCACGTGCACGTGCGCGAATGAGCCCATGGTGGCCTGGATGGTTTTGGGGTTGTAAAACTCCACGCAGTCGGGCGAGCAGACGATATGGCGGAAGTTGAACCAGTCGGCGGTGCGGATGATAGTGCCCATGTTGCCAGGGTCGGCGATGCGGTCGAGCACCAGCAGTAGCTCGTTGTTGGGCACTTCGCCCAAATCTTGCCGTTGGCGGGCAATGGCGAGCAGCTCCGGAGGGGTACTCAGGGTGCTGATGCGCTCCATGTCCGCCGGAGCCACCAACGTGACGGGCTGCTGCTCCAACATGGCCCAGTTCTGGGCATAGACCTCCTCTGTAGCAAACAATTCCACAATCTGGAAATCCGACCGCAGCAGCATCTCCACGCTCTTGCGTCCCTCCACAATGAAAAGGCGCTCCGCGTCGCGGAACTTCTTCTGGTGCAGTTTGCGGATTTCGGAAATCTTATTCTTGCTGATCATCGGGAAGAGATTCAAATTCGGTGAACATTTTTTTGTACTCTTCCCGGATAGGAATAGACTGATGTGTGACGCGGTCGAAACCGGCCAGCACGCTATAGCAGGTGGTCTTCACCGTGCCGGTGCGTGTGTCGCGCAGCTGCTGCATCATCTTGACGCTTTTGTTTCCGATGGAAAGGACTCGGGTTTCGCAGACAATATGGTCATGGAATTCGATGCCCTCACGGAAATCCATCTCCACGTGAACCAACACCATGTCCATCTCGCGCCAGTCGATGGGCTTATGGAACACCTCTTCGAAATAAGAGCTGCGTCCAAAATCGAAGTAGTTGCACTGGGCTCCGTTGTTGACATGCACAAACGGATCCAAATCGCTCATTCTCACCTGGATGGGAACGGAAAAGTTGTATTTTTCGGTGGTCTGCATATTAAAAAAGGGGAATGTTACTTCCCCGATATTGCGTTATTTTAGCTATTCGCTATTGGCTGTTAGCTATTGGCCTTTAAGCCAACTGCTAATGGCTAATGGCCAACGGCCAATTACATAGCATTGATTTTCTTCATCAAGCCGGACTTGAGGTTAGCGGCTTTGTTTTTGTGAATCATGCCTCTCTTGGCGAGTTTGTCAATCATGGAGGTCATGTCAGACAATTTCTGTGTAGCCTCGTTCTTATCCTCAATAGCACGGATGTCTCTCAGCGCGTTGCGCATGGTTTTGGAATAATAGCGGTTGGCCTGTCTTTTTCTTTCGTTTGCTCTAATTCTCTTAATGGATGACTTATGATTTGCCATTTCTTACTTTGATTTATAATTTTTTACGTTTTAAATTTTCGGGCTGCAAAAGTACACTTTTTTTCAAATAGTTCAAGGGGAGGGAAAAAATATTTTGCAATGATGTAGAATTCGACCAATAATGCAGAAAATATTCCCCTTCTATTTTAGAAGGGGTGGCCGTAGGCCGGGGTAGTAATATTAGCAAATATTCCTTATTGATTATCTTCGTGCTCATAATGATTGACAATGAAATCTCTCAAATCCTCCAGCACTAGATCCACATGTTGCAGTACATCGTAGTCCGTTGTGTGGAACACCTTCAATCCCAGTCCTTCCAAAAAATCATCACGCAGAGAATCATAGTCCTCTTTCTCGTTGTGGGATCCTCCATCTATTTCCACCACAAGGCCGAGCCGCTTTGCATAAAAATCAACAATGTAGTTCCCGATGACCTTCTGTCTGTCGAAATCAATCCCGTGGAACGATTTCTTGTGAATCTGAAGCCAGAATGCGATCTCTGCCATATTGCCTGATTTCCGGTTCCTGCGGGCATAGCCCGACAGTTCATGGTTCACAGGAAGATTATGGACATAGTTATCTTTGATTTTGTTTCCGTTTATGATGGTTGTCACTTTAACAAGGATTTCAGATGTTTGATATTACTACCCCGCCCTTTGGGCACCCCTTCTATTTTAGAAGGGGAATTACGTTTGCACCATTGACATCTCTCATCTCTAATCTCTCATCTCTAATCTTTCAACTCCTCACTCTCCTCCTTTTTCTTTCTCCTTTTCCTCTTGGGTTTGTCAGCCGAAGCAACCTCTTCGATTTGCTTTTGGGGCATTTCCACATGGCGCACATAGATGTCGCGCTGCGGGAACGGAATCTCCACGTGGTTCTTGTTCAAGGTATTATAAATCACCTCCTTGACTTTAGCCACGAAGACGGCTTTCTCCTCCACAAGCACCCAGAAGATAACGAACAGATCGACGCTGCTGTCGCCAAAATCGTTGAAAGCCACGCTCACGCCCTGTTTCATGTCCACGATATACTTGCCCGAAGAGTTCTTCCCCAGCAGCGGCTGCAGGCCCTTGATGAGCATATCACGCACCTGGTTCACATTGCTGCCATACGCCACACCCACGGGTACTTTCACCATCACATAGCCATGATTGCGGGTGAGGTTCTTGAAGTTCTTGCTGAACAACGCGGCGTTTTGGAAGGCAATCACGCTGCCATCGAGCGTCACGATTTGAGTACTCTGATAGTTGATGCTTTCCACCTTGCCCTGCACGCCGTCACACTCCACATAGTCACCCACGCGCAGACGGCCCGTCATGAGGGAGACGCCATAAATGAAGTTCTCCAGCAAGTCCTTCATAGCAAAACCGAGACCAGTGGCCAAGCCTGCCATGATGATGGAGATGCCACTGCCCGGAACCTCAAGGGTCACCAGGGACGCAACCACATAGATACCCCACACGACAAACGAGATGATATTGTTGGCCAACGTGATGTTGCTCGGCCCTTTCAACGCATCCTTGTTCCGGCGTTTCTTCAACATCCGATAGAAGGCTTTGATGGCGTAATTGAGATAACGGAACAGGAAGAAGAGTTCCAGCACCAGACATATCTTATACAAAGACAACTGTATCAAGCCCGGTTTGTTCAAGAATACAAAGAAGAAAATCTTTCGACACATCGCCGACATCTCAAAGATGCTCGAGGCCCAGTATATGCTTGCCGGGATGGACAGGACCACCAGAATCGGCAACAGGGCCTTAATCAGGAAATCATAGAACCATGTTTGCCCGATGTATTCGCCTTTGGCCATCTTGGGCTGTATCTTCTTGAACATCTTATCCAACTCCGCCTTGTTTTTGATCTCAACCCCTTTCTCCTCGGCAATCTTGCGGGTAAGCCGATGCGATTCGTACATTTTGGCCAAATCGTAGAAACAGGTGATGGTCTGGATGGCCGCCAACAGGAACGTCCACCACATCATGATCTGCACCGCCAACAACACATAGCCGAGCCATGAGGCCACGCACGCCACTATCATGGCGATGAGGGACACCACCGTATAGACCATATCGCTGTCGGGCAATTTCTCCACCTTGCGCTTCACGACGACAAATTGCCAGATGGTAAACAGCAACAGGATCGGCGGATAAATCAGGTTGACTACATTGTTGGGAATCAAGACAATGCGGAAGACAATCACGATGAACGCCATGGTAATGAAAGGCAAATAAGACCGCACACCGGCACGTATCTGTTTATCACTCAAGCGTATCAGCAAAGACAACAGAATCACTTCCACCAACCATGAAAATGTAATCATCAGGCTAATGGCCATAAGCACGAAATTCTGTTTGACAAAGAACCTGGCTATCATGATGGAAATGGCGAAGATGGCCACACCGCAGGCAATCATGACGAACGGACGTTTTCGGTTTGCCTTGAAAAATATCCTCCACTTTTTAGGAAGCAGCCAACGCACAATCACATAGCTCAGCAGACTGGCCAAGATGATGTAGAACAGCATGAAGATGGAGATGCCGAAGATAACCGGGCCGCGCCATTCGGAATTGCGTTTCAGCGGTTTGTATTTGTCATCCACATCCTTCTTGGCAATCAAATAATTCCAACGGAAACGCTTCAGGGTGGTAAAATAATTGCCACTGCCATTCACAAAGATGTTTTTCTGAATCTTATCGTAGCGAGAAAGGGCGTATGCATTGAGTTTTTCCACACGCTTGGTCACCCGTTCGTAATGTTCCTTGTCGCGTTCGATGCTTTCCAGCATGGTCTTGTAGTTGTCGCGGAGTGCCGTGGCGTATTCCACGCAGGCCGCACGGTCGTCAAGAGCCTGCTTGTCCAGAATATAGGGCGCAAGTTTTGACGTATCGAGCACCATCTTGGGCATTTTCATCCTGATGGAATCCGGCATCTTGGCGATTTCGCCGTTAGGCAGCAATCTGGGAGGCAGGTTCTGCAAAGCCAGAATAAGGGCGTCATACCGTTCAATCTCCGATTGGATGCGCTCAATCATCTTGTTATAAGGAAGATGGCGATTCTTCAGGGTCCGGTATTGCTCCGTAGCCTCCTGACAGGCGTAGGCCATATCGAAGGTGAAATCGGAATTCTGCGAATAGAGCATCAGGGCTATCTGGTTGCTTTTCTGCATCATCTCGATCAGCGAGGCGTGCTGCTCCATGTTCCGCTTGTCGAAGCGGGCCATGAGCTGTTGCTGTTCGTTGTAAGAGCGTTCCAGCTCGGCACGCAGCACGCCGAGGGTCTGGGGCAGGTTTTTCTCCTTGAGCACGGCATGGGCCTGGAATACGGTGAGCAAACAAATCAGGGCTAATGCGAATATCTTTTTCATTTTTCTATATTTATTTCTATAACTTGAACTTTGAGGCGGCAAAAATACAAAAACCAATCATTTAACAACGGCATGGGAAATTTCCACCCTTCCGGAAGTCCAAACTCCAAACTCTCAACTTTTTTCGTACTTTTGCACCCCTCTAAAATCAGGCCCCGAAAAGGATGAAACCATATAAGATTTTCTTATTCATTGTATTGATAATAGGCGCGTTAGCTGTAGGTTGCCGATTCTTCCCCAAGGATGGGATAAAGATCGGAAACAAGGAGCTACACTTCCCTTCTTTGGACGATGTGCTGGCTGGCGACCAAACCCCTGACGTGGCCATCAAGGAAATCGACTCCGTGGAGCTGAAGCATCTCAACGATCTGAAGGACACGCTGCAGCAGTACCGCCATGCGGTGACCGAGCTGCCGGGGCACTTCTACCTGCCCAATGACGACGTCAGCTTCTTCGACCGCTTCTTCGCGCGCGCAGAGCAGGCCCGCGCCAACCACGAGGTGGTGCGCATCCTCCACTACGGCGACTCGCAGATCGAGATGGACCGCATCTCGTGCAACATCCGCGCCTGGTTCCAAAAAACGTTCGGCGGTGGTGGCCCAGGCATGGTACCCGTCATCCAGACCATCCCGTCCTTCGCGGTAAGCCAGTACGCCTCCGGCGACCTGACCATGTACGCCTCCTACGGAGACGGAGCACGCACCAACGGCAACTACGGCCTCATGGCCAAGTGCTACCGCATGGGCAGCGGCGCCACCTTCGGAGCCAACGCCTCGCGCCATGGCGACACCGACTCCCGCGTGAAGAAGTTCTCCAATATTACCGTGCTCTACAACGACCGCACCGGCAACTTCTCCGCCACCCTCAAGGATCGCAAGAGTTCTTACTCGCAAACGCAATCACCCGGACTCACCGGCGTGCACACATGCCACTGGCTGATGGACTCCGCCACCACCTCGCTGCAGATTTCCATGCAGGGCTCCGCCGACATCTACGGCATCATGCTGGACGATGGCTACGGCGTGGCGGTCGATAACATCCCTTTGCGCGGCTCCTCCGGCAACCAGTTTACCCTCATTACCGACACGCTGCTGCGCAGTTGCTACAAACAAGCCAACGTGGGCATGATCATCCTGCAATTCGGCGGCAACTCTGTGCCGGTCATCTACAACGACAAGTCGCTGAGCAACTACTGTCAGAGTATCGACAAACAGATCAAGCGCGTGCGCAAGACCTGTCCGGATGCCACCATCCTGTTTATCGGTCCCTCCGACATGAGCACGCGGCGCGGCGGCAAGCTGGACACCTACCCCATGCTGCCGCAACTCATCGACAGTCTGCGCACCATCGCACTGCGCAACCACGCTGCCTACTGGGACATCTACGAGGTGATGGGCGGCCAGGGCTCCATGGTGGCTTGGGCGCACAACGGGCTCGCCGGCCCCGACTATGTGCACTTCACGCCCGCCGGCGCACGCAAGGTGGGCCAGACGCTCGCCAACAGCTTCGCCACCATGTACGAATTCTACCGCACCCGCAAAAACATGCCCAAACAACAATTTGACACCCTATGGACAGCCACCGCAAGATAATCACATTTCTGCTGGCGCTGTTCATCTGGGGCGCATACTCCGCTTTCGGGCAGGTGGACCTGACCGCCACCGATTCTTTGCCCGATATGCCTACCTGCACCGACACGCTGGTCGTGGATACGATTGTCACTTACGTGGAAAATGCCGACGACTTGGACGAGACGCCCGAGGAAACCGAAATCCGCATTGAAATCGACACGCTGTATTGGGAGCGCGACAGCTACACTTTGAAGCATTTCTATGAAAAGCTGGACCGTGTGTTGAAGACCCATCAGGGCCATGTGCACATCATCCAGATGGGTGGCTCGCATATACAGGCCGGCACCATGACGCACCGCTTCCGCAAGCATTTGCTGGATGAGTACGACGCACCGCCCGCGGCCCGCGGGTTCATCTTCCCCTACTCCGCCGCCAGCACTTGCAACAACCCCAGCGACTACAGAATCGGCAAGGAAAGGCCGTTCAACCTCATCCGCAATGTGTACCAGAGCTACGACTTTCCTCTCGGAGCCTCCGGCATCGCTGTGTGGAACGCCGACACGCTCAACTCCATCACCATCAGGATGAATGCGCCGGAGTACGACTTCGTGGCCGACACCATCATCCTGCTGGGCAAGGCCTACGGCTGGCCCATCGACCCCATCCTCAAAGAGGACACCATCTATCATTTCCCCGACAGCATCGACTTCGACAACGACCGCTATTACTTCTACTTCGACCGGCCCGTAAAGGATTTCACGCTCTATTTCCCGTGCAGCAAGGGAGACACTTTTGTAGTGAACGGCATTTTGCTGAAGAACGGCAGGCCTGGTGTAACCCTCTCATCCATCGGGGTAAACGGGGCACAGACTTCCTCTTACTTGCGCTGTAAAAACCTCACCCGCGACATGCAGCTTCTACAGCCCGACCTGGTCATTTTCAACATCGGCGTAAACGACGCCTACGGCAGCAGCTTCGACTCGGTAGCGTTCAAGAACAACTACCTGAAGTTAGTGACTCGCATCCGCGAAGCCAATCCCGACTGCGCCTTCATCTTCGTCACCAACAACGACACGTGGAAGAGGGGGAAGAGAGGGAGATATTATGTGAACAAGACCGGCCCGATGGTGCAGGATGTTATGTACCGGCTTGCCGACCAGACGGGCGGAGCCGTATGGGACCAGTTTGCCGTGATGGGCGGACTGAAATCCATGGAAAGCTGGCGCAAGAAGGGCTTGGCGCAGAAAGACCGCGTGCACTTCACCGCCTCCGGCTACAACCTCATGGGCGACCTTTTCTGGGATGCCTTTATTCGTGAACTTAAAATGGAGAAGAGATGAACCTGGACAGCCTGAAAATATTCCTCACCAACCTCTTCTCGTTCAACGAGCAGTACCCGTTGTTGTTCACGCAGTTCAACTTCTGGGCCTTCTTCGCCTTGGTGTTCGCATTCTTCTCCCTGTTTCACAGTAAACGGCTGTTGCGCAACGGGTTCCTGTTCTTCGCCAGCGTCTTCTTCTACTACAAGACCTCCGGCCTTTTCGTGCTCATCCTCATCTTCGACATGATCCTCGACTACTTCCTGGGCATCTTCATGGACCGCTCCAAGCGGCAGGGTGCGCGGAAGTTCCATCTGATTGTGGGTGTGGTCATCAACCTACTGGTGCTCTGCTATTTCAAGTACGCCTACTTTTTCACGGATGCGTACAACACCATCGTGGGCAGCAAGTACGAGGTCATCAACTGGCTGGCACAGTGGACCAATGACCTGAGCGGCAAGGACTATTTCGATGCTTCCAAGATCCTGTTGCCGGTGGGCATCTCGTTCTATACATTCCAGAATATCAGCTATTTGGTGGATGTCTATAAGCAGAAAATCCACCATGTGTCCAACATATTCGACTTCGGCTTCTATGTCACCTTTTTCCCGCAATTGGTGGCGGGGCCCATCGTAAGAGCCGACCAGTTTGTGCCGCAGTTGTACAAGAAATTCTTCCTGAGCAGACGGCAGTTCGGCATTGCCGTGTTCTGGATCTTGAACGGCTTGGCCAAGAAGCTGATTATGAGCGACTATCTGGCCGTCAACTTTGTAGATAGAGTCTTCAACAACCCGTCGTTGTTCACCTCTTTCGAGAACCTGTCGGCGCTATTCATCTACTCGTTGCAAGTGTATGCCGACTTCTCGGGTTACACGGACATCGCCATCGGCGTGGCCATGCTGATGGGCTTCTATCTGCCCAAGAACTTCAACTCGCCGTACAAGGCCGACTCGCCGAGCAACTTCTGGAAAAGGTGGCACATCTCGCTCTCCAAGTGGCTGCAGGACTACCTGTACATTCCGCTGGGCGGCAACCGCAACGCCACCGTGGGCACCTATCTGTGCATCTTGCTGATCGGGGCGGTCATCATCCTGCTGACCAAGAACGCCCTCATCACGAGCATCATCGTGGGGTTGGCGGTCATCCTCACCGTTATCTCCTTGATTAGCAAGAAGGCAAGATTGAAGATCAGCACCAACATCAACATGATGAACACCATGCTGTTGGGCGGTTTGTGGCACGGCGCGTCGTGGAACTTCATGATTTGGGGCGGTTTGAACGGCTTCGGCATCTTGGGATTCAAGATCTGGCGGCACTTCAAGCAATGGCTCCGGAGCTTGGTGTCGTTCGTTATTTTCGGGGCGTTCTTTGCGTGCAACTGGTTCTGGCCCCGTCCGGTGCTGATGATTTTCACCGTGTGGTCGGGCGTGTTCTTCGCGGGCACGCTCATCCGTTGCATCTACTCGGCCATCTGGCCCAATAGGGATATCAACTGGCTGAATTTCAGCTGGAATGTGTTCATGACCTTCGTGTTTATTTCATTCACGCGATTGTTCTTCCGTTCGGGTTCCAACCTGGATCCGGCGGTGGCCAACGAGACGGCCTGGAACACGGCCAAGGCGATGGTGAACAGCATCGGCGGCCACTGGAATGTGGCGGCCATCCCCGACATTTTGGCCAACTATTGGATTGTGTTCACCCTGTTTGTGGTGGGCATGGTCATCCACTGGCTGCCGGAGCGTTGGAAGCGCTGGTACCGCGTCAACTTCGCCCTGTTGCCCATCTGGCTCATCGGCCTCATCGTGGTAGTGGCGGTCTTCGTGCTCTACCAGTTTGTCACCGCCGACCTCCAGCCGTTCATTTATTTTCAGTTCTAGATTAGTGTACGGAGAGTTGAATTCCCCTTCTTCTCAAGATTTGACGAATGAACGAGTGCAGAGGCAAAGCTGGCTTTGACTTTGCCGAGTGAAGAGGAAAAGAAGGCGCAGCCTTCAATGGGTGCCCGAAGGGCGGGGTAGTTGTATGGACATTAAAACTCTTCAATGCTTCGATTTTATTTTTGAATTTTACACAAAATCATCAATTTTTAAAAATAAAATCTGGTTGTATTGTATTTTTTGTATTTTTGCATTTCAAAATTATGAAGTATGATACAAGAAATCAAGGTAAAAAACTTCATGTCATTCAAAGATGAAATCACATTCAGCTTTGAAGCTACAAAAGACACTTTTGCCGAAGATTATCAAGTGGTGGAGGTGGTTCCAGGAGTTCGTTTGTTGCGCTTCGCTATGGTGTATGGTGCCAATGCATCGGGCAAATCGAACTTGTTGCAAGTAATGGCATTCCTCCGCTATTTCTTTTCCTTCCAGCCCCAAAACGCAAATGATGGAACCCAAACAATTCCTTTTTTGTTGGATAAAACCACGCCCTCACAACCTTCCTGTTTTGAACTGACATTCTATGTTGGTGACACAAAGTATTGGTATGTTCTAAAATTGGACACCCAGCAAGTCTATGAAGAGAAATTGTACATATACAAAAGTTTTCAGCCGACCATGCTGTTCCACAGGGAGTTGACGGATGGCGTGTCTGTTATCCATTTCAATTCTTCTGCACTTAAAGTCAGTTCAGCCGAGAAAGAAAAAATATCTTTGGAGTGTCTCAAGAACATGTCTGTATTTGCGGCACGGGACAAAGTGAACACAAGGATTCCGGAAATTGATTTGGCTAATAATTGGATTAAAAAACATATTATGCCTGGCATCATTCCAACGACCAATTTGTTTAACTACGCAGAACGCAGAATCTTGGAGAATCCTGGTTTGCATTCGCATATTATTGATTTTATGCGCAAGGCGGATTTCAATATCACGGATATTTCTTCTGATATTGTCCCTCAAGCGATACCGGACGACTACATGGACTTTTTGCTGAGCGATGAAAACATCCCCCTTCAAGAAAAAGAACGCATGAAAAAAGAGCATACCATTAAACAGCGGAAAACGCTTTTTGAGCACACGGTTTTTGAGGAACAATCCGCTGAAAAATACACCATGCTTCAACATCAAGAATCTGCAGGCACCATTCGTTCATTCGGCGTTGAAACGACAATTTACGAATGCATAAAAAACGAAGCATTTCTCGCTATTGACGAAATGGAGAATTCATTGCATCCTCAATTGTTAAAGCTTATCCTGCTGAATTATTTGAGAACCAAATCCCGGTCGCAATTGCTTATCACAACGCATTATGATCCTTTGCTGAACGATATTTCCAAACCGGATGACCAGCGTATTTTCCGAAAGGACAGTGTTTGGTTTACCGAGAAAAAGGAGAACGGGCACACAGATGTATATTCATTGGCCGAATTCAGAGGGCTGAATCGACTATCATCCATACAAAAGGCATACAGCAAAGGAAACTTTGGAGCTTATCCTCAAATCGATTTTTAATTATGGCAAGACACCTTGAAAACAAAAAACAACAGCATCGTTCGGTCACCATTTTGGGAGAGGGGTTGACCGAGCAGTACTATTTCACGCACATCCGAACCCTTTTCGGTTATCATTATACGATTAAGCCATACTATTTTTCGGTCACATCGCTCACCGAGATGGACAAGAAGATCGCGGAGGCCATTTCCGACGGAGGTTTTGCCATCGCCGTGTTTGATGCTGATGTATCAAACCGCAATGAGGCTGAAAAGAAAAAACTGGAATCCATCCGGAAAAAGTATGCCAAGAAGAAAAAAGTTGTCCTTTGCGACAGTATGACATCCATTGAATACTGGTTTTTACTCCATTTCGAGAACACGAACCGGCATTTCAAAGATTCGTCGGCAACCGAGCAGGAACTACGAAAGCATATTGTTGATTATGAAAAGAAAGTAAAGTTCCTTCAAAACCTCAAATGGGTTGCGGATCTGTGTGCTGATAACAAGTTAGAGACAGCCATAAGCCGCGCCCAGGCGTTTGGCCACAATGGCGAGTCATATTCAGATGTTTACAAAGCATTTGAATTGTTAGACAAGCTAAAATAGTTACCGTTTTCATATACTCATTTGTTCTATGCTCTTATCAGAGCGTAGTGTCATTCTTGTGCCGCTAAATGTCATTTTTATGCGGTTTTTTGCTATTTTTGCAGGGTAATTCGTCAACGAAAAAAATCAGAAAATGGCAACAAACATCAAGCTTTCTAAAATCTCGAAAGTGGATCTTCGCGACTGCTGGGAGAACGAAGCCAGCGACTTCACCCCATGGCTTGCTACGGAGGAAAACATAGCCCTGCTGGCTGATGCCCTTGGCATGAATGAATTGGAGGTGAAGGCCCAAGAAGAACATGTGGGTCCTTTCCGAGCTGACATTCTTTGTGTTGATCCTGGCACAGACAAACTGGTGTTAATAGAGAACCAGCTGGAAAAAACAGACCACAATCATCTGGGACAAATTCTGACTTACGCCGCAGGTCTTGATGCTGTTACCATTATTTGGATTGCCGAGCATTTTACCGAAGAGCATCGCGCAGCAATTGATTGGCTTAACCGCATAACTGACAAGGAGTTTAATTTCTTTGGGGTAGAAATTGAACTGATAAAGATTGGCGACAGTCCAGCAGCTCCCATGTTCAACGTGATAGCCAAACCCAATGGGTGGAGCAAGGATGTCAAAAATTCCTCCAACAAATCTTCCAATGAGAATCGTACTGGGGTGGAAAATTACAGATATGATTTTTGGTCGGCTTTTTGCGATTACATGAAGAACTACCCATCAAAAGTCTTCAAACCTCAGTCTCCCTCTTACAACCATTGGATGAACATAGCGATAGGGCGCAGTGGATTCAGCATTGCTCTTCTTGTAAACACAAGAGAACAGAAAACGACAGTACAACTTTATATCTCGGACGACATCGAAAAGAGCTATTTTAATGCTCTTTATGCCCACAAAGACGAGGCAGAAGAAGCCATTGGAGTAAAGTTGGACTGGAGGCGACTTGACGGTAAAAAAGCTTCATCGATAGATTATTCCAAGAATTTTAACGTGACAGATCCTGCCATGCAAGAAGTAATTTTTGGTTGGTACAAGGAATATACCGAGAAGTTTATCGGATTTTTTAAACCGATAATTAAAAAGATATAATGGTTTTTGATAGTATTTGAAAAACAACACATTCAAATGGAACGTTATGATATAATACAAACTATTGGCAGAAAGTTTTTAGTGTCAAATGTGGAAAACAACGAATATAGCTACCAACAGGATTTCGAAGAGCATTTGATTGGGCATATTCGACTTGATATTCGTTTTTTTGACAACGAGAGAAAAGTAGCTGTTCTAGTTGAGACCAAGAATCGAAAGTTCAAGAAAAAAGATAAAGATCAACTTTTTGATTACGTAAAATTAGAGCAAAAACTTTCAAATAAAACGAAAATCATTGCCATACTTGCAGGAACACACGATGATTCATTATGTGTTTGGAAAATTGACAATGGTGATGAAGAATCTCTGGTTGATTCTCAGTTAAAATCGTTCGAAGAATATGTTTCTTATTTCCAAAAACGAAATATTAACGACAAAACAAAAGTACTAGAAAACACAGCAGCTCTCAACCGTACGCTTCACGATAATGGAATTCAAGAAGGGCTTCGCAGTCAGTTTGTTGGGACATGTTTATTGGCACTAAAAGAGGGCCTTGTATATGAGAATCTTACCACGAGTCAAATATTGGCTGGCATCAAGGAAACACTTGGCAAATTGCTAAAAGACAGCGTAGATAGGGCAAACAAAATTTCAGTTCTTGACACAAAGGTTTTACAAGACCAAAATGTGCAAAATATAGAATCCGAAAGTTTCTGTAAGCTTTTATCTTTCATCAATGATAAGATATTACCATATATTAACGAGGCAAGTACAGAAGGCCACGATATTCTTAGCTACTTTTTTACTACATTCAATAAATATGTGCAAAAAGGAGACAAGAATCAAGCCTTTACGCCAAATCATATCGCACATTTTATGTGCAAGGTGGGACATATTACACGTAACACACGTGTATTAGACCCCACCTGTGGTAGCGGTACATTTTTAGTTCAAGCTATGGCTCAAGCTCTTGCAAAGTGCGAAACAGATATTGAGCGCAATCATGTGAAACAAAAACAAATTTTTGGAATTGAAGTTGATGAGAAAGTCTATGGACTTGCAACAACTAATATGCTGATTCACGGTGATGGTAATTCTAATATTTATTGCGGCTCATGTTTTGAAAAACATAGTTTTATCAACAATGCCAATGTCGACCTTGTTTTAATGAACCCTCCATACAATGCTAGTAAAAGCCAAGTTGATAAAACCTATGCAAAGAAATGGGGAAAAACCACAACCGATCCCTCTAAAGGGCTATATTTTGTAGAATATATAGCAAACACAGTAAACAAAGGTCGGCTTGTAACCCTACTTCCAATGCAAGCTGCCATTGGTGATAAAGGTATAATAGCTCAGATAAAATATTCTTTGTTGAAACATCATACTCTTGACGCCGTTTTTTCATTCCCATCTGAAATGTTTTACCCAGGAGCAAGCGCAGTTGCATGTTGTATGGTTTTTGAGCTTGGTACACCCCACACTGACAGTGATCGTGAGACATTTTTTGGCTATTTTAAGGACGATGGCTTTGAAAAGCGAAAAGGTGTAGGGCGTGTTGATGTCAAAGATCGTTGGGAGGATATTGAAGCACAATGGCTTGACCTATACGAGCACCGGATTACAAAACCTGGATTAAGTGTCACACAAAAAGTTTCCCATCTCAATGAATGGTGTGCCGAAGCATATATGGAAACAGATTATTCAACACTTTGCGATGAAGATTTTATATGCAAAATGACTGATTATGCTGCATTTTTAGTTCAAAACGAAAAAATCTGATTTGTATGGATACTAATACTTGGAAATGGTTTAGTTACAGTGAATTATTTACAATTAAGAAAGGAAAACGCCTTATTAAAGCGGATATGGATGACGGTGATATTCCATATATTGGGGCTATCGAATCTAACAATGGTATTAGCACATATATTTCCAACAATGAGCATCTACATTCTGCAAATACCATAACGGTTTCTTATAATGGTTCTATCGCAGAGGCATTCTATCAGACAAGACCATTCTGGGCTACTGATGATGTAAATGTTTTGTATCCTAAATTCCTTTTGAATAAATACATTGCATTGTTTTTAACTACAATCATTAATAAAGAGAAATACAGGTTTAACTATGGTAGAAAATGGGACAAAGAATTAATGTTGTCATCAAAAATCAAATTACCCACTAACTCATCTAATAATCCTGATTGGCCATGGATAGAGGACTATGTGAAAAATATTTTAATGCCAAAACTACCCCCAAAAGCAAAATCGGTATGGGATTTAAAATACAACTCCCAACCTCAATCTCTAAATAGATTACAAATTAAATCAGCTACTTGGAAATGGTTTAGAATTGGAGATTGGTTTTTTAAACCGTATAAGGCAACTGCATATAATGCGATAGATTTAACTATTTGTAAAAAAGAGAAAAAAAACGCCATTCCCTATATCACGAGAACAGACGAGAATAATGGTCGTAAAGATTATGTTTTGAACGAAAACTTTGATGACATTGAATATGGGAATGCAATAACGATTGGGGATACTACTGCTACTATTTATTATCAAGAAAATGATTTTATTTGCGGTGACCACATAGTGATTTTACGTTCTATTCATTTAAACAAATACGTTGCTATGTTCGTTACTTCATTGCTCGATAAGGAACGTTTCAGATACAACTATGGACGGGCCTTTAATAAAAAAAATATCGAAAACACAAAACTTAAACTACCAGCCATTCAAAACGCTAAAGGAGAATATGAACCAGATTGGCTGTTCATGGAGGAATATATTAAAAGTCTGCCATTTTCTGCTAATATATAACCAATTATCTTTTTCACTATTGCACTACAAATTAACCAACCATGCTTGAGATAGCAGCATCTGAAACTCACAATATCCGCATTTCTCACAATTTATTCCAGGCTTGTTGAAAACGATGGGGCGGTTGAGAGAATGAGGGTTGAAATACAAGTACTAGATTTTTAAACCATAGCAGCTGAATTCTGAAGCATCAGACATCGTTGCGCCAAAATAAATTCATTTTTCTGCAAATCTGCATTTATGGCAGAAAACGAAAACTCATTAAAGATGGCACGATTCTTGTTAAGGAATTGTGTCATTATTTTTAAACTCACATAAATTATAAGCCATGTTAAACAAAGAGAAAGTCCTTTCCTTTTTCCATAAGTTGAACTTTAATTGCAAAGATTCTTTACTTCGCCATTTTAAAGATGAATCAAACCAATATAATCTGGCTCCTGTTTATATTGAGCGAAAAGATAAAGATGGTGAAACGAACCCCAAATATGGTCCCGTCGAAGACATCGCAAATAAACTCGGCGATGAGAATGTGAGAAATATAGCTTTAACCGGACCATACGGTTCTGGAAAAAGTTCAGTGTTAAGGACATTGATGCGTGATTATCCAAAAGCAAAGTACTTGAGTATCTCGCTGGCGACATTGGAAGACGATACACTATATAAAGAGTTGATTGATAAAGATAAAGAAGATCAACAAAAAAAGGGAAAAGAAAAAAATGAGAAGAACTTCCGACAAGAAAAGGACGAAATCAACCATCTTATAGAATATAGTATTCTCCAGCAAATCATTTATAAAGAAAAGGCCAGCAAGCTACGCCAATCAAGATTAAAAAGAATACAAGACATACGACTTCCAAAGGCGCTCATTTTTGCTGGACTAATTGTTCTTGCTGTCATCGCTACAATTGTGCTATTTGAGCCGAAGTTCCTTATGGTGGAATCCTTGCGCTCCATTTTTTCCTGCAGCATTGTTTGGGAAAAGGTCTGGGATTTCTTATGTGTAGTTTACTTGGTTGGCATTTCTATATTTTTTATAGGTAAAATCTTTGTCGCCACATACAATTCTAAGGTCAACAAACTAAATTTCAAAGACGGTGAAATCAGTATTGCTGAAAACACATCGGTTTTCAACAAACATTTAGATGAGATTATTTATTTCTTTGAGGTCACAAAGTACAATGTTGTGATAATAGAAGATTTGGATAGATTTGAAACCACTCACATCTTCCTTAAATTACGAGAGCTCAATCAATTGCTAAACTCATCAAACTCTGTCGGAAGACGAATCGTCTTTATTTATGCTGTCCGGGATGATATTTTCAATGATACAAACAGGACAAAATTTTTCGATTATATCACAACCGTAATTCCTGTCATCAACTATTCAAATGCCAAAGACATGTTGTTGAATGCTCTTCAACAGCATAAAGTTAAAGATATTTCGGAATCCACATGTAAAGAGTTGGGGCTCTACATCGATGATATGAGAATGTTGTACAACATAGTTGATGAGTATATACAATATAGTACAAAACTTGGTAACAGCTTAGAGACCAAAAATCTTCTCGGAATGATTGTGTACAAAAACTATTTCCCAGATGATTTTTCAGCATTACCCAATCGTGGTGGAGCTGTTTATAAGGTAATCTCTAGCAAGAAGAAGTATCAGGATGAAGTATTAGAGACATTGCGTCAAAAAAAGAAAGAGCTTGAAGACAAGTATGTTTCTGAGAAGAATAAATATCAATTGACAAATGGCAAAGAATTGAGGTCGTTATATGTAAATAGGTATTTGTTAGATACAAGATATAAAATATTGTATTTTGTCGATGCAAACAAGAGAGTCTCTCCACAGGAACTAATCGATGATGAAAAAAAATTCCAAGAATTGATGAATGATAACTTTAGCCATTATGAATATACTAATTATTATAATGGACGACAAACTGATACTTTGAATTTGAAATTTGAAAAGGTTGAAAAGCAGGTAGATTCTCAACATGGTTACCTCCAAAGGTTGAACTTTGAGAATGAAGTGATTCGGGAAATTTTGAACGAAATAAAACAAATAGATGAAGAAATATCCATTTGTCAACAAAAAAACCTTGCGCAATTATTGAATTCATTCGACATAAAAGCATTTCAAAAAGACATTTCTGAGATAAAAGATAAAAACAGGCTTGTAGAGTTCCTATTAAAAAAAGGATATATCAACGAGTATTATTATGACTATATATCTTACTTCTATCCTGCTACACTAACGCCTCAAGACAAAGAGTTCATAACTGACTTGCGAGTAGGACGGAAAAAGGAATATCCTTTCCAACTTGTCAAATTAGACTCCGTTATCGATGAGCTTTCGTCTGAACTTTATAATAAGGTTGGCATTTTGAATATTTCTCTTATTAAATATATAGCTGATCATTCTGAAGAAAGCAAAGAAATGTCTTCAAGATTGGATAGAATAATCAAGTGCATTGAAAAACACAAAGAAAAAGATTTTGTTCTTGCCTTATATTCTGAGTTTGATGACTGTGAGGTCGTGTTTGCTCGCCTATTTAAAAAATGGAAAACTTTTTACAAGGATTGTATTTTCAAGAGAAAAGAAACAAACAAAGAGGAACAAAGTTTGTTGTTTGAAGCTTTTATGAGATATGCTGATCTTGAAGATATTTCCAAAAACAACACAGATTTTGACAATCAAATCTCTAATTGTTTCGGTTTAATAAATGAAAGATTGAATAAAATAGGGCTAAAGAAAGTAGAAACATACATTCAGAATAGAAATCTTAAATTCAAGGATTTAATATCGCAGTCATTCAATCCTGAATTCATGAAGTTTATTATAGATGGATGTTACTTCGAACGAAACAAACAAAATTTATTGAGTATCGTTTCCTTTTTGAACCCGGATTTATTGCAATCATATAAAACAGCAGGCATGACCATCACAAGAAGACTTGGTAATACTGCTCTTGTTAAAGATATGGACAACAATCTTCTGGAATACATTGGTTGTTTCCCAGAAGAAAGTATTGAGGAATCAGAGGAGAGCCTTTTGTATATAATCAACAACTCTGAGATTGATAACTCTGTTGAGGCATATTTAGACAAACAACGCAACAGAATCACTAATCTTTCCGACATTCCAGACAATGATAAAAAGAGATTGGCTTTGAAAACAAATGTAGTCGAACCAAAGTGGGAGAACATCGAAGGGTTCATTAAAGCGGAACTGGATAATATCAAAACCAAAGAATTGATTTCGTTCATTTCTAAAAACATAGAAGTCATCTCCAACAATGATGTGCCCGTTGAAATGGCCAAACTAATTTGTCGCTTTTACCAAGAGGGGTCCCTTAACAAACTTAGTGTTAGTAAAATGATAATGTTTACAATGCGCTTAGACGATGTTGGGGAAAAGATAAGAACCTTTATTAGTCTTACCGGAAAAGAAAACGCAGATGACGAAATGATAAAGATGTTTTTGAATGCGTTAGGCGGCGTATATAAAGAAATTGCTGTTCAGAAGGGGACAAGACCAAAAATGATGGTTAACGACTTTAATAAAGAGTTGTTGCAATACTTGGAAAGAGTAGAGTTTATATCCTCATACAAGGAAAAGGACAACATGTATAGAGTAATAACCAAAAATATTTAACACGGCTACCTACCCGCCACGCGCGACGAGGTTTTCAAAGCCATCTTCGAGCAGGTGGAGAATTATAAGAAGAATAGTGGCATTTAACAAGTTGATAGTATGAATTCTGTTATAGTCTGGGCAACGGTTATAAGCCCCATTGTAGGAGTGATTGCGATTGTTGTCGCATTAATTATCGCTCGTCGTTCTTCCAAGGAGACCAAACAACAGATAGAAGCAGTTTATAACCTCTTGGATGTTTTTGTGGCAACACAAACACCCACCATGATGGAAGCCAAGAGACAATACGAGCAGCAATTGAAGATATTGGATAATCAGATTGCGGAAGCAACGGAAGATTTGGAAACGGTACACCATCCATTCTTTGGTCTTGGTGGGACGCTAATAGAAGACATAGAAGCAATAGAAGAAACCAGAGAACGGAAAATAAAACTTGATAAATTGCAAAAGAAACGGAAAGAGCTCGCCGATCAATACAATTTGATTCAATCGTATTTTGACAAGGTGAGGAAGTAGGTACAGGATTTTCTGTTGTCCATACAACCCTATTCCCCGTGTGCCATATAGCCCCATGTATTCCAAAATGGAATATGTGGTTTTCATGCCCGCACCCCTCCGGGGTGCGACATCCCCCGCACATCGCCCTACGCCACAAAGCCCGGCAGTCCTGACGGACTGCAGCAAAGACCAAGACCACCCCCTATACTCTAAAACTGCTCATAGGTCTATAGGGGAGAAAGAACGAATCAGGTCCGCCACAAAGGTATAAGCATCAAACACTTGCCCATCATAGAATATCCCCTCGGCGGGCGGCAATGCAGTTCGAACAATGAGACCGATTTGCTCTTCGGTTCTGGCAACCCTCTGTTCCAAACGCTCAACCCTTTGATTGATGGCGTACCCACGCAACAAATAGTCCTTGAGTACAGAATTCGCCCATTGACGGAACATAATGCCTTGTTGCGATTTCACACGATATCCAATGGACAGGATCATATCCAAATTATAATACTCAATCTCTCTTGTTATCATGCGTCCCCCTTCTTGTTGAACTGTCGCAAATTTTGCGACGGTTGGAACTCCTTTCAATTCTTCAGATAAAGCATTATTAATATGTTTGCCAATAGTTTTAATGTCTCTGGCAAATAGCGTTGCCAGTTGTTGACGATTCAGCCACACCGTCTCTTCTTGCAGACGGACTTCCAACCGGATGCTATTGTCGGGCTGGTAGAGAATGATTTCACCTCTGTTTTGATTCATGATTATGCAGTTCTTTGTTTTTTGGTTTGTGGTTTTGTGTTATGGTTTGTGTTTGTTCTGTGATTGTAGTGGCGTGCCTTCGGCACGCGGGATGTATCAGGGTGCCGTGACCATCATGCAATCCACCCCACACAGACAAGCTGTGCGGGGTTATTGGGACAGCGTGCTTTCAGCACGCGGAGGAGTGCGTGGCCGGAGAGAGCAGCGCTCCCTAATCTCGCGGTGGCGGTCCAAAACGTTCCAGATGCCGTCCTCGCTGAGGACACCGCACGGCATGTCCGAGGGTAAACGTCCTGCCTCGTCGGCACGACAGTCGGTACGCCACTCCAGACTGCCAAGATACTGGTCCAAGGCCTGCAAATCGTCCTGAACAGACTCATACTCATCCAACACAGCGTCCAAACGCTCCAACACATCGTGAACACGCTCCAACCTGCGCTCCATCTGCCCGATCCGTTCAATCTGCTCGTCCAATTTTTTTGAAATCATTTATTAGGTTATTCCTTGGTTTTCAATCTAACACGATTATACTTTAATGTTTACAAATAGTTCAAAATCATCCTTGCATCATTTGCACATCTCCTCCACCCCTTTGATCAGCAGGGACACAATGCTGTGATATTGCGTCAGGCTGGCGTTTTCGGGGGTGTCGTCGGGCTGATGATAGCCGCCGGTCCTGCCGCCCAACGTGTAAACAAACACCGCCGGCATGCCCTTCTTGGCAAACGGATAATGGTCGCTGTTGGCCGCATTGGGGCGCGACTTGATCTCCTTTACGCTATGCTTCTTTTTGTTTAATTCCACCAAAGCATTATAAAAATCCTTCGTGTTGTCGGCCTGCGAATTCACCACCATGAATCCGTCATCACCGCCACAGAGGAGGTCTAAATTCAACATCAACTTCACCTTGGAGAAGTCAAACAGCGAATCGCGGACGAAAAACGACGAGCCCATCAGGCCCGCTTCCTCGCCGCTGAACGCAACGAAAATGGTCGTGTAGCGCAACGGATGCGCCTTGAAATAGTGCGCCATGTCCAACATCGTGGCCGTGCCCGACGCATTGTCATGGCAACCCGGGAACATGATATCCTCGCCCATTTGACCGAGATGGTCGTAGTGCGCGCCAATCACCACAATGCTGTCCGGCACTTCCGTGCCCGGAATGTACGCACACACATTCTGCGTGTTATGAAAACTCAACTCGTTGGTACATCGCAGCTTGATCTTATTGTTCTTTTTCTTAACCAAGGCAGATTTTACATAACACAATACATATTCACAATTGCTTTTGGCAAATGCAAACGACCACTGCGGTATCTCCTCCACACCCAATATCAGTCCCTTAAACGGATATGTCCCGTTCCACACGTGCAGATAACGGCACATCTCATCCACTTTTTTCTTAATATTCTGGTCCTCACACCTGCTCATATCCACATACAACAAACAGTTGTTGTCCATCTGCTTTTTGTTTTTCTGACAAAACTCCTTGAGCAGGTTAGGACTGACGAGCACCTGTGGATCAATGGGCAACATAACATACTCTGCATCCGCCGAATGCGAATAGGGGGCAAACGAAAACTGGCTCCACAACTCCAACGGCTTGCCGTTCAACTCCGCCGACACTTTTCCTTCCATCGCATAAACTGTAAAACCATACCGTTCGAAGTAGTCTGAATAATGGAACGGAGCTATCTGCATCCGCTTGAACTGCTCGCGGATATAGTCTGCGGCCACGCCATCCCCATTGTACGCATAGCCACGCCCGTGCATGGCAGGCGCGCACAAATCCTGCAAATATTTGCGCACTTGAACGCTATCCTGGGCCTGAAGATTGAAGATATTGAGAATCAGAACAACAGACAGAATGATCGATTTTCGCATAATGAAGATTATTTGAGATTATGAAGTGCGTAGCAATAGGCTCCTGTGGTCGTGGCCACGCTGGTACCGATGTGGGAAACGGCTATGCCCAGCCGCTTCCGCGTGTCGCAAACAATTTTCTCTTTCGTGCCATAAATGGCAATCTCGCGTTGCTCGCCCTGTGCAAAGGCCTTGAACTCGGCTTCGTCCTCCAGATTATACACGTACGAAGGAACGCGCGAAAGGGTGTCCCCGCCACGCGTGCGCATCTGCGCGCGCAACTCCTTGAGCAAGGCTGGCATGTAGTATTTGTGCGACTTGGAAAGCCCGCCGCCGAGCACGATGATGCCGTCCAACATGCACACCGCATGCGCGATGGCATAGCCGGCCACCTCGCCAAAACGGGCGAAAGCCAACTGTGCCGCCTTCTGGTCACCCTCCAAGATGCCTTCGGCAATTTTGAAAATATCCAAGGAATCTTTATAGCTGTCTTTCTTCGGGTCGGTGGCTATCATGCGGTAGTTATACAACACTGCGCGCTGCGAAACACCCTCTTCCACAATTAATTCCGGCTCCAGTTTATGCGGTGTGCAATAGATCTCCGAGCAGCAGTTGTCGCCGATGTACATCTGCTCGAGCGAGGTGATGCCAATGCCGAAGCCGGTACCGAGGATGAATCCGATGAGATTATGATACTGCTTCACCGAGCCCATCTTCTTGAGCTTGGCGTTTACTTCCGGCAACAAACCAGCCAATGCTTCGCCGTATGTAAACAAATCCGCATCATTGTTGATGAAGACGGGCATTTTGAACTTGCGTTCCAAAAACGGGCCGAGCGCCACCCCATCCTCAAAGGCCGGGAAATTGGTCAGCCGCGTCGGGAAAACGCCGTTGGGATAGTCGGCGGGGCCGGGAAAAGCGAAGCTGATGGCCACGGGCTTTTCGGGCAGTTTCTTTATCACTGCTTCAAAACCGCGCACCAGATTGCCCAAACACTTGTCCAGATTCTGCGCCTCGGAAGGAAATTCTATGGTATCCACGATGGATTGGTTGCCCCGGATGGCGTTGAAACGGAAATGGGTGCCGCCGGCGTCCAAGGTAACCACTATTCTTTTATCATTTTCGTACATAGCAAAAAAATTTCTGCAAAGATACCTTTTTTCGTATTTTTGCAACGCTTAAAAAACAATCTTTATGAAAAAATCATTATCCCTTGTATCCGTATTCTTCGTCTTCTTGGCCATGGGTTTCGGCGATGCCGCCGGCCAGCTGGTTTCCGTCGTGGAAAAGGCATTCCACATCTCGCCTTTCTTGGCCTCTTTCGTCTCCTTCGCCGGCATGATCATGTTCGGTGTGCTGTCGGTGCCCACGGGCGTGTGGCAGTCAAAAACCGGCAAGAAGAAGATGCTGACCATCGGACTTATATTGTTCCTTTTGGGTGCAATTCTGCCCATCATAGCCTTCAACTTCCCCATCATTTTGCTGGCGGTGCTGTTGATGGGCGCCGGAGCCACCATCTTGCAGGTGTCCGGCAACCCGCTCATCCGTGACGTGTCGCCCGAAGGCAAATACTCCAGCATGCTCTCATTCGCCCAGTCTCTGAAAGCCATCGGCACGTTGTCCACCTCGCTCATCCTGGTGCTCATCGGCACCTCGCTGATGAAGTATGGCTGGTTCTCGTTCACGCCGGAAGGCTCAACGGAGACCGTAGATATGGGATTCCGCATCCTCTTCCCCATCTTCGCCGCTGTGCTGCTCGTGACCCTGATTCTCGTGCTGCTTTTCGTGCCGAACAATGCCGAAAAAGAGGAGACACAGCCTACCACATTAGGCAACTGCATCAAAGCGTTGGGCATTCCTTACATCCTGATGATGTTCTTGGGCATCTTTTTCTACTGCGGTGCCGAGGCTTCCATGTTCAACCGCATTCCTTCTATTTTGATTGAAAACAATCCGGGCATCACGCCGGCATTGGGCAACATCGTGCTCATCATCGCCCTGTTCGTGGGCCGTTTCTTCGGCGGCGTATGTCTGCGCCATATCAAGCCGGCCGTATTCCTCGTGCTCACCATCCTGGTTTCCATCATCGGCAATGTGCTTCTGTTTCTGCCGTACAACGCCTTCACCACCTGGTTGAGTTTCATTCTGATCGGTATCGGCTTCGCCAACATCTTCCCGCTTATCTTCTCCATCAGCGTGGATAAGATGCCGGAGAAGACCAACGAGATTGCCGGTTTGATGACCACGGCCATCGTAGGTGCCGCCATCGTGCCGCTCCTTACGGGTGCCGCCGCCAACGTGGCTCCGAGATATGCCTTCTTCGTTACGCTGGCCTGCCTGCTCTATTTGGGCTTCGTGGCATTGAAGAATCGTGATACTGTTAAAGCATAAAAGACACATAGCATGAAAAAGATCCTCGTTTTCTGGATAGCGTTCCTCGCAGCTTTCACCGTCACCGCGCAGAGCGAATATGTCAACCCCTTCGTAGGCACCGCTGAACACGGGCACACGTTTCCCGGGGCCATCGTGCCTTTCGGAGCCATACAGGTGAGCCCCGACACGCGCCTCGACGGCTGGGACGGCTGCTCCGGCTACCACTACACCGATAGCCTCATCTACGGCTTCTCGCACACCCACCTCAGCGGCACGGGCTGCAGCGACTATGGTGATGTGCTCGTCACCCCGTTCATCGGAGAGCCCTCTATCCACAACGAGGAGTATGCCCTGTCGTTCTCCCACAAAAACGAGCACGCCTCGCCCGGTCTCTACCATGTCATGCTTAACAACGGCATTTTCGCGAAGCTGACCGCCGGCCAGCGCGTGGCCATGCACAGCTATTCTTTCCCCAAGAAAGGGCAACGCGGCATCATCATCGACCTGACCCATCGCGACAAGGTGCTGGCTTCGGGCATCACCATTGATGGCAATATGATTTTGGGATTCCGTCGCTCCGAAGCCTGGAACCCCGACCAGTATTGCGCCTTCTCCATCATTCCTTCCGAGCCAATCCAGAAGATTGAGTTTTACAAAGATGACAAACTTGTAACGGAGAATGATGTGCGCGGCGAGAACTGCAAAGCCATCGTCTATTTCTCCGAAAAGGTGAAATCCGTTACGCTCAACGTGGCCATCTCCGCCGTGGACATCCAAGGAGCGATTAACAACCAGAAAGAACTTCAGGACAAGACTTTTGAGCAGGTGAATACGGAGGCTGTGGCTGCCTGGGACAAGGAACTGGGCAAAATCAAGGTCGAGTCCTCCAATAAAGAGTATCTCAAAACTTTCTACACTGCTCTGTATCACTGTTTCACCTCCCCGTATCTCTATTCCGACTTGGATGGTCGATACCGCGGACAGGACGGCGAGATTCACAACGGAGACCCGAAGCACCAGATGTACACCGTTTTCTCGCTGTGGGACACCTACCGTGCCCTGCACCCATTGTTGAACATCATCGACCGCAAGCGCACCGAAGATTTCCTTTACACCTTCATGCAACACTACCGCGAGGGCAGCATGCTGCCCGTGTGGGAGCTCTCGGCCCACGAAACCTGGTGCATGATCGGCTACCATTCCGTGCCCGTCATCTGGGATGCGTACGTCAAAGGCATGCGTCCCTACGATGTGAATGAGATGTTGCGCGCCATGGTGCACAGCGCCACCCTCCACAAGCTCGGACGACCCGAGTATGCCCAATATGGCTATATCCCCGGGGATGCCGACAACGAATCTGTGTCCAAAACGCTGGAATACGCCTACGATGATTGGTGCATCGCCCAGTTTGCCAAAGAGATAGGCAACAAAGAGGTTTATGACGAGTTCATCGACCGCGCCCAGTTCTACAAGAACATTCTGGACCCCGACGGGTTCATGCACGGCAAAATCAACGGTGGTTTTTCCACTCCTTTTAACCCCACAGAGGTGAACAACTTCTTCACCGAGGCCAACTGCTGGCAATACTCCACCTACGTGCCGCACGATGTCACCGACTACGTCTATCTCATGGGCGGCGAAAAAGCCATGGGCGTGTTTCTGGACTCTCTGTTTTACGGCGATTCGAAGATGACCGGCCGTGACCAGTCTGACATCACCGGCGTGATTGGGCAATATGCGCACGGCAACGAGCCAAGCCACCACGCCGTCTACCTCTACAACTTCGTAAGCCAGCCTTGGAAAACGCAAGAGCTGACCCGCAAAATCATGACGGAACTCTACACCTCCAAGCCCGACGGACTTTGCGGCAACGAGGACTGTGGCCAGATGTCGGCCTGGTACGTATTCAGCGCCATGGGCTTCTATCCCGTTTGCCCCGGGAAGAACCAATACATCATCGGCTATCCACTGTTCGACAAGGTTACGGTTAATCTGGAAAACGGCAAGAAACTGATTATCACCAAAGACAAAGATCTGCCCTACATACAGTCTGTGCACTACAATGGCGAGGAAATCACCAAATCATACATCACCTACAACCAGATCAAAGATGGCGGATTGTTGGAATTCAAGATGGGCGACAAGCCCAGCGAGACGTGGGGTGTGGGCTATCTGAACACGCCCAAGGCCATCATCAACCCGACGGTGACCACAGTGCCCTATTTCTCCACCGACCAGGAGCGTTTCAGCGACAGTCTGACCGTCAGTATCAACCTGTACCAGCGCAATTTGCCAGACGTCGTGCCCATGTCGGCGCTCACCGACATCTACTACACGACCGACGGCAGCACGCCCGCGCCCACGCACGGCACGAAATACGAAGGTCCCATCACCATCAAAGAGAACACCACGCTGAAAGCCATCGCTTTCAACAAGATTTCCGGGGCCAGCAAGGTAGCCGAGGCCAACTATCGATATTTCAAGAGAGACAAAAAAATGTCCTACATCACCAAACCTGCCCAGCATTACTTTGCGGGCGGTGAAGACGGCCTCATCGACGGGCTGCGCGCGAGGGCCAACTGGCGCGTGGGCGGCTGGCAAGGCTTCCCCGGCGACTTCGAGGGTGTAATCACGTTGGATGAGCCCAAGACGGTACACTCCGTGGCTGTAAGTTGCCTGGAAGACGTGCGGGCCTGGATTTTCTACCCCTCCAAAGTGGAAGTTTACATCTCGGACGATGGCGAGCACTACACGCTGTTCGGCACCGCCAACGGCATTGGCTCCGAGAAGTCGGAAGATGCCAAGCTGCACGAGTTTGTGGTCAAGGGCAACGCCACCGGACGCTATCTCAAAGTGAAAGCATCCAGTTACGGAAAATTGCCCGCTTGGCATATCAGCGCAGGCGAGCAGTCGTGGATGTTTATGGATGAGATTTCAGTGGAGTAAAGGAGGATAAGAGGAAAAGAGGAAGAAGGAAAAGAATTCCCCTTCTGTTTTAGATTTGACGAATGAGCGAGGGCAGAGGAAAAACTTGTTTTTGCTCTGCCGAGCGATGAGGAAAAGCAGGCTTGCCTGCAATGGTTGGCCGAAGGCCGGGGTAGTAATATGAAGAGATTTTTTTGCGGTAAAAATCTATCGTAACGTTTTTTTTCTATTTTTGCTGCATAAAATCAAACATGTTCAGAATCATCCATATTTTTGAATGCTATTTCCTACATGCCAATATCTATTGGCTGGGTATTTTGGGCTGCTTAGAACTTTGCTCTCTGCCATTATAGCACTTGCCGATGGCAGAGAGGCAGGTACCAGAGCAGGGAAATCGCCATTCTTTTCGCACAGGACAACGAAATCCCCGCTGAAACCAGTACCCGTAGGGCATTGACCGACCACACAATCTTGCGTTATATCTGTACCGTAAGGCGTGCGCGACAAAACTGCCTCAAAAATAGTGTTTTTTTTGCTGTTTTGCACAGATAATTTGAATTTATTTTATAAAATTTAATATCGGAAAAAAAATGAAAAAGATTATAGTTTTGGCTTTAACAGCCGCGTTTACAAGCGCAATCCTTATGGGTTGCGAGAAAGACAATGTTAAATCCGCGCGACAATCATTGTCTAGGTATTCATTCGATGATATTGATTTAATAATTCAAGAAATGTCAACTTTCCATGCTGATTACATGACATACTTTTTGAATAGTATTTATCCAACCATTGAAAGATTAGATTCTTTGTCTTATGATATTATCAGAGAATCTATATGTGATAAGATGCTTGATTATCCATTTAAACATTGTTCCATTTCTGACTCATTGTGTTATTTAGCGATATCTAACATACCACTTTCTCTTTACTACAATATTATTAATTTCAGTCAATCATCTTATGATTTTAGTCTCTTGAATGAAATAGAGAGTTTAAAAGATGTGATAGTGACTCTCAACACTGATGCATTATCAGATTTCTTTGTTTCAGTAGACAGCATCATTCCATCTTTTATTGATAATTCAGATTCCTTTGATGATTTTAAAGATACTTATCATAAATATGTTCAACAAAATTTATTTGCGATGAAAAATATCCAGACGAAAGAAGAATATTTTTATGCAAAATTATTTTCTGAAATGTATCTTAGTTCCATCTACTACCTTTCTTCTTATTTGTGCGGACAAGACAAAGGTCCCAGATGGGAAAAGTTTAAAGGGATGGTTAAAGAAGCATGGGAAATAACACGTCCTATAGTGGCTTCTGATGCTGGAGGAGCTGTAGTAGGCGCAATGGCGGGCGCAGTTACAGGACCAGGCATTGTTGCGACAGGGATGGCTGGTGCTTGCGGCGCATCTGCAGGGTATTGTGTTGAACAATTAATAAATGGAATTTAACGAAATGAAAACTCAAAAAAAAACATCCGATTTCATTAAGAAACACAAATACGTGTTTTTTATGATTGTCAGTCTTGTTTCTGCATGCTTTGTCAGTTTTATTGTGCATGTTTCTCAAGACACATTGAGCATAAAGTCATGGTTAAACAGCTCTTTTTTCTATTGGGGCTTTTTATACCCTGCTGGTTTTATAGCCTATGAAAGTCTCGAGTAGAGCCATAATCTGGCATTGCAACATATCACAAGATCTTGTTCTCCATTCTTATTCTCTTAATCGTGCACCTGTTTTGTAATCCGACCTTTTTCTTTATACTACTCGCCAACCAACTAATCATTCTCCTTTACTTGTCGTTAGTGAAATGGGACACATAAGATGAGATACATGGGGGTGAATGGGGGTCATGGGGGTGAGATTGGTTCAAGGGATAGCTGGGTGAAATATATGCGAAGTTTAACTTGGGTTAACTTGAACCAACTTGTACCAACTTGAATAAACTTGAATAAATTTCGCATTTCATTTTTTATTATTTTGGCATTCCATTCTCTATGGAAATGAGTAACACTACCATGCACTAATGTGCTGATTTTGATGATTCTCATGTTTGCAGAACAAGCCGCAAACACCTTTTTCAGTCATTTTTATCAACTTCATATCAAAATCTAATCACTTGCATTATGAACATAAGCAACTCCAATATCTGTATCCGGAATGGTATGCCCAGACTGTATTGGTTGGGCCAAAACAAACTGCTTGGACTTGGTTTGCTCTCTGCCATTATAGCACGTGCCGATGGCAGAGAGGCAGGTACCAGAGCAGGGGAATCGCCATTCTTTTTGCACAGGACAACGAAATCCCCGCTGAAACAAGTACCCGTAGGGCATTGACCGACCACACAATCTTGCGTTATATCTGTACCGTAAGGCGTGCGCCACAAAACAGCCACAAAAATAGTGTTTTTTGCTGTTTTGTACAGATA
>JAFZIP010000006.1 GCA_017554325.1 Bacteroidales bacterium
CCATGCTGAACTCGGCACAGTTGTGTTGTCCGTACACAGAATATCACCAATAGAAACATTGCGGTTCTCACCCTTGGTTCTTGGAATGGGGACGAAATTTGTTTCTTCCAGTGGTTTCCCACACTCCGGGCAAAACTTCGCTTCTTGTGGCAACCACCGCAGTTGACACTCTGGATTTGAACATCTCTTTGGTTCAAACCCGCAAAATGGACACAGCTTCCAGTCGGGTGAAACTTCTTTGTTGCAACTTGGACAGTTCATAGCTTTATTATTGAGTATTTGAAATAGTTGAATGGATGAATGGTTAAAGACTAAAAAGCACGAACACTACGCACCCTAAGGTTGTAGTGCTTCCTGAGGTAGTGCACGCCCCCATGGTAGGTCACGAACCACGCGAAGTAGTCACCATATTGTGTGGATGACCAATACCAATCCTCTTCTATTTCTTCCCCTTTTACTTTCAGCAAGGAAGTGTTCAGGCGTTCTCGTAGATTGTAAAGTTTCTTTAGTTGACCCAGTGCCGGAAGATACCACCCGAGACCAAAATCCACCGCGTATGCCGCTGGATAAACAGACGCATTCCCCGCAGCACGTAATGCCTTCGTATTGGCACAGCCATCCTCATCGGCAAGCGCTTCCTTTTCTGTTCCACAGGTATGCACACCATAGACTAGCGAATCTTTGCTACATGCCGTCCATCTACATTTCCCCTGGTCTTGCAAGTGTACCGCCCAACCATGTTTGCCAGTGTCATCCACATAAAAGACCACGCCCATGGCATTTTTCCCAACTGCTGGCCATTCGGAAACAGGCATTGTGGTGCCGTCTGTACAAAGAATGTCCCCTACAGAAACATTTCTTTCCTTTTGCACAGGAGAAGTTTGAGAGTTTGTGGATATCTTTTTTCTTATTAATTCTTCGATATATTCTCTCAACATCAGATTCTCTTCCCCTTTTATCGGAGAACCACATGAAGGGCAAAAGTGTGCGTCCATTGATAACCAACCCGAAGTGCACCCATCCTTACTGCATAGTTTGGGCTTGTATTCACAATAAGGGCATGTTTTCCATTCAGGAGAAACTTCCTGATTGCAATTAGGACATTTCATCTTTCGTGATTTTAAAGTTCCACAATCGCCATCACTTTCACTTCGCCATCCCATTCCACACCTGCACGAACCAGTTTATGATAGGGCGTTCCATCCTCAACCATTTGGAAAGGAACCACTCTATGTCGGGTCATGTCAAAAACACCCTCAGAAGTGTCAATGGGTGTGCAACCCGAAAGAATGAGATTCTCTATCAATTTCCGACAGAAGTCTTCCAAACAGCTTCTTACATCAGGATTCTCAACTTGTGCCACCAACTGATCATAATACTTAATTGTGTCTAAAGTATTGGACAGGAGCTTTTCAAAACGTTTGTCACCCTCTGTGGATGTATAAGCGTTTTCTTCATTATCTTGTTTTATAACTGTATCTTCATCACTGCTTTCTTCTTTCTCAACCCTATTCGTAATCTCATCAATCACATCCATGGAAGGGGTTTCCGAAACTGTTATTTCTGTTTCTGACACCTCATCTAATGTCGCAGTTTCTTCCTCCACTTCGGAGAGGACCTCCTTATCAACAAGCTGTTCTTCTTGGTGTTCGATCATCGGGGTTGTGAAAAGAATATCATTTTGCTGAGAAACCACTGCCTCTTCATCGTCACCACGAAAAACCGTGTTAAACCATTTTTCAAATTTATGCCATAATTTTTCCATAATATCACTGTTTGTTTAATAATCTACCATAACATTCCACTGCGTATTCTGCCACGGAGCGATCGCGATGATCTCTTAGCCGATAGACTCTGCTTTGCCAATAAGCTTGTCTCTCGGAGATATCGTAGTTCTCAGGTACAGAAGAAGTCCCATACAATCCGAACAATCCGCATAATTCCTCATATTCTTCTTCTGGCCATAGGTCACGACGAGATTGTAACTCCATCAGATGTTGGAAACCTGCGTCAATGTCCTTGATGGCTTGCTGCAAATCCTCAATTGGAACAAGCAGTTTCTTGACGAATTCGCTCTCCCATTGGTCAATATCTTCAGGGGCGGGCAATTGCGAAGAAATGAAGTTCCGCAAACTGTCAGCAGCTGACTTGTTATAGGAAGATTCGCCTATCTTGATAATAGACATCCAACTGTCATAGTCGGCTCGACTATTGCGGAGTTCATTAAAGGTGGATCGCCTTACCTTCAATGCCAGTTTTTGCAAATCTGTCAGGATACGATTGCACCGTATGGTTTTGCTACGGCTGAAGAAACGCTCCTTGATGGTGTCGCGCACCTGTTGCATATTGGCGATTTCCTCCAATTGGCAGTAACCTTCGTCGAAGGTGTTCGCATGATAAAGCGTTTGCGAAATGGTTCTGAACAAAGCCCATTGCAAATCTCCTTTCATGGCTTTGCGCTGTTCCACCGACGGGGGAGACATAGGGCTTTCTTTGAAAACCGCTTCCAAATACCGTTGGTCTTCGGTGTAGTAAAATGCATCGCTGCGCATAAATAATTTGAAAGCAGCAAGTGGTAGACTTTTTAGCCATAACTGCAACTGAGGAAGTCGGCTACGATAATTGGTGATGGCCTCGTAAAGCCCCGCCGAAACAGGAATTACGGTGTACAATTCATTTTTCAAACTCTCAGCCACGTATTGTGCCTGACTGTGGCGTCTTTCTAAAAGAGATTCATCAATATCTACTTTGGATAGAACACCAAGCGCATTCAGGGCAGAAGAATCAGAGGTGGTTTCCCGAAAATCGTCAAGGAACTGTTTAGAAGCGGCACCGGCCACAGCTCCAACAAGGTAAATGATAGCATCGGCTTGTGCCATCCGTTCATTTGTTTGTTCTTCATGTTTTTGCCGCAGACGAAAAAAACGGTTTGCCACTTCTTCGTGTCCTTGTCCGTCTTTGCCAACAACCGCACCAGTGCCAGGAGTGTCCACAAGGGTCAGTTCCTTGAGAATGTCATTGTCTTCATAGAATTCCAAATAAGCTATCCCTTGTGCACGTTGTAAAGTAGCATCATCATTGCCTTGCAACGAGTCCATAAAGGAAATCGTTTCGTATGTTTCCACACCATTATCCCAAACCACTTTCACAGGACGCTCGGGCGTATAAGCCGAATCAGCTTCGCTAATATGCCGGAACATATTAATAGTTGCGGTGGTTTCCAATTCGCCCACTTTAGCTAAACTTTTCCCCAGCAGGGCGTTAATGAAAGAGCTTTTACCCGCTTTAACTTTCCCACCAACTGCCAACACACAGGGTTGGTATAGTTTGCGCTGCATCTTGTCGATTTCAGGAAGATATTTTGAACAACCGTTTAACCTCCCGAGAAGTTCTTCGGCAGTATCCAACAATGCTTTAGTTTTTGTTACAACATCCTCTTTCATAGAACATCTCTCTTTCTTCCACAAATCATACAAAAATTGTCTGAATCTTTGAATTGATTCCCACACTTAATGCAGAATTTCACTCTTTTAATAATGGGAGGTTCGGGGATAGGGGACAGTGTTGGTCTGTTCAGTGCATAATAAGAAGCCCCAACTGCCACTGCCGTATCTACTTGACCAGTAGTTCTAATCAAAGAAACATCACCGAGCAGTTGTTCAAGACGTTGCCGTACCAAAGGGATTCTCGAACTGCCACCTATGAGTAAGACAATGTCCAAAGGCAAGTGTTTGGATCTTATTTCATCAACCACTAATTTTGTTTTGGCAATGGTGCGGTTGATGATGGGCGAAATAATATCATTATATTCACTGTCTCGTACTTCCCAAATAGCTTGATCGAAATTTCGACCTTTGGCTGGTGGAAGAATTTCAGTGAACCTCTGGTTAGCATTGAGAGAGAGCATCTCTTTCTGTTTTCGACAACGGGAAAGAAACACGTCGTCAACCTCCTGAGGGTTTGGCGACAGGTTGCGATGAAACTGTTGCCTTACCCGCTCTTCCCATTTGTCATAAATGGAGAGGTCAATGTCATCACCTCCACAACAAGGGTCACCCTGCGGATCAATAGGAATCTGCCATTGGCCGCGCGCGTCCTTTTTTACGTATGCCACATCAAAAGTACCGCCCCCAAAATCATAGACGAGCACACCTTCTACATTCGATAAGTTATTGGAGTTTACGTATGCTAATGCAGCAGAGATAGGTTCTTCCAACAAAGAGATTTTTTCGTCGGCGAAACCAGCTCTACATGCAGCTTCTCGAAGCATGTTTTTTTGCCATTCTGCAAATACCACAGGATGAGTAAGCACTAAAGTGTCTGGTGGCGATGGAAAATCGCATACCTTCCTCGCTTCTTCCACAACATGACGAATAATAAGGGAAATTATTTCCACATGCGAATGTCCTTGAAAAGAAGCATTTTTTTGCATCTTGCGCTTGATGCTTGTGATAGCATACCGATGAATGACATCTCTATCAGCCGCAGTATTTGCGTTTTCAATCTGCATATAGGGTGCATATCCCACAAGGGGTTTACCTTGAGGCTGGAAGTATATGATTGAAGGGATTTTACACTTATCAACAGCGTTTAGGAATTTTATCTCTTCCGGAAAACCTGTGACAGGGTTCACCCAAGAGGCAGAACTAAATGTAGTGCCGAAGTCTATTCCAATAGTACTCATGCGGTTTCTAATTTTTTCTCCAATTGTTCAATGCTCTGTTTAAGCTCTGTCAGGTGTGTATGAATAGGTTTCCATGCAGTACGCAGTCCACTCAACTCAGTCTGCTTCTTCTGTCGCTCCTGGGTATCTGCTTGAATTTGTTCAGTAAGAACCTTTACCCGTTCATCCACAGCCTGCTTCTGTTCGTCATAAACTTGTTTTAAAGCATTCTCTGCTTTGGCCTTGATGTCTCTTCTGATTTCCTCGACTTTTGTGATGGGATTGGCCTTGACACACAGTTCAGTATATGCTCCATTCAAAGTTTTGCCTAAATAATTCAGATACTTTCCTTTCAACTCGTTAACAAAAGTCTCTTTGGTGGTTAACCATGAGGCTATTCCCCCAAAAATACCTCCGAGAAGTGCGCCGATTGGTCCCAAAAGCATCCCGCCAATGCCCAAAAAAATAGCAGAAGTAAGGTAGGTCATGCGAAAAGTGCCAAGAACTTTGGCGAACCCCTTTTGTCCAGTGTCAATACCTTCCAACGCTATGCCATCGAGGGTTATGTCGTTGGAGAATTCGACTTGCTCGTTCATGTTTGACGCATAGTCTTTCAATTTTCCATTGATACTATTTGAAATTGATTCCAATACGTCGCGTACAGAATGCTCTATTGTCTCTTTCAGGCGAGTTGGAAAGGCTTTGGCATATTCCTCTGCTTCTGCTTTGTCCTTCAGAACATTGATCTCTTCTTGAAACTTTTGATAAACTGTTCCCGCTGGATTGCACATAACAGCAATGCGATTGGAAATAGAATTAGTCTCGTCTGAGATTTGTTGAGCCACTTCCTTATAATGAGGACCTGTCGGTCCCCACTGGGCAGAAAACTTGTTTTGCAAATTTTTCTTATCCTCTAGCAGTTGTTTTGCTTGACCATTGTCGTTCAAGGCATTTGTGCTTTCTTGAATGACATTTAGCACTTTAGTGTTGTATGCAATCATGCGATTGGTGAAGACCACGTTGTCCACCAATCCTACTGTCGTATAAATCATCCGTTCCAAAGCCTCCCGCACTTTGTCAAATTGACTTGAGATCACATCAAGGTCTCGCAATACTTCGTCATCGTTTTGAGCGGCATCAGCCAATATTTTACTGGACATGGGCAAAACAGAAATATGTTTGCTATAAGTCTGTTCTGCCAAAGGATTGAGAATGTCTCCATTGCGGCGGACCATATTCACGATATACTCCGAATCATAGTTGTCCATTTTGGTCATTACAAAGACCATTTGGTTAGTCACTTCCAGTGCTGATTTTACAAAAGCTATTTCTGGCTCTGTTAGAGGATTCTGTGGATCCATAATGAACACCACAGCGGCAGCTCTCTTAAGATAGCGGCGTGTGATTCGTTCATGGTCGGCATAAACAGCGCCTATGCCAGGGGTGTCCACAATGGCGATGTTTTTCGGCAGGAATGTGATGGGGTAGTGTATCTCGATGTAGTCAATGGAACTGGCAAACATTGGGGTTCCATCTGCATTTGCCGCAACTTGCGAACCGTATCTCGTTAAATCATCTTTGCTGATTGCCTTCCTTGTCTCATCCATGAAGACCAACTCATAAGATTCTGTGTCGCTGTTGACAATGCGGAACACTTGGCTGGTGGCCACTTCCGTATTAACAGGAAGGATTGCCTCTCCTAGAATGGCATTGATGAACGATGATTTACCTTTTTTTACTTCACCGCAAACCACGACATCATACACATCATGTTTCAACTGCTCCTCCATGGCAAGCAACTCTCTGTCTTTAGGAGGAAGCAATGGGTTTTGAATACCCATAATTTTATTATACGTATCAACAATCTGCTTTCGGATTGCTGATACCTGATTTGTTAATTCTTGACCATTCATTGTTCTCTAATTATTATTTTTACATGAAATCAAAACCATCAAATAGCATGTCATGGAAATTCAGATCGGGCGTATTGTCAATATCAAACTGATATGCGTCATTGTATTCATGGAAAACAGAATTCACATGCTCGTTAGCTTCGCTCCAATTGTCCATATCAATTTGAGTATTATTACTAAAGACATCTCCAAAGAAATCGCTTACAGAACTAATAATATCCTGGAAAATTTCAAATGGGACATCCAAAATGGACGGAATATGACCAGCATCGTAGTCGAAGTTGACCATTGTAGGATCCACACCTGCTGGTGGAGCATCATTAGTGGCAACCATGAAACAGTTGGAGTCTTGCCATGCGTCCAGGAACTCCGCCAGCGAATAGGTGGCAGCCGGTTGTCCTGTACCTGGATCAGTCAGAATCACCTGCGTGTTATTCGGGTCGGTTGTATCGATTGCAGACACTACTAAGGCGTGATCAGCTGTTTGGTCCTCAAAGTACATGTCGAACCAATTGTCGTGCCACAATTCGCCGGAATCCACTCCAACGATTACCTTATGACCCTGAGCCAGTTCATTTACGAGATCAAATATGTGAGCATCTTGAACAGTGTGAGTATCCACACCATGCTCATTGAGCAAAACGCCTACATCTTCCGGCGAAGTTCCTCCTCCTGGAGTATAAATACCTTTGTCTATTGCCTCCTGTCGTAGATCATCTTCAGGTATATCTATTCCAAAGGTTTTAAGTATTAATTGTTGGGATTTGATAGCACAGGTATCATCAAATGTTTGTTGCACATCCATGGGCGGCCACGGAATAACTTCTCCGATTGTTGACATAATTTTTTAATTTTAAGATGAGTGATTGTATTATAAAGACTGATGTTTCATTAATCGCGCTGCAAATTTCAGAAATCTAATCATATACTACTTCACTATTTTGTTGCAATGTTCACCTCAAATTGTTGCAAATTTCACCACAATTATCAATCTAGAGGTGATTCTTGAGAAAAACACGTGTTAGCGGCTATTTCTCTTTGCCTTCTCCATCGCTTCTTGCGCCCATTTCATGCGAGTGCGTGCTTTCTCTCGCGCATCAGCTGCCCACCTCATGCGGGTTTGTGCCTTCTCTGATGCGTCTTTCGCCCAGCGAGTGCGGGTACTGGCCTTGTCGTAATCTTGGTGACGGGTGTAGTAGTCTGCATCACGCAAATATCCCTGCGCCTGCTTGTTGTAATACTCCGCATCTCGCTCGTATCCTTCGGCCTGCTTGTTGTAATATTCGGCATCGCGCATGTAGCCCTCCGCTTGACGGATATAGTAGTCGCTTTGGGCATGGATGACTGTGACTACGGAAATAAGGAGAAATAAAGAGAAAAGATTTCGGGTCATGAGGTATCATGCAATGAGAAAATTATAGTGAATTCTTAGTGTTTTGTGCCCTACAGCTCAAAAGGACATACATCACAAAAAGAAAGCGGAGCCGTTTATTTTCAGTATCCTCAATGTAGGAGTTGGACTCTCGGTATGTACGGATATGCGAAAATACGCTTTCTTAAATTTTTTTGTCTTATTTTTTTTCGACGGTTGCAAATATATATAAAAAAGTTGAATTAATACAAAGTTAATAAAGATATTTTTCTTTGTATTAATTCAACATGCAAAATCCTATAACCCGCCATTCCCTTAGCAAAATTGCCTGGGCGACGATGGCAAGTTGCTATCCGGGAAATGAATTAAAGCTGTTCTTCTTCGTCAAACGCTTCGTCAGCCATGTTGGCATAAAGTTCGTTGCGTTCTTCATTCGACATAAACGCATCAACATCCTGATTCTCCATGCGGAAGTCGTGGATGCGCTGAAAAAGGTTCATACGGGTACAGCTGTCTTTTTCCATGGCCCTTTTTGTACCGCTTGACGAATAATCAAAGTTTCTGGCATTGCGAATGGACAACGTTACGGCCACCTCTACAGCGTCTTGGTTGGCCCCCATATAAGTGAATGTCCAGCCCTCATGACGCAGCTCTTCCACCAAATTCTTAACTGCCGAGCCTGAATATTCTTTGGAAGCGTTTTCCAGACCATCGGTGATGATGGTCACCACCACCATTGCATTGGTGAGCTCTTTCACATGTTTGCGGATGTCTGTCAAGGTAAATCCCATGGCGTCAAATAGGGGGGTACAGCAGCAGGGCTGGTAATCGTTCATGTCAAGCGGTCTGGCTTCTGAAACAGGAACTTTGTCGTATAGCACTTTCAGCTCGCAGCTGCAGAATGCCACCAATGAAAGATAATGCTGTTGCGTTTCAGCAAATATCTCCTGAGCTTTCTTGATACCGGCCAGCGTCTCGTTGAAACCTTCCACAGCAGCGGTCTTGATGGAGCTCATAGAACCGCTCTTGTCCAAAATCACCACATTGTAAACCTGAGTCTTTTCTTTTGCAATTTCCTTTTTCATAACTGATAAATTTTAAAGTTGATATTCTAGTGACTACAGGTATAGAGGACAATGCAGGTCGGAATCTATCAGTTAAGATGGAAACTTTTGTTTGTCCCTGCTCGGTGCAAATATAACAACGTTTAGAAACTTATTGTTGGGAGATTGGAAAGATACTGTCGCTGTCGCAATAAAATTTGTCGGGATTGGGAATCGGGAAATCGTCGCTGCGCAACTCGTCCGGGAGCCCATCCCCCACGTCGCATACCATGTCCTCATATAGCATGTCATTACATGAATCTTCCGCTAACATGTCGGATGAATAGCACGGGGCAATATCTGCACAATTGGGAGATGAAGGGAGGTCGGGTGGGGCGACAGCATGAAAATGGTGGAACTCCTTTCTTAAAATTTGTTCATACTGGGCTTTGGCCAGCTTGTGCTTGTTGTAATAATTGTCGAGTGACATGCCCAGTATCTCGGCGGTCTCCTCGTTGGAAAGCTGCTCTAAATAGCGCAGGCGGATGAGACTGCTGTATCGCTTGTTTGGCATCATGTTGAGCACAGTCATCGCATCGCTCCGGTTGATGCGGCTGAAGTCCATTTCCACAAAGCCATACAGGTCTTCGTATCGGTCGGGAAATTCATCCTCTTTGGCGTAGGGCGGAAACGGATCAGAAATATGCCTTTTGTCCTTCTCTTCAAATTTGCTGCAGCAATAGTAGTAGCAGACCGTCTTGAGCCAGCTGGCCAGCGTACTCTCGCCCCGGAAGTTCTCGAGCTTGCACTTGCCCGTAATCCTGCTGGGCGACATGACTAGCAGGTAGATTTCGTCGATGAACTCCTTGCAGCAGGTGCAATCCGTGACAAAACGGTTGAAGAATGACTTGAAAAGCGGGTAGCATTGCCGATAGAAGTATTGGCGCGTGACCTCCCCGTCGCGCTGGATGATAGCCTGGGCGATGCCCAAGTCTTCGGCATACAGCCGGAGTCCAGAGCAGGTCTGAGGGCCTACAGGGTACTTGTGATCGGATTCCATCGTGCCAAATTTCTTAGAATCAGACACCCACACTTACTCCACGGTCACCGATTTGGCCAGATTGCGGGGCTGATCCACGTCGCGGTCCTTGGCCACGGCTATGTGATAGGCCAGCAGCTGCAAGGGGATTACCGACAATATCGGCGTCAGACATTCGGCTGTCTCCGGAATGGCAATGCAATAGTCGGACATCTGTGATACCAACGTGTCGCCTTCGGTGACAATGGTGATGATCTTGCCGTTGCGCGCTTTCACCTCCTGGATGTTGCTCACAATTTTGTCGTACGTGTGGCCACGGGTGGCAATCACGACCACCGGCATCTCCTGCGAAATCAGGGCGATAGGACCGTGCTTCATCTCTGCAGCCGGGTATCCTTCTGCGTGAATATAGCTGATTTCCTTCAACTTCAACGCGCCCTCCAAGGCAATCGGGTAGTTGTAGCCACGCCCCAGATAGATGAAGTTCTGTGCGTAGGTGAATGTCTTGGCAAAGTCGGCAATGCGGTCGTTCTGATGAAGAATCTCCGTGATTTTCTCAGGTATCTTGCTCAAATCCTGCAAGATTTGCAGATATTGCTCTTCGGGGATGGTGCCTTTCTCCTTGCCGATGCAGAGCGACAGCATGATGAGGGCCGTTACCTGGGCTGTGAAAGCCTTGGTGGAGGCTACGCCGATTTCAGGACCCACGTGCGTGTAGCAGCCGCTGTCCGAAATTCTGGGAATGGAAGATCCGACCACGTTGCAGATGGAGAAGATGAAGGCCCCTTCCTCCTTGGCCAGCTTGATGGCCGCTAACGTGTCGGCAGTCTCTCCGGACTGGGAAATGGCTATGACCACATCGTTTTTGTGGATAACGGGCTTGCGGTAACGGAACTCGCTGCTGTATTCCACTTCCACGGGAACTTTGGCGAACTCTTCCATGGCGTACATGGCGATGAGCCCCGCGTGCCACGAGGTGCCGCAGGCTGTGATGATGATGCGTTGGGCATTCAGGAAACGCTCTTTGTTGTCAATGAATCCCGAAAGGGCGATGTTGTTCTGGTCCACGTTCACGCGCCCGCGCATGGAGGTTTCCAGCGTCTGGGGCTGCTCGAAAATTTCCTTCAGCATGAAGTGCGGGTATCCTCCCTTCTCCAGCTGGCTCAAAGTCATCTCCAGCGTTTTGATTTCAGGGGTCTTCTGAGCATTGGATATGGTGGTGATAATGGGCTCTTTGCCCAACTCCAGCGTTACTATGTCCTCGTCCTCCAGATAGATGACGGAGTCGGTGTACTCCACGATGGGGGTGGCGTCGGAGGCAAGGAAGAACTCGTCTTTGCCGATGCCTACCACCAGCGGACTGCCTTTGCGGGCCGCCACGATGGTGTTGGGGTTGTTCTTGTCGAGCACGGCGATGGCGTATGCACCAACCACTTGGTTGAGGGTCAGTTGCACAGCAGTCTTCAGATCCACCTTTGAAGTGTGTTGGGTGTATTCAATCATCTGCACCAGCACTTCCGTGTCGGTGGTGGAACGGAAGGTGTAGCCATGTTTCATCAGACCCTGTTTGAGCAGGGCGTAATTCTCGATGATACCGTTGTGGATGATGGCCAGCTGCTCCGATTCAGAAAAGTGCGGATGGGCGTTCACCTGGTTCGGCTCTCCGTGCGTGGCCCAGCGCGTGTGCGCAATGCCGATGTGGCCGCTCACGTCCTTGTCTTCGGCAAACTTTTCCAGTTCGGCCACCTTTCCCTTGGCCTTGTAGATGTTCAGGTTTCCCTGTGTGTTGATGAGAGCGACTCCGGCACTGTCATAGCCTCGGTATTCCAGTCTGTGAAGCCCTTTGATCAGAATAGGGTAGGCTTCTTTTTTCCCTATGTATCCAACAATTCCGCACATGATCTCAATGTTAAGTTGTTATTGTTAATATTAATTATATTGATTTTTCTCATTCTTTTTGGTAAATGCCACAGAGTCGCCCCAGGCGTTGTACAAGATATCATGCCCGATGGCCTTCATCCGGATGTCGAGGCACGAGAAACACTCCTCGGGCTTGTCGCCTACACAGGCCTTGTCCGGATAGATCAGATAGTCCTCGCGGTACTCGTTAGGCGTAAGGTTGGGCATGATGACATTGGCGCCGGCCATGATGGCCTTCTCGCGCCCCATGGGGTCGATGGTCTGGTTGGCGGTGGCGGCCACCATGTTGATTTCGGGCATCATCAACCGCAGGATGGCAATCATCTTGAGCGTAAGGTTCATGCGCTCTTCCACTGAAGGAATTTGATCTGCATATTGGTACAGCGGCGTGTCGGGGTGGGGGATATAGGGCCCCATGCCCACCATGGCCACATCCTTTCCCTTGAAAAACAGGAGGTCGTCGGCAAGATTATCCAAGGTTTGGAACGGCAATCCAACCATCACGCCCGTGCCGGTCTGGTAGCCGATGTCGAGCAGACTGTCGATGCAGGCCAGCCGTTGGTGGAAATCGTGACGTTCGTCGTGGGGATGTATCTTGTAGTACAGTTCTTCGGTGGACGATTCAATGCGAAGCAGATAGCGATGGGCGCCCGCCTCGAACCACTGGCGGTAAACCTCGGGAGTCTGCTCGCCTAAAGAGAGTGTGATGCCCAGCGCACCGTTGTCAATGGCCTTGATGCGGTGCAGGATGCGGGTGATGCGGTCCGTGAACTCGCGGTCGTTGCGCTCGCCGCTCTGGATGGCTACGGAGCCGTAGCCTAACTTGTGGGCCAGTTTGGCGCACTCCACCACCTCGTCGTCCGTCAGCGTGTAGCGTTCCACCTTGGCATTGCCGCTGCGCACGCCGCAGTAAAGACACGACTTGCGGCACACATTGCTCATTTCAATCAGCCCGCGCAGATGCACATGGTTGTCCAGACGGGCGAACTTGGTCTCCATGGCTTTCTTCAACAGGAGACGCATCTCCTCTCCTTGTGTAGCAAGTAGCCGGACAATGTCGGCTTTTTCCAGAAGGTCTTTACTGAGTATCTCTTCTAATGTCATTTTTTTCAAAAGAAGCCACAAAGATATAAAAAAAATGAAAAAAAACAAAAATGAAAAACAAAAAGAGGTTCACTGAAAAGCCGTATCCCCTTGGAATAAAAATATCATAAAAAATACTACTTTTGCCGCCCGAAATCAGGAGCTGTCTTTACTTCTGATTTATGACATTTTAGTTTTGTAACTAATTCATACTGAATGACCAAAGTGAAGAATACAGTGGGACGGCGATGGGCGCGTTTTTGCGGATGGTTGCTGCGAAAATTGGGATGGAAGAGCGTAGGCGGCCCCATGGAAGGCGAAAAGGCCATTGTGTTGGGTGTGCCGCACACCTCGGTTATGGATTTCCCGATATGCTATCTTTTCTATGCCCAGTTCGGCCAAATGGCGCACATCATGATCAAGAAGGAGTTCTTTTTCTGGCCCCTTGGCCCCATTTTGCGCGCTCTGGGCGGTGTGCCTGTTGACCGCAGTAACGCCGCTGCCTCCATTCGCAGCATCATCCATACATTCAACGAAAACGAGCATTTCCATCTGGCCATCGCACCCGAAGGCACCCGCAAACCCGTTACCAAGTGGAAGACCGGTTTCCACCTGATCGCCAAGCAGACTGGCGCACGTGTCTATGTGGGCTACTACGACTGGGGCCGCAAGGAGATCACGGTGGGGCAGGAGTGGCAACTTACCGATGACGCCAATGCCGACCTGAAACGCATACAAGAACACTACGCTACCCTGGGCCTCAAAGGCCGAAACCGCAATGGCTACTGCTATGACTAATTTTGGTAAGATTGCGTGGCCGTGCATCCTAATATAATAATGGTAAAGACGTACGGCCGTACGTCTCAAATACAGTAAAAAGTGAAGACATACGGCCGTATGTCTCAATAATCAAAAACGATGGCAAAGAAAATCAAATCCCCCTATAAGGAAAGAAAAAAATACCGCGAGAACTACTGCACAACGCTGCATAAAGTACTCGAATACACCACATCCCACTATTGGGACCGCACCATGTCTCAGTTTGTGGATGGCGGACAGAAATACACATACGCCAGCTTCGGCGAAAAGTGCAACATGCTCTCCATGCGCATGTCGCGTTTCGGCATCAGTGCCGGCGACAAAGTGGCTATTTTGTCACAGAACATGCCCAATTGGACGCTGGCCTTCTTCGCAGCAGCGGCTTTCGGGCGCGTGGCCATCCCCATTCTCCCGGACAGCTCAGAGAACGAAATCACCAACATCTTGACCCACTCGGAGAGCAAAGTGATTTTCGTTTCCAAAAAACTGATGTACAAGCTCAGCCAAGAATGCATCGACCGGCTTACGCTGGTGATAGACATTGAGTCTTTGGAGTTTGTCAAACGCAGAAAAGAGGACTTCCAGTGCAATGGCTGGGTGAAGGATCCGCAACCGGAGGACCTGGCCACCATCATCTATACTTCAGGAACCACAGGCAAGGCCAAGGGTGTGATGCTCAGTCACCGCAATATCTGCCATAATCTGGTGGCTTCCTTCAAGGCACAACCCTCTTTCAAAAACGACAGGTTCCTCTCCATCTTGCCTATGGCCCATGCCTACGAGATGTGCGTGTCAAGCCTCTATTCCATGTATGTGGGCGCTTGTTGCTATTATCTGTCCAAACCGCCCACACCTTCGTTGCTGCTGCCGGCCATGCACAAAGTGAAACCCACCATCGTGCTGTCGGTGCCTCTCATCATTGAGAAAATCTACCATAACAGTATTGTCCCTACCATCAACAAGAGCCGTCTGCTGAAGTGGATGGACCAGCACACACCTAAGATTCTGTATTGGATGATTGGCAAGAAGTTGGTCAATACCTTCGGCGGCAAGCTGCGTTTCTTCGGAGTCGGCGGGTCCAAACTCGATCCCAAGGTTGAAGATTTTCTTATCAAAAGCCATTTCCCGTATGCAGTGGGCTATGGCCTTACAGAGACCGCACCGCTGGTGTGCAACGTGTTGGTGAACAAGCGCAAACGTCTGGGCTCCATCGGCGTGGCTTCCTACAAGGTGGAGATTCGTTTGGACAACGTGGACCACAGGACTGGCGAGGGCGAAATTGTCTGCCGTGGCGACAATGTGATGATGGGCTACTACAAGGATCCTGAACGCACCATCAAGGTTTTGGATGAGGATGGCTGGTTCCGCACAGGCGACATTGCCACCATGGACAAGAACGGCTATTACTACATCAAAGGCCGCTTGAATAATACCATCTTGGGCGCTTCAGGCGAGAATATCTATCCAGAGGAGATTGAGATGGTCATCAACAACATGGAAGGCGTGAATGAATCGCTCGTGATGGAAGATCATGGCTCTCTGGTGGCGTTGGTGAAGTTTGACGATAATGTGCTCAACTGGAATCAGGAGCGTGAGGACCAGTTCATTGAGAAGATAGAATCGTTGAAGAAATCGGTGCAGGACTTCGTGAACCGCACAGTGGGCAAGAACTCCAAAATCGACAAGGTGGAGGTGATGAAGGATCCGTTTGAGAAGACGGCCACACAGAAGATCCGCCGATATAAGTACGCCAAGACTAACGAACAACCTGAAAATCAGACGGATTCTGAAAAGAAAGAGGAAATCCCTGATAAATAATCTAAATAATTAACTATAAAGGATAGAGAAAATGCCTTCATTTAGCATCTGGGAGATTTTATTCCTGCTCTGTTTCGCCGTCAGCTGGCCTATTTCAATTGTGAAATCCCTGCGCACGAAAGTGGTGATCGGCAAGAGTCCGATCTTCATGTCGCTCATTATTCTGGGCTACATTTTCGGCATTATCCACAAGCTGTTGTATTACAGAGACATTGTCATCTGGCTGTATGTGTTCAATGCCACACTGGTCGCCACGGACCTGATTTTGTACTTCGTTTATATCAAGAGAAACCGCGAGGCGATGAAGCAGTAGAGGATACGATTTTGGAATGTTCAAATCAATTATATAATGGTCGTATGAAAAGAATCATAGTAATTATTCTTCTGCAGATATTAGGAAATGCACTCTATGCTCAAAATAGCATTACGTTGACGTTTATCGGACGTAACCAGCACGATGCCTATGTGCGGTTGGAATATGTGAATATTCAGAACATGACTCGCGGTTGGTTGGATAATATATACTTTCCGGATACCGTATATACATTGACAGTGAATACAGGTGTTGACGATTATATGCTGGAAAATGAAATTCGAGTAATGCCGAATCCTTTTGAAGGGAGAACCCAGATTAACTTGCATTCCATCCAGAAAGAGTCTGTGAAAATGATGATTTTAGATGTTTCTGGCAAAAAATATGCTGAATACTATGGAAACTTGTTGCAGGGGGATAATCTATTCGAAGTGTCGTTGACAACCCCACAAACCTATGTGCTAACTATTCAAACATCTGAAGGATACACATTAAGTGTGAAGATGGTAAATACCGGTCATAATGCAGACAATAGGATTATTCCTATGGGAGTTGATGATTGTAAGAAAGTTGAAATAAAAAGTTCCAAATCTCATGATTTTGAGTTAGGGGATGAAATGTGTTATACCGGTTATTGTCGGCAAGGCGATTACGTGTTAACTAGTGCTTCAATCACGCAGAATCAGTATGAAAATGAGAATGTCAAGCTGTATTTTACAACATGCGAAATTCCTCAGTTGTCAATTTCCGGCGATGCAAGTATTTACTATGGTATGAGTACCATACTAACGGTTTCTGGCGCTGAGACTTATGTGTGGAATACAGGGGAAACGACACCCTCCATTACTGTAGCCCCAACTTCTACTACTACTTATACGGTGACTGGAACCAATGGTGGTGCGTGTTCAAATACAGATGATTTTACTATTGTCGTGCAGCCTGTATTGCCTACAATTACCACGAATAGTGTTTCAAATATTACATATAGTACAGCAGAGTGTGGAGGAAATGTGATTGATGATGGTGGTGCCACTGTCACCGCCCGTGGTGTCTGCTGGAGCACTAATCCTCTGCCAACAATCAATGACGAACACACTACTGATGGCTCTGGCGTAGGTGCTTTCACAAGTACGCTTACTGGACTAACGCATTCCACTTATTATTTTGTGCGTTCCTATGCCACCAATAGTGAAGGAACAGTATATGGAAACCAGGAGGTTTTTGTGACAGAAACCCCTGTCTATGGCCAGCCTTGTCCAGGTATGGAGACCATAATGGATTATGATGGCAATGTCTATAATACAGTGCGATTAGGCACTCAATGCTGGATGGCGGAGAACCTGCGTACCACTCATTTTGCAGACGGTACAGCCATCACTTTTGATAGTAATGGAACCAATAGTATGACTGTCCCATACTGCTATGCCCCATTTGGGGACACCAACCTCATACCTGAGTTTTCTTATTTGTACAACTGGGCTGCTGTGATGCATGGGGCAAGTTCCAGCGACTCCAATCCTAGTGAAGTGCAGGGCATTTGTCCTACTGGATGGCATGTGCCAAGTGAAGCGGAATGGAATCAGTTGATCGATTATGTGGGGAGTAGGAGTGAGTTTTCCTGTGGCGGGCAAACGGACAATATAGCCAAGGCGTTGGCGTCAAATACGGAATGGAGTGCCAGTACAGTAGATTGTGCTGTAGGGTATAATCAGATTTTCAATAACATTACTGGCTTTTCAGCACTTCCCGCAGGTGGCTTCTTCAATTTAGGTTACACGACATCCTTTGATGCCTGCTTTTGGAGCTCGACTTTTTTTGCCGGAAACCAAGCACGGTTTGCCCATATTAAATACAATCTTCCCGGTGTGAATTTGACGGTGTGCGATGCCCTCAATGGATTTTCCGTTCGTTGTCTCAGTGACTCGGTTTTCGTGGTAGGTCGGCCGTGCCCCGGTATGGAGACCGTATCTGATATTGATGGTAATGTTTACAATACAGTGCAGATAGGCACCCAGTGTTGGATGAAGGAAAATCTGCGCACTACACATTATGCCGATGGAACAGCAATTGCCGCAGGATTATCGTCCAGTAACACAGCATCCTACCGTTATGCACCGAACAACAGTGAAAGCGAGGTTTCAGAATATGGCTATTTATACACTTGGCGTGCGGTTGTGCGTAACGATATCAATCAGTCTAATGAGAATATACCTAGCGGTGTGCAGGGAGTGTGTCCTACAGGTTGGCATGTTCCAAGTGATGCAGAATGGCTGTATCTGGCAAATTATGTAAGCTATCAGAGCGGCTATGCATGCGGCGGATATAGTGGTAATAATGGGAAAGCATTGGCAGCATCTACAGATTGGAGCACAAGTGCTAATTCATGTGCCGTGGGTAACATTTTGGTATTGAATAATGCTACAGGCTTTTCTGCAAAGCCTGCAGGTTCTTTTTTTAACGATTACTATAATCATCATAACTATCAAGATTTCGGCAGTGTAGCATATTTCTGGAGTAGCACTCCATACTGGGAGTTGGTTAGCAAGTGTCAGATTTTAGGTTTTGATGATACCCAAATAAACTCTGACGATCAATTCAATGGTTGTGGTTTTTCGGTACGTTGTGTGCTTGATCCTGAAATTATCAATATTGATACATCGTATGGACAACCATGTTCCGGAACGGATCCCCTAATGGATTACGATGGGAATGAGTACCGCACAGTGCAGATAGGTAGCCAGTGCTGGATGGCCGAGAACCTACGTACCACACATTATTCAGATGGTACTGTTATTCCGTTTGATAGCACTTTCGAAGGGAGTTATACTACTCCATTAAGGCATATCCCTAATGACTATTTACCCTATGTACCAGTATATGGGTATTTGTACAATAGAAGAGCCGTGACACGAGGTGCGAGTAGCACCAATGCCAATCCCAGTGGAGTTCAAGGTATTTGTCCCGATGGCTGGCATGTGCCAAGCAATGCCGAATGGGTTCAGTTGGGTAACTATGTGACCAGCCAAAGCGGATATGCTTGCAATAATGGCAATGCGAAAGCATTAGCAAGTAGAATGGGCTGGAACTGGTCTTCAGGGACATGTCACCCGGGAAATAATCCTACTGCAAACAATGCTACGGGCTTTTCTGCCCTTCCTGCTGGTGTGTACGTAGGTAGTACTCGTTATTTCGGCAAAGAAGCGAGATTTTGGACTACAACAACCAACAGTAGTTCAGGGACAGCGTATTTTTATCGAATAAGTTTTAATTCTACTGTATTAAATAGTGCTGTTGATTTTCAAGATGAGGGATATTCCGTTCGTTGTGTTCGTAACTAAAATGTTTCGAAACAAATCACTCTTTGAGTTGTTAAAACGATTGTGTTAAGAGTTTGTCTGAAAAACAAAACAGGCGACCCTTTCGGGCCGCCTGTTTCCATAACCGGAAAACCGATTATAAGGTGTGATACGGTTTGAGAATACCCTTGCCGATCTCCACAGCTTCCTCGTTTTTCGGAATAAGGTGGTGGTGACGCTCTGGCAGGGATTTCTGCAATCCCTTGTGCAACATTTCCGGTGTCACAAGCGGTTTCACTGCGAGGAAGCCGCCCAGCACGATCATGTTGAACAATTTGGCAATACCCAACTCGTTGGCCTTGTCGGCGGCAGCAACTTGGTAGATGTTGATGTCTTTACGAGTAGGATGGTTGGTTATACCGTTCGGGTCATAAATCAACAGACCGCCAGGTTTCACTGAGGACTCGAATTTGTCCATGGACTGCTGATTCAGGATGATGGCGGTGTCGAACTGGTTGAGATAAGGAGAGCAAATACGCTCGTCGCTTAAAATAACGGTTACGTTGGACGTACCACCACGCATTTCAGGACCGTAGGATGGAAGCCAGCTGACCTCCTTGTCTTGCATAATGCCGGCGTATGCCAGGATCTTACCCATTGAGAGCACACCTTGACCGCCGAAGCCTGCTATAATTATTTCTTCTGTCATGTCTTTGTGAATTTTAGGTTATTATTTTTTTCTCAATGAGAAGATGGTCTCATTCGGTTGATCGAATGTGCCGACTCTCTCGATGAATTTGGGATCGAACTTGCCATCGACTTTCATGTCACCCAGCGGGAAGTATTTGAGGGTGTTCTCTTCCATCCATTGGTTGGCTTGCACCGGAGTCATCTTCCAACCGGAGTTACAGTTGGAGGTCACTTCCACGAAGGAAACGCCCTTGTTGAGCTTCTGGTTTTCGAAGGCCATGCGGATGGCTTTCTTGCACTTGCGTGCCAGAGCGGGTGTATAGACAGCCTGGCGGGTCACGAAGTAGGTGCCGGGCAGCTGGGCCAGCATTTCGGTGAGACGCATGGTGTGTCCCATAACCTTCGGGTCACGGCCGTAAGGACAAGTCACAGTCTCCATACCCTCGAGGGTGGTGGGAGCCATCTGACCGCCGGTCATACCGTAGATACCGTTGTTGATGAAAATCATGGTGATGTTCTCGCCACGGTTGCAGGCGTGCATTACCTCTGCACAACCGATAGAGGCCAAGTCGCCGTCTCCCTGATAGGAGAACACGAAGGTCTCGGGGCGGAGACGCTTGATGGCGGATGCGCACGCGGGAGCGCGGCCGTGAGCGGCTTCCACGAAGTCCACGTCAAAATAGTTGTATGCCAACACAGAACAGCCGACCGGGGAGATACCGATGACATTGTTCTGGATGCCCATTTCCTCAATCACTTCAGCGATGATTCTGTGAACGACGCCGTGACCGCAACCTGGGCAATAGTGCATCGTTGCATCCGTGAGAACCGGAGTGCGTTTGTACACTAAATTTTCGGGTTTGATTATATCTTCTCTTGTCATAATTTCAAATACATTAAATTATTTAATCATTTTTTTCAAAGCGTCCAGAATCTCGACAGGAGTCGGGATGACACCGCCGTAACGGCCGAAGTGCTCAACAGGCACGTTGCAGCCGACAGCCAGCTTCACGTCTTCGATCATTTGGCCGGCGTTCATCTCCACGCTGAGGATCTTCTTCATGCGACCACCGATTTCGGCGACTGCTTTCGTCGGGAACGGCCACAGGGTGATGGGGCGCACCAAACCGACCTTGATGCCTTCGGCGCGGGCCAGCTCGATGGACTTCATACAGATACGGGCTGCGGAGCCGTAAGCGACGAACAGATACTCGGCATCATCGCATTGGATGGCCTCATAACGGGCGTCTTCCTCTTCGCATTTTCTGTATTTGGCCTGGATTCTGTCGTTGATAGCCTCTTGCTTGAGAGCTTCAAGTTCAAGAGAAGTGACAATTCTGTGTTTGCCTGTAGAACGATGTCCTGTGGCAGCCCACGGACAGGTCTGCTCAATATATTCATCCGTCCAGCGCGGTTTGTAGTCGTCAACCATGACTTTCTCCATCACCTGGCCGATGACACCATCGGAGAGGATGGCGACGGGGTTTCTGTATTTGAATGCCAAGTCGAAACCGAGTTCTACGAAGTCGTACATTTCCTGCACGGAAGCGGGAGCCAGCGTGATCAGACGATAGTCGCCGTGGCCGCCGCCCTTGGTGGTCTGGAAATAGTCAGACTGGGAAGGTTGGATAGTACCGAGGCCTGGGCCGCCGCGCACCACGTTCACGCACAAAGCGGGAAGCTCAGCACCTGCGATGTAGGACAAACCTTCCTGCATCAGGGAGAAACCGGGAGAAGAGGAGGAGGTCATGACGCGCTTGCCAGTGGAGGCGCCTGCATAAACCATGTTGATGGATGCCAGCTCGCTCTCAGCTTGCAGCACAGCCATGCCGGTGTAGGCCGGGGAGTTAGGGTCGTATGGTCTTTCAGCCATAAGGTGCTCCAGCACCTCAGATTGCGGCGTAATGGGATAGCCGAAGTAGCCGTCGCAACCACAGCGTATAGCTGCTTCTGCAATGGCCTGGTTTCCCTTCATTAATACTAATTCTTTTGCCATTTTGATAGTGTTTTTAATTAATTGTTGTTTGAATTCTACGATTGGATGGGATTAGTCAACTTTGGCACGATATACTTCGATTACGCCGTCCGGACAGATCACTGCACAGCTTGCACAGCCGATGCAGGCATCCTCGTTGACCATCTCCAAATAGTTGTAACCCTTTGCGTTCACTTTCTTGGAAAGCGCGATGCAGGCGGGTTTCTGCGGACATCCGGTTATGCAGACCGCACAACCCTTACACTTTTCAGTGTCAATGATTAAAGCTCCTTTAAATGCCATAATTTTGTGATTTAACTAGTTATTAATTATGTTGTTGTTTGTTGTTGTAGCTTTTTTATAAGGCTGGCAAATGTACGAAATTTTTTCTGATTACTATATTTTTATTATGATATGTGAAAAAAATATTTTGAAACACTCCTGTGAATGGAAAAAAAGTGTATTTTTGCAGCCGTTAACAGATGGGGCATTAGCTCAGTTGGCTAGAGTGTCTGACTGGCAGTCAGGAGGTCACGGGTCCGACTCCCGTATGCTCCACAAAACGAAACGCTTGCAAGTGATTGTGAGCGTTTTTTTTATATGGCAATGATATGGATGTTGGCCTATTGAAACCACAACACTTATTTTCCTTAATATTACCAACAAAAAAAAACACCTGCAAACGCAAGTGCTTTTTGTCTTGGTGGGAACAACAAGATTCGAACTTGTGACCCCCTGCTTGTAAGGCAGGTGCTCTGAACCAGCTGAGCTATGCTCCCGTGCTGTAAAGCGGTGCAAAGATACTTTTTTTTCTTTGATATACGCACCCCTTGTGTAAATTTCTGTACTATTTGATTATTAGGGTGTTATAACTGAACGCCAGCGCAGATGTTGATGTATTGCGGATGTTTACCCTCCTTGTTTTGGAAGAATTTTTGGATGGAGTAACGATAATTGACACCTAATACGATAGGCCCGAACTTCAAATCGAATCCAGTCGTGAACAATACAGGATTGGTCGTCAGATTCCGCATACTGTAACCGATGTTGTTGTCCTTCACCTTGACAAGTGGCTGATAAATGATGCCAGCGTAGGGCAGGAAAGTCACTGCTTTGCTCAGCGGAACATTCCCCACCACCTTCACGGGGATTTGCAGGTGGTGCATCGTGACGCGCTCATCGCGAAACAGGGCAGAAGTGTCGGAAATCATATAGTCGAAATCACATTTGTAAAAGGTGTAGCCAAAGCCGATTTCGCCATAGACATACTTGCCAGCACGGAAAAAGATGCCGAAGTCCGCATTGCGCAAGCCGCTCAGATAGTCGCCGTCGATTGAATATTGCCGTTCAACCGGAAAACTGGTGCCGATTTTGAAACCATACTGATACCATTTCTGGGCGGAGACAGAAGCAATACTCATTGCCAACAGGGCAATCAATAAAACCTTTTTCATATTCATTATTCTTTATTTTCCTCTTCTTGTACTTTTTCTTTTTGTTCTTTAGCCAGGTTGTTCTGAGTGTTGAACTGGTTCATCGTGCGTTGTAATCCGGCCGTGGCAAATGATAGGCACGCTTCGGCGGCTTTCTCGATGCAAGGCTCAACGAGCTTGAGCTCCTCGCTGTCAAAGCGCCCTAGCACGTAGTCGATCTGGTAGCCTTGCGCGAAGTTCTTGCCGATGCCACAGCGCAAGCGCGGGAAGTTGGCGTGCCCCAGCATCTCGATGATGTTGTTAAGCCCGTTGTGCGAACCGCCACCACCCTTGGGCTTGATCTTGAAACCGCCCACAGGCAAATCCAGGTCGTCGCAGATCACCAGACAGTGGTCGGCGGGCACGTCCTCGGCAGTGAGCCAGTATTTGACCGCCTTGCCACTCAGGTTCATGTAGGTGGTGGGCATCAGTATCACCAGGGTACGGCCCTTGTACATGGCACGCGCTACGTAGGCTAACTTGTCCGTCTTGAACTCCGCGCCCAACTTCTTCGCCAGCGTGTTCACCACCTCAAAACCGTAGTTGTGCCGTGTGCCAGCGTATTTCTGCTCGGCATTGCCCAATCCTACTATTAAATACTTCTTTTCATTCATCGGTGGCCTCCTTTCCTTCTTCTTCCGTCATGTTGACAAAGAAGCTGAAATTGACCTTGCCGTAGTTGCGGTGCTGATAGAAATGCTCGTTTTCGGAGAAATCATGCTCGCGCGAGTGCTCCAGCACCAGCCATCCGTCCGGGTTCAGTAGCTCATTGGCAAAGACATTTTGGATGATCTTATCGATGTTTTCCATCTGATAAGGAGGATCCGCAAAGATGATGTCGAATTTCTGCCGGCAAGCGGCTGTGTAGGCGAAGGCATCCTGACGGATCACCGCCACATTCTGATATTGGAGCTTCTCTGTTGTTTTTTTGATGAAGTTCGTGCAACGTTGGTCGGAATCAATCGCGATGACGGACACAGCGCCGCGCGAAGCAAACTCGTATGTGAGGTTGCCTGTGCCCGAGAACAGATCCAGTACCTTCACGCGGTCAAAATAAAAGTAGTTGTTCAGGATGTTGAACAGACTCTCTTTCCCCATGTCCGTGGTCGGTCTTACCGGCAGGTTGTCGGGTGCAATGATCTGCCGTCCTCTGTTTTTGCCGCTGATGATTCTCATAATGCTACAGGATTACGACGTTCTGATGGTATTTTTTCAACAAGTCGTTGAGTTTTCTATTGTTGTCGTTGAAATAATGCACGAAAAGAGTGGGGGAGGCGAGCCCGAACTGTTGCATGCTGTTCAAGGTGTAGTACAGGATGTCCACGTTCTCGGTGCGGGTGAGCCGGTTCACGAAGGAGGGTTCGCCGCCGTGCAAGGCCAACACATCCACATAATGTTCGTTGATGGACAGCAGCACAGCCTCTTTTTCACCTTTTTCAATCAGGAAACGGTACAGCAAGGTGCCTTCACTGGTGAAATGCGGGATGCACGGCAACTGGTTGACAGTCGAGTACACATTCTGCGAGAGGAAATAGAGGGAACGGTAATGTCCCAACTGGTCGCTGAAATGCTGGCCATAGTGCGTGAGGTCGAACTGCATGCATAGATACTCCTTTGCTTTGCTGTCGTCGTAGATCACGTCGGGCACGAGCATGGGCACGTGCGTGCCCACGATGATGTCAATCGGTTCCATGCTGGCAGCATCCATTCCGAAGAACTCGGGAGCTTTGGTGGTTAACAATACGTTTTCTCCGGCAGGATAGTCGTTCCGCACCATCTTGCCATTCTCACTTTGCTTAAAAAGTGAAAATCCATCCGGGGTCAGCCGAATGGATTTTTTATAGTAAGTAGATATAAATGTGTCCATTGTGATTATTCCCAACTGCCTGCTGTGCTGGCTTCGGTGAGGGAACCCATGTAGATGTCACCGTATTGAGACTTGTATTGGTCTTCTTCAGCCAGGTTGTTATAGAAAATCTTGTTCCAGAATTTGCTGAATACGCCAGCGTTCTCCGGCGTGATGCTTCTGTCCATGTTGACAAGGATCTGGTCTAATGAGACATCAATTCTGTAAACTGGAATCTCGTAGGTCTTGGAAGCGATTGAACCCGTCTGGATTTCATATTTCTCCTTGTCGCTGAACGGGATGTATTGGAAATTCTTGAAGTTCTCGCGAGTCAGATTGGGGTCGAGCTCCAGCATCTTTTCGATGGCAGGGATTTTGACGACCTGTTTCTTGATGAGGCCCAATTTGAAAGCCTGTTCCTGGCTCATGGTGTCGGGGAAGTTACCGACGGTCTTTTCCACTTCCACGTGGCCGTTGTTCACGAAATCCACCAGCGAGTCGATGTCGGAGGCATAGACTTTGAACACGTTCTTGTAGATGGTCTGCGCACAGCGGATGGTCTTCAGATTGTTGACGTTGAGGGTCTTGCGGTCCTCGTAGGTCTGTCTGAATTTTTCCGGACGCATGATGCTTCTGGCAGCAAACACAGCCAGAATGACGACGAGGATGACTAATAGTGTACTGATTAAAGCTCTGGTCTTCATAACTTTTATATGTTTTTATTTCTTTTTTACCATTGTAAAAATTGCAGGCAAAAGTAGTAAAAAAAAAGATTGGTTTCACTACCTTTGAAAAAAAATATGAAACGGCCGCATTTTTCAGAAGGTGATGCGATGGATTCCAGCTTCGTAACGCACTTCCAGAATCCGTTTGATACGTTCATAATCCTCGGCATTCTTCACGAAGTCAAGCTTGGCTGTTTCCAACAGAAGGATGGGGATGGTGGCATGTTGCTTGAAATAGGAGATGTAGCTGTCCTGGATGTTATTCAGATATTCTGCAGTAATATCCTTCTCGTACTCACGCCCTCTGGCGGCAATGTTCTGCAGCAGATGCTCGGCATCATTATATAAATATAGTATGAGTTCCGGCTTGGGCAGAAATGACGATATGGTGTCGAACACGTTCTTATACAGATTGTATTCGTCGGTCAGCAGGTTGTTTTTGGAGAAGATGATGCACTTGTCGATGAAATAGTCGCCGATGACGAAGTCGGTGAACAGGTCGCGGGCGGAGAGCAGGCTTTTGAGCTGCTGGTAACGGTCCATCAGGAAGGTCATCTCCACGGGGAAGGAATAATGCAAGGGATCCTTGTAGAATTTCGGAAGGAATGGGTTGTCGGCGAAGCGCTCCAGCACCAGTTCGGCGTTGTAATCCTGTGCCAGCATCTTGGTGAGAGTGGTCTTGCCCGCGCCAATGCACCCTTCAACTACTATGTAATTATATGGAATCATACTTTGTGCTCTTTGTGTCCTTAGTGCTCTTAGTGTTCTCTGTACTCTTTGTGCTCTTTGTGTTCTTTGTGTTTTTTGTGTTGAATAATCGGAATCTCTCTCAGCAAGTCCAGCTCCCGGAGCTGTTGCAGCACGAACTCGCGATTGCCGATGTGCGGGTGGGGGAGCGTGAGCCGCTCATCGTGGAACACAATGTGGTCGTAGTCCAATATGTCCAGGTCAATGGTTCGGCTGTGATACACAGGTACGCCGTCTTCGTAATGGGTCTTGACGGCACGTCCGAGGCGTTGCTCAATATGCCGCAATACTTCTAACAACTCCAACGGCTGCAGCTCTGTGAGTATGACGATGATCTGGTTCAGAAATGGAGGTGCTTCAAAACCCCAGGCCTTGGTTTCAGCTAACGAGGAGGCTTGTACAATCACACCAGCATGCGCATCCACCAGCCGGCGTGCCTGCGCCAGATAGCCCGCACGGTCGCCGATATTGCCACCCAATCCGATGATTGCTTGCTTTTTGTTCATCGCCGCAAAAATAAAAAAAAAGACGCTCAAATCAGAGCGTCTTTAAGTCTAATTGTTGATGAGTAAAATCTGTCTGCCGTAACCGCTTGAAATCACTTCCAAAGACCTGGAATAGTTCAAAATGTTGTTGATGATGCGGCGTGAAGGCCTTTCTTTTTTCACAGATTTCCTCTCTAAAGTAGTAGAGGTCTTCTCCATGGGCTGGTATTTACGTTAGTATTTGTGTTGAACAATAGGTTAACGCAACCCTAGGTGAAATATTTTACATCCATGCATTTTTTCTTGATTTTTCCAAAACCGGCCAACTCCATATACGATAATTATCTCTTAAACAGGAAGTAAACTGCCAATACCAGCAGGCCAAACCCAATCAGATGGTTCACGCGCAAAGGCTCGTTTTTGAAGAAAATCAGCATGAACACGGTAAATACAGTTAGTGAAACCGCCTCTTGTATGACTTTCAGCTGCCATAGATTGAAAGGGCCGCCGTTTTCGACGAAACCGATACGGTTGGCTGGCACCTGGCAGCAATACTCGAACAGAGCAATTCCCCAACTGAACAGGATCACCAAGGGCAGCGACAACTTCGAGAACCATGTGGCACTTTGCAGTTTCAGGTGGCTGTACCACGCAAGGGTCATGAATATGTTAGAGCAGAGCAACAATCCAATACTATACAAACCTTTCATAATCTTTTCAATAATAGTTTTGCCAATAGGGCAGTAGAGTATTTTTTAGCGGCTGCAAAAATAGAAAAGTTATCTGTAATCCATATCCCCACGAGAATCGAATATTTCAGTTCAATTTTATATCCGGTCAGGAAAATTCAAATTCCATTTTTCAAGATAAAGATGCATAAAAACATTAATCACGAAAATGTCCCCAATTAAAATTCCCCTTCTATTTCAGAAGGTGTACCCGCAGGGCAGTAATACGACAATGAATATCTGTTTAACAAATGTAAAAAAACAATAAAACATTAGTTTACAAAAATAACACCCAAAACACCAAATAGTTTACAAAGCTAAAATATACACGGCAATAGTTTTTACAATTGAAAAATCGTAAAGGTGATAATCATGATTACTAAACTAAAAAATAATCCCTAAAATATTAAACCACTCATACTCGACCCCCTTCGTCCGCTTCTGTGTGGCAAACTAAATCCGTGCACTAAAGTTATACTATATCTTACTGATTTCTAATATAATTATATGTATAATATAAACTAATAATTTATATCTGACGCAATTTTAACTAACAATACTTAAATCTATATGTTCATTAATATAAAGATTTTAATATCAGTATATTATAGGTATTAACTAAAGTATAAAAATTAGTATTTATCAACATTCTCGTTGAGGATATGTTTAGGTTTTGTATTTTTGCCAACTGTAAATCATCGCTTTTTCTGACGAGTGTTTTGAATATTTGTTTTGAAATTGTATTTTTAACTTTGTAATATGGTTGATAGAATTAAACAAGTAATGGAGTATGAACAAATGTCACCAACGGCATTTGCTGACAAGATTAACATCAACAGATCCAGTTTGACACACATCTTTTCGGGACGTAACCAGCCCAGTTTGGACATTGCCAAGAAGATTCTGATTGCTTTTCCCGAAATCAGTACCGAGTGGTTGATCATGGGCATGGGCAACATGGTACAGGAGGTGCCCGCGCCCGTCGAGACACCCGTATCTGTGAAAAATGTGGACAACATGCAACAGACGGATTTATTCTCGGGGACAGAAGATGAGGTTCTGGACCAAACAGAAAAAGAAATAGTTGATACTGAAATAGTTGAGGAAGAAGTTGCTGCTCCAGAACAAGAACCGACTGCGCGCGAGAAGTCCATAAATACCACACAACAGACTATCGATGAACCTGTTAAAGAAGAAGTAGTCGTCAATGACCCTCCAGTTGCCGCACCTGCGCGCGCGCGCGGAAGAAGCAGATTGTCAGAATCGCATATTCCAGCCTCCAGTCAGAGGCGCGACCGGATTTCCAATTCTCCGGGCGATAAGAAATTGGTGAAAATCGTCTTTTTCTACGAGGACAGAAGCTTTGAGGAGTATCGGCCGAGCTAATTGATGCAAATAAAAAATGGCGACCTTTTGGTCGCCATTTCTCTTAATCGGGGAATCTAATTCTAGTACTTGTAGAATCCTTCGCCGGTTTTGCGTCCGAGCAGGCCGGCACGCACCATCTTGCGCAACAGCGGGTGCGGACGGTATTTCGGATCGCCGAACTCGTTGTAGAGCACTTCCATGATGGCGAGGTTCACATCGTTGCCAATCAAGTCGGCCAATGCGAGCGGGCCCATCGGATGGTTGGCACCCAGCATCATGCACTTGTCGATGTCCTCGGCGCTGGCAATGCCATCAGCCAAAATGCCCACAGCCTCGTTGATCATCGGGATGAGGATGCGGTTCACCACAAAGCCGGGGGCCTCGTTCACGAGCACCGGAGTCTTGCCGATAGAAGTGGCCAAATCCACGATCAGCTTGCACACTTCGTCAGAGGTAACCTGACCCTTGATGACTTCCACTAACGCCATTCTGTCGGCGGGATTGAAGAAGTGCATGCCGATGAACTGGCTGGGACGGCTGGTGCAGGCAGCGATTTCTGTGATGGACAAGGAAGAGGAGTTGGTGGCGAAGATGGTCTCCGGCTTGCAAATCTTGTCGAGCTCGGTGAACACATCCTTCTTGAGCTGCATATCCTCCACAGCGGCCTCAATCACGAGGTCGGCGTCGGCAAAAGTGGCGTAATCCGTGGTGGTGGTGATGTTGGCGAGGATGGCGTCAACAGCCTCCTGCGTCAGTTTGCCCTTCTCCACGAGTTTGCCGTAACCTTTGGCGAAAGAGCCCATGGCCTTGTCGAGGCTCTCCTGGGTTCTACTTTTCATAACTACTGGCATCTTGGCAGCGAAAGCCTTCACGATGCCCTTGGCCATAGTACCTGTTCCGATAACACAAATTTTCATATCTCGAAATTTTAATTAATAATAGTTTAGAGTTTACAGTTTAGGGTTTAGAGTTATTGATTCTTAAAATCTGGTTTGGCTTTGTTCAGGAATGCTGACATGCCCTCTTTCTGGTCTTGCGTGGCGAAGCACTTGCCGAACATCTTGTTCTCGTACGCGATGGCGTCGTCAGCGGCAAGGTCGTACTCCTCGTTGATGCACTGCTTGGCGTAGCGGATGGCGATGGGGGCGTTGACCACAATGCGGTTGGCCAGATTCATGGCCTCTTCCATGAGTTGTTCGGGCTCGTAGATAGCATTCACCAGTCCGATGCGCAAGGCTTCGTCGGCACGGATGGCGCGGCCCGAATAAATCAGCTCCTTGGCCATGCCCATGCCCACCAATTTAGCCAGGCGGTAAGTGCCCGAGAAGCCTGGGATGATACCCAAGCCGACCTCCGGCTGCCCGAACTTGGCTTTGTTGGAAGCGATTCGGATATCGCACGCCATGGCCAACTCGCAGCCGCCACCCAGCGCAAAGCCGTTCACAGCGGCAATCACAGGAATAGGCAATGTCTCTATCTTGCGGAACACCTGTGCGCCGAGTCTGCCGAACACTTCGCCCTCAGCCTCGTTCAGGTTGGCCATTTCGGAGATGTCAGCTCCCGCCACAAACGACTTCTCGCCGTCGCCGGTAATGATGAGCGCGCGCACGTCGTCGCCGATATGGCTGACAAAATCATCCAGCTCTTTCAGGATGGTTGAATTAAGGGCGTTCAGGGATTTCGGAGCGGAAATGGTCAGTGTGCAAATCGCATCCGTATGGTTAATTTTCAAATAGTTGTATTCCATAACAGTTATATTTTTCTTGAAAAGCGGTCGCAAAGATACAAAAAAATCAGTGCTGCTGTTGCACAAATTTGTCCAATTCAGTCTTACTGCTCTCGAAAGTAAATACTGAGTTCAGCATAAAATATCTATTCTGATCCACGCAACGAGAATAGGCATATTTGGCAAACTCTAGCTTGTCCTTGTCAAAACTGAACAACCGGCAAACCTGCTCTATCTGATTCACCGTCATGAAGTTTTTGAGCAGAACTTGTTTTGCTGCAGACATTTTGTCCTTGTCGAAATTCTTACTTTGGATATAGGTCATGGCCGCCTGGAAATCCGCGTTGTTCATCGGCATAGGAGCTCTGGGATGGAAAGTATTGCCAGGGTTGTGGTGGCCTTGCGGATGGAGTGAATTCTGAGGCTTAGTGGGGTAGATTGCAACTACTGCAGGACGAATCATCCCGTAACTTAATGATAATCCGTACAAATGTCCCTGTTTTTCAATTCTGTACTGATTGTTCCTGTCGTTCAACATAATATATTGTCCAACCGTGTTATGCTGCTGGTTATCTATCTCAACGCGCACATAGTGTTCGCCCTCCGGGATCCGATCCACTCTAATAGAAGTAGTTGATTTATCATTTAGTTGATAATCATCTATGAAAAGCCAGAAAGCATGATGGTCGGACGAGACGGTCAGGGAAGCCTGCGTCATAGCGCCGGGATGTTGAGCCTGCAAAGAGGAAATAGCAAAGCAAAGAGCTATCAAAAATGTAAGGATCAGGATTTTACGCATAATTAATCTTTTTTTTGTGAATAATGGAGAAAAGTGGACGCTATACGATGATACAAGATTAAAACCATATTTTTATTACCCGCATTTCTCATACAAAGTTTGCAAAAATACGTTTTTTTGGTAATTATCTAAAATCCATTATTATACTATGCAGTTGCACAAACTGTTCCAACTCTGTAGTGTACTTTTTTGGCCCCTTTTTGTACTTTTGCGTCATCATCAAAAAGCGCAACGATGCAGGCACAACATTTTTGGTCAAAAGTATATCAGCGGAACATCGGCAAGATGATCGGGGCATGCTACCGGTATGTGGGAGACCGCGCTGTGGCAGAGGATCTTGCGCACGAGGCTTTCCTGAAGGCCATTGAGAAATCGGACAGCTACAAACGCCTCGGGAGTTTCGACGGGTGGTTGATGCGCATCAATCTCAACACCACACTGGACTACCTGCGCCGGCAACCACAGTTTTTACCGATTGAGGACTTGGCCGAATCGCCATATCCGGATGCAGATACGCAAAACATTGCGCCTCTACAAGATTCCGATTTCACCGAAGATGAAATATTGTCGGCAATCTGCGCCCTGCCCGACAAACAGCGTGCGGTTTTCAATCTATATGTATTTGAAAAACAGAAACATGAAACGATTGCTCAAAACTTGCAAATCGGGGTGCGCAGTTCCAAGCGATATCTGTCGGAGGCACGTGCACAATTGCAAAAAATATTGAAAAATATGAAAGAACATAAAAAGTCCGGAGTGCTGATGCTATTATCCATCCTTCCCTGGAGAAGCCATGCGATTGACCGGATCTGTCGTGCCAAACTGAAGCATTTGTCCATGGCGCCTTGCAATCCGTCGGCCCTGTCTGCTTCGCAATGGGCTACAGTGTCACAACCTTCGTCCTGGCTGGTTCTTTCCGCCGCCAAAGCACCCGCCATCGCCACGGGGGTGATCACCACCGCCGTGGCCGGATCCGTGGCAATCTGGCAAGCCCAGCCCTCAGAACCGATGTCCCCGCGCATTTTGGAGTCTGCCGTTGACACGGTTGGGATACAAATTATGCCGACGACACAAAATCCGGATACCGTTTCATCTGTAGAGACGATGTGCACATCGTCTCTACAGAAACACGATTCCGATATTTCTTCTGAACAAAACAATTCGTCCACCGAACAACAAAACCAATGCCCAGTCCAAACACTGCCCGAGACACACCAGACCCTATATGCTGCGCCCAAATCCAATCATAGCCTTAAGAAATTCTGGCGCAACGGCTACTGTGGTCTGCAAGACGCAGAAGGGAACATTATCGTGTATCCGAAATACACCGACATCGGACCGTTTGATGATTATAGAAATGGCTGGGCAATGGTGGACTTGTTCGGATTCAAGGGCTTCATTGACACCCAAGGTCGTGAGGTTGTGCACCCGCAATATGATGAGATTGGAGCATTTGGATTCTATCAGGATGGACGGGCGTTAGTACGCAAGGGTTCATTCTACGGTTTCATAGACCTGACAGGCAAAGAGGTGGTTCCTGTCGTCTTACAAAAAAAATGGGATGGAGGAAGGATGATTATCCAGCGGTAGAATCAATACAAAAACATCACTCGCCTCATTCGATGTGCTACACAATAATAAAACTGTTTTTTAATTTTTAAATCCAATATCAATGAAAAAATTAGCATTATTTTGTATTATCATTTTGTCAATCAGTGTTTTGCAGGCACAATCAAACGACAATTCCGATATGGATTTCACCGCCGTGGATATTGATTTGCCAGGTAACATAATCATTTATCAAACCACTGGAGAAGTGTCGTGGGGCGTAAAGTCCAGCAACAGCAATTATTTCAATGTACACATCCTAAGAAAAGTCGTAGATGGAAAACTTTTTCTATATATGGATGACTCTGCACCACAAGTGAAATTGGACCTACAGGTGGAGATAAAGCTTCCTGTTTTGAAAGAACTTTCTTTGCATGGCACATGCGATGTGCTTATTACCACTCGCGATGAACCTCAATTGAGTGTCATGCATTATGGCTCCGGTGTTTGTAAAATTACAGCGCTGAGCATTGGAGAATTTTTGGAATTGCATAACAATGGCACTGGAAATATTAAGACTTTGGAACGGATTAACATGCAAACAGGTGAAAACATCCCCTCTGGTACCCCAATAATCAACACCAAATCCCTGCTCATTCACAATTCGGGTACTGGAAACATCTCACTTGAAAGTTGTTCGGCCAATTCTGTGGTGATAAACAATCTGGGAACGGGTGATGTGTTTGCAAACATGCTGAACACCGAAACCGAAGCCATGACATTGCAAAACAAGGGCACTGGCGAACTCAATCTTCTCAACCTGAATGTGAAACAGCTGGAGTTGAAAAACATAGGGACGGGCGATGTGCTTCTAAAAGGCAAAGCAGAATCTTTACGGCTGTTTTGTAATGGGATTGGAGACATAAAAGCTCAATCGTTAGTGGCGAAGACAGCACACATCACGAATAGCGGAACAGGCTATATCCAAGCCAATGTCACAGACACTGCGTACATTTTCAACGATTGTAAAGCAAGGAATTTTCTTATTATTGGAGGTGGCAAGGTGGTAAGAGAGTGTTTTTGAAAAAATTGAAGTGTGCACACTTTTTTTTTGTATCTTTGCCCGCCTTTATAGCGGGCATTTGTTTTTAATATTAACTCAAAAAAACATACGATTATGGAAAAAGCTCAAATGAGAGAAGTGATTGCCAAGCGCGTTGCCAAAGAACTCAAAGACGGCGACGTAGTGAACTTGGGTATCGGTCTGCCGACCATGGTCCCCAACTATTTACCGAATGATGTGCATGTGATCCTGCAAACGGAGAACGGCATGATCGGTATGGGTCCCACCCCCGAAGAGGGTAAAGAGGACGTGAACCTGATCAACTCCGGCGGCGGATTCATCACCGCACAACCCGGCGCAGTCTCTTTCAGCTCGGCTGATTCCTTCGCCCTGATCCGCGGCGGCCACGTGGACGCTACCGTATTGGGCGCTATGCAAGTGGATGAGCACGGCGACATCGCCAACTGGATGATCCCTGGCAAACTCACCCCGGGCATGGGCGGCGCTATGGATCTCCTCATCGGAGCCAAGACCGTCATCGTGGCCATGGAGCACACCCAGAAGGGCAACCCCAAAATCCTGCACAAGTGCAACCTGCCCCTCACCGCCAAAGGCGCTGTGGACATGATTGTCACCGAGATGGGCGTCATGGTGGTCACCGACAAGGGCCTCGTGCTTACCGAATTGCACCCTGAGTTCACCGTTGAGGACGTGAAAGCCGCCACTGAAGCCGACTTCACTGTCTCCCCGGACCTCAAACCGATGCAACTGGACTAAAAAGGGTGAAAGTGGTGAATGAGGAAATACCTCATGCACCCCATGTTCCCCTTTAACCCCATGCACCTTATTTAGGAAGAATAACAATAACAGTATAATTACTAATAATCGAACAATGGATTTTAGCTTAAACAAAAGAGAAGAACTTTTCCTGCAGATGATCCGCAAGTTTGCGGCGGAAGAAGTTCAACCGTTGGCAGCCGAGGTGGACGACCAAGAGCGTTTCCCGATTGAGACGGTAGAGAAAATGGCCAAGATTGGCATCATGGGCATCCCCATCCCCGTGGAGTACGGCGGACAGGGCGGCACCAACCAAATGTATATCATGGCAGTTGAAGAACTGTCGAAGGTCTGCGCCACCACGGGCGTTATCGTGAGCGCGCACACCTCCCTGTGTATGAACCCGATTCTGGAGTTCGGCACGGAGGAACAGAAACAGAAATACCTGCCGAAGCTGGCTTCCGGCGAGTGGATTGGCGCATTCGGTCTTACCGAGCCCAACGCCGGCACCGACGCCGCCATGCAGCAGACCACAGCCGTGTTGGACGGCGAAGAGTGGGTGCTCAACGGCAGCAAGATATTCATCACCAACGCCGGTTACGCCCATGTGTATGTGATCATGGCCATGACCGACAAGTCGCTCGGCACTAAGGGCATCTCCGCATTCATCGTGGAGAAGGGAACCCCCGGATTCTCCATCGGTAAGAAGGAGAAGAAAATGGGTATCCGCGGCTCCGCCACCTGCGAGCTGATTTTTGAAAACTGCCGCATCCCGAAGGCTAATTTGCTTGGTGAACTCGGCAAGGGCTTCAAGATTGCCATGATGACGCTGGACGGCGGCCGTATCGGTATCGCTTCCCAGGCTCTCGGCATCGCCCAGGGCGCACTTGATGCTACGGTGAAATACACGAAAGAGAGAAAACAGTTCGGCAAGACATTGGCTCAGTTCCAGAACACGCAGTTCCAGATGGCCAACCTCGAAACCAAGATCCAGGCTGCTCGTCTGCTCGTGCGCCAGGCCGCTTGGAAGAAGGATATGCACCTTCCGTATTCCGTGGATGCCGCCATGGCCAAGTTGTATTGCGCAGAAACCGCAATGGAGACGACCACCAAGTGTGTGCAGTTCCACGGCGGCTACGGCTACACCCGCGAGTACGAAGTGGAGCGCATGATGCGCGACGCCAAGATCACCGAGATCTACGAAGGCACTTCCGAAGTACAACGCATGGTCATCGCCGGAAAATTATTCAAATAAAATTAATTGTAAAGATGCACGGCCGTGTATCTCAGCGACAAAAGGCCGTGCGTCTCAACCAATAAAAAAGAATACAATGAATATTATCGTAACAATAAAACAGGTTCCGAACACCAATGTCATCAAGATCAACCCGGTGACGGGCACATTGATTCGCGACGGTGTTCCTTCTATTCTGAATCCGGACGATGCATCGGCCTTGGAAATGGCTTTGCAGCTGAAGGACAAGTTCGGTGCGCATGTCACCGTCATCACGATGGGTCCGCCGCAAGCTGACGCCATCTGCCGCGAGGCTTTCGCCATGGGCGCCGACAGAGCCATCCTGCTGTCTGACCGCAAGTTTGCGGGTGCCGACACGCTGGCCACCTCTTACGCGCTATCCGGCGCTATCAAGACACTGGATTACGACCTCATTCTCGCTGGCCGTCAGGCTATCGATGGTGATACTGCACAAACTCCCGTGTCCTTGGCACAACACTTGGACCTCCCGCAGGTTACCTACGCCACCAACCTTGAATACGACGGCAAGAAGCTCTGCACCGTGACCAAGGAGACCGAAGAGGGCTATCAGATCCTCGAAGTGGAAACGCCTTGCGTCCTCACCGTGCTTTCCTCCGCCATCAAGCCGCGCTACATGACTGTCAAGGGCATCATGGAAGCCTACGACAAGGAAGTGGAAGTGTGGGGCGCCGACAAACTCGATGTGGAAGTGGAGCGTCTGGGTCTTTCCGGATCCCCCACGCGCGTGAAGAAGTCGTTCACCAAGCCGCAGAAACAACCCGGCGAAGTGTTCGAAGTGGATGCCGAAGAGGCTGTTGAGATTATTGTCAAGAAACTGAAAGAGAAACATATTATTTAACCGAGAATTTAATAAGACAATGGAAAAGACTGATTATAAGAACATTCATGTATTTGTGGAGCAACGCGACGGCGTTATCCAATCCGTGGCTTTGGAATTGCTCGGTAAGGCTCACGAGCTCTCCGCCGACCTTCACGAGAAGGTGGTGGCCGTGCTGGCTGGTTATCAGATCAAGGACCAAGCCCAAATGTTGATCGAATACGGTGCTGACGAAGTGATTTGCATGGACGCTCCGGAGCTGAAAGATTATCTCACAGAGCAATACACGCAAGCCATCTACCAAGTGGTGATGGAGTTCAAGCCCAGCATCATGCTGATTGGTGCATCTACTATTGGTCGTGACTTGGCACCGAGACTGGCCTGCCGCCTCAACACCGGTTTGACCGCCGACTGTACCAAGTTGGAAATCACCGAGGACATGCAACTGGCCTCCACGCGTCCCGCTTTCGGCGGCAACCTGATGGCCACCATTTTGAATACGGAGCACAGACCGCAAATGTCAACTGTGCGCCCGGGCGTGATGCAGAAGATGGTCCGCGACAACAGCCGCAAGGGCGAAGTCATCGACTTTAAACCCACCTTCGAGAGTGACAAGTTCAAAGTGCGCCTCGTGAAGAACGTGAGGGAAGACAAGGGCACTGTGGATATCACGGATGCCAAGATCCTGATCTCCGGCGGTCGTGGTGTGGGTTGCAAGGCTGGCTTCGACAAATTGCAGGCTTTGGCTGACGTGCTGCCTGGAGCAGAGGTTTCCTCATCCCGTGCCATGGTGGATGCCGGTGTCATCGACCACAGCCGCCAGGTGGGACAGACGGGTAAGACCGTGCGTCCTAACCTCTATTTGGCTTGCGGTATCAGCGGCGCCATCCAGCACTTGGCTGGTATGGAAGAGTCTGACCTGATCATCGCCATCAACAAAGACAAATTTGCTCCCATCTTCGGCGTGGCCGACCTCGGTATCGTGTGCGACCTGAACAAGGTTGTGCCTTTACTGACGACCAGACTTGCCAAAGAAATTGAAAAATAATGATTGAAATCCGCCATGTTGAAAAGAGCTACGGCTCCTTGCACGTGCTGAAGGACATCAATCTCACGATTGAGAATTCCAAAGTGGTCACCATTGTCGGTCCCTCCGGGGCCGGCAAGACCACTTTGTTGCATATCGTGGGCACACTGGATCGTCCTGACAAGGGAGATGTTATGATGGACGGCAAGAAACTGACCAGTCTTTCCGACAACCAGCTCTCCGAATTCAGAAACCAGCACATCGGCTTCGTGTATCAATTCCACCATCTGCTGCCCGAATTCACGGCCGCGGAGAATGTAGCACTTCCCGCCATGATTGCCGGCAAGTCGCGAAAAGAGGCGTTGGTTCACGCCACGGAATTGTTAGATTTCATGAAGCTGAAGGACAGGGTAGGGCACAAACCCGGTGAACTTTCCGGGGGCGAGCAGCAGCGCGTGGCCGTGGCCCGTGCCCTGATGAACAACCCTGAACTCATTCTCGCCGATGAGCCTTCGGGCAACTTGGATACCGAGAACGCCCGCAAACTCCACCAGCTCTTCTTCGATCTGCGCGACCAATTTCACCAGACCTTCATCATCGTAACCCATAATGAAGAACTTGCCGCCCTGGCCGACAGGAAAATTTTTTTGCAGGACGGCAAAGTAATCCATTAATCTTATGAAAAACAAACTCCTTATCAGTGTCTTGTTGTGTTGCATCGTCATGCTCAGTGGCTGCAGCATACTCCAATTCTCCAACTTGAGAAACTGCCAGTTTGCGATGGCTGGGGTGCGGAATGTAACCTGGGCTGGAATCAACTTCAGCAATGTTAGCAGTGCACGAGATCTTTCCATCACAAATATGTCGAAAGCCCTGGAATCAATCAAGAACCTGGATTTCACCATATCCTGCGATGTGAACGTCAAGACGGAGAACCCCACGAATAAAATGGCCCGTCTGGTCGGTTATGATTACGAGCTGTTTTTGAACGACAATACCAAACCGGTGGCTACAGGCAGCAGCCGTGACAAGGAGTACATCATCCCTGCAAACAGCACTGTTGTGATTCCCATCCCCGTCAAGATGGATCTTGTCTCCGTGATCAAGAACAAAGAGGTGGGCAGCATCATCAAATGTATCAAGGATATTCAAGATAAGGGTAACGGCACTTCTTCCGATGTCAAGGTGAAATTCACCCCTTATCTCAGCATGGGACGAACACCTGTAAAATTAGCCCCGATCACCTTGACCAAGACATTCCAATCATCACAAAAAGCAACAAAAAAAGACAAAAAACAATCGAAAGATACCACAGTCAACAGACGTTAGTATTTTTAACCTAAAAGAAACATTATCATGATTCAACGAATTCAATCCATTTTTTTATTGGTGGCAGCCATCATCCCCATCGTGTTGCTGTTCATCCCGTTCGGCTATATTGATACCGAGGAAGCGCAGTTTTTGTTTAACTCCGTATCTTTGAAATACAACATTCCAGACGGCCATACGGTTGTGCGGGTGTACTATGTGGCATTATGTCTGGTGATTTGCTCGGCATTATCTCTCATTGCACTGTTTTCTTACAAGAACCGCATTCGTCAGACGCAGATCATCTCCATCAACATGATTGTATATCTGGTCACGCTGATGCTGATCCTGTGGCTTTGCCCCGATGTCATATTCAAGAAATTCTTCGCGGCACGCAGTATTGACTATACCTTCCAGTTTGCCCACAAGGCCGTTTTGTTGGTGATGGTTTTTGCAGAAGCAGTTTGCCTCTTTTTGGCCAACCGGTTTATCAAGAAAGACGAAGCATTGGTGCGCTCTGCCGACAGACTTCGCTAATAATCACACATCATGCACATCAGAATCACCAAAGGATTGGACTTAAAATTGTCGGGCGAAGCTGCCAAGACGGTTGCCGACATGCCCATGCCTCGGTATTGCTATGTGCATCCCGCCGATTTCAAATGGATGACGCCCAAACTGGATGTTCAGGAGGGTGTTCAGGTGGAAATCGGCACCCCTTTGTTTTACGACAAAGGTAACGATCAAATTCGAATTGTGTCGCCCGTCAAAGGCACTGTCCGGCAGGTAGTCCGCGGCGAGAAGCGGATTATTCTGGCTATCGTTATTGAAGTAGATGCAGATCAGCCGTTGTGCCGTCAGATTGATTTTCCTGAGCCGTCGAATGCTGAGGAATGCACAGGATTGATGTGCAAATATGGCTTGTGGCCCATGCTGCGCCAGCGGCCGTATTCGACCATCCCAGATCCGGAAATTCAACCCAAAGCGGTTTTCATCTCCTGCTTCGATTCGTCTCCTTTGGCTCCCGACTATGCTTTTATCTTGCAGGGCAGGGGAGAGGACTTTTGCTCCGGTGCACGCGTGTTGCAGAAGCTCGCGCAGGCTCCGGTGCACCTGTGCATGCGCGAAGGGGCTGACAACGCGCTATTCGATTCGTTGCCGGATGTGGAGAAGCACTACGTCAGCGGTCCGCACCCAGCCGGCAATGTGGGCACGCAAATCCATCACATCGCGCCCATCCGGAAAGGCGAGACGGTTTGGTTTGTCAACCCTGAGGATGTTGCCGCCATCGGGCGTTTCTTTGCCCGCCATGAGCTTGGATTCGAACGTACTGTGGCCCTCACCGGACCATGCGTGCAAAATCCTCGTTATGTGCGGATGCCTTACGGCGCCGATCTTTCGGCATTGTTGGATGGTATGGTAGAGACGCAATGCATTGCGTCTCTACAGAAGAATGTGCGCATTATCTCCGGCAATGTTTTGACCGGCAAAACCTTGGACGAATGGCCGTCCGTGCGTTTCCACGACCGTCAGATAACGTCGATAGAAGAGGGCGGTAAGCGCGAGATTCTGGGCTGGCTGCTGCCGGGATTCAAAAAATGGAGCCTCTCGCACACATTCCTTTCCTGGCTTACCCCCAAACGGACCTATCAATTCAACACCTCCCTGCACGGAGGCCGGCGCACATTCATGATGACGGATGTCTATGAAAAAGTCTTCCCCTTTGAACTGCTGCCGCTGCAACTCCTGAAAGCCTGCGCAATTAAGGATATTGAACAAATGGAGGCCCTTGGTATTTATGAGGTTGACCCCGAGGATTTCGCTCTGTGTGAGGTTGTATGTCCCTCCAAAACCGAATGCCAGAAGATTGTGGAAGAAGCAATGAGACAATTGAGAATTGAAAATTAAAAAATGAGAATTGAAAATTAATAATTGAAATGATTCCTTAAGAAGCCCATCGGGCTTCCATATCTGTAGAAATCCGTGATATATTGTGAAAAAAACATTGATAATATCGTTGGTAATTGTATTGGCCGTTTTGTGCGGAGCATGTAAGCATAAACCGACCGCGATGCAACCAGCCTTGCAATTGCCCATTATCCACATTTACACGGACACCATCATTCCATGGGAAGATCGTATTCCGTGCACCGTTTCCGTCGTTGCGGATAGAGACTCCATCATATACGATGGCAAAATCAAGTTCCGCGGCGGTATTTCATCCAAATTCTACAAACATTCTTACGCACTGAAATTGGCCACCGCCCAGTCGTTCTGCCACCTGCCCGAAAACAAAAGCTGGATCCTGAACGCCAGCTATATCGACAAGACCTTCATGCGCCACAAACTCTGCTACGACTTGTTCAACATGATGGGTGAAGCAGACTTGGCTCCCAAATGCGCATACGCGCTCGTCCGGGAAAACGAGAAACCACAGGGCTTGTATGTAGTCATGCAGCGCCTCAATAGGAAAGTTCTCAAGGTTGACAAGAATGATCCCTGCGCGGTTATATTCAAAGAGCCGAAACTCTTCTATTCTGACAAGAAGATTATGCAGCGGGGCTCTCAAGTGGAAAATCCCCACGGACAGACATATCCCGACTATGACAAGGAACACCGCGATGCCATCATCACGGATTTCAGGAATTTCATACTAAACACCTCAGATGCAGAATTTTACACCAATATTGGAAAATGGATTGACCTGTCGAATCTCATCGACTGGCATCTGTTTGTAATGTTCTCGAATAGCGGCGACGGCGTACTCAAGAACTTTTATCTGTACAAGAAAGATACGAACACGCCATTCCGTATTGCGCTTTGGGACTGCGATCACAGTTTCGGAAGAGACGGTGACAATGAAAAGAACATGCTGGAACATTTGCCGAATATCCGCAGGAACATCCTGATTGACAGAATGATGAAGTCGCCGGAATATATGGAGAAGCTGCAAAAATGCTATGCGGAACTTCGGGAATCGGGTATTTTCTCTTACAAAAACATTGAAAGAATGATGCAGGAGAACGATCCGTATGTCCGTTTGGGACTGGAGGAAAACACGCGATTATGGCCTATTGACAGCAAGGATTACTATGATGCCGCCAATTATGACGAAGAATATGCCCTGATACTGGAATTTGTGAAGTTGAGCCTTGACCGAATGGACAAAGAAATGCAATATCAAGCAAAATGAAAATCTACGCTATTCTTTCCAGCAGAAAGCTTACCGGCCGGAAGCCATCGTTGCAGCTGATCATGGCGGAGTAGGGGTTCTTCATCCAGCCGTCGAAGAAGTTGCCGCGCCCGGCGGACAGTTCCTCCACGAACCATCGCATCGACTCCCACGCGCTGTCGCAAAGTCCATCGGGTTTCTGTCCGCCCACTGAAATCCAGCTGTCGCCCTCGCGCACATCACAGGCGTGCTCGATGGGGTTCTCGTACAGGGCTGAAAGGTCGCTGTGCTGCACTTTCCTTATGGCGGTGATTTTGACGTTGTAGAGGTTCATAGAGATAAAGTGATAATACGTCGCGAAAATACAAAAAGTTTTTCAGTATTTCTGCAAAACAACCCACTACTATTGCTCTGTGAAAACGAGGTAGTATGCATCGGCAGGATTTCCGACACCCACACTGGGAGTATAGAGGTAAACCGCGACCTTTTTGGAAGAATGTTGATAATAGTGCTGGAATTCTTTCTGACGGGAAACGCTTTGCCATATATGCTGAAGCTCATTTTCATCCGTAACATTCACATAAGTGCCGCTGTCATCGATAAAGGAGATGTGGCTCTGCCCGGGATATCTGAGACCTTTTGCCATTGGCAGTCCGGCACGGAAAGATGCCGGGAAATTGAGTTCGCCGCATCCCATCCATATAATGCTTCCGTCCATCAGCAGGTTGTTGATATTCTGATAATAAAACTTTATGTGACCGAAATCTCCAGGAAATTGATAATCTGCCATAAATGGAATCTCGTTGCCAGAGTTCAACTTGTCAGTGACGTTGAGCGCATAAAAGCCCTTGTAACGGAAAGTCAGGTAGTCCACTTTGGAAATCAGAATGTGCTTTTGGAGATCTTCGTTTTCCAAGTCGCTTTCAGTGAAGTCATCAGAAGGCTGCCCAACCCGCTGGTTTACAATTTGCATGTAAACACCATTAAAAATAGGATACAGTGTCAGACTGTATTGGTTGGCGTAGTTATCATTTCCGCTGAAAGAAGCAATCATACCTTCTGCCGGGGAAACCGTACTGAGAGCGTTGATGAGTTCTTCTGGCGTATTGAAAATTTGATTTCCGTTATTCCAGTCCGTCCTGAGTTTAAAGGAAGACCTGACTAATTTTGTATAAGCCATGGAGTTCCGTATCTCGTTCATCCATTGCGTAAAAACTTGTTTTAGAGTGTCAAAATCATTGTTTAGAACATTCATTTCAACATTTCCTATAGAATGAATATGCACCTCCTTTGTGACCCCATTCTCCGTTTTATAATACTTAGAGTCGTTTCCGGCAGTGAAACCATGGCTTGTCAATAGTGCAGAAGCTTCCGACTGCGATTTGCCAATGCAAGCCTTTAGCAGAGTGAAATCATTGGTGATAGGTTCTTGCACTTCAGGGGGATTATTAATGGGGCCTGGTGCAAAAGGTAAGATACGGTCGCAGGACACAAAACCAAAAATCAAGAATAACCCGACAAATAAGGGTAAATATTGCGCAAATGCTTTCTTTTTCATAGGAATTAAATTATTAAATTGTTACAAATATAAATGTTTCTCTAATATGATGATGCATAATAATCAAAAGGTTACAAAAAATCATTGCAAACGGAATAATGTGTATCTTTGCACTTTCGAAAAAAGACGCTGATGCCCAAGAAATTCAACGCCCTGCTTGACGCCATGGACACCTTTCTGCGCACGCCGGCTACAGTAACCGGTCAGGGCAGCCATATCCGCGATGCCGTGGATATGAAGCGCATCATGATCACCGTGATGATTGCCCTGTGTCCCGCGCTGCTGTTCGGTTGGTGGAACGTGGGCTACCAGCATTTCCTGGCCACCAGTGGCGCTACGGCTTTGTGGCCATGCCTTTGGTACGGTTTCCTGAAATGGCTGCCGCTGGTTATCGTGACATACGTCAGCGGCCTGGCCATAGAGGTGCTCTTCGCGCAAATCCGCAAAGAGGAGGTGGCGGAAGGCTTCTTTGTCACGGGTTTCATTATCCCGATGATCATGCCGCCTGATGTGCCGCTTTGGATTGTGGCTGTAGCCACCGCCTTTGCCGTGCTCTTCGGCAAGGAGGTGTTCGGCGGCACCGGCTATAATTTCCTGAATCCCGCGCTGCTGGCCCGCGCCTTTGTCTTCTTTGCATATCCTTCCGTCATTTCCGGCGACAAGGTCTGGATTTCCGGCGGTGCGGATGCCGTTACCGGAGCCACCCCCTTGGGTCTTATCATGAACGGCCATCCGGAGGCGATGCCTTCCACTTGGGAGATGTTTGTCGGCACCATCCCGGGCTGTATCGGCGAGACCTGCAAGATTGCCATTCTTTTAGGCGCTGCTATTCTGCTGTTCACGCAGGTAGCCGACTTGCGCATCATGTTGTCGGTGCTGGTGGGCGGTTACGTCACCGCAGTCATCTGCCGTGTTACAGGACTTTGCCCCGTAGCTGGTTACCAGCAACTATTGATGGGAGGATTTTTGTTCGGTGCAGTCTTCATGGCCACCGACCCTGTAACGGCCGCACACACCCAAACCGGCAAGTACATCTATGGCTTGCTCATTGGTGTGCTTGCTATCCTCATACGCACCCTCAACAAAGGCTATCCCGAAGGCATGATGCTCGCCATCCTGCTGATGAACATATTCGCACCGCTCATTGACTATTGCGTGGTGCAAGCCCATATCCGCAAACGCCAAAAGCATATTCTACAACAAAACCAAGCCCGATGAGAAAGTTCAGCAATACATATGTATTTTTATATGTCAGTGCGCTGGTGCTTCTCATCTGCGTTGTGCTCGCCTCGGTTTCCATCGGTCTGAAATCGAAAAGGGAGGCCAATGTGACACGCGAAAAATACCAGCAAATTCTGAAAGCGGCTGGATATAAGGATGTGCCCAAGAAGAAAACGGTCTCGTTTTTCCAGGAAATAGCAGAATCCGAAAAGGGAGGCAAGACGAGTGAGCAATATCACATCCGTTGCGCCGATGGAAATCCAGGGATCGTGGTGCGTGTGCAGGGCAAAGGGCTTTGGGGACCAATCTGGGGCTATGTGGTGCTGTCGGAAGACGGCTCCTCAATCAAGGGCGTATCATTCGCACATAAGTCGGAAACACCAGGTCTGGGCGCGAAAATCACAGAAGATGAGTTCACCAATGCCTTCATTGACAAGAAATTATATGATCAAAATGGCGTGTTTACTTCTGTAAGAGTTGTGAAGAAAGGGCAGGAGGGAGACCTCCTCGAGGAGAACCGCGTGGATGCTATCTCCGGAGCGACAATAACCTCCAGAGGAGTGGATAATATGATGAAGGAATTGAGAATTGAGAATTGAAAATTGAAAAATGAAGAAATATTTAGGACCGTTAAGCAAGGATAATCCGATTCTGGTGCAGACACTGGGTGTTTGCTCGGCGTTGGCTGTTACCGCGCAGCTGAAACCTGCCGTGGTCATGGCACTGTCAGTAACCGTGGTCTGTGCCTTCTCCAATCTCATCATCTCTCTGATACGCAACACAATCCCATCCAGAATCCGCATCATCGTGCAGTTGCTGATTGTGTCGTTTTGGGTAGTGCTGGTCGATCTGCTGCTGCAGGCCTATTTCTACGAAATCAGCAAGCTGCTGTCGGTGTTCGTGGGGCTCATCATCACCAACTGCATTATCATGGGCCGTCTGGAGGCCTTTGCCCTGTCGCACAAGCCGTGGCCCTCTTTCATGGATGGCGTGATGAACGGATTGGGTTACGGTTTGGTTTTGGTAGTCGTGGCCTTCTTCCGCGAACTACTCGGCTCCGGCACGCTCTGGAACCACCAAGTTGTACCCAACGCCCTCTACCATGCCGGCTATCTCAATAACGGCCTCATGATCCTTCCGCCCATGGCACTGATTCTCGTGGGCGTGATGATTTGGGTCAGGGGGAGTGGAGTTGATAGATGATAGTTAATAGTTAATAGATAATAGATAATAGTTAATAGTTAGTAATCGTGGAACAGTAATCATTTTAAATAACACATAATACCAATAGTTAAAAAATAATATCTCTAAACTCTAATCTCTAAACTCTAAACTAAAAATGTCCGACATCTTCAACATATTCATCCGTTCGGTTTTCATCGACAATATGGTGTTCGCCTATTTCTTAGGCATGTGCTCCTATTTGGCGGTGTCCAAGAGCGTGAAGACGGCAAGCGGATTGGGCTTGGCGGTCTGTTTCGTGTTGGCTATCACGGTGCCGGTGAACTACCTCATTGACAAATACTTGTTGCAACCTGGCGCATTGTCATGGTTGGGCAGCAGTTTTGCTCAGGTAGATCTCTCGTTCCTGAGCCTGATTATCTTCATCGCGGTGATTGCAGGTATGGTGCAGTTGTTGGAGATGGTGATAGAGCGTTACATGCCAGCTTTGTACATGGCATTGGGCATTTTCCTGCCCTTGATTGCAGTGAATTGTGCCATTTTGGGCGGTTCGTTGTTCATGCAGGAACGCAATTTTCCGACCGTGGCACACAGTTTTTCGTATGCCATCGGCTCTGGACTGGGTTGGCTGCTGGCCATCACCGCCATGGCAGCCCTACGCGAGCGTTTGAAATACTCCAACATTCCGGAACCCCTACGGGGCAACGGGATTGCATACATTATCACTGGACTGATGGGATTGGGATTTATGGCATTTTTAGGAATATAATTGATATTAGATATGATTTTCAAGACCACAATAGCGGCAATTCTCATCTTTCTGGCCATCATCTGGCTGGTGGTGGCTCTGTTGCTATTTGTGCGCCGGAAACTGGTTCCCGATGGGAAGGTCAAGATTACCATCAACGGGGAGAAGGAGATTGAGCATGAGCGCGGGTGCACGCTGTTGCAGGCGCTGGCCGACGAGCAGGTGTTTGTCCCTTCCGCGTGCGGTGGCGGCGGCTCGTGCGGCACCTGCAAGGGCAAAGTGTTAGCCGGAGGCGGCGAGATACTACCCACCGAACTGGCCCACATCTCCCGCAAGATGGCCGCAGAGAATTACCGCCTTTTCTGCCAAGTGAAAGTGCGCGAAGACATGCGTATCGAGATTCCCAAAGAGTTTTTCGGCATCAAAAAGTGGACTTGCACCGTGGTTTCCAACCAGAATGTCGCCACCTTCATCAAAGAGTTGGTGCTGCAGCTGCCTGAAGGGGAGTGCATGGACTTCAAATCTGGCGGCTATGTGCAAATCGACATTCCTCGTTGCGTGGTTAAATACGCTGATATTGAAGTGGATGAGCCGTTCCGTCGCGACTGGGAGTTGATGGGGTTGTTCGACTTGAAAATGCGCAATCCTGCTGGCACCATCCGTGCATACTCCATGGCCAACCATCCCGCAGAGAACAACATCGTGATGCTGAATGTGCGTGTTGCCATTCCACCCATCAACCGCAAAACCAGAAAAATGGAGAAAGTGAACCCCGGTGTCTCATCTTCCTATATTTTCAGTCTCAAACCCGGCGATAAAGTGACGGTTTCAGGTCCGTACGGCGATTTTTTCGTGCAGGATTCAGACCGCGAGATGATGTTTATCGGCGGCGGTGCGGGCATGGCCCCGATGCGCTCGCACATCTTCGACCAGTTCAAGAACAAGCACACCCAACGGAAAACCACGTTCTGGTACGGCGGCCGCTCACGCAAAGAGTTGTTTTACAAGGATGAGTTTGAGCAGCTGGCGGCGGAGCACGATAACTTTGATTTTTACATTGCCCTTTCCGATGTCCAACCCAACGATAACTGGACCGGCTACACCGGCTTCATCCACGATGTCATCTTTGAGAACTACCTGAAAGACCATCCCAATCCCGAAGACATCGAATACTACATCTGCGGCCCGCCCATGATGTTGCAGGCCGTGCTCAAGATGCTCGACTCGCTTGGTGTGCCCTCCGACATGATTCATTACGACGACTTCGGTGGTAAATAATGGATTACCAGCCTGCAATTGAGACCACTTTCCTTTTCCGTCCCGCCTTGCCCTGTACGTCCCAATACTGGGCAATCACCACATACATGCCAGAGGGTAATCGGTTGCGATTATCGTCCAATCCATCCCAGCGGAAAGAGGCTTCGGTGCCGCACAACACGTTGTTTGCGAGCAAACAGACAGCATGGCCAGTTGCATCAAACACCCGCAATGTCAGGCGGTTGCCGGGTTCTGGGAAACGCAAGGAGAACTCGGCAAAATCCTCAAATCCGTCATTGTCGGGGGAGATGACCGCCGGAGAAATGGAGAACTCCGTGCCATCGCCTTCTGGTAATTGTTGCGAATTTGCGTAACCGGGCGTGGAAAAGCCCACCGTTTCGGCAGCCGAATGCCAATTATCCGGATTCTGTGTGGGCAGCGTAGGGGAGAGCCGTTCCAAACTCACACCTTCTGTGGTTTGCAATTTCGGATAATGCATATCATCTGTATAGTGCAATCTGTCAATGGTTTGCAACGATTTGTCTGTAAGGAACACCACACCCTCGTCATTATTGTATGCAGGCAAAGAGTCACAAAACAGCAGATTCTGTGGTTCTGGACAAATATATTGTTGCAGTGTTAGCTTCTTGTTTTTGCACAAAGCACAATATCCATTCGGAAACAATTGCATGCCGCTACTGGACGCCCACACTGCTTTCTGGGGCATAGTATCACCTCCAGAACCAATTTTAATATCTTTTAAATCAATTATTTTTGAGGATTTATTAAAGATTTCGATGAAGTCCGCATCCGTCCCGTCGTATGGATGGCTCAACACCTCGTTGATAATCAAATCGCCTCGTTCCGGTTTATCCGGAACCCCCAATCTTATAGAACTGCCTCTTTGCATCTCGTTACCAGCGCAATCAGCTAATTGCCCTGTGAGTTCTAAGGTGTACGTTTGCCCTTTTGTCAATGACGATGACAGCAACAAATCCAACGCGGAGAACGAATAGGGAACTTCCAGAATTTCTAGGATCGAGGGCGTGTAAGCGGGTGAATGTGAAGCATGTAGGACAAAAGGCGAAGAAGAGAATGAGAGATTGACAGGCTCGGAGAAAAAGACTCTCACTGTGATGCTATCCAATAATGTAACGCGCTCCATAACAGGCGGTTCTCGGTCATATAACATGGTACTTGCCGCATTGGGAAGCCCTGGCGTGCCGCCCAATGGCGAGGTGGAGGAGTTCCAGTTCTCCTCACCCCAGCAGGGCAGCGATTCATCCAACATTTCCAGCGACCAGCCACCCTCTTGTTTAATGGTCTCGGTATGCCATTTCTGGCGATACGAAACAGAATGGATGACCTGATCGTCAGCATCGTACAGCACAAGTGTTTGTCCGCCATCAGTGAGCGAAATCGACGACAGGGTATAAATATTCGGAGAATATTCTACGAAATCCGCCAAATATTTGGTCGCGATGATAATGGCATAGCCAGCACTGTCGAAATCCAGGACAGGCAGCTGTTTCACCGTATTGCCAATCTTGAGTTTCCAGCCCGCAAGGTGACAAGCGGCGGGCAAACGGCTGTGCAGTTCCACATATTCCGCTGCTGGAAGCCCCACCTGCGGCGAGGGGTCTGCCATGATCTCACTGATCACAATGTCGTAGCGATGCGGCGTAACAGTTTGACAAAATACTAGTTTACAGCAAATTAAAAAATAGAGTAGGGGAATGGAGATGAAAAATAATTTGTTTAGCATAATTTTAAAATTTTAAATTTTGTTTCACGCAAAAATACTACATTTGCAAATCAAAAAATCATTGACAGATAATTTTTTTTCAAAATTGTAAGAATCATGAAGATTGCATTAGTAGGAGCCACTGGATTAGTGGGTGGTGTTATGCGTAAAGTGTTGGAAGAAAGAGGATTCGGCCAGTACGATTTCATTCCTGCTGCCTCAGCACGTTCTATTGGCCGGGAAATAGATTTCGCGGGCCGAAAATACAAGATGGTCTCTGTGGAGGATGCCATAGCAGCCGCGCCCGACATCGCCATTTTCTCCGCTGGCAGCGGTCCTTCGCTGCAATACGCCCCGCAGTTCGCCGCCAAGGGCACGGTTGTGATCGACAACTCCTCGGCCTGGCGCAGCAACCCCGAAATCCCGCTCGTGGTGCCCGAAATCAATGGTGACGTGATTAAGTCCACAGACAAAATCATTGCAAACCCCAATTGCTCCACCATCCAGATGGTGATGGCGCTGTGCCCGTTGCACAAACGCTACGGCATCAAACGCCTCGTGATTTCCACCTACCAGTCGGTGACTGGCACAGGCATGAAGGCTGTGAACCAGCTGATGAAGGAAAGGGCAGGGGAGAGCTGCGAGAAAGCCTACCCCTATCAAATCGACATGAACCTCTTCCCGCACGGCGGCACTTTTGAGGACAATGGCTACACCACTGAAGAAATCAAGTTGGTAAACGAAACCCGTAAGATTTTAAGAGACAATGATATACAAGTAACCGCCACTGTGGCACGCGTACCCGTGACGGGCGGACATTCAGAAGCTGTGAATGTGGAGTTCAAAGAAGAGTTCGACCTTCAGGAGGTGTTTGAGCTACTGCGTAATATGCCCGGATTGGTGGTTCAAGACGATCCGGCGAACAACATTTACCCCATGCCGATGTGGGCCAAGGACAAGGATGAAGTGTTCGTGGGCCGCATCCGCCGTGATTTCTCACAACCCAAAACGCTGAACTTGTGGGTGGTTGGCGACAACCTGCGCAAAGGTGCTGCCACCAACGCCGTACAGATAGCCGAATTGGTACGTGATAAATTTTTGAAATAGTATTTTTTGTATCTTTGCACCTAAATTTTCTGCAAATGAAAAGAATAACCTTTCTTGTCAGTCTGTTTTTGGTCTGTTTAGGATTCACAACAAGTGCTCAAACGGCACCTAACAGAGCCATCATTGGCTTTTACAACCTTGAGAATCTGTTTGATACCATCAACGACCCCAATAAAAACGATGAACAATTCCTTCCTCAGGGGGATTATCAGTGGACATCGGAGCGCTATCTGCACAAGCTCGACAGGTTGTCGCAGGTAATTGCCGACATGGCCAAGATGGACGGCGGACTTGTGGTGCTGGGCGTTTCCGAGGTGGAAAACGAGCAGGTATTGCTGGATTTGTGTGCCACCGAGCGTCTAAAACCCTACGGATTGAAGGTTTGCCACCACGAATCACCCGACAGACGCGGCGTGGATGTGTCATTTTTATATAATCCCAAACGCTTCAGAATAATCGACACCGCTGCTTTTCCGCTCATAGTGCCCAACCAGCCCGAGTTCATTTCCCGCGACCAATGGTTAATGACAGGCATTTTGGACAATACTGATACTTTATATATATTAGTAAACCACTGGCCTTCTAAGTCTGGTGGTGAGAAGCGCAGCCTGCCGGGCCGTTTGGCTGCTGGCAACCTGTCGCACGACATTGCCGCAAACATCTTTGCCAAACATCCCAATGCCAAGTTCATCCTCATGGGCGACTTGAACGACACGCCCAATTCCAAGGCCATCATGGAATGTTTGGGCACAAAAACCAACACCAAAGGCCTGCAGCCCAGTGATTTGTTTAATCCGATGTGGAAGATGTACCGTGACGGTATCGGTTCCTACGCATACAGGGATTCATGGGAGATGTTGGACAATATCATCATTTCCGGCGGATTGGTTTATCCCACAAAAGGTTACAAATATCAATCTGCGCACGTGTTCCGCAAAGACTACCTGTTCACGAAATCTGGCTCTTACACGGGATATCCGTTCAGAATGTTTGCCGGCGGCGTCTATCAGGGCGGCTACAGCGACCATCTTCCCGTATATATCATTTTAACGAAATAAAATTAATACATTATGGATAAGAGACTTGTAATTATTCCAACCTATAAAGAGAAGGAAAATATCGAGAATATCATCCGGACCATATTCGGATTGATCGACGTGCATATTTTGGTGATTGACGACGGCAGTCCTGACGGCACAGCGGACATTGTGAAGAGCCTGATTCCTGAATTTGAAGGTAAACTCTTCATTGAAGAGCGCAGCGGTAAACTTGGACTGGGAACGGCCTATATCCACGGTTTCCGTTGGGGCTTGGCCCGCGAGTACGACTTCATGTTCGAATGTGACGCCGATTTCTCGCACGATCCGCACGATTTACAACGTCTGTATGATGCTTGTATAGAGCAGAATGCGGATGTGGCTATCGGTTCCCGTTACTGTCTGGGTATCAGTGTGGTGAACTGGCCGCTAGGACGTCTGATGATGTCGTATTTCGGCTCCATGTACGTGCGCACGGTGCTGGGCATTCCTGTACACGATACCACTGCAGGTTTCAAATGTTACCGTGCCAACGTCCTGAAAGCCATCAATTTCGATGCTATCAAGCACGTAGGATACGGATTCCAGATTGAGATGAAGTTCATCGCCTATAAACTTGGTTTCAAGATTGTGGAAGTTCCGATTATTTTCAGAGACCGTACGATGGGCACGTCCAAGATGAGCGGCGGCATTTTCCGTGAGGCCATTTTCGGCGTCATCGGTTTGAAATTCCGCAGCTGGACGAAGAAGTGGAAAACCGAGATTCGAAATAATGAATAGAGTTTAGAGTTGAGAGTTTATAGTTTAGAGCTTTTTGTATAATTTTTTTCCTCTAATCTCTAATCTCTAATCGGATTAATAAGGGCGCCCCAAACGCCCTTTCTTCATGTCCCAATATTTCTATTTAACATAATATAAATTATCGGACAAAAATTTCGACAATTATTTATGTGCGATAATTCACGTAGAGGTGCAATGCATTGCGTCTCTACAACATATTGAAACAACAATTAAAATTACAACCGTCTGGATATCTTCGGGAGAATCTCGTTTTTCCAGGTCGCGAACGTTCCTTCGAGAATTTTCTTTCTGGCGGTCTGTACGAGATCCAGATAGAAATGCAGATTGTGGATGCTGCCGATCATCGGGCCGAGAATTTCATCAGAGACATACAAATGACGCAGATATGCGCGTGTGTACTCGCGGTCGGCAAACAATTCGCTGCCGGCGTCTATCGGCGTGAAATCGTTTTTCCATTTCTCGTTACGCATGTTCAACATGCCGTCCCAGGTGAAAATCATGCCGTTGCGGCCATTGCGCGTGGGCATAACACAGTCGAACATATCCACACCTAAGGCAATATTTTCAATGATATTGGCCGGCGTACCCACCCCCATCAGATAACGGGGTTTGTCTTTTGGCAGCACCTGGCAACAGAGGGCCGCAATCTCGTACATCTGCTCCACGGGCTCCCCTACCGCTACCCCACCGATGGCAATTCCGTCAGTGTTCACAGAGGCACAATATTCCGCTGATTTGATGCGCAAATCGTGGTAAATGCCACCCTGCACAATCGGAAACAGCGTCTGCTCATATCCGTAGTACGGTTCCGTCTCCTCAAGGCGTTTCACACAGCGTTTCAGCCACTTGAAGGTCGTTTCCATAGATTTCTTGGCATAATTGTACTCGCAGGGATACGGGATGCACTCGTCAAAGGCCATGATGATGTCGGCACCGATGGCGCGCTCAATGTCCATGACGCTCTCCGGGCTGAACAAATGCCGAGAACCATCGATATGCGACTGGAACCACACGCCCTCCTCGGGGTTGATCTTGCGTCGATGGCTGAGCGAAAAAACCTGGAATCCGCCGCTGTCGGTGAGGATGGGCCGGTCCCAGCCATTGAATTTGTGCAGTCCTCCGGCGTTCCGCAGAACCTCACAGCCCGGTCTCAAGTACAGGTGGTATGTATTGCCCAAAATAATCTGGGCCTTGATATGTTCTTTCAGATCCTTGATGTGGACCGCCTTGACCGTGCCGAGTGTGCCCACCGGCATGAAAATCGGGGTCTCTATCTGTCCATGCGCAGTCGTGATCACACCTGCGCGTGCATGACTTTTCTCGTCTTCTTTATTGATTATAAACTGCATTTTGTTGATAAATAGAGCGCAAAAATACATCTTTTATCTCATCAAAAACATACTTTTGCCAAGAAATTATTAACCTACCATTTACCTATGTTGGAAGACAAGCTATCTTTCACAGTATTAGTTATTTTCGGTTCCATCACCCTACTCCAACTAATCTATTACTATGTCCTCTACGCGCGGTTTTCCTTCTCTAGGAAGAAAAAAGCTGTCGCCATGCAGCAGGTTCCGGTCTCCATTATCGTGGTGATCAAGGATGCCGCCAACTCGCTGCTAAAGTTTTTGCCGCGCATCATGAGCCAGCAATACTCCCAATTCGAGCTTGTCATCGTGAACGACCACTCCCACGACCTCTCCGAACTCCTTGTGAAAGAATATCAAAGCCAGTACAGCAATATCAAGTTGGTGAACCTTGACAGTGCAGTGAGCACCATACGCGGCAACAAGTTCGCTCTATCCATGGGCATACGTTGTGCCTCATACGAACATCTGCTTTTCACAGACGTGGAATGCTCGCCGACTTCCACACACTGGCTGGAGAAAATGGCCGAGAATTTCGTATCCCAAAAGCAGATTGTATTGGGATACAGTTCTTATGATAAACGCAACAGTTTGTTTAACAGGTTATTGCACTTTGACAACCTGCATAACGCTATTCAGTACTTCTCCTTGGCCATGTGCCGTTCCACCTATCGCGGCGACTTGAGAAATCTGGCATTCACCAAGACGCTGTTCTACGACCAGAAGGGGTTTGCTTCGCACAACCACCTCAGTTGCGGCGAAGAGGACATCTTCGTTTCCAGAGCTGCTAACAAGCAGAACACGGCCGTGGAATTCGCTCAGGAGGCTTTCACCATCCTGCACAACAAAGTGCCTTACAGCTATTGGAAAGACCATAAGATGGGCCTGTATTACACCCGCCACCTGAACACGATGAAGAACCGTTTCCTGCTTGGACTGTACGCAATCGTCAACCTGCTCTTCTATGTCTGCTTGGCTCTTGCCATTTGGGCAACCGTACACAATCCTATGTACTTTTGGATTGTACTCGGCATCGCGGCATTCAGATTGCTGAGCCAGTACCTCGTTTACGGTTTCGCCGCCCGCAAACTCAACGAAAAGCAAGTAATCCCGTTCCTGCTGCTCTATGACGTCATCTTCGCGATTATGAACCCGCTATATTTCTTGTCAGCCCATATCTACCACCATAAATTCAAATAATGGAGAATCCCTGCACAACCGAGAAAGCCAAACGCGACTACGTACTTCTGCGGCAAGCCCTGGATCACAACGACCAGAAGGCATACGCCGAGTTGATGAAGCTGTATCGCGACAGCATATACTTCATCCTGATGAAGATCGTGAAAAACAGCGATGATGCCGAGGATCTGACGCTGGAGACTTTCGGCAAGGCGTTCAAGTATCTGGACAAATACTCCCCGCAGTACGCCTTTTCCACCTGGCTGTTCCGCATCGCGGTGAACAACAGCATCGACTTCATCCGGCACAAGAACAATTCGCCGCAGTGTGTGGACAACGAGTCGCTGAACATGGAGCAGGAACAGCTCATCGAGCACTCGCAGGCAGAGACCACACGCACGCCCGAGGAGCACATTATGGACAAACAGCGCGTGGAGATGCTTCGCTGCGCTGTCAGCCAACTGCCTGACAAGTACCGCAAGGTGGTGGAACTCCGCTATTACGAGGAGCTCTCGTATGAGGAGATTGCCGAGCGGCTCAACATCTCCCTCTCCAATGTGAAAATACAACTGCTGCGCGCCAAGAACATGCTCTCCCAGCTGATGGTGAACGTAAGATACACCATTTAAAGAAAAATGTATTTTTGCAGCCCAAATTCATTGGCAAAATGGAAGTAACCCGATTATTTGACATACTTGAGCGAGACTTGAAGGAGTTTCCCAAGGAAGATGCCCTTTGCGGCAAAGAGAACGGAATCTGGATCAAGCACAGTACCAAGGACTATGTTGATAAGGTAAACAGCATATCCTACGGTCTGATGCAGTTAGGCATCAAGAAAGGCGACTGTATCGCCACCATCACGCCAAACCGCCCGGAATGGAACTTCCTGGACATGGCCATCATGCAGATCGGAGCTATTCACGTGGCTATCTACCCTACCATCAGCGAGGCCGACTACCGTTATATCCTCAATCATGCGGACGTGAAGCTCATCTTCGTGTCCGGTTGGGAACTTTTGCGCAAGATCAACAACATCATCGAGGGCATTCCCTCGCTGACCGACAAGGTATATACCTTCCGTAACCTGCGCGGATATCGCCACTTGAACGAGCTGATTGAGATCGGACGCGCCAACCCGAGTCCCGAATATCTCCAACAGATTAAGGACAGCATCCTGCCTGACGATGTGGTCTCCATCGTTTACACCTCCGGAACCACCGGCAACCCCAAGGGCGTGATGCTCACCCACCGCAACTTCCTCACCAACATATACGGTGTACTCCCCATCATTCCAGTGAAAAACAACAACCGGATACTGAGTTATCTGCCGTTGTGTCACGTATATGAGCGCATGATGAACTACACGTGGCAATACTTGGGCATGCCCATTTACTACAACGAGAACTTAGCTAAAATCCAGGAGGAGATGGTCGAGGTGCAACCCGACATTTTCACCACTGTGCCGCGACTTTTGGAGAAAGTTTATGATAAAATATTGGCCAAGGGACGAAAATTGAGCGGTGCCAAGCGCAAGATTTTCTTCTGGGCCAACGATATCGCCCTGGATTTCGATTTCAACAAGAGCAAATCCTATTACAGAAAACTGAATCTGGCGCGCAAGCTGGTGCTCAACCAATGGTACAAGGCGTTGGGCGGCAACTTGGACGTGATCGTCACGGGCGGTGCCGCCATCCAGCCCATGATTTCCAAGGTGTTCTGGGCCATGGGCGTGCGCGTGGTGGAGGGCTACGGCACCACGGAGTCCTCGCCGGTTATCGCCGTTAGCGACTTCTTCAAGGGCGGACTGGAATTCGGCACTGCCGGACATGTGCTCCCGGGCACGCAGGTGCGCATCGCGGAAGACGGCGAGATCCTCACACGCGGCAATCATGTGATGAAGGGATACTACAAGGCTCCCGACCTGACAGCCGAAGCCATCGACAAGGATGGTTGGCTGCACACCGGCGACCTTGGCAAACTTACGCCAGAAGGAAGACTTAAGATTACTGGGCGTAAGAAGGAGATGTTCAAGACTGCTTTCGGCAAATATGTGGTTCCCACTATTTTGGAAAACAAAGTGTCGGAGGATTCCTTGGTGGACAACATCATGGTGGTGGGCGAAAACAAGCAATTTGCCGCCGCCCTTATCGTGCCCAACTTCGCTGACTTGCGTTCATGGTGCCAGAACAAGGACATCCCTTATACCACCAACGAAGAGATGGTACAGCATCCGGAAGTTCAGAAGAAATTCAAGAAGATCATCGATTACTACAATACGCAGTTCGGAGAAACCGAGAAAATCAAGCGTTTCATCCTGATCGGATACGAATGGTCCATCCAAACCGGCGAGCTCACCCCTACCCTCAAGCTCAAGCGCAACGTGCTGCTGAAGAAGTACGAGGAGCAGATTGAGAAGCTGTTTGCTTAACTATACTAGACTTTCTTTTTTGCGAGTAAATCTTGCAAAATATTCCGATTTCCCATATTAAATTTTAACAATTAATTATCAAATTTCCATTTTAAAAATACATAAATGGCTTATTATCAATATGTAAATAAATTAATAAAATTGCAATAAACATATTGATATTATTGTATTTTTGTCCTCGAATTATAAAACAAAGTAATTATGGAAAAATCAAACCCCATTGAAGAAGCCCGTCGTTATGTGGCCAATGCAGAGGAAATCATCAAGAAGTCAGTTTACGACCCTGAAACAAAACTCTACCGGGACAAAAAGTACGTCCGCATTGCCGGATACACATTGTGGAAAGGCTGTCTCATAGCCTTGGACGCAGTGTTTGATATACGAAAGGGCAAAGGTCGTCCATCCATCGAAAAGTACAAGGAAGCTGTCGGCAAGCGCGATCGCACACTTTTGGCAGTCGTCGTAGCTGGCTACGACACCATGCATTTGCACATGGGCTACGATGGAACAAAAGACAAAAAATCCTGCGATGCTGGTTTTGATAGGGCTAACGATATCATCAACCGTTGCGCGAAGCTATGCCCGGCGCCAGTCTGTGCGTAAAATGGTTTGAGTGTTGCATTTTCGCATGTTCAATTATCAAAACAAAGTAATTATGGAAAAAAACGACCCTATTGAAGAGGCCCGCCGTTATGTAGCCAATGCAGAAACGGTTATCCAGAAGGCAAATTATGACCCTGAAATGAAATGCTATACCGACAGCAAATACGTCAAGGCGGCTGGCGATTATCTCTGGAAAGGATGCCTGATTGCTCTTGACGCAGTCCTGCATGTGCGTAACGGCAAAGGGCGTCCATCAATAGAGAAATATAAAGAAGCTGCCGGGAAGCGCGACCGCACACTACTGAGGTACATAAACCTCGGCTATGGCACCATGCATCTTGTGATGGGCTATGACGGCAACAAACAAAAGAAAGTCTGTGACGCTGGATTCGAGGCAGCCAATGACATCATTGACCACTGCGCTAAATTATGTCCCGTGCCCATGCGCGTGTAACAACTGTTTTTATTGTATATTTGCAGCCTATTACAAAGAATAAAAACAACATCAATATGACTCCTACCGACAACAAAGGCAAAGTTTTATTATTCAACACGTTATCCAAAAGAAAAGAGCTTCTCACCCCGATCGTTCCCGACCATGTGGGCTTGTATGTGTGCGGTCCGACCGTCTATGGCGAACCCCACCTGGGTCACGCCCGCCCGGCGGTGACCTTCGACCTCGTGTTCCGCTATCTCACACATATCGGCTACAAAGTTCGCTATGTGCGCAACATCACCGATGTGGGCCACCTGGAGCACGACGCCGACGAAGGCGAGGACAAAATCGCCAAGAAGGCCCGTCTGGAGCAGCTGGAACCGATGGAAGTGGCTCAATACTACATGGATAGCTACCACAAAGCCATGGACGCCCTCAATGTAAAGGGCCCGTCCATCGAGCCGCGCGCCTCCGGCCACATCATCGAGCAAATCGAGATGGTGCAGAAAATTCTGGAAAAGGGCTACGCCTACGAGTCGGAAGGTTCTGTTTATTTCGATGTGGAGAAGTTCGACAAGGACTTCGGCTACGGCAAGCTGTCGGGCCGCGTGCTGAGCGAGCTGATGGCCAACACCCGCGAACTGGACGGCCAGAGCGAGAAGCGCAATCCCGCCGACTTCGCCTTGTGGAAGAAGGCTGCGCCGGAGCATATCATGCGCTGGAACTCGCCCTGGAGCCAAGGTTTCCCGGGCTGGCACATCGAGTGTACGGCTATGAGTACCAAGTACTTGGGCGAGCAATTCGACATCCACGGCGGCGGCATGGACCTGCTGTTCCCGCACCACGAGTCGGAGGTGTGCCAGAGCACCGTGGCCAACGGCAAGAGTTCCGTTAAATACTGGATGCACAACAACATGATCACCATCAACGGGCAGAAGATGGGCAAATCGCTGGGCAACTTCATCACGCTCAACGAGTTCTTCACGGGCAAGCACGAGATGCTCACGCAGGCCTACTCGCCCATGACCATTCGTTTCTTCGTGCTGCAGGCCCATTACAGAGGCACTGTCGATTTCAGCAACGAGGCGCTGCAGTCGGCGGAAAAGGGCATGGAGAAGCTGTACGCCGCCGAGCGCCATCTGGACAAGCTGAAAGCCGGAGCACAGTCCACCGAGAAGATTGACGAATGGGTGGAGCGTTGCTACGACGCGATGAACGACGACTTCAACAGTCCGAAGGTCATCGCCGAGCTCTTCGAGGCCTCCCGCATCATCAACGCCGTGAAGGATGGCCACGCCACCCTGACCGCCGAGGATATTGAGACACTGAAAAAGTATTTCCGCATCTTCTTCTTCGAAATCTTGGGCATGAAGCCGGAAACCGCCAATGTGGCCGACAAGTACAGCGAGGCCATGAACAAGGTTATGGATCTGGTTCTGGCCATCCGTCAGGATGCGAAAGCGAACAAGAACTGGGCCATCTCCGACAAGATCCGCGACGACCTGAAGGCCGCCGGCATTGCCGTGAAGGACACCAAGGATGGTGCCGAATGGTCCATTGAATAATAAATTCCGATAATTATATGTTGTAGAGACGCAATGCATTGCGTCTCTACTTTTTTTTTGTACCTTTGCGCACTATGTCGGCAAGCAAACATTTTTTACCGATCACCAAGAAAGAACTGGATTATCTGGGGTGGGATTACGTGGATGTCATCCTCGTGAGCGGCGACGCGTATGTGGACCATCCCTCATTCGCGGCGGCGGTGATCGGGCGTGTGCTCGAGCGCGAGGGTCTGCGAGTGGCCATCCTGCCGCAACCCAACTGGCAGGACGACCTGCGCGACTTCAAGAAATTGGGCAAGCCGCGGCTGTTTTTCGGGGTCACCTCCGGCAATATGGACTCCATGGTGAACCATTACACCGCGAACAAGCGGCTGCGCAGTGACGACGCATACACCGCCGGAGGCGTGGCGGGCTTCCGTCCCGACTACGCCACTACGGTTTATTCGCAAATCCTGCGCAAGATATACCCGGATGTGCCCATCGTCATCGGCGGCATCGAGGCCTCCATGCGCCGTTTGTCGCATTACGACTACTGGAGCAATAAGCTGATGCCCACGATTTTGCAAGACAGCCAGGCCGATGTTTTGGTGTATGGCATGGGCGAGCGGCCCATTGTGGCGTTGGCGGAGCTGTTTCGCAAACCCGACTGGCGCGGGCATCTACACGAGTGCAGGCAAATTGCCTATTTTGACCATCAAATCGACCAATATACCGAGCAAAATCCCATTTTATTGCATTCGTATCAGGTGGAATTGAAGGACAAGCGCAAATACGGGGAGAATTTCGTGAAATTCGAGACGGAATCCAACAAGCGGGAGCAGCGGATGATGATACAGCCGTATGGTGACCGCTATCTGGTGGTGCAGCCCCCCTACCCTGTGGCCACGGAGGCCGAGATGGACAGTTTCGCGCTCTTCGACCGGATGATGAACGCGCCGCACCCCAAGTATCTGAAGCGCGGAGCCATTCCGGCGTTTGAGATGATCAAGAACTCCGTCACCATCCACCGCGGGTGCTTCGGCGGGTGCAGTTTCTGCGCCATCGCCGCGCACCAGGGCAAGCAGATTGCCTCGCGGTCAAACGACTCAATCATGGCGGAGGTGCGCGATTTGGTGCACAGAGACTATTTCAAGGGGCACATCAGCGATTTGGGCGGCCCGTCGGCCAACATGTTCCGACTGGGCGGCAAGGATTTGGAGAAGTGCAAGCACTGTCCGCGCCCCTCGTGCCTAACTCCGAAAATATGCCCCAATTTGAGACTTGACCACAAACCCATCACGGAGTTGTACCGCCAAGTGGATAGTCTGCCGGAGGTGAAGCATGTCACCATCGGCAGCGGCATCCGTTATGAGATGTTGCTGGCCGAGAACCGTGAGATGGACCTAAAGTACGGGTTGAGTGAATATTTGCATCAGATTGTAAACAAGCATGTTTCAGGAAGACTGAAAGTGGCACCGGAGCACACCGACCCCGAGGTGTTGCGGCTGATGCGCAAGCCGGGCTTCGACCAGTTCCTTATCTTCTTGGAGAAGTTCAACCGTGAGAACCAGAAGTGTGGCAAGAACCAGCAGCTCATCCCCTACTTCATCTCCTCGCATCCAGGCTGCACCATCGAGAAGATGGCGGGGTTGTGCCAGCTCACGCAGAAACATCGTCTGATCACGGACCAGGTGCAGGACTTCACGCCCACGCCGATGACCTTTGCCACGGCCATGTACTATTTGGGGTACAATCCATACACGGGCGAGAAGGTGCACAGCGCTCAATCCGTTCAGGAGCGCCACGACCAGCACATCTTCTTCTTCCCCAGAATCCCGGAGAACCGCAAGCGGATCGCGCAGATTACTTCTGGGAGGAAGAGGAGGTAAGAGACACTTATTTAGTATAAACATTAGTTGAATTATTATTATTTATATCATGCTGAATTGAATATGAAAGTGCTTGATATAAAAATGTTTTTGTATTTTTGCAGCGTCAAAAACTAATAACAGCACAACAATAAAAACTAATAGTAATAAAACAACAAAAACTAACAACAGTAAAACAAAATAAACTAATAGCAGCAAAATAGTATAAAGATGGCAACAATACAAGAGAAATTAGCAGAGTCGCTAGCGGTGCTGAAGGAGTATCAGGATACCCATGGTGACAATTTGGTGATTCAAGGAGCGGACACATTAGGAAGAACACATACGGAGAGATTGGTGAACAGCGGGTATCTGCAAATGGTCATCAAGGGGTGGTATATTCCGTCGTCGCCGGGGAGCGAGGGCGATTCCACAGTGTGGTATGTGTCGTACTGGAGTTTCATTACGGCCTATTTAGATAGTAGGTTCGATGGAAAATGGTGTCTTTCGCCGGAACTGTCACTCTATTTCCACAGCGGAAAGACGGTGATTCCCAAGCAATTAATAATACGCAGCGAGTCGGGGACGAACAACATTCTTCAACTGCCCTTCGGGACCTCCCTTGTGGACATCAAAGCCTCGCTGCCGCCAGAGGTGGTGCGGGAACCTCGCTATGGGGTACGATTATATTCAATGGAGTATGCTTTGCTGATGGTAGGGCCGGATTATTATCGACGCGATGCGCTGGAGGCGAGAACCTGCCTAGCCAGTCTGCGGGACATATCGCCGATAGTGTCGGCAGCTATTGACGGAGGGCACACCACCCGGGCTGGGCGCGTGGCAGGAGCGTTGCGCTCCATCGGCCGGGAGGAGATGGCGGACGAGCTGTTGCGCATGATGCGCCAAGTGGGACATACTGTGACGGAAGAGAACCCGTTTGAGGAAGATGTGCGATTGGAGACATTTGCGGTATCGCCATACGCATCGCGCATCCGACTGATGTGGATGCAGATGAGGGAGGTGGTGCTGGCAAAATTAAAAGTGAAGCCTGTGAAACAGGATGCGGCATCGGTATTGGCGATGATGGACGCGACGTATGTGAAAGACAGCTACCACTCCTTGTCGATTGAGGGCTATAAAATTACAGAGGGACTGTTGGAGCGTGTCAGAAGCGGCAACTGGGATCCCGAGAAAGACGAGGCAGACAAGGAACGCAGGAATGCGTTGGCCGCCCGCGGATATTATCAGGCATACGAGCTACTGAAGCAGGGAGTATCAGACTGCTTTTCCGGGCAGGCACCCGCACAATTGTACATAAAGGGCCATCAAGACTGGCACTTCCAGCTGTTCGAGCCGTGCATCCGTGCGGGCATCGTGAAAGCATCGGATCTGGTGGGTTACCGTCGGCATCAGGTCTATATCCGCAACTCGATGCACACACCGTTGAACGCCGATGCTGTATTGGATGCGATAGGTGCTTTGTCGGATTTGATGATGGAAGAAGAAAATGCTTTGGTTCGTGCCATTTTAGGACATTTCTTCTTCGTCTATATCCACCCCTACATGGACGGCAACGGCCGCACCGCCCGCTTTGTAATGAACAGCCAATTAGTGACTGCCGGCTACCATTGGGTGGTGATTCCCGTGGAACGCCGTGAAGAGTACATGGCAGCCTTAGAGCAGGCCAGCGTGGAGGGAAATATTGAGGGGTTTGTTGGGTTTATCGGGAGGTTGATGTTACAACAATAAAATCCCAACCCCTACCCAAAATTTTCCTATCTTTGCCGCCCAGACAATCGGAATCTTAAACTAAAAACGAATAACATATACGAAACAATAGAAGAATAAAAGATAGATAACATATTATAAAGCGTTTTTGCTTTTCAAGTGGACCTGAAATCGCCAAATTTCATCATATTAACCACGCAAGAAAGCGGAACGCTCACGGTATATCCGTGGGCTTTCTTGTTTGTGGTTAAGGTTTTGGCGAACCGCAGGTCCAGACAGAGGTTCACGGATTCTTTTTTGTGATACTTCGAAAGGCGAAGCGCCTAAAACGCCGAGCCATAATGAGTACCAAATTTTTCAATAATATCGAGACGAGGCTGATGGACAAGTTCCACGGCATCGCCTCTGCAATGGCTAACTTTGACATCTTCCATGCCGTGGTTGGCTATTTTCGTTCCAGTGGCTACTTCAAACTACGAAAGGAGTTGGAGAATGTCAGCGAAATCCGAATCCTCGTCGGAATCAACATAGACAACATGTTCCATCGCTCACAAGCATCTGGACGCATGTTCTTCGGTGACCGTGAGGAATCGCTTGAAATGTATTGTCATGACTTTCTGCGTGACGTGCGGCAAGCCGATTACAGCAACGAAGTAGATGAAGGCATCCGCCAGTTCTGTGAAGATATTGCCACTGGCCGCTTGGAGTTGCGCATTCACCCCACCCGCGACCTCCACGCCAAATTCTACCTATGTTTACCTAAACAGCATTCCGAACATAGCGACGGCTGGGTTATTATGGGCAGCAGCAATATTAGTGCCCAAGGTCTTGGAATCAGCGAACCGCCACGCTACGAGCTCAATGTGGCCATGAAAGATTACGACGATGTGGCCTACTGTGAGCAGCAGTTCCAAGAACTTTGGGAAAATGCCATCCCCGTTACGGCAAAGGACATGAGCCACATCATGGAAAATACCCATATAGTCTCGGAAGAGCTACGGCCAACGCCTTATATGCTCTACATGAAAATGCTTATCGACCACTTTGGCAATCAAGTTGAAGATGACTTTGTACCACTACTGCCTACTGGATATGATAATTTCACATATCAACGAGATGCCGTGGTGCAAGGTTACGACATTATGATGCGACACGGAGGTTGTTTCATTGCCGATGTTGTAGGTTTAGGCAAGACCGTAGTCGCAGCCATGATAGCACAGAGGTTCATCGCCGCCAACGGCGATAATACCCGCATTCTCGTTATCTTCCCTCCTGCTGTACAATCCAACTGGACCGACACATTCGACGACTTCCATATCAAAAACAAATACAGCCGGTTCATAACCAACGGCAGTCTGGATAAGATTATAAACGGTGATGGGTATGATGAAAAAGAATTCTACGACCTTGTCATTGTCGATGAGGCACATAACTTCCGCCACGACAGCACCGGCAGCTATGACCTGTTGCAGCGTATCACCAAAAGTCCTCGTCTTAACAAAGGCAATGTAAATGGCGGCAAAAGAGTGCTGTTACTCTCTGCAACGCCACTCAACAATACGCCAGAAGATATCAAAAACCAGCTACTGCTATTCCAAGACACAGCCCGTTGTACCATTGACGGTGTGAGCAATATAGCCGACACTTTTGCTCCTTGGATTAAGGAATACAAAGGGCTTATGTCGCATCGCGAAAGACTATCGCCCGAAGTACTGGCCGCCACCACTGACAAAATCAACAAAGAGTTGCGCCATACTGTATTGGAAAAGGTAATGGTACGCCGCACCCGCAGCAACATACAGCATGAGCCTAGATACTCGGGTGAAATTCACTTCCCCAAGCTTCTTGACCCTGAAGACCGGACATACCAGATGACGCCCGATGTGATGTTGCTGTTTGTGGAAACTTACAAAAAGTTGGTGGACACACCCACTGCCAACCTCAAAGCCGTATATCCCGACATGTTTGACGGAAGCGGTTTGCGCTATGCACGCTATCGGGCAGTAGAATATTGCCCTAAGTACGAAATCTCTTCTGGACAGAAGGCAAAACAACTTGCAGACTCACTTGCCGGCATCTACCGCACACACATGGTCAAGAGGCTGGAAAGCAGCTTCGATGCGTTCAAGCATTCCCTCCACACACTTCTGAATGCCACCAACGGTATGATCAAGATGTTTGAGGAGGACAAGGTGATTATTGCACCCGACTTGAATGTCAAAAAACTGCAATCCGACGGCATGGAACTGGATCAAATCATTGAGCTGGCTCTTGGCAAAGGATATGAGCAGGATAAAATTGTGTTCCAAGCAAACGATTTCCTGCCCGAATTCAAACAAATGCTCGACTACGATGCCAAGTTGCTGGAAACACTTTGCAACAGTTGGGATAAAGTGAAAGCTGACCCCAAACTTGACCTATTTGTCGATATGCTTCAGGGTGAACTGTTTGACCCCAAACGCAACCCAAACGGCAAGCTGGTGGTATTCAGCGAAAGTGTGGATACCGTGAACTATCTGACTTCGATGTTGCAGAAGCGCTTGCAACGCAACGACATTCTCTCTGTCTGTTCAAGCGATCGCAATCGCAAACGCGAGGACATACGGGCGAATTTTGATGCCAACTACAAAGGCCATCAGCGCAACGACTACAACATCATTGTTACCAGCGATGTGTTGGCCGAAGGTATCAACCTGCACAGAGCCAATGTCATCGTCAACTATGACTCACCCTGGAACGCCACCCGACTGATGCAGCGTATCGGCCGTGTGAATCGTATCGGCTCCACCGCTCCAGCCATCTACAACTATATGTTCTACCCTTCCGACCCAGGCGATGCCATCATCAGCTTGAAAAAGAATTCGCTTATCAAGTTGCAGAGTTTCCATTCCGCATTAGGCGAGGACACCAAGATTTATTCCCATGATGAAATTGTTCAAGAGTTCAAGTTATTCAACTCAGACGTAACGGACGATACAGACCTCAATCTTGAGCTTTTGCGCGAGGTGCGTGCCCTGCATGACAGTGATGCCGCGCTCTACCGCCGCATCAAGCAGATTCCATCCAAAAGCAGCTGTGCAAGAAAAGGTGCAAGGCAGGAACCGACAGTAGGAAAAGGCACTGTCACTTATCTCTCCTCCGAGACCAAGAAAGCATTCTATCTTGTTGGCGAACATGTGAAGGAGCTTTCGTTCCTTGAGGCTGCCACCATCATGAGGTCTTCTCCTGACGAGAAAAGCTATGCCTTTGGGAGCAGCGAGGAACGGCACTACCGACAAGTCGGCATGGCTATGCAGCAATATAGTGCCGACCAGCAGCGACAGCATCAGGAGGAAAGGCCCAAGATAGGCGGACGCGACAACGATGCCAAAAAGGCAGCTGCATTTTTACGAGAGATACGCCCCTCATTGCCCGATGAGGATGCCAAAGCCACCGCCAGCCGATTGAAACTGTTGGTGGAACGCGGCACCTACAACCAGTTGGCCGACAATCTCAACCGCATGTCGCGCAGCCACAAGAAGAACCCGATGAGCATCATGGCTATTATCGAACGACTTGAAGAACTCGACAAGACTTATGGTCACAAGGTTTCTGAAGCATCAACTCCTAATCAAACCGTGGTAACACAAGCCGAGATAATCCTATCCGAGACATTCATCTAAACCGCAACATCATGAATAGCGAAGAACTGAAACAGATTTTCCAACAGAAATTCGACTACCACATCTTCAGCCGTAAAATAGTTCACGATCTCTTCGGCAATAATGATGTTGCCAAAGAACCGGAGCTACTCGACACATCAGCCGAAGGCGACCAGAGCTATTACATAGGTCGCATGACGGACGCCGACGAACGGGAGTTGGGGTTTTTCTACACTCACATGGCACCGGGATGTGATGTGCGGCGCAAGCGTGTCGGTTTGCGCAAGTTGATTTCCCCCTATCTGAAATACGACGTAGATGCCGCCATTGCGGTTTTTGATGATGGCCAATTTTGGAGGTTGTCTTATATTTGCGACCTTCAAGGCAGCACCACTTCCGCCAAGCGATACTCGTACGTCATGGGCTATGTGCATGGCCAATACAAGACTCCCGTGGAACGGCTTACCAAACTGCAACAAAGAGACATTACCCTGTCTTCAATTTTCGAAGCATTCTCTGTTGATGCGCTCAGCGATGATTTCTTCAAAGAATATCACCAACATTACGATATGATTGTGGGAAGCTTAGCAGGGCATAGTTTTTCTGCTACCATGCACGATTATGTCAAAAAAATGATGGGACGTATTGTGTTCTTGCATTTTTTGCAGAAAAAGGGCTGGCTGTGTGGCGATTCCAATTTCATGCAGAACACTTTCCTGCAAAGCAAAAGGAAAGACGACTATCTTGAAAGCGTCTTGGAACCGCTCTTCTTCGGAATGCTGAACACCCCACCTGAAGACCGAGAGCAAGCATTTCGCGACAATGGCTGGGACATAAAGTTACTCCACCAATGGCAACCTGCCAACCACAATTCCACATCACCTATTTCCCATTACCAATCGAAAGGCATTCCCTACCTCAATGGAGGTCTGTTCGAACGGGACGAAATTGACCAGTTGACCATCAAATTGCCCTCGTGGGTTTTTGAGAGCTTGTTCAATTTCCTCGCCTCCTATAATTTCACCGTGGATGAGAACGACCCCGACGATGCTGAAATCGGTGTCGATCCAGAGATGTTAGGTAAAATATTCGAAAGCTTGTTGGAAGACAACAAAGCCAAAGGTGCGTTTTACACTCCGAAGGAGATTGTGTGGTACATGTGCCGGGAGGCGCTAATTGCGTATCTGGACAGCAAAATAACTGACCTCGACGATTCCTTGAATGTCTCGGAGAGACATCATCCCAATAACCCCGCACAAGAAAATCGCAGATTTTCGCAGTGTGGGGTACAGGACAACGGGGACGACAGCGTGTCGGAGACACGCCACATCCATACAGACATCCGATCCTTCGTGGAACACCACGAATTTCCCGACACTCTGGAACCTTACCGGAAGGACCTTGACCGTGCCCTTCGCGAAGTAAAGATATGCGACCCGGCTATTGGCTCCGGTGCATTTCCGATGGGATTGCTAAATGAATTGTGGCGATGCAGAGAGGCATTATCAATAAGGAATGGGGAAGGTGAAATGGGGAATGGAAAGAAAGATGGTTCCATTAGCCGGTTGCAATTGAAGCGTGAAATCATTGAGAACAATGTCTATGGTGTTGATATTGAGAAAGGAGCCATTGACATTGCGCGGTTGCGATTCTGGTTGAGCATTGTGGTTGATAGCGAGGAGCCCGAGCCGCTGCCCAACTTCGACTACAAGTTCATGCAAGGCAACAGTTTGATTGAGAGTTTTGAGGGTGTGGATTTGAGCAAGATTTTCAACACGCCGAAAGAGGGCGACCAATTTGCATTGGTTTTTGACGGCGAAAATGAGGCATTGGAGTTATTGAAATCCAGTATCCAGAAGTACTTCCGCAACTCCGATCACAAGCAGAAAGCTGCGATGCGCGCCACCATCAACGAGGCGGTCAAGACATTTATTCATTGCAAAAGCATGGACAATCAAGAGTTGCACCGTCGTTTGGAGGAAATAGACTGCAGCGCCAACCAGGAGTTCTTCCTTTGGCATATCTGGTTCAAAGACATTTTCGACAAAGGTGGTTTTGACATTGTGATCGGGAATCCGCCGTATATTCAATTACAAGCTAATGAAGGATTATTAGCCAACTTGTATTTTCCGCTTAAATTCTCATCATTTGACAGAAGAGGTGATATTTATGAACTATTTTATGAAAAAGGAAACAACATCCTAAATACTGGCGGCATACTGTGCTACATTACATCAAATGGATGGATGAAATCTCAATACGGAGATAAATTAAGAGCATACCTTGCTAACAACACGAATCCTATCTTATTGGTTGATTTCAATCAAATGAGGCTGTTTGAAAATGCCATTGTTGAGACCAACATATTGATATTCAAAAAGGAACAGAATCAATACCAATGCAAAGCCTGTAGTTTCCTAAATCAGGACAAAAAAGAAGTACTTAATAATCTTACTCATTCTGTGGAGAAAGAAAGTAGTATTTGTAATTTTTCAGCAACAGGCAGTTGGACCATTGGAGAGCAGAATGAGCAGTTGGTAAAAAACAAGATAGAATTCAGGGGAATATTAATAGCTAAATGGCCAACAACTATATATAGGGGAATTACAACTGGTTGTAATGCTGGTTTTATTATTGATGAAAATGTCAAGGAAACAATTTATGAATCTGCTAGTGCTGAGGAGAGGATCTTGCTTGACAACACCATATTCCCAATTCTTCAAGGTAGAAATTTGAAGAAATACTCATACACATACAACAACAAATATATGATTGTAACACCCAAAGGGTATAATATCAATCGGACACCTGCGCTTAAAGCATATATGATGACTCATTACTATGAGCTTATCTGCAAATCCGGTTCAAACGAATGGTACGAATTGCAAGCAAGCCCAAGTGAGAAAATGCTCGAAAACATGCATAAAGAGAAAATATTATGGGGTGAGATTTCTGATAAAGCCAAATTCACATTTGATGATGGGCAATACTTTGCCGAAGCAACAACTTTTATGATGACGACAGATGACGAGAGCGTTTCGCTTAAATACCTATTGGCCATACTGAACAGCAACTTATCTGAATGGTATTTTCACAAAATTGCCACGACAACAGGCATGGGGACAAACCGTTGGAAGAAATATAAATTGGAACAATTACCTGTTGTTAAACCAAATGCAGAACAATCTCAACAAATAGTGGCAATCGTTGACCAAATCCTCTCTGCAAAGAAATCCAATCCTAATGCGGACACTTCGTCTTTGGAGCGTGAGATTGATAGTTTGGTGTATGAGTTGTATGGGTTGACGGAGGAGGAGATTGCAATAATTGAAAAAGGTGTGTGATTTTTCCTTTGAGTCATTGAAGTTTGGAAATTTTGTATTTTTGCATGAAATAATAGTGTTATGGCAAAACCAAGAATATTTATTAGTTCAACATTTTACGATCTTCGTCAAACGCGTGTGGATCTTGATCAGTTCATCGAGAGTCTCGGATATGAACCCGTCCGAAATGAAGAAGGGGATATACCCTATGGAAAAGATAAGGAATTGCAGGAGTATTGTTACAAAGAGATATCAAATATTGATATCCTAGTCTCGATTGTTGGCAGTCGATATGGCAGCGCAGCTACTGGTGATGATAATTACTCTGTGTCCCAGAAAGAGGTGAGAACTGCTATAGAAAACCATAAACAAGTTTTTATTTTTATAGACAAACGTGTTTTGACTGAATTCGAAACATACCTGTTAAACAAAAGCAAACCCGACGTGCAATACCATTATGTTGACAATATTAATATTTATAAATTCATTGAAGAAATCAAGAATTTAACACGTAATAACAACATAAAGGAGTTTGAATCAGTCCAAGACATCACGCATTATTTGCGAGAGCAGTTTGCGGGTTTATTTAAACAATACATTATTGAACAGGAAAGGGCAGAGGAGAATCTTGTAATACGAGACATTAGAGATACGGCGAAAACTTTGCATAATTTGGTGGAATATCTAAAAGAGGATAATTCAGATAAACAAGACGAAATCAATAAAATTATACGAGTTAATCACCCTTTGGTCACAAAGTTGAAAACACAATTAGGGGTAAAATACAATTTCTTTGTAGAAGGTGTGAGCGATCTCTCTGAGTTTTTAAAAGCACGAGGTTTTCAACGTATTGATGACAGTTATCTTAATTGGGTTCGTAACAGTAACAAAATATCAACAACGATAACGATTTCAGGTGATTTATTTGATAATGGCAAACTTGTTTACTTGAATCCAAGTGAGTGGGATGAATCTATGTTAATAATAAGCCATGAGGAAATCATCCAAAAGCCAATGGATGACGATGATTTACCCTTTTAATATATCTGGGTGACATTCCATATCAAGGTGCAAATGTTGTATCGTATTGGCTTAAACGAGGTGGATTTGGTTTTAGAAATAGTATTACTATGAATGGACGAGAACATCTTATAGGTGAAAATACATTAATGGCCTTTGAAATTTGTGGTAAGCTCTACAAACTTTCAGATTATGATACTGCATTGGAAGAAAACAAAGAAATTTTAATGGAATACTATCCTATTTTAGTAGAATTTCCATATACTGTCAGGCGGTTAAGCGGAAATGCCGTTGAAACAATCAAAAATGCCCCAGTGTACATAAAATGCAGTGGAAAAAAAATTAGTTTATACGAATTAATCAAAGATAATCGAACATTTGAAGCCCAGCTTCCAATAGTAAGTGAGATCAACAGCCTTGAATGTATTCATGAATTGGATATCGTTTTCAAACAATTAGAAAAGGGAGACCAATACCACGCTGTTATCATTGAAACATTTAGAGTTCTTCATGATCTAAGTTTTACTCTCAACACTGCCAGATATGCCTTGATGCAAGCTCATCGAATACTTCATTTTTCGAGTGAGTTGAAATGGTCAACAGGATGGGAACAATTATGGAGTCGTGCAGTATGGCTGAACAATGCAATTGTAATGTATAATTCATGTTTTGATAAATTGATTCAAGCAGTTTGGATTGGTTTTGAATCTTATATAGGTTATCGAGAAAAGGATAAAAATGGGAAACTCAAAGAGACTCCGCTCAGTAGACAAGATCTATATTCTAAAAGCGGGCTAAATCGTATCTATAAATCGTGCGACTATAATACGATTAAGAAACGTTTGCCCCAAAATATAAAATCAATTCTTTCCAATAATACCATAAAAAAATTATCTAAAGTAAGAATATATGCCAATAAAGTAAAGCACCGTGGAGGCATGAGGTATAAAGGTTTATTCCCTTACGGAACAATCGGTGAGTTGACCAATGCTTTTTGCTATTCATCTGCTCGAACACAAATTGAGGATGACATGGACAAAATTATAAATGAGGTTAAAGAATATCATAATATATTTTGTGAATTAGTCAAGACGGTTTTTAAATACTTAATAGAAGAATTTCAAAAGCATGACTATTTAACAGAAAACACAAATAAAGTTGTACTTACCGTTCAAAAAGGTAAAACAAAATTCGGAGTGTATAAGTTGGGGCCAAATGGGAAAAAACTAAAGATATGATGCTTATTTTTCCATTTGCTGCGAGAACAGTATCTTATAATACCATCAATACAGTGGCATATATTTCTGCAAAGCCCTGATAAAACTGAACGAATTCACCGATGCCTATCATTTTGACGAGGAAATCGCCTCAGACACCCGCATCGGCTTAATGGAATCATAAAAACACTAACAGAACGTTCTTTGATATTTGGGAGAAAAACTTGCGGAGTTTAAAAGAAGATTTGTATCTTTGCAAAAAAATAAATCAACAGTCATGAAATACAAACATTCACAAGAAGAATCTGAAACACAAAAAGTTAGCGAGCCTGAAATCCAATATGGTACAATTGGAGCCAACACAGCAAAGTTAATGTATCCCTCATCTCGCCCTCGCACAATAAGCGATGAAGAAATAGCCCAGAGTTATACGCTGGAGGAATTCGAGCAACACATGAATGATTTGGTTGAAAGCACCCACAACCACGATACCGGTTGCGTAGAGCACACCCCAATTGTTCCTCGTGTGTGTTCCATCAAAGAGGCACAGCGCAGAAGTATGACTCTTGATCAATTTACGGGCAAATTATTTGCTATGGTGGATGCATTTTACAAAGCAAAGGCATGAGAGTACCGGCCTGATGGACAGCACCGTGCCTATTGAGGCGTTGGTGAATAGGAAGACTTATCCCCGTAAGTTCGATTTCTCATAGCTTTTATCCAGAGTCTCCCTTTCGCGGCGGGGAAAAGGTCGCGTTTCAAAGCACTGGTCTCACGCGCCGCGAGTGGTTTTTCGGGCGCATCATGGCCCCACACTGCGGCCTTCGGCCTTGTGCGGGGTTACTGAGATGGCATCCCTACCGGGATGCATCCCACAATGGACACAATTAGGTTATCTGCATTAGCCTCTAAGAGGCTGTATCCCAGTAACCCCAGACCAAACGCAGTGCGGTCTGGGGCTGGAGAGCGCGCCCGCCCCCCCCATCGCACCGCGGAAGCACCTTGCCTCGAAGCTCGGCCTCGGCTCGGTGCGAAAGGGAGTAACTTAATGAGTTGCAATGAGAGATAACAACAAAGTGCCATTATGTATATAAATACCCAAAATTCTTATTTTTGCGACCTAAAATCATCCTCATGAAAAATCAAAGCAAAGCAATTGTACTTGGCCTGTTACTGGGAATTGTGACTTTTGGGCAAGCGTCGGCACAGAGACTGAGTGACCGGTATTTTGGCGTCTCCAAACAGGTTTTCACCGATACCATCAAAATCAAAATGTGGAACGGGGCCATCATCGTCCCGGTGGAAATTGAGGGCGAAACCAAAAACCTCATGTTCGACACTGGTGCCGGAAGCGGATTCTGGATTGGGAAAAAAGAGGCATGGATGAGATCTACGGACGACAGCACTTATACCACCGATGCCCAAAACAGACATAAAATGATGGAGATGGTAGAAATCCCCTCCATCAAGATGGGCAATATTATTATCAAAGGTTATCGGATGGTTGTTGACGATGCACTTAGCAACTTCACCTGTGGCATCATTGACGGCGCTTTCGGTTTCGACCTCGCCGCCAAAGGCATCTCGTTCAAGTTTGACACCAAAGATAGTCTGCTGATCATGACATCCCACAAAGGGTTCTTCGCCAAGGAGGAGAAGGGACACGCCCGTGTGAAATACAAAGATTATGGTATCCGGCCCAAAGTGTGGGCAAAATTACCTTTTGCCCGCCCTAAAATGCTTTTCGACATGGGCGCCATTGGCGGGTGGTTTGGTCTCCCGCAGGATTTATTGGATCTGTGGTCTAAAAACGATCCCAAAATCAAGCAGCAACTGGATGCCATGACGGTGAATGTGGACACCACCGTCATGACCTACGCAGGGCTTTTCGGCGCCTCGTACGATACGGTTATAAACGGAGAACTTTGCATTCCCGAAATCGAAGTGGGCGACATTGTCCTCAAAGATGTGTGGGTGAACACAGCCACACACAACAGGGCCATTGGCTCGTCCATTCTGGAACATGTTTCACTGATTATTGACGCGCCGAAGAAAAGTTTTTACTTTCTCCCAAATGATGGAAATCCGGAAATCACGGTGAACAACAAGCCCCGGGGGTTGGATTTGGTCGCTGCCGAAGAGGGCGACCCTCTCGGTGCCATGAAAGCACTCGTGCGCAAAGGCTCTAAAGCGTACGAAAAAGGGATTCGCACCGGTGACTATCTGGTCAGCGCCAACGGAACGCCCATCTCATGCCAATGCGATTTAATGTTGCTGACGCGCCAAGAGAGCATGAAACGCTATGTATTCCGCACTCCAGAGGGTGAAATCAAAGAGATTGAGTGGTAATTATCCTCTTCAGAGGGGAAAAGTGCACATTTCACTTCCTCCCGAAGTCGGCGGGGATCTCGCCCCAGAGGGGGGTGTTCCACTTATAGATAGGATTGGGATAGGTGTTGTTCTGCAGCCACTTCTCCGCGCGCGCCATCATCTCGAACAGCACAGCATTCTCCTCCGTTGGCAAAACAATGGATTTGTGCTTCTTTTGCCGCACCCACGACAATGCGGTGATGCTGTCGGTGTAGATGGGGATGTCCAGATTTTTCTGCTTCAGCAGGGCCAGGCCGTGCACCAGGGCCAAAAACTCGCCGATGTTGTTGGAGGCGTTCGGGAACGGTCCCTTGTGGAACCAAACCTCGCCCGTGGCGGCATACACACCCCGGTACTCCATCACTTTGGTGACCATGTTGCAGGCCGCATCCACACACAGACTGTCGAGAATAGGCTTCTGCACACTTGCATCCTGAAGCTGCAACGCCACGCCGCTGGCCGTTGCCGGATGGTTGCGGTAATAAGCGGCATAACCCTCATTGAGCGCACTTTTTGCCGCTTCTAACGTGTCAAACGACTTGTACTTTGCGCCCTCAAACTGATAAACTTGCTCCTTGCACTCCGGCCAGTTATCGTAAACTCCGGGTTTCACGCCGTTCCATACCACATAAAACTTCTTCTTTGTTGACATAGTTCTTCATTTAATCAATAAAACAACTTGTATCATGTATAATTTCTATAAAAGATAGATGGATTCTAGTTCCTTGGTCAAAGACCGAATGCCATTTTGAATTTTTTCGGACTGAACTTTTCGAGGCTTGTGCACACCAGCAGCATAATGCCACAATTGACGCTCGTTAATGCCAGTAATGCGACTCAAAGCAGCTTTTGTAAAGATATTGCTATAATAGTTGATGAAAGTAGAAGGATCTATCTTGAACCGCAATACATAATCTCCGGCCAGCAATTCACAAGGATGGTTATTGTCCTGTAAATACAAATCAATGGCCTCGCGAATGTTACTGTCTATCTCCTTCAGATCCTTGCCCACCGTAATAATCGGAACACCTTCAATATATGCACTGAGGTTTTTACCCGCATATTCAACAATCACTTCAATAGTATTCATAATATTCTCTATTTTAGACCTGCTTGTTTCAAAATACTGTAATAGGTTCCTTTTTCAACACCTTTGCTTCCATGATTGGGAACAATTACTATTCTCCCTTCTTTCTCGAATTTAAGATGACTTCCTTTCTGTCCTTTAAGGACAAAGCCATTCTTTTGCAGCAACAATATCACGTTTTTCACAGTTTTGAAACTCATAAGAACGTTTGTTTTTCAGTCGCTGCAAATATAGTAAAAATATGAATATTTCACTTGTTGTTTTTTTTTCTATTTTCGCGGGCCTTAAAATCAATCATCAAAGTATGAAAAGCAACGGATTTATACACCTTCTTTCATGTGCGGCAATTGCACTCGTTTTCAGCCTTATAGCTATTGGCTGCCACAACTCCGACAAAAACATGGAGGCCATCAGCGTGACGCGCAATTTCGCCAACTCCAACTGGACCTTTGAGGAGCAGGTGATGGACATGCCCTTCACCATTACGGACACCACCAAGGACTACAGCATCGAGTTTGTGTTGAACTACGACACGGCCAGAATCGAGATAGAACAACTTCCTGTTACCGTCACCCTCAGATTTCCAGATGGACAGGAGACTTACGTAACTAGCCTTTTCGATTTCAAACAGAGTGCCAACAAAAGCTTTGTCGCCTCTGGTAGCGGCAACACTTGTAATATGAACCTGGTGGCCTTTCCCAGAAAAAGTTTGAGCCAGTCGGGCGAATACCACGTCATCTTTTACCGCAAGGCTGAAAAATACGACAATTACGGATTCCACAGCCTCACCATGAAGGTGATTCCTCTAAAAAAAGATAAAAATTAAATATCTTCCCGGCACAGCAATGGGCTGGTGATTACCTGGTCGATCTGAAAACGCCGATGGGCGTGATTCGACATGGGGATTGCCTTTTCCCGCAAACGCGCGCGTATGCGTTCTTCCAGGATGTTGTTCATCAACACGCCGAAATACTCGATCAGGTTCTGCAAGGTGGAAATACGCCTGTTTGATTCTTTTTTCGCAATCTCCTTTTGAAAAAAATCCGTTACATTTACTGTTTCAAACCGTTGCTCGGACGATAGCAATTTTGAGATTTCATCAATGGAAGTGTCCTTGTCGCTGTACAATATGACAAAGAAGTCGTAATTGTGATGCGGGCATGTGAACAGTCTGTCTTTCTTGTCATTAAAGAAGAAATAGACAATGTTTTCCTCAAACATGGAGAGTCCCAACAGCGGGTTCTTCGGCTGCGTATCCTCTGGCTGTGGCAAGCTTGTGTGGTTAGCCATGACCACCATATTGATGTCCTTGGACGAATCCAGCACAGCAAAGTAGGTCGGGAACTGGATATGCGGCTGAGTTCGGTCGGGCGCGTAATCGGTGATGAATGAAAATTCCCTGCCGAACAGCTTGGACAGCAACAATGCCAAACGCATCGGCTCGCGCTGTGATTTCAACAGGAAGAGCGTGTATTGTCTGGAGTGTCCGAAACAATCCTTCCAATCCAACTTATTTTCAGACGGCTTCATCATCTTAAAAAATGAAGCGCAAAAATACAAAAAAAGCCTTGAAAAACAGTTTGCAAAAACTTACGAAAAGGCGATTTTAACAATTGATTTTCTTACTTAAAATATTTACCTTTGCCGCCGTTTTCATGTGGGTGGAACATTATCTGCATAAAAATCATAAATTGCTGATACAAAAATAAATAATCAAATACTAATCAACTGAAACATGTCAACAGAAAATCAAATCAAACACATTGACGACATCGTCGTGCGTTTTGCAGGCGACAGTGGCGACGGCATGCAGCTGTCAGGAACGCTGTTCTCCGACGCATCCGCACTCACGGGCAACGACATTGCCACTTTCCCTGACTATCCTGCCGAAATCCGCGCCCCGCACAACACCATCGCGGGCGTGTCCGGTTATCAGGTGCATGTGGGCAACCACATCTACAGCTCCGGCGACAAGTGCGACATTCTCGTGGCCATGAACCCCGCCTCTCTGAAGTCGAACATGAAGTGGGCCAAGAAAGGCGCCACCATCATCGTGGATATCGACACATTCACCGATGAGGCTCTGACGAAAGCCGGTTATACCGAGAACGACAATCCTTTCACCGATGAGATGGAGCGCGCCTACACCATCATCAAGGCGCCGGTGACTTCCTTCACCCAACGCATCGGCAACGAGCAGGGTGCTGACAAGAAAACGGCCGACAGATGCCGCAACATGTTTGCCTTAGGCATCATTTTCTATGCCACGCACAAGAAACTCGACCAGACCTTCGCTTACTTGGAGCGCAAGTTCGCCAAGAAGCCCGATGTGGTGAAGTTGAACAAGGCTGTGCTCACCGAGGGCTATGAATATGCCGACAAATTGGAGGTGATGCACTCCCATATTTTCGAGATTGCCCAGGCTGACAAGATGCCGAAGGGCCGCTACCGCAACATCACGGGCAACGTGGCCACCGCATGGGGTCTGTTGGCCGCTTCCGAGCGTTCCGGCCGTCAGCTCTTCTTAGGCTCCTACCCTATCACGCCCGCCACGGATGTGATGGTGGAACTGGCCAAGCACAAATCCCTTGGCGCACGCGTGTTCCAAGCTGAAGACGAAATCGCAGGCGTTTGCTCCGCTATCGGCGCTTCCTACGCCGGCGCACTGGCCTGCACCTCTACCTCTGGTCCCGGTCTCTCCCTCAAGAGCGAGGCTCTCGGTCTGGCCGTGATGGTGGAGCTTCCCTTGGTGGTTGTCGATGTGCAGCGTGGCGGTCCTTCTACCGGACTTCCCACCAAGACGGAGCAATCCGACCTCAATCAGGCACTGTACGGCCGTAACGGCGAGGCTCCCCTCGTGGTGGTGGCCGCTTCTTCCAGTGCAAACTGCTTCTACTGGGCTTACAACGCCGCCAAGATCGCCTTGGAGCACATGACTCCCGTCATCCTGCTCACCGACGGCTATCTCGGCAACGGTTCCCAGCTGTTCCGTATCCCCAAGGTGGCCGACCTGCCGAGCATCACGCCGCGCTTGGCCACTCCGAACGATCCCGACTACCGTCCGTTCCGCAGAGATCCCGAGAAGTTCGCCCGCTGGTGGGCACTCCCCGGCATGGAAGGTCTGCGTCACCGCGTCGGCGGTCTGGAGAAATGTCCCGACGGCCCGTTGAGCACCGATCCTGAAAACCACGCCTTGATGGTACATGACCGCCAGGAGAAAGTGAACCGCGTGGCCAATTACATCCCCGAGCAGGAAGTGACCGGCGATCCTGATGCCGAGCTCCTCGTTGTGGGCTGGGGCGGCACCTCCGGAGCACTCACCCTCGCTGTGGAAGAGATGAACAAAGAAGGCAAGAAGGTGGCTTATACCCACTTCAACTATATTTGCCCGCTGCCGAAGAACACCGGCGACATCCTCCGCAAGTACAAGAAGATTGTCGTGTGCGAGCTCAACAACGGTCAGTTTGCCGGCTATCTGCGCACCCAGTTCCCCGAATGCACGATGACCCAATACAACAAAATCATGGGTCTTCCCTTCGAGGTGGGCGAGCTGAAAGCCGAGTTCGAAAGACTCCTTGCCAAATAATTCAATTACGAACCATTAAATCACAATAAATATGGCAGAAAGACATTTTGTTCCCAGAGCGGACCGCGAATATACAAAAGCTGACTTTACCAGCGACCAGATGGTGAAATGGTGTCCCGGCTGCGGCGACCACGCAATCCTCGCCTCACTGTTGAACACCTTCCCCAAGACCAACCACAAGAAGGAGAACATCTGCATGGTGTCCGGTATCGGATGCTCATCGCGTATTCCTTATTATGTGGACACTTACGGCTTCCACAGCATCCACGGACGCGCGTGCGCCATCGCCACGGGCGTGAAGCTGGCCAACCCTGCCCTCTCCGTGTGGGTGAGCATGGGCGACGGCGACTCCATGGCTATCGGCGGCAACCACCTGATCCACGCTGTGCGTCGTAATCAGGACTTGAACATCACCATTTTCAACAACGAGATCTATGGTTTGACCAAAGGCCAGTACAGCCCGACCACCAAGTTCGGACAGGTCACGAAGACCTCTCCTTACGGCACCATCGACTACCCGTTCAACCCGGGCGAGTTGGTGATGGGCGCACAGGGCACGTTCTATGCCCGCGCATTGGACTGCCTGCCGCCACTGACCACTGAAATCATGACGCGCGCCGCGCAGCATGACGGCACCAGCGTGGTGGAAGTGCTGCAAAACTGTATGATCTTCAACGACAAGGCACACGCCGCCATCACCGACCGCGCCGTGCGCGACGACCGCACCATCATTTTGGAACACGGCAAGCCCATGATTTTTGGCAAGGACAAGAACAAGGGACTTCGTTTCAACGGCCGTTGTTTGGAGACTGTCACCATCGGCGAGAATGGCATCACTATTGACGATATTATGATCCACGACGAGACCACCGAGGACACCGGTATCCACATGATGCTGGCCCGCATGAAAGGCGACCTGCCCGTGGCCATCGGCGTGATCCGCAACGTCAAGAAGACCTCTTACACCCAGTTGTACGAAGACCAGATGGACGAGCAAAAGGCCATCGGCAAGTACAAATGTGTCGATGACCTGCTCAACAGCGGCGACACGTGGGAAGTGGAGTAAAAGAGAGTTGAGAGATTATTAGTGTAAAAAAAAACGCCCTGCTCACAGGGCGTTTTTTTTATAGGTGAAATACTGAAAACGTGTTTAGAATTTCGTCTCGTCTGTTTGCTCTTGCAAATCTTCCAACCATTTCATCATGGGCACCACACGGCTCTTGAAAGATCCGCTAATGTCCACAAGAGTCTCTGACAACACCGGGGTAGCTTCGGTATTAATGAAGTATGCTGTGCCTTCAAAGGAACCGACAACTTTGCTTTTGTTCACTTTGGTGAGATGGATGCTACCCGTTTTCATCACATAGAATTCGGAAGGGCTGATAGCATAACAGACCACCTGGTTGTTGGCGAACTGGCCGTTCAGCAGACTTCTGTAGTCGAAATTGTCCAAATCCTCATTCGTCAACACATTGTCAACTGAAAGCGTGGCGCGGGATTCAATATTATCACCCACCATACGGTAGCACATGAACGGATACTCAACATCCTCAACGCTTCCTGAACTAATCAACTTATTCACATCAATTTCCATTGACATGCCCAACACATACGGGGTTGATGTATTTTCTCCAAACATGGCAATACTTGAAGGAAAATCATCAATATTGCCATCAGACGTGTTCACACTACCCTTTCCGGAAATAAGATCAAACATTTCCTGCAATGGGTCATCCCCACATGAGCTGAAAAAGACTGCACCTGCAAAAACAGCAATAATCAAAAAAAGTTTTTTCATAATCAGTTGTATTTTGATGAATTAAATAATATTTTCGACCGATAAAGCTAAACATCACCCGTTCTCGATCATGAAATGCAACCTGTTGAAGACGTTGGCCTCGCTGGTGCCTCCGTCGAAATCGAGAAAGAGCATATTGAGGTCGGGATAGTACTTGCGAATCTTCTTCTCTATACCTTTGGCGATTATATGGTTGGAAATACAGGCAAAAGGCTGCAAACTGATGATGTTCTTCACGCCATTCTCCGCCAACGCCGACATTTCCGCCGGAATCAACCAGCCTTCGCCGAAGTTGGCCGCCATGTTTATAATCCTGGATGCCAACTCCGCATCGTGGAACATGTCGGCAAAGGGACGGTAATACGGGAACGGAGCACAAATCTTGTCATATACCTTGGCATAATGATAGATGAGCTTGTAGATGGCATCCGACGCGAACAACGGCATGTTCACCGGCTTGATGTTGAGTTTCTTGTTGATGTGCCGGTTTACGAAACTGTTCATGAAGAAGTTGTAGATGGACGGGGCAATGACCTCCACGCCCTGGTCGGCGAGCCAGTCCAACACATTCAGATGCCCGAACTCGTTGTACTTGATGTAGATCTCCCCTACTACCCCAATCTGCGGCAGCGGCTTGTTGCAATCAATATTGGCCTTGTACTCCTGCACCGCATCGGCCAGCAGTTTACGCAGGCCTCTGTAGTCCTTCTTCTCAATAATAGGCAACGACAAATCAATGTATTTATGGTGGATCTCTTTCGCTTTTCCACGCTGCAGCTCACGCGGGCGCGAGGCGTAGTACATACGCGAGAGGCAGTCGGCGTATAGCAACGCAAACAACGCGGGCAGGGCCAGTTTCCTGGCATCCACCACAAAACCGGGCTGCTCGTTGGCCAGCGTGTTACCCAGCGCAAGCGACAGCACGGGCACATTCTCGAACCCCGCGGCCACCAGCGCCTTCTTGATCAACATGATGTAGTTAGTGGCGCGGCACTGTCCGCCGGTCTGCGTGATGATGACCGCCACATCGTCCAGATTGTACTTGCCACTTCGTAACGCCTTGAGCAAACTGCCCACGACGATGGTAGCAGGATAGCAGACTTCATTGTTGGCATATTGCAACCCCAGTTCCACACACTCCTTGTCGCCCATGGGCAATATTTCGAGATTGTATCCCGCCATTTTGAAAAAGGTAGGAAGGAACTCTGTATATCCGGAAGCAAAGGTCGGGCCGAGGATGGTGCGCCGTTTGTCCGGAAGCCCGAACGGCGGCGTGGTGACAAAGGGCTTGTTGACCTCCACCTTGCGACTGAACTTCAAACTCTCCACCATGGAGCGCACACGCAGGCGCAAGGAGCCGATATTGTTCACATCGTCCACCTTCAAAAGCGTGAAACTCTTGTCCTTGCGGTCAAGGATGTCATGGGTTTCATCAATGATGAAAGCATCCGGGCCACAGCCGAAGGAGGTGATCATCATGAAGTGGATGTTGTCTTGGCTGTTGGCAACATAATGGGCCGCCTTGAAAATACGGTTGGGATATGTCCACTGCGTTACGGCCACCAGTTCCTGATAGACATCCGTATCCTGATCATCAGCCACGAACTCCGTCACCACATCAATGCCCATATCCGCGAGCACATCGGAGATCTTATGCTGGATAAGCGGGTCGGCATGATAGGGACGACCCGCCAGCACCACGACCATGCGGTTGTTTTCTTTGGCCAATTGCACAATCTCATGCGCACGCTGGTGTTGTTGTGCGATGAACTGTTTCTGCGCCTTCACGGCCGCAGCAATGGCACGGTCGGCGGTCTTTCGGTCCACGCCAAGTGTGGCCAAGTACTTGCGACAACCGGCATAGAGAAGTTCCTCGTCATTAAGTGATATCACCGGTGCGTCAAACGGAATGTTGAACCGTTCCTCCGTATCGATGGAGTTCTTCATCACATCGGAATAGCCGGCCACAATGGGACAGTTGTAGCTGTTGCGCACCTTGTCGTCCGACTTCTGCTCCATCACCACGTATGGATAGAATATGCGATCCACGCCTTTTTTCGCCAAATCATAGACATGTCCGTGCATCAACTTGGCAGGGAAGCAGATATTCTCCGACATCACCGTATGGATGCCTTGCTCATAAAGCGGGTTAGTGGATTTGCCGGACAATTGCACGCGGAAACCGCATTCGGAGAGCAGTGCATTCCAGAAAGGATAAAGTTCATAAACGCCCAACGCGCGGGGGATGCCAATGGTGAGCTTGGCCTGTTGTTTGGGCACAATCGGACGATGGAAGAGCATCTTCAGCCGTTCATGGTGCTGGTTGGTGCCCTTGCGCATCACCTCCGACTCGTTGGCATAAATCTTCTCGCAGTTGTTGCCTGAGTAATAACACCGATTATTGGAAAATTTGTATTGGATGACCGTACATCGGTTGGCGCAGCCCGGACAGGTCTGCTGTTCGGTCTCATACTGCTGGATGGAGAGCAGGTCATCAAGGGTGAGCACATTAGCAGCGGGCTGTTCTTTTGCAAAGAGTGCGCAGCCGTATGCGCCCATCAGTTCAGGAATGTCGGAGAAACGCACATCCTGGCCCGTGAGCAGTTCCAGCGCACGCACCACAGCCAAATTCTTGAACGTGCCGCCTTGCACGACTATATGACCGCCCAACTCCTCGATTTTACGGAGCTTCAGCACTTTGAACAGGCAGTTCTTGATGACGGAATAGGCAAAGCCGGCGGATATATCCTCGGGCGTGGTGCCCTCGCGCATGGCCTGCTTCACCTTGGAGTTCATGAACACGGTGCAACGCGTACCCAGATCGTAAGGATGCCGGGCTTCGCAGGCAATCTTGGCAAAGTCGGCCACCTTGTAGCCCAACATCTTCGCAAAAGTCTCAATGAAAGAGCCGCAACCAGAGGAACAAGCCTCATTGATTTCCAAGCGACGAATAGCTTGGTTTTCGACAAAAATGGCTTTCATGTCCTGACCGCCAATGTCTAGGATGAACGAAACCTCCGGCGAGACGCTTTTCGCTCCAAGGTAATGGGCCATGGTCTCGACCACGCCGTAGTGCAATCCGAAGGCAGTCTTGAGCAAATTCTCGCCGTAGCCGGTCACAGCACTGCCGGCGATGCGCGGCGCGAAGTGGTACTCGTCACAAATCTTCTTGAAATCCTGCAAAGCATTCAGGAACGCGCCGAAGCTGTTGCCGTTGTTGTTACGATAGTCACTGTGGAGCAGTCTGCCCTCCGCGTCCAGAATCACCAGCTTGGTGGTGGTGGATCCGGAATCCACGCCCATGAAGACGCGATTATCCTGTGTTTTCCCCCACTCCACGCGAGGCACAAAGAAGTTCTGTTTCTGCTGACGCCAAGTTTCAAATTCGCTTTCAGACTTGAACAAGGGATCGAGGCGGTTTTGCAGCAGCGTATCGGTATCGATAGCCAGATGTTGGATGTTGTGAACAAACTGCGCCATGGGGATGGTTTCGCGACACTCGGTCGCGGCCATGAGGGCTGTGCCAAATGCAGGCACCACGCGCGCGTCGGGCACGGCCACGCAGTCGGCCTCGGTGATATGGAGATTGTCGAGAAAAGTTTTCTTCAGCATGGGCAGGAAGGCGAAGGGGCCGCCGCAGAAGAACACCGGCGGTTTCACATCAAGCCCGCGCGAGAGCGTGCCGATGACCTGCAGGGCCACGGCGTGGAACACGGACAGGGCCACGTCTTCCTTGATCACGTGACGCGCCAGGAGGTTCTGAATGTCCGTCTTGGAAAACACACCACAGCGCGACGCGATGGGATAGACAGTCTTGGCATTTTCGGCCAGCGTGTTGAGTTCGGAGGGCTCCACGTTGAGCAGGCTGGCGGTCTGGTCGAAGAACGCGCCCGTGCCGCCGGCGCAGTTGCCGTTCATGCGGATGTCGGGCACCCTGCCCTCTTCGAAGAAAATCATCTTGCTGTCCTCACCGCCGATGTCGATGAAGGTACGGGTTTGCGGGAACTGCCGTTTCACGAGCGTGGCGGCGGCAATCACCTCCTGTACGAAGGGCAGGTGCCAGCATTCGGCGTATCCCATGCCCACGGAGCCCGTAACGGCCACGCGAAGCAAAGCTTCCGGGTACTGGTCGGCCACCGGAGCCAGGGCCTCCATCAAGGTAGCCCTGATGTTCATGTTGTGCCGGCGGTAATCCACATAGCAACTATTATTTTGTCCGTCAAGCACCACCACCTTGACTGTGGTGGAACCAATATCTATGCCTACTTTAAGTTCATTTTCCATATTCAAAATCAGTGCGCGAAAGTACAAAAAACTTCTTCAACAATTAATCATTCTCCGAAATTCGCCGCAAACAAAGGCTCCAAGATGCATTGTAACATAAAAACAAGAGCCCGGATTGCTCCGAGCTCTTGACAAAAACACAATAAATTATAAAAAAACACTACATCTGTTTTTTGATAATTTTTCTACTGATTATCACGCCATCCATCAGTCGGATACGGATGATATAATTACCTGCGGCCATGTTCTCGAGTGTCAGACGCGTGTATTCAGGGCTGTCCACCTCCTGCACCTGCACCAGACGACCATACATGTCATAAACATAGATGGTCTGCATGCGTTCACCTTCCACAATGACGTAGGTCGTGGCAGGATTAGGATAGACACGCAGTTGCGGAGCCACATAGTCGTTCACGCCAATGTTGCCTTGGACAACGAGGGTGAGATAGATGATACTGTCGCAGCCGCTTTGCGTGAATCCGTTGATGGTATAGGTATAGACACCCGTGTCGGACGGAGTTACCGTGATGCCATAGTTGTCATAGGTCTCATGTACATGGATACTGTCTGTGACATACTCTTCGTAGGTCGGGTTCACCGTGAGATAGAGCACATAGACACTGTCGCAGCCGGCAGTCGTCTGATAGCTGTCGTAATAGGTGCCTTCCACCACGTATTCACCACCGCGCCACACGTATGGTGTGCCGTCGCAAGTGGAGGCCACTGTTTCATAGAGATAGCTGCTGTTCACCGTTAACACAAGGCTCACGATGCTGTCGCAACCGTATTGGTTGGTCAAAACAAGCTGGTCATAAATCGTGCCGGAATACGTCGGAGTCACGTTAAAGCCGTTCTCATTGTACGTGTCGCCCAAGCAGATGGTAGCGCGGACGGTGTCATAGTTCTTAGGTGTCACCGTCAGGAAGAGAGTGTAGATATCCTCACATCCATAGGTATTCGCCACTGAATCGACATAGAATCCACTGGTTTGCAATGAGCGGCCACGCCATACGTACGGTGTGCCTTGACAAGTCTCCGCTGTGTCATTCTGACGGATGGCCGGATTTACGGTGAGCGTCAGCATGTAAATACTGTCGCAGCCGGCAACTGTCTGCAAAGAGTCATAGAACACTCCACTCACATAGAGGCTGTTGCCATGCCAAATGTACGGGGCCTCATTGGAGCATATCGTCACCGTCTCCGTATATGCGTAGGAAGAATCCACAAACAAGGTGAGGGTGTAGATACTGTCGCAACCGTTCACCGTCTGCTTGGAGTCGTAGTACACGCCTGCCTGAGTGCGGTTCACGCCATGCCAATAGAACGGAAGCTCGCTTTGGCATTTGGTCACCGTGTCGGCAAAATAATACGACTGGTTCATGGTAACCACAACCGTGTAAACATAGTGGACACCTCCGTTCACCACTGTATCCTGATAGGTGCCACCTTCATAGATAGCCTTGCCAAGCCAGAATGCGGAATCGCCCGGGCAGAGCGAGATCGGGTTGCTTTGGATATACTGGTACTGGTGTTCGGTTGCCACGAGGCTGTAAACGCTGTCGCAGCCGACAACCGTCTGCAGAGAATCGAAGTAGATACCGGCTTGGGTAATCTGACGGCCACGCCACTCATACGCCTGGTTGCCGGAAAGCACCACAGAATCTGCATGGAAGAACGGTATGCCTTTCACGAAGTTGATCGTATAGACAATGCTGTCACAACCGTTGCCGTTGCGCAACGTGTCGCGATAGACACCCGTCTCGGACAAGGTCATGCTATGCCATGCATACGTTGCATTCTCGCCGCACACCGTCATGGAGTCTTCTTGCGAGGTGACATACGTGACATTCACCGTCAGCGTATGGATGCTGTCACAGCCGAAAGCAGTGCTCAAAGAATCTGTGTAGTTGCCCGGTCCTGAAACCGTCTTGCCATGCCAAATGAACGGAATGTCATTTCCGCAGACCGCCGTATCCACATGGATGTTATAAGTCGGATGGACAATAAAGGTCAGCGTATAGATACTGTCGCAGTATGTGGCGGTCTGGTAGTTCTTCTCAATTGTAGTGTCGTTTGTGAAGCGGATGCCGTGCCAAATGTAAGGCAGTTCAATCTCATTCGCACATACCTCCATGGTATCATACAAATGATATGAAGGATTCACCGTCACATCAACCGTGTAGATGGTATTGAGAGCCACCACCGTATCAGCGTAAGAGCCGGAAGCGGACAGCTCCATACCTCTCCAAGTCTGAGAAGTGCCCTGACACAGCACAATAGGATTGTCGTGTACGATGTTGAACTCTGTCACTGTCAGGGTAAGATAATACACACTGTCGCAACCGGCACCCGTGGTCAGGGAGTCGTAAGCCGTCGTGCTCTCCATGAACTCATGGCCATGCCACGTATATGGCAGTGTGGTGCTGTGCACCGTAACATTCTCCGGAATGAAGTAGTTGGGGTTCACTGTAAGGACAAGGTTCACCGTGCTGTCACAATCCAGAGAGGAGGTGAGGTTGCGGGTGTATGTGTGCGTACCCACGGTGTCGGACTTAATGTTGAAACCGTTTCCAATGTATGATTCTCCCTGGCAGACGGAAGCCGTGATGATTGTATCATATACCGGTTTCACCGTGAAGGTCAGCGTTTCAATGCTGTCGCAGCCTGCTGCCGTGTGGAAGTTGTAGGTATAGACACCGGACGTCATCAACAGCGTATCACCAAAGCTGTACGGCAGCTGCTCGCTATTGGCGCACAGCGTCACTGAACGGGAAGTGCTGTAGGAAGGTTTCACCGTCAGGTTCACCGTCACTGTGCTGTCGCAAGTGGTGGGCAGCACGTAGGTACGGGTCAGCGTATGGTTGCCGGCCTGGGCCACCAATGTATCGAAGCCATGCTCGGTATAGCGTTCACCCTGGCACACCTCTCCGTCAAAATGGAAGTCATACTCGGGATTCACCACCAACGTAACCGTCACCGCACTGTCACAGCTATGCGCTGTGCGGAAGTGGACGGTCTTGGTGCCGGCCGCTGTGAAGATGGAATCACCCACAGGGAACGGCAACTGGCTTTCGCAAATAGTCATCGTGGCAGTATGATTATAGGTAGGATAAACATTAAGGGTAAGATATGTCACCTCATTGCAACCGTCTGCACGGGAGGTCACCACCGCATACTGGCCGGCTCTGTTGAACACGGAGTCACCATATTGGAACGGTAGTTCATTATCGCAAATATTCTGTGTAACAGTATGCGTGATGGTCGGGGTGACAATCAAGTTGACATGGTAGATACTGTCGCAGCCAAAGGAGGAAACCAATTCAGCGGTATAATTACCCTGAGACGGGAAAATATTATTATTGTCGAATACGTATGGCAAAGCGCCTTCGCAAATCTGGATAGTCGTATCCTTCTCAAAGCTTGTATGAACAATCAGATGCAAATGGATAATGCTATCGCAACCGGTAGCCAGCTGATAGGTGATGGTCTTGTCACCACCGGTATGATAAGTGAATCTCGCTTCATTGTTCCATATATAGGGCAGGTCCGCATCGCAGACAGAGACTGTGGTGTCTTTGCTGTATGACGGATTGACGGTCAACACCACCGTAACGGTACTGTCGCAGTTTGCTGCGGTGCGCAACTCTTTGGTCAACGTGTAAGTACCCGCTGTGTTGAAGGTAGTGTCAAAGCCGTAGTTCGTGTAGTTAGTGCCCTGACATACCGCACCCGTATAATGCAGATCATATTCCGGATTAATAGTCAGATTCAGTCTCACCACACTGTCGCAGTTATTGGCGGCGGTAAATGTTTTGGTATAGACACCTGTGGTTCTGTAGGTGCTGTCGTTCCAAACGTATGAGTCGCACGCAACAACATTAATAGTCGTGTCTTTGGAATGATTCACCGTCAGGTTCAGGCGGACGATGCTGTCGCAATCGTTGGCTGCTGTCAATGTCACCGGATAGACACCGCTGGTTCTGTAGGTGGTGTTATACCCTCTGACGGAATCGCACACGGTCATGTAGATGGTCGTATCATACACAGGTTTCACCGTGAAGGTCAGTGTCTCTATACTGTCGCAACCGGCAGCGGTGCCGAAATTGTGAGTATAGACACCCGTAGTGCTCAGCGTGGTGTCACCGAAAGTATAAGGTATCTGGTCGCTGTTGGCGCACAACGTCACCGAACGGGAAGTGCTGTAGGACGGTTTCACCGTCAGGTTCACCGTCACCGTGCTGTCGCAAGTGGTCGGAAGCTTGTAGGTGCGGGTCAGCGTATGGTTGCCAACCTGGGCCACCAATGTATCGAAGCCGTGCTCGGTATAGCGTTCTCCCTGGCAAACCTCTCCATTGAAATGGAAGTCATAGACGGGGTTGACGGTCAAATGCAACACCACAGTGCTGTCGCAGTTGTATTGCGTTTTCACAATTCGAGTCACGGTTGTGTCACCAACGTTAGCCGGAGTCACGTTAAAGCCGTTCAGCGTATAACTTTCACCTTGACAAATGGAGCCGTTCAGGTTCGTCGTGTTCAAGTCATGCACAAACAAGTGCAAGACCGTGATGCTGTCGCAACCGGTAGATGAAGTGTCAGTGTTCGTATAGAAACTGGTCGAAACGGCATTGTCAATGTGGAAATTGTTCTGGTGATAAGAGCCTCCGTAGCACACGTGTGCGTCAATGGTATCGCGGTGCTCGGAGCCGACGGTGAGATTCAGCGTCACAATACTGTCGCAACCGCTCACGGTATGCAGATTGGCCACATACGTGCCCGCCGTGCTCAGATCCCGGCCATTGAACCGATACGTTGAACCAGCACAAATCATGGTATTGATGGCGTAATTGTATTTTTGATTCACCGTCAAAGTCAGCGTCGTCGTACTGTCGCAACCATAGCGGGTAGTATCGTAGTTGGTGAGTGTGTAGGTATCAGGCTGCACAAAGAGCGTGTCAAAACCATTCTCCTGATAACGGGTACCTGCACAAACTGAACCAGTCAGGTTAACCTGATCACTATAATTTATCGTAAGGTTCATCGTCACGACACTGTCGCAACCATGAACAGTTGACAAAGTATCCTTATATGTACCACTCTGTGTATAGGTCTTGTTGTTCCACACATAGCTGTTACATTCCTCCACCGTAATCGTATTGGTCACGCTCTGGTGGAGCGTCAGTGTCAGTGTCACTACGCTGTCACAACCGTTGGCGGCGGTGAATGTCTGCTGATATACACCACTGTTGGTGTAAGTGGAATCATTCCAAGTATAACTGTCGCAGTTTTCATCAGAAAATGCGAAAGTCTTGGAATTGTTGATAGTCAGGTTCAAGGTCACCACACTGTCGCAGCCGTTGGCAGCGGTGAAGGTCTGCTGATACACACCGCTGGTGGTATAAATGCTGTCATTCCAAGTGTATTGGTTACATGCCGTAGCCGGGAATGAGTGGTATTTCAGCGGCAACACGTTGAGATGCAGGGTCACCACGCTGTCACAGCCATGGGAAGAAACCGTAGCCAGCGTGATATCCTTCACACCTGCTTCCGCATAGCTGACATTCAAGCCATGACCTGTGTAGGTTGTTCCTTGACAAACATCAGCATAAAGGTCAACGGGGGCATAAACATCATAAATGGTCACCGGGAATTCGGTCTTTCCACTTTCACAACCGGTTTCAGCATTGATATTGGAAACGTAGAATGAAGTGTTTTCGGAAATCTGTCCCGTCACAAACGGGGTGGTTTCGGTATAGGTTGTAGCCGTTGCCGTCTCATACCAGCGGCAGGAATTCGTGTTGTTCGGGGTCAAGCTGAACGTGTTAGGACCGCAGTTCGTGACAGCCGTGACGGTCGGCACTGGAGGAATGGCATTCACCGTGGCTTTAACCATCACCTTGCTGCTCGGGCAATGCTCGTCCGCACTGCGCACATAGTACTGATAGGGATTCTCGGACACAACCAGATTCGTGCTGTACTGCAATCCGGTATGCATCACAGTGGAAATCGTAGCATTGGCAAACCACTGTACATTCCAAGTCGGATCAGCGACGGTGACTTCCAAGGTCACAGGGCCATCGCCGCAGCGGGCGGTATCCTTGACCACCGGAGCCGCAGGCACGCTGTAGATAATGGCCGTGTCTGCCACGCGGGCACTCGCGCAACCCGTAATAGCATTCACAGAGGCCACATAGAATGTCGTCGTCTCTGACAATGAAAGCGTATAGGTATTGCCCGAATGAGCCGTGTCGGTGGCGTTCTGACTGTCATACCAATAGCAGGTGGTTCCGTTGGTGCCGACACCAGCCTGAAGCGTGATATTGCCCTCGCCGCAACGGGTCTGTTTGCTGACGGTAGGCAAGCCCGGTGTCGTATTCACCGTCACCGCGAGCGTGATTGTACTGTCGCAACCGACAGCGTTGGGGATTACAACCGTATAGTTACCTGCTCCAGTGATTTCAGTACCATTATAATCATAAGGCAACTGCGCACTGCACAACGTCAAAGTGGCGTCAGCCACAGAGGAACGTTTCACCGTCAGGTTCAGGGTCACGATACTGTCGCAGTTGCATGCGGCCAGCAGCGTATCCACGTAGGTGCCGCTTTGCGTATAGGTTTTTCCGTTCCATGCAATGGTGTTACAAACGGTGGAATCGACAGTGGTGCGCTTCGTGTTGTTGATGGTCAGTTGCAAGGTCACCACACTATCGCAATTGTGGATAGTATGCAACGTTTGGGTGTAATCGCCACTCGTATAGTAAGGTTGGCCATTCCACACAAAGCTGTCGCAAGCCACTTGAGGATCATTCAGCGTATAGGATTCATAAACGTATGCGGTCACAGGCACGCGTGTGCTGCTGTAGCAGCCCGTGTTGCCATCGTAAGCTTCTGCATAGCGCACGTTCGTGCTCGGCGCTTGCATATCCGTCAGGGTCAGCGCGCTGCCCGTGAAGATGGACTCGCCTCCGGTGGCAGTCTCGTACCAACGCACCTGGGCGTCCGTGCTGGCCGTTGCTTCTATGGTGACATTTCCTACGCCGCAACGGTTGTTATCGGTCACATTCTCGATGGTCGGATTGGCATACACATTCACCGTAACAGCGGCCAACGGGCCGGAGCAGTTGGGGTTATATGCGCCCACATAGCAGGTGTAGTTCTGGCCAACCGTCAGGGCAGGCGTGGTGTAGCTGCCGTTGGCGTTGGCGGTCAGCTCGGTCTCCCCTTGCGCATCCGCGTACCAGCGCAAGCTGTTGCCCTGCGCGGTGGTGGCGGTCAGCGTGGTGGTTCCCGCACCGCAAAGGGTCTGCGGCGTGGTCACCTCCGGCGCAACCACTGCGGGATGCACCGTGGCCGTAACGGTCACTTTCTGGCTCTCACAACCTGTTTCCGTGTTAACGGTGGACACCAGATAATTCGCATTCGCTTCCAATGCATCCGTCGTATAGGAACCGCCCTCAAACAACTGGTCATTATCAGCGGAGTACCATCTGAACGTATTGGGAGCTGACACCGTGCCGGTGAAGGTCACCGTGCCGGCACCACAACGTGACTGTCCGCTGACCACCGGAGTGGCAGGCACGGGGTTGATAACCACAGCCATGAGTTTGTAGTCGCTCTCGCATCCCGTAGTGGTGTTATAAGTGGTCACATAATAATTGGTGGAGGCGGAAAGGTTCTGTCCATAGCTGTTTTGTTGGATATTCAGATATGTTTGATCGGCATTGTACCAGCGGCATGCATCGCCATTCGCGCCAGGCACGGCATTCAGTGTCACCGGCAAAGGGGTATTGCTGCAATACGGTGCCGGAGCAGTAGCGGTCGGCATCTCCGGAATCGGATTGATGGTCACAGCAAGAGAAGCTAATGCACTGCGGCAGTTCAATTGGTCAACCCAAGCCACATAGTAGGTATTGCTGGTTGTCATCTCCACAGAGCTTTGAATCTCCTGTGTACCTTCAGCATCGGAATACCAGTGGAAACCGCCTTGCGTATTGCCGTTGGCTCCGGCGGTCAGTGTATAGGTACCGGCACCGCAATGGGCGACATTGGAAACCGTGGGGGTAAACGGCAATGTGTTCATCACCGCCTGCACAGGCGTGCGCGTGGCAGAAACACACTGCGTGCTGGCATTGATAGCCTCCACATAATAGGTGGTAGTACCGGAAATGTTCGGTGTGTAGGTAGTATTTTCTGAACGCACCTCCGTAGAGGTTTCGCTGTCATACCAGCGGCATTCCAGGCCATCTCCCACAGTGGCGGTCAGGGTAATCAAACCGGCACCGCAACGGCTGTTGCCGTCGGAAGTGGGGGCGGCAGGTACCACGGCAGGTTCCACTGTCATGGAGACCATGTCGCTCTCGCAGTTGCCCACCACCGCAGCCACCTTGTAAACGGTGGGGACAGTTATGTTATTTACAGCATAGGTAGCTCCCATGGACAATGAATCGCCGGAAGCACTATACCATTTGAGCGTTGCGCTGGAGCTGGCAGTCAGTTCCGCGGAACCGCCGCAGGCATAAACCGTGGCAGCGGCCGTCGGAGCAGGAATAGAGGGGCTCACCGTGACGGTGATCTCCACTTTGTCGCCCTCACATCCAGTGGTAGCGTTGTAAGAAGCCACTTTGAATGTGGTCGAAGTGGCCGTAATCTGAGTTGTATAGGAATCGGCAGTGGCCTTCAGCTCGTTGTCCGCATTGTACCAGCGCAAGGTGGTTCCGTTGGTGCCGGTAGTACCAGTCAGCGTGATGTCACCCATGGCGCATAAGGAAGCGTTCGGCACGGTAGGCAGGCCTGGTTTGGGATACACGTTCACCATGACAGAGTCCACCTCACTCATACATCCCGTAGTCGTGTTCTTGGAGATCACGTAGTATTTGCGGGACGCATAGAGTTGCGGAGTGGTGTAGGTTTCATTCCCAGGAAGCGGGGTTCCTGTGACATTGCTCGTTTCAAACCAGTTCAGCTCACAGCCCGCAGCAAGTGTGGCGGTCAATTGGGAGGTACCATGGTCGCAAATCGTAGTGGCGCTGATAGCCGTGGGCTTGGCCGGAATTTCGTTGATTGTGATGGTCATCGGAACAGTATCACTATTACAATGACCATCTGAAACATATATATAATATTGTGTAGTGCTGTTCACCAACACATTAGGATCATTTACGGGTTGGTTAGCCGCTGCGTCGGAGAACCAATGCGCGGTAGTGCCTTGGGCCGTGGTGGCCGACAGGGTGAAGTCCCCGGCACCGCAATGGGCGATGTTGGAAACCGTGGGGGTGGCGGGCAGCGCGTAAGCGGTGGCCGTCACGGGCTGGCGGGAGGACTCGCAACCCGCTTCGGAGCGTACGCTCACAAAGTAGGTCATCGTCCCTATCACGTTGAGTGTGGGGGAATAGCTGTTGCCTGTTTTCAGGGTGTCGTGAGTGGTGGTGTTGGCGTACCAGTAGCACGTGCCACCCGTGCCGGATGCGGAGAGTGCCACACTGCCGGTGCCGCAGATGGTGTTCGACGTGGTGGTCGGCGGAGCGGGCGTTGTGGCTCCCGTGACGACCTGCGTGGCCGTTCCCGAGCAGCCGTCGAGCGTACCCGTCACCGTATAAGTGCCGGCAGCGGTAATCGGCAGGGCACTACCGGAGTAAGTGTGACTACCATCAGACCACTGGAAGCTCGTACCTGTAAGGGTGCTTTGTGCTATAAGGGTGTCGGTGCTACCGGAGCAGAGGACAGGTTTTCCTGAAATGGTGACCTCCGGAGTGGGTTTCACGGTAATCTGTTGCGAAGCCGAGGCGGTACATCCGTTCGTAGCGGTACCTGTCACGGTATAAGTACCGGAAGTGGTAGGATGGATGGTGGCCGTGGTGCTGTCGTTGCTCCAGAGATAGGTGGCAGCGCCCGAGGCGGTCAGTTCGCCACGGGTACAAGCGGGATTATCACCGGTGTTTACCACCACCGTAGGTGACTGTTTTACCGTAACGGTAGTGCTGGCGGTGTTGGGACAGTCATCCAGATAGCCCGTCACGGTAACGTTATAAGTTCCAACCGCGGAAACGGTGGCTGTATTACCGCTACCTGACACGCCAGACCAATTGTAGCTGGTAGAGTTTCCGCTCGCGGTAAGCGTAATGGCATTGGGTGTACACACGCTGGTCGCGCTGGAGTTAAGGTTAACGGTCGGCAGCGGTTTCACAGTAACCGTTACCGTAGCCGTGTTGGTACAACCGTTGGATGCCGTGCCCGTTACCGTATAAGTGGTGGAGCCAGCATTTGCTGTAGAAGGCGTAGCGGTAGCCGAACTGCCCAAGCCATTGCTCCAAGAATAGTTGGCAGCACCAGAAGCCGTCAAAGTAACACTTGCATTCTGGCAGGGAGAGGCATTAGAAGCTGATGCCGTCACGGTAGGTTTAGCCTTGGCATTTGTAAAATATATCGTATCAACAAAGGTAGAATTGTCATTATGAGTAACACTAATCGTAGCATAATGGTTTTCTGTTGTTGCCTGCGTTATAGTGAAATTACTTACATACTTGGATTTCGGCTTAGCCATAACCTGTGGAAAATCACCATCAGTTGCATAGCAGAACGATTCTGTATAGACAAAAGAGGCCGTACCGCTATTATTGAAAGTCGGGTTACCACTATTTGATGCATACGTACGCGTAGGTTCGTGCTTAAGGAATTCCTGAGCATTAAAATGATTTAGAGCTGCACTATTCTCAATGCCATTTATGGTCAACATTTTCAAGCCTTTGTCATAGATACACCACAACTCATCAATGTATAACACATCGCCATCTGATTGACTTTCGTTTCCTGCTTTTTTGTCTGTTGAAAAAGAGGCCAATATATAGGTTGGCCTATTAAGTGCAGTATAATATCCGTATGTTGGATCCAAACTATTATTAGTCTGCCCCAGAAATGAATAATTATTACCATAGCTCGTGGGCGGTTGAGAATATGTAAACGGATATGTTTCCCTTTTCCATGAAGATGATTGAGCAAATGTATCCACAGAACATCCTATTAACCTCACGGCAGAATTTCCAGATGTATTTCCATATAATGTACCATCTGCCCTATCTCTAAATTCTCCATTGCCGTGTAAGAAAACTTTAAACAATGGTCGTACTGCCGCATTCGACATACTTGTTTTATAATAAAACGACATGGAATCCGGACAACCCACAAATGGCCAAGAAAATTTACCAGAAGTACTATATGATGAGTTACTGGAAACATCAGTATAGTTATAATTATTACTATTTGCAGGCGTAGTACTCCCCACACTTGTTCTACCAGTGGACAATGCACCATTTGCCATCGCATCAATAACCAAATAATTTACATATTTGCATGCTATACCAATATACCTTGAATTATTAGTTGTTCCACCAGTATATTGACTCATCGCAGCGTTGTTATAATTCATACTATGGTGGTGATTCTTTTTTGCAGCAGCAAGGGCATAAGTTCCCGTTGACTCATCAAACGTATGCCAATTATATGGTACTTGCCTTGCATTTGTACCAGGAGTCGTAGCAGAATTACTACCATGATCTTTCCAGTACTCAAACCCCGGGTTCGGGAATTGGGTATTGGTTTGGGTAATGGTTTGTGCCATCAGGCTGCTTGTCATCAACAAGAGGAAGGCACTTAAAAGTGTTAGTGTTTTTTTCATATTTGTGTGTTTAAAATTATTCTAATTATTGGACTATGAACTTTGAACCTTGACGATGAACTATTTCTAAGTCATCGTTCATTGTTCATTGTACACTTTTCCAAATTCGGCGGCAAAAGTACACTTATCCCCTATATGGCAATCCTATGTTGATAACTTTTTTTGTTAACATACTTATTTTCAATATTTTGAATTTGTTAAAAAAAGTTAATCAACAGAAATTGTGGGTAACGTTGGGGATCCTGCAACAAGTTGCAGGATGGGTTACGCCGCGGGCAATCAAACGGATAACGTTGGGGGTTCCGCCGCTTCGCGGCGGAATGGTGGTGAAAGGGGAACAAGGGGTGAATGGGGTAAATGGGGAAGAAGGAGGTAAAATGGGAGCAAGGGGTGAATGGGGTTAAAGAGGTTAAAGAGGTTAAAGGGGGAATCGCACTTATACCCCACGTCCCCCATTCACCTCCTGTACCTCATGTACCTTCCACACTAACTTTGCACATTCACGCGTCCTTAATATCTCCCGTCACGCGCACACCGGTTTCGGACGCAACCTCGCGCAAATGTTGATGATGACCTTGGCATAGTCAAACCCAGAATCACAGGTCTTCTTATTCTTGGTGCCGTCATAGCCCATATACAAATGCATAGTATCATAACCAGCCACGATGGCAGCCAGAAGCTTGCGGTCGCGTTTGCCGGCAGCCTCCTTGTATTTCTCGATTGCAGGACGACCTTTGCCCTCACGCACACCAAGTACGGCGTCCAGTGCAATGAGACAGCCGTTCCACAACGTGTTGCCGGCCATCTTGATGTACTTACCATCCGTATAGATTTTCAATTCACGGTCATAATTCGCCTTCTTGATGACCTCTTCTGCGTTGGCCACATACCTACGGGCCTCTTCGATAGGATCTCTTTTCTCCATAATATCTTGTTTTTATAATTAGGCCACAAAGATACAATAAAATCAAGAGATTGACTAGAATTATCAAAATAATATCTTACATTGATAATCAATTATTTGCAATTTTCGCAAACTCTCATTTAATAATTAATTGTTAAAATTAAATGCGTCGTTTTGCAAAAACAGAATCAGTGTATTGCAATTTGAAAATCACTACAAACAATAAACCGCGGCCATCTTACGTTGGCATGGTAGTTTTTCCCATTTGCACCGTCCGCCATGAAGAAAACACTGACCCTAATTCTCGTCATATTGGCCCTGACTGCCGCCGCCCAGGAGGATTCGGTGTGGACACGCAGGGCCGCTGAAATCACCGCTGGATGCAAAACCGACTACAGCAAAGCCCAGGCCATCTATCGGTGGGAATGCATCAACATCCAATATGACTGGGATATGAAAATCTATTCTGCCAAAAACTGCTGGAGACTCCGCAAGGGGATTTGTCAGGCATACAGCGAACTTTTCTGCGTATTGGCTGAACATTGCGGTTTAAAGGCCAACTTGATTCGAGGAGTGGCCAAAGGCGGCGTTAACGGGGAATCGCATGCTTGGGTCATAGCCAATACAGAAAAGGGGTGGATATTTATTGATCCCACGTGGGGAGCCGGGAGCACATACGATTCCACGGAAGTATCCATGGCTTGGTTTGATGTAAAACCTGAAGTAATGATATTTTCCCACTTCCCAAACGATGCTAAAGACCAGCACTTGGCCAAACCCATCACGCTTGAACAGTACCGCAGCCTTCCTAATCTGCCAGCAGGGGTCACCCAGGCGGGGTGGAACGGATCTGTCCTGTTAAACCATTTCCTGAGCCACCCGCAATGCAAACCACCGAAATTCTACGGAAACTTCACTTCCGACGCAGGCAAGTTCCGACTTATATCCGCTCCATACGATGGAACACTTCAGGCAGGCAAGACTTACACATTCAAAGTCCAGATTCTCAATCCAAAATACGAGGCGCGAGGCACAGGCAACTGGGTCAAGAACGGCAACATATACACCTGCACATACAAAGTCAAACAAGGCGAAGATTTTTATATCCGCCTATCCGGCATGGCATTAATGCGTTACGCTGTTGAATAGCCAAAAGTAGGGCTGTCGCATTGCGGCAGCCCTGCAATCTCCTGCTTCTCCTGCTTAGCATTCCGATGGTAAACTAAGGGAGAAGGACCAGACGCAAACCAAGGGTGCCGTTCCGATAGTCGGGACTGTAGCCGTGCCGACAGGAGGAACGGCAGAACCTGGCGGTGCTGGCCCAGCCGTGGCCACGGTACACGCGGTAGGAGCCCGAAGAGGGGCCTGCGGGGTTGGTTTGTGCGGAACTATTGTAGTCTCCGTCCCAGTCAGAGCACCACTCCCACACGTTGCCGCTCATGTCATATATGCCCAATTCGTTCGGTTTCTTGGTCTTTACAACATGCGTGCCATAGTCCGGGCTGCTTTTGCCTTTGTCGTAATCATTCACTTTGTACCAAGCCACTGCGCCGATGTCGTTGCTGCCGCTGTACTTATAGCCTGCGCTTTTCGTGCCGCCGCGGGCGGCAAATTCCCACTCGGCCTCCGTGGGCAGACGGAACTTCTTGCCCGTGAGCTCGTTCAGCTTGCGGATGAACGTCTGGCAGTCGTTCCAGCTCACATTCTCCACAGGACGCTTCAACGAACCGCTCGTGGTCACCATGGCGGCATCCCATTCCTGTCGGGTGGGCACACGCATCGAACCCGGCTTCTTGGCATTGAGCTTGTTGATATCAGCCACAAAAGCATCATAGCTGCACCGCGCTGAATTCGTCTCTTTGGGAGCGAACTCCGACGGATTGCTGCCCATCACAGCTTTCCAAAGTTCCTGCGTCACCTCGGTCTCGCCGATGTAGTAGGTGGAGAGCGTCACCTTGTGGGCAGGCTTCTCGTTATCGTAGCAATCGCTTCCTTGTTCCGAGGTGCAGCCCATGGTGAAGGTGCCGCCCTGTACGCGGATCATCTTGAAGCTCACTCCTTTCACAGTAACGGTGATGGAGTTCTGGGGTTGCTGGGCAAGGACAAGGGCTGGTGCCGCCATCAGCAGCACCAGCGCAATAAAGAGTCGTTTAGTCATATTTGTGTTTCTTTTTGAGGGTCAATGTATAGCTCTTGCCGTCGCTGTAGTCCACCTCGTACTTGTCGCCCTTGACATAAAGATATTCTATGTCGTGGGCGTCCCACGTCAACGTAACCACACCATTATCATTTGTTTTAAAATCGTGGTAGCCGCCACCGAATCCCTTATAATAGGCTGAAACCGTGACATTGTCTGCCAAGTCGCCGTTAGCATACTTGACTGTTACCCTGCAGGATTTCTCCGACTGGGTGTCATTCACTGGGGTGAACGCGCTGAAGGCGAACACCGCCGTCAGCACAAGAGCCACTAAGCTCGTAACTTTAAGGATTTTTTTCATCAGATTTGTTGCCGTGTTATATCACATCCGGCGCCGTCGTGTTTTGTTAATAAAAGTGTTAGAGGTTGCAAATATATATTTTTTTTGATAAACTTACTATTGCTGTTTCTTGAACCTGTCAATCGCCACCTTGAGGGAGATGACGTGGGAATACTGCGCGATGGAGAGGTCGCCGAGGTCGGTTATTTCATAATTAATTGTTAAAATTCAACATATATTTTTGCAAATATTTTTGTTTTACAAAAGAAAATACTATTTTTGCATCCGAAAATAATATTGTTCATTAACGATTAAAAATCGTCAACTATGCTAGACATGATTACATCAGAAAAAGACATGCCCACATGGGCGGAACTGAAAGAAATGATTCTGGAAACCTCACGCCAAATGCGCGAAAACGAGCGACAACGCAAAGAAGAGCTAAAGCGTCTGAAAATGAAATGGGAGGAGGATTGGAAACGCGAAGAAGAGAAGCAGAAGCGCAAAGAGGAGGAAGAGCAGAAACGCAGAGAGGAGGAGGAAAAGCGCAGAGAGGAGGAGGAAAAGCGCAGAGAGGAGGAGCAGAAACGCAGAGAGGAGGAGGATCTGAAACGTAGGGAGGAGGAAGAAAAACGCAGAGAGGAGGAGGAAAAGCGCAGAAAAGAGGAACAGAAACGCGAAGAAGAGGAATGGAGACGCCAAAAAGAGGAATGGGCCCAGGAAAGGAAAGCGTTCCACAAGGAGACGGTGGATTTGAGAAACCAATTCTTTTCGCAGTCGGGCCACATCTTGGAGGGTTTGATGGAGTATCCATCCCTGAAGATGTTCCAAGAGCGCGGCTACAACATCCACCACTGCTGGAAGAATTACAAACGGCACAGAAAGAGCACTGGGCTGAAAGCCGAATACGATCTTGTGTTAGTGGACGACACCATCGCCATTGTGGTGGAGGTGAAAATCAACTGCACCAAGGGCGACATCGACCATTTCATCCAACAAATGGGCTATTTCAAGGAACTGAGCCCAGAGTATGCACACAAAGAGATACTTGCGGCTGTGGCTGCCATAAACTATGATCGCGAATCGGACAAGTATGCACACGAAAAAGGCCTCTTCGTCATCCGCGTGGATGAATACGAAGACTTGTTCACCCTTGACCCGTCCGACAACGATACACTACTGAGGTTTTGAGGTTGGGAGGAATGGGGAATAAGACATTCTATTGTTTCTTGAACCTGTCAATCGCCACCTTAAGGGAGATAATGTGCGAATATTGGGCAATAGAGATGTCGCCAAGGTCGGTGAAGGCGTAGTCGATGGAGACGATGTTCTTGATGCACACCCCTACCCCAAGGTTGATTTGCAGGGTGGTTTTCTTCTTGCCATCAAAGTCAGGCTCCTGCTGGAAGTTGCCGATGCCGGCACGCAGGGCCACAATCTTCTTGTAGCCGAACTCCATACCAAAATGCGGGTCCATGCTCAGCACATTGCTTTTTATCAATGTGTTACGTTTCCCATCAAACGTGCAATCCAAACCCAAGGCAAACGTGGCGTTGAAACCCTTGCCCAACTCCACATACTTACCCGCACCCAACATCAGCGAAGGCATAGTCAGTTCCAGCTCATTCTCGGGAATCTCGTTGCCTGTCTGCTGGAACACGTCGATAATCTGGTCGGTCAGCTGATAGCTCCACGCATTGAAGGTGGAGGTACCGTCGCGCAGCATGGCACCGGCCTGCCAGCCTTTGTGGTTGTACTGCAGGCCGAAGTCCAGCCCGAAGCCCCACGCGTGCGCAAACTTGCCGATATTGCGGTATATGATTTTCGCGTTGGCACCGAGCGCCAAGCCCGGCACCTTCTCGAAATTGTAAGCGTAGCTTAGCAACAGTGCATTATCCGAGGCGGAGAAGTAGGAGATCCGGTCATAATCCACATTGCCTTGCGCGTCGATCAGCTCCGTGGTGTTCATGATGTTATCGACACCAAAGCGGATATAGGAAAGCGCTACGTTGGAGCGGTCGTCAATCTTGAAGCCGATGCCGGCGTAGTCGTACTTGGCCACGCCCGCGAAGTACTCGGCGTGCATGAGCGAGAGCTGGTATTTCTTGTCCATGCGGCTCAATCCGGCGGGATTCCAGTAGGCAGCGGTAACATCGTCGGAGATGGCGCACATGGTGTTTGCCATAGCCAACCCGCGCGCCCCGATGCCCAGCGAGAGAAACTCGTTGCTGTACTTGCTCTGGGCGTTGGCACCGAGCACTGCCATCAGCAGAACTATGGATATGAGCAGGTGTTTTTTCATTCGTCCGCGTTTTTCTTGTTTTTCACGAAGCTCTTGTGGTCGCCGGCAAACAGGTCGTAACCCAAGAACCTGCACTCCAAAGGGCCGTTGAAGAGCTTGGCTTTCATGCTCGGCTTCAGCCCCACATGTTTCAGGGCATCCATATCCGAACTTATGACAAACGCACGACATCCCGAAAAATTGTTTTTCAGCGAATCCCCGATCTCGGAATAGAACTCATTCAGATCGTCCACGGCCAATCGTTCGCCGTAGGGCGGGTTCATCATCACGAGCGCGGGCTTGCGCGCGGGCGTGACCTGGCGCATGTCCTTCTGCCGCAAGCTGATGAAATCCTCCAAGCGTGCCTTGCGGATGTTGGTCTCGGCAATCTCCAAGAATCTCGGATTGATGTCGGAACCGTAGAAATCGACCTGCACATCATCTTTGATCCTGGCCTCGCGGCGGATCTGTTTCCAGCGTTCTTCATCAAACGTCTTCCAATAGCAGAAGCCATAATTGCGTCTATAGAAGCCAGCCGGAATGTTCAGCGCTTGCATGGCGGCCTCAATCAGGATGGTACCGCCGCCGCACATGGGGTCAATGAGATCGCAATCGGCCTTCCAGCCGCTGAGTTTGAGCATGGCCGCGGCCACCACCTCGTTGATGGGCGCAGGATGGTTCTGCACCTTGTAGCCGCGCTTGTGCAGCGATTCGCCGGAGCTATCCAGAAACAGCTGCGCCTCGTTTTTATAGACATGCAAATGCAGTTGCAGGTCGGGGGCTTCCTTGTCCACCGAAGGACGACGCCCGCACCTATCGCGAAAGCGGTCGCACACCGCATCTTTGGCTAACACGGAAGCGTACAAGGGAGTTTTGAATATCGTGTCTGCAATAGTGGCGTGCACGGCCAGTGTGTTGTCGGGGCCCATGAACTTTTCCGCCGGGAAATCAAAAACCTGCTCGTAAAACTGGCGGTTGTTGGTGAATGTGAACTTCTTTTGGAGCCAGAGGATACGCAGCGCCAATCGAGAATAGTAGTTGGCACGGTACAACATATCCCGGTCGCCCTCGAAAGAGACCGACCGGCTCAGCACCTTGCAGTTGCGCGCGCCCAGAGCGGCCAGTTCCTCGGCCAAAAGCGGCTCAATTCCCGCAAATGTCTTGGCCACATAATATTGCGTGTTTTCCATAATCATATTTTCGGCTGCAAAAATACAAAAATAGTCTCCATAAACATAAAAAGCAGCAAACACGAAAAAAAAGTAACAAGGCTTGCAATTTTTTTAGAATTCATACGTTAATATTTTAATTTGGCATTCTATGTAATCAATGCATAAAAAAAATAATAATAGTGTAAAAATATAAAAATCAAATAATTATATATTATGAATAAAAGTATGAACAAGATTATTTTAGTGGATGACAGTGAGAATCTTCGTAATGTCATCAAAGATTATTTGGAAATCAAAGGGTATTCCGTATGGGATTTCAAGGACATGGATGCGGCTGCAAAGTCGCTCAACACACTCCCCTTCGATCTGTGTGTCATTGATCTGAACATGCGCAGCAGTGACAGTTTCGCATTGTTGCAATACATCCGCAAATACGACAAACGGCTCCCAGTCGTCATCTTGTCCGACAATGACAGCAAAGACGAACGCATCAAGGGTTTCAAGTTGGGTTGTGACGACTTCCTCACCAAGCCGTTCAGCATTGAAGAGTTGGAACTGCGTATCAGGGCCATCCTGAACCGGAGTCTCATGGGCGGCGCACCCAACAACAACATTTACGAAGAGAAGGTCTATAAATTGGGCAATTTCATATTCAATTTCAGCGACATGCAGCTGATTCACCCCAAGGCCACGCGCACGCTCACGCGCAAGGAAGCCGAATTGCTTAAGCTGCTCTGCGACCATAAAAACAAGCTCATCCCGAGAGAAATCATTTTGAAGGAAGTCTGGGGTGACGAGGATCACGCCGTGGGCAGAAGCATGGATGTCTTCCTCACCAAACTTCGTTCCTATCTGCTCATCGACGATGAGGGACATTTGGCACCCAAGGAGAAAGGCAAACGTAAAGTGACTTACATCGGCAACTACGAGCCGCTTGTAGAGATTGTCAACGTTCACGGCACAGGCTTCATGCTCAAAATCAAAGAATAATTTTACTACATTATAATATGATTATTGACAAACTCTTTGAAAAAGTAGCCCTCAACGGACACGTGTGTGTAGGGCTAGATACTGACTATTCTTATCTGCCGGCTGCTATGGCCGCTCAACATCCCGACATTGAGGATGGTCTTTTTGCCTTCAACAAGGGCATCATCGACGCCACTTTGGACGTAGCGGCCTGCTACAAAGTACAGATTGCCTATTATGAATCCTACGGCATTGCGGGCCTGCGTGCGTATCAGAAAACGCTGGCCTACCTGCGTGAAAAGAAGGCGGTCATCATCGCCGACATCAAGCGCGGCGACATTGCCAAAACCGCAGAAATGTATGCCAAGGCACACTTCACAGGCGATTTCGAAGCCGACTTCATCACTTTGAGCCCATACATGGGACTGGACAGTCTGTCTCCCTATCTTCCCTACTTCGAGAAAAATGAGAAAGGTGCGTTTGTGCTCATCCGCACTTCCAACGAGGGAGCCAAAGACATTGAGTACCTGCCCACGGAGAATAATCAACGCGTATATCATGTTGTGGGAAAGAAGATCAATGAGATGGGCAAGCCTTATATCGGCCAGTGCGGATTTTCCAGCATCGGCGGCGTAATGGGCTGCACCCACGCGGATGAGGCTTCGGAAATCCGTGCCATGCTGGACAGCACCTTCTTCCTGATCCCGGGTTACGGCGCTCAGGGCGGCAAGGCTGAAGATATCGCCAAGTACCTGCGCGACGGCAACGGCGGCGTGGTCAACTCCTCCAGAGGCATCCTGCTGGCCTATCGCAAACAGGAGCACGGCGAAGAGGACTTTGCCGGCTGTGCCAGAAACGAAGCCATCCGCATGCGCGACGACATCAGACGTTTTTGCTGATCTCTAATCTCTAATCTCTCATCTCTAATCTTTTATCGCATGGAATACTTCGACAGTATCGTATTAGCTCAGTTCCAGCTTACGGAAGATATCTTCGTCCTGACCGTGGAACGCAAGGGTGCTCCAGCGGCGGCTGGACAATTTTTCATGCTCAAGTGCTGGGACAGGGAGCTGACATTGATGCGCCCCATCAGCATTTTCGAGGCGGAAGAGGACACGTTGAGTTTCATGTACCGTGTGGTGGGCGAAGGCACGCGCAAGCTGGCGGAGCTGAAAGCCGGCGACACCATCAGTCTGCTGGGCGCGTTGGGCACTGGCTATCCGATTGGAGAGATGCACGGCAAGGTGGCCCTCGTGGGCGGCGGGCTCGGAATTCCGCCCCTGTGCCAAACCGCCAAGGAACTGACCCAACATGGCGTGCAGGTAGATGCCTACATCGGGTTCCGCGACCAATTGTTCGCCGTGGAAGATTTCGAGCCCCACTGCCAGAGCATCTTCATTTCCACGGAAACCGGTTCGGAAGGATACAAAGGCTTCATCACCGACCTGCTGAAACCGGAGCAATACGATGCCGTGTTCACCTGCGGCCCGGAAGTGATGATGCGCAAGGTGGCGGCTCTATGTGCAGAGAAGCAGACCGCATGCTGGTGTTCCATGGAGCATCGTATGGCCTGTGGCATCGGCGCCTGCTTGGGCTGCAGTATCCGCACCACCGAAGGCATGAAGCGCGTCTGCAAGGACGGACCAGTGTTCCCATCCAAAATCATTTTCTAACCTCATAATTTTTCACAGCGCGATATGACTCTCAGCACCACCATCCACGGCATAACCTTCAAGAACCCCATCATCGCGGCGTCCGGGACGTTCGGATTCGGGGAGGAATACAACGAACTGTACGACGTGAGCTGCCTGGGCGGCATCAGTTCCAAAGGACTGACCCTGCACCCCAAAGACGGCAACGAGGGCATTCGCGTGTATGAAACGCCCGCCGGCATGATGAACAGCGTGGGACTCCAGAACCCCGGCATCGAGGCGTTCATCCGCGACGGCATCGCCAATATGCGGAAGTTCGACACCGTGCTCATCGCCAACATGGGCGGACACAGCATGGACGACTACGTTACAGGAGCCACTATGCTGTCGGAGGCTGACATTGACATGCTGGAGCTCAACATTTCCTGCCCCAACGTGAAAAGCGGCGGCATGGCCTTCGGCATCAAGGCCGAAGTTGCCCGCGAGGTGGTATCTGCCGTGCGCAAAGTGTGCAAAAAACCGCTCATCGTGAAACTGTCGCCCAACGCGGAGAACATCGTGGAGATGGCCCTCGCCTGCGAGGAAGCCGGCGCAGATGCCCTGTCACTGGTCAACACCTTCCAAGCCATGGCCATCGACATTCATCGTCGGAAACCCATCTTCAACAACGTGTATGCTGGGCTCTCCGGCGCCGCCATCCGTCCCATCGCGCTCCGAATGGTACATTCTGTATGCAAGCAAGTACACGTGCCCGTCATCGGCATCGGCGGCATCTACACGGCCGAAGACATCCTCGCCTTCATGATGGCCGGCGCTACCGCCGTGCAAATCGGCACCGTCAATTTCAACAACCCGCTCGCGGGCAAAGAATTGGTGGATAATCTGGTAAAACTCTGTATGCAGGAGGGTATTCAGGACATCAACGAGATTATCGGCATCATCTAAGCGTTCGCCGCCTCATTTCTTTCCTCATTGAACAGCAACATCGGCATGACGATGGAGAAGAGCATTCTGCCCGTCTGAGTGTCAATGGTGTCTTCTACTAGCAAGGAACAAAAAACAATAATGAAGAGTGCCACGTAGATAAAGGTTATCCGTTTCCGCATCCCGAAGAAGGGATACACGAAAACAAAAATCAAAAAGGCTGCCAATAGCACGCCGCTAATCAGCCAATACGTGAGTATCTGATTGTGACAGCCACGATTGTGTCTATGCGCAATTGGAGAATCCATTCGCTCCAGTTGCCTGTCAAGTGCCGCTTTCTGGTCGCCTACCCCAACTCCCAATACCCAATTTTCAGAAATAGCACCCCATGACGCCTTCCACAACTCCACGCGTTCCAGCAAAGAGGAACCGTTGATGGAATGGTTGAGTTTGTAGTTGGAAAAACTGAAATAGGTCTGATACAAGGCCCGGCGCAGTCCCAATGGCCGGGTATATTCCACATTGGCAATCCGCTGTTCGATGTTGTGGATATCCTTTGTGGACAAGGACATCACAGCAGCAGAATCCTTGTGCAGGCCCTTGGAGTTGAGATAGCGTATCAGCGTGGCTTCCGTCATATAATCATACGCCGTGTCGGAGCGCAAAGCCCAGGCCCGTTCCAGTTCGGGGCGGCAGACGTAGTAGTTGACCCTGTGTCCGCACTCCACCAGGCCATCGTCCACAAACGTATAGTCATGCCCCAAAGCCGTAGTTGTGGCCGTTATCGTCTTGTCGTTATCGTGATAGTAAATGTAAGTGATCCAAGTGCAATACAAAGAAAACAGACCCAGTACCAACACCAAACCGACCAGCATCAGCCATTTCTCGCGGACATTCTTGGAGCGTACCAGCACATAAAACAGGAAAGCCACGGTGAGGATGAAGAAGAGGAGTATTCCTGTCAGGGTTTGTGCGATGAAGAGATAGACAACCATCAGCAGCGCGTTCAGCGCATAGAGCACGCGGGCGGTGGCTCCGGTGGAAGACTTCTGGAGCATCATGCGAACACTGAGCACCAGCGCCAGCACCACGCAGAGACTGAACCGGATGTGGTCGATGAAGAGCGAGATGGTGCGCAGGTCGCGAACCTCGTGCGTGAGCCAATAGCCTACTGAGCACACGCACGCAACGGTGGTGGCCACAATGAAGGCATGGAAGAACCAAGTCATCTCCCGACGGGAAAACGGCCTGGAACTGATAATGATAATCGGGGCGAAGAGAATCGAGAGATTACCCAACATATACTGTCCGGCATTGTGCCAGTTGTCGGTCTTGAACAGGCCAAGACACATTACGACAAAAAGAGCGGAAAAGACCAGTCCTTGCGGATTGTGGAGCAGTCGTTCCCACTTCTCACGCCAGTTCCACTCCGCCACCCAATTGAGCAGCAACAGGAACGTGACCAGCCCCATCGCAAAATGAGACAACGGCAGAGAGGCCATGAGCACGCCCGTCGCCAACACGTAAAAACCGTGGTGTATATCCGCCCGCGAGAATACCATTACTTCTTCGGTGACAAGATGGAATTATAGCGTTGGGAATCCAGCAAGATGGACTTGGCCGTAGCAATATCGGGGTCTTCGCTCAACAGGTTCATGATTCTGCCTTTCTGAAAATAGTAACGCACAACAATCTCGGAGGAAAGATAGTTGCATATTTCAGCTTTGAATTTCTGCAAATCGTTTTTCTTTTCCTCCTGCAACTCGTTCAGCAGCTGGGTATAATAGGGTTCGATGGAAGCAAACACCTTTTCCTCTTCGGCTTTTTTCTTCAGTCTCTCCAATTCCTCTTCGGTTTCTGACTTATAGGAAATATCTTTGTCCTTCAAAAAATCCACAAATTCCGCATATAACTGGTCATCAATCTTGAACTGATCCGCTGGCAGAATGCTCTCGTGCTTAGCACGGTAATCGTTCGCAAAATCGAATATCAGGTTCTTGGATACCAGCGTAAAGAGGATATTGCTCAGCAGACTGTCTTCAGTCAGCACGTCGGGTTCCACCCCACCCTTGTCATAGACCGTTCTGCCATTCTTGGTCTTGAACGCCACGGCCAACGAATCCGGAATCTTATAGGCTTTGGTGGTGTCGTGGTTGAAATAGTCGATATTCTGCACACAACGGCCCGAAGGGATGTAGTATTTGGAAACCGTAATCTTGAGACTGGTGTTGTAATCCAAGGGCAGCACATTCTGCACGAGACCCTTCCCGAAGGACTTTTTTCCCACAATCACGCCCCGATCCAGATCTTGAATTGCGCCCGAAACAATCTCAGATGCGGATGCGCTATGCTCATTGACGAGCACCACGATCGGAATATTCTTGTCCGTAGCACCTGTCGGGGTTTTGAACACACGCTGTTGCTCTGGAATCTTACCCTTGGTTTCCACGATGGTCACGCCTTTATCGACAAAGAGGTTCACGATGTTGACCGCTTCGTTCAGCAAACCACCACCATTGTTGCGAAGATCAAGAATCAGGTATTTCATGCCCTCTTCCTTGAGTTTGAGGAAGGCCTCACGCACTTCGGATCCTGCTTTGTCAGTAAACTGGTCGAGTTTAATGTAGCCGATCTGGGCATCCAACATGCCGGAATACGGGATATTCGGTAGTTTTATCTCCTCCCGGACGATATTGAAGGTTATGTTTTTGTTTTCTGAAGGCCGGTAAACCTCCAACACCAACGTTGAGCCGGGTTGCCCTTTCATGGCGGTGCTCACATCGGAAGACTTCTTGCCCTCCACCGTCTGACCGTTCACCTTGCGTATGATGTCGCCAGCCCGCACACCCGCCTTGGCGGAAGGGGAATTATCGTAAGGCTCCGAAATGACCACATCCGTGCCACGTTGCATGATGAGCGCCCCGACCCCGCCGTATTGGCCGGTGGTCATCATCCGGTAATCCTCGATTTCGGATTCAGGATAGAAGACTGTATAGGGATCCAGACTCTCCAGCATGGCATCGATAGCCGTCTTGGTTAGCTGGCCCGGCGAAATCTCATCAGCATATTTCTCGTTCAACTCTTTCAGAATCGAGACGAATATGTCCACATTCTTGGCTATCTCAAAATCATTCTGCGCCATCAAAGGGGAGAACATCAGCGTCAACCCCGTTAAAACTACAAATAATCTCTTCTTCATATCTTGCAGTGAATATAGTTGCAATTAGAATTTACATCTTTATTTTCTTGAACATTCTGTTCCAGCGGATTTTGCCCTTGTCGCTGAAATCTTTGAACTTGTCAACGGACAACCAGACCAGGGAAGCCTTGCCCACCACATGATCTTCCGGCACAAAGCCCCAGAAACGGGAGTCGGCGGAATTGTGACGATTGTCGCCCATCATGAAGTAATAGTCCATCTTGAACGTGTACTCGGTAGCAATCTTGCCGTTGATGAATATTTTGCCATCCTTCACAGCCAGATCGTTGCCTTCATACTGATGGATAATCTTGTCGTAGAGCACAATGTTGTGCGTGTCAATCTGTACGGTCATGCCCTTGGCCGGAATCACGAGCGGACCGAAGTTGTCCTTGTTCCATTTGTAGTTGGGAGAATGCGGGAAGATGGCGGGATCATACGTACCGGCTTTGTCTTCCATGATCTCAACATTGAAGCCCATCTTCTCCAACTTGGATTTCTGATCGGCATTCAAGCGGAACACGTATGCGTAAGCATCTACCTTTTGCGCATCCTCCTCGTTGATATTCAATTCTTTGCGTTTCCTCAATGAAAGTTGAACTCCAGAAGGATTCATCACATAGTAGGCATATTGCAGGCGAGCGGGATTCTCTACAGGTTTGCCGTTGATATAGACTTGTCTGTTCTTGATTTGCAATTCATCTCCGGCTACTGCAATACAGCGTTTCACATAATTCTCGCGTTTATCTACCGGGCGATCTACCACCTTGTATTCTTTGCGAACCACTTCCCTGCCCTTGCCAGGATAATAAGGTCCAGGGTATTTCTGTTGCAGCATGGCGATAGTTTCAGGACTGTATCGATAATAGTTGTTCTCCTTCTCCTCGGGCAGCGCATTGGGATTGAACATAGCCTCGTACTCGCGCACGATGGCGTAGTAGCTCTCCGACATACGTTCGAGCGCAACTGTGTCGCCGTCTGGATAATTGAACACCACCACATCATTGTTTCTCACGGGTTTCAGGGCCGCGATGCGGATATAAGGCAAATGGATGATTTCAGAGTAAGACTTCATGCTCTTGGTCAGCGGCATCTTGTTGTGTACAAAAGGTACGGCCACCGGTGTGTTGGGCACGCGCACACCGTACGCCAGCTTGCTGACTGACAGAAAATCGCCCACCATTAACGAGCTCTCCATGGAGGAAGTCGGGATTTTGTACAGCTCAAACCAGCAGGTGCGGATGACGTAAGCTGCCGCTGCTGCGAAAATCAGGGCATCCACCCACGACTGCGCGCTGGTCTTCTTGATTTTGGGCAAATCCGCACGTTTCACATAAACTTCTCTTTTGGCAAATCCCAGATAAGGCATGTAGAACATGAAGAAAAACGTGCCCAGAATCAAGGTCACGTAGCCATATTTCTTGAACTGGTGCAATGTTTCCCAAACCATGTAGTAGAACATGAAGATGCCCAAATACGGAATCAGGAAGAGCAGAAACCACCACCACGGGCGTTCGATGACCTCTCGGACCCACAGCCAAATATTGTAGAATGGGATGAGGGATTTCCAGGGGGCCAGGCCCGCCTTTTTGAAAATGCCCCACAGGCCGATTTGCCAGCCGATGAAGACGATAATAAGGATTACGATGAGGGCGGTGATGGAAAGCGTCATAGGAATATGGGGTTAAAGGGGTTAATGTGGTAAAAGGGGTGAATGGGGAATTTGGAATGGAAAATGGGTAATTAATTTTACATTTTCAATTCCAACGCAATGCGTTGAAAATCATAAATGCCCGGGTGTTGGGTGAGCCAGAGGGCGGCTTTGACCGCGCCAAGGGCGAAGCCTTTGCGACTGTGGGCAGTATGTGTGATGGTAATGTCGTCCTCCTCGGAGTGCCACTGGATGGTGTGCGTACCCGGCACATTGCCCACACGGTTGGCTTTGACCGGCAGCACATCGTCAGCAGGTGCAGTGCCATCCGTCAGCTGCCAGCTGCTCAATCGCCTCACAATCTGCAGCACATCCTCGGCCAAACGAATGGCCGTACCGCTGGGCGCGTCCTTTTTCGCCGTATGGTGGGTTTCCTCCAAAGCGATGCTGTATTGGGGTTGCAATTCCATCATCTGGGCTAAATCCTTATTGAGATGCATGAAGAGATTGGCTCCGATGCTGAAGTTTGAACCATATACCAATGAGCCGTTATGCTCCTCGCACACGCGACGCACCTCTTCAAAGCGGTCCAGCCAACCGGTAGTACCCACCACAATGGGCACATGATGTTCAAAGGCGTTCAACATGTTTTGCACCGCCACGGAAGGCATGGAAAAATCAATGGCCACATCGGCGGTCTCAAAATCCGCCATCTTTTGCATCCAGTCATCTTCATTATCGATGACGGCGACGATCTCATGCCCTTCGCGAAGCAAGATTTCCTCCACCTGATGTCCCATCTTACCGTATCCTAATATTGCAAATTTCATTGTAGTCACCATTTAAAGTTCAATGTTATGCCGTATGACGGCTTATTGTGCGCCATATTGGGATATATCACCTCCGGAGCAACACGTAGTGACAAATCATCGGAGATGTCAAAATCATAGAAATGGGCATCCACCATGGCATCTATAAGATTCAGCGCATACAGGATTGCTGTCACACCAATGGCGATTTCCATGTTGCGCTGACTCGTATTTTTAAGTTGCAGAATATTCTCATCATTCTTGTTCGCAAGGCTTTCCAGCAGCAATTCATCGTGTCCGTCACGGCGGTTGATGTACTCGTTGCGGTACATCACCATCTCGCTGGCATAGCGGTAGATGAAATAGCTCGAAGTGCCTATGCAACCATATACAATCGGAAGTTTCCAGTATTTCTTGTTGTAGATCTGGCCGCCACCGGGGATGATGGAGAGCAACATGGCCGTAGTAGGGCTGTGCTTGGACTTCACGGTGTCCTTTTTCATCACCTTATCGGGTGCCTTCAAAACTACAGAATCCTGTTGGGCAGTTGCGGCATGCCCGAACAGGATAAAAATCATCAACAGGAAAAAGGTACTCCTCAGATTCATACTTTCTTGCTCAAAACATATAGCTAACGTATGGCTTTACAATTTATTGCAAGAGAGAAATAATCCTTTTCAGCTCCGCATCAGACGCAAACGGGATGGTCAGGGAGCCTTTGCCGGAGATGTCTTTTTTGATATTGACTTTGGTCTTCAGTTTCTTGGAGAGTTCCGACTGGAAGTTTCGAACCTCGTCAGAGAGGGTGATTTTCACCTTCGTCTTCGGGGCACCACTATCGGCCAGCATCTTCTTCACCAACGCTTCTGTCTGGCGTACAGACAGGGCCTCGTTCACAATCTGGCTGACGAGTTTGCGCTGGAGTTGTTCATCCTCCACGGGCACCATTGCACGGGCGTGCGCCATGGAGATTTGGTTGTCACGGACGGCGATCTGGGCGTCCGTGGACAACTTGAGCAGACGCAGGTAATTGGAAACCGTGCTGAGGGTCTTGCCCACCTTCTCGGCAATCTCAGTCTGGCTGAGATGGCACTCATCGATCAGCATCTGGTAGCTGAGCGCGATTTCGATAGCGTTCAGGTCTGTGCGTTGGATGTTCTCCACCAGCGCCATTTGGACAGTCTGCACATCGTCAGCGGTGCGCACAAAAGCGGGAATCTCGGTCAGTCCGGCCAGCTTGGCAGCACGGAAACGGCGCTCGCCGGAGATCAGCTGGTACTTGCCGTTCTCCACAGGGCGCACCGTCACCGGCTGAATCAGCCCGTAGGTCTTGATCGACTGCGCCAGCTCTTGCAACGCTTCTTCGTCAAACTTGGTACGGGGCTGATAAGGATTCACCTCGATGGACTCCAATTTGATGAAGCTGTTGCTGCCGACTGTATGCTGGGACTGTGGTTTTGCAGGGGGCATGTCCACGCTGCCCAAAATGGCACCTAAGCCACGTCCTAGTGGTTTATCGTTTTTGCTGCTCATTGTTTTCTTGTATTAAATGGTGTAACCGTTTTTCAGGAGAAACTCCTTGGCCAGATTCAGATAGTTGGTGTTGCCGCGCGACTGCACATCGTACAGTACAATAGGCTTGCCGAAGCTGGGAGCCTCGCTCAGGCGCACGTTGCGGGAAATGACCGTGTTGAAGACGATGTCCTTGCAGTGCAACTTCACGTCTTCCACCACAGCGTTGGATGATTTGTAGCGCGAGGTGTACATGGTCAGCAGGATGCCCTCGATGGCCAGCTCGGGGTTCATGTTGGACTGCACCAGGCGGACGGTGTTGAGCAGTTTGCCCAGACCTTCCAGCGCGAAATACTCGCACTGCACTGGGATGAGCACCGAGTCGGCCGCCACCAGCGAGTTGAGGGTGATCAGGCCGAGAGAAGGCGCACAATCGATGAAGATGAAGTCATAATCATGCTTCAGGGCATAGATGGCGTCCTTCATGCGATACTCGCGACGGTCGAAAGCAATCATTTCAATCTCAGCGCCAACCAGATCGATGGTGGCAGGGAGCAGGTCCATGTGCGGGATCTTGGTCGGCACGATAGCCTCTGCGGCCATGCAGTTCCCGATCATGCAGTCGTAGATGCTGCTGGCATACTCCTGCTGTTCGTAGCCCACACCGCTGGAGGCGTTGGCCTGCGGGTCGGCGTCGATCAGCAGCACCTTGAAGTCGAGCACCGCCAACGACGCAGCCAGGTTGACCGCCGTGGTGGTCTTCCCCACTCCGCCCTTTTGGTTGACAATTGCGACTATCTTGCCCATTATTATGCGCGGTCTAAGTCCTCGAAACTGACATCAATCTTGCCTTCGCCACCGAAGCCAGACTCCTGTTCGAACATGGTCTCCTCAGGGACCTTGCCCGTTCTGATAAAGTCAATCACGCCACTGAGTGCGTTCTGGAATTTGTCAAAATCTTCCTTGTACAGAAATATTTTATGCTTCTCATAAAAGAAGTTTCCAGTTTCAGCGTCAAACTTGCGTTTGCTTTCGGTGATGGTCAGATACAACTCTTCCGTCTTCGTACTTTTCACATCGAAAAAGTAAGTTCTTTTACCGGCTTTCACAGCTCTCGATAAAACTTCATTCTTGTCTTGATTTTCCATATTCTTTTATTTTTGGGTTGAGACGTACGGCCGTACGTCTTTACGTTGTTTACTGTTGTGGCGCACGGCCGTGCGTCTTTACGGATTATTTGCGGTTCTTCATCATCTGGGCCTGCTGTTTCTGCATCTCTTCCATCTTCAGCTGCCATTTGGACTTCTTCACCGGTTTCTTCATGTTCTCCTGCAGTTTTGCACGGAGTTTGTCTTCATTCACCGCAAGTCGGAAGATGAACATCTGCAGGAAGGTGGCCAGGTTGAACAACAGATAGTAGTAGGTCAAAGCGGAAGCGAAGTTGTTGAACATGAACAGGAACATGATCGGCATCATGTACATCATGATGTTCATCATGCGCTGCTGGTCCTTGTTGCCTTGCGCAGGGCTCATCAACTTGTTGTTCAGCCAAGTATAGACGATAGTGGCGATGGTCATCAGGATAGTGAACAAGCTCATGTGATCGCCATAAAGCGGAATGTTGTGTCCGAAATCCCAGATGGAATCATACGTGGAAAGGTCTTCCGCCCACAGGAAAGACTGCTGACGCAATTCGTACGCTGCAGGGAAGAAGCGGTACATGGCGATGAGGATCGGCATCTGGAGCAACATGGGCACACAACCGCCTGCGGGACTCACACCCGCACTACGGTACAGACTCATCGTGGCCTGCTGTTTCTTCATCATGTCTTCCTCTTTAGGATAACGGGCGTTGATAACCTCAATCTCAGGCTTCAAAGCGCGCATCTTGGCAGATGACATGTACGTCTTATAACTCACGGGCAGCACCACAATCTTGATGAAAATGGTCAAAATCAGAATGATGAGACCATAGGTCATGCCGTAAGATTCCAGCCAGTTGAAAATCGGGATGATGATGAAACGGTTGATCCAGTGCAACAGGAAAAAGCCCCATCCCAGCGGAACCTGACGTTCCAACTTCAGACCGTAAGTCTTTAACAACTTGTATTGGTTAGGGCCGACATACATCGACATGCCAAAGTCGCCCTTGTTGAGATCGGCGATTTCGAAGTCCAGGTTGGCCTCACAATCCTTCAGCACCACATTCTCCTCTTTGTCCATGGCAGTCACGGCCAACGACCCTGACTGGAACGGTTCATCGTCCACAATCAGGCAGGTGGTAAAGAACTGCTGCTTGAAGGAGACCCACTTCAAGGGGGAAGTGAAGTCCTTCTTGTCTGTCTTACGCTCGTCAAGATTATTGACATCATTCACATTATCCATGTAATAGATAGAGGTGATGTTCTTCTCGTAGTCGTAATTTTTCTCCACGCTCTTCGGCTGCGCCGCCCAGGTCAATGTATAGTCGTGCTTGTTGGCGTACAGGTATTGCTCCATGTTCACAAAACGCACCTTGAAGCCGAATTTGTAATCGTCGTTTTTGAAGGTGTAGATATACTCGATATAGGAGGTGTTGTCCAGCATGTCGCACTGTACGCTATCACCTTTCTGGTTTGGATAAAGCCGGAGAATAAGTGTGGTGTTTTTGCCATTCACCACCAACGTATCGTCCTTGTCGGACACAAAATAGCAGTCCTTCGTGGAAATCTCGGTCTGGTCGCGGAGCATCAGGTTGATGCCCATCTCATTGGAGCCGCCCTCAAAGAGTTCCAGCTGTTTCTTGGCCGAATCTTTCGGGGTGTATCGATAGACATCCTTGAGGATGGCACTTTTCAGATAACCGCCTTTCTTGCTGAATTTGTAGATTGCCTTCTCCGTTTCCACCACATAGTCGTCATCATTGGCAACCTGGGGGTTGGAGAAAGCCTTCACAAAGTCATTTTCCGTTGTCACGGGTTCCGCGGCGAGGGTATCTTCCGCCAGCGAAAGGGTTCCGGTTTCCTGTTCTTGTTTTTGTTTGGCGGCTTCCTGCGCCATCATCTCCTCTTGCTCTTCTCTAATCTTCTTGTTCCTGTTACTCTGGTAAAAACTGAAACCCAAAAACAGTCCAAAAATCAAAAGCAATCCAATTACCGTATTCTTATCCATCTTTGATTTTTAAATTGGCTGCAAAAATACAAAAAAAATGAAAAATGATATTACCGTTGTTTTCCTTTTTTCCAATACGCTTCGGCAGTGGTCTCGTCGCCTTTCAGATGATACGCATCGCCCAATGCTTTGTTTACCAACACTTTCTTTTCGGATTCAAAGGTCATTGTCAGCGATTCTTTCAGGTACTGAATGGCTTTGTCGGCATTTCCGTCCTGTAGGTAAGCCAACCCCAACTCATACAGTATGGCAGCGTTCTGCGGGAAAAGGCTCAACACATCCTTCTCATATTTAAGGAACTCCTTGTGGCGGTCGAGTCTGCCAAGCACATAGCAGTAATCCTCCCAAAGCGAGTATGAGGTATTGTCGTAATAGAGAGCTTTGTCGTAATAGGGCAAAGCCTGCTCATACTGTTGGGTGACGACGCACAGGCGCGCCTTGCACACGTAGCCTTCCGCCTCGTTGGGGTTGCCCTTGATAAGTGCTTCGGCCATCTCACCGGCCCGCACCAAGTCGGCCTGGCTCTTGGTACGCAACGCCGTGGCCATGAAGCTGCGCATGTAGGGTTGCTTCTCACTTATTGGCACATCCGGGTTGCTGAACACTTTGGTCACGCACTCCGACACCTTGTCCGGACGCTTCTTTCCTTCCCAATAGGCGGCCAACGCGAGGTTCAGTTGCGGATCATCGGGATTGATGACCAGGGCTTTGCCGTAGTACTCATACGCTTTGTCGGGCATGTTGTTGCTCTGGCAGATGATCCCTGCCTGGATGTAGTAGTCGGCATTGTGCGGATATTTGGCAATAAGCGCGTCATACTCCCCTACCGCGGATTTCACGTCGTTCATGTAGAGCCAGAGAGATGCTTTCACCCGCGTGATCTCATCGTTGGTGCCCATCACCTTCTCCATCCGGTTGTAGGTTTCAATCACTTTCTTGGGATTCTCCATGTTCAGATAGCACTCTGCCAAAGAGTAGAGGTAGTATTCGTTGTTGTCTTTTTCCTTGCACACCTGCTCCCACATTTTGGCAGCTGCGGCGTCATTGCCCATGAGCGAATACAGTTTGGCCATATCCACCTTGTACCAGATGTTTTTCTTGTCGATTTTCATGGCCTGCTGCAAGGCATCCTTGGCATCGGCATAGTTTTTCTGGCTGACATAGATCTTCGCCAGCATGAAATATGAGGGATCGTGCTTGGGATTATCGAGGACAATGCCGTTGAAAATTTTGAGCGCCTCGCTGTTGTGACCCGAATAGTAAGCCTTGAGGCCGCTAGTGAAATCCACCGACACCTTGCGCGCGCTCACAGCCGTAGCGTCGGTCTTGGCCACGTTACGGGTCTTCTGAGTTTGCCCGAATGCCATCACGGCAACGGCGAGGAATATGATTAAGGGGGTGATTCTTTTCATAGAAGTTTAGAGTTTAGGGTTTAGAGTTTAGAGTTTAAGGTTCAGAGTATAGAGATTATGGAAATTCTCTAATCTCTAAACTATTAACTCTCAACTATTTCGTTCCGCTGTGACCGAAGCCGCCGGCGCCGCGCTCGGTTTCTGTGAGATCTTCCAAGGTGGGCACTTCCTCCCATTGTATCTGCTGGAAGCGGGACACCACCATCTGGGCAATGCGCTCGCCATGCTGAATTATGAAAGGTTCTTGTGACAGGTTTATCAGCAAAACCTTGACCTCGCCACGATAGTCGGCGTCGATGGTGCCGGGGCTGTTGAGGACGGTGATGCCGTGTTTCATGGCCAGTCCGCTGCGCGGGCGGATCTGCGCCTCGCAGTCGGTGGGAAGTTCTATGAAGAGGCCCGTCGGCACGAGCATCCGCTCACCGGGTTGCAGCACCACATTTTCTGCCAGATTGGCACGGAGATCCATACCTGCGGCGCACTCGGACGCATACGCGGGAAGGGCATTATCAGAGGCATTGTAAACTTTGCATTGTCTATTTTCCATATTCGTGATTTTCTAGGGCGGCAAAAGTACAAAAAATGTATCTTTGCACACTTTTTCATTTTAATATTAAAATCCCCTAAATATGAAGAAACCTCTACTATTGATTTTAGTTGTTCTGCTGGCCTGCGGCGTAGGATTCGCCCAGGAGGCCGGCTCCGGCAAAGGCAAGAACAAGAAGCAGAAAGCCTCCGTTACCGACACCACGACGACGAGCAGAGGAGATGCACAAAGCGAAGACAACTCCTCCTCCACGATCGGTGAGGGACAGGACGACGACACCGAGAACGGCAGCGGAAACTACGTGCCCAGTCTGCTGCACTCCTCCCAGGACGTGTACGTCAACAACACCTCCTACACATTTAGCATCGCCTATTTCCGTCCGCGTGGATACGACAACAAGTATCAGGATGTCTGCATGAACGGCTTCAGCATGAACAGCCGTGTCACGCAACGCGCCTCCTACTCGCAATGGGGCGGTCTGAACCACATCTTCCGTTATCCTGAGAACATCGTAAACCTCAATCCGGTGAGTTTCACTTTCGGTAACGTGAACGGCGCTTCCAACTACAACCTTCGTGCCAGCAATTTCCGCCGCCAGCTCCGTGCAACCTATTCTCTTTCCAACCGCACCTATAACAACCGCTTCATTGTATCCGGTGGTACGGGCGTCATGAAAAACGGATGGTCGGTGGCCGGCTCGCTCAGCGCCCGTTTCGGCAACGCCATGTCATACGTCAAGGGAACTTCCTACAACAGCTTCGCCGGTTTTATCGCAGCAGAGAAGAAAATCAACGCCGAGAACTGGCTCAACCTGGCCGCCTTCACCTCCTACACTTCCCGTGGCATGCAGTCCAACTCGGTGCAAGAGGTTTACGACCTGTTAGGCGACAACTACTACAACGCCAACTGGGGTTGGTATCAGGGCAAGCAGCGCAACGCGCGCATACGCACCGTGTGCGAGCCGGTGATCCTGCTCACGCACACCTACTTATCCTCCGACAACAAGCTCCAGATCAACACCACATTAGGAACCACTTTCGGTCGCAGCAATACCACCTCCCTCAACTGGTACGATGTGGCCGACCCGCGCCCCGACTACTACCGCTATCTGCCTTCTTACCAAATCAACAACGGGGACACCAACCAATACTATCAAAACATATTCAACTACTGGTCCACCAACGACGAATCATACACCCAGATCAACTGGGACAAGATGTACGAGGTGAACCAATTGGCTGCCGAGCAAGGCAAACGCGCCCAGTACATGATCGAGAACCGCATCTTCGATCACTTCCAATTGGGCGGCAGCACCAACCTCACCTACTCTTTCAACGATCACATCAAGCTGCACGCCGGTCTGGATATCCGCGGCATGAAGCAGAAAAACTACAAGACCATCAACGACCTGTTGGGCGGTGCCTACTGGCTGGATGTCGATAAATTCTCCGAAGGCGAATTTCCTGATGATTACAACATCCAATACAACGACCTTCTGCACAAGGATGACACCCTGTACGAAGGCGACGTCTTCGGCTACAGCTACGACTACCACATCTATACCGAACGTGCATGGGCCACGGCAGTGTTCACCTACCCGCATCTCGACTTCCACATCGGCGGTCAGATCGGTGGCACCGAGTTCTGGCGTGTCGGCAACATGCAGAACGGCCGCTTCCAGGATGAGTCCTTGGGCAAATCCGAGACCAAAGAGTTCCTCGAAGGCGGTGCAAAGGCCGGCATCACATACAAGATCAACGGTCGTAACTACCTCGTGCTGAACGGCCAGGTGCAATCCACGGCACCCAGCGTGCTCAACGCCTTCCTGGCTCCCCGTATCCGCAACAAACTGGTGGACAACCTGAAATGCGAGAAGGTCTATTCCACCGATCTCTCCTACATCCTCTCCTACCCTGTCATCAAGTTGCGCGCCACGGCTTATTTCACGCAGATCAACGACGCCACGCGCCTCATCAGCTTCTATCATGACGATTACGCCAGCATGGTCAACTACTCCATCTCCAACATTGCCCAACGCCACATCGGCATCGAGCTGGGCACTGAGATCAAGTTGGGCAGCATGTTCTCCCTCATCCTGGCTGGCAACTACGGCGACTACCGCTACTCCGACCGCGCCCAGGTGACCATGAACGCCGAGAACGGCACCGATTTCGAAGGCGAGGTGCAGCGTACCGTCTATTGGAAGAACTACCACGTGGCCGGCACTCCGCAAGTGGCCGCCACCGCAGGTCTCAAGTTCAACTACAACTACTGGTGGGTGAACATCAACGCCAACTATTTCGACAAGATTTACTGTGACCTGAACCCCGAGAGAAGAACCAGCACCGCCCGCGGCGCCCTGGATGAAAATTCAGAGCTATATCACCAAGTGGCCGACCAGACCCGCATGAAAGGTCAGTTCACCATGGACGTTTCCGTCAGCAAATCCTGGCGTATCAAACACAAATACAACATCGGTTTCAATGCCAGCGTCACCAACCTGCTGAACAACAAGAACCTGGTGACCACCGCCTGGGAGCAGTACCGTTTCGACTACTCCAACTACAATGTGAACAAATTTGGCAACAAATATTATTACGCATTCGGAACCACGTTCTATTTGGGTATCAATTTTTCAATGTAAAAAATCAAAAATATGAAACACATATATTCCATTTTAACCGTAATCATTGCAGCCGTGCTGTTTGCGGGCTGCAACCTGGATCCGGACGTAGCCCCTATCCCCACGTACGACGGCCAGGCCAACACCACCATCGCCGAACTATTGGCCATGCACGATATTGGAGCTACCGACTCCTACATTCACATCCCCGAGGACGCTGACGACATCATTATCTGCGGTATCATCACCACCTCCGACAAGCACGGCAACTGTTACAAATACATCAATATCGAGGATGAGACAGGTGCCATCCAAATCAAAATCAATAGTTCAACCCTTTATAACAAATACCGTCTCGGACAGCGCGTATTTGTGAAATGCAACGGCCTTGACTTGGGCGACTACCGCAAACTGCCGCAACTCGGCATGTGGGCCAACGACAAGATTGAGCCCATTCCATCTGGCAAAGCCCACCTCTACCTGTTTCCCGATGGTCCCACCCAACCTGTCATCCCCACTGTTACCATGACCACCATCCCGAATGCGGATGCAATCCCGTTTACCGATTACAACCGGTTGGTCAAACTTGAGGGTGCCACTTTTGTGGAGGGCGGCATCGCCACCTACTGTGATCCGTACACCGCTACCAGCCACGACATCAAGATGGCGGACGGCACCACCATCACGATGAGAACGAGCAACTATGCCGACTTCTACAACGAGACACTGCCCACCGGAACTGGCACTATTTATGGTATTCTTACCCGCTACAACAACTATGTGCAGATTGTCATCCGCGACCTGGACGATGTTCAAGGATTCATCAATCCGGCACAAAGCACGGATGTGTTCACGGTGAACGACTACAACAATGCCTTCAACCAAGGCTGGCTTAAAGTTTCCAACGGCAGCGAATGGACAACGCTTGTCAACTCCAGTTTTGCCGGATTCATAATCAACGCCAACTCGCAGACTGACAGCTGGCTCATATCACCGACAATCAACCTTACCGCCACTTCAGAAAACGTCCTGTCCTTCAGCCACCGCGCCCCGAATGCCGGCAGCAACACGATGAAGTGCTATTACACTATCAATTACACTGGAGATGTAAACTCTACCACATGGGTTGAGATTCCAATCAGCAACTTCAACAGCAGCATGTTGGATTTCAACTACAACATTCCGGATGCAGCGGGAAGCAGCCAATTCAGGATCGCCTTCCGATATAGCGGTAACGGCTCTACCTGGGCTATAAGTAACATCAAGATTACCGGTATGGAAACGACTCCTGATACGAAATAACCATCATCAACAACGATAAGATAATTGCCATTATGAAAAAGCATACAATATATTTATTAAGCATCATCGCCGGCATCGTGCTGCTGGCTTCCTGCAACCGCTGGGAAGATCCGGAATTTGAGGTTCCCGTTTACACTGGACCCGCAGCCAACCATACCATCCAGGACATCAAGAACATGCACACCTCGCTGGGCACCGGAGCACAAGATTCCATCTGCAGCTGGGACGAACCTTTCATCGTGAAAGCTGTGGTGGTCAGCTCCGACCAGGGCGGTAACTGCTACAAGTACATGACCATCCAGGACGAGACCGGCGGCATCGAGATCTCCATCGACCGCACCGGCCTCTACAACGAATATCCCGTCGGACAGACCATCTATCTGGACTGCCGCGGACTTATCGTTGGCGACTATCACAACAAATACCAGATTGGTTGGGGAAACAGAACTTCCGTCCAACGTATCAACCAGGAAGCACTCGGCAATTACATCCACAAGGATGGACTTCCTGACCTGAACAACCCGCTGATCGCCACCCCCATCGAGATCACCGGCAACAGCCAGCTGACCGCTGAGAACACCAACTGCTTGGTGCGCATCAACGGCTGCAAGTTCGATAGCAAATACATTGGCCAGCCGCTGGCTACGAATGACCAGACCATGGATCGCGAAGTGTATATCAACGGTGCTACCGTCATCGTGCGCACGTCCAACTACGCCAACTTCCGCTCCACCACCATCGAGAACAAGGAGTATTGTCTCTACGGTATCCTCTCCGTTTACAATTCTGAATATCAGCTCACCCTGAGAACCAAAGAGGATATTCAGGACGCTGTGAGCAATGAAGATATTTTGATTCAATCCTTGTCCTTCGACAACAACTCGCTGACCACCGGCGGCTGGAGCACATCCCCCGCTAACAACGCGTGGATGTTCCAGAGCTATCAAGGCGATAACTTCATCTTCCACAACAGCGCTACTAGCACCTGCGACGACTGGCTGATTTCACCGCAAATCACCCTCTCTGACCTGAACAACAAGGTGCTGAAGATCAACCACCGCAACAACGTGGAGGGCAGCCCGGCCACTTACTATCAGGTTTATTACTCCACCACCTACAACGGCGGCGAGTTCAACGAGGCTGACTGGACCGCTTTCAACCCGAACCTGAACAACTATCCGAGCAACTTTGAATTGAGCAACGCACTGGATCTTTCCGTCCTGAACAGCAACAAGTTCTATATCGCTTTCCGTTACCACAAGAATGGTACTGCCAACGGCACCAGATGGTACATCAAGGGGGCGGAGATTTATCAGAAAGCGAGATAATAGTTGAGAGTTGAGGGTTGAGAGTTTATAGACCAAAGACCATAGACTTAAGACCAACAACTCTAAACTCTATACACAAAACTTTAAACTCTAAACTATCAACTGATATGACCAAACTATGTTCCATTGAGGAGGCATTAGAAGATTTAAAAGTCGGCAAGTTCATTATAATGGTAGATGATGAAGACCGCGAGAACGAGGGGGATTTTATCATCGCCGCTGAACATATTACAGACGAAAAAGTGAACTTCATGCTGCAATACGGACGCGGGGTGCTTTGCACGCCGATGACCGGACAGCGGTGCGAGGAACTGAATCTGGAGATGCAGGTTACGAACAACACCTCGCTCTTGGGCACGCCGTTCACCGTGTCCGTCGATCTGTTGGAACACGGCTGCACCACGGGTGTGTCCATGCACGACCGCGCGGCCACCATCAAGGCGCTGGCGGATCCGACGATGAAACCGCACAACTTCGGCCGTCCGGGGCACGTGAACCCCTTGCGCGCACGCGACGGCGGCGTGCTCGTGCGTGCGGGACATACGGAAGCCACCGTGGACATGTGCCGACTCGCCGGACTCTACCCTGTGGGCGCGCTCATCGAAATCATCAACCCTGACGGCACCATGGCCAGAATGCCGCAGTTGCTGGAAGTGGCCGAAAAGTTCGGCATCAAGATCACGAGCATTGAGAAACTCATCGCCTACCGACTTCAGAAAGAGAAACTCATCCGCAAGGAGCAGGAAGTGACCCTGCCTACCCAGTGGGGCACCTTCCAGCTGATAGCTTACACCCAGCTCAACAATGGGGCCACGCATTTGGCGCTCAAGAAGGGCGACTGGAAAGAAGGCGAGCCCGTCATGGTGCGCGTGCACTCCTCGTGCGCCACGGGCGACATTTTCGGCTCCTGCAAGTGCGACTGCGGCGACCAGCTGCACCGCTCCATGAAGATGGTGGATGAAGCCGGCAAGGGCCTTATCCTCTACATGAGCCAGGAGGGTCGTGGCATCGGACTGGTCAACAAACTCCGCGCCTACCACCTCCAAGAGCTTGGCCGCGATACGGTAGAGGCCAACTTGGAGCTCGGCTTCAAGGCTGATGAGCGCGACTACGGCATTGGTGCCCAAATCCTGCGCGACCTCGGCGCCACCAGCATTCGGCTCATCACCAACAACCCTGCCAAGCGCGTGGGCTTGTCGGCACACGGCATCCAGATCCAAGAGACCATCCCCATCATCATAGAGCCCAACGAAATCAACAAACGCTACCTGAAGACCAAGCAGGAGAAGATGGGCCATAACCTTCATATTGAATAAAGAGAAACGGTTATGAGAAAAAAAATCCTCCTGGCGGTCCTGTCCATATTGGCATTCACAGGGACCCGTGCATTTGCCATCAACGACTCTGTGCCGCTCTTCAGCACGCTCCGGATGGAGGTCCGTGCCGATTTCGAATATCATCATCTGATGACCTATTCGTCTGTACTGCCCCTGACGCACAACGACAACACATACGGATTTGTGGGCCGTTACTTCAACATCCACGTGGGCGGCAATTTCACCAAGGACCTCTCCTACTACTTCCGCCAGCGCATAGTGGCCAACCCAGGCAGCACCAATTTCTTCGACAACACGGACTTTCTGTATCTCAACTACCAGATCACGCCGCGGTGGAGCGTGCGTGTGGGTAAAGAGGCCCTCGCCGTGGGCGGCTTCGAGTATGACGCACCGCCCATCGACGTGCTTTTCTGGTCGTACTACTGGGACAACTTCTACTGTTTCCAGCTCGCCGCCGGCGTCAAGTACCAGACCCTGGACGGCAAGAACGCTATCATTGCACAGGTGGGCAATTCGCCATATCTGCACTATGGTTCCCCGTTCAAGAACTCCCTGCTCAGCTACAACCTCTTCTGGAGTGGTAACTTCGGATGCTTCCACACGCTATATTCATTCAATATGTTCCAACGCGACAAGAAAGGGCACTTCATGAACTACATCGCCTTAGGCAACCAATTCCAATTCAAAAAGTGGGACTTTTATGTCGATTTCATCCACCGCACCACTTCCATCAAACAAATCATGAAGGACTTCGGCATCATCGCGAAGATCAACTATCATGTAACACCCAATCTGAATCTCTTTGTCAAAGGGGCCTACGAGCAGAACCTTGACATGGATGAGTACAACAACTATTTGGAAACGCAAGAAATCTGGGATTGCCTGGCGCTGCCCGGACAACGTTATACCTACGGAGGACTCGGAATCGAATACCGCCCGAAACGATGTCCCGACATACGCATTCACGGGTTTGTGGCTGACTTCGTCACGCGGAATCTGCAAAATGAAATACACGATCTCGCCGGGAACGTGTATCAGGCTGACCACAACATAACAGCCAATGTCGGCATTACCTGGAACATTGATATTTTGAGATACATTAACAAGAAGGTGAAATGAGAATAATACGACGCAAAAACACATTTCAATACGCCAAAGGCATAGAACGTATTTACGAGAAGTTTGAGCAGAAACTCAAGCTCAAGAACCCTTTGAAGTTCACGAGCAAGCGTTCCATTGAGGCTATTATCTTCCTCATATTATTCCTAGGATTTTTCGGCTTTCTGGCCTACAAGATGAGCCTGCCCATGATGCTCAACACCTTCATGCAGACGGCCTATCATCTGCTGTTGGAGACTGTTTTCTACATCATGGCCATTTGTGTATTGATGGGGGCCATCAGCAAACTGATGGCCGAGTTCGGTGTGGTACGTCTGTTGGAGAATATCCTGAAACCGTTCATGAAGCCGTTGTACAATCTCCCGGGCGTGGCCGCATTGGGAGCTATCATGACCTTTTTGAGTGACAATCCGGCCATTATCACCTTGTCGAAAGACAAGAATTTCAGCCGTTATTTCAAGAAATACCAACTCATTTCACTCACCAATTTCGGGACTGCTTTCGGTATGGGCTTAGTGGTGCTGGCCTTCATGACGGGTTTAGGCTATGGAAAGGGTGCGCTGGTGGGCATTATAGGTGCCATCATCGGCAGCATCATCTCCACCCGACTTATGCAGCGTTTCACGCTGAAAGCCTATCCCGAATTGGATGCGCCCATTTCGGAAGAGGACGGCGACGAGCAACAGATTTCATTCAAGAGCGAGGGCTCAGTGTTCATGCGTTTCTTGAACTCCATTTTGGATGGCGGCAAGGACGGTGTAGGCATAGGCTTGGCTATCATTCCGGGCGTATTGGTCATTTCCACTTTGGTCATGATGATGACATTCGGTCCTGATCCTGAAAGCGGAACATACTTGGGCAATGCCTACGAAGGTGTGCCCATCATTACCTGGTGTGCCGCCAAGATCGACTTTATCTTCAAATGGCTGTTCGGATTCACCAGTCCCGAGCTCATCTCCTTCCCCATCACCGCGTTAGGTGCCGTGGGAGCTGCTCTGGGTTTGGTTCCGCGTTTCGTTTCGCAGGGCATCATCGACAGCAACGCCATCGCCGTGTTCACGGCAATGGGCATGTGCTGGAGCGGCTACCTGAGCACGCACACCGCCATGTTGGACTCCATGGGCTACCGCAAGCTCATCAGCAAGGCTATCGGAGCACACACCATCGGGGGCCTGTGCGCGGGCATCGCTGCCCACTGGCTGTTTGTACTCTTGTCACTGCTGTAATCGAAAAGAATCATGAAGTTGACCAAACGAACCCCTTTACGCGAACGGGCGTTCCCCGACTATACCCGAAAAGAAGAGATGCTGAACATGTCGAGCCACATTTTCGGGGCGATGTGTGCCATCGTGATGATGGTTCTTGCGGTTCATTCTTCCATACAAGCCCAATCTTCTCTCAAACTGGCATGCAGCATCATCTATACCTCCACTGTGCTGGTCGCCATGCTCATGTCATCCATCTATCACGGACTGCCGAAAGGAATGCCCAAACAGGTGATGCGGGTAGTGGATCATTGCGACATTTTCTTCACCATAGCAGGCTGCTACACGCCCATCACATTGCTGGGTATCTGCCCGCTGAACCCCACGTTGGGCTGGGTCATCTTTATTGGAGAATGGGCACTGGCCATCATCGGCGCCACACTCAACGCCATTGATTTGAAGAAATACTCCAAATTCTCCATGGCTTGCTACATCGCCATGGGTTGGTTTGTCATTATCGGTTTGCGGCCCACCATCTTGGCCCTGACCGTCCCCGGTTTCCTTTGGCTGTTGGCCGGTGGCATCGCTTACACCATCGGGGCTGTGTTATATGTTTCAGGCAAGAAAAAGCGCTACCGCCATTTCATTTTCCATCTTTTCGTGGTGCTGGGCATCGTGCTGCAATTCGTGGGAATCTGGTGGTACCTGCTGTGAGAAATATTTGCATAAAACATTTTTTAGAGTATCTTTGCACCTCATAAAAACTCCGTAGAAAAAGTTTTGCCTAATGACTGAAACTCGAAATAGTCTTTACGAAATCCTGAAGGAAATCTCGACAAGACAACCCGACCATACGGCAATCACATATTATGGCATTAACTGGAGTTACCATGAGTTGCTGGAAAATATTGACAAAACCGCAGATGCTTTCCGAAGACAGGGTGTCGAAAAAGGCGACATCATTTCCATTTCCCTGCCCACCCTTCCCGAATCTGTGATGTGTTTTTACGCACTCAACAGGATCGGCGCCATCCCATGCATGATTGATGTCAGATACACTCCCGCACAGATGTGCGACATCATCAACCGGACACATTCTAAAATGCTCTTCGTCATGGATTTCACTTGCAAAGGGCTGGTGAACGCCGAAGACCAACTCAATGTGGAAAAAGTCGTTGTGTGTACAGGGGCGGATTCCATTCCCGTTGCAGCTGCATGGTACGCCATTGGCGAGTGGTTCAACGGGCGACGGAAGATGTTCCGGCAACACAAGAAGTTCTGCCATTGGAAAGACTTCTTCTCGGCTGCACAAGAACAGGATAAAAGCGAGCCTTATCATTGGATTCCCGACGAGATGGCCGCATTGTTCCATACCAGCGGCACCACCGGCACTGTCAAGAGCGTCATGTTGACAACGCAAAACATTCTGCACTCGACATTTCCCGAGCCTCCCGTCATTAACAATATCTCAAGCGAGGACACTGCCCTTTGCTGCCTGCCCATCTTTACCTTCTACGGTGCTAACACCCTTACTTTGACTTTCTGCCACGGGATGCGTGCTGTCATTATCCCCATCGTGCCGCGAGACACGTTCCTGACGACCGTCATCAAGCACAAGCCCCAACACATTTTCTCGGTCCCGGCCTATTGGGATGTGGTTGCCAAAGAGAAAGACAACAAATATGATTTCTCCTTCCTGAAAACGGCTAACATCGCAGGGGATATTCTAAATGCAACCTTTGAGAAGAGCATTAACGAATTCCTACATGCACGAGGGTGTCGTTGTGATGTCACAAAAGCATACGGCATGACCGAGACCTCGGGAGTTATCGCCTTCACCCCGCAAGGCAGTCCTCATCAATACGAAACGGGCTTTTCCGGGAAAGTCGTGGCCGGCTACGAGGTCCGGACTTTTGACGATGAGATTTGCGTCCATTCTGACATGAAGCTCCTCGGCTATTACCAGAACGAGGCAGCCACCAAAGAACTTATCCAGCCCCACGAAGGCAAGCAATGGCTTCATACGGGTGACATTGGGTATGTAGATGAAGAAGGTAATCTATTCGTGATTGGCCGGAAAAAACGCATGATTGTCCGTCACGAAGGATCCAAGGTGTTCCCCATTGAGATTGAGACTTGTCTGGCACAGCACCCTTTGGTTGCGTCGTGTGCCGTAGTGCCGATGCAAGACCCGGAGCATTCAGAAAGCAAGCTACCCAAGGCTTTTGTCGTGCTTGAGGATTCCAGCCTAAAGACACAAGACACCATTCAGACACTGATGTCGTATTGTGAGAAGAGACTCCCTGAGCACCTCCTACCCGCCGAAATTGCATTCATCGACGCTTTGCCCGTCAACAACAGCGGCAAAATCGATTACTTGAAACTGATGTAAAAAAAAGAGACTCACAGTTGCCTATGAGTCTCTTTCTGTATGATTGACAATCCGATTAGTACTCGTCCTCGTGGAAGAAAAAATCCTCTTTGGACGGGTAATCCGGCCATAAATCTTCAATTGAATCGTACGATTCGCCCTCGTCATCAATCTCCTGGAGATTTTCGATTACCTCCATGGGAGCGCCCGAGCGGATGGCATAATCCAAGAGTTCCTCTTTGGTAGCCGGCCAGGGGGCATCCTCCAATTTTGTCGCTAATTCTAATGTCCAATACATATCTTGATTATCTTAATTTAATGGGCGGCAAAAGTAAAATAAAAATTGGAAAAAAACAATTTTAGAATGTTTTTTATTCTACTGATTACCAGATCTTTTCAGAAACATCCATTTTCTTGTGGTAGAAACGGGCCAAAGTAAAGAAAAAATCGGACAGCCGATTCAGCAAATGGAGAGGTTGTTCATAGCGGGCATCTTCCTCGTAGAGAGCGACCACTTCGCGCTCGGCACGGCGGCATACGGTGCGGCACACGTGCGCCTGTGAGATAGCGGCATTACCCTGCGGCAGAATGAAGCCTCTGAAAGGAGGCAGTTCCTGAGTCATCTCGTCAATCTTATTTTCTATGGCAGAGACAAAGGCAGAAATATCAAACTTCTCCCAAAATTTCTCCCATTTTTCAGGAGGAGTGGCCAACATTCCGCCCAGACAGAAGAGCTGACGCTGCACTTCTGTCAGGAAATCATCCGACTCCATAGAGAGAAGAAGTCCAATGTGTGAATTAAGCTCATCCACTGTGCCATAAGCATTTAGCAGCCTGCTTAACTTGCTCACTCTCGTGCCGTCCGCCAGGGAAGTCTGTCCTTTGTCGCCTGTTTTGGTATAAATTTTCATTGTGTAATTTTTTTTTGCAAAAATAGAAAAAAAATGTATTTTTGCACCCGCAAACAAGGCAATTGTCTCCTTAGCTCAGTTGGTAGAGCAATTGACTCTTAATCAATGGGTCCAGGGTTCGAGTCCCTGAGGGGACACAGGAAGACGGAACGAATATTCGTTCCGTCTTTTTTTACTAAAATAATTCCCTACAACTTAATTTTTTCTGTTTTTATACTTAAAATAAAATTGGACATTCCATTTTTTATTATTTTTGCATTCTGAATTTTTTTAGTATTCTATTTAATACAATTATTCTCAAACAATTAAAATCACCTTTTATGAAGAAAACATTACTGTTTACAATGCTTTTGGCGGCATGGTGCGGCCTGTTCGCACAGCACACCATTTCCATTAATTTGGTCACCGACCAATACGCGGATGAGACCACTTGGTCAGTTGTCGATATGGCAACCAACACCACACTTGCCTCTGGTGGTCCCTACACTCGGCTGAGTTCAAGCGGCACTACAACGCAAAACATTCCCAACATTAACGTGGATGGAACCGGCTGTTACCAATTCATCATCAACGACGCCTACGGCGACGGTATTTGCTGTAGCTATGGCAGCGGCTCCTATTCTGTTTCCTACGACGGTACAGTGATGGGCAGTGGCGGTCAAAGCTTCACGCAAAACATCCACTTCCTCAACCCCACCTCTTCTGCATGTCCGAATGACGAGATTGCCCTCTCCTCTGTGGACGTCTATGGCTACCAGATTCTGAACCAGGGATTCCAAGTTAAGGGAACGGTGGTCAACAATGGTGTTAACGCCATTACCTCCTACAAGGTGAGATACAAACTGGATAGCGGCGACTGGTCTGCTCTCTATAACGTAAACTGCAATTTGGCAGCTTCCGGCACCCATAACTTCACACACAATGTTCCTGCCACCATCAACACGACGGGACACCACACCCTGTTGGTGGAGGTCTCCGACCCCAACGGCACCTCTGACAATCTGAACGACAACTCGTCCAGCATTGAAATCATCGTCAACGAAAACTCCGTGCCCAGAAAACCGCTTCTGGAGCACTTCTCCACCGCACAATGCCCGAACTGTCCTGCTGCACACACCAACATCCATAACTGGCTCTCTACCCGTCCTGACATCATCCACTTGATTCACCACTGCGGCTACTATACCGACGCATACACGGTTTCTGAAAGCCGAGACCTGATGGTATTCTACAATGACGGAGGTTCCACCTACGCTCCTGCCGTGATGCTTGACCGTCGTCATCTCACCGACGACCCAGGTCCCATCTTCTTCCCGTCCCCCTCAGGGAATTTCACAACGAATCTTTTTGACCAGGAGCTCGCCACCCCTGCCTTCATTAGCGTGAACATGGATGGCACCTACGATCCTAGCACACGTACGGTCCAGCTGACCGTGTCCGGCCAGTTGGTAGGCGAAATTCTGGAGACTTCTCCCAGACTTTCCGTATATATCATGGAAGACGGCCTTGTCGGCTCCCAATCCGGAGCAACCGGCAGCTACACGCACGATTGCGTAATGCGTGACGCCATCAGCGGCGGCGGTGCCTGGGGTGATGCCAATGTGATCAGCACAACAGTTGGTTCCACCTATTCCAAGACCTACACTTACACGTTGAACAGCAGCTGGGTGGTCGATAACCTCACCTTGATTGCTTTCGTCAACAATCATGACGCCAATAATGTGAACAACCGCGCCATCCTGAACGCCAACTCCATGAAAGTGGTGGATCTGCCTACCGGCATCAGCGACAACAACGAAAGCCGCACGACCATCTACCCCAACCCGGCCACCAACGTGTTGAACGTGGTTTCCGAGAAAGAGATTCAGATGGTTGAGATCTACAATGTGGAAGGCCAGCTGGTCAAGACCATTGGCGGCGATGTCAACACCATCGGCATCAGCGAGTTGAACAACGGAATCTATTTCGTGAAGATCCGCACCGAAAACGGCACCGCAACCCACAAGTTCATCAAGAAATAATCTTGATCAATTGCGGAACAATAAAGCGAGTGACTTGCCATGCAGGTCACTCGTTTTTATTTATCTTCTTCCCCAATTATCCCAATCCAGGCTCCGGAAGTTTATGGCCTCGCTCGAATGCCCGATTTCGATGTTCGGGCTGCCGTCAAGGTCAGCGATGGTGCGGGCGACTTTCAGGATGCGGTCGTAGGCCGAGCCCTCCTTGCGGATGTCGGTCGGGAGGTATATTTTGATAGTACCATTTATCTACCAGTAATATCAGTTTATTTCCTGATTTTATTGTCCAAACTGTCCATCTTGTCCGTGGACAGGACGTTAAATTATGAAATCATATTTGAGCCCCACGAATAAAGGAGGAAAATCCGCAATCCAGGCGAAGACTCGGGTTGCGGAATTTTATCGATTTCTATACTCCGTCGGCGTCATCCCAGTTTCGCGCTTGAAGAAGCGGGCGAAGGAACCCTGTTCATCGAAGCCGAGGGCAAAGGCGATGTCGCCGATGGGGTCGATGCCGCCGCGCAGCAGCACCTTGGCCTGCAAGACGAGGCGGCAGTTGAGCCACTGCATCACCGTCTGGCCGCTGTACTCCTTGATGACTGCCGACAGGCGGTTGGGCGAGAGGCAGAGCTGGTTGGCGTAGAAAGGTATGGCGTGTTCGGTGGTGCCGTGCCGGTTCAGGAGTTCGATGAAACGTGTGAAAAGCCGCTCGCGATAGTCGCCCTGTTTGTGCTGCCGCTCGTCGGTCTGCTTCGCTGCGGTAACGGCAAGGTCGGCAATGAAGGCATGTTGCAGGTGACGCACAGCGTCCATGTTCAGAGGTTGCTCAAGGGTGAGCATCTGCATAGAACGCAGGTAGCTGCCGAGCCGTTTCCGCTGCGGGTCAGCGACATCAACAAGCACGGGGTTGTGCAGACTTTCGGGCAGCGGCAGGTCGCGGAACACGAAGCCTTGGAAACGGAAATCCTCGCTGTGTCCCTCCAGCTCGATGATGGCACCGATGGGGAACACCAGTGCCTGTCCACTGGAGACGTGGAATTGCAACAGGTTGATGGTGTAATCAATCGTGCCGCCGGTGACGAGGAAAATGCGTCCCTCGTTGGTCATCATCGGCTGCCCCACGGGGATAAACGAGCGGGGAATGCTGTCCGAATCCATAATCAGCACCAGCTCCGGCGAGATATGGTTGGCCGTGTTCATGGCGTTCAACTCCGCGTGGTTGTCGGGCATCGTCAGTGTTTCGAAGCCTCTGTTTTCCTTGCTTTTCATGACTGAAAATGTTTGCCTTAATAACGTCGCATTGTGCAGATTATTGCGTCACAATAGGATTTGCACAATCTTCGGCGGAATTGTTTAACGTGCTTCGGCGGAATTGTCGTACTTTTGCTAAAAATATTCAGACAGAATATAGAATATCCAACCTTAAAATAATACAATTATGAATTACCACGAAATGATTGCAAAAGGCTTCACAGGCGATCCTTACAGCATGTTTTTCCACGTGTGGCCGTGGATTGGCCTTGGCGCTGCCATCGTGCTGCTGTTGCTCATCTTCTGCACCGATTTCCTTCGGTCGGACAAAACAAAGTCGCGCTTCCGCGACCCTGTGTCGCTGGCGTGGATGGGAGCCGTCATCTATATGCTCCATAACTTGGAGGAATATGGCGTGGATATGTACGGCAACCAGCAGGCGTTCACCACGCTGATGTACCAGTTGCTGGGTGTGCGAATCGGCGAGGCGGCGTTCCTCTGCTGCAACCTGCTACTGGTATGGGTGGTCGGACCGTTGACGGCTGTGTTTGCGCAGAAAGGTTACCATCGGATGGCAGCAGGTATGGCCATTTTCGAACTCATCAACGGCTCGATGCATATCGTGCAAGCCATCAACCTCGGCTGCTACAATCCCGGCCTGCTCAACTCCATCTTCCTCTGCCTGCCCGTCGGCATCTGGACGCTGTATGTGCTGTACGGTAAGCTGAAGTTTCCGAAGATGGATATCCTGTGGCTCTTCCTCGGGGCACTGTTCTACCATGTGGTGCTGATGGTCGGTATCGTTGGGGCCACCAAGGCTGGCCTTTCCGAGTGGGTGCAAGGCCTGATTATGGTTGCTGATGCCGTCTGTTTGTTCTGGTTCTGGTGGCTGGTGGGGAAAAAGAGCAAACAAATTGCATAGTACAATTTGACAAACGAATCATTCCGCGACTCGGGCGAAGGCTTGGGTTGCGGAATTTTTTACTTCCAATTTTACTTTTTCCATTTTTACGGGTATATAGAAATGATTGGAAAAGATTTCATATGTCAAAAGATACCCAGATAATAGCGGCTATGGCAAAGAATCCTGACAAGGGGTTTGGAATGCTCATGAAAGAGTATCGGGAACCTGTCTATTGGCATATCCGCAGGTTGGTGGTGTCGCACGATGATGCGCTGGATGTGACTCAAGATACTTTTCTTAGGGTTTTCAGGGCATTCGACCAGTTCAACACCAAATATTCGTTGAAAACCTGGGGTTTCCACATTGCCACGAATGAGGCACTCCGACTGCTCGGGCGCAATCAAGGGAGAATCACCGTCTCTCTTGACGAGCCAACCTCCGAAATTCTCAACCTGAAGGCTGACGACTACTTTGATTACAGTGACAAACTGACCGTTAAACTGCAACAGGCCATTCACGCTCTTCCGGTCAAACAACAGCTGGCTTTCAATTTCCGATACTATGACGAAATGTCATACGAAGAGATTGCAAAAGTCACCGATTCGACTGCGGCCAACATGAAGGCCAATTATCATATCGCCAAGGAAAAGATTATCCAATTCATGAACAATAACGAATAATTATGAAAGAACCGTTTGATTTTGAAAAGATTGGTAAGAAGATGCCCTACTCTGTTCCTGAGGGCTTTTTTGACACGATGGAGGAGAATATACATTCCGCTTTGTCGGGAACTAAAACACATCCGTTTTCATCAACCGTAAAGAACAAACGTCGAAAATGGATATACCTGTTAACCGGAGCTGTAGCAGCAGTCGCGCTATTACTGCTCACGGTTCGTATCTTCCGTCCCACTCCTTCTGCTTCAGAATACAGTTTCGAGATGGTGGAACTGGCTTTCAACAATCTAAGTACTGACGATCAGAATTTTCTGATGGAAGTCTATGAAGACGATGTTTTTATGGCGGTGGACAATTAACGATTGTTTGACAGATGAAAATTGAATATAAAATTGCTTAATGTTAATTAATTGAACAATATAAACTTATAACAATGAAAAGAAACGCATTAATTCTCATCATGCTGACAATATTCAGTATAATGGCAGTAGCACAAAATAGCGAAAAACCTCGTATGAGTCGCGAAGAATTGGCCGAGAAGCAGGCCCTATATATAGCTCACGAGATTGCTTTGGATGATGCCTCAACGACAAAATTCGTGGCTGCCTATTGCGCCTATCAAAAAGAGGTGTGGGCTCTCGGACCCAGAGTGAAAGAAAACAAAGACACCGAAATGACGGAAGCTGAAGCCGAGCAGCTCATTCAAGCACGGTTTGAACGGAGTCAAAAAATCCTGACCATTAGGGAAAAATATTATAAAGAATATAGCAAATTCCTAACAGCTAAGCAAATAGAACGGGTTTATGAGATAGAAAGACAATTAATGCACCGGCTTTCGAAGTCAAAAAAAGGGGGTAAATGATGAAGAAATTCACCTTGATGCTGATAGCTGTTCTTTCCCTTGCTGCCTGTAAAAAAGCCGAAGAGTGCATTTTCCCCACTACGGTTTCCATTCCTGCGGAACAGTATGCAAATATGCAGGAGTCATACGAAATGGAACAAATCACCGGAGGATTATGCCTCAACTTTCAAATATCTGGAATCACGCACATTGAATTGGAAAGTGTGGATGGTTATGCCCTGGCAGGCACAGGTACCATTGTAACAGTAAACGGCCAAAAGAATATTTCTGAAATATCTGATCCACAATCTATTATCACTTTCAGAGCCACTGCAAACGGAACTCTTGTCGCTGGCAAGGATTATTACATCACCACCTTCCCCTGTGATGTGTATGGAGGCTACCGATTATCCATCTATAAAGACGGTTTGGTGGCACACTTTTTTGGAGTGCACCAGCAATTTGAGGCTGGCAACTATATTGCACCATTTGACTTGGTTGAAAGCGAACTTGATTTTGTTGATCCCGCCGAACCTTTGGTGGAGGATGAAAGACCAGGGTTGAGTCCGGCCACACATCAGGCTTTGGTCCGATACAGGCAGAACCCCACCGCAGAAAATCGAGAGCTTCTATTAGAACAGATGGGTATTAGATACGACAAGGTGGTAGCACGAAAAAAAGCCAAACTCCGTCAGCTGGAACGAGAAGCTCACGACCAGCACCTCATCGATGAAATGCAAGCCATTGTGGACGAGATGGTAGCGAACCGGGATGTCCGCATCTGGCAGCAATTCCTGCGGCTCATAGACCCCCGCGAGGACGAAGACCCCAACGATGCCTGGATGGTGCTTCGTGGCTCAACGGGCAACAATGCATACATAGGTTACACCCCTGTAACCAATGCCGAATATGCGGCATGCCAAATTTCTTTCACTTATCCAGCTAATCATGGGAATTATCCCGTGGTGAACACCACCTATTCTGAAGCTGTGGCTTTCTGCGATTGGTTATCTGACAACGACCCTGCCCATAGCTATCGCCTCCCGTCCGAAGAGGAATGGATCTTGGCGGCGGGTCACATGCCCAAAGATGTAGCCATGAACAGCAACCATGTTCACAGCGGTCTCACTCCCGTAGATGCATACGCCCAGACCACAGGTGCTTGTGGCGGTATCGACTTTTGGGGAAACTGTTGGGAATGGACTTCCACGCAAAACACCCAAGGCTGGTACATCGTCAAAGGAGGCAGCTGGAACTCCAGTCGGGATGCCTGCCGCACTGAGTATTCCGGAGAAGCCCGCAACGGAATCCTACCCTATTCCGATGTCGGTTTCCGGGTCGTAAGGGAAGACCGATAAGAAACATTTTTCCGCAATTCAAGCAAAGTCTTGGATTGCGGATTTGTTTTTCTGCAGGCCGAAAAAAAAACTGCAATCTGTATGACACAAAAGCCACTACAATTCACATCCTCGGTTTTTCCGAGTGTGTGATTTCTGACTTATGATACCTCACCTCCTCCCCCAATTGTCCCGGTCCAGGCTGCGGAAATTGATGGCCTCGCTGAGGTGTCCCGTCTCAATATTCTCGCTGCCGTCAAGGTCGGCGATGGTGCGGGCCACTTTCAGGATGCGGTCGTAGGCGCGGGCCGACAAGCCCAACCTGTCCATTGCCTGCTTCAGAATGGCCTGCCCTGCCTCGTCAATCTGACAGTATTGCCGCACCATCCGGCTGCTCATCTGCGCGTTGCAGAAGATGTTGGCATGTTTCACAAAACGTACTTTCTGAATCTCCCGCGCCGCCACTACCCTTCTGCGAACATCTGCACTCCGCTCTGTAGGCTTGTTGGCAGCCAGTTCCTCATGACTCACGGGCACCACTTCCACGTGCAAATCGATGCGGTCCATCAGAGGACCGGACACCTTGCTCAAATAGTGCTGCACCTCGCCAGGCTTGCACGTGCACGCGATGGTGGGATGGTTATAGTTGCCGCACGGACAGGGATTCATAGCCGCCACGAACATGAAGGAAGCCGGAAACTCAACCGAATACTGCGAACGCGAGATGGTAACACAACGGTCCTCCAGGGGCTGCCGCATCACCTCCAACACCTGCCGCTTAAATTCCGGCAATTCATCAAGAAAGAGCACACCATTGTGGGCGAGACTGATCTCCCCAGGCTGCGGATGTGTGCCTCCGCCGACCAAGGCAACATCCGAAATTGTATGATGCGGAGAGCGGAACGGGCGCACCGCAATCAGCGAAGCATAGCGGCTCATCTTGCCCGCCACGGAATGTATCTTGGTGGTCTCCAATGCCTCTTCCAGTGTCAACGGAGGTAGTATTGAGGGCAGTCGCTTGGCCAGCATGGTCTTGCCCGACCCCGGCGGACCGATGAGGATGACATTATGCCCACCTGCCGCCGCTATCTCCAACGCCCGCTTGATGTTCTCCTGCCCTTTGACATCGGAGAAATCGTATTCGTAGTTGTTCAGGTTGCGCTGAAACTCCGCCTCAATATTCACGGTCGTCGGGACAATGGGCACATCCTTGTCAAAGTAATCGATCACCTGCTTGATATTCTCCACGCCCAACACTTCCACGCCCTGCACGATAGCCGCTTCGCGCGCGTTTTGCACAGGCAGGATGATGGCCTTCTTGCCCCGCTTGCGCGCCTCCAATGCAATGGGCAATGCCCCGCGGATAGGCTGTAACGTGCCATCCAGCGACAACTCTCCCATGATGTAATAGTCTGGCAATCGCCCGCCGCCCCGAATCTGCTCGGAGGCAGCCAGTATGGCAATGGCCAGCGTCAAGTCAAACGCCGAGCCCTCCTTGCGGATGTCCGCCGGAGCCATGTTGATGACCACTTTCCGCCCAGGAATACGGAAATTATAATTCTTCAGCGCGGTCTCAATCCGCTGCTGACTCTCTTTGATGGCACTGTCGGGGAGTCCAACCAGATGGAATCCGATGCCGACATCCACGCTCACTTCCACGGCGATATGGATCGCCGCCACGCCCATCAGGGCGCACGAATAGGTTCTTACTAACATGTCTGTGATTATTTTGTTTTGATGTTACATTATTTAATGATACGAGGGATGTCACTCTCTCATCTTAAATATTTCATCTTGGGTAAGACCTGTCGAAGCGGAAATAGTCTCTACATCCAGACCGTAGGCCAGCATATTAAGAACCAGCTGTTTCTTACCAGCCGCCAATCCTTTCTCCATACCTTTTTCAAAACCCTCTTCAACACCGTCCTCGCGGGCGCAGGCAATGGCATCCTGCACATCCTCGTATTCAAAAATGCTCTTTTCGTATTCCTCTTTTTCCATCTTGCTTAGTTTTGATATTTTGCATTCCTCTATGAGTTTTTGGAAGACACCCTTTTCTGCCGAACCGTAGTCTTGGTCTGTTCTGCTGGCAATGGAAGTGAGCAGATCAAGCCACTTGTGCATGGGCGATTCCTCCGAGCCCTTGTCTTTGACGGCGGCAAATTTAGGCAATTCCACGAAATAATAAGTTGTTTTATCGCAAAAAATCTCATTATGCTCGTTTTTGAGCTGCACCTTATGGAAGAAATTGTCGCACCCGTCAAATTCGGAGGCGCAATAGTCCAGGATATTGAAGGAGTAGATGTAGGGGATATTATACCGCCGCGCTCCTTTCTCAGCCTGGCTGCTGACGACACGGCTTACGTAAGTAATGACCCTCTCTGGAAAGAAATGCTGCCTTGCCCGTTGCATCTCAATGATGAAATGCTCGCCATCAGCATTCCGGCAAAAGATATCGAAGATGACCCTTTTCTCTTGCGGCCAGACACCGGATTGCTCATTGGGCAACAGCGTGAGGTCAGTGATGATGCCGACATCGTCGGCGATGCATGCGTTCAGAAAATTGATGAGAAGATCTTTGTTGTTCTCTGAGGCGAAAATCCGCTTGAAGCCAAAATCGGACAGCGGGTCAAAAAATATCATGTCTTTATTCATAATAAAATGTTTTAGGTTGCTGCAAAGATACAACACCCAAATCATTTTTCAAGGGTTTAAGCAAAAATATTTATATCGTAATAATCAGTATGTTAGAAAATTACATAGTGTTATTTTAAGTATTAGTTGTTAAATGGTGAAGCGGGATTTGGAAGGATTGTTAGAGCTCCGCAACAAGCAAAACGACACGGTTAACGTTGGAGCTACCTGTGGCGGAACCCTCAAATCAACCCTATCTCAATTTATTGTATCTTTGCGCGACATAACAAAAATCACAATGAAACCACACCTGCTGCTTGCCTCGGTCCTGTTGTTCCTATGCTCCACCCTGGATGCCCAAGTGGTGTTCGACGGAAGCCCGCTCACCTCGTACATCGGGCAAACTGTCACCTTTGACCAGACCCTGTACGTATGTGGACGTTACGGCCACAACCTCTACCTCTCCTACGAGCGGATGCGGCTGCCCGAGGAGGTGACCATTTTCGGCACTCCCGCCTACGACAGCGCGCAGACAACATTCAGCCAGGGATTCTTAACCGCCTACTGTCCCAACATCTCTACCGACACCATCCGCTCCGGAGCCTCAATCTCACAACTGTCGGCAACCGTGACTGGTGAACGGAATCTCCAAATATATTCACCCATTACTATTGCAAACAACCAACGTCCCACCCACCGTCCTGATGTTGGCGACGCCCGCCTTATCGTGTGCGGTGCGAATCTGGAGTACTACTGCCCCGACTGGCAAGGCACCTACGGAGCGGAAAGCGATGAAGAATTCGCGGTGCAGCACACCAAGCTGATGAAGGCACTCCTCAACATCGACGCTGATCTCTACGCCTTTGCCGAAATCCAACAAGGTAGCATCGCCCTGGACTCCATTGTCCGGGGACTGAACTCCGCCACCGCACCAAGCCGATACTCCTTCGTGACCGATGGCGACACTATTATAAACTCCTACACCAAAGTGGGTTTCGTGTACCGCAGCGACAAAGTAGTGCCCATCCTGTCGTTGGGCCACCCCTACGGACCCGCCTCCAACACATACGGGATGCGTTCAGGCTACCACCGCCGCGAATACGTGCAGGCATTCGAGGAATTATCCACCGCCGAACGTTTCATCGTCTCCATGAACCATTTCAAATCCAAATCGGGCGGCGACAGCACCAACAACTTCTACAATGCCAACCGCATGGAGAATGCCGAGCATCTCACCTATTTTCTGGAAGCCGAACAGGACAACAACTACTATCAAGACCCGGACATCTTGATTCTCGGCGACTTGAACTGCGGCACCATGGAGGAGCCCATCCGCTTTCTGGAATCCTCCGGCTACACAAACCTTATGCACCTCTATGCCCCCGACCAATACAGCTACACATACCGCAACGGCGTGGAGTACCTGGATCACGCACTGGCGTCTTCCTCTTTGGTTAATCAAGTCACCGGCGCCCAACCCTACCATATCAACGCCGACGAATCATACTATCACTATTATCCCTACGGCGACACCTCCATGTACCGCTACTCCGACCACGACCCTCTGATTGTCGGCCTGAACCTCCATTCCACGCCAGTCACCGAGTGCCAGGACTACCATTACAACGAGTCGTTTGCCTATTCGTTGGGCTGCTTCGCGGCGCAAAGCACCATCGGCGACAGCTACTGGTACACCTACGACAATTACGAGTGCGCGTGTGCCAATGGCTACTACTCGGGAGCGAATGAGGACTGGCTCGTTTCCCCCACTTTCGATTTCTCGAACAAAGACAACATCCAACTATCTTTCAGACACACATTGGGTTACGGCTCACCCGTAACCTACGCCCAACATTGCCATCTCATGATCTCCAACAACTACGCCGGCGATGTGCGAACCGCAACGTGGGAGGAGCTGCCAATTCCCAACATTCCATCGTACGCATGGGGGTTTGAGGAGAACATTCTGGAGATTCCAGAACCGTACCGGTTCCAGAACCAAGTAACCATAGCTTTCAAATACACGGTAAATGAAAATGACATTCCAGCCTGGGAAATCAAGGATTTTGCACTATATGCCAGCTGCACTGACGATTCCACCGCCATAGCACCGATCGTGCGCGAAGAGCCCTTCACTATCTATTCTTCGCCCAACGCCCTGCACATTCAATGCGCCACACCACAAAGCATAGTGATATACGATGTTCTGGGCCGCACCATTGCTCAAGAAGGCGCTTCCGAGCAGCATGTCATTTCGTTGCCGACCGGCGTGTATTTGGCCAGAATTGGCCGAAACACTGTGAAAAAAGTGATAGTTCGATAATCTGACATTTGCAACGAAAACCATACCCTCATGAGATTAGACAAATATCTGATAGAAAACGGATTCTTTCCCTCGCGCGAGAAAGCGCAAACCGCCATCAAACACAACACCGTGAAGGTAAATGGAAACATCGTCACCAAGGCGTCGATGGAGATCACGGACAACATGCAGGTGGAGGTCATCGACCTCTTCAACAAATACGTGAGCATGGGCGGGCTGAAGTTAGAGAAGGCCATCAAGGGTTTCGAGCTGGATTTCAGCGACAAAGAGGTGCTCGACATCGGTTCTTCCACCGGCGGATTCACCGACTGCGCCCTGCAACACGGAGCCAAGTTCGTCACCGCAGTGGATGTGGGCAGCAACCAGTTGGTGGAATCATTGAAAGCAGATAAAAGAGTTCAGACTATTGAAAACAGGGATTTCCGCGAGTTGACGCCTGAAGAAGTTCAGAACAGGCAATATGATTTTATTGTCTCCGACGTCTCCTTTATTTCCCTCACCTATATTCTACCCTACTGCAGCCAGTTTCTGAAACCTGACGGGCAGATGATGCTGCTGATCAAGCCTCAGTTTGAGGCAGGGCCTTCGTTTTTGGGCCGCAGCGGCATCGTAACCGATGAGAAAGGGTACAAAGTGGCGATTCAGAAAGTAGTGGGCGAGGCACTGAACCAGCATTTCCATCTCAACAATCTCAGCATCTCCACCCTGTTCGAAATCCATAAAAACGTGGAATTTCTCGCCCTGTTCAGCCGGCGTGACAACCGCTTTATTTTGGATCTAAACAAGATTTGTGAAGAGGTGAAAATGATAAAAAAGGAATTGAAAAAATAGACTACATGAAAGAAAACCGGATACTATTCGAATTTTTAAGCGACCTGGTCGCCAACAACAACCGCGAGTGGTTCAAGGCCAACCGGGCGCGCTACAATGCCGCTTGGGAGCGGTTCCACCAGCTCGTTGGCGAACTGATTTTGCAAGTTGGACAGTTTGACGAGAGCGTGGCCTTCCTTACACCGAAAGATTGTATCTATCGCATTTACAGAGATATACGATTTTCACAAGACAAGACGCCTTACAAAGGCCATTTCGGTGCCTACATCAATGCTGCCGGCAAGAAATCCTTCTACGGCGGCTATTATCTGCAAATCGAACCGCATCAGGTGGTGCTGGCCAGCGGTGTGTGGTGGTTGCCGCCGAAGGAGATGCGCGCCCTGCGCCACGCCATCGTGGATCAGATTGATGTCTTTGAAAACATCTTGGAGGAACCGGAATTCAAAAAACACTGTCCTGCCATCGGCTATGGCACGGAACGCTACAAGCGTATCCCCAATGGATTTCCCAAAGATTTCCGCCGTCCGGACCTTCTGCTATGCAAGGATTTCACATGTGCCTGTTATCTCAAACCAACAGACCTACTAAAGCCTCATGCCGTGGAACGCATGGCAGATATTTTCCACTGTATGAAGCCATTCAATGATTTCCTCAAAGAAAACGTGTTGATCAACTTGGAAGAAATGGAGGAGATGAAGAATATCGTGAAGTTCTTCTAAAGACGCTCTTCGTTGTGATGCAGTTCCTTCTGCGTGCGCCACATGAAAAGCAGGCTGACGAATGTCACGACGGTGCAGGAAATGGCCAACGGAATCGCCCCGTGAATGTCGGTAAACTTAATATCATCCAGCGAAACGCCTCTTCCTTGGAAGGAAAAATCCACCAACAGCGAGAGCGCGTTGTGCAGGAAGTGTGCCAGTATGGGCAGCCACAGCGATCGGCTCCAATAGAACAAATAGCCCAAATATGCGCCCAATAGCAGCCGCGGGATAAAACCGCTGAACTGGAAGTGTATGGCACTGAATATCAAAGCCGTGATCCACACCGACAAGTGAGGTTTTTGGGTCCATTTGTTCAGAAACGCCTGTATGGTACCCTGGAACATGAACTCTTCGCCAATAGCAGGAATTAATGCCAACACAAAAATATTGGCCAACAACGTTCCGTATGTGTGCTTAAAGGTCAACAAGGTGGTCAGTTCTTCAGCCTTGGCATCCATGTCGGCCATCCATTGCTGGAGCGATCCCAAACTTTTCGGCAATTCGATGGCCTGGTTCCATTGCGACAAGAGGGCCACAACTGGAAGGATAACAATGGACAACACCAACGTGACATTCACCAGCAAATAGTGCGGCTTGCGATCCGCCCAGTTATAGTGCAGCCACTTGCGGTCGTGCGCGTACGCGAACATCAGCGCGGGCACAAGGAACATGCCCACCGAGTTGAACGCCTGCACAAGCCGGATGTAGCCCGCAGGGTCCGAAGCTTTATACATATTGTTTGTATGATAGACAGCATACGCAACCAGCATACCCAGACCGCTGAAAACGATTGTTCCTGCCACCACGAAGAGCAGCAGGAACAATATCTGTACCAGTCGGTTTTTACCTTCAAAAAAGGGTCTGATAAAATCCATATTACTTGATAAAAGCTATAAGATCGCCTTTCTGCACCTTATCACCTTGTTTGGCAATCACTTCCACGAGTTTTCCAGCCACAGGCACGCGAACTTCTTCCTGGCCGTAGTATGTCTGGATGAAGCAGAGAATGCCATTCTCAGGAAATTCCGTACCCAACGGTTTAGCCATGGATTCCTCGTTTACGGCAAGTTCCCAAATCACCTGACCAGACACTGGAGCTTCCACGCGCACCGCATTGGGTTCGCGTTTCATCGCAGCCTCGATCAAAGCCTGTTTGAACTGTTCCGGGGACAATACCTGCTGCTTTTGCAAGGCTTTTTTCTTGGCATCGGCCAGTGCCTTTTCAAAATTCGTCTTTGCCCTACCCTCTTTATAGTCGATGTATTGACGCTCGTGCATAGCCAGTTCGAATAGTTCTTCCTCATCTTCGCCCACATCCCAGCCTTTCTCTTCCATCATGGCACGATATTTCGGCAACTCATCCGGATAGTTGTCTTGCGGCACACCATCGAAGAACTCGTAGCCCTTTTCCTTGGCCAGTTCCACAATCTCGGGAGCCAGCGGGCCCGGCAGACGGCCACATTTGCCGAGAATCATATCCCACATATTCTGGTCCATGTTCGAGTAACGGGGTTTGCCCTGTGCGTCGGCCAAAATGTTCATCAAAGCGATGTTCTTGACATACTGGCTGAACGGAGTCACCAAACCGGGCGTACCTACGCGCGGCCACACATACTGCACTTCATCGAAGAGTTTCACCAGCAGCTCGTCCTCCGACAACTCTGCCCTGCCCTGTTTGCGCAGTGCCATGTTGATGGCATCTTTCAAACCTTTGAGGTCAGCCATCATGGAGCCCATCATGCCCCCCGGGAGACCACAACCGAGCAACAACGAGGTGCAAATCTTGTTCTTCGGCTCAATAAAATAGCCCAAGAAGTCATCCATAAACTTCTGCGTCAGCGCACGTGCCTCCATGTAGGCATTCATGTCAATGTCTTTCACCTCGAAGCCAGCATTCTTGAGCATCGCTTGAACAGCAATCACGTCGGGATGCACCATGCCCCAGGAAAGCGGCTCCATGGCCACATCTATGATGTCAGCACCAGCCTTGCACACCTCCAGAACAGAGGCCATAGAGAGGCCGGGGCCAGTATGACCGTGGTATTGAATCACAATCTGAGGATACTTTTCCTTGATGCAGGTCACCAGTTTGCCTAACATAGCCGGACGACCAATACCTGCCATGTCTTTCAAACCAATCTCCTTGGCGCCATACTCCACGTATTTATCCACTATCTCCATGTAATGCTCAATGGTGTGCACCGGAGAATGCGTGATACTCAGAGCCGCTTGCGAAATCAAACCGAACTCGTTAGCATATTTGATGGAGAGTTCCAAATTGCGATAGTCGTTGAGACCGCAAAATGAGCGGACGACATCCACGCCTTGGGCTTTCTTCACCTTAAACATCAAGCGGCGAACGTCGGCAGGCACCGGGAACATGCGGAGACCGTTCAGGCCGCGCTCCAGCATCTGGGTCTGGACGCCAGCTTCACGCAAGGGCTTGGTCCACTCGCGCACGGCACGGTTCGGATTCTCTCCATACAACAGGTTCACCTGCTCAAAAGCACCACCGTTGGTTTCCACTCTGTCAAAGCACCCCATTTTCACAATCACAGGGGCAATTTCCTTCAACTGGTCCACACGCGGCTGGTACTTGCCTGATGACTGCCACATGTCACGATAGACCAGACAAAATTTTATATTTCTTCCCATATTTTTAAAACATTAAATTACTATCCTCCAAATCATTACACAGGAAACACACCTATTTCTGATTCAGGGGCGCAAATGTATAAAATACTTTTCAATTAAAACTCTATAGAGAGCCCATCAGTACCTAAAAAAACGTTTTCAGGCAACGAATTGCTAACTTCTTCATACAGACCCATTTCGTGCGACACATGCGTAAGAATCGCCTTGGCTGGATTGAGCTGACGGATAATGTTCAAGGCCTGGTCCAGATTGAAGTGAGAATAATGCTCTTTGATACGTAACGCATTCAATACCAGCAAATCAAGTCCTTGCAACTTCTTCATTTCCGTCTCAGAGATAAAACTCGCATCAGTGATATAGGCAAAGTTGCCCATTCGATAGCCCAGAATCGGCAGTGTAAGATGGCGCACGTGAATGGGCTGAATCTCTATTCCGTTCACCAAAAAAGAATCATCTTTCACAGGATTTAAATGAAAAGATGGAGCCCCGGGATATGGATGCGGCTTGAAAGCGTAGTCGTAATCCTTGCGAATCACGTTGAGCACTCGCTGGAGACCAAAAATTTCAATCGGGGCATGTTTCCTGAAGTAAATAGGACGGATATCATCAAGGCCGGCAAGATGATCCTTGTGTTCGTGCGTCACCAAGATAGCATCCACCATGGTGATATCATTACGGAGCAATTGTTGACGGAGGTCAGGGCCCGCGTCAATCAGTATGCGTGTGCCATCCACTTCCACGAATGCAGCAGTACGCAGACGTGCGTCACGCGGATCAGCAGACTGGCAAACCGGGCAGTCACACCCCACCACAGGAACGCCCTGTGAAGTACCGGTACCTAATAGCGTCACTTTCATTGCTTGATGAATTTTCTGGTGATAGTTTGATTTTTATGGTTGAATTGCAGCAGATACATGCCATCGGGAAGATCGGCCACCGATAGGGCGTATCCGTTGCCGTTTTGTTCGGTGGACAGACGCACCACTCTGCCGAGCATATCGCACACCACCACGGAGCTTATCTCACCATCGCCATGGATGAACAGTTTGTCTGAAACCGGATTGGGATAGATTGCAATCTCTGGAATCTCCTGATTGTCAACACCCACATGGCCAGCCCGATACGTGAATTTGAATCCGTCTGCGTTGTTCTGCTCGTCCGTTTCAAACATCAAAGCCAAACGAGGCACATAAAACGTCAAAGTGGTATCCGACATAGAGCCTGTTAACGTAGCTAGCAGGTCATCGTCAGAGAAATTATTGTTAAAGACACGAAGGAAGTCGTGTCCCTCTTCCAGATCCAGATAGTCGAAGTGCAATTGGATGGCATCGTATGCAGGCACAATAATCCGATACTTGCAGGTGCTGAATGGGCGATAATTGTTACTGCCGCTGCCGTCCTCGATCGTGCCGGTGGCGGAAGTCTTGACCACCTGGCCCTCACAGAAGGGTTGCACCACCGCGTTATAACTCGCCCTGATACCCGACGCCGCCAGCGAATCATCCGTCACCAGCCTCACGATGATTTCGGTGCAATCCCAAGTATTTGTAAGTGTTCCCACGCTGTCAGAAAAAGCCATTGTGGCAATTGCCGGATCGTTGAACGACACCAGAAGCGAGTCGCCAGAAGCGATATCATATTCAATTTTCAAACTTATGGAAGAGAAGTCATCACTCTGCGGACGGATGATCCAGGTATAGTCCATGTTGGGGCGATAGGTCTCGAATGCCTGGGTGCCATCGGTGAAAGAGCCTGCCACGGAGGTTAGGACCTTGGTTCCGGTCAGCGGCTGCGCCACAGGATACTCATAAAGTGTGGTGTCGGGGTATGCGTTGATGATCAGTTCCTGGGCAAGATTGAAATTCGTGCCACTCAAGTTCAGCCCGTTGGTATAGAAATAGCCATCGGCCGAGCCGTCCCAGCCGAAATTGAAGTGGTAATAATAGTTGCTACCCACCATCTTGTACCCGTCGCAGATGAAGCCGTGTCCGTTGATGTTGGGATTGCTCCATCCGGCATAATAGAGCGGCATATTACGCTCCAGATGACTTACAATCAGGCTATCCCAGTCCAAATCCGTGGAGTCGCGGAACACGTATTGCGTTTCGGGAGAGTATTTGAAGAAAGTTCGGAGCACGCGGGCCGCGCTGTGGTTGTACATACCTGAGCCATCGGGGCCATAGACCATATCCACCCCCACGCCGCAATGATACATCAGAGTGGAAATGGCCAGATTGACGGAGGTCGGATCGTCGCACATGGCACTGAAATCGTAGTGGGTGTTGCCATAGTCGGCCGATTGCACACCGTAGGTGGAATCTGTATATGAATAGGAGCCTACGCCATATTCAGGAAAACGATAGTAATAGATGAGCTGGGCCATGGCCGTGGCCACGCAACCGGTAACCACCCGGTTATTCTCGCCGGCGTAGTCGCGCGGGCAATAGTAGCTGTAAAACGTTCCTTGTCCCCAATGCGACTTCATCAGGGGGAGCACCTCCGATGTGCCTTTGAAGGCCGACCTGCCCTCAGTCAGATGACGCCATCCAGCGTGCAAGTCCTGAGCAATTGGTTGTGATTTGAGCTGGCGGAGTTGCTGTTGGTAGTTATCCAGCCACATTTTGACGGGCGGGATCACATCCTCTGCATTGTACAGTTGATGGTCGGAAAAAGCCAACACAGGTGGCACGCGCTTGTCGCCGCTGATTACGACATACGAGTTTTCAGAGTTGAAAACATACATCAGCGTGTCTCCATCCTCCGCAATCACACGGGCAAGTTGGCATCCGGATTTTTGATTTGATTGCAGAAAACTGGCAGCTGCGCGAGCGGCATCCGAAACAGACACCGACTGAGCCGATACATATCCAACTATAAATAAGGAAATTATAAAAACGTAAAGGTGTTTTGCCATCTTTATCGGATTAAAAATATTGATACGGCAAAAATAATGAATAATCCGAAAAAATAAAAAAAAATTAAAGATGATGGTTTATTTGAAAAAAAGTGTACTTTTGCAGCCTCAAAAAGGATCGGGGTGTGGCGCAGTTGGCTAGCGCACTTGCATGGGGTGCAAGGGGTCGGAAGTTCGAGTCTTCTCACCCCGACCAAACAAAAAAGAGACGCGATTGCGTCTCTTTTTTTTTATTTCAAAACAAACACTAACGTTACCGGATAATGGTCCGAAACATACGGCACGCCGTAACTGTCACGGACCGTTCTGAAGACCAAATTCTCCACTCGCCGTGATGTAAAGATATGATCGATTTGAGATGGTTTGTCTTTTCCGAAACCATTATAGGTCTGCATATTGTCGCGCTCCCACGCTGTATTGCGCGCGGATTTCATCATAGCTGGCGTACGTTGGTCCACACTTTCCATGGGCATTCCCTCCTTACTGGAATTGGGAAGTTGCTTCCCTGCCATCACCATTTTTTCCTTGGGTCCGGATTTAATCCGCTCGCCAATCAAAGGAATGAAAATGTTTTGGGTCAACGGCGTATTCATGTCACCGCCCAAAATGATAACGGAATTGGTGTCGGGCACCAGCTCACGGATCTTCGCTGCAATCAGCTTCACTGACTCCTGACGGGCAATCAGCCCCACATGGTCAAGGTGGGTGTTGAAATAGAAGAATTTCTTGCCGTTCTTACGATCCTTGAGTTGCACGTAGGTCACCGTGCGCTTGCAGGCAGCATCCCAGCCCATGGAAGGCACTTCAGGCGTTTCACTGAGCCAGAAAGTACCATTCTTCAAAAGCTCGAATCTGTTTTTCTTGTATAAAATCCCCATGCACTCCCCTTGTTCCTGTCCATCATCACGTCCTACACCCACCATTTCATATTCTGTCAGCTCCTGACGCAAGAATTCCTGTTGATCAGGAAGCATTTCCTGAACTCCAAACACATCAGGATCTTCACTTGTGATCATCTTCACGACGGCATTTTTTCTATTATCCCAGGCATTGTCGCCATCCACATCCGGCATACCACTCATACGAATGTTAAAAGACATCAGTTTGACGGTGGATTTTTGCTGCAACCATGCGTTCACCAATGCCAGATTGTCAGTGAAAACAAGGCTGACACCCATCAAAGCCTTTCCAGTGAGATCATCGGCAGTTTGAATCCCAGAAACGCCAACCGGCATCTCAAGTGCGACCGCATCCTGAGTCCACTGTGGATGCGCGACTAACGTAGAACGCTCATACACACAACCGCCATGGAAACCTTTTTTCTTCAACTCCCGAGGAGAAAAGTTCCCTTTCATATACATATTCGGGATATCCGGGAATCGCTTCGACAACGCCATACAGACAGAAAGGTCGTCAGAGCAGAACTCTACCAGCTGCCGCAATTTACTATCACTCAAGATTTTTGTCAGCAGAGCAGTCAACCCATCTATCTGTTTCACAGGCGCACAAGGATAGAAATTCAATAACAGTTTGGTCGGGGAATCCGACTTGGATGGATTAACCACCTGTTTATGCCGAGGGGATTTCTTTGTGTCAATCGCCCAAGGATATTGCAATATAAATTCATCCAAAGTAAAAAAACGTGCTTCCGACTGTTGCAACTGCGCATACGAGATGTCATCAGAAATGCGTTTGCGGACGGGTTCTTCCACCACAACCACCCAGACATGATCGGAAGTCTCCCTGACCGTGCATTCAGATGCATAGCAGCCAAAACGAAAAGCAGCCTCCAATGCCTCAGGATAATTGGGAGCCGTACCTGACGATTTCCAGTAGCCGCCTTGGGCAATCAACTTTGTACGCGGAATCTGCTCGCTTTCTATTCGTGCAATTTGTGCGCATGACACACCACAAATCAAAAGCACCAGCGAAAAAAAGAAAAATCGTTTTATCATAGATCAATCATTATAATCTTACACCTATATCCGCCTTGACTACAGCCATTATTCACAGGACAACGGCGGCGTGTCGGGAAGCTGAAGGGTCTTAAACCTCTTCTGACGCTGCTGCCAACGCTCGCGTGCATATTGCTGCATGTCGGAGACCTCATCGCTTTCATCAATGATCTCCAAGCCAAAGACCGTCTCAATGATATCCTCCATAGTAAGAATACCCTGAAAGCAGCCGTACTCATCAATAATCAAAGCAATCTGCGATTTCTGTTTGAGCATGGAATCCCAGATGTCGCTCACGGAAGTATCTTCATTGAAATAGGGCATCTCCCGTTTGATTTCGCCCAATGTGACACTGAACTTGTCTTCCGCAAGGTTTTCCAGCGCATCATCGCGCAGCACATAGCCCGTGATATACTCAGGTGACTCGGCATACACAGGGATACGGGAAAAATGATCGTATTGGTCGTCAGCATAATACTCACGCAAAGTCATGCTCTCGGGCGCAACAGAGGCCACTACCCGCGGAGTCATCACCTCCTCGGCTTTCACATTGTCCAACTTGATGATATTCTGGATGATCTTGTTCTCATCTTTCTCAATCACGCCCTCTTCCTCGCCCACATTGGCTATAGCCAGCACTTCCTCTCGACTCACAACGGCGTCGGGCTCCTTTTTGGTGAAGATACGACTAATCCACTCGACGAGTTTCACGAAAGGGAACATCAACACGATTAGAACGCGAATCGTATTGGCAGTGAATCCCATCAAGCTTCTCCAGCGAGTTGTTCCGATGGTCTTGGGTATAATCTCTGCAAAGATGAGAATGAGAATAGTCATGATGGCAGACACCAAGCCGAACCAGCGGCTACCGAAAAGCAGTGTGGCTTGTTGGCCGACACCGGCTGCACCGATAGTGTTGGCAATAGTATTGAGAGAGAGAATAGCCGCCAGGGGACGCTCCGTATCAGTCTTGTACTGCTTGAACAAAGTGGCAGGTTTGTAGCCTTCCTCCTCACGCATCAAAATGTATGAAATGGGGGTTGACAGCAGACTTGATTCCAGCGTGGAGCATAGGAATGAAATCGCCATCGAGATCAACAAAAATACTAATAATAAGGTCATTATGGTTTGTTAAAAAAACGGTGCAAAGATACAAAAATGTTGAATATCAAAAATTAACGGGAAATTTATATTTTTGCGGGGGGAATAGAGTTTAGAGTTTAGAGTTTAGAGTTTAGAGTTGAGAGTTTAAAGTTTAGAGTTGAGAGTTTAAAGTTTAGAGTAGAGACCGGAGACTGGAGACAAGTAGCTAACGGCCAATAGCTAATAGCTAATGGCCAGTATAATACAGATAAAAAACATATAAGCTTCAAAGAACATGAACATAGATTTCACCTTTCAGAATCCCACGCGGATTCATTTTGGGAAAACGGCCATGAACCATTTGGCCGGGGAATTGAAGAATTTCGGAACTAACATTTTATTGGTTTACGGCAAGAATTCCATCAAGAAGATGGGACTTTACGACCAGGTAATCCGCACGCTGAAAGAATGCGGCAAGAACGTGGTAGAACTGCCGGGCATCAACTCCAACCCGCGCTACAGCCAGTTGCTGGAGGGCGCGCGGCTCGTGCGCGAGCATCACGTGGACCTCATTCTGGCCGTGGGCGGCGGCTCGGTCATCGACTGCTCCAAGGGTATCGCCATGTCAGCCTACTGCGAAGGCGACCCGTGGACCCGCTATTGGGAGAACGGCGAGGAAGTCAACAACCCTGTTGTGCCCGTAGCCTCCATCCTCACCATGACTGGCACAGCCTCCGAGATGAACGGCGGCTCGGTCATCACACATGAAGACAAAAAACTGAAATTGGGGCGCGTGTTCCCACTGGAGCTCGCTTCCCCAAAATTCTCCATCCTCAACCCCGAGTTCACTTACAGTGTACCCAAATACCAGATGGTGAGCGGCATCTTCGACATCTTCTCCCATCTGATGGAGCAGTACTTTTCGGGCGACGACGACTGCGTGAGCGATTACCTGCTGGAGGGCGACATGCTCGCGCTCATCAGCGCGGCACGCAAGGCCATCGTGAACCAGGAGGACTACGAGGCCCGCAGCAACATCATGTGGTGCGCAACCATGGGACTGAACAAAATTCTGGCACTATCGAAGACCCAGGACTGGGAGGTGCACATGATCGAGCACCAGTTAGGCGCTTACACCGACTGCGCGCACGGCATCGGGTTAGCCATCATCTCTGTGCCCTACTACCGGCACATCTACAAATACGGTCTGCACCGTTTCGTGCGCTATGCCCAGAACATCTGGCATGTGGCGCCGGAGGGCAAAACCGATGAGCAGATTGCACTGGAAGGCATACAGGCCCTGAGCGACTTCATCGCCGAGATGGGCATCCCGCAAACCCTGCGCGAGGTGGGCGCCACCGAAGAGATGCTCCCGCTTATCGCCGAATCCACCGTGAAGTGCGGAGGCTATCACGTGCCCACCACCGAGGAAGTGTTGGAAATTTTGAAAGCTTGCTACTAACCAAGGTTTTTGCTATAAGTATGAGGCCCCGGCGCGATGCGCCGGGGCCCCTTCATACTTGGTAATAATGAAAATTTAGTAATTCTCAGCGTTCACTTCAAAGAAGGATTGCGGATGCGCGCAGGTCGGGCAGATATCCGGAGCCTTGGTGCCCACTACGATATGACCGCAGTTGCGGCACTCCCAGATCTTGACTTCGCTCTTCTCGAACACCTGAGCCGTCTCCACATTCTTCAGCAGAGCGCGGTAACGCTCCTCGTGGTGCTTTTCGATAGCAGCCACCATACGGAATTTCTCGGCAAGTTCTTTGAATCCTTCTTTCTCAGCCGTCTGGGCAAAACCTTCGTACATGTCGGTCCACTCGTAGTTCTCGCCCTCTGCTGCTGCGGCTAGGTTCTCGGCTGTGCTGCCGATGCCGTTCAGCTCCTTGAACCAGAGTTTGGCGTGTTCTTTCTCGTTGTCTGCAGTTTTCAAGAACAGGGCGGCAATCTGCTCATATCCCTCTTTCTTGGCCTTGGAAGCAAAATAAGTGTATTTGTTGCGTGCCTGCGACTCGCCTGCGAAGGCGGCCTCCAGGTTCTTCTCTGTCTGTGTGCCAGCGTAAGGATTTGCCTTAGGAGCATCCTCGGAAATCAATTCCAAATCCTCTTCTCCCATTCCGCATACCGGACATACCAATTCTTCACCGTCAGCTAATTCAAACTCGGCTTTGCATACTTTACATCTGTACTTTTTCATGTTTTAGATTGTTTAAGTGTTACTATAATATTATTGATGCCACAAAGATACATTTTTTTTCATCCATGCAACAGGAAAAGAATAATAAAAGCTACGGCGCGGACAAATCCGCGCCGTGCCTAATCAAAATATTAAAACAACAACTTATATAATTAATCCACTATTATCAATCTGTGGCTTATTATCTCAATTGACGTGGCAAAAATACGCCCCGGAATCTGCACCATCCATCCCATATATTGAGGAAAAATGATCCAACAAGTAGCCAAAAATAAGTACAAACAAAGATAAGCGTCAAATTTTCAACAAGATACTACAAATCAGATTTTTTCTATTTTTGCGGCCCGAATTCAAGCGAGAAAAACCGCTGCCTATGAAAAAAATCATCAACCCCTGGATCGGCAATACCAACGGATACAATTGTTTCGGCTGCGATCCCAACAACCCCATCGGCATGCACTTAGAATTCTATTGGGACGGGCAGGACGTAGTGTCTGTATGGCGCGCCGGCGTGAACCACGTGAGCTGGATAGACACCTTGCATGGCGGGCTGCAAGCTACGCTTTTGGACGAGATCTGCGGGTGGTTGGTCTTCTTCCAGTTGCAGACCTCCGGCGTGACCGCCAAGATGGAGATGCGCTACCGCAAGCCTGTCAGCACCAAATGGCCGTATATTCTGCTCCGCGCGCGACTGGACAAACAGAAACGCACATTGGCCATAGTCAACGGCGAACTTTGGAGTCCTGACGGGGTGCTCTGCGCCGAATGCACCTGCACCTATTTTCTTTTTCCCGCCGAAAAAGCCTTGGAAATGGGCTACGAACCCGCAATATTAGATGAAAAAGACATTACGCTGCCAGAGGTCATCCAAGAGGCGGTTTACAAAAACATACGCAAATAACAACCTAATTAAATGATAGTATTATGAAAAAGCTGAAATCAATCCTGATTCTGACACTGCTTGTCGGCATGGTATTTTCCGTTCAAGCCCAAGCTCCTTACAAGCACAGCATCGGCGTGACCGTCGGTTCCATGCAAGCCGTCTCCTACAAGACCTTCCCCACAGATCATTTCGCCATCCAAGTGGATTTAGGCACCAAATACAACTACAGCATTATCGCCGGCTTTGGTTCTACACATTGGTCGATGGAAGTGGCCCCGAGCTTCATGTATGAGGGACACTTTGTGAAAGGCTTGTACGGTTTAGTGGGTGGAGGTTTCAGTCTCGGGTTCACTTGGTGGCCGATGGTGTCATACTACACCAGCTATTCACCAGTAATGCAGATCCACGACATCATGGGCAAAGGTGGTGCACACGGCATCATCGGACTGGAATACAAATTCAACATTCCCCTCACCCTGCAGGTGGACTTCCGTCCTGGCTATTTCTTCCAGTTTAACCATGAGTTCATCGGCAACCATACGTTCGAGTGGGGTTTAGTAAATCTGGGGGTTAGATACACATTCTAATATCACTATGGCAAAAGGTAAGAGCAAAAGGGGTTTTTGGAAGATATTAGGACTTATCATCCTGTTATTCTTTCTGTTAAGTATTTTCTTTACTATAATTTTCCGATGGGTGAATCCACCCGTCACGCCTTTGATGGTCATCCGCAAGGTGCAATACGGGTATCCTATTGAGAAGAAGTGGAAACCCATTGAGGAGATTTCGCCGTACATGTACAGGGCGGCCATCGCGTCGGAGGACAATTACTTCCTCGGGCACAACGGCTTTGATGTCATTGCCATCGACCAGGCGGTGAAGGAGCGCAAGAGCGGCATGCGGAAGCGCGGTGCCAGCACCATTTCGCAGCAAACCGCCAAGAATGTGTTTCTTTGGCCGAAAAGTTCATGGTTGCGCAAAGGATTCGAAGTCTATTACACCTTCCTGATCGAGACCTTCTGGGGCAAGGAGCGCATCATGGAGGTTTATCTGAATGTCATTGAGATGGGTCCGGGCATTTACGGAGCCGAGGCTGCCGCGCAGCATTATTTCCACTGCAGCGCCAAGCATCTGAGTGCGCGGCAGGCTGCCCTCATCACCGCATGCTACCCTGCCCCGCTCCACCGAAACCCGGCACGTCCTTCCGGCTATCTGAATCGCCAGGCTGGCGTCATTCAGGGCCGCATGGCCAGATACGGTAACCCACAGTTCACCGACGAGTACATCAAAGGCTGCCGCAAGCGCTACAAGGAGGCGGTGAAGAAGTGGGAAAAAAAGAAGGCGATACGCAAAAAGCACTGAAATCACCTATATGACCGACTTCGCCGCCATCGACTTTGAAACCGCCAACGGGCAGCGCAGCAGCGTCTGCAGCGTGGGTGTGGTTGTGGTGCGCGGCGGCATTATGCTTGAACTTGAACATCGCCAAGTTCAATTCGAGGGAAGTCTCGCTGCTTTGAATTGGCAGCACATCTGTAAGCAGGTCCTCCACCAGCTGCCCTCCGCGCTGAAGCAATGATTTCTGCTCCGACGAGTTCTCCTCCTGCTGCGGTATTTCCGTCATCACCCGCGACAGTTCCTTCAACTTCTCGTATGCCTCCACAATAGCGATAGTGGTCTCCACTGCCCTAGGGCTTTTCAGGATAGTGGCGAGCATATAGAGGCCTTTTTCGGTAAAAGCTTTGGGAAGTTGACGCGTCTTCTGAAATTTTGTGGTCGAAATTTTCGACCGCAAATTCATAAGTTCCCGATTATCAAGCTGTAAAATATATCCTTCCGGAAATTTTTCGGGATTGTTACTGACAGCCTCGTTGATGCGCTTGGTTTCTACTCCATACAATTCTGCAACATCGGAATCCAGAATGACTTGTTGATCCCGCAGGGTGATAATCTTGTTCTCAACTTCTAAAATGTTTGTCATAGCGGTAAAAGTTTTGTAATTCATAATTGTGGCAAACATACAATAACTGGCCGATTATGTACACATTATACGATGTTTTCATGGGATCTTTTGGAATGATTTTCAGGATTATCACTTCAAATTTTATCGCAAAATCTGAAGTGATACTTCAAAATTTCATTCAAAAAAAATTCTTTCATATTGTTTTTTTATTTATCTTTGCTGCTATAAAAAAACGAACGAAAAATGTTAGATAGGTTATTGTCGCTGAGTGACATAAAGAATGACAGTATGTTCCTTTGGGGACCACGCCAAACAGGAAAAAGCACTCTGCTGAAACAATTGTTCCCTCAAGTACCATATTATGACCTGCTGAAATCGGATGTGTACACCCAATACAAGTTAAGGCCTTCGCTGTTGCGAGACGAATGTATGATGTTGGAGGAAGGCTCGTTGGTCATCATTGATGAGGTGCAAAAAATACCGGCCTTGCTGGATGAGGTTCATTGGCTGATGACCAATCGGGACATCCGATTCATTTTATGCGGTTCCAGTGCACGGAAATTGAAACGCGCAGGAGCCAATTTGCTGGGTGGCAGGGCTATTCGTAAAATACTGCACCCATTGGTCAGCGCCGAAATCCCCGATTTTGACTTGGACAAAGCCGTTAATCAAGGTATGTTGCCACGTCATTATTTGATCGACAATCCTCAAAAACGCTTACAGGCTTATATTGGAGATTATTTGCAGCAGGAGATTATTGCGGAAGCATTGGTCCGCAATCTGGATTCCTTCACCCGTTTTTTAGAAGTGGCCGCATTGAGTGATTCAGAGATGGTGAATTACACCCGAATTGCCAGCGATTGCGGGGTGTCATCCAAAACCGTCAAGGAGTATTACACCATTCTGGAGGAAACGCTGGTGGGAATGTTCGTACCCGCCTATACCAAGGTGATCAAACGCAAAGTGCAGGTAGCCCCAAAATTCTATTTCTTTGATGTGGGTATTACAAACTATTTGCTCCACCGGAAAAAACTCCAGCGAGAAACAGCTGAATATGGACACGCTTTCGAACATCTTATTATCCAGGAGTTGGCCGCATATCTTGATTACACGGAATCGGATAAGAAACTCTCGTTCTGGCATACATTGAACAATGCATACGAGGTGGATGCCATCATTGGCGATGCCGAGATGGCGATTGAAATCAAATCATCCGAACACATCACATCTACCCAGCTGAGAGGACTGAAAGCATTTCACGAAGAGCATTCACAATGCAAGTTGGTGATGGTGTCATTAGAAGAAAGACCTCGCCTTTTCAATGGTGTTGAAGTATGGCCTGCTACTGATTTTCTAAAAAAACTATGGTCAGGTAAAATTATCATTCCTTAATTTGCTATGTTCCAGTTAATCTCCGACTCCGCCCACTACTCCACCGTGCTTGACCTCGCCATGAAGGCCAAGCGCTCACTGTGGATGGGCACCGCCGACATCAAAGAACTGTATGTGCTGCAAGGAAAAACCGAAAAGCCATTCCTTGGGGTGTTGGCGGAGCTGCTCGGCAAGGGCGTGGAGGTGCGGCTCATCCACGCCAATGAGCCTGGGCCGAACTTCCGTGCCGACTTCGACCGCTACCCGCGGCTCTCCAGACTGCTGGAACGGGTGATGTGCCCGCGAGTACATTTCAAGATCATCGTCATCGACCAGACGGTCTGCTATGTGGGCAGCGCGAATCTCACGGGCGCGGGCTTGGGCATGAAGTCGCCCCGCCGCCGCAACTTCGAGGCGGGAATCCTCACCGAAGAACCCTCATCGTAGCCGCCACCATTGAGGAATTCGATAGAGAGAATAACGTGCATTTTTCACACGTTAATGGGGTAAAGAAACCAGTGCCTTTTTATTCACTTGATGTCATCATCTCGGTAGGATACCGCGTAAAGAAATGCTGAAATCATGAAAAATGGAAAAACGAATAAGCAATAACAATCCTCAACGATAATTTTGTATTTTTGCAAGCTATAACTTTAAAACTTTTAAAACCATTTATATGTACACAAATTTCCAAAATCATCTTCAGAAAGAATTGGCCGACATCAAGGAAGCCGGCTTGTACAAGAACGAACGCATTATCGCCTCTCCGCAAAGCGGTGAGATCACGCTGCAGGACGGCAGCAAGGTGCTCAACTTCTGCGCCAACAACTACCTGGGCCTCGCCAACGACGCGCGCCTGATCGCCGCCGCCAAGGAAGCCCTCGACACCCACGGCTACGGCATGGCATCCGTGCGTTTCATCTGCGGCTGCTCCGACCTGCACAAGGCCCTGGAAAAGAAAATCGCCGAGTTCTTCGGAACCGAGGACACCATCCTCTACGCTGCCTGCTTCGACGCTAACGGCGGTGTTTTCGAGCCCCTGCTCACCGAGCAGGACGCCATCATCTCCGATGCCCTGAACCACGCCTCCATCATCGACGGCGTGCGCCTCTGCAAGGCCGTGCGCTACCGCTATAAAAATGCCGATATGGCCGACCTCGAGGAGCAACTCAAAGCCGCCCAGGCTCAACGCTTCCGCATCATCGTCACCGACGGCGTGTTCTCCATGGACGGCAATGTGTGCCCGCTGGACAAGATCTATGAGCTGGCCCAGAAATACGACGCCATGGTCATGGTGGACGAAAGCCACTCCGCAGGTGTGGTCGGACAGACCGGTCGCGGCGTGACCGAGCGCTACAACCTCCGCGGCAAGATTGAAATCCTCACCGGCACGCTGGGCAAGGCATTCGGCGGCGCCATCGGCGGTTTCACCACCGGCAAGAAGGAAATCATCGACATGCTGCGCCAACGCTCCCGCCCGTACCTGTTCTCCAACTCCATCCCGCCGATGGTCGCCGCCGCCGGCTGCAAGATGGTCGATATCATGTCCGAGACCAACGAGCTGCAAGACAAGTTGCACAGCAACACCGAATACTTCGTGGCCAAGATGAAAGCCGCCGGCTTCGACATCAAGCCGACCGAGTCCGCCATCTGCGCCGTGATGCTGTATGACGCCAAACTGTCACAGGTGATGGCCGCCAAGCTGCAGGAAGAAGGCATCTATGTCACCGGTTTCTACTATCCTGTGGTGCCGAAAGACCAAGCCCGTATCCGCGTGCAGATTTCCGCTGCCCACGAGCCCGAGCACCTCGACAAGTGCATCGCCGCCTTCACCAAGATTGGCAAAGAGCTGGGCGTGCTGAAATAATCGAATAACACTCGTACAATATTTATCCGTTTCACACGTTTATTCAACATTAGCAACAAAAAAATATTAAAAATGAAAAAAATCGCTTTATTGGCAATTGTTTGCTGTGCTATGGTTTTCTCCAGCTGTCACAGAGACCAACACACCTATTACACCACTACCAACTTTGAGTTTGACAACCACGACAATGAGGTTAGCGCAAAAGCCGTGTTAGGCACTATAAACGTGTACTGGAACGGTGACTATACCTTCACTGGCAATGATGAAGGCTACACCGATATCAGAGCCGAAGCCAAATATCTTGAATGCATAGCTGCAATCCTTTTGCATGGCAACGAGATCAAAGTACACATGAATGCCGATGATTATTTCAACTACAGACTTTACAGAAAAAGTGACAATGTCCTGCTAGAAGACACCAAATTCTACTTGGATGAAGATGGTTATTTAGCTTCTGCAAAAATTGCTGACAATGTAGAAGGCGAATAATCTTTGGTTTGTCTCCAAAACAAAAAAGCCGTTCGAATGAGCGGCTTTTTTTTTATATCTCTTTGCGGAGGCGGGCCACCGGAATATCCAACTGTTCGCGGTACTTGGCCACCGTGCGACGGGCAATATTGTAGCCACGCTCCTTCAGCAAATCACAGAGTTTCTCGTCCGCCAGCGGCGACTTCTTGTCCTCCGCCTCAATCAAATCCGTCAATATCCGCTTTATCTCCTTTGAGGAGACATCCTCGTCGTTGACCGCCTCAGAAAACAAATGCTTCAGCGGAATAATGCCGAAATCGGTCTGCACATATTTGCTATTGGATACTCTGGACACCGTAGATACATCCAAATTCACCTCCTGGGCAATGGTCTTCAGTATCATCGGCTTGAGATCGGCATCGTCACCGGAAAGAAAATAGGCTTTCTGATGCTGCATGATGGCATACATGGTGTTGTAGAGAATCATCTCCCGTGTAGATAAAATGCCAATAAATTGTTCGCCTTTATCCACATACTCACGCATAAACTTCTCCGCTTCAGCGCGCTTCTTCTCCGATGCATCCTTGGTCAAGAACCTATACTCATTGCTAAACTCCTTATTAATACGCACTTTCGAAACGTATTGGTTGTTAAGCGTGAGTGTCAACTTACCGTTGTTTGCCGTAATGGTAAAATCTGGACGGATAATATCCGCGGACTTTTCCAGCGGGGAGCCTGAATCGGCAGGACGCGGGTCAAGTTTACGGATGACTGCCAGCGCCTGCTTCAACTGATCTTCAGAAACAGAAAGCATCTGCTGTATCTTGTCATAGTGTTTTTTGGCAAATTGCTCGAAACACTTGTCCAAAATAGCGATGGCCTGCACAACCTCCTCTTCCTGCGGCAGGCGACGGAGTTGCAACAACAGGCACTCGCGCAGATTGCGTGCACCCACCCCGGGCGGATCCAACTCCTGCACAAAGCGAGTCAACACCTCCTCCACCTCCTCCACACTCGTATAGAGGTTGTTCATGTAGAGCATTTCGTTGACCACGGCCTGCATATCCATCGTAAAATAGCCGTCATCGTCCAGATTGCCGGTGAGATATTGCGCAATCAAGAGCTCACGCTCCGTCATGTTCATCTCGCCCAACTGCAACTGCCACTGCTCCTGCATGGAGTTGTGGAAAACGCCCATCCGGTCTGAGGAGCCCGTTTCCTCGGGTGCATTCAGCCGGCGAATGCGATTCTCGATCTCGCGCTCGGTAGGATAGTCATCCAAATCATCATCCCGATAATAATCCTCCTTGAAGATATCCTCATCGGAAAGCTGCTGCTGCGACAGATCGAGGGGGTCGCCGTTTTCATCATACTCAGGTGACGCGTTCTCCTCCACAGCATCAACACGCTCGTCCACATCATCGATATAGGATTCCAAGGCAGGATTTTCGTCCACCTCCTTCTGGATTTCCTGTTCAAGCGATGCATACGGCAATTCCACCAGCTGCATCAGCCGGATGGTTTGCTGCGTGGCAATCTGGCGCTGGACCGTTTTCTGTTCTTGGGATAATTTTGTCGGCATAATATATCATATGTAAGGGCGAATAATCATTCGCCCTTACAGGATATGTGTTAGAATTCTGCGTTTTGCGGGGTTCTCGGGAATGGTATCACATCGCGGATGTTGGTCATGCCCGTGACGAACAACAGCAAGCGTTCGAAGCCGAGGCCGAAGCCGGAGTGCGGTGCAGAACCGAACTTGCGGGTATCGAAATACCACCAGTATTGTTCCTCCGTCATGCCCAACTCGTGCACGCGCGTGAGCAACTTCTCATAATCGGCCTCGCGCTCGGAGCCACCAATGATTTCACCGATGGTCGGGAAGAGCACATCCATGGCGCGCACGGTTTTGCCGTCGTCGTTCTGCTTCATGTAGAATGCCTTGATTTCCTTCGGATAGTTGGTCAAGATAACCGGGCGCTTAAAATGGTTCTCCACCAGATAACGCTCGTGCTCCGACTGGAGATCAATACCCCAAGAAACGGGATATTCGAACTTCTTATCGGCTTTGAGCAAGATATCGATGGCTGCAGTGTAGTCCAGACGTACGAACTCCTCCTTGATCACAGACTGCAGTCTTTCAATCAGACCTTTGTCAAACATGTCATTGAGGAACTGCAGGTCATCCATGTTGTTGTCCAAGGCATATTTCACCAGATATTTGATGAAATCCTCGGCCAGGTCCATATTGTCGGTGATGTCATAGAAGGCCATTTCGGGCTCAATCATCCAGAATTCGGCGAGGTGGCGCGGCGTATTGCTGTTTTCTGCGCGGAACGTCGGGCCGAACGTATAGATATTGCCAAGTGCCAGGGCTCCGAGTTCTCCTTCCAGCTGACCGGAGACCGTCAAGTTGGTGTGTTTGCCGAAGAAGTCTTTCTTGTAGTCCACAACACCCTCTTTGGTTCTAGGCACATTGTTCAAATCGAAGGTGGTGACATTGAACATCTCACCGGCGCCCTCTGCATCAGATGCCGTAATCAACGGGGTGTGCAGATAGAAAAAGCCTCTGTCGTTGAAATATTTGTGAATAGCGAACGCCATGGCGTGGCGCAGGCGCAACACACAACCGAAATAGTTGGTACGTGGACGCAAGTGTGCAATTTCACGCAGAAACTCCATAGAGTGACCCTTCTTTTGCAATGGATACTTCTCGGGATCTGCCGTGCCGTAAAGCTCTATCATCTCGGCCTGCACCTCCATGGTCTGGCCCTTGCCGGCAGATTCCACCAGCTTGCCCTCCACATGAATGCAGGAGCCCGTTGTGATTTTCTTCATCAATTCCTCATCAAACTTGGCAGGCTCAGCCACAATCTGCAGGTTAGTCACAATGGAACCATCGTTAAGGGCTATGAACGCCACATTGCTGTTGCCACGTTTAGTACGCACCCAACCCTTTACACAAACATCGTTGCCAAATCCGATAGCTTCAGGATGTTTCAGAACATCTTTTATTCTTGATCTTTTCATTATTTGAATTCTGTTTTAGATTATGTTTCGATTTTCGATGAAATCAGATTAGAAGCTGTAGCCGATACCCAGGCCTATGACTTCCTTGAACTGGACACGCGCGCGCGGACCTTCCGAATAGTTACGCCATGCCGGACCATCAATCATGACTTTGTCATAGTACTTGAGAGAGGTCATCAAGCTGACGTTGAGCACCTTGAAGAAACTGTATGAGATAGCGAAATCCCAATCCACATCAAAGTTGCCGAAAGGCTGACCATTCACTTTGTCATGGATACGGGCAGTGTACGGCGTGAAGAGTGTCAACGTGGAGATAATCTTGAGATTCTTAACCAACGTGTAGTTGATGCCACCGTTGATACGGAGACCCATATTCAGCATCACAGGCTTGTACGTACCATCCTCACGCTGTGAGAGACCGTAGTTGGGACGAAGGCTTTCCTCTTTACAGGTAGTCATACGACCTGCCAAAGGATATAAACCGACGGTGAAGATGTCGTTGGGACGATATTCAATACCGAGTGCCAAATCCGTATAGGAAGGTGATATCCATTTGGAAATCAACTCCTTGTTACCTTCTTCATCATTAAGATAGTTATAACCCGGACAATATTGGGATTTGAAACTTCCCAACAGGGTCAGGTAAAATTTAGGATGCATTTGGAAACCACCCTTCGTAGTGAAGTTGATTTTATCGTTGGCTTTTCTCCATTGTGGTTTAAGAGCTGAAGAGAATGTCTCACCCAACTCCGTATCCAAGTTGCTGTCCCAAGTCCATTTGTTCTTTTTGAAGGACAACGTCATGTTGGCGTAAAGGAAACCTGTGATGTTGTTGTCACCGCCCGCTGCCCAGTTGAACAGAGCGGTCTGAGAAGCATTAAGTCCCACCATACCGGTGAATTTCCAATGTTTGGCACTGTCCACTTCAGCGGATTTCACTTTCGTTTTGAGAGCCTCATCGGCAGCGGTTTTTTCATCCACCTGCGCATTCACCAGTGAGCAGGTCAACGCACCGAGCAATAAGAGTAAAAATCCTTTCTTCATAATCACTGATTTTTAATTATTAAAATTCGAAATTAAATTATCAATTTACTATACTTTTAATGGTTAAGCTTATTGTATGCCTTCCACCATCTGTCGGGAATCTGGTCATCGCAAGCCAGGCGATAGTCGCGTTTGGAGCACGGCAGATAATAGTTCTGCACAACATCCTTCTCCTTGTTGATCATGGGGATGAGCATCCACCAGCGGCCTGTTTTGCGACTGCAGAAGAACACCAGTTCGTTGAGCGCTCCGGAAACTGCAATGCTGTACTGCCGGTAGTCCTGTTTGTGTTTGAACTGATTATCATTAGGTCTGTTCAGGAAACCTTCCACGAAATACCAGATGATATGGGCGATGAGTTGGGATGTCTGATTGCAGTAATCCATCGTCGGGTCATACTCAAATATGCCGAAAGAGGACAGCTTATCGCTCAAACCGGCATATTTGGCAATCTGGCATATTTCCTCACCATAGAATCCGTTGGACGAGCCATGTGGGCATCCCGGTGCATCAGGGCGACGAACAGCCGCAATGTCAATGGAAACCATGTCCGCGTTACGCACGATAGGCTCCACCTCCTCGATATCCTTGCGCATGGATCCCACCCTGTAGGTTTCAAAGAAGAGTTCATCCATGAGCTTGATGGAAGAAGGGCTATTCATGTAAGTCTGATAGCCGATATTGGCGTAGTTGAGCAAGAAGTTAGGCTGTTGCAATACGATTTTGTTCAAATATGCATCAGAACGGATAGGTTGATGCTCGTCACCCAGGTCGAAACAAGAATCCACGGATACCAGGTTCACCACCTGTTCCAGTTTCTCGTAGGCACGGTAATTGGCGAACGCGATGTCATTGCCACCGCCCAATATCAGCGGAACAACCTTGTTCTCCAACAGGTAGGCAATGATGTCGGAGACCACCTCGTATGTATCTTCCACGCTCTTCCCCACCCTGACGTTACCCAGGTCAATGATGCGGACGTTCTTGTTCCATCTGTAGAGCCTGTAAAACTGCCTTCTGATTTCATCGGGAGCAAGAGAGCAAGATAAGTTGTTCACACTATTGCGCGACTCTGGCACGCCCATGAGGGCAATCTGCGCTTCCTGGATATGCAACGGGGCCTCCGGATTATACATCATCACAGAGGATGCTAACAATTCTGCACTAATGCCAGACTCTTCAAAGCCTAACGAGGTCAGGTCAACAGGATCAAAATAGAGTGATAAATCCATAGTTTATGCTTTTTTTCTGATAACACGTTTCTTTGAAGTCGGAGTGTTGTTGGCCATAATTTCCACACAGTCCTGATAGGTGAGATTTTCAGCTAACATCTCCTTGGGGATACGGTAATTATCGGTACCGTTGGTGATGTATGCGCCATAGCGACCGTTCATCACCTTGATATCAGGATTCTCGGTGAAAGTACGTAGCACGTTCTTATTCTGGAGGTTCTGCAGGAAGTTGATGGCTTCCTCCTCCGTGATGGTATGAACATCCATGCCCTTGTCCAGGGTGACGTTCTTGCCATCGTATTTCAGATACGGGCCGTAGCGTCCGGCAGCAGCCACAATCTCCTTGCCATCCAGATGGCCCACCAGACGAGGTGCGCGGTCGGCATCCTTCTGCTGCTTGGCCTCGATCAGCTGCACACATCTCTCCAATGTGATGGCTAATGGGTCTTCATCCTTCGGAATAGAAACAAAAGCACCGTTATAGCGGATATACGGACCGAAACGGCCTGTGCCAACCACAACCTCTGCGTTGTTCCAAGAACCCACAGTTCTCGGCAACTTGAACAGTTCCAGTGCCTCTTCCAACGTCAGTGTTTCAATGAACTGGTTAGAACGCAGACGAGCGTAACGTGGTTTTTCGTCCGCATAGTTCTCCCCTATCTGCACCATCGGGCCATACTTGCCCAACTTGGCAATCACTTTGGCATTCGTCTTGGGATCGTACCCCAAGAAACGTTCACCACTGGCCTTGGTGGAATAGTTCAAGGCATGGTCAACGGAGTTGTGGAAACCACCGTAGAAACGCTGGATCATGTTCTGCCAGTTGTCCTTGCCCTCAGCAATGTCATCAAATTCCTTCTCCACATCCGCGGTGAAGCCATAGTCCATGATATCGTTGAAATTTTCCTGCAGATAGTCATTTACAATAATGCCCACATCGGTAGGAATGATTTTGTCCTTTTCATAGCCGAACTTCTCTTTCTTCGTATCTTCTTTTATCACATTGTCTTTCAATATGATGCAAGAATATGTACGTTCACTGCCCGGGCGGGTTGCCTTTTGCACATAACCACGTTTCTGGATGGTGGTGATGGTAGGGGCATACGTGGAAGGACGGCCGATGCCGAGTTCCTCAAGCTTCTTCACCAGACTGGCTTCGGTGTAACGTGCCGGCGGCTGTGCAAAACGCTGGGTGGCGGTAATCACCTGTGCTCCAAGAGCCTCGCCCAACTGCATGGCCGGCAACATGCCGCGTACCTCCTCATTGTCATCATCCTTGGATTCCGTATAGACCTTGAGGAAGCCCGGGAACAGAATCACTTCTCCGGAGGCAATGAATTTCTCTTTGCGGCCAGTGACCGGGATCATGATGCTGGTTTTCTCCGTCTTGGCATCACTCATCTGGGAGGCAATGGTACGCTTCCAAATCAGCTCATAGAGATGCTTGGCGAACGTGTCGCCCGGGATGGTCTGACGCGACAGATCCGTGGGACGGATAGCCTCGTGAGCCTCCTGGGCACCTTTGGTTTTGGTAACATAGTTATGGATATGGACGTATGGCGCCCCGAACAGCTCCGTAATCACATCCTTGGCCGTAGCCAGGGCGACGGCAGAAAGGTTCACAGAGTCTGTTCTCATATAGGTGATGTAACCGGATTCGTACAGTTGTTGTGCCACCACCATGGTCTTGCTCACGGAAAAGCCCAGCTTGCGCGCGGCTTCTTGCTGCAAAGTGGAAGTGGTGAAAGGCGGTGCGGGACTTTTCTTGCCAGGAGAAGTCTCTATAGCCTCGATCTTGAAATCGGCATTCTGGCAAGCCTGCAAGAACTCCATGGCTGCCGACTGGTCGTTGAAACGCTTGTTCAACTCAGCCTTCAGTTCCACATTCTTGTCGCGAACCGGGTTGAAAACGCCATCAACTTTGTAGGAGGAAGTGGTGTTGAACTTCTCAATCTCATGCTCGCGCTCCACAATCAGCTTGACTGCGACAGACTGTACGCGTCCGGCGGAGAGCTGCGGTTTCACCTTGCGCCAGAGCACAGGCGACAGCTCGAAGCCCACCAAACGGTCCAAAACGCGACGCGCCTGCTGCGCGTTCACCAAGTCCACGTTCAGCTCGCGCGGAGTAGAAAGCGCCTGGTCAATGGCCGGCTTGGTAATCTCATGGAAGACAATACGCTTCACTTTCGCGGGATCAATGTTGGTAACTTTCATCAAATGCCATGAAATGGCCTCTCCCTCACGGTCGTCATCCGTTGCGAGCCACACCACATCCGCAGAATCGGCTTTCTTCTTGATTTCACTAATCAATGACTTCTTGTCATCCAAAACCACATACTGTGGTTCGAAGTTCTTGGAAATGTCAATGCCCAAATCCTTCTGGGGCAAATCGCGGACATGGCCCTTGCTGGACACCACGTCAAAATCCTTGCCGATAAACTTTTGAATGGTTTTGGCTTTGGCAGGAGACTCTACAATAATCAAATTTTTACTCATAAGCGACAGTTTTTTAGTATTTTGTTTAAGTGATTGATATAAAGATTATTTAATTTCGTAATGATATCCTAACATATCGTCAACCGCATCAAAATGGCGGTTCTGAATCAGCTTGCGTATCGTGGAGGAATGAACTTGCGCGTCATGCAACATGAATTCAGGAATGTCCACCACTTCAACATGATGTTGCTGGCATACTGTCTCGATTTTGAAACGGTCGCCCTCACGGTTGTGGCCCAGCGCATGGTTGGGACCCATAACCAGAGCTTTTGCGTGCAATCGGCCAATGAGGTATTGCTCAACGAACTCCAGATACGACGTTTGTGCAAACGACTTGGTAAACGGAAGCACCACCGCCACATCCACGTTCTGCTCCGCGATCAGCTCCAAATTGCGATCCAGCGTATTGATGGTAAAAAAATCGGAGTTGGGATTTAAAACAACTTGAGGATGCGGGGCGAAGGTCACAACCACACTCTGGCCACCACGCTCGGCTGCCGCTTCACAAAGATAGCGGAGAATCTGACAATGCCCACGATGAACACCGTCAAACGACCCGACGGCAATAACCGGTCGGGTTAACGGGGCGACATCCTCAAATCCTCTGAATATCTTCATAACGGCCTTGATTCTCCTAATATCCGATTATCTCAGTTTAGCACCGGCCTCACGCTCGTATGCGGCAATCAGTTTGGTCATCACCTTGTTGATCTCATCATCCGTCAAAGTCTTGTCTGGATGCTGGAGCACGAAATTCAAGGCGTAGGATTTCTTACCTTCCTCAATCTTGTCGCCTTCATACACATCAAACAGGGAGATATGCTTGACCAATTTGGATCCATACTTCCGACCTATGCGCTCCAGCTCATCGTAAGTCACATTCTTATCAACCACGAGGGCCAGGTCACGTTTCACAGACGGATAAGTGGCAATCGGTTTGTAATTCACTTTCTGCGTTGCAAATACACGATCGACAGCAGACAGGTTGAATTCGGCGTAATAGACGGGCTTCTTCAGATCAAAATATTTGAGCACCTTCGGATTGACCAAGCCCATCGTCACGATGGTATCCTCACCACAGCAATAGGAAAGATGGTCAGCAAACATGCGGGCGGGCTCATCCAAGGTCAGTCTCAAATCCTGCATCGGGAAGTTCAGCTTATACAACACATTCTCCACCATGTTTTTGAGATAAAACAAGTCCAGTTCCTTGGCCTTGTAGTTCCAAGAATCCTCGCACTCACGACCCGTGACCAGCATGACCATTTCATCCTTCTCGCGATAGCGCAGAACAACATCATCGCCCTTTTGGGTTTCAGGATTGAGATGATAGGTCTTGCCAAATTCGAACAGACGGAGGTTTTGATTCTTGTTATTCACATTGCGGACAATATTCTCCAATCCACCGAACAGCAAGGTCTGACGCATCACGCCCAGCTCATTGCTCAGCGGGTTCAACAATTTCACTGTCTCGCGACTGTCAATGAAATCGAAACGCTCGGCATATTCCATCTTGGTCAATGAGTTGTTCATCACCTCGTAGAAGCCGTTATCCACCAAGTAGTTGGACACAACCATCTGCATCTGATAAGCCGCATTACCCGTTTCAGGGGTCGGCATCTTATAGAACAGCGTGTCGGGAATCTCAATGTTATTGTATCCGTAGATACGCAATATCTCTTCAATGAGGTCTATCGGGCGGGTGACATCGGCCTTGCTCAGCGGCACGCGTACGAGCAATTGCTCGTCGCCGGAGCTCTGCACTTCCATGCCTAACATGGAAAGGATACGTGAAATCGTCGGCTTGTCAATGACCTTACCGGCAACCTTGTTCACATGTTCGTATTTCAAAGTAATCTGTGCGGGTTCAATCTTGTGGGGATAAATGTCCACCAGCTCAGAGATGATGGTAGCATTGGTCAATTCCTGAATCAGGGCGGCGGCGCGTTTCAGGGCATACACAGTGATGCTGGGATCGCAACCGCGTTCGTAGCGGAAGGAAGCATCCGTCTTCAAACCATGACGCTTGGCCGTTTTACGAATGGACACAGGATTGAAATAAGCACTTTCCAAGAACAAACGAGTGGTGTTATTCGTCACCCCGGAGTTAAGACCTCCGTAAACACCTGCGATACACATGCCCTCTTCGGCGTTGCAAATCATCAGGTCGTCTGCGCTCAATTTCACCTCATTACCATCTAAAGTGACAAACGAAGTACCTTCATCCAAATTCTTGACTATAACCTTATTGCCTATAATTTTGTCAGCGTCAAACGCATGCATGGGCTGACCTAATTCCAACATGATATATTGGGTAACATCCACCACATTGTTGATGGGCCGAATACCCACGGCACGCAATTTGTTCTGCAACCATTCGGGGGAATTTCCCACTTGTACATTGTCGAAAAGGAGTCCCGAGTAACGCGGGCAGTCCTTGGTATTCTCCACGCTCACATCGATACGGAGCTTCACGTGCGCGATCGGCTTCACTTCCGGCACATTGGGGAGAATCAGCGGGGAACAGGAGCGTCCATCCTGCATCAGCGCGGCATACAGGTCGCGTGCCACACCGGCATGACAGATGGCATCGCAACGGTTCGGGGTCAGGCCGATTTCAAAAACCGTGTCCGACTCCACATGGAAATACTGAGAGGCAGGCGTTCCTGGCACAGCCTCGCTGTCAAGGACCATAATGCCATCATGGGAATTGCCCAGACCAATCTCGTCCTCGGCGCAAATCATGCCCTCTGAAGGCTCGCCACGGAGCTTGGACTTTTTAATCGTGAAAGATTCATCGCCATTATAGAGCACCGTGCCGATGGTGGCCACCACAACTTTCTGGCCGGCAGCTACATTGGCCGCGCCGCACACGATGTGCAAAGGCTCTTCCGCTCCCACGTTCACCGTGGTGACATGCAGGTGGTCTGAATTGGGATGCGGCTCGCAGGTGAGCACCTCTCCTATCACCAACCCCCTCAGGCCTCCGCGGATCACATCAACCGTTTCCATGCCCTCGACTTCCAAACCGCAATTGGTCAAATAATGGCTCACCTCCTCGGGCGAAACATCAAATGTCATCAAATCCTTCAACCACTTGTAAGAAATCTTCATAAACGTAAGTTATTATTAGTTAATATTATACAATAAAAATCCACTGCACAATTTCAAGGTGCAAATATAATATATATATAAATAATGTAGCGGAGATGCAAATATTTTTTTTACGGCACTGGATCATAGCCACTTCCACCCCATGGATTGCAGGAAGCAACTCGTTTCAGCGTGAGCCAGCCGCCCTTGAAAGGCCCATATTTGCGGATGGCCTCGATACCATAGTTGGAACAGGTGGGCGTATAGCGGCAAGCGCGCCCGATGAACGGCGACAACGTCATTTGGTAGAGTCGGATGAGCCCTATCATAATGGCGGCAAGACCTTTACAAAAGACGTCATACAGTTTTCTCATTCCTTTGGGTTTCCAAAGCAAGATTTATTTTTTGAAAAACAGAGGATGCAGCCTCATGTATTTCGGCAAAGGAGGCCTTCTCCTTGGCCACGAAAATCCAACACAAACGGCAGCATTTTCCTTCCGGAACTAATAGCAGATGTTTTTGCAAACGATAACTCTCGCGCATCAAGCGTTTCATGCGGTTGCGATCCACCGCATGATGGAATCGTTTCTTGGAAACAGTCACGGCAAGTTGCATAGAAGTACGGCCCGATTGCTCAAGCAGGTCATAGTAACATTTTATGGGATAAGAATATACTGATTGATTCGCATCCATCACCTCCTTGATGGCAAGGGAGGATTTAAGATGTTCGCCGCGAGGGAAGACCTGTTTATCTTCTACGGGTTGCATATTCTTTCAGGAATGCGTCCAGCGCATCAGTAATGGAGGGATAATCCTTGGTAGGGGCAATCACCTGGGCGGTCCAGCCTGCATTCTCCAAAGCGGTGATCACGGCGGATCCAAGCGCGGCAAAAGCCACCTCTCCCTGCTTGAAATCAGGGAAATTCGTCTGCAGCGACTTCACCCCGTTCGGGCTGAACATCACAATCATGTCGTATTTGGTAATGTCAATATCATCCGCAAGATTGGCTGCGGAAGTGGTGAACACATGCGCCTGGTCATACTGGATGCCCTTGGTGTCCATGAACTCCAGCATTTGCGCCGAAGCACCGTCAGGACCGCACGGAATGAGCATCTTCAGGTCCCTGTTCTTCCACAGGAGGTCGTTGAGACTGGAAATATTACTATCCTTCGCGGCAAAAATCTTGCGCTTGCGGTACTGGATGTACTTCTGGAGATAGTTGGCCACTGCATCCGTGGAGCAGAAATACTTCATCGTCTCAGGAATATCCAAACGCATATCCTTGCAGAGCTCAAAAAAATGATCTATCGTATTCTTGCTCGTGAACACCACGGCCGGATGTTCCAAAATGTTGATTTTGGACTTGCGGAACTCCGTTGCTGTAATGCTTTCAATCTTGAAAAATTTGTAGAAATCGATGTTGATGCTGTACTTGCGTTTCAACTCCGCATACGGGGATTTCTCAAAATCAGCAGGTGCATTTTGGGAGATAAGGATGTTTTTTATCTTCATTTTTCACTATTTTTCAATATTCAATATTCTACCCTAATTATCTATTTATCAAATAATTAATATACATTTCACCAGCAATACCCAGGGTAAAATTTCAAGCGTGCAAAAGTAGAGAAAAAAATGAAACAAATTAATATTCCGAGGATTTATTTTCAGAAGCCGATACAGATATAGTCCTAACATCACGAAAAACACTGGGATAAAGGCGTACATGACAGCAAAATTGCCGAGTGCGTGATACACGATGAGGAACGGCAACAGCAACATGGCCACATTGGTCGAAAATACGAATTTATAGAGATTGAGGCTGTAGCGTTCCTTCTGATGATCAAACAAACCGGCATAGACAACGTTGGCAGTAAACTCCAGAATATAAACCACCGCCAGAACGGCGAACACGCCCCCATACGCGCCCCAGAAGGTCAGTCGAGACACAAGAGGAGCATTAAAGTGCGCGATTATAAGCAACATACCTAACGCAATGGTGAAAAGATCGAACAACAATGTCACAGGAAACATCATTTCCTCCAGCACTTTGCTTTCTCGAATCAAGAGTGAGAAGAAGCGCTGGGAATAGAGCGAACGGATGAGGTTCGACAAACGGCGGCGGAAAAGCACGACAGAAATGGTCATCAGGAAAATCAGCGCACACAGCACGATAGTCACCCCGTTTTCGGGTTGTGGTACTGCGTCGGCAGAATATTCTGCTACAGCAAGGGCATGATGCTCAAACAAGGACAGCAGCACAGCGATTACTTGACCAGCAATTTCTTCGTTACAAGCATTTTACCCTTTTCCTCAATGCCATAGACATAGATACCAGGGGCCAAATCGGAGGTGGAAACCTCTACGCGGCCCTCGCCCTGAACTGCCTGGCGATAGACTTCACCGCCAAGGATATTGCGAATTACCAGATTGGCACCTTGTGGATTCTCAACCTTGTAGCGGATATTCACAAACGTGGTAGCCGGATTGGGATATGCAGAAGCCTGAACAGTGGCAACATGCTGCTGCACGCCCAGAGCAGTGGAGGCATACACGTAAAAATTGACCTCATCCTGTGGGTTATCCGTGTTGAAGAACGTAAACTTCACTATGGAAGTGCCTTGCGAATGGCATGTGTAATCAGCATGGAAAGAGCCATTGCTAACATCCTCCTCAGCCACAGTGGCACCAGCGGCAAGCTCAAACTCACCCGACTGCTGCTCCACGCACGTTCCACCCACACAGAATGTCAATTCGTCGCCTGGCACAAACGTGACATCTCTACGTTTCACTTTGAGAAATACATTCTGCGAGGTGATATTGGAATATCCCACAAACACCTGCGACTGGCTTCCCACTGATGTGGCCATGTAGATGGTGTCGCCCTCATTCAGGGGTTGCCCGTTATGGATCAATTGCACAGATTGTGCAGAAGCAAAAGAGGCACACAGGCCGATAACTAATATTGCGATGATTCTTTTCATATCCTTTGGTTTTTTAAATGCGCAAAAATACAAAAAAAATAAAGCGGGTGACTGAAAAAACAGTCACCCGCCAAATATTATCCCAAGGAAGGATTATTTTCTTCTTCTTTTGGGTTTGAGGTTGTGTTTTGCAACGAAATCGTCGAGAACTTCCTTCAAGGTAGGAGTGCCAATCTCCTGGAGTTCGTAACCGACTTTCACAACCGGTTGTTTGATCTTGATGAAACGCGGCAGGTCGATAGGAGTACCGATCACAACAGCGTCGCAAGGAGTGTTGGCGATGGTCTTCTCAAGGTCCTTCATCTGCTCAGCACCATAACCCATAGCGGGCAGCAAGGTACCGATGTTCGGATAAATCTTGAAGGTTTCGGAGAGTTTACCAACAGTGTAAGGTCTCGGGTCAACGAGTTCAGCACCGTGTTTCAGAGCGGCAACCGTACCGGCACCGATCTTCATTTCGCCGTGGGTCAATGTAGGACCGTCTTCCACAACGAGGACTTTCTTGCCCTTGAGGAGTTCCGGCTTGTCAACCGTGAGGATAGAAGCAGCGTCGATCTGCTTAGCAGTCGGGTTGATTTTGCGCAAGTTAGCGCGAACAGTGTTGATGTTATCCAGAGAAGCGGAGTCGATCTTGTTGATGACGATGACGTCAGCCATACGAGCGACAACTTCACCAGGATAGTAGCTCACCTCTGCACCGGGACGCAACGGGTCAGCCACGCCGATGGTCAAATCGGGAACGTAGAACGGGAAGTCGTTGTTACCACCGTCCCAAAGCACGATGTCGCAACCGTCGGGATCGTTCTCAGCGCCAGCCATCTCAACCCACTTGCCGGTTTGAGGATCTTTGGTCTTGCCACCTTTGAGGATAGCTTCGTAGTCAACACCAGCATAAATCACGTTACGTTTGGTCACCACGTGCGGTTCATACTCTTCCATCTCCTCGATGGTGCAGTTTTGATATTTGAGGTCATCAACGCAAGCGAAACGTTGGACGATTTGTTTGTTCAAATCAGGATCGTAAGGCATCGGGTGACGCACAGCAACTACTCTGAAGCCCATACCAACGAGGTATTCGATGATCTTACGGGAGGTCTGTGACTTACCACAACCTGTACGGGTAGCGCCGACAGCGATGACGGGCTTTTTGGATTTCACCATGGTGTCATTCGGACCCATGAGCCAGAAGTTGGCGCCGGCAGCGTTCACGATAGCGCTCACGCCCATGACGTATGCGTACGGCTTGTCGCTGTATGCGAAAACGCAGTCGTCAACGTCAAATTTCTTGATCAATTCAGCCAATTGGGATTCCGGATAGATCTTGATGCCCTTCGGATAGAGATCTTCACCAGCCAGCTCCTTCGGATACATACGATCGTCGATACCGGGGATTTGCTCAGCGGTAAAAGCGACTACGTTGTAGTTCTTGTTGTGACGGAAGAAGGTGTTGAAGTTGTGGAAGTCTCTTCCAGCTGCACCAATGATGATGACATTTCTTACTTTTTTCTTCATAAAAAACTGTTTTTAATTGTTAGTTATTAATGTGTTGTGTTGTTTTTTTTTCAAAAAAGCGTGCAAATATAGAAAAAATATTCAAATAATCAATCCAAAAGGCCAAAACTCCTCAAATTATTTCGTCTGATTGGCCACAACCGCCTGCATTGCTTTCAAATCATCCTCACTTACACCAATATATTCATCTTTCATGATCTGCATATCCTCGTCCAACTCCATCAGATACGGAACACCTGTGGGGATATTCAACTTGACAATCTCCTCGTTGGAGAGATTTTTCATAAACTTGATGATGCCACGGATGCTGTTGCCATGCGCCACGATGAGCACTTGACCGTACTGGTGCAGATTCTCCACAATGCTGGTATTCCACAAAGGGATGATGCGGCGGGTGGCGTCGGACAGGGATTCCGTGCCCGGGCGCGCGGCGCGGCTCTTCACGCCTTGGTAGCGGATGTCATACTTGGGATGGCGAGGGTCGTCGTCAGGGATGGGGGCCGGGGCCACATCATAGCTGCGCCGCCAGAGCATCACTTGCTCCTTGCCGAACCTCTCCACAGCCTCCTGTTTGTTCTGTCCCTGCAACATGCCGTAATGCTTCTCGTTCAACCGCCAGCTCTTCTCCACCGGCAGCCACATACGGTCCATTTCTTCCAAAATATAATTCAATGTCTTGATGGCCCGCTTTAAATAAGATGTATAGGTATAGCGGATGTCCATGTCCGCCTCCTTCAGGATACGGCCGGCCCGTTTCGCCTCCTCAATGCCCTGCGGAGTGAGGTCAACATCCGTCCAGCCTGTAAACTGGTTGGACAGGTTCCATTCGCTTTGGCCATGCCGCACTAAAATCAATTTGTACATAGGTAATTATTGGTTAAAGGGGTAAAATAGGTGAATGGGGTGAATGAGGTGAAAGGAGTAAAAGAGTAAAAGAGTAAAGGAGTAGAAGAGTAAGTTTAAGAGAGCTGAGAGCAAAGGCTAAATCCGGTTGTCCTTGTCCGGGAAGAGAATCCAAGGTTTGAAATGCTTGGCGTCTTCAAAATCCATCGAACAATAGGAGATGATGACAACCACGTCGCCCACACATACCTTGCGAGCGGCAGGACCGTTGAGGCAGATGACGCCGGAATCCTTGGCTCCCTTGATGACGTATGTCTCAAATCTTTCGCCATTGTTCACATCCAGCACCTGCACTTTCTCGTTCTCAATCAGATGAGCGGCCTCCATCAGCGTCTCGTCAATGGTGATACTGCCCACATAATTCAGGTTAGCCTCTGTGACAGTAACCTTGTGTATCTTGGATTTTAATAATTCTATTGTCATTTTCAAAGAAATAATATCAAAATCTATACATTAATCGATAATCTATCATCGATAATCGCTATTTATATCTAATATTGTCAATGAGCCGCACCTCGCCCACATACACCGTAATGAAACCCATCACGCCGTCGGCATCCACCAGGGAATGCACGGTTTGGAGAGTCTTGTCGTCGGCAATCTCGAAGTAGTCGAGCTTAAAAGCGGGGATCTTGGCAATCTCGGATTCCACAAACGCCTTGATTTGAGGCACATCCGGCAATTGTTGCGACTCCACCAAAATGCGGTAGATATTAGCTGACGTCTCAAACTGTTCGGGCGTAAGGCGGCGATTGCGGGAGCTCATGGCCAGTCCGTTCGGTTCGCGCACGATGGGACAAGGCACAATCTCGGACTTGATGTCGCACTGGCGCACCAGTTCGCGAATAACGGCAATCTGCTGGTAGTCCTTCTCACCGAAATAGGCTTTGTCGGGCTGCACCCAGTCGAGCAGGCGACGCACAATAACCCCTACCCCATTGAAATGGCCTGGTCTTGCAGCACCTTCCATCACCTCCTCCACGGGACCGAAATGGTACTTTTCAGTGGGCGGAGTCGGGAAAATCTCCTCTACAGAGGGTGCAAAAGCATAGTCGGCATAATCGCCGATCAGCTCCACATCACTTTCCAAAGTTCTGGGATACTTGATCAAATCGTCTTGGTTGTTAAACTGCACAGGATTGACGAAAATAGAAACGAAAACCACGTCATTCTCCTGTCTTGCCCTTTTGATAAGGGAGAGGTGACCATCGTGCAATGCGCCCATGGTGGGCACAAAACCGATGGTCTTTCCTTCTGTTTTTACTTTCTCAACAGTTTTTGTCAGTTCTGCAATAGTGTTAATTATCAGCATAATTCTTTACAAAACATCAAATTATCATAATAAAACTCACTTTTTCTCAAAAAAAGCGGGCAAAGATACATTTTTTTATAATTCTATTTGATATTTTCCTCCACCATTTCTTTCAGTGATGCGATAACATCAGGATCATTGATGGGCAGGCCGTCCAGAATCTCATTCACCTCTTTGGTATCCAGCACATAATCCACCTCGTCATCGAGTTTGTAATGGAAGATAAAACGGATATCGGGATATGCGGAAATGGTGAGCACGATAGTACCGGCCAAATCGCCCATAGGTGGCGTATCCAGATGTGTGAGTCCGAACACCGCGGTCACAGTGGTGCCAACGCCCTCTTTTGACTCGATGTGCATGGAGCCGCCCGTCATCTCGGTATTCTGCTTGAGCAATGGCAAGCCCAATCCTACTTTGCGCGTGGTTCTCGAGGTGTAGAATGGGTCAACAACCTTCCGCACGGTCTCCTCGCTCATGCCACAACCGTTATCCTTGAACACCAAGGTAAGCGTATCTTTTTCTGTGTCCAACAAGACCTCCAGCGTGATCTCCGTCGCTTTGGCGCGCGTAGAGTTCTGCAAGATGTCCATGATGTGCATGGATAAGTCCTTCATGGCACTATGCGTTTAGCAATTGGTAAATCTTGCCAGCGGTTTCAAACGTCTGCTCGGGGGTACCCAGCACGGGAATCTCCTCCTCCTTGGCTTGCTCGAGCATGTCCTCGTCAGGTTTGCTGCCCTTCACGAGCACCACGCAGGCCAACTCCTTGAGGGAAGCAATGGCGATGACATTCTTGTGCGTCTGCAGCGTCACCCATGCATGGCCCTCCTGGGCAAAACCCATCACGTCGCTGAGCAGGTCGGAGACATAACCGCCCTTGATTTCATTTCCAAGATTCTCCTCACCACAGAAAACGGTGAGATTCAATTTTTCAACTAAGTCTTTAACTGTCATATCGTTTTATTTTTTAGGCCGTTGGCTATTAGCAGCATAGGATAATGAACAGGAGTCTTTTCATTGTTCTTAGCTTTAATAGCTTTTCGGAACATCTCAATGAGTTTTTTCGCACAGGCTGCA
>JAFZIP010000017.1 GCA_017554325.1 Bacteroidales bacterium
GAAATTCCGAATACATGAGGAAGTCTCCTTCCGAAAGACGAAAAGAACGGAAGAAAAACATAATAATACTCATCATCGCAATTCTGATAGGATTATTGTTAGGCGTTATATACCCCGTCCGTTCAGGCAAATAAATCATCATACTACAAATTGTACTGCAAATTTTAGAAATCCTATCTTCACGCCAGGATTTCTATATATTTTCATAATGAGTTGTCTAGATAATATAAAAATTATTGTCCAGCGTCAAATACGAGTTGTAAACCAACAACAATTACAACGAGCCAGAACTCTTTCCTCTATATCGTCCTCGTCAAATTCTCCGCTATCACGGGCATCCTTTTCGCGGCGGCGCGTGCCGTGCTCCGGCGCACACCAACCTCGCGCCGCGACCACGCACACTTGCCCTCCATCCCGGGGATTGACATCCCCGGCTACCGAGCCTTGCAGGCCTGACGGCCTGCCATCCGTGCACCATTCCGCGAAACGCGACAGCGCTGAGCGAAACCTCCAACGTTAACCGCGCGGCATTGCTCGCAGTGCCCCCCAAAAAAAACATAACACCGTAATATAAAAAACATCAATCCTGTTTGATATGGACATCGACCTGGTTGAAGGGGATGCTGATGCCCTCGCGGCCAAGCGCGGTATATACATCCTCGTTGAGGGTGAAAAGCGCCGGCCAGTACGTTTCCGCAGGCGTCCAGGCGAACAGTATGAGGTTCACGGCACTGTCGCCCAAATTGTCCACATGGACCTCCGGAGCTTTCGGCTCCTGCACCACATACGGATTCTCAGACATCGCACGCATAAGCACTTCGCGCGCATGCTCCACCGACTCGCCGTAGGCAATGCCCACCTTCACCGTAATCCTGCGCTGAGGCAGATTGAAGTGATTGACCAGCGACTTGGTGGCTAGCTCCGTGTTCGGAACCACCACAAAACGATGGTCATACGTGCGCAATGTCGTATTGAAAATCTGGATGCTCTCCACAAAACCCTCGTACGTGCCCTGCTCGATGTAGTCGCCCACCTTGAACGGACGCAATATGAGAATGATGACGCCACCCGCGAAGTTCTGCAACGTACCCTGCAACGCCATGCCCACGGCCAGACCCGCTGCACCCAAGATGGCTACAAATGAGGTCATCTTGATACCGGCGATACCCATCACCGTCAACACCAACAACACCTTCAACGAGATGTCAATCACCGAATGCAGGAACTGCTGCAACGAAGGATCCAGCTTACGCCGATTGTATGTCTTCTGCAATCCTTTGTTCAACAACTTGATGAGCTTCAAACCCACAAAAAGAATCACCAGCGCCAACAGCAGTTGGGGCACATACTTGAACAACACATCCGTCAGGAACGCGCGCGCGGCAGCGACAAAATCTTCCATACTATATTATAATTATATATGCTTTGATTTGATTAAAAAAACTTGTCCGATTTTACCTTGGTCAGATTGTTGACCGTATTCTCCAGTTCTTCACGTTTGGGCTTGTAATGCACCCGCAGATAGGCGACATCCTTCAGAAAGTTGATATGGCCGACCTCCACGTTGATGATATCCAGGCCCGTGCGCTCCTTCAAATCCTCCATCAGTTCCTTCTCCCGTCCGGCTTTCACCAATTCAATTTTCTCATAGAGGATAATCTTGGTGTCCACGCGACGTTTCCACTTGGCCTGCTCAAAAATCCATACCGCCACCAATATGAGGACATTGGTGAGGAGCAACTCCGCATAGCTGACCGTCATGGCCAGACCGTTAATCACGGATATGCCAATCACAACAAAAAGATAGGTCATCTCGCGAATGGGAATCGACTCCGTCCGATAACGTATCATGCCGAAAATGGCAAATAGTCCCAAGGCAAAACCGATCTGCACCTTCACATTGTCCATCAAGAAGATGAGAAAAAAGATGGTGATGCTGAACATCATGAAGGTAAAATAATAGTCGCGACGCTTGCTCTTTCTGTAATAGAACAAGGCAATGATGACCCAGCAAAAGATCAGATTGATGGCAAAGCGGAACAGCATTTGCCACAACGACGGGCCGTCAAACCAAGGGATGCCGAACAGCTGGCCTGCGCCATCAAGGGTTTCCATGCCAAACTCGCGCATGATTTCGGGATCGTAATCGGGGAAAGAAGATTGAAGCATAGTTTAGGGTTTAAAGTTTAAAGTTTAGAGTTTAGAGATTAGAGATTAGAGATAAAAAATTTCCTTAAGCAGTCCCGCCAGGGACAACAGCTCGGTAGATTATATATAATGGTTATTTTAAATTCGTGATGGCGGCGATAGCAAGGGTTTGACCGGTGAGTTTGCTTACATAGCGGATTTTATCCTTGAAGCGGTTGTATTTGATATGTTCGTCGGTGAGCAACATGCCCAGGCAATACTTGCTCAAACCTTTCTGCTGCACCCGAGCCTCCTGGAGAATCCTCTTGAAGTCAGAGGGCTGGTTGCCGTCCTGTTTCACTTCCACAATAACAAGTTCGGGTACCTCAGATTCGCAGTCGTTGAGCATGTTGCGGAAACATATTCCGCTGTCAATGGTGATGCGCTCGGTCTTGGCCTTGTTCACCAGCGTTATGCGACTGAACCGGTTCTGCAGTCGCGGGGTCAGCGGCTCTTGCGTGAGCCACACTTTTTCCTTGAGAAATTGTTCCATCTCAGGCTGATTGTACAGACTCCCCCACTCCGCTGCCGGAATCTCAATGCGTTTCTTCTTCGTCCTGCCCGTGTTCACCTTGTTCTTGACCTCGCAGAATACCGTACCGGTATCCACATACTCGCGCTGGCGGATCTTTTGCCGGCGCAGATGCTGGTTATGATGAACGGTATAGGTCAGCGCGTCGGGCGTGTCAAAATAGAGGGTCCTGTAGTGGGCGATTCTGCTGCCGGAAATCTCCTGCACGTAGAACAACGAAGACCAATGGTCCGCCAAAGCATCCAGAATCCGCCTGTTCAGCAGATACTTGGTATCTGTGCGGTTCATCAGCTTCACGGAGTTCATCTCCTCCAGCGAGATGGGGTCCAATCCAGCGAACACCTCATCTAACATACTCAAACTCCTTTACGGATTGCAACTTGCCGTTGGGCGCATAGTTATACTGTTTCTTTTTGGTGCCGTCGGTGTTGTACTCGAACTTGCGGATGCGGACCGCTTTGTTGTGTTCGTTGTACACCACCTCGCGCGACACTTTGCCGTTCGAGTCATACTCATAAGTACAACGGGCTTTCATCGCACCGGAAGAGGTGTATTCTATATCCTCCGACTTGCGTCCGTCGGCATTGTATTTGGTCACATGGTCCAAGAAGCGGACACCTTTGCCGCCATCTCCGCGATTCCACTCCTTGACCACCAGGTTTTTCCGGGACTCTTGTTTGGCACTCTGGGCGAAACATGCCGTTCCCACCGCACAAGCCAATAGTAAAACGATTAATTTTTTCATATCCGATAAAATTCGGCAGCAAAGATATTATTTTTTTTACTGATAATCGCTGGGGAAAGTCGTAAAAGTTGATGACTGGCGGCTGTATTGTTTAAAAATCAGATTCTTCCAAAAAAACGGCAGAATCTGACCGTAAATTCGATTCTTGGCCCAAATCGGATAACATCTCCCTCTTTCAGCAATGTAGGACCGGAGATTTCCTTGCCATTCAGCCAAGTTCCCATGACGGGGCGTCCAAAAGAGTCTGAATCCGCGTATTCTTCAATCGAAAATTTGGTTTCGTCAATTCTTCTTATAATGCAGTGCTTTTTAGCCATGCTCATATCCGTAGTTTTCACTTCCACGTGAGAAACATCGCATTTGCTTATTCCACCACCAAACCTCGGATTTCTCCCAATAGTTGTGAAATCCCGGCCAATTACAATCTGTTGTGCAGGTACATCTTCTATAGCTTTATGGGTCAAAACCAAATTAACAGCGCCAATCGGGTTATATATGTAATTGTTTATTATTCTTTTGGATTCCTTGTTGGTAACTATAGAAGGTTTCCTATTTCGGATATTTTTCCAAATTTTTCTAACAGATAGGAACCATCGTTTTTTTGTTTTGAACCAGTTGCCAAACACATCAATAGTTCCCTTTAATGAATCTGTAGTTACATTGGCATAACCATTATGAAAATCCTCGGCGGTTTCGAACTGCGGCCTAATAATCATTGTGCCTGTTTTATCAATATAGCCGTACCGTTCGTTCACTTTAACTCTAGCTATGCCTTCACAGAATGGGGCAGTTTCCCAAAATATAGGAGGAATGACTAATTCACCCGTATTATTGATATAGCCGTACATCCCATTAGCTCTAATGATAATCTTGTCCGAATCTTCAGTATCAAGTGCGGCTGTGTTTACCACCATCGGTTTCGGCCAAATCAGTCTCCCCTTCTTATCTATGTATCCATCTTGCCCTGCGTACTTCACTCTAGCCAAACCATCGATAAACCATCCGGCTTCCTCAAAGAGCGGTGGGATAACCATTGTTCCGGTTTTATCAACAAATCCATATTTTCCACTATTAACCTGCACTGTAGCCAATCCTTCGGAAAATGAGGATGCCGATCTTAGCTGTAGCTGGAACGCCTCTTTTCCGGATTTATCAATATATCTATATCTTCCATCGATAAAAATATTGGCCAAGCCTTCGTAAAAATCATGCGTAATTACATATTTCGGTTGGATGATCAACCTACCTTTTTTATCAAGTTTTCTCACCCCTCCCGAAACAAAAGGTATTTCTCCATGCTGTTCTATATTTACCTGGTTCTGGTTTTCCGAAAAGCTATTGGCAAATAAGGCCTGTGGGATAATTTCCACTTCCCCTGATTTATTGATGAATGCCTTTGCTTCTGTATTAACCGTCAATCCATTGGAACAATATTGTCCTGACGATATATTTACCTGGGCTCTGTCTTCACGAAATGAGAATGCATCCGAAAATTGGGCTTGAATAACCATCTTGCCTGTTTTGTCAATGTACCCCCATTTCCCATTCATTATTCTTACCGCTGCAAGGCTCTCTGAAAACTCTCTCGCAAAATCAAACTGCGGTTGGATGACCATTGCACCGGCTTTATTGATGAATCCCCACAATCCGTCAACTGCTACAGGAGCCAGGCCTTCGGAAAAATCTTGAGCATATTGGAACTGTGGCTTAACGGCGACCTTACCGGTTTTATCAATATACCCAAACTTTCCGTTCATCTTCACCATGGCCATCCCATCGGAGAAATCTATCTTGGGGCTATCACTCGGCAGCTTGATGACTAATTGGCCCAATGTGTTGATATATCCAGGTCCCCCTTTTGTTTTAACCCATGCCAAGCCTTCGGAAAAATCTCTTGCCGATTCATAGAGTGGTAAGATGGCCATAGCACCCGTATGGTCAACATACCCGTATCGGCCAGCAATCTCTACAGGGAATCTATCCGATATTCTGAGTTTCGGTGATTCGTTCTCAATACTCATTACAGCAACTTTCTTATTGATTATCAGCTATGATTGTGTAGTTATCCGAACAAATAGAAAAGACAGCGATGGGGGAATCTCCACTCTAACTCTAAACATAATATCATGCAATATTATTCTTTATATCACCGAAACCTCTTCTGACCTATAATTTCTTTATAACTTCTTCAATGAATTGGGACACTGTCAAATCCCCTTTGATTGTGCCAAAATTCAGATGATCGCGGCCACGCACTCCTCCCAAAACCCAGTAATCATCTTGTCCATCATCATTTGAGCCACTATAATTTGAAAGATTACCTGTTTTTTCAAGAGTATAATAACTTACTTCCTTGTCAATAACAACAAGACCATATTTTGCCTGAGGGACTTTAAACGGCTTAGGGAATGTAATAGCTACAAATTTCTTTTGCCCAATTTGTTGTTTGAAAAATAAAATCTCATTCCAGTCGAAATCAGTTCTCGTAAAATCCATTTTGCCAGCAATGTGTCTCCAGAAAGCAATGTTCCAGAAAATGTCCTCCTTGCCTTCGGAAACTCCTCCGTTGTGGAGGCTTTCATTGTAACTCTCAACTAATAGTGGAACTAACATGAAGGCAAGACCATAACGGTCAAGCTCCTTGCCCTGAGGGACGGAAGATTCACGAGGGGGGGGGGTATTTTTCTTTTCAGAGATTATGTAATCTATTATCTTTCCATCAATATGAGCGACCTTGGCCTTATTTTTGAAATCCAGTAGGGCTTTTCCGGTCAACAACGGAGTATCAGCAAGATGGTTCAACATGGCTGACAAGACAGCAACATTATTGTATAGCTTGGGTTCATTTGGAAAATAATTCTCGATATCGGTCTTATGTTTTGATAAGTCGTCCCCCTTAAGACATACATTACATATACATTTGTTTAAATATGCAATGTTATCGGGCAGGGCATTCAGAATGGAATCTACCGACAAAGGTGTTTCTGTTTTTTTCTTCACAAAAAGTTTTTTGAAAAAATTTGTCATAATACCACTTCTTTTTTTCTCTTGAAAATCCTCTTTCCTGTTATTATCGGGCAAATTTGCGCCTCCGGTTTCATCTTCTTTAGGGGGATTGTCCGGGACCGAAATTCCTCCGAGTGGACGGCCTTTATCAATAGGGTGACCGCACCTTATGCAATTCCGAACTCTTTCAGGCACAGGATAGCCACAAGTTGGACAAAAAACTATCTCACTCATAAACGCTCAGTTAACAGCCTCGAAACATCCAGTTATAATCCCAATTGACTACAACTGGAAATGACTCTGCAAATATAAAAAAAAATTCAATTCCCACCCTACCACACCACATTTCGTGTCGGGCGCAACGTTTTGTTAATTTGGAGTTTGTAGTTAACCTTTTAACGCAATATTCATGTTGTACCATTCCGGATCGTCGGTCACTTCTTTAAGGACTTTCAGGAACGGTGGGAACGAAATTTCATCTTCCATGCTGACATGCTCGATTTCAAGCAGGTGGTGCGGGCGTGGCGGGTCCACGAAAGTATCCAGTTCCAAATAGCGGTTGTCCCACTCGAAACATTGGCGCCGCTTGTGGATGGGGCGCTTGGCGGGATTGGACTCGGCGAGCAGGGCTTCATACTCCGCTCGGGAAATTTCCCGCTCGATTTCCACGCGCTCATTGACCGACACAAATCGCTTGGTGGTCAGGAAATAGACGTACTTACCGTTCTCCTTTCTCTTGCGGACGCGTGGCTCCAGTCCGTCCTTCTCTTTCAGATATGTCTGGGTAATCTCCAGCTCGCGCCATTCGGGCAGTTCGCCCACGATTTCCACGAGGAACTTCCGTTCGGCCTCGATAGATTCAGCAGGAGTATTGCTGACTTCTTCTAATTTGTCGTATAATTCGTTATTGTTCATTTTGCTGCTTTTTCTTTGATGATTTTCCTCCGTGTCGGACGCAACTGCTTATTGATTGTATAAACTAAGTTTCTTAAATCACCGTCACCGCCATGTAGAAAGCTTTCCCGGTCGCTCGTTTGGGTCTTTCGCAAGATAGGGCTTAAGGAATTGTGTCCAATCTTCAGGACAGCCATCGAAATTCTCGGCACATTCACATACATCACCCCTAAAAACCGCATCAGGTGCAGTGTAGTAATCTGACAGACCTCTTTCGCCTTTCGCCCAACCGTTTTTACTCGGAGAGTTTCCTGTGAGCAAATACAAAAAAGTGCGTGCAAGCGAATAATAATCGGTGAGGTAATCTACTTGTTTAGGGGTTTGAACTTGTTCTGGACTCATGAACTCTTTTGTTCCCCATGTAAAATCAACGTAAACCCTTTTACCATTCATCGGTGAATCGGAAATGCCAAAATCAATCAACTTTATTTCACCGAGATGTGTCAACATGATATTGCCAGGAGAAATATCATTATGCACGACCCCTTTACTGTGAATATAGTCTAACACAGGGACAATCTTGTCCCACAACGACTTCAATTCTCCTGAATTTAACTTCAATTCTCCTGAATTAATTATAAAAAGGCTTGTACCACGAATCAGTTCCATCACTATGGCTGGTTGTCCTTGATATTCCAAAACATCATAAATTTTGGGAATACCTGGATGAGAAAGCTTTGACATAATGGTAGCTTCGTGATAAAAACGGAAGACAGCATCATCTCGAAATGGTCTTAAACGATTATTTTCGTAAAAATTCCTCATTACTTTTACTGCGAAATCCTTTCCGTTGGAACCTTTTGTATGATAAACGGTCGCAAATCCGCCTCCGCCAATGTCTTTAATGATTTCCAGTCTCACACTATTAGGCCAGACATAATTTTTATTACAAACAACTTCTTGATCTGAATCTTGATCTTCTTTAAAATAATACATTGTTTCACACCCTGAATCCGTGTCGGGCGCAACTTCTTCTTAGTGTGTAGTTAGCAGTTAACCTCCTACCCGTTAATATGACACGGCAAATATACAAAAAAGTCTTACCTGATTCTTTTCCGTTTCTCCACTTTACTCCTCCCGAGAGAGTCAAGCGTCACCACTACTTTTTCATCACGGTGTTAGTTAACCTTGCTCACTATCTTGCTCTCAATCGCGGGGTCAAAGCTTACTTGCACAGTGGCTTTCGCGCGATGAACCGGACGGTAGCCACCTTTTCTTGGAAGAGAGGTGAATAACTGGGTCCAGTAATTATGTCCGTAAAAACTGCAACACCCGACTCCAATCGATTTGAAAGATTTGCGCAAAATATTCGCTCTGTGGCCCGGCGAGTTCATCCAGCCGTTCACGACCTCTTGTGGCGTTTTATATCCGCCAGCCACATTTTCACCTGTCGATGAGGCTTCCTCGAATTCCTGCGTCAGGATGGTTAAAGCACTGCCTCCTCTAGGGCGGTTATGGCCGATTATACTTTGCTCCCCATAGCCTCTCATGCTGGTGGGATTATATTGTTTCAACTCAAGGTTACGCGATGAAGCCATTTCCGCCGCCCTGATCATGGCAAGTTCAGTCAGCGCGGAATCCATCACAAGGGGAGTCAAGCCGGCGCTGTCGCGTACATGGTTCACCAAACGGACCACTTCAGTGGCGTAATCATAGCAGAAGTCAACCTCATAATCCACCGTCTTCGGAAACTTGAATGTGGTGGTCTGCTCCTTCGTCAGGAAAAATGTCTCCTTGCCTTTGGCAGTGCCCACTTGCACTTTTGAGTCCCATTGTCCGGAAGGAATCTCAGAACTCCCGTTCACATGTTTGGAGAAAATCAGCACGCAGAAGGCCTGTTCGTTGCGATAGAAAACCGCAGCGCCGACAGCACGCCATGAACCCAAAGCAAACTTATTCTCCGCCACGCCGTCCCTATGAATTGACATGATGCCCGGATTGGCCACACAGCAGGAAAAAAACTCACCGCATTCTGTTCCCTGGGGCATACTGAATTTATTCTGCACAAGTGTGATGAAGTTCTTTCCGTTAGGTCTTTGGGTATTCTTCTCTGTCATCTCATCCATGGAGAACAGCGACCATTGGGTAGAGAGTTCAGCCGCACGCAACATGGCCGCCTCGGTGAGTCCCTGGTCCATTTTCAGCGTGTTGAGCTTTTTTTTCATCCTGGCCTTGTTGATGGTCCGCACAAAAGCCTTCGCTTCGGAGTAGTCATAGACACCGGCGACGGTCACGGTCTGCGCGGAGACGGAGAGCGTAAGGAGAACAAGGAAGAGTGACAGCAGGGTGCACATAATGTGAAAAAGGAATGATTAGAAATCCTTGTCCGTCACCTCCTCGGCGTTGAGCACAAAGGCGCGGAGGCCCTGCTGCTCGGCGGAGACGTCCAACTCATGGATGTCGTGCAACAGCGGACGCACCTTCTCGTCGGGTACGAAGGCCAAGATGGCCGAGTTGAGCGTGGGCCAGGCATGCGTGCCATAGTGCGGCTCACCGTCATGGCTACCACGGCCCTGCACCTCGTTCCAGAAGGTGAAACCGCGGACTTCGTTCTTGTCCAAGATTTCCATCACCTCATCGTAGAAGGCTTGGTATAGGGATATGAAGACTGCTTTCATAATAGTTTCAAGTTTAAGGTTTAAAGTTTAAGGTTTACACCTCGTTGACACCCAACGCTTTGTTGCGTTCGCGGCGTTCGCGGCGGCGGACGGCACCCTTCGCGTTCCATTCGGCAAGCTTGCTGAACATGACCGGGATGAGGATCAAGGTCACCATGGTGGAGAAGGTAAGACCCCATGCCACAACCATACCCATGGAGTTCCACATCTCGGCACCCTCGCCTTTGTCAACAGCCAACGGGATCATACCGAGCACCGTGGTCAGCGTGGTCATCAAGATCGGGCGCAGACGGGAACGGCCACCGGCCACCACTGCGTCCTTGATACCCTGACCGCGCTCAATACACAAGCTGGTATAGTCAATCAGCACGATACCGTTCTTCACCACAATACCGATCAGCATCATCAAACCGATCAACGCCATGATACCCAATGCGGTGCGTGTGACGGCCAAGCCAATCAACACACCTGTGAGGGCGAAGAGGATGGAAAACATGATGACGAACGGGTAAGAGAAAGACTCGAATTGGGCGGCCATCACCACATAGACCAACATGATAATCAGGGCAATCAACACATACATGTCACCGAACGCCTCCTGTTGTTGCTCCCACGTACCGCCGATCTTGTAGTCCAATGTGGCAGGAATATCCATCTGATCAAGTTCTTTCTGTGCAGACTCCACCAATTCGCTCAATGCAGCACCCTTAGCCACCACACAGGAGACTTTGACCATACGCTCACGGTCCTTACGGACAATGGTCGGCGGGGTGAAGGTTTCCTCCACCGTGGCCACATCGCCCACACGGATACCCTTGCCCATGTTGTTGTACATCAAGATGTTCTCGACGGCATGAATGTCATTGCGGAACTCCGGCGCGTAACGGACACGGATGTTGTACTCGTCACCGTCCTCACGGAACTGCGAGGCCGTGTAGCCGTTGAATCGGTTGCGCACATAACCGGCAGCCGTCGTTGAGTTAAGCCCGTTCTCGGCCAGTTTCTGGCGGTCAAAGACAACTTCCAACTCGGGCGTGTACTCGTCACGGCTGATCACCACCTCGGAACAGCCCTCCACCTGCCGCATACGGGCGGCAAGGTCGGCGGCAAACTGGTCGGTAGTGTTGAAGTCGTAGCAGTAGAGCTCGATATCCACCGTTGACTGCCCACCCATATTACCCATACCGGTAGATACTGTATAAGAATTAATCTCAATATGCTGCCGCAAAAGTTCGCGGATACCATCAGAAATCTCCGTAATGAACTTGTCACGTTCCGTTTTCTTCACCAGCCGGATATTGAAGGAGAGTAGGTTTGTACCATTCTCGCGCATCAAACTCCAGGTATTGTCCTCATCGGGCATACCCACGGAATAGTTGATGGATTTGATTTCGTTCGGGTACTGCTCACGGATTTCGTCAACAATTTGGTCGCCCAACGCCTTAGTGGTTTCCACACGGGTACCCTGCGGCAGCTTCACGGTAACGCTCAAACGGGCGTTATCCTGCGTCGGAAAGAATTCGGTGGGAATCACTAACAGCAATGAGAGGCTGGCAAGGAAAATCACCATGGCAATGCCCACAACTGTTTTGCGATGGTTGACACACCACCGAAGCAGCTTGGCGTAGCCTTCGTCCAAACGGATGAGAAATTTCTCGATAGGACCGTAAACCGCGGCGAACCATTTGCTCTTCTTGGGATTCTTTTTCAGCAAGAGCGAACAGAGCATCGGGGTCAACGTCATGGAGGCAATCAATGAAACGGCAATCACGATGGTGACAATCCAACCTAACGACTTGAAGAGCACGCCGGCCATACCGGTAAGGAAAGTCAGCGGCAAGAACACGGCGATAATCACCAAGGTGGATGCAATGATGGAAAGCGACACCTCGCTGGTGGCAAACACGGCTGCCGCCTTGGGCTTCGATCCGCGTTCAATATGCGTGGTAATGTTCTCCAACACCACGATGGAATCATCGACCACCAGACCGATGGCGATGGAGATAGATGACAATGAAATGATGTTCAAGGTGTTACCCGTTGCCAACAGATAGATAAAAGCTGCAATCAAAGAGACAGGCACCACAAGGGCGATGATGATGGTGGCTCGCCATCTTCCCAAGAAGAAAAGCACGACCACGACCACCAACAGCAAAATGATGAGGATGGTTTCCTCCAAACTGTCAATGGTATTGGTGATGTTGTCCGAGTTATCAACCAAAACACTCAATTTCACGTCGGCGGGCAAAGAGCGCTGGATGGCGGGCAACTCGGCCAGCACCTTCTTACAGATCTGCACCGTGTTGGCACCGGTCTGCTTCTGAATGATAATCATGGCACCGCGCTCTCCATCGGTATAGGACTCCTGCATACGCTCTTGCAGGGTATCTTTCACAACGGCCACATCCTTCAGATAGACGTTCTTGTTGTTGTAGCTGCCAACCACCACATCTTCCATCTCGTCAGCGCTGTTGAACTCGCCATCCACACGCATGGAGTAGGTCTTGGAGCCAACGTCCATGATACCGAGGGAGACGTTGCGGTTCTCCGCACCGAGCACAGAAGCGATAGTCTCGATGGTGAGGTTATAACTCTCAAGTTTGTAGGGATCGCAATAGACCTGGATTTCGCGCTGCGGGGCACCGGAGATGGAGACCGCTCCCACGCCGCTGATACGCGACAGCGGGGAGGAGACCTTGTCGTCCAGAATCTTGTACAACGCCTGCGTGCTCTGTCCAGACTGCACCGACAGCATCATGATCGGCATGTCGTCGGCGCTGAACTTGAACAGGTAGGGCTGGTTGGCGCCGTCGGGCAGCGCCGACTTCACCATATCCAACTTGTCGCGCACATCGTTGGTTTTCTGCTCAATATCCACACCATACTCAAACTCCAGATAGACAATGGAATAGTTCTCCTTGGAGTTGGAGGTAATGTGCTTGAGGTCGCTCAAGGTGTTGAGCACGTTCTCAATGGGCTTGGACACGTTGTCCTCGATGTCTTCCGCACTTGCACCGCCATAGACGGTGAGCACCATGATGGTATTGCTGTCCATGTGGGGGAAGAGGTCCACCGGCAGTCTGGTCAGGGAGAAGATGCCGATGATGATGACGGCGATGTAGATCAACCCTGTCATGATGGGTCTTGCGACCGATTTTTGGTATATGCTCATATTTCTTGCTGTTGGGGCCCCACACTGCGCGACTTCGTCGCTTGTGCGGGGTTAATAAAATGTCGTCTCTTCGAGACTGTTCAATGAATAATCAATTTCCTATTTCTTTTCAACATTCACTTCCAAACCGTCTTTCAGACGGGCGAGGCCTGTGGTGGCCACCATGTCGCCGTCCTGCACGTTGCCGGAAAGCAACTCGTAAGCTTTGTCCAAATGGCGTCCTATTTCCACTCTGTTGAAAGAAACCTTGCCGTTTTTGTACACATAGACATAGCGATTGCCAGAGCCCTGCTGACGGAAGATGGCCTCGTCGGGCACCACCACGTGCTTCTGCGTGCCGAAGTTGATGGTTACACGGGCGTACATGCCCGGGCGCACGCGACTGTCGCTGTTGGGCAACTGTACCTCCACGGGGAAAGTGTGCGTGGCGCCATCCATCGTCGGGTAAATCAAACTGATCCTGCCCTTGAACTCCTCGTCACCGTAGGCATCCACCTTGACGGAAACCGGCGTGCCCACCTTAACCTGTTTGAACAAAGCTTCCGACAAGTTGATGTTCATCTTAACGGGCGTGATCTGCTGCACTTGCACGACCGGCAGACCGCCAAAGAGGTCTCCGCTGTCGTAGTTGCGCTGAGTGATAACGCCGGAAATCGGGCTGACCAGCTGTGTGTTTTCCAGCAAATTGTCGTATGTGGTCTGCGCCACATCCAATTGCGTCTTCATCGCATCCCAGTCAGACTTGGAGCAGCCACCCACCTTATAGAGTTCGTCAATGCGCTTGAAACTGATCTTCAGGTTGTCGAGCTGGGCCTTAGACTGCTTGAGGCTGTTCTCGTTCATCTGAACCAAAACCTTGCCCTTGGGCACGCGGTCGCCGACTTCCACATAGATGCGGTCAATGCGCCCGCCGGTTAGCGGTGCGATGTTGTTCACGGCATTGGCCTCCACAATGGCGGTGTACTCGTAGGTCTGTTCCACCTCCTCTTCATGCACCTGCTGGGTGCGGATGGTCATCTTCTGATCGCCGGCGGTGACAGCCTCTTTCTTCTTGCAACCGCCCATGACGAGCATGACGATTGCCAACGATACGGTTACGTAGATGTTTCTTTTCATATTGATTGTATTATTATTTTCGTTTGTGATCTCCACACTGCGGCCTGCGGCCTTGTGCGGGGTTATTTGCACTTCGTGCGGGTCGTCTCTTCGAGACTTTCTCTTCATCTCCACACTGCGGCCTGCGGCCTTGTGTGGGGTTAATTGCACTTCGTGCGTGTCGTCTCTCCGAGACTCTCAAGGTATATGTTCCAACCCTACTCTCTACTCTCTACTCTCTACTCTAAACTTTCATCTCTCCACTCCCAGCGTCGCGTCCAGATTTGCCTTGGCTGAGAGGTAATTGAACAGCGACTGGCAATAGGTGAGCTGCGTGCTGGTAAGGGTAAGTTCTGCAGTGCTGAGGTCCAACCATGTGTTCATGCCGACCTCATACTGCTTTTGGGCAATTTCGTATGCTTTCTGTGCTTGAGTCATCGTCTCGCGGTCGGCGACGATGTCCTCAATAGCTTGCTGCATGTCGTTCAGATAGCTCTGAGCACCAATGCGCAGGTTGCGTTCCGCATCCAGACGCTGGTCCTTCATATTTTCAATATTCAAATTAACCTGCTTGAGCTTGTATGAGGTGGAGACCCAGGAGATGATGGGCACTTGCAAGGAAAGGGCCACGTAGGAGTACGGGTAGTTGGTGAATTTCTGTCCGTCGTCGCCCATGCCGGAGTACTGGAAACTGCCTGCTAACGCAAGCATAGGGCAAGAGGAACCGATAATGATTTTCTTCGACTGCTCCAGCTGCTGAATACCCATATCCATCTGTCGGAGGGCAGAGTTGTATGCCAATTGCAAGTCTTTTTCATCCGGCATGGTGGCGCTGATCACATCCTGTTCATAATCGGAAAGTTCGCCATCGAAAATCACCGGCTCGTCAATGTTCATGCCCAAGAGGACCTTAAGACGCATGTTGGCGAGACGCAACGACTTGGCTGCGGAGGACACGGCCGGACGCTGGCTTTGCAACGCCACATCCGAACGCAGTTTCTCAAACTCGGACACCAGACCCTGGTTGTAGGAATTGGTCACCAGCTGGTTGCTTGCTTCTAGGTTGGCATAGCTCTTCTGCAGCACCTCATACGACTGCTTAGCCAACAGATAAACATAATAGGCTTGTTTTACCTGGTTCACCATCTCCAACTTGGAGGAACGGGCCGCCTCCATGGCAAGATCTATGTCCATGGAACTGAGTTTCAGATTGGACCAAAGAGCTGGCGAGATAATCGGCAAACTCAGATTGGCTCCCACCGAGTAAGTATTGTCACGACCCACCTTGATGTTCATCGTCTGTCCGCCCATATCCATGGACATGGTCTGCTTAAGCAGCGTGCGGTTGTAGTTGGCTGCGAGAGAAACATCCGGGAAAAGGGCGGCAATCTGCTCTTTCTTATACCATTGTTTGATCTGGACATTACGGTCGGCAATGCGCATGGTCGGGGTTTCCGACAAGGCAATCTCTATCGCCTTGTTCAAATCCACGTGAACCGAATCCTGTGATTGTGCCTTCGGGATGATCACAAAAAACAGTAGCAATACGAGGAACACACAGAGGGCATTTTTTTTCATTTCCTGCAAAATATCAATCTAAAAATATTAATATATTTTATAAAACACTGAAAAACAACAGTTTATAGAAAACATCCCGTTGATTTTTTGAGCGGGCAAAGATACTAAAAAAACAACATGTTGTGTATTTTTTACACACAAACATTTTATACCTAAAAATTTTATACTTTTGCTGCGTGTAAAATTTACACAGGGACATGAAAGAAAGAAGAAAATACACGTACGATTACTGGCGGCCGGCGATGACCGTTGACAATGTGGTGTTCAGTTTTGACGGCACGCATTTGAACGTGTTACTCATCAAGCGCGGAAGGGAGCCTTTTCAAGGTTGCTGGGCTTTTCCTGGAGGTTTTTTAGATGAGAACGAGACGTTGGAGGAGGCTGCCAAGCGTGAGTTGAAGGAAGAGACAGGGTTGGAATCGCAGTTCATGACGGAAATCGGCTCTTTCAGTGCTCTGGACCGTGACCCTCGCGGGCGCACCATCACGGTCGCCTTTGCCTCCGTAGTACGGCCCACGCAAACGGACACACTTGCAGGCGACGATGCCAGCGAGTGCCAATGGTTTCCCATCACCCAGCTTCCCGACATGGCCTTTGACCACGCGCTGATTTTCAAAAAAGCCATGACCATGCTCAAGGTCGGCTTCTTCAGCGACCCCGTACCTTTCGTCCTCATGAACGACACCTTCACGATGCCAGAGATGCAGCGACTCTATACGGAGGTCTTCAACCGCGAATTTGACCGACGCAACTTCCAGAAAAAATTCCTCGCATCCGGGATACTCAGCGCCGAGCCTCGCGACCAGAAAAAGAAAAACGCCCACTCTCCCATCCATTACCGCTTTAACAAGGAGGGCTATATCCAATTCAAGGAAAAATTATGGAAAGGCTGAATCCTTTCAATCCATCGCCCATACAAAACAAAAGCCGCTGCGTTTCGCAGCGGCTTTTTGGTATCTTCATTCGGTGAAGTTTATTTCTCCTTGATAGTCTGCTCCAATGCTTCCACTTCTGCTTGCAGTTTGGAAATTGCTTCTTCATTATCCTGAATCTTTTTGGAAATTTCGTTCTGGTTGAGCTGCAATTTCTCTATCTGTCCGTTGATTTTTTCCTGCTCCTTGATCAGCGATTGCTTGTTAGCATCCAGCTTGGCAATTTGTTCTTTCTTTTCGATAATCGGTTTACGGATCTGGTATTCCTCAACTTTTGCCGGCAACTTTTGGAGAAATTTGCGGATGGCAGCATCCACCTGCGGGTCGGTAGAAGGGGTTACGGCATTCATATTGCCCTTGCATACTAGCATAACCACCTGGGTGGTCTTTTCATTTTTCTTGCCGAACTCGATAACATTGAAGAAGATGTCATAGTTCTCCTGTCCAAACGGCGCAAATTGCTGGTTGCGGTAAGTACGGAAACCACTTTCTTTGGAAGCTTTGAGATTATACTGGTTTTCGAAAATGTCACGCAAAGTCGCATCCATAGTCTCCACGGACACATTCTTCATATTGAAAAGATAACCAGGATACTGGGATTTTCCAAATTCCACCATAGAGGTGTGAAGCTTTTGAGCTGATGCTGTAACAGCAATGATGACAATTGTCAAAAGTACAAAAAGCTTTTTCATAATCATATAAATTTAAAATGAACAATAAAATTCGGGCCGCAAAGATAAAAAAATTATTTTTGCGCCCCAATTATGCACATTCAAGAGATTCTCAACCGGTTTGATTTCCCCACCTATCTTGCCCCCATGGAGGGCATCACGGACCATGCTTTCCGGATGATCTGCAAGGAGCACGGAGCGGACATGCTCATCTCCGAGTTCATATCTTCTGACGCGCTATCAAGGGAGGTGGACAAGAGTCTGAAAAAGATGCGGTTTGATGAAAGGGAGCGGCCTTTCGGGGTGCAGATTTTCGGCCACAACGAAAATTCGCTGATCACGGCGGCGCAGATTGCAGCCGAGTGTCAACCCGACTTCATCGACATCAACTGGGGCTGTCCTGTCCGCAAGGTGGTCAGCAAGGGCGCGGGATCAGCCATATTGCAGGACATTCCCAAGATGGTGACGCTCACCGCTGCGGTGGTCAAGGCCGTCAACCTTCCCGTCACAGTCAAAACGCGCCTGGGCTGGGACCAGTCGAGCAGGCCCATCGTGGAAGTGGCAGAGCGGTTGCAGGACATTGGCATAGAGGCCATCGCCATTCACGGGCGCACGCGCTCACAGATGTACGGCGGAGAGGCCGACTGGAGTCTCATCGGGGCCGTGAAGGCCAACCCGCGCATGACCATCCCGATCATCGGCAACGGGGACATCGACTCCGCCGAAAAAGCCATTCGTTACCAGAAACGCTACGGGGTGGACGGAATCATGATCGGCCGGGCAGCCATCGGCAATCCCTGGATATTCCGAGACATCAAGTGCCGACTCCGGGGCGAAGAGCCCCGTCCCCTCACCTATCGGGAGCGCATAGAGACAGTGCTGCATCACCTGCACGCCTCCGCAGAAGACAAGGGCGAACGCCGCGCCGTACTGGAAATGCGAACCCAATATGCCGGTTATTTCAAAGGACTTTACGACTTCAAGAGCACACGGATGCAACTGATGACTGCCACCACGACAGAGGAGTGCCGCCAAATTATGGAAGCCTACGCCGACACGCACTCTATCACGGAGTGATTTCATTTTTATTCATTGTGAACAAGCTACTTACGCTCATCACCACCATAATGAGCCAAAAATAACTGGCCCAAATGAAAAAAAATGTATTTTTGCCAGCTTACAAATAGTGTTATATTTTTATATCCGTAAATAAAAACTCAACAACAATATGACAACAAGGAAGACCTTCTTATTCGTGCTTGCATTCTGCTGTATGTATTTGGCATCATTTGCACAAAGCAGTGTGGATTCCACCACTATCTATCGGGAGAACTTTGACGGAGCGACATACGAAGCCATCACCACCTACACCAACTTCGCAGATGGTGACTGGAAGCTGGATTCGTCACTGTCCGTATCCCATCCGGCTTGTATTCACCTTAGAATGTTCAACAATGCCGGTAACATGAACCTGACAACATCCGCCATCCCTGTTTCTTCCAACAACATGTCGGATCAAGTCAGACGTGTGTACATGATGTTCGACCATATTTGCAAGGTTAGCGACTTGGACGTTGCCTCCATTTACTACCGTACCGCCACCGGCATGAACGATGACGGCACGTACATTTGGGGCAGTTACCGTTTGATGAACTTCAGCACTTCCAGCAGTTACTACTACGGAGACGGACAAGCCGACCCATACGGTACCAGAACCACAGCGCATTTCGGCACTTATACAGCCGGCAAACTCAACCATGCAGCTTATGGTACGGGCAACAACGGTCTCTGGAAGCCCAATCAAAACACAGCAGTTCCAAACAACTCCTGGTGGCGACACGAGATTCTGGACATTACAGGTTTCGTTTTGGATTCCAACGTGACACACATCCAGATTCAATTCCGTGTCAACAAAAACTCCCCTTCCACATCCGGAACTGAGGACTGTGCAGGTTGGTTCATCGACAACCTGACCGTCCTTCTGTCCAACTGCGAATTGGAGATTCCGAGAATCGCACTCACCAGAAGTCCGAATACCAACAATAAGATCTACGCCGGCGGTGACGCGAACAGCGGCGCCCTGAGCAACGACATGCTTAACTTCACCGGCCCCTACAACATTGAGGCCACCATCAAGGACAACGACACCCTCAATCTGAACTCCCTGCTATTCACTTATAAGAAGAACAACGAACCAGAGGTAACTCTCCCCAACGACGGGCTCGTGGGTTCTGTCTGGCCCGGCAGCAACGAGCAACACACCATCGTCGGTTTATGGCAACTGCCCGATATCTGCTACTATGACACCATCCGGTATCACATCTACATCGAGGATGTGCATGGCAACAAGAGACAATTGGACACTTTCCTGATTGCATGGCATAATCAAACCAACATCCAGACTAATGACTGCCGCGCCGACAGTATCAACAGCGGCCAGTTCCCGCACTGCTTCATCACCGGCCAACCACAGCCTGTCAAGTTCTACTTCACCAACAAGAGCGACGCCCCGCATTCTGGCGGCAATCCATACCAAACCAATCTCTCTGTTGTGTTGAAAGTGGAGAATGAGAACCATCAGGTAACCCACAACAGTACGCACAACTGGACGGGATCCATCTGTATGGACGTGGGTGACACGCTCTCCTTGGGCACATTCATCCCTACACAGGGCTACAACTACATCACCGCATACATTACCACCCGTAACGGACAGGTTGACGGATATCATGCCAACGACACCATTCGCTTCACCGGTTTCGCTTGTGACAGCCTTTTGAATGGCCACTACACCGTGGGCGGTACCAACCCCGACTTCGCGGACATGAATGCGGTGAAGACCGCCTTGTCCTACTGCGGCGTCAACGGCCCCACCACTTTCCACCTCCGTCCCGGCACCTATCAGGACTTTGACTTCACTGAAAACTATGTGGGCCAGTCGGAAATCAACACCATCACCTTCCAGGGTGACAACCGTGACCAGGTCATCATCAACAACAACCATACGGATGTCGGTACCACTCTTTACGGAGCTGTCACATTGGTGCATGTTAGCAATTTCCATTTCAAAAACATGACCATCAACGGCAACAGCAGTGCTCAATCCAAAGGTGTCCTGTTCAGAGACAATGGCAGTTCCAACATTTCATTTGACAATTGCAAGATTCTCGCCAATCCTACCAACACGACAGATGTCCTGTGCTTTGCCGTAGGTCGTAATGTCGGCGTCACCAATGCAAACGGAAACACGCCCGACAACAACATTTCCTTCAGCAACTGTATCATGTCCGGCGGTAACTTCGGTGTGTATTACATCGGTATCAACACACGGCGTAATGTGATATCCTTCACCAACAACCGCATTATCTCCTGCTACAAAGGTATTCACACACTCTATTGTAACCCGATAATATTGAACAACCACATTTCCCAATCCAACATGGGTTCCCACCAGAATTTCACGGGTATCTATGTTGAGCAGGCAATGGGTCCGGATATCAACGGCAACACCATCGACAGCACTTACGATGCGGAATATGGTATTCAATTGAAGAACGCCACAAACAACGACTTCTATATCCGTAACAACCACGTCAAGGTCGGAAACTCGAACTTTGGTATTTATGTAACCAACAGTTCTTCTACGGCAACATTGACCGGATATGTTTATAACAACGAGGTGATTCTCTACCCTGTCACTGCCGACAATTCATACGCTATGCAGATTGCCTCTTGCAACAATCTCAAGGTTACGAACAACAGTTTCTACATCAAGTCTGACGCTCCTTACAACAACACAGCGGCCTTGATGATCCAGAACAACAATAATACATATTTAGACAATAACATATTATTAAACTATTGTAACACTACCACCAGCAGCGCCCATTACCCGCTTTATCTGAACGGTACTTCCACCGTTACGGGTAGCCAAAACGACCTGATTTCAGCTGCCGGTACGATTGTTTTCAAAACGGCTGCCATGAACACGATAGCCGATATGGAGCGTAACATCACGACGATGCACAACAACATCAGCCTGTTGCCTCCTATGGACAATCCAACAGAAAGCCTGCTGCCCACTGATTTCAACGGGCTGGAGTGTACACGCAACGCAGATGTAACATCGGACATCCGCAGTATTGAGCGTACCAACCCCACCTACATGGGTGCCTACGCCAACATGATTCCTGCCGTGGATGCAGCCATCACCGGGATGACATCCCCGTCTTTGGGTGAATGTCCTCAAGGATCTTACAACATCACCCTTACCATAGCCAACAAGGGTTCCCAAACTTTGAATTTTGCCAACAATCCCGCAACGGTCACCATTCATTCCGACTCCTTGAACCTCACTCAACAGGGCACCATCAACACCGGAAGCGTGAACATCATGGAAAGCATGCCGTTCGTGGTGGCCAACAACGTGGTGATCCCCACCAACCAGCCTATGGATTTGACTTTCATCATCCATACCAATGGCGACAACAACGCCAGCAACGACACCTTGCGGCTGAATTTCATTTTAGAGGTTGCCAAGCCCGATTATGACGAAACTTTCAGCAATGGCACCCAGCAGACCTGGACCATCCAGCAGATTTCCACCGGCAACATGATTGGTAACTGGACCTTCCAGGAGGGCACTGGTGCCAATCCCACCATTGCTCCTGTATATGGTACCGGCCGTCTGTTCTTCAATTCCAAGAATTTCCCGTCCGGAACCTCTTCCCGTGCCATCATGCCGGTCATTGACTTGAGCGGAACCGTTCACCCGATTTTGGAGATGTGGTTCGCACACGACCGTACAGGCAACGCCAATGCTGCCGAGGGTGTTACCGTGAAAATCTCCACCAACAACGGTACCACGTTCACCGCCATCGCCCCGCAGGGCCAGAGCAGCACCTTGGTCAAACGTTACAATGCAAATGCCACTGAGCCTTTATGGACCTTATATACCTACGACTTGACCAACTATGTCAACGCCGGCTGTATCTACATTGCATTTGACGCTGACGGCAAGGCTGGTAACAACATCAACATCGACCGTATCCGATTGAGAAATCTGGTGGACGATGACATTGCCATCACCCAGATTTACGCACGCGGCGAGAGCCCGAACCAATATAGTGTTAACAACGTGGTGAAAGCCTTGGCTCGTAACGAAGGCCGTCTGGCACAAAACAACATCAAGGTCTATCTGACCGTGACTGGTGCCACGGAGCAATATCAAGATTCCTTGGTCATCCCGTCTCTTGCCTCAGGAGCCCAGACTATCGTCACTTTCCCGGATCATCACTATAACGTACAGGAGATGAAGAACGTGGAGGTGCGTTCACGTCAAGACCAGCTCAACGGCAACAACGCCATCAACTGGGCCATGAACATTACTGAAAATGTGGTCAATTATGCAGATACTGGTGCAAGCGAGTTGCTAATCGGCGACTACAACAACATTATCCGTCCGTGCGTCCGTTACACCACAGACGAAGAGATTGCCGTCACCGCAGTGAAATATTTCTATGACCAGAGCTACATCGCCAATCCAGAAAACGGATTCAGGGCTTTTGTCGCCAATGCCAACGGTCAAATCATCACCACCTCCGACGTTGTGCGTTTTGACAATCTGCAACGAGGTGCATGGAATATCATCCCCATCAACAATTTCGCGCTTACCAACATGAACAACGAGTTCTATGTCGGTATCGAGATGTTGGCCAAAGGCGATTACCTGTGTGCTCAGGTGGAGACACCACTCAGAGACTCTGCTTTCTATTACTTGGAAAACAACGGCACCTACACACCGCAGACCACAGGCAGATTCATGATTGGTGCGGTAGTTGATACCCCGTTCGTTCATGATTTGGCTCTCCTGAGTCTGGACAACCCGACCACACGTTGTGACCTCGGCCACGAGAATCTGGTTCTCACCATCACCAACAACGGTTCACAGGATCTGTTGCCGGGCACAGTCATGCATTATTCCATCAACGGATTGCCTGCTGTCAGCGAGACTATGACGGACACGTTGCGCAGCCACGAGACCAGCACATTCCGTTTCAACACGCAGTTCGACTTCACGAATGACCTTATTGAAATTGATTCCAACTACAGCATTCTGGTTTGGGCCACCAAAGACGCCCAAGACCGTCTGCAATACAACGACACACTTGCCCAAAGCATCGTTTCGAGAGGCAAATCCAACATCCCCACGGTTCAAGACACCGTGAACATTTCATACTACCATAGTGGAACCCTCACGGCTCACCTGCCGAACTCCATTCAGCAGGGCGTCATCGGGTGGTATGCCAACACGGGATATGAGTCCTGGGAATTTTTAGGTTACACGGATTCCACGTTCCAGACCCCTGTCACCTTCTTCGACACCACATTCTACGCCAACGCCAACCCCGGTTACATTTTCGATACTATCGTAGGAGCGCTGACCGGCAGCACTACCGGCAATGGCGCACAACCTTTCGTCTTCACCAAAGGATATTCCAGAGGCCGTATGCTCTACACAGAAAATGAGATCGGACAACATGGACCCATCACTACGATTGGTGTTTATGTTAACTCCGTCACCAACGTTGGAGCTGAAGGTATTCCTATCAAATTGTATTTGAAAAAGACCTCAATGGCCACCTTCCCATCTACAGCCGCTATTGACTGGGACAACGAAGTGCTCGGTGCCACCCTCATCGTGGATGAGATGGTCCATTTTGACCATGTAGGCTGGCATTACTTCAACCTTTCAACACCATTCAACTACGACAACGGCAATCTGATTGTGCTGACAGAGACCAACTGTGCCGACTATTGTACTGGCACAGGCGCACAATGTAACAACTGCGGCACATACGTTTCCGGAGGTACCGGTTATCCGAATTTCCGCCAGACCAACTGTCAGACCGGATTTGTACAATACAAGGACAACAACACTTTGCCGATGACAGGTAACTACAGTAACTACACCAAGCGCCTCACCATGTCGTTCAAGATTGCGGACCTTGAATGCGGTAGCCAGAAGGTACCTATCCACATCCATGTTCCGGACATCCCGACATACGACGTGAAAACCATGTCGCTGGAGTACCCCACCTCAGGATGCCACATCTATAACGAACACATCCAAGTCCTCGTCAAGAACATGTTGAACATACCTATTCCCGCAGGCAAGGTGAACGTTCACGCCAGATTCAACAATGGCACCGTACTCACACAGACTGTCAATGAAGTCTTCGCTTCTGAAGAGTCCAAGTTGGTGACATTCGACCAGACTTACGATTTTTCTGCACCGCACAACAACATCACCTTCGACTATGTCATCTATACCACGATGAATAATGAACCTGTGGTTTACAGTGGCAACGACACCATCACGGGACAAATCACATCCACCTATACGGCCGGTTTGCAAGAATCCTATACCTACGTGGGCAACTATACGCAGTCCATGCAGATCCTGCAACCTGCAGACCGTCTGCCAAGTGATGTTCAAACATATTACTTCTTTGACAATAACGGTACACAAATTCATTCCACAACCACAAGTGTGCCTTATTACACAACACCGGCATTGTATGACTCCGTAGTTTACTGGGTACAGGCTAAAACCAAGACCAGCAACTGTATGACCGACACGTTCCCCATTTTCATCAACGTGGCTGTGCCTGATTACGACATCAAGACAGACATACTGGTGGATCCTGTTTCATACCAATGCGGTGTCAACCAAAGTTACCCGATCAAGGTTCAAGTGACTAACACTGATACCAGCGCAACCAGCGTCATACCAGCAGGCACATTCAATATGACAGCCCAATTCACTGGCACTCAAGGTACGTCACACAACGCCAACGGCAACGTGGTCATCAACCAGCCCATCAATTCGCTGGATAGCTTGGAAGTGACATTTGCCAATGGTGTGGACATCGGTTCGCAGACCCAAAACCGCATTTACAACTACACTATCTTCAGTAATGCCACTGACGCCAGTGCATACGTTTACAGATTGAACGACACCATTACTGGCACATTATATGTACCGGCCTACCCGACCACCACTCCCGAGACCCGCACATTCACGAATGCAAACTACGGACAACCTTATACGGTGAACACGGCTAACTTCACTAACAGTCCTTATACCTATTACTATTTCTACCACAACGCAACGGATGAGATTCCGTTTGCCCAAGGTCACGGATTCACTACGGAGCCTCTGTATAGCAACATCCAATACTACTACAGTGGCCGTATCGAGAGCCCTGCATTCGAGGATCTCGTTACAGTAGGCACGGGTACTCAGGCACAATCCATACCATTCCAATTCACCTATGGCAACTCATACGCCAGAATTCTCTACACCTCCGATGAAATAGGAGGCCACCCCGGACGCATCGACACTATTTTCGTCCGCGTCAAAGTCGCCAATACCAACCCCGGAACTTCTGTACCTGTCAAGATTTGGATGAGAAACGCCAACGACACAGTATTTAACAACACCGTTCCTCCTGTCAACTGGGCAAATGAGACCAGCAATTCCAAACTCGTGTTTGACGGCAACCTTGCTTTTGAACACACCGAATGGTACGCCATCCCTATTCAGGGCGGTTTCGACTATGACGGCCGAGCCATCTATCTCTATACGCAACATGACTGCGACGGAGGAAGCTGTCTTACCAACTATGGTATCTCGACTCCTCAATTCTACGGTGTATCTGCCTCAAGCGTGAAGAAAGTCTTGGTTAAGACGACAAACAATTTCGGTTGGAACGCATTCCGTTGGAACACACGTTTCAAGTTCAGCTACACTTGCGAATCGCCCAAGGGCATCCTGAACATCAACACAGCCCAGCGTGCACATGATTTACATGTGGTTGACATCATAACGCCGACGACACCCAACAACGACTACACTGCAACGGAGACTGTCCAGGCCACCATAGTCAATCACGGCACAAGCAATGAGTCCAACTTCCCGGTTAAGTACCAACTTGACAACGGAACTGCCATTTCCCAGAATTACAGCGGAACGCTTGCGTCAGGTGCCACTGGTACCATCACATTCAACACGCCGGTGGATTTGTCCTCCATCTATTTCGCCACACCATTCAAGGTGTACGCCGATCTGACCACCGACACCTATCGCAATAATGACACGGTAACCATCTTTGTCCGCAAACCGGATCCCACACCGGCATCATCACCCACCTCGGTTTCAGCCGGATTGCACATCACCAATGTCACCTTCGCCGGTATCAACAACGGCAACCCTAATCCGTTCAAACAGCACCCGCGTGTTGGTGAGGAAATGTATTCCGACTTCACATTGGATCCCACACAGCGCGGCACCATTGTGAAAGGGCAACGTTATCCTCTGTCGGTGTATCACTCCTTCGAGAACAACACCAGCATCCGTACATACAAGGCTGTTTACATCGACTACAACCGCGACAACGTATTCTCTGCCAACGAGAGAATCACTCCTGCAGGATTCAACAACACCAACTTGGATTCGTTGATGTTCCTCTATGTGACCATACCGGACAACGCGGAAACGGGTCTCACACGTATGCGTGTCATCTGCTCCAATGCCAATATCCAGCAAGCAACCGGCTATTATAGCCAGGGTGAGACCGAGGACTACGCCATCAATATTTTACCTCCATACCAGAATGATATGGGTATTACATCCTACGTGCATCCGGTCGGCAATGTGTGTCCTGATGCGGAAGCCACCATGCGTATATGGGTCAAGAACTATGGTACCCAGACACAGACTTTCACCGAAGGCAATGTTCTGACCGTGACGTCCACCGTGCGCACCGGAGCCACCACCAACACTTACAACACGCAACTGACCTCCGGTAGCGTAGCACCAGGCGACTCCATCATCGCGATTATCAACCCGGTGAACTTGAGCACCATCGGTTCTTACACTATCTCCTCCCATATCACATACGCACCCGACCAGTATGCTCATAACGACACGTTGAGCACTTGGGCATCCACAGACTCCCTGCAACATATTCTCAACATCCCGTTCTTTGAGGACTTTGATCACAATACGGGCACAACAATAGACAACATCCACTTCACCGACGACTGGATTTTGGATCAGCAGAATCTGTCTTACGTATGGACCATCCATCAAGGTGCAGCTGAAAACAATCCTCAAGCTGGTCCGGCCAGCGACCACACACAACAAAACAATTCTGGTCGTTACGCCACGGTGCCAGGCCCTGGTTCTTCTAATTTGTGGGCTACACTGACCAGCCGTTGTATCAACATGCACTACAACCACGAATATCCTGTGGAACTCTCCTTCTACCAGCATTTCTTTGGAGTTAACACTGCAAGTTTCAAGATTCTCGTACAGGTTGGTTCCGGTGAAAACTTCGTCACCATCGACACGCTCACCAAAGTTGACGGAGGCCAGACATCCTCCGGTTCCCTGTGGTCACAGTACAGAGATGCCCTTATCGGTTTTGACGAGGTCGCACAGTTGAGATTCAAGATCATGAATCATTCTGGCAAGATTGATCCCAGTATTGATGACATCAACCTAAAAGTCGGTGTCCCCAGCATCAAACTGGAGTCGGTGCTCTATCCTAACGCAGATGAATGTTTGGGTATCGGAGATACGATCTATCCGCAAGTGGTCATCCGCAACGTGGGCCTCTCCCCCATCCGTAAGTTCGACCTCACCACTACCATGTCCGTCGGTAATGATTTGGAAGTGAAATATGACACCATTGAGCATCTATTGATGCCAGATGAGGCCATGACATACACGCTCTCTTCAGGATTCGTTCTCGAATTCCCGTCACCGGGTGTAGATTTCACCTTCAGAGTACATATCGACTACGAACCGGATGAAGACACTTTGAACAACAAGAAGCACGTGCTCAGCTGCACCAACTGGTCTGTTCCTGAAATCGATGACAAGGATGGCGTCATCCTTATGCAGAACGATCCGAACCCGGCAATCACAAGCACGCGTATTGCATACAAGCTGCCTGAAGCCGGCACGACTACTCTCAACATTTACTCGGCAGCAGGACAATTGCTGTACTCCGATAGTGAAGATGCTTTGGAGGGCGAGAACCACTATGATGTGAACACCTCCAACCTTGCAGCTGGTATCTACTTCTACACACTCAAATTCAAAGACATTGTATTAACCAAGAAGATGGTTATCCAAAAATAATCGTCTTTTTAACATACCGCAAACTACCCGAGTAACATCGGGTAGTTTCATTTTAAGACTATGAGAAAGAGTGTTTTTTTTCTTCTGATCATCATAACGCTCTATGGATTGAGCCAAGCACAGTGCAACGTTCAGACGGGTGCTGAGCGAGTTGACGATTACATTTGGCTCTTGCAGGGCAAGCGAGTGGCCGTTTGCGGCAACCAAACATCCATGGTGGGCAACGTCCATCTGGTGGATACCCTGATAAAGAGAGGTGTCGTTGTGGTGAAAATCTTTTGCCCCGAACATGGATTCCGGGGAAACACTGAAGCCGGTGCGCACATTGCCTCTGGAACAGACCCCAAGACCGGCTTGCCCATAGTCTCGCTCTATGGCAAAAACAAGAAGCCTGCGCCGGAGCAATTAGCCGACGTGGATTTCATCCTCTTTGATTTGCAGGACGTGGGCTGCCGTTTCTACACCTACATCTCCACCCTTCATTATGTAATGGAAGCAGCGGCAGAAAAAGGCACTCCCGTTGTCGTCTTGGACCGCCCGAACCCCAACGGCTATTTCGTGGACGGCCCTGTGTTGGACCTGCAATACAAATCCTTTGTGGGCATGCACCCCGTGCCGGTAGTCTATGGCATGACTATCGGGGAATACGCGCGGATGATCAACGGCGAGGGGTGGCTGGCTGGTGGCATCCATTGCAATCTGGCCGTGGTGCAGTTGCAGAATTACACCCACAACACCCGCTATGTGCTACCGGTGCCTCCGTCACCCAACTTGCCGAACACGGAATCCATCTACCTGTACCCGTCGCTATGCCTGTTTGAGGGCACCAACATCAGCGTGGGGCGCGGGACCTCCCTGCCCTTCCAGATTTACGGTGCACCGATGATGAACGGGGGCGACTACACCTTCACGCCAGCACCCATTCGAGGCGTGTCAGAAAACCCGCCACACAACGGGAAAGCGTGCCGCGGGTACTATCTCAAAGAGTTTGCCACCACGCATTTGGACGGCACAAACCAGTTCAACCTACAATATCTCATGACGGCATACAAGCAATATGGGGATAAAGAGCACTTCTTCACCAACGCGAACTTCTTCGACAAGCTGGCTGGCACCGACCAGTTGCGCAAGCAAATCATTTCCGGCGTGAGCGAAGAGGAGATCAGGCAGACCTGGCAAGAAGATTTGGAAAAATTCCGATCCATCCGCAAAAAATATTTGCTCTATCCAGAAGAATAACCGGTGCTTTTATCCAATCAATATTCGCTAATAACTAATATCTATAATCTATTATCTATTAACTCTTTTTTTGTATCTTTGCGCCGCTTTTTTGAAGAAACTTATTTTTAATAAAACAATAAAAAACACCCGATATGCCGAGCAGAAGAAAAGAATTGTTCCCCAACGTTACCGATGCTGAATGGAACGATTGGAGATGGCAGGTCCGCAACAGAGTCGAGACCCTCGAAGAACTGAAAAAATACATCGAACTGACTCCCGAGGAGGAGGAAGGCGTAAAGAAGTCGCTGCAAACCCTCCGTATGGCCATCACGCCGTACTATTTGAGTTTGATTGATCCGAACAATCCGAACTGTCCAATCCGCAAGCAAGCCATCCCGACCGGCGCCGAAGTTCACCAATCGCCTGCCGACCTGCTCGACCCGCTGCACGAGGACGAGGATTCTCCTGTTCCGGGCCTCACCCACCGTTATCCGGACAGAGTGCTGTTCCTCATCACGGACATGTGCTCCATGTACTGCCGTCACTGCACGCGCAGAAGATTTGCCGGCCAGAACGACTGCGAATCTACACAAGACCGCATCCAGGCAGCCATTGACTACATTGCACGCACCCCGCAAGTACGCGACGTGCTCCTCTCCGGTGGCGACGCTTTGATGGTGGGCGACAAGATGCTGGAATCCATCATCCAACGTCTGAGAGCCATCCCGCACGTGGAAATCATCCGCCTCGGCTCCCGTACCCCTGTGGTTTGCCCGCAGCGTATCACCGATGACTTGGTGAACATGCTGAAGAAATATCATCCGATTTGGCTCAACACGCACTTCAACCACCCGAACGAGGTCACTCCCGAATCTGCAGCCGCTTGTGCCAAACTGGCTGACGCTGGCGTGCCATTGGGCAACCAGACCGTTTTGTTGCGCGGCGTGAACGACGATACCGAGATTATGAAACAGCTCGTGCACGACCTCGTACGTATGCGCGTGCGTCCGTACTACATCTACCAATGCGACCTCTCCATGGGTCTGGAGCATTTCCGCACGCCCGTTTCCAAGGGTATCGAGATTATCGAGAACTTGCGCGGACACACCTCTGGCTACTGCGTACCGACTTTCGTGGTCGATGCTCCTGGCGGTGGCGGCAAGATCCCCGTCATGCCCAACTATGTAATTTCGCAGAGCCCGCACAAGGTCATCCTGCGCAACTACGAAGGCGTGATCACTACCTACACCGAGCCGTCTGACTACCAGGAGAACACCTGCAGTCCGCTGCCCGACAAGAAGCATGTGGAAGGCGTGGCCTCCCTGCTGCACGGCGAGCAGATGGCGTTGGAGCCCAACGAGCTGGCAAGAAAGAAAAGACACAAAAAATAGTGATCAGTGAACAGTAATCAGTGATCAGTAGAGACGGTATGCATACCGTCTCCCAAAAATAAAAACATATACTTTGGTACGGTAGGATTTCTGCCGTACCTTTTTTGTTTGTTACGATTATTTCAAGATGCAGGCCAGAAAGCGGACATCTTGGCCGCTGTGGTTGGCGATGCTGTGGCGGGCGCCGTTGCCAGTGAACATCACATCGCCGGCGCGCATGGTGGCAGTTGTGCCGTTGTCGGTAACTTCGGCCTCACCCTCCAAAATGTAGTAGATTTCGGCATCTTCTATGTGCGGATGCTCCTTGATCCGGCTTCCGGAAGGAAGGGTGATGATGTTGAACATGGAGGCGCGCTCCAGCATCTCCGCTGGCGTGAGGATGATGTCCTTGCTAATTCGGCCCTCGATATTACCTTGGTTTTCTACGGTTTCAGTCCGAATGTCTTGTTTGTTTTTGATCATTGTTGTATTATTTGGTGGTTGTAATCTTCTATCGAATCAATCCATGATGGTGATAATCCGTGCTCAAAAATCATCAGCAAAAATAGGAAAATATATCATCCGCGGATCTCGCGTATCACAAAGAAAAGTTCCGTGCAAATCCGCGTAATCCGAGAAAAAAGTATATCTTCGCGGCATAATCAGAAGAAACCACCATCATCATGCGCAAATTCACCTTGCTTCTCCTGTTTTTGGCAATTATTGCGTACGGCATGGCGCAAACAGATTCGACATTTCATGAAAACCCGCCAGCGAAAAGCTTCAGCGACACTGTGTCTGGGGAACCGGCAGTAATGTTTGCAGAAGAGATGCCGGAATTTCCCGGTGGTAGAGATTCGTTGAATGTTTTTCTACGGAGAAATACTCAGTGGCCACATCCTTTATACGATGCCACCGGAACAGTATTGGTAGAATTTATAGTGGAAGTTGACGGCAGCATCACCAATCCGATAATCAAGGTACCATTATCTCCCGAACTTGACAAAGAAGCTTTGCGACTCATCAAATTGATGCCCAAATGGAAGCCTGCCCGCGCACAAGGTGAGCCCGTCCGCTGCTATTATTTGGTGCCAGTATCATTCCGTAATTAAATCACTCCTCGATTCTAAATCCGATAGGATTCATTGGAACTTTTGGCATCGATTGCGCCACGGATGATTGCAATTCCGCCAAGGAAACATTAATTAGCTCCAACTGCATGTTCACATCTTGATTGGTCTGTTCCTGCATTTCATTGATATCATTCTGAATGTGAAGAATTTCCTCCATATCCTTGTTCAATTTCTCGACCTGCCTCTCAATATTATCCACTTTGAAATTAATCGTGCTCAATTCTGATATTTTATTCCGCATAAAAACAAATGCTCGCATTATGTTGATATTTACCTGAATGGCCACATCACTGTTCAGCAAACCAGAAAGCATGGCAAGGCCCTGTTCCGTAAAGGCAAGTGGCTGATACCGAGCACCTCCCCAACTTGAGGTCACAAAATGTGACCTCAAGTTCGCAGTTTCGCCATGTGAAAGCTTAAACATGAAATCTTCGGGGAATCTTTTGATATTTCTTCTCACTGCTTGATTCAAAACCTTCGTTTCTACTTGATACAACTCCGCCAAATCACGGTCAAGCATAACATATTGATTCCTAATTAAGTATATCTTGTCTTGAATCACATTCAAATCAACAATCGGAAGTTGCACTGTACTGATTTCTCTTTTCATGGTATGATTAATTAACCGCTGCAAAAATACAAAAAATATTATAACATATTGATAGTCAATAATTTTTAACTAATAACAGTTAAAAAAATCTGACTTTTTCTGACTTCAACGCCTTATAACATTTAAATATTTCCCAACTCAAAACTATCACCATATTCGCGAGAAAAACACTGTTCACTGATCCCTATTCACTGTTCACTAAAAATTGTATCTTCGCAGTCCAATTTCAACAATTATGAAAAAGATTATTATCCTATTATTCTGCTGCCTTTCAGCACTCTTTGCCTTCGCCAACGACGGTGTTTTCTACGCTTCCGGCAACCAGCTGATCCCCATCAATGAAACTGACATCAGCGTGAAGAAGGAGGTGCTGACCATAAACCGCGTGGGCAACCATCTGGAGGTGACCGTCTATTACGAGTTCTTCAATCCCAAGGGTGAGAAGGAGTTGCTGGTCGGCTTCGAGGCCGAAGCGCCGTACAATGGCCCTGATCCTATGGATTTTTTTCCAAAACATCCGCACATCCAAAATTTCAAGGTCATTCTAAACGGCGAGCCCCTCACATACGAAATCGCACATGTGGAAAGAGGCCGCTACGACGACAATGGGGAATATGCTCCTTCACAGTACTATTTAAACGGAAAAATCCAAAACTGGACTAAAAAGCAAATCGAAGACACGCTCTTCGCATGGAATTATCCCGGCGATATGCCAATAGATTATGTCTATCACTTCAAAGCAAAATTCCGCCCGGGATTGAACATTATCCAACATACTTACGACTTTGACCTTTCCTTTTCTGTAGAAGAAGAGTTCTTCTTTCCCTACATCCTGACCGCCGCCAACCGCTGGGCTAACCATCAAATCGACGACTTCACGCTTAATGTCAACTTGGGTAACCGGGAGTCATTCCACATCCTGCCCGAATTCTTCAAAAATCCTGATGAATGGCAAATATTAGGCAAAGGCAAAGTCACAATGGACACCACTTGGCATCTCACGAATGGAAAAGAGACTCCAGTTTTCCATATACAGAAAGGAGGCATCAGTTTCCATAAGGCCAATTTCCATCCCGATGGAGAACTCCATATCCATCAACGTCGCATCTGGTCGTTTAACATGAGCATGCAGTATGATGGTGAGTACAACGATTCGGAGATCCTGGTAGATGCAGCCAAAGACCAATACCAAACCCTCAGGATTCCGGAAGAGCCAGGCGACTACAGCAAAAGTCCCGCCGACCAGAGGCGCATCCTGAAGAACCTTCCCTTCGCATACAGAGGATATATCTTCAAGAACAAAGAGTTGCAAGACTATTTCGAATCTACAGAATGGTATCTCCCGAACCCAGAATACAACGGCGATATGGAAGCACTGAGCACAGAGGAGAAGAAGTGGGTGGAGTTTTGGAAGTGATCTTTGAACTATGACGATGAACTATGGCTATGAACTATGACTATGAACTATGAACTATGAAGATATGACACATCTTCTTAACTTCTTAATTTCTTAATTTCTCAACTCCCCTTCTGTCCCCTGATCACTATTCACTGCTCACTAAAAAAATGTATCTTTGCGGTTCAAAAACAGAGAGATGACAACAGATATCAACCATATTCTGGCTACTGGTCAGCGCAATTTCTTCCTCATCGCTGGCCCGTGCGTGGTCGAGGGCAAAGAGATCACCCTGCGCATCGCGCGTGACATCAAAGTTGTGTGTGAAGAGTTGGGAGTCCAGTTCCTTTTCAAAGCCTCGTACAAGAAGGCCAACAGATCGTCCCTGCGCTCTTTCACCGGCATCGGCGATGAAGAGGCATTAGCCGTACTGGCGAAGGTAAAAGCAGAGTTCAACTTGCCCATCGTCACGGACATTCACACTGCTGAAGAAGCCGCGTGGGCGGCGAAAGTGGCTGATGTGCTGCAAATCCCGGCGTTCCTGTGCCGTCAGACAGATTTGCTGGTGGCCGCCGCACAAACTGGCCGCTATATAAACATCAAGAAGGGGCAGTTCTTGAGCCCCGAAGCCATGCGCTTCGCGGTGGAGAAGGTGCGCGAGTCCGGCAATGAGCACGTCATGGTCACCGAGCGCGGCACCTCCTTCGGCTACCAGGACCTCATCGTGGATTTCCGCGGTATCAAGGCGTTGAAAGAGAACGGCTGCCCGGTGGTGCTCGACTGCACCCACTCGCTACAGCAGCCCAACCAGCCCGCGGGCGTCACTGGCGGGCGCCCCGACCTCATCGAGACCATCGCCAAGGCAGGCGTGGCCGTGGGCTTCGACGGCCTCTTCATGGAAACACACCCCGATCCTGCCCACGCCCTGTCCGACGGAGCCAACATGCTGCCACTCACTGAACTCAAACCCTTGCTGGAAAAATTGATAAAGATCAGAATGGCCGTAAGTTAAGACTTGTAATTTATGGCATATATATTTCAAAGTTCCGAATTCAAAGACCAAAGGCCAATAGCTAATGGCTAACGGCCAATGGCCAATAGTATAATTAATATGAAAAAGCATCACCTCCACCAGCTTATCATCATTATCTTAATCGCCATTTGCTATGGCAACACCCTTACCCTGAACTTTGCTCTGGACGACAGAATGGTGATCTTGGAAAGCCAGTACACCATCGAAGGAGGATGGAATGGTGTTAAAAGCATCTTTACCGAAGACACTTTCACCGGCTATTTCGGGAATGACAAATCCATCGTGGCCGGTGGACGATACCGTCCCATGTCGCTACTCTCCTTCATGATTGAATTTCGGTTGTTTGGACAGGAAATAAAAAAACAAATTGGCGACACTTCCGACTTCAACAACCTTCACAACAGCAAAAACGAACAATACTTCAACGACTCTCCCCTACCGATCGTCTGCCATCTTTTCAACATCCTCTATTTCACGCTTCTGTGTCTGCTGATTTACAAAGTGCTGGACAAATTATTCCACAAATACAACGGGGAGAAATGGTTCCAGTCACTGGCATTCATCGCCACGGTACTTTTCGCCCTGCACCCTATCCACACAGAGGCTGTGGCTAACGTCAAGGGCCGCGACGAAATATTTGCCATGTTAGGGGCCATTGCCGCTTTATGGTGCTGTTTGAAATATGTGGACAAGCACCAGTGGTGGTGGCTGCTGCTCAGCCTGATTGCCATTACATTCGGACTGTTTTCCAAGGAAAATGCCATCACATACCTCGCCATCATCCCGCTTTCGTTATTCTATTATGATGGCCCTGAAAAAAAGAAAGCCGACTATGCCATCACGCTCGTGCCCGCCCTGATTGCAAGTATTTTCTTCGTGGCGGTCAGGAGCCAGGTACTCGGAAGTATGATGCCGGAGGAGAGTTCCATCAATATTTTGAACAACCCCTTCATACACTCCACAAAGGCGCAAGAAATCGCCACCGTACTCATCACCTGGGGCATTTACCTCAAGCTTTTGTTCTTCCCGCACCCGCTCACCCACGACTACTACCCCAATCAAATCGCCATCACTGACTTCTCCAACCCATTGGTGTGGATCATCCTGATTGCCTGTATCGCGCTTATCGTTTATGCCATAATCAATTTCAAGAAAAAGAGCGTCATTGCCTACGGTATCGCCTTTTTTGTCATCACATTCTCCATCACCTCCAACCTGCTGTTCAACGTGGGCACCTTCATGAACGAGCGTTTCGTATTCATGGCATCTTTAGGCTTCACCCTTATCCTCGGCTACTGGATTTACCTGCTGAGCACGACTAAGGCCGCCGTTTTGCAGAAATCGTCTCTGATGATTTTCAGTCTGATTAGCTTATTGTATGGCATCAAGACATTCACCCGCAATTTCGTGTGGAAGGATGATTTCACATTGTTCCTGACCGATGTGAAGACCTCTGAGAACAGCATCAAGTGCAATATTTCCGCCGGAGGCAGCTACCTGCAGATATGGAAGAAGAGCCACAAGGAATCCGACAAACGCAATGCTTACAAATATCTCAACAAAGCCATTAAACTGGACAGCCACGCTCTGAATGCATACCTCCTTCTGGGAGAACTGGAGTATCTGAACGACCATATTTCAGAATCCTACAATGCCTACCAGATGGCAGCCCTCATCGAACCTAACAACCTGATAGCACAGGAGAATCTCAAAAAAGTGATTTTGCGGCAGGAAGACGATCAGATCAAACACATCAACGACTTGCTGGAGCAGGGGCTGATGACTCAGGATTTTTCCAAAGTACAGGAAGCATACACCCGCATCAATGAATATCTGGATGCCCATCCCGAAAGCATCATCGGCCTCAACATCAAAGGCAACATTATCGGACGCGGATTTGGCCAGCTGGATGCTGCCATCAAAATATATGAACAGATCATCGAGAAGGATCCCTCTTTTGCCAGTGCTTGGGAAAACATGGGCATCGCATACGCCATCAAGCGGGATTTCTCCAATGCGGAGAGATGTCTGCAGAAAGCGCACCAACTATCGCCCGACAACGAGAACATAAAACGCAACCTCGCCGCCATGTACGGCGAGATGGGGGAGACGAAAAAAGCGGAAGCCATCATGGCAGGTTTATCCCAATAAAAAAGATGGCCGCAGTCGCGACCATCTTTTTGTTAAGTAAACAAATTCAAACTATTAGAATTTGTCGGCGTTGTCCACCAACAATTTGTTCTTCTTGTTATAAGTGAGAAGCAGATAAACTTCCTCAGCCAGACAGAGCACCAGCACCACGATGGCGACGATAACCATGTTGCCATGGCTAGCCTTGTAGAACAAAGGACCTTCTGTGAAGAATGTCTTGAAGAGCACAAAGTTCATCAACCAGACGCTGCACAAAGTCAGGATCCACCAAATGCCCATGTGAATACCGCTGTTGTCCACAAACGTGTCCTTCTTATCTTCAGGAATGGTCACAATACCTTTGTCTTCCAGCACATAATCTGTTTCTTCCCAGATTTCCTTGAAGAAGTTGAGCGGTTTCAACAGATGATAAACCGGAATAAGCCAAGAGACGTATGACATCCATGCTGGCATGCCATCTTTCATCCAATCGGCGATATTATGAAGATTCTTGGAATTCTTATAGTTCCATGTGGCAAATGTGAGAATCTTGCACAGGAAAACAACCAAAGTGATCACTGCCATCACGATGAAAGCGGATTTCGTTTTGGCGTTATCCTCATTCATCTGATCCCATTCAGCTTTCAGAGGAGTGTATTCAGCCTCGTTTTGCGCTACTTGCTCCAAATGGCTGTCCATCATTTTCTGTTTCTCGGAAAGGGTGTTCTTGGTTACAGAGATGCTCTCTTCCAAGGCTTTTTTGGCATCTTTTTTAGCAGCAGGAAGCTTCTGTTGCAGAGTATCGAGCTTGTATTGATAATAAGCAACCTCTGCGCTGTCCTGTTTCAGCGGATGCTGGGCCATCACATAGCTTTCGTATGCCTTCTCATAACCGGCTCTGGCTTCAACGACTTTGACATTGGTCTTGTCAAATTTCAGCAGGAAGAGCATGGAAACCACGAATAACACCAGTAGTAATAGGTTGAGCAGAAGCGTCAACTTGCTCCACAAGGAATTGTTGGTAATGTTTTTCATCTTACAATATTATTTTATGTTACTAATTATCAATACAATATTAACCCAAATATAAATTTGGAAGCAGACGCAAAAGTAAAAAAAATATTTGGTAATTATGAGACTCATGCAAAAAAAAATAAATATCTCCCGAGTAATCAAAAAAAATGTATTTTTGCAGCCTCAAAAAACGGCGGGGTGTAGCGCAGTTGGTAGCGCGCTACGTTCGGGACGTAGAGGCCGGAAGTTCGAGTCTTCTCACCCCGACCAAACAAAAAGGCAATCCGATTGGATTGCCTTTTTTAGATTAGAGATTATAGATGAGAGATTAGAGATAATAAGTCTCTCTCCTCTTTAGAACCGGTCAAGTACAGTCTTGCACAATTCTTGCATCAAGCCGTGATAATCATCCAGAAACTTGCCGGTGACGCGGTTTGCGATAATCAGGCATACGGTCAATGGCTTATGACCTAACACATTACTGAGTCCATAAATGGCAGAGCACTCCATTTCCATATTGGTGACCGTAAGTCCATTATGATTAAAGGATTCGATTTTGCGATTCAGTTCCGGGTACATGAGTTGCGCGCGAACCTGCCGTCCTTGCGGGCCGAAGAACCCTGGCGCACTGATGGTAACTCCGTGTATCATGTCGTGGCCAATGCGCTGCAACAGTTCCTCGCTGGCTGGTGTACAGTAGGGATAAGGCAGTCGGTCGTTCCACCCCGTATGCTGCACAAAGGCTTCCACCAAGCTATCCTCATTTAAATCTCTGTAGTCGTAGAACTGCAGCACGCCATCGATGCCGAAGCCGTGCGCCGAAGCCACGAACGAGCCGCATTCGATGTCGGGCTGCAGGGCACCGGACGTGCCGATTCGGACCATATTCAACGTCCTGTGCTCCGATTTGACTTCACGTTCACGCAGATCTATATTCGCCACTGCGTCCAATTCCGTCATGACAATATCAATATTGTCGGTACCCATACCGGTGGAAATCGCGGAGACACGTTTTCCCTTATAAAAACCTGTATGGGTAATCAATTCCCTATTCTGTTTCTTCAACTCCACAGAGTCGAACATGTCGGAAATCATCGGCACGCGTCCAGGGTCCCCGACGAGGATGATGTTGTCGGCCAACTCTTCCGCATGGAGATTGAGGTGATAGATAGCCCCGTCGTTTTGCAGGGGCAATTCAGATGCAGGTATCTTCATAGTGGCAATATTTTAATCGAAAGTGCAAAGATACAAAAACCTTTTGTATCTTTGCCGCCTTAATTTTACATATAGATGGAAAACACTACAGGAGAGAATAAACATAATAACCACAGACATAAACGTCATAACAAACCCCGTAATAATCAACAGGATAAAGATCAAAATCGCCAACTGAAAGAAGAGCAGGACAACATCACTGAGACTCAGCAACAGGCCATTCCTGCGGACGAGCAGCTGCAAAGCCAGACCGAAGGCAATGCAGTATTAGAGGATGACGACCCTGATGATATTGGGAACATTTCCGACATTGAGCCCAAAAAGGTGGTGAAGCATGTCACAGAAGATGACAAGGACCACACGCAAGCGGAGGATTGGGAGAAGTATCTGGATATTGACATCCGCACGGGATTGTCCCCCGAATCCGCCAAAATAGCTGAGAACATATTCCTGACTCGTGGGTTGAGTGACACGCCGGAGCCAGAACGCACGCACTGCAAGCAGTATCAATACAACGCCTGCAAACTGCCCACCTACGACTGGATCTCCAAACTGGACATTTCACTGGATTACACCGAATTCCCGATAGCGGAGGTTCGTTTCAAGAACAGCCACAAGGACTTCTACCTGCTGCCGCAGGAAGGCGTCTTCAAAGTGGGCGACATCGTAGCGGTGGAGTCCAACCCCGGACACGACATCGGCATCATCTCCATGTTAGGTCTGCAAGTGAAACGCCAATTGGAGCACAAGCGCATTGCGCCGGAGAACGTGACAAAAAAACTGTACCGAACGGCCCGCTACGCCGACATCGAGGAGTGGATTGCCACGGTGGGATTGGAGCACGAAACCATGCTCAAGTCGCGCTACACCGCATGGGACCTAAACCTGAAGATGAAAGTGAACGACGTGGAGTACCAAGGCGATGGCACCAAGGCTATTTTCTACTATTCCGCCGAGGAGCGCGTGGATTTCCGTGAGCTGATTAAGATTCTTGCGGAATTGTTCCACATCCGCATCGAAATGCGCCAGATCGGCGTGCGCCAGGAGGCTGCCCGCCTCGGTGGTCTGGGCTCCTGCGGCCGCGAACTCTGCTGCTCATCGTGGCTCACCAACTTTCAGTCCGTCAGCACCAACACCGCCCGCACCCAACAGCTCTCCCTCAATCCGCAGAAGCTCGCCGGAATGTGCGGCAAACTCAAATGCTGCCTCAACTTCGAACAGGACACCTACCTACAGGAACTCAAGGAATTTCCCGCCCCAAACATTCATCTGAAGACGAAAAAAGGCAAGGGTTTCTATAACAAAATCGACATCTTCAAAAAGATTGTCTGGTACTCATACGCTGACGACCCATCTACCATCTTTGCTTTGCCTTTGGACAAGGTAAAACAGATCATCAAGATGAACGAAAGCGGCAAATACCCCGACACCCTAGAGGAGTTCGCCAGCGTGAACCAGAAGAAGGTGGACGAAGGCAACAACTACAGCATGGACGAGCTCAAGCACATCGCTGACGAAAAATAGTAACGGATTAGCACTTGCAACAATGAAAAAGATTGTCTGGCTGATATTTGCAATGGTTTTGGTTTGCACCTCGTGCAACAAGAATGTCTTTTACAGCGACATACAGAACCTGCCCGACGAGAAGTGGAACATCAAGAAGCCATTGACATTCACAGTCGATATCACCGACTCGATGCAGTATTTCGACATGTACATGCATGTGCGCAACACCACTGACTTCCAAACGCAGAACTTCTATGTGTTCATGAACACGAAATACCCCGACGGGCACAGCGAGCAGGACACATTGGGGTTCATTTTGTGCGACAAGTTCGGCAAATGGACGGGCAAAGGCCAGGGGCGTATCAAGGACAACAAGTTCCTGTTCCAGCCCAATGTGCGGTTCCCCTTCAACGGCACGTACACCTTCACCATCACGCAGGGCATGCGCGAGGATGTGGTGACCGGCATCAGCGATTTCGGCATCACCCTGGAGAAGCACCAATAGTATTATTCCAACTGCCAATCCGCCAGCTTCATGTCGTCGTCCAAGAGGATAGCGAGATAATTCTGATAGCGTGATTCGGCGATGTCGCCGCGCTCAACGGCTTCGTGCACCGCGCAGCCGGGCTCGTGCGTATGCGAGCAGTCGTCAAACTTGCATTTGTTGTTATATGCCCGGATTTCCGGAAAATAGTCCCGAATCTCTTCCTTGGAATATTGAATCAACCCAAACTCCTTGATGCCGGGTGTGTCCATGACATAGCCGCCAGCCAGCGGGAACATCTCCGCGAAGGTGGTCGTGTGTCGGCCTTTGAGATGCTGCCGCGAGATCTCCCCCACACGCAAGTCCAACGAAGGATCCAGGCACGTGATCAGCGCAGACTTGCCCGTGCCGGAATGCCCGCTGAACAGGGCCACCCCGCCCGCCATTCTCCGGCGCAAGTCCTCCACTCCTTCGCCCGTGACTGCCGAGGTGCACACCGCCTCATAGCCAATCTTGGTGTACAACTCCGCCAACTGACGCACCAATTCCCGCTCCTGCTCCGTGTAAATGTCCATCTTGTTGAAAACCAGACAGACCGGTATGCGGAAACCCTCGGCAGACACCAAGAAGCGGTCGATGAACCCCAACGAGGTTCTCGGCTCCTTCAGCGTCACCAACAGGAAACAGACATCAATATTGGCGGCAATCACATGGCTGATTTTGGAAAGATTGGTGGATTTGCGCTCAATGAAATTGCGCCGTTGCTCAATCTGCGTGATTGTCCCCATGCCGTCCTCCTCCAACTCGAACTCCACCCAATCGCCCACCACCACGGGGTTGGTGTTCTTGATCCCCTTGATGCGGAACTGCCCGCGCAGACGGCATTGCACCACCTGCCCGTCGGCCTGACGGGCCTGGTACCAGCTGCCGGTGGATTTGGTAATGAGAGCTCTCATGGGTATTTCTTTGATATATTGGATGTTGGGGCGAATAATCATTCGCCCTTACGGATACGGTCTTTGGTCTCTTTATCGATAACCAGATATTCCTCCACGCTTTGCGGCACGCAGAAATCCGCCTTGGCAAGGGCATTCTCGATGAGGACCGGGATGTCCGCGTAGCGGATTTTGCCCTCCAGGAACCACTGCACGGCCATCTCGTTGGCGGCGTTCATCACACAGGGCATGTTTCCGCCCTGGCGCGAGGCCTCGTACGCGATGCGCAAGCATGGGAAATTCTCCAAATCGGGCTGCTCGAAGGTAAGCTGCGGATAGTCGGCGAAGCTGAAACGGGGGAAACCGTTCTCCAGTCGCAACGGGTAGGTAACGGCATACTGGATGGGCAGTTTCATGTCGGGCACGCCGAGCTGCGCCTTGATGGAGCCGTCGCGGAACTGCACCAACGAGTGGACAATGGACTGCGGGTGCACCACCACCTCGATGTTGTCCAGCGACACATCGAAGAGCCACTTGGCCTCAATCACCTCCAAGCCTTTGTTCATGAGCGTGGAGCTGTCGATGGTCACTTTGGGGCCCATGTTCCAATTGGGGTGCTTGAGCGCCATCTCCAGTGTCACCTTCTGCAACTCTTCCTTGGACCAGCCGCGGAACGGACCGCCGGAGGCCGTAATAATGAGTTTCTCAATGGGGTTGAACTGCTCGCCAGCCAAACATTGGAAGATGGCAGAATGCTCAGAGTCAACGGGATAGATGGGCACCTGACGTTCTTTGGCTTTGCGGGTCATCAGCTCGCCGGCCACCACCAAGGTTTCTTTGTTGGCCAATGCAATGAGCTTGCCACAGTCAATGGCGTGATAGATGGGACGCAGGCCTGCCACGCCCACAATGCAGGAGAGCACCATATCCACGCACTCCATCTCGCACACATCGCACAGCGACTGCTCGCCGCAAAAGACTTTGACATCCTCGTCGGCAAGCGCCTCCTTTACCTTCTTGTACGCCGCTTCCTGCACCACCACCACAATATTGGGCTTGTAGGTCCGCGCCTGTTGAATCAGCAGGTCGGCGCTGGAATTGGCCGCAATGACCTCCAGTTGCAACAGGTCGGGATACTGCGCGATGACCTGCAGCGACTGTACGCCCATGGAGCCAGTGGAGCCCAACAGGGCTATTCTACGCTTGTGCGCCTGTTCGTTCATTATTTGTGGCTTTCGATCGTCTTGCAAATATCGGCAAACACATGCTCGATGTCCTGCATGCCGTTCAGCTGGATAAGCTTGCCCTGGTTCTTGTAATAATCCACCAGCGGCATGGTCTGCTCAAAGAAGTTGGCCACGCGGGCTTTCACCGTTTCCGGAGTGTCATCTGCACGGTTCTCCAACTGCGCACGCTTGAGAATGCGTTTCTCCACTTCTTCCATCTCAACATACAGGTAGAGTACCATATCAATATTCAAATCCTTGAACAGATTCTTGTCGTCCAACATCTCTGCCTGCTTGATGGTTCTAGGCACACCATCGAAGATGAACCCCTTGCTGTCAGCGTGTTTCTGGATATGGTTGTTAAGCATTCCCAACGTGATATCGTCCGGGCAAAGGTCACCACGGTTGATGATTTCCTGGGCTTTCAAACCCAGCGGGGTCTTGTTTGAAATTTCATAACGGAAGAGATCTCCTGTGGAGACATGGTCAAAGCCGAATTTTTCGGCAATCAGTTTTGCCTGCGTGCCCTTGCCGCTGCCGGGGGCACCAAAAAGTACAATATTCGTCTGCATAATAGATATTAAATATTTGAATTGACAAATGTAAAAAACTTAATCTATCTTCAGCTGATAGATATCGGGAAGGTTGCGCCCATAGCCGTCGTAGTCGAGACCGCGACCCACCACAAACTTGTTGGGGATGGAAAATGCGCAATAGTGGATGGGCAAGTCGAGCATATAGGCCTCCGGTTTGTAGGTCATGGTGGCGATGCGCAGGTCTTTCAAGCCCGTCGGCTCCAGCATTTCCACCAAATGTTTGTATGTTCGCCCGGTGTCGATGATATCCTCCAGAATAATCACGCGCTTGCCGCGCAAGTCTTCCGTGAGTCCGATGAGGTTCTTCACATGATTGGTAGATTGCGTTCCGCTGTACGAAGAGAGCTTGACGCAGGAAATCCGGCATTGGATGGTCAGCCGTTTGAGCAGGTCAACGGCGAAGACAATGGCCCCGTTGAGGGTCACCAACAGCACTGGATCGTCATTTTTGTATTCCTCATTAATCTGGTCGGCCACCTTCTGGATAGCGGCATCTATCTCCTCTCCAGGGATGAACTTGACAAATGTCTTGTCTAAAATAGTTACAGAATCCATCATATACGTTTAGCAAATCGCTGGCAAAAGTACAAAATAGTTATGAAAAAGTACATATTTTTTATTATTTTTGCGCACTCAAAAAATAGGGGATGAAGAGAGCGTTTCTATCTATCTACGAATACCTCCAGACACACAAAACAATCTTATGGGGCAGCCTTCTGCTCCTAGTGGTGTTGTGTGTCTTCAGCACGCTCAGGCTATCCTTCGTGGAAGATATCTCCAGTTTCCTGCCCGGCGGCAAACAGAATGAGCGCATCAACTACGCGTACGAGCATTTAGGGGGTGACAACAAGATCGTTGTCAGCATCAGCATGGCCGACACCACGCAAAGCGCGGACCCCGAATTGCTGTCGGAGGCCGCTGATCTTTTCGCCGAACGCCTGTCCGAAGACGACAAGGATGGTCACATCAAAGGCATCCTGTCCACTGTGGATGAGACGATAATGTCGGAGGTGACGGAGTTCGTAGTGGAGAACATGCCCTACTTCCTCACGGAGGAGGACTATCGCAGGATGGACACGATGCTCATGCCCGAGCACATCAACAGGCAGCTGGCCGCCGACCGACAATTGTTAGCCTCCCCCGTTCCCATGATGCGCACGCTGATACAAAGCGATCCGCTATTTTTCTCAGGCCCTGTTCTGCAATCACTCTCAAACTTCAACATGGAGGAGGGTTATCAGACCGAGAACGACCATATCTTCAGCCAAGCGGGCGACGAGGCCCTGGTAATTGTCACCAGCCAGTATCCGCTCAGCGAAACCAAGAACAACGGCAAGTTAATCAAGAAGATAGAGCGTATCTCCCGCGAGGTGGAAAAAGAGATGGACCGGAAAGTTCACATCAGCAGTTTCGGCGCTTCGCAAATCTCCATCACCAATTCATCCCAGATTAAAAAAGACAGTTTCACGGCCATCGGATTGTCTCTTCTGCTCATCCTGGCCCTGCTGATATACTACTACCGCAATTTCCGCAGCATACTGATGATTCTGTTTTCCATCACCTTCGGTGGATTGTTCGCCTTGGGAATCATTGCCCTCGTCAAGAATCCGGTATCGCTCATCGCCATCGGGGCGGCCTCCATCATCATGGGTATTGCCATCAACTACCCCATACATTTCCTATCGCATTTCAAACGGACGGATGACAAGGAACAGATCATCAAGGAAATCGTAACCCCGTTGTTAATCGGCAACATCACCACGGTGGGCGCGTTCCTCAGCTTGATGTTCATCAGTTCCCCCGCCATGAAAGATTTGGGACTGTTTTCAGCCCTTCTGCTGGTCGGTACCATCCTTTTCGTGTTGATATTCCTGCCACATCTCATGGGCAAGCATTTCCAAGGCAAGGAACGCGGATTGGCATTTCGGCCTGTAGCCGAATTCAAGCCTGAGAACGTCAAAGGACTGTTCTGGGTAATTTTAGCCCTCACTGTAGTATTCTACATCTTCAGTTCGCGCACCTCCTTTGATACCGACATGCACCACATCAACTTCATGACAAAGGAGCAGAAGGCGATGATGGACAAAATGCGTGCGAACACAGACACCACGGTGCGCACGCTCTATTTTGTTTCCGAAGGCACCACCTTGGAGCAGGCGCTGCTCAATTACGACAACGCTTCCGCCGAACTCCAAGCCATCACCCAATACAACCCGTCTGTCATCACAAAAGTCAGCGGCATCGGTTGTTTCCTGCCCGCCAAACAGACCCAGCAGGAACGCATTGCGCGCTGGAACGCATTCTGGAAAGAGCACCGCGAAGATTATCTGGCAGCGTTGGATCATGCAGCTATTGCTAACGGTTTCAAGCCTGAGGCCTTCCAACCCTGCAAGAAGATTGTCGAGCGGACCTACGCTCCCCAAGATGCAGAATACTTTGACCTCATCACCGATAACCTTGCCCACAATTTCATCTCCCAAGAGGGCAACCGCGTGATGGTCTATAATATGATTCAGGCAAAATCTGCAAACGCCGCTGACATAGAGAACAGTCTAAACCAGATAGGCGGAGGCACCTTCGCATTTACCGACAGTTCCATCGCCAGCAGGCTGGTCGGTGCCCTGTCGCACGACTTCGACTACGTGCTCTACATATGCGGTATCATCGTGTTCGCCTTCCTGCTCTTCTCCTTCGGCAGAATCGAGATCAGCATTATGGCCTTCCTGCCGCTCTTCACCGCCTGGATCTGGATTCTGGGCATCATGGGCATCACCGGCATCCAGTTCAACATCGTCAACATTATCCTGGCCACCTTCATCTTCGGCATGGGCGATGACTATTCGATATTTGTCACAGAAGGGCTTATCTACGAATATGCTTACGGCAGGAAGATGCTGTCGCAGTTCAAGAACTCCATCGTGCTTTCCGCCTCCATCATGTTCATCGGCATCGGCATGTTGATATTTGCCAAGCATCCAGCCATGCGCTCGTTGGCAGAGGTGACCATGATCGGCATGTTCTCTGTAGTGTTGATGGCCTACGTCATCCCGCCTATCATCTTCAAATGGCTGACACTACGCAAAGGCAAACCGCGCCGACAGCCCATCACCATCGGGAGTTTGTTCCGCAGCGTCATCGGATTCCCCTATTTCTTCTTCGGCATCATGGTACTCTCTGTCGGTGGTCTCTTTTGGCTCAAACTGGGCAAACCCACGGACGAGAACAAACTGAAATATCATAAGCTGCTGCGAAAACTGTTATTCTCCACTGCCCGAATCATTCCTCGGTCCTCCTTCACCATTGAGAATCCTCATGATGAAACCTTCGAGAAACCGGCCGTGATCATCTGCAACCATCAGTCGCATTTCGATCTCATGTATTTGTTGATGCTGCATCCGAAGATGATTGTCCTCACCAACGACTGGGCCTGGAACACCCTGCTATACAGGCAAGTCGTACGCAATGCCGACTATCTGCCGGCATCGTATGGCATGGACTCCAATTTCCCGAAAATCCAGGCAATGGTGGACAAAGGTTATTCTGTGCTGGTGTTCCCAGAAGGCACACGCTCGTTTGACCTCAACATCCTGCGTTTCCATCAGGGCGCCTTCCATCTGGCTGACAAGTTGGGCTTGGACATCCTGCCCATCGTGACGCACGGCATCGGCGACATGTTCCCGAAGCACGACACCTGCATCCATCGCGGCATCGTCACCATATCCATCCGGGAGCGCATTCATCCCGACAACACTGACTATAGGATGGGCAAAAGCAACATGGAAACAGCCCGGCTTTTCCGCCAGTACTATATCCGGGAATTTGGCAAGCTGCGCGAGCGTTGCGAGACCCCGGAATATTTGAAAGATATTGTGTATCACAACTACATATACAAAGGCAAAGAGGTGGAATCTTCCTGCCGGCGCAAGCTTTGCTGGGTTTCAGAACTGATTTCCGCTCTAGAGAATGTTCCCGACGGAAGCAGCGTGCTGTACAAGCATTGCGGTAACGGCGAATTTTCGCTGATGGCCGCCCTGTGGCGCAAAAAGCTGACTTTCACCGCGTACGATGCCGACCCTGATTCCATTGCCCTCGCCGCCCATTGTTTCTCTGTCCCCGACAATCTGCACTATATCAACGAAATACCCGACAGCACAACTTTTGATCACATCCTTGATGAATCCGAATTATTATCCCAAAACTCATAATCCGAACATTTAATGGCCAACACTAAATATGACATAGCGATTCTCGGCACAGGCCTCGGCGGGCTCGTTTGCGGCTATATGCTCAGCAAAAACGGGTTCAACGTAATCTTGTTGGAGAAAAACGCCCAAATTGGAGGATGCCTTCAAACCTTCAAGCGTTTTGGTGTGAAATTCGATACCGGAATGCACTACATAGGCAGCATGTTGGAAGGCCAGATTCTGCACAGACTGTTCAACTATCTGAATCTTCTGCCGGACATCAAGCTCAACCGTCTGGACGAGGAGGGCTATGACCGGCTATCCATTGGAGGAAAGCAATATCGATATGCCTCCGGCTATGATCATTTTGTCGAGACTCTATGTCAAGATTTCCCGAACAACCGGCGTGACATTGAGGAGTACGTGACGCAACTCCAAAACATTGCCAACGCCTCGCCGCTCTACAATCTGAGGAAAGTGGAAGATTATGTGTTCATTGAGGCTGATTACATCAAGACCAGCATCAACGATTTCATCGCTTCCATCACCAAAGATTACAATCTGCAGAATGTGCTGGCCGGGAACCTGCCACTATACGCAGGCGTCAAGGACAAAACCCCGACTTACATCCATGCCCTGATCAACAATTTCTACATCCAGAGTGCATGGCGCATTATCAATGGCAGCGATTCCATTGCCGCCTCCCTCGCCAACTCCATTCGTTCCTTCGGCGGCACCATACGCACCAAAAGCGAAGTGTCTGAAATCGTGTGTAACGACACTCAGGCCATCGGCATCCGGTTGGCAGACGGGGAATTCATCGAGGCCAAGAGCATCATCTCCAACATCCATCCGCAATCCACGCTGAAGATGATCAACTCGCACCTGATCCGCAAAGCCTACCGGGTGCGCATCAATGATTTGGAAAACACCATTTCCAACTTCACCCTATATATCAAGTTCAAGGAAAAGGCCACGCCCTACCTCAACTACAACTATTATTATTATAAACAGGATGACGTTTGGAAAGCCAACGAGCGCAAAGTCGGCGACCCGTTGCAAAGCTACCTTTTCATGCACCAGTGCGCACGTGAAAACCAACAATGGGCGGAGAGTGCGGAGATGATCGGCTACATGAGATTCGACGAGGTGCTGAAATGGGAAAACACCACCGTGGGCAGAAGAGGCGATGACTACCTGGCCTTCAAACAAGCCACCGCCGAGCATTACCTGGATGTGCTGGAAGAGTCGTTCCCGGGCATCCGCTCCACTATTGAGGCTTACGAAACCTCCACGCCCCTCACCTACCGCGACTACACAGCCACCCAAGATGGGTCCATGTATGGCATCATCCGCGACAAGAACTTCCCAACGCAGACCTTGGTGTCGCAGCGTACCAAGATTCCCAACCTGTTCCTCACGGGGCAGAACATCAACTCTCACGGCATCCTGGGCGTGACCATCGGAGCGGCCCTCACTTGCGCCGAGTTCTTAGGACTGAACAAGATTATTGACGAGATTGAAAAGTAACACGGAAAACGATGAAGGTTCCGCCGCATTCGCGGCGGAATGGTGAAAAAAGATAATATAAATAAAACAACAACGATATGAAACTGAAATTGATTTACCCAAGATGGAAGAAACTGCCAGGGCAGACCACCTTCACATTGCCGCCTCATGGTCCCGTGGTATTCGCCGCCACACTGCCTGAGGAAGTGGAGGTCTCCTTCACCGATGAGAATGTGGAGGACCTTGACATGGACGAAGAATGTGACGTGGTGGCCATCTCAATGATGTTGACCACACAGGTGAAGCGGGGCTGGGCCATCGCCGACGCCTACCGCGCCAAGGGCATCCCCGTGATGTTCGGCGGTATCTCCACTATGTTGCACGCCGAAGAGACCCTTTTGCACGCCGACTCCATCTTTTTAGGCGAGTCGGAGGGCCGGTCCGCGCAAGTGATTGAAGACCTGAAAAATGGCAAACTCAAGAAAGTCTATAACTACATGGGCAACCAGCCCGACATCGCATTGGTGGGCCCCGCGCGCCGCGACTTGTACAAGCGCGAGCTGTACAACCACAAGGGCGTGCAGATGGTGGACCTGTTCCACGCCTCCCGCGGCTGCCGCTTCAGCTGCTACCCCTGCGCTGTCTCCTACCTCGGAGGCCGCTGCTTCCGCCCCAGACCCATCGACCAGACCATCGCCGACCTGGAGACCATCGACAACAACCGTCTCTTCATCGTCGATAACTCGCTGGCCCAGAACAAGCAATGGGAAATGGATCTCTTCCGCGAGATGATCCCGCTGAAGAAAAAGTGGATCAGCCACACCATCGAAGACGACCCGCAAGTGCTGGACCTCGCCGCACAAGCCGGCGCCTGGTACGTGTATCAGGCCGTGTATGACACCTCCGACTACATCAAGGAGCGTGTGAAACGCTACCACGACTACGGCATTGGCGTGGAGGGCACCATCCTCTTCGGACTGGACAATCAGACAGAGGACGACATCCTGCGCCTCATCGACTTCCTGCTTAAGATCGACCTCGACCTCGCCGAGTTCACCATCCTCGCCCCGTTCCCACATACCAAGGCTTACGACGACCTTATGCGCCAGGGCCGTATCTTCGACCACGACTGGGATCATTACAACGCCGGACAAGTGGTGTATCAGCCCAAGCACATGAGTCCCGACCGTTTGCAGGAACTCTACGAATATGCATGGAAGGCTTTCTATCAAGACGAAACGCAAGAGGAGAAGATGTTCAAACTCTTCACCAACGTTGTGCTTCGCGAGATGGAGGACGGCACCTACCGCCCGCGCAACCGCAAACTTGCCAACAAGACCTTCGGCAAGGAGGTGGACAGAAGCAAGAGCCATTTCAATGAGTTTTAATTGAGAATTGAGAATTAATTTTTAACCTCATTTACCCCTTTTACCCCATTTACCACATTCACCTCATCAACCCCTTTAACCTAATACAATGAAAGTACCTGAAAAATATTACGACGAAATATTCCCGTTTGCCGGACAGTGGGACATGCCCAGTGCCTGTGGTTTGAAAACCATCCATAAGGACGGCAAAACCTACATTATCACCACCGAACTCTACCAAGAGAACCCCGGCACCTCCATCACGTATGCGGGCGGATCGCTCATCAAGCAGATTTGCGAGCAGAAGAACCACGACATGCAATCCATCATCTACATTGAATGCAATCCTAACACCAACTCCAAACTCTCCTTCTACGATGAGGAGATGTTCGAGGTGTCGTATGAGATTGTGGATAACATGCCAACGAACCTCTCGTACCGCCAGCTCAGCAAGGAGGAAATCCAAAACATTGTATCATAATTATTTATTAATCCATAAAAGAAACATCATCATGAAAAAAATTTTAATTCTATCATTAGTTATCGGTATGTTTACCGCATTGCAAGCCCAGAAAGTATCGGGCGACCTTTCCTGTCTCAAAGGGCAGAAAGAAGTCAACATCACGTTCAACTACAAAGGTGTCACCTATGATGGCGACAGCGAGGCCAAGTATCTGAAAGGAGAAGACAAAGCCAAAGATGCCGAATGGAAAGCCGCATGGACATCCTCTTTCCGCACTGACAACTGGGAACCCCGACTCATTGACGACCTGAACAAGGAACTCAAAGGTATGGAATGTGGCGATTTTGCTGATGCCAAATACACTATCATTGTTAAACTGATTGACATTGACCCAGGCACTTTTGCAGGTCCTATGTCCATGCCTGCCAGAATCACGGCCACTGCTTCCATCGTGAAGACGGGTTCCACCTCACCTCTGGCCACCATCGAATTGAAAAAGATCACATACAAGTACTTCATGTCACCTCAACCTGAGGCTCGTGTGGGTGAAGCATTCAGTTGTGTAGGAGAAGCTATTGGCAAAAAACTCAGCAAGATAAAATAATGAAACAGTTTTTCATACTACTCTTCAACATGCTATTGGTTTTGGCGGCGGGTGCGCAAGCCAAACCGATCAAATTATGGAAAGATGTGACGGGCATGAAGTCGCAGCCCGCGAAGATGTACATCTATCCTGCGCCGAAGGACAACAACAGCGGTGTTGCCGTAATCATCTTTCCTGGCGGCAGTTACAGCCACACAATGGGTATCGTCACAGAGGGTTTTGACGTAGCCGAATGGCTAAACAGCCAAGGCATCAATGCCTTTGTCGTGAAATACCGAACGGGCAACCGCGGCTACCATCATCCTGCCATGATTCAGGATGCTCAATATTCCATCCACTACGTGCGCGAGCACGCCAAGGAGTATGGAATTGACCCCGACAAGGTGGGCACGATGGGATTCTCCGCCGGCGGTCACCTGGCCACCATGTGCGGCGCATTCTACAAGGAAAACTACATCCAGAAATTAGGCATCAAAGACAACATCTCCTTGAAGCCCAATTTCGTGGTACCCATCTATCCGGTGGTTTCCATGCGCGACGGCATCGTGCACGAGCGTTCGCGCCGCAACCTGCTGACCAAACACTACACGCCGGAGGAACAAGCCAAGTTCTCCCTGGAACTGAGCATCCCTCGCGACATGCCGCCCGTATTCCTCGCGACTGCCAAGGATGACCCCGTGGTGAAATACGAGAACAGCGTGGAATTGGAGCGGAGTCTCCGGAAGTCGGACATCCCACACCAATTCATGCTCTATGAAACCGGCGGCCACGGCTATGGTTTGGACGAGAAAATCGCCCCAGAAGCCAGCAAATGGAAATACGAATTCATCAAGTGGTTGAAAGAAATCAAAATCCTTTAACCCCCATTTACCCCTTTTACCCCTTTCACCCCATTTACCTCATACCCCCCATTCACCCATAAAATATGACCTTCACCCCCGAAATCGAATATCAACCCAAGGCGGTTATCAAAGCCTTCCAGGAAGAGAAGATGAGAGAGCAATTGGCCTATTTGCAGGCCCATTCACCTTATTACCAGCGTCTCTTTTCCGAAAATGGAATCGACATTTCCAAAATCAAGACCCTTGAGGATTTGCAGCAAATCCCATTCACCAATAAGAAGGACCTGCAGCTGCACAACTGGGACTTCCTCTGCGTGCCCCAGGAGCAGGTTATCGACTACATCACGACCTCCGGCACGTTAGGAGATCCGGTAACCTTCGCCTGCACCGACGCTGACTTGGACCGTCTGGCCTACAACGAGGCCGTCTCGTTCACCTGTGCTGGGCTCACAGAGAAGAGTGTGCTGCAGCTGATGACCACCATTGACAAACGTTTCATGGCAGGGCTGGCCTACTTCCTGGGATTGCGCAAAATGGGCGCGGGGGTCATCCGCGTGGGAAACGGCATCCCCGAGCTGCAATGGGACACCATCGAGCGTATCAAGCCCGACACGGTGATGTGCATCCCGTCGTTCATCCTCCGCCTCATTGAATACGCCGAGGAGCACGGCATCGACTACCGCAACTCCTCCATCAAGCGCATCATCGGCATTGGTGAGGGCCTGCGCGACCAGAACTTCGAGCTAAATTCATTAGGAAAGAAGATCAAGGAAAAATGGGATGTGGATCTTTTCGCCACCTACTCTTCCACGGAGATGTCGGCCACCTTCTCGGAATGCGAGCAAGGGTGCGGCGGCCATCACCATCCGGAATTATTGATAGTGGAGATTATCGGTGAAGACGACAAGCCTGTGCCGGAAGGCGAAGTGGGCGAAGTGGTCATCACCACCCTCGGTGTCCAAGGCATGCCTCTGCTCCGTTTCCGCACCGGCGACATGGCGTGCATACACCCCGAGCCGTGCAGATGCGGACGGCAGACCTTCCGCATCAGCCCCATCGTGGGTCGCAAGAACCACATGATCAAATACAAGGGCACCACGCTCTATCCGCCCGCGATGACGGAAGTGCTGACCAACGCCTCTTACGTGGAGAATTACTACATCACCATCAGCACCAACGAAACCACCGAGACTGACGACGTGACCATCACCATAGGCTTGCACCAAGAGCCCGATTTTGATGTCATCAAAGACCTCAAAGACCGTTTCCGTGCAAAGATCCGCGTAGCGCCGAAGATTGTCATAGCGCCGGTGGAAGAAGTCAGAAAAGTCAACTTCCCCGCCATGAGCCGCAAGCCCGTTACATTCATCGATAACCGGAAACATTAACATTGTCCTATGTTCGAAGAAACCCGCCCTTATTACGACCATGAGATACCCGGAGCCGTCACCCGCGTGGCTTCCAATCCGTTCTTTGAGACTATCGTCAAATACCTGTTTCCAGAAACGGATATCCAGCAGTTCAAGGCGGAATTCTTGAAAATCAGCACCATTGACGAGTTTCAGCAGAACGTCATGCTCAAGGCCATCTGGAGCATCGTGCACAAGACCTGCACCAGCTTCACTTGGGAGGGATTTGATGCGCTGGACAACGAACACCGTTACATGTTCATCGCCAACCACCGCGACATCCTGTTGGACGCGGCGCTTTTGCAAGTCACGCTCAACGCCAACCACCTGCGCACCTCCGAGATCACCTTTGGCAACAATCTCATGCAGGGCGACATCGTGATTGACATCGGCAAGATGAACAAGATGTTCCGCATCGTGCGCGGAGGCACGGTTCACGACTTCTATCGCAACTCCATGGAAGTGTCATCGTACATGCGCTACGCCCTCACGGAAAAGGGAGAGTCCACCTGGATTGCCCAGCGCAGCGGTCGCACGAAGGACGGTGACGACAAGACAGAAAGCGCGGTGCTCAAGATGTTTTCCATCAGCAGTCAAAAGCCATTTGTGGAGAATCTTGCCGAGCTGAACATCTCCCCCATAGCCATCTCATACGAGTACGAGCCGTGCGACTTTCTGAAGACGCAGGAGTTGTACATCTCGCAATATCAGAAATACATCAAGGAGCCTGGCGAAGACTTGCACAGCATCTTGCAAGGCATCACGCAGCAGAAAGGAGGCGTGCATTTGTGCGCCACGCCCACCATCACACATGAGGAACTGTCCGAATGCGACAAACTGGAGAAAAATTCCAAGTTCGCTAAGCTTGCCGAAATCATCGACCAGCGGATATACGGCAGTTACAAGCTATGGAAAACCAATTACATGGCGCACGACCTGTTAAACGGGGCCAACACGCACAGCAACCATTACACGGCAGCAGAATTGGAGCAGTTCACAGAATACATGCAGTCCGGTTTAAAGGGTTTGATGGGCGAGGGCGACGAATTGCGGAGCATCTTCCTGAAGATTTATGCTAATCCGGTGGAGAATTGCGGGAGATAGCACTTCTGCGACCTCAAAATTTCGATGATTAATGTTGGGAATTCCGCGCGATTCGCGGAATAGTGCAACATTTTTCCCAAATCTGCCACAACCAGTTAACAAACAATTCTTAATCTTACACATTGTAATTTTCTAAGAGACTGATTATTACGATAAAATAATTTTTGCCCAAACCTTTGAAAAACGATTTGGGTACTGTATCTTTGCAGCAACCTTAACAAAATTTTAAACTATGAAAAAAGACTTGATATTTTTCGATCCGCTGTCCGATTTCGGCTTCAAGCGGATCTTCGCCTCCGAAAGCAACAAAGACCTCCTCATCGACTTCCTCAATTCCAGCATTTCCGATGAAGTCGGCATCATCACTGACATTACCTTCCTGCAGACAGAGCAGTTCGGCGAAAGGCCGGAAGACAAGAGGGTGATTTTCGACATCTACTGCGAAAACCAAAACGGCGACAGATTCATCATCGAGATGCAACGGGCTCGACAGCCCTTCTTCGCCGACAGAATCATCTCGTACGTGAGTAGGGTCATCAGCAGGGAAATGGAAAAAGGAGAAAGCGACTATGCAATTCCTTCAGTATATTCCTTCAATCTGCTGGATTACAACGCACCGGAGTTCAGAGGCAATGACCATTATTTCCACAAGGTTATGCTCAAGGACGAAACCAATAAAATTTTCAGCGACAAAACCACCTATTTTTTCGTCGAATTGTGTAAATTTGCAGCCGTTAAAGACAAGATTTTGGATAATGCCCACATGCGCAGATGGCTCGAGCTGCTCACCTCCATCGGCGGCAGCACCAATCGGGACTATGGC
>JAFZIP010000007.1 GCA_017554325.1 Bacteroidales bacterium
GCATCTCTTCCCTTGAGAGCCGTACGTGCGAACCGAGCATCGCGGCGAGGACGGCTACGTTCACGCTGTGCGCGAATGTGTAATCGTCGTGCATGCGAAGATCGGTGAGCTGTATGAGGTTGCTTCTGTTGGAGAAGATGTTGCAGCTGCACCAGCGCACTTCGGCGCCCAAGTGTACCAGCGTCTCAATCAACACGGCAGTCTGGACGGTCATGTGCAAAGAGCCCATGATGCGCACGCCTTTCAAGGGCTTGCTGTCACCATATTTCTCGCGCAACGCCAACAGTCCCGGCATCTCCTTTTGTGATACTTCAATGTCCTTGCGGCCCCATTCGGCCAACGCCATATCGGCGATCTTGTATTTGAGGTTGTAATCGGTCATGTGTGTTTCAATATTTGTAAAATGTAGAGACGCAATACATTGCGTCTCTACGGTTGTGTGTTTTTTTATTGTGGTAAATGATAATTTACCCCTGCATTATTTCTGCATGGTCACCGGGTGCATGTCGGCACGGGTGTAGATTTCGGGTTTGAAATATTTCTTCATGAACTCCACCATCTCTTTCTTCGTGACGGAATTGACGATGTTGTCGTATTCGGACGGGTTGACGATGGGCTCATTTTGTGTGATCTTGCCGCTGATATAGCCGAGCCAGAAACGGTTGGTTTGGATGTTCTTGGCACGTGTGCTCAACATCTGTTTCTTGATTAATTCCATCGTTTTTTTGTCCGGACCTTTGACTTTGAAGTCGTTGAGAATCTTCAAGCTGGCATCGGCAAGCTTGTCGGTTTTTGCAGGGTCGCAGCCCAACAGGATCATAAGTGTCATTTCGGGTTGCGGGAGTTTACTGGCACTCATCTGTACCATCGGGGAATAGACATCGCCCATCTTCTCGCGCACGATCTTGACAAACTGGATGTCCAAAGCCTCGCCAATCATGTCGGCAATGATGGAGTTGCGATAATTCCAATCGATGGGGTTGGTGATGTACATGCCCATCCAGCCCTGTTGCTCGGTGCCGGCGTAAACGGTCTGCGTGGAGGCTTTGTCAGGACGAGGTTTCAAAACGCTGAGGTCGTAGTTTTCTTTTTTGGACGGTTCGGTCTTCATTGAGCCGAGGTACAGTTCCACAAACTCTTTCATCTCCTTTTCATCGTAGTTGCCCACAAAGAAGAAGTTGAAATCGGCGGGGTTGGCGAAGCGCTCTTTGTAAATTCTCACTGCACGGTCAAAATCCACCTGAGCAAAATACTCGTCATCGTATGAGAACATCTGTTTCATGTAAGGATCGTTGTTGTACGCGGCCTCAATGAATTTGCCAATGTATTTGTACATCGGCTGGGCGGTGATCATCTTGACTTGCTCTTTGGTCTCATCCATCACCAATTGGAAAGCGTTTTCATCAACACGCGGGTTGGTGAAGAAGGCATTGAGGTATTGGAAGAAGAATTCCAGATCTTTCGGGGATGAGGAGCCGGAGAAACCTTCAGTCAGCAGGCCAATGGTGGGAGAAACGCCAACGTTTTTGCCCTTCATTTTCTTCATCAAAGAGTTGTAATCCAAACCGGCGATACCGCCACGGTCGATAATATCAGCGGCGAAGTCAACGGAAGCCAGGTCTCTCACAGGATAGAGAGATTTGCCACCTTTGCTGGAGGCGGAGAACAGAATCTCATCGTTCTTGTAATCGGTTTTCTTGACATAAACCGTAATGCCATTTGAAAGCGTCCATTTTTCTGCACCCACGGCCTCGATTTTCTCCACATTGGTGATTTTGCCGGGTTTCAGGTTCTCTTTTTCCAAGATTTCCTGATCCTTGTAGGTATCTACGTAAGGTTCCACATTGGCTAAGGACTTGTCATTCAAGATGGAAAGAATTTCATCTTTGGATGGAACTTTCACGTCCTCTTTTTCAGGAGCGGTGATGATGGCCACCATGTTGTCGTCTGTGACCCAGCCTTTTGCAAGAGCATTGATCTCATCCAGCGTAATGTCTTCCATCAACTTCTTGGCAAAGTTGTTCTCGCGTTTGGCACCCGGGATGGGGTCTTGACGCAGGAAGTTGTTGATGTATTGGCTGGCAAAACGAGCAGATTCGGTCTTGTCAACCTCTTTGGCAGCCTTGTCGTAGCGCTCCAACAGTTCCTCTTTCGCACGGTCGAGCTCCGTTTGCAGGAAACCGTGTTTCAGCACGCGGTAGTCCTCTTGCATGAGCACGGTCACGGCATCGTTGATGCGGTTTTCCTTGGCCATGGCATTGGAACCGTACATATCGGTGTTGCCGATGAAGTCACCGTAGCCGGCAGATGCAGCGATGAACGGGCACTTCGGATCTTGAGTCATCTCTTCGAAACGGGCATCGTACATGGCGTTATACAGGTCAATGCAGAGTTGCTGGCGGAAGTCGCCGATGGTCTTCATGGCCTTGTGTTGGTGCTTGCGGATAAGCATCACCTGACTGCCAGTGGCTTCCGGGTCGGTACATACGGCCACCAACGGCTCCTGGTTCGGGGCAATGCCGTAAATCTCTTTTTTCTTGGGGTTCTGCTTGGCCGGGATGTTGCCAAACATAGTCTTGATTTTCTCTTCCACAACCTTCACGTCAATGTCGCCAACCACAATTACAGCCTGCAAATCCGGGCGATACCAATCTTTGTAGAAGTCTTTGATTACCTGATAATCGAATGTTTGCAGAATATCCAGTTTACCAATCGGCAAACGGTCAGCGTAACGGGAATCCTTCATCAGGATAGGCCAGTACTCCTTGCGCATACGGTCGGAGGCACCCAAGCCAAGACGGTATTCCTCGATGATGACACCGCGTTCCTCGTCAATCTCCTTGTTGTCGTAAAGCAGGCCGGCAGCCCAACCACGCAGGATCTTGAGACCGAGGTCAATGTTGCCCGGATCATCCGTCGGCATAGGAATCATATAGACGGTCTCATCGAAGCTGGTATATGCGTTGAGGTCAGCGCCGAACACCACACCCTTGCTGCGCAAGTGATCGACTACGCTGTTGCTCGGGAAACCTTCAATACCGTTGAAAGCCATGTGCTCGGTAAAGTGAGCCAGACCTTGCTGCTCGTCAGTCTCTTGGTTGGAACCTGCGTTCACGGCGAGACGGAACTCCACGCGATCCTTCGGATAGCTGTTCTTGCGGATGTAATAGGTTAAACCATTCTCTAATTTACCAACGGTGACATTGGGATCCGCCTTGATGGGATCATTCAGATTGAGATCTTTCTGTGCGAAGGTCATCCATACACAGGAGAAGATCATGACAAATGCGATTAATTTTTTCATAAGCTTATTTTTTTTAGATTAATATTCAGTGAACCTATTTGTTTCTTTTCTTTGAAAATCTGATTCTTCTCATCAGGATCAGTACCACACCCATCAAAGCTATCAATGCCAGCGGGACGATGATGTTGATGCTGGCGAGGAAGGTCTTGCGTCCTCTCACCTTCTCCTTGTTCAGCGAGCCTATCCTGAAATTCTTGGATCGCAGTTGCAGCAGATCGTCATCGGCGCAGAGATAGTTGACGCAGTTGACGATGAATTCTGTGTTGTCGTACATCTTTCGGGTGTAGATGTCGTAACCGGCAGGGTAGGGCTGGTTGCGTTTCCGGTCGAAAGGATTGCGGATAATGTCGCCATCGGAGACGAAAATCTGGCGGGTATATACACCCTTGGGACGGAAATCAAGTTCCTTGATGGTGTCGAATTCCACAGGCAGGATGCCTTTGAAGGCGGATTCGAATTCACCCTCTACCAACACGGCCACCGGCAGGTTCCGGAAAGCGAACTCCTGTGGATTGGGTTGCGTGACGCCCACTTTCAAAGTGACGATGGAGGGTGTGGGCACCAGTTTGGACCGTTCGGAGCTGCACATCAGCATGGTCTTCTTCAGGTCGGCGTTCTTGCCCACCAGATCGATGCTGCCGGCAAATTCGGATTTTATTTCTTTGATGTTGCGCACAATGGGATGGTCGCCGAAGTTCACGATGTCGAGAGTGTAGGGGAACGCCATGAGTTTGAACTGCGGCTGGTCGCCGATCATGCCCACTTGCTGCGGAATAGGCAAACAGCTGAGGTCCTGTATCAGGTTGGGATTGATACGCACACCGTAGGTGAACAGCAAGTCGTTGATGTATAGCGCGCGCGGGGTGGCGAAAAGCTCGGGCGAGTTTTGCAGACTGTCGAGCGAGGCTGTGGTGTTGTCGATGAGCCACAATACCTTGCCACCGCGCATGATGAACTGGTCGATGATGTATTTGTCGTACTCTTTGAACGGCTGTGTGGGCTGCGCGATGATGAGCACATCGTATTTGTTGTTCCCTAATCTGAGGGTCTGCTTGACGGAATCTTCAATGCTGATGTTTCTCAGACAGTTGATCTTGCCGTCCAGGGTGATGCGGCTGACGTTGTAGAAACGTTGCAGTCTCATTCCCGTCCAACAGGTGTTCCAGAAATCCAATTCGCCGTGGCCGTCAAGAAAAGCGACGCTCGGTTTTTCGGTTTTCAGCAGTCGGCGAATCGGAGCCACTAAATTGTATTCCAACTCCTCTATGGAGTATTGCATCCAGTCTGAGCCGGACGGGTCTGCCACCACCAACTTGGTCGGGTACTCGTGGTCGCGGTAGGAGATGATGGCACCCGGGATGACCATGTGGGTGGAATAGCCATTGGCATCCTCACGGCTAATAGGAATGGGGTCGAGCCCCTTCTTCACAAACTCACCCAAAATGGAGTTTACCTCTTCGGTGGTCTTGCCCTCCAGCGGGTCGATGAACTCGAAATAGACGTTCTTGGAATAGCTGCGGAAATCCTGCAAAACCTGCTCCACCTGCTTGGCGAAAAGCTGATAGTCAGCGGGCTGGTCTTTGCCTTTCAGATAGACGCGGATATAGACCCTGTCCTCCAGGCTGTTCAGCATCTCTATGGTGCCCTTGGAGAGGGAGTGCCGTTTGTCCTTGGTGAGGTCGATGCGGTAAAACAGGAATGAGGAGATGATGTTGACGACAATGACGGCCGCCAGCGCAATCAACAGTCCGACGAGGGTGTTCTTTTTAAACTGTCTGCCGCCTTCCGATTGCCGGTTGTTTTTCTTTGAGTTATTCTTTTTCATGCTGCATTCGTTTAAAAAGTTACCATTTCCTGCTGAGCAGAACAATTCGTGTTCCGAACAGGAAGATGAAGATCACACTGCAAAAATAGATAATGTCGCGGGTGTCAACCACGCCCTTGCTGATGGAGGCGTAATGGTGCTCGATACCCAGGTTCTTGATATAGTATCCGAACGCCCCGAGCGCTTCAAAAGAATAAATGAAGGCGAATCCGAAAAAGATGATGAAGCAGAGGGCGGCGGCGATAATGAAAGCTACAATCTGATTGTTGGTGAGACTGGACGAGAAAAGTCCGATGGAGATGAAGGTGGCACCCAAGAACAGCAGTCCTAAATAGGAGCCCCACGTGCTGCCCATGTCTATGTTGCCGACCGGATTGCCTAAGAAATAGATTGTGATGACGTAGATCAGGGTCGGCAGGAGTGCGATGGCCAACAGGGTAAGACAGGAAAGGAACTTGGCCCAGATGATCTGCATGTCGGTCAGAGGCTTAGTGAGCAGGAGGTCCATGGTGCCGTTGCGCTTCTCTTCAGCGAACGAGCGCATGGTGATGGCAGGTACCAGAAAGATGAACAGGAACTGCGAAAGACTGAAAAGCCCCTGCAAATCCGACAGACCTGATTCAAACACGTTGTTCATGTTGGGGAACACCCACAGAAACAGACCGGAGATAATCAGGAAAACGCCTATGATGATATAGCCGATAATAGAACTTAGAAAGCTCTTCAACTCCTTGATATACAAACTTATCATGTTGCAAAGAATTAAGGGCGCAAATATAGTAAAAAAGTTGAGAGTTTAGAGATTAGAGTTTAGAGAGATTTTCATCCTCTTTTACTCCTTTCCTCTCATCTCTTATCTCTTATCTCTTATCTCTAATCGTTCACCAATCCGTCCCGTTTCATTAGCGCATCGATTTCTGGCTCGCGGCCACGGAATTGCCGGAACATCTCGTCAGCAGGCACGGCGCCACCCTTGGAGAGTATGGTTTCAAGATAGCGTTGAGCGGTCTTCTTGTTCATCACGCCCTCTTCCTGGAACATGGAGAAGGCGTCGGCTTCGAGCATCTCGGCCCACTTGTAGCCATAATATCCAGCCGCGTACCCGCCTGCGAAAATGTGGTTGAAGGAGGGACTCATGCACGCCTCCGGCACCACCGGCAACACGTCCAGCGGATCGAAAACCTCGCGCTCCTTGGCATGGATGTCCTGAATCTCTGCCGCGGGCGTGGTGTGGTACATCATATCCAAATAGCCGAATGACAGCTGGCGCATGCACGCGTAGCCGGCCATGTACTGCCGCATCTTCTTCAATTGCTCGATGTAGTGTGTCGGAATCAGCTCGCCAGTCTGGTAGTGGCGGGCGAACAGCTGGAGGAATTCAGGCTCCGTCGCCCAGTTTTCGTTCAACTGCGAGGGCAGTTCCACAAAGTCGCGGGGCGAGTTGGTTCCAGAAATGCTCATGTAGGGCACCTCCGACAGCATCCCGTTCAACGCATGGCCGAACTCGTGCAGGAAGGTGGTCACCTCGTTGAAAGAGAGCAACGACGGGTTGTCGGGCGTGGAGGGCGTGAAGTTCATCACCAAACTCACTAACGGGCGCACGTCCTGTTGGTTTTCATCCACATATTGCTCGCGGAAGGAGGTCATCCAGGCCCCGCTGCGCTTGGTGGCGCGTGGGTGGAAGTCCAGATAGAGCACCGACATGAACTGCTCTTTGCGATAGACCTCAAACACTTTCACATCCGGATGGTATCGGGCAATGAGGGAAGTGGGCACGAAACGCAGGTCGTACAACTTTTCCGTCAGCGCGAACACGCCGTCAATGACATTCTCTAACTTGAAATATGGCTTAAGCTCCTCGGTACTCAGGTTGAAGAGTGCCTTTTGCTGCTTTTCGGTATAATAGGCAAAATCCCAACGTTGCAGATTGCCTTCAAAGCCCAGCGTGTGCGCGTACTCGTTCAGGGCAGCCTGCTCGTGTTGTGCGACGGGCAGGGAGGCCTCGCGCAACTGGTCGAGCAAATGATAGACGTGCGTGCAGTCCTTGGCCATGCGATCATGCAAAGCGTACTGCGCGTAGTTGTCGTAGCCCAACAATTTTGCCAGCTTTTCGCGACACCCCAAAATTTTCTGGATATTCCCGCAGTTGTCAAACTCGCCACCATACGCCTTGTTGCAGGAGTGCATGAACATCTCTTTGCGCAACTCGCGGTTGTCGGCATACTTGAGGATGGCGTTGACACTCGGAGCGGAAAGGTCGAATACGTAACCTTTTTCGCCTCTTGCTTCAGCCCGTTGCGCGGCAATGGCCAACTCGTTGTCCGGAAGCCCTTGCAGCTCGTTTTTGTCAACGACCTGCATCCGCCAGCTGTTGGTGGCGGCCAGCGCGTTGTTGCCGAACGCTAACGTCAAATTGGAGAGTTCCACAGAAACCTTATTGAAGATTTCTTTCTGTTCGGGAGTCAAGTTAGCCCCGTTGTCCAAAAATGCGTTATAAGTCTTTTCCATCAGCATCTTGTCCGGGCCTTGCAGTTGCGCAAACTCGCGCTCATAAACCGATTTCACTCGCGCAAAAAGAGCCTCGTCCAAATAGACGCTGTTGGAATATATCGTGAGCATGGGCTGCACCTCGTTGGCTATGGCCTGCATCTCGTCGGTGGAGTCGCACTCCAGCAAGTTGAAGAAAACGCCGGCGACCTTGTTCAGGACCTTGCCAACGCGATCAAGGGCGACGATGGTGTTCTGGAAAGTGGGCTCCTCAGCGTTGCCCTTGATATTCTCGATATCCGCCTTCGCCTGCTCGATGCCGAACTCGAAAGCGGGGACATAATGCTCGGGATGAATTTTGTCGAACGGTGGAGTCTGGTACGGCGTGTTCCACTCCAGCACAAATGGGTTCTCGTTTTGCACGATGGAGGCTGCCACCGTGGCCGCGATGCCCTCGCCATTGCCCGTGAAGCCCATCTTTTCATTGGTTTTGGCTTTGATGGAGACACGGTCCGGCTCAACACGCAAAATGGGGGCAAGCGTTTCCACCATCTGATCGATGTAGGGGCGCATCTTCGGTTGCTCCAAAACCAGTGTGCAATCCACATTGTTCACCAGCCAGCCTTTCAGGTAGAGCATCTTGACCACCTTGGCCAGCAGCACCTTGCTGTCGGCGTTCTGGTAGGTGGCATCGTTGTCAGGGAAGTGTGTGCCAATGTCCTTCAGCGCAGCTGCGCCGAGCAGGGCATCACAAAGGGCGTGAATCAGTACGTCGCCGTCGGAATGCGCGGCCAGGCCCTTCTCATAAGGAACACAAATGCCCCCGAGAACCAGAGGTCTGTTGGGGGCAAATCTGTGTGAATCGTATCCGAAACCAACACGAAAATCCATAACTATTTCAGTTTTCCTTGATTCTTGATTTCAGCCTTGTTGAAAGATGCAAAATCGAAGGAGATGGTGAAACGCAAGGTGTTGGCCAGCGGGTTGGTCTGTCCGTTGGTGGCGAACAGATAGGAGACATCTATGTTGAAGATGTTGTACTTGATACCGGCACCGATTGAGAGGAACTGGCGGTTGCCTTTGAACTTGCTCTCGTGGAAATAACCGGCTCTTACAAAGAAGAGGTTACGGTAGCTGTACTCTGCACCCAAAGCCCAGATGCACTCTTGCAACTCCTCGCGGAATCCGCCCGGGGCGTCGTAGAATGACTGGATCAAACCTTGGGGCACAGATACGTCAGGATTGCGTCCGGATTCAATAATGGGGTTGTTGAACTCGTCATAAATCATACGACCCATTGAATCAGTGGCGTAAATGGGGTTGGTTGGCACCAGAAGCTTGTTCATCTCACCGGTGATGGCTAATTTGTTGTAACTGTCGAAATCCATTTCATAGCCGATACCCAATTTCAAGTTGGCGGGCAGGAACTCACGACGGTTGGTACCGCTGGAGTAACGCATCTTGCTACCCAAGTTGGAGATGTTCAAACCGGCGCGCAGGGTGCTGTTTTCCAAACCCTTTGCACGGAAATCCTGTTGGTAGAACAAGGAGATGTCGGCGGCACCTGCCATGCCCGGCTTGGTCTCCTGACCATCCACAAATTGACCTAATGTCAAGTTGGAATATATAAAACGGGGTGTCATGGCGATGGACAACTCGTCAATCAGCTTACGGCTATAGGTGAAGTCAATGGAAAACTCGTTAGGGTTGTAATCTACGCCCGTGATACCGTCTTCGGTGAAGATGATAGAACCCAAGTTGAAATAGCGGAGTGAGAAACCGATAGCGTCCATATCAGTAGGACGGTAATATCCTGCCAGATAGGCTAAATTAATTCCGTCATCCAAATGAAGGTTGTGCAACCACGGACTATAAGACACACTGATGCCGAAGATGTTGTCGTTGAAAACATACTTGGCCGGGTTATAAGCCTGGGAGTTGACGTCAGCTGAGGTGGCGGCACCCATGTCGCCCAATGCTCCCGCACGGGAGTCCGGGGCTATCTGAAGAAACGGCACTGCCGTGGTGATGGTGTTTAGCCTGTTTCCATATTTATCATAGAGATTTTGTCCGGTAGCCGACTGGGCATTGACAGATGATGCAAGAATCATGATAAACACGGGAAGAAGGATAAGTGCTTTTTTCATAAGTTTTTAAAGGTTATGTTTTACGATCTGTATAAAATCAATTTTTAATAATCGAAAATTGGAAACGATGAATTTGGAATATTATTTTACAAGATCACTAATTTTTCGATTTTTTCTGCAATTTCATTGTTTTGATTGCGGACACGTACCTTATACATATAAACTCCCTTTCCGATTTTGTCGCCATAGTCGTCCAGCCCGTCCCAAGGAATGCCCTGGCTGCGGTTGCCCTCCATGTATTGGGATGTGCTGATGGTTTTGACCAGCTTTCCGGAAATGGTGTAGATCTGGACCAGGATGTCGAACATGCCGCCGTTCTGGTTCTGCTCGAAGAAGAACTCCGTGTGCGTAGTGAACGGGTTGGGGTAGTTGAGCACGTGGCTCAGCTCCAGCTTCTGGTCTGAGAGTACTTCAAACGCTAGCTCACTCTCGGAGGGATTGTTGTTGATGTCCCACGCGCGCACCTTGATTTTGTGCATGCCCACCGGCAGATCGGAAAGGCTGTAGCGAACTGTGCCCATGTTGAAACTGTCTTTCTCCGTTTCGTAATAGTCGTTGAGGTTGATCTGGCCTTCGGTGGCATCGTCCAGGATGGCGACAAGGTCATGGCCGATGCCGTTGCCCGTGGTGTTGATGCCGTAGTTGTCCTTGATTTTCGCAATCAGCGTGGGATTGGGGTTCACGATACCGCCATCGACAAAATTCTCGTCGTTCATGTACAACTCAATAGTAGGGCCCTCTTTGTCCTGCACGCCGTTGGTGTCGGTGCCGCCGATGATGAAGTCGGAAAATGCGCCGGTGGCGTCAGAACCCGTGCTGCGGGCATAATAGCTGATCTTGCCGTTGCCAAAGCTGTAGTCGATATCCTTGGGTACATAGAAAGTGAAAGTGTAATGACCGTTCCTGACGGAACAGTTACCCTTGAACAGCACGCTTTTCTGTATCTCGAATTCGTAGGGCTCGCAGTTGGGATCGTTGGCCAATGTGGAGGTTTTTACCTTTTTGTCATATACGGATGGAAATACCGAACCGTTGAAGTTGCTCAGTGTCTGCATGTTCTGGTCAACCACCCGGCCGCTTATGGTTACCTTGGACAGGGCCCGGATGGTGTCGCTGTGCTCTGCCACCGCATGATGGTTGATGGAGTCCGTGACCAATGAGTAGGTGGGGAATGCGAATGGCATGGAGGGATCGCCTAACATCACGAACATGGCCAGGTCGCTTCTGGAACCGCCAGCGTCATTCTTGGCCAACATGTTTATCTCTCCGACCGTAGGATATTGGTTGGATTCGTTGTTGAACAGGATGGAGAAGATCTTCTTTCCGAAATTGTAATTCGGTATCGACCATGCTTCGCGGGAGGCGGACAATACTGCACACGCTCCTCCTTGGTTGTTTTGGAGGGCCAGCTCCGCCGGCGAAAGAGCGGGCCGGTCATAGTAGGAGAAGGTGCACGACAAGGAAAGCAAGAGGGGCATGTTGTATTTGTTGCTCCAACGGCTGATGTCGGAGTTCTCCAATACGCGCTCCGCCGCCCATCCGTCTTTTCCACTGTGCCCGACGTAGGTCATCATCAGACATCCCCGGTTCATCCGGTTGTTGATGGCTGTGGTTGCGTCGGGATATCGCTGCCCACCAGCATTGGAAACCTGCTGGAATGCATCCAGGTATATCTTGTCAAAGTTGATGTTGGCGTCGTTGTTGGAGATGATATCATAGAAGCTCTCACAGCTTTGGACAAATTCGTCTTGCTCGTCGTCGGCCACAAAAGCCATCATGTTGCGCCAGTCCCCGAAATTGGAAATCTGAGATGCCCCTTCCGCTAACAGATTCTTGCGCTCGGTATAGATGATGCTCTTGTCCACAGCGGTGGTGGCTTGTGCGACGGTGGAACAGGGGAATCTCCCGATGGCGATGTCAAACAATTTACCTATCGAGTCTGCTCCCTCGTTGTCGTCCAGCAGACCTAAATTGTCGTCGTTGGAATAGCTAAGCTCCGTAATGTAGTCCGTTGCATAACATTGGTAATTCGGAACGAAAATCTGAGTTCCCTCGTTTCTTCCCCGGAAATCGTAAGAAGGACGCCCCACCAGAAGCAGGTACTTGGGGTAGGCCTTGTCGGTGCGGTCGTAGATCATCTTCACAAAGTCGCGGATGGCCATGGGGTCCAGTGAGCCGCTGGAGAACTCGTTATATACTTGCTCGGTGGTGACCACCTTGACGGAAAGGCCGTTGTTTTTGGTTCTGAAATCGGCGAGTCTCTGAGCCTGGGCCAGAAAGTCGGGATGGCTGACAATCACCAGATCCACTTGGTTGGTGGCGTGCAGGTTCTGGTTGGAGACAGCGCCGGATGGGGTTATGGAGAGGTAGGAAGAACCGTCAAATGCGTAGAATTGTCGGATTTTTTCGGTACTTACTTTGAAAGAGGCCGTTCCGTTGTTTTCGGTCAGCGCGTAGCGTACGGTCTGCCCAGGGTCCGTGACATCCCACACGTAGGTGCTCCCGCTCGCGCCTACAATGTTGAACTGCGTGACGCGCCCAGCCCCGGCAGTGGCAGGATTGCAGAATCCGAACTGCGCCGAATGCATCTTCAATGTGCAGGGCACCTCAATCTCAATCCAGTTCAGATAGGCGGAAGATGTGGTCATCGGCTTGTTGAAGGTCAGCGATACGGTCAAGTTGTCGCGGTCGGGCGTGAAACTGAAATCACCCTTGTTCAGCGTGGCCATGCTGGCACCGCCGATGGGCGTGATGAAAACCTGTCCCACCTGTGCCCCGTTGACTTCAATGCCCATCTGTGCGTAGCTGTTGGTAACACCGGCTGTGGCCACGGAAATTCGCGAGACCGACTGCTTCTGACCTGGCACTTGGAAGGAGTATGCCCGCTGGGTGGTGACATCAAACAGGTCGCCGAACCAGTCTTTGCCGGAACTGCTGAGATTATAGATATCTACATCGTAAAAGTCGAAGTGCGTGTAGTCGCTGGCGGTCTGGTTGGCCTGCAAAGAGGTGTTGTTCACCGTCTGGACCCGTTTTTTCTCTCCAACGCCCGGGGTGCAGGTGATGAAATAATAGGAGGAGTCGGAGTAGATGTTGTTGCGGTGAGTGAAACGCCCGGCGGCGGAATCATAATATACTGTATGGGGTGATTCGCCGAAAAAGATAAAGTAGTCGCCGGCGTCAAACGAGTTGTCGCCGCCGTCCACCATCATGACGGGCAATTCCCTGAGATCGTCGGTGCGGGGCACGGAGTTGCTCTCGGGCAGCATCTTTCCGCCGTTGCCGAACAGCGCAATCTGGCTGGATACAATGGGCGTGCTCATGCCCAGCGCCTTCAGGTCGTTGTAGGTGACCTTGTAGATGCCAGTCTGGGTCAAGGAAAACTTGTACCATTGCCCGGAAGCCAAGACCGATTGGTTTGTGTATGATTTTGAACTCTTGGTTGTCAACGGGTTACGTCCTTCAATGCTGACAGTGAGCGCGACCACACGACTGCACTGGCTCGCGCTGGTGCGGACGACGGGCACAAAGGTGAGCAGCGCGTACGGCTTGCTGCGTTCGTAAGCGGAGGAAACCTCGACGTGCAGCTCAGAAGGCGTGTTCTCGGGCACCAGCAACAGGTCATGCGCACTCATCGGTTCATACTGCACACCGGTGACCGTGACTGTATATTCGGAGAAAAAATTATCAACAGGAATTTTTTCATAAAAAGTGGGCAGCTTGCCGTTTTCTTCCCGATAAATAGCCCCATCAAAATGCAAAAATTCAAGGGTGATGTCTTCTGAAATAGGGTAGGTCCGATTGTCAGTCCATGACAAGTTGATATTTTTTTGAATTTTTTGAGCCTGTATATCAATGACTTGAAAAAATAATACGCAAAAAATGCAAAGGAGTACCCAAGATTTATTTTTCATTTGACGTTTTTTTAGAAAATGCAAATATCATACAATTTTGCTAACGAAAATTCGTTTGGAATATTGCAGTTACAAAAATTGGAAGAAAAAAGAGATAATAAAATAATTTTGTATCTTTGCCCGCTTAAAAATAAAGACTATGCATAAACGTATTTTTATATTGCTGACAGCGGTGATGGCCTTTGCCTGCATGAGAGTGGACGCACAGGATGCGTTGTTCTCCCAGTTCTACGCAAATCCGTTATATTTGAATCCGGCGATGGCGGGAACGAATGTCTGCCCCCGTATTTCCCTGAACTGGCGAGACCAGTGGCCGAACCTGGCGGGTAACTATATGACGACCACCGCGTCTTTCGATGAGCATTTTGACAAAATTTACGGCGGTGTGGGTATCATCCTCATGCACGACCGTGCCGGTGCTGGAAGCGGTTACCTCAACACCTCCACCATCAGCCCCATGTACTCACTGAAAATCAAAATCGCCAAGAAATTCAATATCCGCATGGCTGTGCAGGTGGATTTTCAAGACAAGTATCTGAACTGGACAGACCTGACGTTCCCCGACATGATTGACCCGAGATACGGTTTTGTCTATCAAACCAACGAGATTCAACCGGGCAACCTCCACCGCTGGAGAGCTGGCTTCTCTGCCGGTTTCTTGGGCTACACCCCGCATCTCTATTTCGGCTTCGCCGCCCACCATTTTGTGTCTTTTGCTTTGGACGGACAAGCTGATAGTTTCCTTGAAAACAGTTACGCTGAAACCTACGATGTGCTTCCTGTCAAGTGGACCGCTCACATTGGTGCCCATTTCGACCTCAAACGCAAGAGCAAAATCGAGACTAACTTCGGCGACATCTCCATGAGCCCTAACTTCGTCTATCAACATCAGAGATATTTCAACTATTTCAACTTCGGTCTCTACATGAACTTCTATCCTTTCACCATCGGTGCTTGGTATAGACTGTCTCCTGCCTATACTATCAAGGACGAAGCGAACAACGTCATGGGCAAGATCAACAATTCCGACGCTTTCATCCTGATGGCAGGCTTGGAATACAAGTGGATCAAGTTTGGCTACTCTTATGACATCACCCTCGGACCGCTGAAGAGCGAAACCGGCGGTGCACACGAGCTTTCCCTCCAATTCCTGCTCCCGTGTCCTGAGAAACACAAATCTATCAAGGACCTCAAGTGTCCGTCCTTCTAAATCACGAAAATAATATTTTAATACCGATTATAAATAACATCCAAAAATGAATAAAGCAACAAAACTTACAGGTCTGTTTTTGACAATGGCTCTTATGGTCATGGTATCCTCTTGTAAAAAGGAGGCTTCCCCTACCACAGGCTGGAATTACAACGATGCTAAGAACGGCGGCTTTGAAGTGGCTCCGTTTGAAGAGCAGGAAACCGGCCCCGGCCTCGTGTTCATCGAAGGTGGTACTTTCGTCATGGGTGCCATGGAAGAGGATGTGATGAAAGACTGGAACAATTCTCCGCGCCGCGTCTCCGTGGCTTCTTTCTACATGGACGAATGCGAGATTTCCAATCTCGACTACCGCGAATACCTCTACTGGCTGGAGCGCGTGTTCATCCCTCAGGATTTGAAAGTGGTCTATGATAACGCCATGCCTGATGAGAATGTGTGGCGTGAACGTCTGGGCTACAATGAGCCTGATGTGGACTACTACTTCCGTCACCCGGCTTACAACAAGTACCCTGTGGTGGGCGTCAGCTGGCTGCAAGCCACTAATTATGCCGCATGGCGTACCGACCGTGTCAATGAGAAGATCCTTGCCGACCGTGGCTATGTGGAGTATTCCGAGACCCCGACCGCCGAAGGTTATTTCAACACCGACGCTTACCTGACCTACGAGACTTACGAGGCTGAAGGCGAGAAACGTCTCCGCTATATCTCCTCTGGCGAATACCGCAACGTGAAAATGGAAGACGGTATCCTCCTGCCCAAGTACAGACTCCCGACCGAAGCTGAATGGGAGTATGCCGCTCTTGGCTTAGTGGGCAACACCCTCAACGAGCGCGTGCTCGAACGTAAAGTCTATCCTTGGAACGGCCAGCAACTCCGTACCGAAGAGAAGAGATACTATGGTGACCTGATGACCAACGTGCGTCGTGGCCGCGGCGACCTTATGGGTGTCGCTACTGCCCTCAACGATGCCGGCTTCAAGACCAAAGAAGTTAAGTCCGACTGGCCGAACGACTACGGCTTGTACCAAATGGCTGGTAACGTGGCAGAATGGGTGATGGATGTCTATAGACAAGGCTCTCACGACGATGTGTCTGAGTTCAACCCGTTCCGTGGTAACTATTTCGAGACCAAGAAACTGCTCGAAGACGGTACTGTGGCCGAGCGTGACAGCGTGGGTAAAATCCCCATGGTTCCCGTGTCCGACTTCAAGAACGACAGACGTCGCAACTACCGTGCTGCTGACAACAAGAACTACTTGGATGGCGACTGGCAGTCTCTGTACGATATGGATAGCTGGAAAACCGCTACCACCAACACCGAGGCAACCGACCAGATGTACCGCAAGTTGGATGACAACTACGCATTCTCCCTGGTTAGCGACCATGCCCGCGTCTATAAGGGCGGTTCCTGGAGAGACATCCCGTATTGGTCAGCCCCTGGTTCCAGACGTTACCTGGACGAAGACGAGGCAACCGACTATATCGGATTCCGCTGTGCAATGGCTCGCGTGGGCACTCAGACCAAAAGATAAGTTTGGTGCTTGATACAAAAAAAGGCAACTCATCGAGTTGCCTTTTTTTATGCTTTGTCTGTCAGGATTTATTCGGCGTTTTGCTCAGTTGGCTTCAGCCGGATGCCCGAATCTTCAAACCGCATGATTTCCTGTTTGCCGGAATACAATATTAATATATTGTCAGAAATCTCGTAGCGGTTCAATTCTTTCTTGATAGCCTTCATCATGGCGCGTTCCACGCGCATCTGCTGGCAGAGTTTCTTGGTGGCACCCTTGTAGGTGAGCTCCAATTTCTGCTTTTTCTGAAAATAGTCACCGAAGAAGGTGTTGCACCCGAAGTTGCCGGTGAAGGAACCGTCGTCGTTGAAGACGATGTAGGGCTTTTCAACGTATGCAGTACTGTCCAATGTCTCACCCTCGATGGATATCAGGTTCCACTGCACGAGGCGCAAGGGCGTGTTGTTGCTCTCCGCCATTTTCTTCGAGGAGTGACATTGGGTGAATACAAGTGTCAAAGAGGCCACTAGCATAATGGTAAATCTACGTTTCATTGGGAATGTTTTTATCGGATGAATGATATTGTTCGTTGATTTGTTCGATGAAAGTCAGAATCTCGTCGCGGCCCTTGCCTGTTTCTGCCGAAGATAGCATCATGTAGGGCATCTCTTCCCACGACTCGGCGAGCTTGTTCTTGAAGCGTTGCACGTTGCCTTGCACTTTGTTGGCCGATAGTTTGTCGGTTTTGGTGAAGATGATGGCGAAAGGCACCCCGTCTTCACCGAGACTATTGATGAAGTCCAGGTCGATTTTCTGGGGCTCCAGTCGGGAATCTACCAGTACGAACACGACTTGCAGGTTTTCGCGGAGCAGCAGGTAATCGCGGATCATCTTCGTCCATTTTTCGCGCATGGTTTTGGAAATGCTGGCATAGCCATATCCGGGCAGATCCACCAGATACCAGTTCTGGTTGATGAGAAAATGATTGATGGTCTGTGTCTTGCCGGGCTTGGAGGAAGTCTTGGCCAGCTTGCTGTTGCGTACCAGCATGTTGATGAGCGAGGACTTGCCCACGTTGGAGCGGCCGATGAACGCATATTCGGGGAGATGAGCTGCCGGACATTTCTTCCAGTCCGTCACGCTCTGCATGAATTGGGCACTTTTGATTGTCATGTCGTTATTTGCGGGCCAACCATTCGTTGGGGTTAAGGTTGCTGTTGTTCTTCCAGACTTCGAAATGCAATTCGTAGGTATTGGAAGAGGTGTTTTTCGCGATAGTGCCGATGTTCTGTTTGGTCGTCACCTTGGAGCCTTTCTTCACGCTCACGGAGGAGAGGTTCTGATAGACGGTGATGTATTCGCCGTGGCGGATCATCACCACCTTGGTGCCCATGATGTCCATGATGGCGGTCACTTCGCCCTCAAACACGGCACGTGCTGCTGCGCCGGCATCCACCATGATGTCAATGCCGTGGTTGTCAACCATCACTGACGGCACGTCAGGGTGGGGGTAGTGCCCGAAGTCGCTCACTTTGGCACCCTTCACCACAGGCCAAGGTAGGCGGCCCTTGTTGTTGATGAACGAATTGTTGAGGGTCTGTTCTTCAGGGGTGAGCGCCACGGTGGCGGTGCTGCGCGGGTTGGTAGTCGTATTGCTTTTACTGGCAGTGGAGGTTCCGCTACTTGCCGACTTTCCTTTGTTGGCATTGGCGCGCTTGGCGTTGGCTGCGGCCACTTCGGCGGCGATGGCATTCTTGATGGCCGCGTCTATGTCGCGACGCTTCTGCTGCTTGGCCTTCAGCTCCGCGCTCAGCTGCGCCGACTGCTTCTTCAGCTGCTCGGCATTCTTTGTCTTGTTGCGCCGGTCAATCTCCAATTGCTTGATTTCGGTCTCTTTGCCCGACAGTAGTTTCAACTTGGCCTCTTTCAGGGCGACAATCTCCTCGTTCTTGGTTTTGAGTTCCTGTTGGGTCTTGGAAATCTTCTCCGACTGGCTGCGCACATTCTGCGAGAAGACAGAATAATACCGCATCCTGCGGAACATCTGCGAGAAGTCGTCGGCAGCCAGGATAAAAGTCACCTTGTCCATCAGCCGGCGGTGGCGGTATGCCATATAAACCACTTGGGCATAGTCGGCCTTCATGTAGTCCAGCTTCTTCTGCAAATTCTGGATGAGCTCTTGGTTCAGGGCCTGTTGCTGCTCCATCTGCATGATCTCGTCATTCAGGGCGGTGATCAGTTTCTCACGATTGTTGATCTGCTGTCGCAGGACTGCGATCTGTTGCAGGGAAGCCTTCTGGTTCTTTTCTGTCTTCTTGAGCAGATTCTGGGTGTTGGCAATCTCTTGCTCCAACTTCTGTTTGTCCTTCTTCAGCTGGCTGCTGCTCTTGCTTTGGGCAGAGGCACTACCGATCAGCAACCCCAAGAAGAGGATGACGGTGAGCAGTCGGGATGCAAGAAAAGGAATACGTTGCTGCATGAAGATAGTTTTAAGCATGCAAAAATACAACGGGACGCCCTATGTTTTTAGTACGTCCCGAGATATTTATAAACTGCAAAAAGTTAATCACCAGTTTCGATTATCGATTATCGATGAACGCTTATTAATAATCTCCTAATCTTCTAATCTCTAATCTCTCAACTCTAAACTCTAAACTCTCAACTATCCTATAATTGGCTGTACGCCGGCGAGAAAGTATCGCCTTGGCGGATGTCGCCAGTGTGAATGCCCTTCTTAAGCCATTTGGCACGCTGCGCGGAGGTGCCGTGGTTGAATGACTCGGGCACCGTGTAGCCCTGAGCCCTCTTCTGGAGGTAGTCGTCACCGATCTTGGAGGCCACGTTCAAACCTTCCTCAATGTCGCCGTCTTCGAGGGAGTTGAACATCTTGTTGTCGTTATAGGCCCACACACCGGCGTAGAAATCGGCCTGCAGCTCCAGGCGCACGCTGATCTGGTTGCTCTCGGTCTTGCTCACCTGGCTCATCTTCTGATGCGCCTGCTGAAGGGTTCCGAGCAGGTATTGCACGTGGTGCCCTACCTCGTGCGCGATGACGTACGCGTAGGCGAAGTCACCATCCGCACCCAACTGCTCCTTCATGCTGCTGAAAAACGACAGATCGATATAGACTGTCTGGTCGGCGGAGCAGTAGAAAGGACCGGTGGAGGAACTGGCGTTGCCGCAGCCCGACTGCACACTGCCGCTGAACATCACCAACTTCGGCGGGATGTACTCTCTGCCCATCTTTTTGAATTCCTCGTTCCAGACATCTTCTGTGCCGGCGAGAATCTTCTTGGTGAAGGTGGCCAGTTCCTCCTCCTCAGCCGTGGGCGTGTATTCGGTTTGCGCCCCGCCGTTCATCTGGTTCACGGTCTGGAGCACCTCCGACGGGTTACGGCCCATCAGCAGGGCGATAAGGCCGACAATAATAGTGCCGCCAATGCCTAAGCCAATACCTACTTTCTTGCCTCGGCGGTCTTCCACATTCGTACTTTCTCTTCTTCCTTCTAGATTCATAGTAGATGTTTTTTAATAACAGGCAGCAAAGATACAAAAAGATGTTGGGTTTGATTAAAGTCACATCAGATTTTGATATTTTTGCAGCCTAGAATAAAAAATATATAACATGCAGAAAAAGAATAACATAAAGAATGAATTGGTGGCATATTTGCTGCTGACGGTGGGCAGTTTGCTCTTTGCCGTCGGAGATGTGATGTTTGTGAACCCCTATTTGCTGGCACCGGGAGGCACTTACGGTCTTTCCAACGTGCTCAATACGGTTTGGCCTTGGAAAATCAGCTACTATGCCATCTGTATGGATATTCCGCTCTTGCTTATCGGCACTTGGATTCTCGGACCCAAGTTTGGCGTGAAAACAGTGGTCTCCACCATCCTGATTTTCGCATTCACATGGGTGCTGGAAACGACCTGGGGCTACAATCCCGTTATCCATGAAGGTATTGTGGAAGAAGCAATGCACAATTATGTCCAGATTCCGCACAGCGACCTGTTTTTCATCCCAGACTATTTCCTGAACACCGTAGTGGGTGGTGTGATTTACGGCATCGCTATTGGTCTGATTTTCAAGTCGGGAGCAACCTCCGGAGGCAGTGACATCATCTCCATGATTATCCATAAATACACTAAGATTTCTCTCGGCACGCTGGTGCTCATCGTCGATTCCTGCATCACCCTCACGACGCTTATCGCCTTTAAGCAGATTCGCCTGCCCATCTATTCCATCATCCTGATCGCTATCGAAAGCAAAGTGATCGACCTGATTGTGGACGGTATCAAGTCGTATAAAACAGTTTTCATCGTCACGGAAAATATTGAGGAGGTGCGCAATTTCATCATCAATGACATGAAGCGCGGTGGCACCACCTTTGCCGGCACTGGCTTGTATCAGGGCGCCCAGCGCAAGATGATTTACGTGACCCTCGACCGCTCGGACCTCATCAAGCTCAAATCCAACCTCCGCTTTTTGGATCCCCATGCCTTTGTGAACGTTATCGAGAGTTCTGAAATTATGGGCTTGGGCTTCAAGGCCCTGCCCGAAGAGTAGAGTTTTTTTATTACTTTTGCATACCGAAAAAATCACCTTTGAATATGCGCAACGTACGAATTTTCGTTGAAAAGAAACAGGGCTTTGATGTAGAAGCCATCAGCCTGAAAGACACCCTCAACCGTAATTTCAACCTTCAGATCCGCAGTCTCCGCCTGTTGGTGGTGTACGACATCTTCAATGTGGACGACACCCTATTGCAGCGGGCTACCGTGGGCGTGCTGTCGGAGCCGGTGGTGGACACCATTACCGAAAACTTTCCGCTGGACGGCCTCACCTATCTGGCAGTGGAATACCTGCCCGGGCAGTTCGACCAGCGTGCCGACAGCGCCATGCAGTGCTTCTCGCTGCTTGACCCGAAAACGGAAGTGGTGATCAAAAGCGCTAAACTGTATGTGTTTGACGGGAACCTGACACCGGAGCAGTTTGCGCAGATCAAAAAATATTGCATCAACGAGGTGGAGGCGCGCGAGAAGGATATGAGTCAGCTGGCCCTGACCGAGAACCCCGACGTGCAGGATGTGTGCATTTACGACGGTTTCAGAGAATGGCCTGCCGAGAAAATGGAGAACTTTCGCCAGAAGATGGGCTTGGCTATGTCGGCCGAAGACATCCTTTTCATTCAGGATTATTTCAAAAATGAGGAGAAAAGAGATCCTTCCGATACGGAAATCAAGTTGCTGGATACCTATTGGAGCGACCATTGCCGCCACACGACTTTTGAGACGGAGTTGACGAAAATCACCTTCACGCCGTCCAAGTTCCAGCATCAGCTACAGGCCGCCTACGACCAGTATCTGGCCATGCGGAAAGAGCTGTACGGCGACCGCGAGAAGCCGCAGACGCTGATGGACATGGCGTGCATCAACGGCAAGTACGAGCGCAAGGCGGGTAATCTGGACGATATGGAGGTTTCAGAGGAGAACAACGCGTGCAGCATCCACATCAACGTGGAGGTGGACGGCAAAACGGAGCCTTGGCTGCTGATGTTCAAGAACGAGACCCACAATCATCCCACGGAGATTGAGCCCTTCGGTGGCGCGGCCACGTGCGTGGGCGGTGCCATCCGCGATCCTCTGAGCGGGCGCAGCTACGTCTATCAAGCGCTGCGCGTGACGGGCGCGGGCGACATCAACGCGCCGATGAGCGCGACGATGGAGGGCAAGCTGCCCCAGTCCGTGATCTCCAAGCAAGCCGCTGCAGGCTATTCATCCTACGGCAACCAAATCGGCCTCGCCACGACGCACGTGCGCGAGATTTATCACGATAATTACAAGGCCAAGCGCCTCGAAATCGGCGCGGTGGTGGGCGCTGCTCCGGTGGATCACGTGCGCCGCGAGCGCCCGGCTCCGGGAGACGTCATCATCATGTTCGGTGGCCGTACCGGCCGCGACGGCATTGGCGGTGCCACGGGCTCATCCAAGGAACACAACGAGAAATCCTTGGACACTTGCGCTGCCGAAGTGCAGAAGGGCAATGCGCCAGAAGAACGCAAGATACAGCACCTCTTCCGTCGCCCCGAAGTGACGCGCCTCATCAAGAAGTCCAACGACTTTGGCGCGGGTGGCGTGAGCGTGGCTATCGGCGAGCTGGCCGACGGCCTTGAAATAGACTTGGATTCTGTACGTACCAAATACAAAGGCCTCAACGGCACCGAAGTCGCCATCAGCGAGTCGCAGGAGCGTATGAGTGTGGTGGTGGACAAAAAAGACGTGGAGACCTTCTTCGAATATTGTCGCCAGGAGAACATCGAGGCCAACATCATTGCCCATGTTACCGATAACAACCGCCTGACCATGACATGGCGCGGCAAGACCATCGTGGATCTCAGCCGCGACTTCATCAACACCAATGGCGTGCGCCAGAAAACCGAGGCTGTGGTGAACGAGATTCCCGACAATGTGCTGGAATCCCAACCCGTTACGGGCAATACCATGCAGGAAAAGATGCTCAGCTGCCTCACCAATCCCAACGTGGCTTCGCAGAAGGGTCTCATCGAGATGTTCGACGCCACTATCGGCGCAACAACCGTGCTGATGCCCTTCGGCGGCAAACGCCAGCTTACGGAAACGCAGGCTTCGGTGCAGAAGCTGCCCGTACTGCACGGCCACACCAACACCGCCAGCGTGATGGCATTCGGATACAACCCTTACATCGCCATGCGCTCCCCGTTCCACGCGGCCATATTCGCCATTCTGGAATCTATGTCCAAGGTGGTGGCTGCTGGCGCCGACTATCGCAAGCTGCGCTTCACGTTCCAGGAGTATTTCGAAAAGATGGGCCACGAGCCGAGCCGCTGGGGCAAGCCCTGCGCGGCCATGCTCGGTTGCGTGTGGATGCTCAATCAGTTCAGATTGGCCGCGCTGGGCGGCAAGGACTCCATGAGCGGCACGTTCAAGAACCTCAACGTCCCGCCTACATTCGTTTCTTTCAACATCGCTACAGAGAATGCTGGAAATATTATTTCTCCGGAATTCAAGCAAAAAGGGAATTATATCTACTTTATCCAGAATAAGATTGAAAACTGCCTGCCCGATGTGGAGCGCACGAAACGCGTCTTCAATTTTGTTCATGAACATACACTCAACAGAACCATTGTTTCTGCTTTCACGCTGCAATACGGCGGTATCGCCGAGGCGCTGGCCAAGATGAGCTTCGGCAACGATTTGGGCTTCAACGTGAACACCGACCTCAATCTCTTCGATTACGGCTACGGCAGCTTCGTGGTGGAATCCACACAAAAGCTGGACGCTGAGTTTGCCATTGAATTGGGTGTGGTGGATGACCAATTTGTTATCAACGGAGAGAAAATCGACAAAGAGGCCTGCCTGAAGGCTTGGCGCGGCGTCTATTTCAACCTCTATCCCGATATGGCGGCCAACGAAACAGAATCCACAGGTTCGGAATTTGCCGTCAATAGCAAGTGCCAGCCCGTGGACAAGAGCCCTGTTAAGGTGGACAAACCCAAGGTTATCCTACCGGTGTTCCCGGGCACGAACTGCGACTACGATACGGCCAAGGCGTTTGAGGATGCCGGTGCCGAGGCGCGCATTTTTGTGCTCCGTAACCTCAATGAGAAGGAAATTAACGATTCTCTGAACGAACTGGCAGCGGCTATCCGCGAATCGCAAATATTGGCGCTCAGCGGCGGTTTCAGCTCCGGCGACGAGCCCGACGGCAGTGGCAAGTTCATCGCTACGGTACTCAACAATGCGCAAGTGAAGGCTGCCGTTAACGACCTGCTGGCCCGCAAGGGACTGGTACTCGGCATTTGCAACGGCTTCCAAGCCCTTGTGAAATCCGGTTTGCTGCCCTTCGGAAGACTGGGCGACATTACCCCCGAATCCCCGACGCTATACCGCAACAACATCAATCGCCACATCTCGCGCATCGTGCGCACGCGCATCTCCACGGTAGCCTCTCCGTGGCTCACCTCCTTCCAGGTGGGCGACGTGCACAGCATCGCGGTCAGCCACGGCGAGGGCAAATTTGTGGTGAACAAAGAGCTGGCCAAAGAGCTCTTTGAAAACGGCCAGGTGGCCTTCCAGTACTGCGATGAAGCGGGCAACGTGAGCATGAATCCGCTCGACAACCCCAACGGTTCGTCCTACGCTATCGAAGGCATCGTCTCACCCGACGGCCTCATCCTCGGCAAAATGGGCCACAGCGAGCGCAAAGGCGAAAACCTCTACAAAAACATCGACGGCAACAAATTCCAGGACATCTTTAAAAACGCTGTAGAATACTTTAAGAATTGAAAATTCCCCTTCTATTTTAGAAGGGGTGGCCGAAGGCCGGGGTAGTAATATCGAATTCAATTATCAATACCAAATATGCCCAAAATCGAACTCTCAGTAGCGGACATCCATGCGGCCCAGCATCCTTCGGAGGCCTTCTCCTTGATTCTGAAAGAAAAGGAGGGCGACCGCTATGTGCCTATCATCATCGGGATGAGCGAGGCGCGGGCGATTCTGGTGGAGCTGAACCAGTCGCACACCCAACGCCCCCTGACACACGAGTTGTTTGCTTCGATGTGCGATAACTTGGGCTGCCGGCTTACGGAGGTCGATATTGTGCATTATGAGAACGGAGTCTATTTCGCCGATATGTTGATAATGCGGTCTGACAACACAATCTTTACCATTGATGCACGGCCCTCGGATGCTATTGCATTAGCCTTGAAGGCGGAAGTCCCATTCTACATGGATAGCGATATTTTCAACGCCAATTGTTTGGTGGATCGGGAGGAAGAGGAAGAAGAAACGTTTAATCCGGCCCAAACGCTTGCCGATACGCAGGAAATACGCCCTGATGCTTATATCGAGCAAAAACTACTGGAAATGAGTACGCAGGAACTGCAGAGCCTGCTGGATGGCGCCGTGGAGAGCGAGGATTTTGAATTAGCTTCCAAAATCCAGGAGGAACTGAATCGAAGGAAGTAATTTTGGGATTGTCCCTTTGGGATATATCTTTTCTGGCTCTGCTTATTGCCGAAAAGGGTCTCGAAGAGACCACATTCTATTAACCTCAGACTGCAGTCTGGGGTGGTAAGTCTACCGGAATCTCCCAGTTTCCACATCAAAGTGTACGATGTTGCCGTACCCGCAACGCTGTAATTCCGCCATAGCCTCATCGGCATACAAACTCAATTCTTCCGCCTTGTGCGCATCGGTGCTGATGACGACGGGGATGTCTAATTTTCGGGCTTTCATCAATATCTCTGAAGAAGGATAGAAAGCGTCGCAACGCTTTTTGTAAAGACCTCTAGTATTGATCTCCATCACCACATCATGTCGGTGTATGAGTTGAATGGCTTTGTCAACCAATGTCTTATACCAACTTTCATCTTCCTGGAAGAAACGGTGCTGGTTGTGCATCTTGATTTTATCCACGTGGGCGATGATATCCAACTGCTGGGTCTCCAACATCTCAAAAGTCTGCTCCCAGAAAGTGGTCACCGCCACTTTGATGTTGCCGTCAAAAAGCTGGGCGAGGCCGTTGTCGTAGATGTCGCGGTCGTGGCCGTCGATGAACCAGAGCTGGTCGTTGTTGTGGGGACGCACCAAGTGCACGCCGCCGATAATGTAGTCGAGATTGTATTGTTGCTTGAAAGTCTCAAACGGGGTGGACATTCCGGGGATAAAATCGCATTCCAAGGCTTTTAACAGCTTTACGGAAGTGCGGGCCTGCAATTGGTCAATCTCACGGCAATACTCGGGAATTTGAGCCTCTTTGATGCCAAATTCGTTCTCAAAGGGTACGGGCGCGTGAGAGGAGAATCCCAATTGGCTGAAATGCAGTCGTTCGGCTTCGGCTACAAAAGCGTCCAACGGATCTTTGCCGTCGCAATAGGTGCAGTGGGTGTGGTAGTTGGTGTTCATCATGCTATCTGTGGTAAAGGCTGTCCACGAATTGGAGAATCTGGTCGCATTTGCCCGTATGGGCGCGGTTGTAGAAATTGCTCAGGAAGACGATCTGGAGGCCATCGGACGGGCGGTACATCCACACGTTGTGATAGCCGTCCCACAAGCCACCGTGATAGATTACAAAGCCGCTTTTTTCTTTCTCTTCCATACGGACTCCATAACCGTAGCTCTCTTTGGGATAGATGCCATTATTCAGCTTGTTCTGAGCGCGGGTGGCCTCGTCAACCCATTCCTTGGGCAGTATCTTATGTTGGATGTAGTAGGCGTTGGTCCATTTGATGAGGTCTTCGGCAGAGGCATAGACACCCTTGTCGCCGAGGATGCCGTTGAGCCGGTCGTACTGGGCCAGCGCGCCGCTTCGCCAGTGTCCCCGTGTTACAGGCACTTTCGACATGCACGCCATGGGGTAGGCAATCACGTACTCCTGCCCCTTCTCTGCCGGATCATGCTGCAGCAAGTCCACAGGAGATATGCCTACAATCTCCGTGAAGAAGCGTGTGTTCTCCATGCCGGCTGGTTCCCACAGGTTGGTGCGCACGTAATGCTCAAACGAATCGCCGGTCACGTCGGATACGATGGCGGCCAGCAGGGCGTAGTTGGTGTTCACGTACTTGAAGCCGGCGCCACGCACGAACATGCGCGGGAAACGCTGCTGCCCCAGCACCTGGACCAACTGGTCGTTGTCAATGAAAAACGTGGTGTCGTAAATGTTGAAATCAAAGGTGAAGTACTCCGGAATGCCGGAAGTGTGGGTTAGCAGTTGCTTGATGGTGACGTTTTTGTACGGGATGCTGGGGAAGAAACGACATAATGAGTCCGTGAGCTTGATCTTGCCTTCATAGCACAGCTTCAATATGGCTGCGGCGGTAAACTGCTTGGATACGGAAGCCAGGTCGAACAGCGTGTTCATCGTCATCCGGTTGTCTTCGCGCTTGCGCAGTCGGGCAAGGTCGTTGTAGGTGAGGGTGTCGTAACCCGTGGCCTCGCGGAACAGTTGCAGGTAACCGCAGGCTCTCTCCAGCAGGATGGTGTCGTGCCGCGCAATGATCAACGTGCCGTTCAGCCGGTTGCAAGTGCTGTCAATGTAGTGCGCCAGTTCCCGCACAAACGGGGACGTGCTGTCTGCCCGGACAATCGGATTGTCCCGCCGGCACTGCTTGTCCCTGACCGCATTGGCCTTGGTACAGCCCATAGCCATCAAGCCCATCAAGCTCACCAAAACCGCCAGAAACAACCAGCTAACCAATCTTCTCATAATCTCCTAATCTCCTAATCTTCTAATCTCCTAATCTCCTAATCTCTCATCTCCCCTAGCTATTCATCGCACTCAAAAACTCCTCATTGTCCTTCGTATCCTCCATATTCTCCTTGATAAAGGTCATGGCTTCGATAGTGGTCATGTCGGCAATGTGGTTGCGCAGGATCCAGACTTTCTGGAGGGTGGCAGGCGACTGCAGGAGGTCGTCGCGGCGCGTGCTGGAGGCCACGAGGTCAACAGCCGGATAGATGCGCTTGTTGGAGAGCTTGCGGTCTAGTTGCAACTCCATGTTTCCGGTACCCTTGAACTCCTCGAAGATCACCTCGTCCATGCGGGATCCAGTGTCGATGAGGGCGGTGGAGATAATGGTGAGTGAACCGCCGTTTTCCACGTTACGGGCGGCGCCGAAGAAGCGTTTGGGCTTTTGCAAAGCGTTGGCTTCCACGCCGCCGGAAAGCACCTTGCCGGATGCCGGTGCGATGGTGTTGAACGCACGCGCCAGACGCGTGATGGAGTCCAACAGGATGCACACGTCATGGCCGCATTCCACCATGCGTTTGGCTTTTTCCAGTACCATGTTGGCAATTTTCACGTGTCGCTCGGCGGGTTCGTCGAAGGTGGAAGAGATAACCTCCGCATTCACGCTGCGCTGCATGTCTGTGACCTCCTCGGGACGCTCGTCAATGAGCAGCACGATAAGGTAGATTTCCGGATGGTTGTACGCGATGGCGTTGGCCACATCTTTCAGCAATACCGTCTTACCCGTTTTGGGCTGGGCCACGATTAAGCCGCGCTGGCCTTTGCCGATGGGCGCGAACAGGTCGATGACGCGCGTGGAGATGTTGCAGCCCGGATGACCCGTCAGGTTGATTTTTTCGTCCGGGAACATCGGCGTAAGGTAGTCGAACGGAATACGGTCGCGGATATCCTCGGGATTGCAGCCGTTGATCTTCTCCACCTTCGTCAGCGGGAAGTATTTCTCACCGGCTTTCGGCGGACGGATCTGGCCATATATGGTGTCGCCGTTCTTCAAGCCGAACAGCTTGATCTGCGACATGGAAACGTAAATGTCGTCGGGAGAGGTGAGGTAGTTGTAGTCGGAGGAACGCAGGAAACCGCAGTTGTCGCTGGTGATTTCCAATACGCCTTCGGCGGATACCGCACCGTCGTATTGCGAGTCGGCCAGTATGCGCATCTGCTCTTCAAGGAATAGCTCTTCTTGGGTCTTGGCAGGTGCGGGTGGGGTAGTGGCCTTCTGCTCGGCAGGCTTGGATTGATTATCGGGTTTATTATGTTTGTCTTGCTTTTTCTGCTTGAAATTGCCTTTTGGATTGTTGTTCTCGTGGTTGGCTGGCTTGGATTCTTGCTCCGTGGCCTCGGTTTTTTCCACGGCTTCTTCTTTTACCTCCGTTTCATTGGGCTCTACAACAGGGGCGACCTCCGGCAAGGGGTTCTTTCTGGGACGACCGCGTTTTTTCTTGACGGGAACTTCGGGCTCAGCCACTAAACTTTGATCTGTTCTTGCCTCTTGCTGGACATTCTCCACGGGAGCGGCTGCGGGTTCCTCTGTTTTTTTCTTGCGACCGCGTTTGGGTTTCTCGGCAGGCGCAATGGGATTGGCCATCATCACCACTTCCTCTTGTACGGAAGGGGGTGTGACAACCTCGTTCACCGGCTGCTCGTGACGCTCTTTGATGAACACCACAGGTTTCTTTTCCGGCAATACTACTTTTTCAGTGACTTTGTTTTGGTTTGAAGAGCCTGCGGGTATAGGTTTTGCAGTACTAATTCTTCGTCTCTTAGGTCTATTTTCAACGGACTCTGACATTGTTTTAAGAATTTGTAGAATAGGATTTTCTTGCTATATGTGGAGAAACACCCGAAGAGGATAAGGACAGGTTGTTGTTCCTCCTGCAAAAGACGCGCAAAGATACATTTTTTTTTAAAAGTTTGGAATAAAAAAAAATGGCTGCGTTTCCGCAGCCATTTTTCGTATATGGAGTATTTATATTACTCGTTTTTTATTTTCTCTTTCACGCAACGGACGCTGAAAGCGTGGTTCGGTGAGCTATCCAAAATCTGCCACATGTAGCAGTTACAGTCAGCCATGAAGGTTCTGGGTTGTGCGCTACCAGTAAGGTCGGCACTCCAGAAGTAGGCGTTACCGAGGATGTTCTCGAAACGTGCTCTATCGCTGTTGTAAGCGCCGCCCGGCAGGATGGAGAAGTTGGTGCTGTTGTTACCACCGCCATCCAACCAGTATTCGCGAGCACGGAGTTCGTTCATGTCAATACCTTCCATGGTGAGGTAGTGTTCAGGAGCAGGCATGAACCAACCCTCAGGGCAGATACCTTCCACGTGGCCGAACTCGTTGACGGTCGGCATGGTGTTGGAACCTTCAGCTATGCCCATGCAGGAGTACCAGGAGTAGAGACGACCGAAAGTGTTGGCTGTGTTTTCAGTGTTCGGGAACTCGTTGCTTACATAGACCATTGCCTTGGCTACCGGTGTGCCGTCTGCATAGTTCTGAGTCTTCAGATTCTCACGCATCCAGCAGTTCCAGCCCATTCTCACAGTGTGGTATTCATTGCCGTCAACGTCGGTGACGTAGAAATGATCCTCGTCGCCGCAAGGAGGAAGTTCGAAGGTGAGAACCTGCTCTTTGCTGTGGGTGTTGCCGCACATATCCACAACGTCCCATATAATGGTGGCGCTCAAGTCCGTGATGCTGTTGACAGGAATCTTGTTGCCTGTAATGCCGCGGATAATGATGGTATCGATATGAACCTCAGGTACAACTTCACCATTGTGCATCAGGTCGGGTTTTTGCACCGAATCGATAAGTATAAAGTTGTCACCATAGTTGAGCACATAGTGGCTTTCATTGAGACGCAGGGTGTCTGCTTCGAATTTATAGACCACAATGTCCATGGAATCCACTGTTGTACAACCGTTCTGGTTGACCATGATGTAATGACGTGCGGAATGTTTGGCTTCTTCTGCCACGTAGTTCAGCGTGTCCTCATTGCCCAGAACGTAATCTTTGGTGTACCACTTGATGCGGTCTTCCTCATTAATCTGGAAGAAGTTGCAACCGGTGGTATCTACCACAAACTGCATATCGGCGCCCTCGCACACCGTGTCTTTGCCGATGGTCTGCTGGAAGGTCGGTACTCTACGAACCGTGATGGAACCGTCTTTTCTTACGTTGGCCTGAGAACAACGGGAGTCAGGATTAGCCACAATTCTGTAGCCGGCGAAACCACCTTCAGACATACGTCCAGTGATTTTGATGGTATCTACTTGATTGCCGGTGGTTTTGGTGTCTGTCAAACCCTCGTGGTCGGTCAGCCAAGTGAAGTTGTAGCTGGTGGCGTTTGCAATGAGCAACTCATTGTTGACCGTATCGTGACCGCAAATACCCATGTTGAGTTCACCTTGGGTGATGGTGATGGTCGGGTTCTTCACCACTTCCACGTTGAACGGACCCCATACAGAGTCACACATGGTGGTCTGTTCCACTGCCACGATCTTATAGATGGAAGATTGAGTCGGGGTTTTGGTAAGGGTGGTGCTACCTTCAAAAGCGGTAGTGTCATTGGCGGTTTCATCCACCACATAGAACTTGAAGTAGTTGTCATCGCCCTGGCAGGTGAAGGTCACGTCGTTGCCTTCGCATACGTAGGTCTCGTTGCAGTACTGTGCATAGCCATCCAATTGTGCACGTACTGGACGGTCACCCAAAATCATCACGTTATCTACGGTGATGTAGCTGGGCAGATATTTGGAACCTGAGAATGTACCACAAGATTGTGTGCTACCTGGATTACCGCCAATGAATTCAACTTTCAAATAGACCACCTCATGATCGAGTGTGTTGGCTGTGGAGAAATTCAAAGTTTGAGAGGCCCAATTGGTTGAAGTGATGTTGGCAGTACCAATAGTGTTGTAATTGTCTGTTTCGTTGAATTTGTACGAATATCTCACTTGGTTGAAAGCCTGAGCATTGTTGGTGGAAGCATTCTCACGCTTATAATCAAACATTAATCTCAGATTTTCGTAATCGTACGGATTCAATTTAATCTCGAAGTAAGCACCACTAAAATCATCATAAGAAGCTGAAATACGATAACCACTGCATCCACTTGCCAAGTTAGGCCAGCGTAAAGCTCCGTTGTTCGAAGATCCGGAATAGCAATAGTCGCTTGATGGTGCTTTACCTGTAACAGTTGCAAATGGAGGTACATTAGAGGCTCCCTCCACCATGAATGAACTTCCCTCCGTCTTTGCACCGCAGGCAGGAACATAATTTGTGATACCATTATCCATGGGCCATGCAGCCAGTATGACATCATCTTCATCAACAAGCGTCTGGCGGACACTGCTCGTGATTAACGTAAGACGGTAAATACTGTCGCAGCCCGTAGAACATTTCCACGTTGGGTCTGAGGTGTAATAGGTAATACCCTCTTCCGTGGGGGTGATGTCAAAACCGTACATGTTGTATGTCTCACCCAAACAGATATGGGCCACCACAGTGGTATCAAATGCCTTGAGTACATCCAAAATTAAGGTAATAACACTGTCGCATTGATTCTCGGTGGTGGGAATACTCAATTGACAAGTATGAGTGCCGGGGGTACGCATCTCTTCAGCAGTAGGCGTAACAATGAACATACCGTCCACATATTGGCAGTCATCGGTAAATGTGATGTTGGAAACATGATCTATCTCGTTGGAACAAACATAACCGTGACGGACAAGGTCCAAACGATAAGCTGGTACAATACCATGAACATTTAACGTTGCAGACTGTCCGCAAGGATCGCTACCTACGCTAACTTTATATTGATAATCACCCGCTTGAACCTCGTTATCTACTAAGACATTGGATGTTTCATCCAAAACTGTACTTGTACCACCTACAATTCTCTCCCATTTGTACACGATGGGTGTAGTGACATGAGGATTGACATTGGTGTTGGTGTAAGGAGGAGTGGCAACTAATGTGAGAGACTGGTTTGTACAAGCTTCTGTTTCACCATCTAATTCCAATTCGTTAAGCTGAGTTCCTGAGATGCAGAGGTTGTCAATCAAGAAATAATTGGTATAAGCTGATAGTCCAACGGCTTCGGATTTTTTTGCACCGCTAAAAACGAATTTCAAAAACACATTGTCGGCATTTTCTATTGCAAAGGAAGATTGCGCTGAAAGATTCACCTCATAACTACCGTAAGTTCTTTCTTGTTCTAACAATTCAATGGATAAAATAGGCAAGTCTGTGTAGTGAGTTCCATCTACGCTGTAAGAAATCTGGACAGTGGTGAATCCATGGTCGTTACTGCTCCATGTATCCACAAGCCCAACTTGAAAATGTGTTCTATCTACTCCATAATCAAATTTCAATTTCACATTGCCATATCCGGAAGTGCTGGTTTTTACTAAAATATTCTTTCCGTTATTCATGTTCAATGTGCCACCTAAAAGACTAGTAGTATATGTTCCGTTGATCAAGCCAAGTGAACTACCGCTTCCAGATATCAAACTTGAACTGCTGCTTAAGTTGTCATCAGCTCTATTGGAGCCATTCCATCCGCTATAGGTAATCTGTGAGCCAGAGACAGAACCGGCAACATCAGCACTAATCGGAGAAGAAACGCTGCTGAAAGTGGTCCAGCCGGCAATCAGCGATTCGTTCTCTTCAAAACCGAACTGGTTCCACTCGTGTACGTACAGATTCAAGGTTACCACACTGTCGCAACCGGTCACAGTCTGCAGGGTTCGGGTGTAACTGCCGCTCTCGCTGAAGCTGTAGCTATTTCCCATCTGGTCGCTAATGGTGTAACTGCCGCCGCAAATGGTTTGGTTATCAGTCACGGCATATTTAGGATTCACTTGGATGCTGCCGTCAAAGAAATTGGGGGCGGCGCAAACTGTGGTGTCATTTGGAAGCAATGCTACATGGTAGGTAAAGGTTCCGGTCTCAGTGGGGTTGCCGGCAATAGTTGTGAAACCGTTTGCGTTCGTCACCGTCACACCAGCAGGCTGGTGTGGATCAAACGTCACCTGAGGAGTACAGTCGCCGGAATGTTTGAATGAAACAGCAACCATGGCGCTGTTCTGGCAAACATCCTGATTCAGATCCAAAACGTCATTCTCAAGGCTGAGGTGGGCGGTGTAGGTGATAGTGAGCATAACAGGTACGCGGGCACCCAAACAGCCGTTGTCCGGGTTGAATTGGGCCACGTAGTAGGTGAAGACATCCTCATCGGCGAGTGATGCGGTTGGAGCTTCAATGGTATCCGTAGAAGTGGCATCTGCATACCAATATAACTCGTAACTCGGATCGGTGGTGGTCACCATGGTGGTAAAAGCCGTGTCAACGCTGTTAGGCGCAGGACATATAGGCGCATAATCGCTTACAATAGGAATAGGCAATTCAATGATGCTCAACGTAGTAGGGCCGCTGGTGGCTTCGCAACCTTGTGCATTGCTGATTTTGGTTCTGTATTGCACATCGCCAGTTACCACGAAGTTACCGGCCGTTATCTCGTTGCCTGTGGTATTGCTGCTGTAGGTGGCTTGAGAAGCGGCTGTATCTACCCAATCAGTAGTAGCATCTCCACCAGCAGGCAGGAATTCCCAAGTGTAAGTGTAGCTGCCCACTCCACCTTGAATGGTACCAGCCTCCATCGTGACTTCACTGTTGGGGCAGATAGGTCCATTAGCGCCAATGTTGGGAGCTCCGATAGTGGGAGCGTCCACCACGGTGATGTCAGTGGTGTCTGTGGAGATTACACACTCCGGCAAACCAAAGTAGGTCAAATTCAGATAGAAATTGTAGTTGCCGTCATAGTAGATGTTCAGACGCATCGTATCTCCATGCATGTCCGGAACTTGACTGAAATTGATGCCATCATCAGACGTCAGCCATTTAAATGTAGGATAGATATAATCTTGGTCAATATTATCAAGTTCAAAATTGTCGCTTCCGATCACTAATTTTCCGCCTTCGCATAATTGGGTGTAGTTGGCGGAAATGGTAGGATTATAATTGCTTAAATCAACCACGACAACGGTATCCTCGCCAGCAGAAACTACCGGTACGGCGCAGTCGGCTATCGTGACATAGCGTTTGAAAACGTAAGTGCCGGCGGCCAGGTTTTGTGCGGTGTAGGATGCGGAATTGCTGTTGTCAATAGTGGTTTCTTCGCCTCCGTCCTTGCTGAATTTCCAAATGTAGGTTACAGTACTGGCACTGTATTCCGGTTCTGCTTCCGTTGCATTTTCAATCGTAATGGAGGCTGTTGTACAGGCGTATTGGCTGCCAGAGGTAATGGCGCCGGGAGTGTTCAAACCCCTTACCTTAACTGAATAAGTTCCTCCGGAGATCACAGTCTGGCTATTGGCGGTGATGTAACGGTGGAACTGGTAGGTGCCCATTTGGTTGAGCGTCATGTCTCCTTGGTTCAATGTGGCCGAGGTGGCATTAGGGACAGCTTGCCAATTGCCATTGTTGAAGGCGTATTCCCAAGAATAGACGACATCTCCCACAGCTGCGGTTTCTTCCGTGACACTATAATCGCCGCAGGGGTCTATAGTTTCTGTAATGGTTGTAATGGCACCAGCGTAAGCCCAGTGTGCGTAGAGGGTAACATTGCTGGTGGAGGTGCATGGGTCATCGGCAGTCACTTGCGTGCCGCCTGTGGCCTCTGTAAACCAGCCAAGGAAAATGTAACCTTCTCCACGACTGGGAGTTGTCAGATCGTTTCCGTATGTGTTGTAATAAAGCACATCAAAAGTTTCAGCAGCAGGAGCACCTATGTAGTTCAAATCCAAAGATACGGTAAGGGTGAGAATTTCGTATGTGATGGTGATTTTGCCGTTGCCACCACTACTTCCATCGGTAGTCCCAATGTTCCAGCAGCTTCTCGCTGCACCATTACCTCCATTACCAGCTCCATTAGCACCTGTGCCACCAGTACCTGCAGTGTAAGAACCTCCAACGCCTAAAGTTGGGTTAGTCACCGTACATTTTCCTCCCTGACTTCCAGAGGTGTTAGTTGTCCCTTGAGAAGCAGTTCCGCCCGCACCTCCAGATTTTTCTCCTTTGCCTGTTTGTGATTGGCCACCTTTTCCACCCCCTGCATTAGCTAATGTGGATCCGTTATAAGTAACCTTACTGTCGCCACCATTAGAGCCAGAACCTCCTCCAGTACCTACTTGAATAGTTACAGTGCGGACTGATTCTGTGGCTTTTTCAGTTGTGTTTTTGCAATAAGCACCGCCACCGCCACCAGACCCGGCTCCGTGCCTATTAGCTGATGCTGTCGCTGCGCCGCCGCCGCCACCAGCACCCCAGGCTTCGACATTTGTTATTTTCCATGTACCATCGGGCAAATTCCAAGTTTGGCTGGAAGTAAACTCCTGAGTTTTAGTCTCAGTGTTTTGGTTCTGCGCCCGTGCGACACCCGTTAGCAGGCAACACAGAATCGCAGTCAAGGTTAAGGTTAAAAAATGTTTCATAGAAGTTTTAGTTTATTTATTATTTTTTTGAATTTTTATCGTATGTTTTTTTACAAATCTAACAATTAACCTGCAAAAATAGCATTTTTTTACATGAAAAACACATCTTTGTAAAATTTTTTATTTTATTATTTAATTTTCAATGAATTATAATTAATGAAGAAAGTGGATGTGAGAATTCGTATGATTGCACTTCGGAGTGCTCTGTGTGCGGAAGAATATGCCGCATGAGTGGGGAAATGTTAACCCACCAGTTGGGGACATAAAAAAAAGCACTCGTAAATTTCTTCGCAAGTGCTTCATGTTTTGCGCTCCCTCAAGGAATTGAACCTTGGACCCTCTGATTAACAGGCTATCGTTAAAATTACAAATTCAACATCCCGAATTTTTGGGTGTAGGGAATGTGAATATCGGTGAAGTCAAACGAGACTTTTCCGTTGTCTTTCAGAATGTCATACATTCGTCGGCTTGCCGTGTCAGAGGTCAAGTAGTATGAAGCGGATTCGCATTGCGCCTGTATGAGGAGTTTGACATCGTTTTGAATAATAATACGGGCATCCACCTCTAACACGCCCTTTGATTTTGCTTCATACAGTATCTTCGCACTTTCACCCGATTTGCTGGCATGATATGCGTTGAATGGAGAGAGGAGAATGTTTCGGAGCGGGAGGTTTTGTATGCTATCTTTCACGCAAAATTCAGCAACGGCTATGGTACTCATCCGCATAATGTAATCGCGTTCAAGAAAATATTGGAAATAACCAAGTGCATTGTTATGCAGGTCGTTGGTTTCGTCAAGCAGGCGAATCACAAACCCCGTGTCACAAAAAACTATTTTGTCATCCTTCATAATTCCCTCCTCTTATTTCATGCAAGTATTCGTCCACATCCACACCCGACCATATCGGCGTGGAAGCCTCAATCTTTTGTTTCAAATAGTCCATATCAAATTTTGGCTCAAACTCAATCAGTTCCTTCAACTTGAGCGAGGAACTGTCAATTGCACCAGTGACAATGTTCTGCTTTGCAACCGCAACAACTCCATATCTCCTGTACAACGGGTTGCCTGGATAGTTTGCAAGATACTCTTTGTCGGCATCTATTTTCACCGCACCGTCCTTGGTGTCCAAATGTATGTTGGACTTGTTTTTGCCTCCCGCATCGATAAGTGTGCCGTAATAATAGACCTCGGCATCCACCCACAGACTCTCGGTGCGTCGAAGTTCTGTATCCGGGGCGATTCTTACCACTGATTGTTTATTTTCAGAGGAATGTATGTCTAAAGAAAGATTGTTTTGGACGGCAAACCGCTGAAAATTCTCGAATGCAACCGCCGTTTTGGGTTCAAGGGCATCCAATGGGTTGGTTGTTGACAGCATCAATGTGAGAATGGAGGCGAACTCAACTGCCTTTTGCTTACTGACGGTGAAAATATTCTTCACAGAGCCGTTCTCAACGTGAAAGGTGGCGACAGGACGGTCTTTTTTCTTGTCAAGGTCAAGCATGGCGGAAGCATACTCCAACACATCACGCATAAGAGTTATATCGTAATTGTCGGGAGTGAGCGGCTCTGCACCATACTTGCCGTCTATGTGTATAATGACCTGCCCTTGGTTTTCCATTCCTTTTGTTTTTTCAGAATGCAAAAATACAACTTTTCTTGATATCCTCACTACACCTCTCCTCCTCAATGAGCCAAACAAAAAAAGCACTCGCAAATTTCTTCGCAAGTGCTTCATGTTTTGCGCTCCCTCAAGGACTTGAACCTTGGACCCTCTGATTAACAGTCAGATGCTCTAACCAACTGAGCTAAGGAAGCGGATGTTTAACCGCTTTGGTTAACGGCTGCAAAAATACATTTTTTTTAATATGATTCAATACTTTTGAAAAAAAAATTATTTTTGCAAAAAATTATCTCCGTAACTATTGCCTAATCGTTTTAAAGTCAATTATATAATAATCATCATCCCATTATGATAACCCGCAAGCAGGTTTTCACCGAGATCAAAAACTACTTTTTCATCACCATCGGTTTGGCCATTTTTGTGCTCGGATGGTCCGCATTCATGACTCCTTTCAAAGTTACGGGCGGCGGCGTGGCCGGCATCGCCTCCATCCTCTACTTCGCCACAGGCATCCCCATCGGCTTCACCACCTTTGCCCTGAACGCCATCCTTATCGCCATCGCCTGGAGGGTCCTCGGACCGAAGTTCTGCATCAATTCGCTGATTTGCACCGTAATCATATCTGTTTTCTTCTATATCGGCCAGCAAATCTTTACAAAACCTCTCGTGGATGACATGTTCATGAGTGTCATCATAGGTGCCTCTCTGGGCGCACTCGGCGCAGGTATCTCCATCAACTGGGGCGGCAATACCGGTGGCCTCGACATCGTCGCACTCATGGTGGGCAAGTACCGCAACATCTCCTACGGCAAGGTAAACATGATGGCCAACCTCCTCATCGTCGGCTCCTCGTTCTTCATCCTCATGGATGTGCAGAAACTCGTCTATAGCTTCGTGGTGCTCTTTGTAGGTATGTTGGTGGCCGACACGGTGATCGACGGTTTCCACCAGACCTACCAGTTTATGGTTTTTTCCAAGAAGAATGACGAGATATCCCATCGCATTAACCAGGAACTGCACCGCGGAGCCACATTCCTGAAAGGTTATGGCTCCTACAACCGCCAGGAGAACGACGTCCTCCTGATTATCGCCCATCGCTCTGACAAGGTTCGGGTCACCCGCATCATCAAAGAGATCGACAGCACCGCATTCGTCACCATTACCAAAACCTCCAGCGTCTTCGGCAAAAACTTCGACACGTTGAAATTATAAGCCATTAGCCGTTATATTAGCCAATACCACCAGTTCATGGTTCATAGTCATCGTTCAAAGTTCATAGTCATCGTTCATCGTCATTCTCAAATTTCCTCCCCATGCCCACATCCCTCGTCAATTGCAAAATCAACCTCGGTCTGAACATCATCCGCAAACGCGCGGATGGATACCACGACCTGCAAACCGTATTCTATCCGGTGGATTATTTCACGGACCATATTTCGTTAGAGTATGCGTCTCAGGATTTTGAATTCGTCTGCCGCAGTGCGCAGGATGTGGGTCCGGATGAGGACAACCTTTGTGTCAAGGCGTTCCGCCTGTTGCAGCGCGATTACGGCATACAAGGTGTGCGGTTGACACTGGACAAGCACATTCCCACGGGCGCGGGTTTGGGCGGGGGCTCCGCCGATGCGGCTTTTACGCTCAAGTTGCTGGCTAAACACTTCAATCTGCCCGTTGACAATCAGACCCTGAAACACTATGCCGCGCAACTGGGCAGCGATGTTCCCTTTTTTATCGACAACACTCCCGTCTATGCCACAGGTCGCGGTGAGATCATGACCCCGGTTGACCTGGATTTGTCGCTATACAATATATATATAGTAAAACCTGACATTTCTGTCTCCACGCGCGAGGCATACGCAGGCGTGCGCCCGCATGAGGCGGACCTCAATTTTGCCGACATTGTGCGCGATGTGCCTGTACATGAGTGGAAAAACTATCTTTTCAATGATTTTGAAGCGTCGGTTTTCCAATTGCATCCGCAATTGGAAGGCATCAAACAGAAATTCTATGACGACGGGGCTTTATACGCTGCCATGTCGGGCAGCGGTTCGGCCGTTTTCGGCATCTTCCCTAAAGGAATCTAATACTTCAAAATCAGGAAAATTGCCAATTCTGATGCCAGCACGGCGCACAAACAGAGCCAGTGCCAACCTTTTGCCTTGTTTGTATATACGAAATGCTTGTTCAGCGTATAGTTGAGCAGACCGACCGGAATGGCCATCAGCGTGAGGTTCAGGTAGTTGTTGCGACTGCCCAGATGCTGCAGCAGGGCGATGCCGCCTATGTTCAGCAGATAGGTGAATGTGGTTACCAGAAGAAATCTGAAAAACAGCCTGTTTTTCTTGTTCTTGAAAACGAGTATGCCATACGTCTTGAAATTGAACAGGATGCTGACGATGGTGGCCAGGAAATTGGACACGATGTAGGCATGGTTGAGTTTCAGAAGATGTTCGAAAATGTAAAGAAACAGGTAGTTGATGAACAACCCAAAGAGCGTGTTCAGGATGGCCGTGAGGATAAACCTGATGAATTGAGGCGTGAATATCTTAACAATAAGTACCTTGAGTTTCTCTATCATCTCAAAAAATAGTGAGCGGCAAAGATACAAAAAAGGAATTACAAAGAGCGTCCTTTATCTTATTACGGTGATGGTGCCGTGATAATCAACGGTTTTCACTTTCCCTTTATAATAAAATGTGTAGTAATATACGCCGTCGCTGAGCTGGGAAGCGTCGAAATATTGCGTTCCCCTGACAATCTCCCCGTTAACCGCGTAGGTGTCGTAGTTTTTGGCATGATAAACCATCTTGCCCCAGCGATCATAGATGTACAGCTCGTTGGACCGATATTCGTCGGGATCCTCCGGGTTGTAATTGATGTTCAGATTCTGGATGGCAAAGCAGTCGTTGGACCCGTCGCCGTTGGGCGTGATGACATTCGGGAAGATAAGGTCATCCTCAATCACCACCGTGTGCGTGATGCTGCTGGAACACCCGAAGCTGCTGATGAGGCTCAAGGTGACATTGTAATCTCCCCACGAAGCGTAGGTGTGGTCGGGCGAAAAAGCCGCCGTGTCGGAACTGCCGTCGCCGAAATCCCATCGGAGCTTGATGTCGCCGCTTTCCACAAAGGTGGAATCGGCATAATTGTGGAAATGGATGAGGCCGTTGCTTTCGCTGTACAAGGAGATTTCTGGTTCGGAAACAAATTCAGCCAAGGGTTGATGGTATATGTGCAGGCAATTCCATTTAAAGAGGGAGTCGTAGCAGCCTTCGGGGGTGTGAACTCGCAGGCCTACGGTGTAGGTTCCTGGCTCCTCAATGGTGATCACCGGGTTTTTGTTGGGCGAGGCGTAGGCCAAAGATCCATCTTCGTGTAATATCATCCATTCGTACAGGTAGTCAGGGTTTTCAACGGTGGTCTCGTCAAACAAACGGACCGTGGCGGGCGCGCAACCGGTGGTGTCTGCCATGCGGAAATCCGCATGGGGCACTTCCAGCACACTCAGATGGATAGTGTCGCTGCCATAGCAGGTCAGGTTGTTGGTACTGTCCGTGGTGGCTATGAAAACCGTGTAGGTCCCCGCCGATGCCACTTGGATGTCGGGGGACTCGTCGCCCGTGTTCCATACGTAAGTGGTATTGGGCTCGTTGTAGTTGCTGGCAATCACGGTCCGGTCGCCATAGCAGATATGGAAGTCCTCCCCTAAATCGGGCTTGGGCGACTGCACCACATGGAGCGGGACTATCGTGTCGTAAACGCAACCAAAATCATCCACCACCACGGCTGTATAGTTGATATCTCCAGATTCCTCAGGTACGATATACATGCTGCTGGCTCCGGGGCCCACCAGATAGGTGGTGTCCACGTGCACGGCGTACGACCAGTTCTGCGGCAGCAGATGCGGATCCAGCGCAATCTCCCATTCGTGCAGGTATCCGTTGTCGTTGGTCCACAAATCCTGTATTTCAATGTACCAACTGCCGTTCAGCGGGCAGCCTACCATGCCTGCAAAACTCTGGTTGGGATGGTAGATTTGCGTCATGTTGGCCACATCGCTGGAGTCTATCACGTATGAGTAGCTGCCATCGTCCCACATGGGGTTATATATATAATGAATGTTGGCCGGTTCGTAGCAATAGCCGTATGTGCCGCCAGCGTACTGATACCCTAATGTGGTGTTGTTGGACCAGACATAGTTCCAGGCTTCGCCCATGGGGTTTTGGGCAGGGTTGCAGCTGGTCACCTCTTGCAACCGGTTGGCACGTCCCAGATTTGTTCTGAAATAGTGGGAGATGCCGCCCCATCCGTCGTTCTGGTAGTCGGGCACGATGCGGCATGAACTGCCATTCGGGCAGAACAGCTTGATACGGATGTCCTCAATGGCCGAATGCTCCATCTTGATGCGTACAAAGAGGATGTCGTTGGCGTTGGTGATGGTGGCAGTGGGCGCAAAGGAGGTGAAGTTGACGTATGAACGGTAATAGTAGCCGTAAGGTGGACAGCTGATGCCGTCGGGCAGGAACACCGTGTCGGTGACTCCAAGAGAGGTGATTTGCTCGCTGCCGACAGAATCCAACTGCAAACTCGATATCTGGTCATAACCCACGCTCAGGTCCAGCTGCTGGCCCGTGCAGATGGGGGGCAACTGGCTGATGTCGCGGATCGGGTTTTTCGACGTGCGCACACGGAAGGTGATAGGAATCAATGACAGGCATTGCGATTGGTCGGCAGCACTGATGGACACGTCGTATCCTCTGCCAGGCGTGAAATAGTAGTTCACGGAATTGCCACCGATGCTGTCGATCTCTTCCAAATCAAAATCCCAAAGGAAAGTCGTGGTGTTGTCCGACTGATGATAGCTGAAATCATTGTCCGGATATTCGCCACGCACGCTGAAATGGAAGGTGTCGTAAGGGCATACGTCCACGTAATAATAGCCGTCCTCGGGGTCTATGTGGGGCAGATGGGAACAGTTGGCCGAGTCGATGTGGAGCGTTATGCGTTGGCAGGGCGCGATGCAGCTGGTGCGGATCTCGAAACCGGAGCCCTCTCCGGAAGCGTCGGAGATAAACTGCAAAGTGATGGCTCCTGTGGTGTTCTGGATGGTGGCAGCATAGCGGAATGTGCCCGTGGGATCGTAGTTGTCGTTGTTGATCTTGTGGAGCACCGGTCCGCTGGTGCCCACGCCGTCGTAGATGGTCAACGTGTCGGAGGCATCAATGTCCAAGTCGGTGATCTCCACCATGACACAGCCGTTGTTGGGGTCGTTGGACAGGATGGTGAGCGTCTCGTTGACATTGGGCGCGTAGTTGCCGGTAAGACCGCCATCGTCGTAAATTAATATATTGCAATTGGTTACGGAGGCTTGCGAACCCATCAGAACGGTGGTTTGGCCCCTAAGCACCATTATGCTGACACACAATATGAAAATAAAAAATAGAAATCTTTTCATAATGCAAGGGATTATTGTCGTCTGCAAAATTAATAAAAAATATGTACTACATAATGTATGTCGTGTTTTCGGTACAAAATGTTACGAAAAAAACAGACGCTGTTCTATGGTGAAAATAAATATGTTGGATATGAAGTTGTGATATTAAAAAAATCATATATTTGCAGCCCAAAATTTCAAACGATGGATATAAGGGACTTAAAGGAACAATTTAAGCTTCGGCTATCCGGAGTTGAAGACGGAACATATTGTTATTCAATAGAATGCAATAAAGAGTTCTTTGAATTGGCTGAAATCTCCGATGTGCGCGACGGCAATTTGCATTTGCGGGTTGAAATGGAGAAAACTGAGAAATTGGTGGTGCTGAACTGCCATTTCGAGGGTGAGGTGATTGCGCCGTGCGACCGTTGCCTTCTGCCGGTATCCATTCCGATGGATTTCGACACGCGCTTGATTGTGAAGCTCGTGCCCATGGTGGAAGAGGGAGAGAATGATGACGATGACGACATCTGGGTGATGGATGAGAATACATACGAGCTGGATATTTTCCACTATGTGTATGAATCCATCTTCCTGGAGTTGCCACACCGGATTGTTCACGAGGACGATGAGAACGGAAACCCGACCTGTGATCCCGAGGTGATGCACAAGCTGGAGGAGATGGAGAAAGCCAAGGCGGAGAAAGAAAAAGAAATGGATCCGAGATGGGAAGCGTTGAAGAATCTTAAATTAGATTAGTAACTATAAAATTTAGATATTATGCCAAATCCTAAAAGAAGACACTCAGCAATGAGAAGAGATAAGAGAAGAGCTCATGATTTTATCACTGCTCCTCAGTTGACGACTTGCAGCCATTGTGGTGCCCCCATCCTGACACATCGTATTTGTCCGGAATGCGGTTACTACAGAGGCAAACAAGCCATCGAAGTCAGCGGTGCCGCTCAGTAAGCACACCCTGCGTTTTTTTTACTTAAGGTTAGATGACATAAGCAATTATGCCATCTTTTTCTGTTTATAATATGGAGATAATTTTTGCTACACACAACCAGCACAAGACTCAGGAGGCGAGAGCTATTCTGGGTGATAATTGGACGTTGAAGAATCTGCACGACATCGGCTGTGAGGAGGAGATTCCCGAGACTGCCGACACACTTCCGGGCAATGCCCTGCAAAAAGCCCAGTATGTGGTTGACCACTTCCACACCAACTGCTTTGCCGATGACACTGGGTTGGAAATCGAGGCTTTGGACGGTCGCCCGGGCGTCTATTCCGCTCGATATGCCGGCGAACATTGCACCTATCAAGACAATGTGAACAAAGTGCTGGAGGAGATGCAAGGCATGACCAACCGCAAAGCCTGCTTCAAAACGGTGATAGCTTTGATCTTGGACGGTGAAACACACATGTTTGAAGGTCGGGTAGATGGCACCATCATTGAGGCACCGCGCGGTACATCGGGCTTTGGCTACGATCCGGTGTTTGTTCCCGACGGCTATGACCAGACTTTCGCGGAGATGGGCGATGAGTTGAAAAACAGCATCAGCCACCGCGCACGCGCCATGCAGAAACTGATGGAGTTTCTGAAAAAATAACCTGCGGTTCCTTAATCGATCTCTTTCTTGATTTTCAGCAGCATCTCCTTGATTTCGGTCAGGGATGCGATAATGGCGGCATTGTCGGCCTCTTTGATGAGGTTGCCCTTGATGGCATCGCGGGCACCTTGCAGCGTGTAGCCCTTCACCTTGGTGAGATAGTGAATCGTGCGGATGAGGGAGATGTCGTTTTTGGAGAAGAAGCGGTCGCCCTTTTTGTTCTTGCGCGGCTTCAGCACATCGAATTCCTTCTCCCAGAAACGGAGCGTGGAGGCGGGCAGATTGAAAATTTCGCAGGTCTCGCCCATGCTGTAGTAAATTTTCTCCTTGGAATCAAACGATTCCGGCAGCGGCATGTAGCCACTGCTGTCAGTCATCTCTTCATTCATTATTCATCCTCCATCTGTTTTCTGCGACGCTCATCTTTCTCCTTGATGCTTTCGCGTTTGTCATATAATTTCTTTCCCTTGGCCAGGGAGATGTCTAATTTGGCATACCCGTTTTCGTTGATCCACAGCAGGGTGGGCACGATGGTGAAACCGCGCTCGTTGAGCTTGCTCAGCAGCTTGCGTATCTCCTTTTTGGTGAGTAGCAGCTTGCGGTCACGTTTGGGCTGATGGTTGTTGTAGCTGCCGTTCGCGTACTCGCTGATGTGCATGTTGTGCACCCACAACTCGTTCTGGATGAAAGAACAATACGCGTCAGTGATGTTGGCCTTTCCCGCACGTATCGACTTGATCTCTGTGCCGGTGAGCACAATGCCGGCTGTGTATGAAGTGAGTAGAAAGTACTGGTAATCAGCCTTCCTGTTCTTGATTTCTATCTGTGATGGTTTGGTGTTCTTGCTCATAACTTCAACGATTTGCAAAAGTACAAAAAATGCGATAAGAATGTTGCCTGATGGCGTGCGGAATTGGGAAATATTGTGTACTTTTGCTCCATTCTTTTGAATCCTCTCTGCTATGCCAAAAATCACCCGAATCGTCCTCACTGGCGGCCCTTGCGCCGGCAAATCCACTATTCTCAAACGGATACAAAACAAATACACTAACCTGGGTTACGCAGTCTTCACCCTGCCTGAGTCTGCTACGCTCTTCATCGAGGCAGGTGCAGATTTCCTGACCAAAGATGCTGATCTCTCGTTTACCACTGAATCCAACAAGCTGCAGTTCCAAATGGTCATGGAAGACTGTATCACGCGGATTGCCGCTGCCGGCGACAAGCCTGCCCTGCTGGTCTGCGACCGGGGCACGATGGATACGGCGGCCTATATGGACCACGATGTGTGGCAGCACGTGATGGATGCGGTGGGAGGGACCACCGAAAGCCTTCGCGACAAACGCTACGAGGCAGTGCTCCACATCTGCACTGCCGCCAAAGGCGCCGAGCAGTTCTACACCCGCCAGAATAACAACTGCCGCTCCGAATCCCTCGAACTGGCCCGCGTGGTGGACGACAACCTCATCGCCGCATGGAAAGGACATCCCGTGCTGCGCATTATCAACGCAGAACTCTGCTTCGAGGACAAAATCGACCATGTGCTGCGCGTAATTGATGAGATTATCGGTGCAAAATAGATGTGAATGATGGTTGAATTGCTTTCCAACCAGACCTGAATTAGAAACCAAATATTGAATGTAATGAAGAATATCAGTATGATCGCCGCCGTGGGCGAGAATCTCGAACTCGGGTATAAAAACCAGTTGCTCTGCCATCTGCCAGTCGATCTCAAGCATTTCAAGGAGATTACCTCTGGTCATGCGGTCATGATGGGCGACCGAACCTGGGAATCTTTGCCGAAAAAACCGCTTCCCAACAGAAGAAATATCGTGATCACTCTGGATGATGTTACGTTTCCAGACTGTGAAACGGTGCATTCCATTGAAGATGCGCTCGCGCTGGTACAGGATGAAGAGGAGGCTTTTGTGATGGGTGGGGCTACCATGTATCGCCTTTTTTTACCATACGCTGATAAACTTTATCTCACCAGAATAGTCTCCGCCTTCACCGCTGACGTTTATTTTCCGGCAATAAATGAAGAGGAATGGACGTTAACGGACAGTGAATTTGTCCCGAAAGACGAGAAAAACCAATTCGATTTGTATTTTCAAACCTTAATCAGAAAGTAAGATGATGAAAAAGATTGCAATGTTCGCGACTTTGCTGGTGATTGTAGCCGTCGCATACGCCCAGAAACCTTCCCAACTTCCGGTCCCAGATCTTCCTATCGACGAGCGGACCAATTTGGTGACATACCAGGATGTGGTGAAACAGGAAGGCACGCCCCAAGTGCTTTACGACAGAGCCATGGCATGGGTGAAAAAATACTATAAAAACACAGCTGAGGTTGTCAAGGTGTCCGATGCTGATAAGTGTGTGATTGAGATGCGGTCCAGCGTCCGTATCTTTTCCAAGCAGAAGGATGGCACCATGATGCAGAAGAACATAGTTTATTACACTTTCAAGCTCGAATGCCGGGAAGGGCGTTATCGCTACACCATCACAAACTTCAATGAGAAGGCAGCCGCCGCAGCTCCCATTGAGAACTGGTTCAAGACCGACAGCCCGTATTGGTCCCCGTCTCAGTACGAATGGCTGAATCAGATTGATGAGCAGATCAAGAAGCTGATTAATTCGCTGGAAGAGGGGATGTTGCCACCAGAAGTCTTCGAAGATGAATGGTAGAATATCAGGATTGATATTGCTGGTTTTGCTATGTGCAGCCTGTCAGGACCCCACAGGTACAGTCAGGTTGCATTTTACGTTTTCTGTAGATGGAGATGAGCTGCAGCAGGACACGATATTGTATCAGAATGCTGCAGGTAACCGTTATGAGGTCACGGAGGCTCAATATTTTATTTCAAATGTGATTTTGACGATGTCGGATGGCACGCAGTATGCGATAAAGTCCGACAAGTGTGCCCATTATGTGGATGCGGACATACCGGGTACATTGGTTTGGCTGCCCAATGATGCGCTGCCTGTGGGCACGTACACATCCGTGTCTTTTGTGTTCGGCCTGGCTCCGGAGCTCAATGTCACGCATGCCTACACGGATGCGCCGGAGAACAACATGAGCTGGCCCGTAGTGCTCGGCGGTGGCTACCACTACATGAAAATCAATGGCCGCTGGCTCGCCCCGGACGGGACCACCCACCCGTTCAACTTGCACTCAGGCCGTGTGCTGACCGCCGAAGGTGACACGCTCGAGCATTCGTTCACAGTGACTTTGCCCTTGTCCCAAAAGACCCTTCCAAAGGATGGCGTCATGGACATCGCATTGGATATGAATGTGAATCGATGGTTCACCTCTCCTCATGTTTTCGATTTCAATGAGTATGGGGGTAGCATTATGCAGAATGCCGAGGCCCAAGATGTGCTGGAAACCAACGGTTGGGATGTGTTTCAAGTGAAATAAAAAAGGGGAACATCAAGTTCCCCTTTTCTAATATTGAAAATATTCAGTCTTACATTCTGAAGGTGACAGGCACCTGATAGAAGCAGCGTACGGGCTTGCCCATGTTCTTGCCGGGTTTCCATTTCGGCATGGCCATGATACCACGAACAGCCTCCTTGTCGCAGTCGGGATACAACGGAACTTTCACTTTGGCGTTGCTCACGCGGCCGTCACGTTCAACCACAAACTCTACCAAAACTGTACCTGTGATACCATTGTTGCGGGCTACTTCAGGATACTGGATCTCTTTGGAAAGGAAAGAGTTCAGAGCTTCCATACCGCCAGGGTATTCAGGCATTTCTTCCGTGAAATATACAGGAGGTGCGGTCTCGGTCTCATCTTCCACAACTTCTACCACTTCGTCAATTTCGGCAATGGCCTCGTCTTCAAACACATCCTGGCCGAAATCGAAATCCGTGCTCACCTTGATGTTGTCTTCCACGATGTTCAGCACCACAGCCTGTTGCTGTTGCGGCTGCTCTGGTGGCGGGGGAGGGGTTTGGTCGGTGGCAATGACATCCTCATCTTTCACTTCAATGAAGTCGTCATCGGTGATGGTGAATGCAGGAGCCTTGTCCTCATTGGCAAAAAGCTCAAAGCCTGCATAAACCAAGCCTAATACAACTACGAAACCCAATAAGAGAAACAGAGTTCTCTTGTTTTCCAGGTTTCCTTTGTCGGTTTTCTTCGTAATCATAATTATGATGATTTATAAGGTTATTACTCTTAACATAATTAGCACGGCAAAAGTACTATTTTTTTTCTAAAAATTGTAACGTGATATGGTAAAAAAATATTGTGCTTTTTTATTTTTTTAAACAAAATAAACAGCGCCCCCGCAATTGTCTTGTTTTGCACCTGTTACACTCGCCAAGCAATTCTTTTCACTCAACAAACGCAATATACCCAAAAAGGCAAAAACCAGTGCTTCCTTGAAATTGACGGTGAGCGTGTCCGGAACTATAATTTCACTTCCCCAGCCTTCTTGAATCTTCTGAATCAGGAATTTGTTGTGAGCGCCCCCGCCCGTAGCCAATACGTTTTTTCCGGTAGAGGGCAGAACGTGGGCAATCTGCTCGGATATGTGCAGCACCAAGGTGTGGAGTATGTCTGCTGCAGAAAAATTCTTTTCAAAGTCTTGAAGCAGCGGCAAAAACTGTTGCTCAAACCACTCTTTACCCAAGGATTTTGGATAAGACTGATTGTAATATTCTAACTGATTGAGTTGCCGTAGAAGTTCGGGGATGGCTTGCCCGTCGCGGGCTATGTTGCCGTCCTCGTCGTATGGTTTGCCCAGGAGATTGGCCATACGATTCAGGGCCATGTTGCATGGCGAAATGTCGAAGGCCACTCGCTTGTCCCCATCCTGAAAGGATATGTTGCAGAACCCGCCAAGATTGAGACAGGCATCATACTGGCCGAATAGCAAGGCATCGCCGATAGGGACCAATGGCGCGCCTTGGCCGCCCAACGCCACATCCACAGTGCGGAAATCGCAAACGGTTGTGATGCCTGTGCGGGCCGCGATAACGGCTCCGCTGCCAATCTGCGTGGTAAGCCCCTGTGCGGGCTGGTGAAAAACCGTGTGTCCGTGAGAGGCGATGAAGTCCGGCTTGCCTTCATGGCCGATCCATTCATTGATATTCTCGGCAATCAGCGCACCCAAGTCCACATCTAACTGTGCGTAATCCAATGCGGACATCAGGGTGGCATTGGCTAGCCGTTCTTGGAATGCTGGCTCGTAAGGTATTGTGCAGGCTTTTTCAATGCGGTATTCCCAGCCATTAGCTTTTTTTTCGAAGGAACACCAAGCCAAGTCCAGTCCATCCAACGAGGTTCCGGACATCACGCCTATGCCGCTGCGGTAGGTTTTGCTCATTGCAACAACGCGCTTAACTTGTCCAAATGCATACTGTTCGATCCTTTGATCAGAATCAAGGAATCTGTGATGGGTTGAGCTTTTAGTGCTTCGTTGAGCGCGTCAGCGTCAGGGTATCGATATTCCGGCTGGTGGGCGCTGAACTCAGAACCAACAAAGATGGCATCCAAATGCAGTGTCTCGCACAATTGTATGATTTTCAGATGCTCCTCGCGGCTTACGGGGCCCAGTTCGCGCATGTCGCCCAAGATGGCAAGCTTGCGGGGATGGTCTAGTTTGGCGAGGTTTCGTACTGCAGCCTCCATGCTGGTAGGGTTGGCGTTGTAATAGTCTGAAATAATGACGTTGGTGCCGATTTTGTTCACTTGCGAACGGTGGTTGGAAGGCTCGTACTGGCCTAATGCTTCGGCAATCTGCTCATCGCTAACACCAAAATATTGTCCCACAGCTGCTGCGGCCAGGAAATTGTAAATGTTGTAGCTGCCTGTCAGATGTGTTTCCGTCTCGTGTCCTGCCACGCGTATGCGCAGGTAGGGCGACATGTTCACGATATTGTCTTCGCCGCCTTCAGCATAATAGACTACTTTGTCATACTCCAGCCCGTCGCGTAGCTTCTGGTCGTTGATGTTGACGAAAAGGGTGCCGTGGTCATGGATGACGGAACGATAAAGCGCTTTTTTTGTGTGGATGATTTCCGCTTCGGAGCCGAAACCTTCAATGTGGGCTTTCCCTACATTGGTGACGAGTCCGTAGTTGGGTCGCGCGATGGCGCACAGGTCGGCAATCTCGCCCGGATGGTTGGCACCCATCTCTACAATGGCAATTTCATCTGATAGCTTAATCGAAAGCAATGTCAGTGGAACGCCGATGTGGTTGTTGAGGTTGCCTCTGGTGTAAGCGGTGCGGTATTTTTGAGCCAATACGGTGGAAACCAACTCTTTGGTGGTGGTCTTGCCGTTGGTGCCTGTTATGCCGATGACGGGGATGGTAAGCTGTTGCCGATGGTAGGCGGCCAGTTGCTGCAGCGTCTCCAGACTGTTCTCCACCACTATGCAGCGCGGATTGTCCGCCAAAGTCCTGTTCTCGGTGATGACACACGCCGCGCCCTGCTCCAGTGCTGACAAGGCAAACTGGTTGCCGTCGAAACGCTCGCCCTTGAGACATACGAATATACTGTCAGGGACGATGTTACGTGTGTCGGTGCAGATCTGCGGATGTGATAGATATTGCGCGTAGATATGTTTTATATCCATTTTATTCAGGCACTTTCAGAAATACTTTAGTAGATGAACGGAAATACTCTCTTCAGCTTCTTGGCTTCCATCTCAGGACCGAACTCGGTCTTGTACCGTTTGTAGAGGGCATGGGCGCGTGGCACCAGATTGGCAAATGTCCAGATGAAGAACACGAGCCCGGACAAAGACCACGTGAGAATGGCGAATCCTAACCATTCGGTGAGCTCTCCAAGATAGTTGGCGCTGGTGACATACTCGAACATGAAGCCCTTCGGCAGATAGTGTTTGTTGTCATCGTCGTTCTTACGCAAGTGACGGATGATATAGTCGGAACGCAGGTTGATGTAGAAACCGATGAAGAAAAGGCACACACCGATGATAAACTGTGGTGATTTCAGCCAAGCAAGGTCTGTGTAGGACAGGCCAAGAACGTGGTAGTTGCAGTTGAATGATTCGAAAAAGATCCAATAACCCTGCATCATGGCATTCAGGATGTTGAAAGCAATACCCATGAACATCACGGACAGTGACATCTGGCTCTTCTTTCCTTTCATTATCCATGGAAAAATCAGAGATCTCTGGAAATAATGTATCTCAAAAATGAGCAAAAAGACCATGGGCACTATTTCAAACCGGTGCGGGGAACAGAGCCAGATGATGATCATGGCCAAGAAAATGGGAAACTCCATGATAAACCAGGCCAGTTTGTTGTTGATGGTCTTACCCCAAGTTTTTTTTGTGAAAGCACCGTAACTGGCATCGACAAAATACAGAGAGATGAAAACCACGGCAGCAATGCCAATCATCACATATAAATATATGTAAAAAGCGGAGGATAAAATTTCTGCACTCATAATGAAAAAAAATAGAGAGTTAGTAAATGTAAATTTCCATTGGCATTCTGGCCTGCACGCCCTCTTGGCTCATCAGTTGCTCCAGTCCTTCGTAAGTGAAGTAGAGACGCCCCAATTTGGCTCTCAAAGCAGCATTCACCTCATCTTCTTGACTAAATATCATCGTGAACCAGTCTTGCTGTTTGGGATAATAGGCTAAAGAGTAGTTTGAAATATTGGCCAGTTGAGCAGCTTTGGTGATGGCGTCGTTCAGGGATCCGAGCTTGTCCACAAGCCCGATCTTGATGGCATCCGCACCGGCCCACACGCGGCCTTGCCCGATGCTATCTACCTGTGCCACGGTCATTTTACGACCATCCGCCACACGTTTGGTGAAGGTGGCATAGATGTCTTCCACCGAGTTCTTCATCACGGCCAGCTCGGTTTCGTCCAAAGGGCGGAAACCAGTGCCATAATCCGCATGATTGTTGGTTTTCACACCGTCAATGGTAATGCCTAATTTGTTCTTGAGGGTGTTCTGGAAAGACGGGATCATGCCGAATACGCCGATAGAACCGGTCAGTGTATTGGGTTGAGCGATGATATAATTGGAATTGCAGGCGATGTAATAACCGCCGGAAGCCGCGTAGTCGCCCATGGAGGTGACCACCACCTTGCCAGCTTTCTTGGCATTCTCAATCTCTTTCCAGATGTTCTCAGATGCCAAAGCACTTCCTCCAGGAGAGTTGATTCTCAATACGATAGCCTTTACATCCTTGTCCTTATAAGCTTTTTTGAATTCTTTGATAAAGCTTTCGGAATAGATGCCGCGGCTGTTGTCGCCTTTGCCATCGTTGATCTGCCCCACGGCATACACGACTGCAATCTTTTCAGAAGCTTTTTTGTTGCTGTTCTGGATGGTTTTTTTGTATTTGTCAATGGTGACGATGTTGAGATTGTCGTCCTCGCTGATGTTGAGTTTGGATTTCAGCATTTTTTCGATGTCGCAAGGATATCCGAGTTGATCTACCAGCTTCAATCTCAAGGCATCCTTGGGCATGGCGCATAGCAGATTGTCCGCGATGGCGTTCAGACTGTCGGCCGGAATGTTGCGAGAGGCGGAGATGTCGCTGATGAACACATTCCATAACGTGTTGGTCAGCAGAGTCAGCTGCTCGCGATTGGCCTCGCTCATCTTATCCAGAACATACGGCTCAACCGCACTCTTGAATTGTCCATGGCGTACCACTTGCACATCTACATCCAGTTTGTCGATGAGACCTTTGTAGAACATGATTTGCATGGCGTAACCTTTGAAATCCAAGGAACCAACAGGATTGAGGATGATTTTGTCGGCCACAGATGCCAGATAATAGCCGTTTTGGGCGAACACATCGCTGTAGGCGTAAATGAACTTGCCGGATTTCTTGAATTCAAGCAGAGCATCGTGAATCTCCTTAACGGTCGCGGGAGAGGCGGACACAGTGGCGGAGTTGATATAGATGCCTTTGATTTTGGGATCGGATGCGGCATTCTTGATGGAGGCCAGAATATCGTCCAGTCCGATTTGTGCGTTGTAGGAGTTGAACTTGTCAAACGGAGATTCGACAGCCCGTTCGGCTACCCCTTGGGTCAGATTGATTTTCAGAATGCTGTTGTCTTTAACACTTACACTCTCCAAGTTTGCGGAGGATAATGTGGAAATCATACTGATAAGTATCCATGTGTACAACGTAGAAACCACTACAATGGAAAAGAAGAATCCCAGCATGGATCCAAGTACTACCCGCCAGAATTTCCTTGCGCGGGATTCCGGTTTGACTGTAATAGGCTGGAGTTGATTGTTTAATTCGTTGTCATTCATATTGATAAGATTTAATAATTTATCTGAAGAAATGTCTGAGTTTGCTCCTGCAACCGCCTTTGAAGAAGGAGATATATTCCATAAAAACATCTGTGGCGTTGTCAAGTTTCGGCAGTCCGAATTGTGTGCCAATGTTGGAGAACAGTTTGATATTGTTCACGGCAATAGGGCAGGTGGCGTCGGCCTTGCTGGTGTGTGCGGCGCGCGCCGAATCGGTGAAAGTGCCGTCGCATTCCTCAGGCATTGATGCCGGCAAAATCAGATCGAAGGCTTCAGGCTTGTCGTCCCAATATGCAGTTTGCAGCACACTCCAGGAGCAATGTTTTGCGGTCTCCATGATGTCTTGGGGGGTATCTGCGCCCGTGGCGTTGAACAGATAGCACTGGTCAAAGTCGTGGGTGGCGATGTGTGTGGATAGGTCAAGGCTGGCCGTGTGCGCGGGCTGGCCGTACAGTTCCTCCATCAGTTGGCGATTACCGTCGTCAAAAGGCTCCCCGCCGACACAGATGTCTGGAAACAAGCCCATGTCGAACAGCCCTTGCGAGTTCAGTTCGGCCTTCAGACAGAGGAATCCGGAGGATGGCTTGGCTTGGATGTCCAGTAACATACACAGGTTTTCAAGCTCTATTACGCCGCGTTTGTCCAGAAAACGTTCCCACATCACAAACACGGGCGCTTCGTCACGCAGCAGTTGTTCCGCAAACGCCCGAATTTCTTCTTCGGTCAGTTGGTTGGAAGCCAGCAGCTGTGTGCCATCATCCATCAGGATTTGCTTCTTGTATGCTTCGAAATTTTTTCCCAATCCTTGCACGTAAATGCCTTTGGCCAGGTCGTTGCGCAGGATATACTGGTTGATGCAGCGGAAGAAGTCGCCGAAATTCCGGATGTTGAGGTGCCCCGGCGTGTTGAAATCATATCGCGAGGTGTTGGGACAAGCTTCCATGATCTCCAAAGCTGTCTTTTGTGAAAGAGCATTGGATTGTGGGTCAAGGAGCGTGTAAAATTTTCCTGCACCAAACAACTCGGCAAAGGGCACGATGTCGTTCTTGTCGATGAAAAAAGAGGTCCCTCGTTTGTAGTAATCAAAGGAGCCGATGGCGTTGGTGCGTAAGCCTGTGCGAGCAACACGTTGAATAAGATACAACTCTTCGTTGGAATAATCGCCGGAGGCCATGACCAAGGTGCGGTTGTTGTCCGTCAGTTTGCTGTGTGCAGCAATCTGTTCGTAAGCTTCTTCGAACGAGATGGTCTGGAATTGTCCGTCGGTTTTGAGAAGAGGTTGTAGAAGTCTGTGCATAGGCTATTTTTTTTGCGTCAAAGCCTGGAAAATCTCTTCCATGCCCAAGGCGTTCAGTTCGGAGGCGTGTTTCAGGCCAAGTTTCTCGGCTATGGTAGGTAGTTCGCGCACCTGCGCGTCAGCTACCAGTTTGCCTTTGTTGATGATGATGACATGGTCGCACATGGCCTGCACTTCCTGCATGATATGGGTGGAAAGCAACACAGTGCGGTTTTTGCCATAAGAGCGGATGAGTTCGCGTATCTCGATGAGTTGGTTTGGATCCAAACCGGTGGTGGGCTCGTCAAGAATCAGCACTTCAGGGTCATGGATGAGTGCTTGCGCGATGCCCACACGCTGCTTGAAGCCGCGCGACAGAGCCCCGATTTTTTTGTGTTCCTCGGGTGTGAGCCCTGTCTTCTCTATAATGTTGGCCACCTTGCTCTTAACGTCTGACAAATGGTGCACGCCTGCGATGAACTCCAGAAACTCTTTCACATACATGTCATAATAAAGCGGGTTGGCCTCGGAAAGATAACCGATTCTCTTTCTTAATTCCAATGAATCTTTCCAGATGTCCAGACCGCAAACCGATACTTTTCCCTGGGTGGGTGGGATTAGGCAAGTGATGATTTTCATCATGGTGGTCTTGCCGGCACCGTTGGGCCCTAAGAATCCTACAATCTCACCTTTTTTGGCTTCGAAACTAACGTCATCCAAGGCGTATTGTTCGCCAAAGACCTTCGTAACATGTTCTACTAATATAGACATTTTACAATATTTTTTTAAAGCGGCAAAGATATAAAAAAATGGTGGTAGTAGTGCAGAAAAAATCTTTATCTTTGCCTCGTTTTTAAACCATGACAAAATGAAAAGGCGTATCATCTTATCTGTTTATGCCCTGTTGGGCTTTGTTTATCCGAATGCAATAGCGCAACGCGACTCTTGCATGGTCGCATTTTACAATGTTGAAAACCTGTTTCACCCTTCCGACGACTCGCTCACCCGCGATGACGACTTCACACCCGAAGGTCTGTACCACTGGAGTTACAAGAAGTACAACAAGAAGATTGCCAATGTGGCCAAGGTGCTGATTGCCATGGGCGAGGGCAGTCCTCCGGCGCTCGTGGGTCTGGCCGAAATCGAGAATGAGCGAGTGCTCAAAGACCTCTGCTACCGATCGCCGCTCTGTGCTTATGGTTACCGCTATGTGCACCATGACTCGCCAGACCGCCGTGGTGTTGATGTAGCCTTGCTCTATCGCGACAGCTTGACCGTCATCCTCCGTGAGCACAAGGTGCCCGTTGTCTTCCCCTTTGAACCCCAAACCCGCAACCGTGACCTGCTCTACGCACTTGTGCGTTTCCCCTGCGGCGACTCCTTACACATCCTCGTCAACCACTGGACTTCGCGCTTCGGCGGCTATGCGGCCACCATTCCGAAGCGCAACTATTACGCAGATGTGGCCCGTAGGGTAGTGGATTCCGTGCTGTCAGACAATCCTGCCTCCAATATCCTGCTGATGGGCGATTTCAATGATTATGCCACGGACGAAAGCATGGAAAAGCATCTTCGCGCCCGAAGATATAGCCCTAGTAACATAGAGGACACACTCTTCAATCTGATGTACCATTTTGTAAACCAGAACAATGTCGGCTCCCACAAACATGAGGATTTCTGGGGCTGCCTTGACCAAATCATCGTGTCGCGTGGACTGCTTTTTGATCAAAATCGGCTTCACATTGCAGGACATTGCCCTCACATCTTTCAAGCTCCTTTTTTGCTGGTGCCAGATGAGAAGTATGGCGGCGTAAAAACCTATCGCACCTTCCTTGGCCCGCGCTACATAGGCGGTTATGCTGACCATCTGCCGGTATATGTGCTGCTCCGGTGCAATTAAAAAGTAAGTTTTCCTTGAAAGTCTCGAAGAGACGACCTGCACGAAGTGCAATTAACCCCGCACAAGCGACGTAGTCGCGCAGTGTGTGGGTGTAAAAGAGGCAAAAATGCCGTCTGAGAGTGAAATGTCCCGCACAAGCGACGTAGTCGCGCAGTGTGTGGGTGTAAAAAGCTGTCTTATAGTATCACCCCATACACCAATCCTCCCACGACTCCGCTCAACACAATTAGCAAAATGGGACTGACTTTGAACTTGAGGGAGACGACGAACACGGCGGCGAAAATGCTGATGCTTACCCACAATTGCGGTCCCGCATGGCCAAATGTGTCGGGCGTGACCATCAACAGAGCCGCCGCCGCGATAAGCCCCACAATGACCAGACGGAGCCAAGACATGGCGGCGGCGATGATCGGGTTGTCTTTATGCTTCATGAGAAAGCGGCTTACGATGAGCATGAGTATGACAGGCACGAGAATGACCGAAAGGGAAGCAATGAGCGCCCCTACAATACCCAACCATTCGGAGTAGCCGGCGTTCACGATGGCCGTGTAGCCAGTATAAGTTGCTGTGTTGATGCCGACGGGCCCTGGCGTGATTTGCGAGGTGGCCACGATATCCGCGAACTCCTGGCTCGTGAGCCACCCCTGCTTCTCCACCACTTCATTCTGGATGAGTGCGATAGCGGCCAGTCCCCCGCCGAAAGTGAAGGCTCCGATTTTCAGGAAAGTCAAAAACAACCGCAGAAATATCATACCCCCTCCTTTCTTTGCTCTTTATAGTGCCCGTATATGATTCCGGCAGCGAGCGTGACGAGTATAATCCAGATAGGCGAAATGCCCAACAGGTAGATGAGTCCGGCGGCAACAATCGGAACCCAGCAGTTGCGCCAGCGGATGCCAGCAGTTTTGGCCATGTTGAACACTGGTGCCGCGATGAGAGCCACTACGGCGGGACGAATGCCCTTGAAGATGGCCTCGAAAACGTCATTGTCTTTCAAAAACCGGAAACAGGTGGCAATGCAGAGGATGATGACAATGGGGATGGCGATGTTGCCGATGATGGCGGCCAAGCTGCCCCGGAAACCGCGAAGCCGGTAACCTACATTCGTGGCCATGTTGACAGCAAAGATGCCAGGCATGGCCTGCGACACCGCTAAGATATCCATGAATGCTTCTCTGTCAATCCATTGGCGACGATTCACAAGCTCCTGCTCCATCAGCGGTATCATGGCGTACCCGCCCCCAATGGTAAAGGTCCCGATTTTGAAAAACGACCAGAAAAGTTCACGTAACCTTGGCATGTCTTGAATTTGCCTGCAAAAATAGTATTTATTCACGAGATGAATCCTCAAATCGGCCGAAAGTGTTATTTTTGCCGACCATTATGATACAGTTAAAACTCTCCAATATCCGAATCCCCGTTTCAGCAAACCCGAATGTGAAAAATGCGGTTTGCCAGCAGTACCACATCCGTCACGAGGATGTCCAGGCCTTCCGCGTGCTCCGTCAGGCTATTGATGCCCGCAAGAAAAACAAGGTGATGTACGATTACCAGGTGGCCGTTACCTTGCCCGACAGCTATGCCTCTCTTCTGGAAAAAGATGGCGTTTCGCAATTGAAACCTTCTGTGGAAGTGGAATATCCCCTGTGGAAAGACGACCTCCGCCCCGTGGTGGTCGGCTTCGGGCCCTCTGGCATGTTCGCCGCCCTGTATCTGGCCCGGTGCCAAGCCAAACCCATCATTTTGGAGAGAGGCGGCAAAATCGAGGACCGCAAACGCGCTGTGGCCGACTTCATGTACACCAAAACACTCAACCCTAACTCCAATGTGCAGTTTGGAGAGGGTGGGGCAGGCACATTCTCCGATGGCAAGCTGAACACCAATGTACATAGCGAGTACAATGATTTTGTACTCAAGGAATTTCACAAGCACGGTGCCCACGAGGATGTCACCTACATGCAGAACCCGCATGTGGGGACCGATTATCTGGAGAAAGTGGTCCGGAATATGCGTCTGGAGATTGAATCCTTGGGTGGAGAGTTCCATTTCAATACGACATTTACTGATTTTCATCGGGAGGGGGGTGTGATAGAGCTGGTTTGTGCTCCGGAGCTCAGAATTCGCACCCATCATGTTTTGTTGGGATTAGGCCACTCGGCCCGCGATACCATCAAGCAACTCCACAAGCGGGGTATGGCCATGGAGGCCAAGCCGTTTTCCATGGGTGTGCGCATTGAGCACCAGCAGCGACGCATCAACCGGATGCAATATGGCGAGGCGGCGCGGATTCTGCCGCCGGCCTCCTACAAGGGCGTGGTCCATCTGCCCGAGCGGAGCGTCTATACCTTCTGCATGTGCCCCGGCGGTACGGTCATGGCCTCCGCCAGCGAGCCCAACACTATCGTGACCAACGGCATGAGTGAGCGCAACCGCGACAAGGCCAACTCCAATAGCGCCCTATTGGTGAATGTTAACCCAGAAGACTATCTGAAGGACAGTCCGTTGGATGGACTGGACTATCAAGAAAAATACGAACGGCTGGCTTTCGAAGTGACTGGTGATTACCGTGCACCCGGCAACTTGGTGGGCGAGTTCCTGCAAGACAAAGTGGCGCAGATGTACCGTAGTGTAAAGCCCTCCTATCCGCACGGCGTGGCGTTTTGCGACCTCCGTCGCTGTCTGCCCGATTATGTGGTGGACTCTCTGCGCAAGGCGTTGCCGCTCTTCGACCGCAAGATGCCCGGGTTTGCCGACCCCGACGCAGTGCTCACGGGCGTGGAAACGCGCTCTTCATCACCTGTGCGCATGGTGCGCGGTGAGGACCGTGTCTGTTCGCTGCCCGGCTTCTACCCCATCGGCGAGGGCGCAGGTTACGCAGGCGGTATCATGAGCGCCGCCATCGATGGTCTGAAAACGGCCATGTTTCTATTATCTTTGCCAGAGTTGAAATGTTAGCTTCGGCATCGGGATTTTTTTGTAATTTTGGCATCTTGTTAAATAAGGATAATTATTTTCCTTATGGTGTTGTATCTTGTTAATATTTAACGATATATATTTCTTTGATATCCTATTGCAACATTTTGATTATGACTTATATTTTACGATTTTTTAACGAAAACAACAGAAATAGAACTGGATTGTCGGCCATCATGCTGGCATTTTGCTTCTTGATGACTACTTTTTCGCTGACGGCGCAGATCACCACCTCTTCCATATCGGGGAATGTCAGTGATGGTAAGAACCCTATCCCGAACGCGGTGGTCACTGTGGTGCACGGTCCCACTGGAACGAACTATTATGTTTTCTCTAATGAGAGGGGTAACTTTATTATCAATAATGTTTTAGTGGGCGGTCCATACACGGTTCGAGTGGAACGTCTCAATTTCCAGACTGCAATAGTACACGATGTCGTGGCCCCTATTGGTGAGACCGTAGTTGTAAATGTGGAATTGGCCCGTACCTCACAGCGGATTGAGGAGATTACCATCTTCGGTGACGGAGAGAAATCCTCCATGAATATCAACCGCTCGGGCGCCGGTATCCTCATCAACAGCAGCGAAATCGTGACGGTGCCTTCCGTGAGTCGCAGCTTATACGATATGTTGAGATATACTCCGCAGGGTCTGATAACGGAAGGCGGTGCAGCGTTCGGTGGTGCCAACTATCGGGGATCCTTTGTTACTGTGGACGGGGCTTCATTCAACAACGCTTTTGGCATCGGTTCGAGCCTGCCCGCTGGCGGCACCCCGATTTCCCTTGAGGCTATCGACCAGGTCAGTGTCAACCTAACACCCTACAACGTCCGCCACAGCGGCTTCCAGGGCGGTGCCATCAACATGGTTACCAAACATGGTACAAACAAATGGCATGGATCTGTTTATAATTACTTTACTAATGATGATTTGCAAGGGAAACGAGTTGGTGATGACTGGTTGGCCGTTCCGTTTACCCTCAACAATACCATTGGTGTCACGCTAGAGGGTCCCATCGTCAAAGACAAGCTTTTCTTCTTTGTCAATGGAGAATACGTGGTGAGTCATGATGCCGGCTCCGATGTCTTGTCCCGCACGGATGAGAGTCAATCTTACGGTGGCAGCACCGGTTACAATCGCCCTACCACAGGTCAAATGGATGCTATACAACAATTTCTTGTTGACAAATACGGTTATGATCCAGGACGTTACGAGTACTATACGGTGAAAACTCCCGATTTCAGGGCTTTTGCACGTCTTGACTGGAGAATCAACGATTACAATCTGTTTAACATCCGTTTATCACACACACACGTCTCCACACCTCACCCTGCGGCCAGCTCTTTCAACCCATTGGGAGGAAGCAACATTACACTTCTGTCTAACGGGGAACTCTATACGGTGAACCGCGACAATGCTGGACGTAACTCGCAATATGCGATGCCGTTTGAATCGGCCAACTATTGCCAGAAACAGAATTTTACATCCTTGGTAGCGGAGCTCAACAGTCATGTGCTGAACGGACAAGGCAATAATATGGCCCGAATCACTTGGTCATTGCAAAATGAGCCTCGCACTTTCGTGGGTGGATACTTTCCGACCGTTGATATTTTGGAGCCATATACTGCCGCTGACGGCAGCACGCAGTTAGCCCTGTTCACAACGTTTGGCCCGGACCCGTTCACCTATAACAATCTTCGCCGCGTTAACACCATCACGCTCACAGATGAATTCAACTACAAAAAAGGCATCCACAATATCATGACTGGTGCGCAGTTTGAATGGAATCGTATTGTCAACGGCTTCATGCAAGGCGGTGCTGGCTGGTACGTCTATGATTCCTGGCAGTCATTTCTCGCAGATGTAAACGGCGAGGAAGGTGCCGGACCTTCATTGTTCATGATCACCCATGCCAATTCAGACAATCCAACAGAGCAGGTCTTTCCAACTTTCAACCACTCCCAGATTTCCATTTACGCTCAAGATGACATGGAATTCAGCAAGTTTTTCAAACTCACGGTCGGTCTCCGCTTGGAGACACCCTTTATTCGTTTACGTTATGGTAATCGCAATATCGAGTTTGATCAAATTGCGGCTGCGAATCCGAACAGCTCTTTTGCTGGATTCAGCACCGCCGACGTGCCCAATTTCGACTGCCACATCTCCCCGCGTGTCGGTTTCAACTGGGATATCACACACAAGCGTAAAGTCATTCTTCGTGGCGGGACAGGCCTTTTCACGGGCCGTATTCCTAACGTATGGTTGGTGAGTGCTGCGGGTAACTCAAATTGCCTGCAATACCAATACATCGCCAATCTGGAAACAGGCCAGGACGTTGTGAACTTCGACCCCAATCTTTCGAATATCATAAACAGCGTCCACCATGGTCAGGTGTACAGTCAGACCAGTCTTCCTGCACCTACCAATGCCACCATTTTGGCAAAGGATCTGCACATGCCTACCAGTTGGAAATCCTCCCTGGCCTTGGACTTTGTGATTCCTGGCGACATCAAGGCCACTTTGGAGGCTGTCTATTCTTTTAACTTCAACGAAGTGTATGCCAAGGTGTTAGGTTATAAAGAAGACGGTACGGTATCGCTTCCTGGAGAACCCAATGCCCGTACCAACTACGCAAGCGAAGGCATTACCAACAGTGATGGCTCTTACATGAGCGGATACTATCTCTACAACGAGAAAAAACTGCACGGACAGTACTTCTCCCTTACCGCTCAGCTGACCAAAGAGTTTCGTTTTGGTCTGAATTTGATGGCGGCTTACACATTAAGCAGTGCAATGACAATTTCCGACGGAATTAGTGACCAAGTCTCCAGTTTGGCAAATACTGCCAGTGTGAATGGCAGCAACAGCCCAGAACTCGGGCTTACAGGCTATGTCGCGCCTCACCGTGTGATTGCCTCCATTGGATACAACATCAAGGAAGGTCCACACACGGCTACGCGGCTCGGTCTTTTTTACGAAGGCTTGAACATGGGAATCTATAATGTGAACTATCGTTCCCACCGCTCTTACCTCATTGACTATGCCAGTGGAATGAACAGTTTGCAGTTGATGTATATCCCCACCACCGAAGAACTGGCAGCTATGCCATTCGTTTCCGAGGAGAATCGCAATGCTTTCGAAGAGTTCATCAGCAACGACAATTATTTATGCAAGCACAGAGGCGAATATTCAATCCGCAACGGCGGTAAGGCACCTTGGGTGAACCGCATCAATTTCAAGGTGGCGCAGGAGATATACTTCAACATCAAAGGTCGCAAGCAGACCATCGACGTTGGAGTCGATTTCAATAATCTGGGCAATCTTTTCTGCAGTAAATGGGGCGCTTACAAAGTGTTGGACAACGAAGTGGTGTTGAAATATGACAACCAAAACGGGAAATACACTTTCACTCCGTCAACGTGGTCGCTTTACAACAACTTGTCGAACACGTGGCAGATTCTGCTGCATTTTAAATATGCGTTTTAATTCCTATTTCGGTACCAGCGCAACCCTGAATCCACAATCCTCGTATCGGGAGTAGATACTGCCGCGATCGCGGTTGGCACAGCGTTGATAAGGAGCTGCATAGTTCCAGCTGCCGCCCCGCTGTACACGATATGCTGTTTCTTGGTCGTTCAAAGGATTATTCCAATCCTTGTTCTCCGCATAGTAGTTTTCATCGAACCAATCCTGACACCATTCCCAAACGTTTCCGCTCATGTCGAACAACCCCAGCTCGTTCGCAGTCTTTATGCGGACATCGTGGGTGCGTTCGTTGCTGTTGCTATAAAACCATGCAACTTGTTTCAGGTCATTGCCACCTGAATAGCTGGTGCCCGCGCTTTTGCGACCACCACGGGCGGCATACTCCCATTGAGCCTCGGTCGGCAGTGCGAAACGATAGCCTTGCGGCAGATCGGCAGCGAGAAACTTGTTGAGGCGGTTTACAAATCGCTGGCACTCTGCCCAACTTACCCGCTCCACGGGAAGCCAGTTGCCTTTCCAATAGCTCGGATTGTTGTCCCGACCCATCACCGCCATCCACAGGGCTTGGGTTACCTCCGTTTCTTCCATGTAGAAATCCGGCAAAGACACTGTGTGGTTGGGAATTTCACGAGCTTTACAGCTGTCATCCCTCTCAGCAGTGCAGCCTAATTGCATGTCCCCGCCTTTCACAAACACCATTCTTAACGGAATGTCGTTCACGTGAAATACGCGACAGACTGGATCTTGAGCTTGTGCAGACAACGTACATGAAATTATTGCGGCAAGAAGCCACAAAGCAATGTTTTTCTTTGGTGTTTTTGATATCAGTTTCATCGAATTTCAGATAGGCTTGTTTTGAACAAAAAAAGCAGTGCATTCTGCCACTGTTAATCAAGGCAGTCAAAGCTTTTTTCCCAAGTTTGCAAAGATACTAAATTTATTGATTCCGAATGCCGAAACTAGCCTTTGAAACCTTGTTTGTTGAGATGCTGGGGCATTACCTCGCGGAACCCATTTTTTTACTATCTTTGCAACCTTGAAAGTCAATCCGTTAACTATTTATGAGTGAATTTATTAGAGGTATCAAGAAAGGTTTTCCCATCTGTTTGGGTTACATACCTGTCTCTTTTACCTTCGGATTGATTGCCGTGAAGATGGGTTTCAATCCCGTGGAGGCCACGATCATCTCACTCACCAACATGGCTTCGGCGGGCCAGTTTGCCGGCATACGACTCATCGAGGGCGGCGCTCCATACATTGAACTGGTGATTACTACCTTTGTCATCAACCTGCGCTATATGCTGATGTCGCTTTCGCTTTCCCAGAAAGTGGCTTCCGACATGCCCTTCTACAAACGTGCCATCATGGCTTTCTGCATTACCGATGAGGTCTTTGCCTTGGCCTCCATGGAAAAAGAAGACGTGAGTTTCCCATTCTTCGGCGGCCTGATGGCCACCCCGATTTTCGGATGGACGCTGGGAACTTGCCTCGGCGCAGTGGCTTCCAGTCTGCTTTCTCCCATGTTGCAGGGCTGCTTCGGCATCGCCCTGTACTGCATGTTCATCGCCATCATCATCCCGCCGGCGCGCCAGGGACGGAAAGTGGCTGTCGCGGTTATCGTTTCCGCATTGCTCTCTTGTCTGTTCAAATATGTGCCGGGTATCGATGTGCTGTCCAAGAATGGCGGTGGCGGCTGGGCCATTATCATCTCCGCCATCCTCGGTGCGGCTATCTGCGCCTCCATCAAGGAGGTGAAGAGATTCCGTAGAAGAAATGTTCAGGAAGGAGGTGCCCATGTGTAGTATGCAGAATATTGCCATCTGTATGGTGATTATGGCGCTCACCACCTACCTTATCCGCCTCATTCCCATCGGGTTTGTGCGGAAAAAACTGGAAAATGAATGGATTAAGGACTTTCTGTTCTACATCCCGTTCTGTGTACTCTCGGCCATGACCTTCCCCGATGTGCTCTATTCCACCACACCGACAGGTGCAACCACGCCGCATTTCGCCTCCGCTGCTATTGCAACTATGGTGGCGATTGTGATGGCTTGGAAAAATAGGGGATTGGTACGGGTGGCCTTGGTGGCCGTGCTCGTGGCTGTAATCGTGGAACTGTTGCTGCCGGTTATATTCTGATCCTACATTTCAGGCAGCATGGCGAAAATCAGCTTTACCATGTTCGGACCGGCTGTGTTGGCAGCTTGCAGCACTTCTTCGTGCGTGGCTTCCATCACCTGTCCCACAATGCCCAAGTCGGTGATGACCGACAAAGCGAAGATTTCAATACCTCTGTGATGCGCCATGATGGCCTCCGGCACAGTGGACATGCCCACTGCGTCGGCACCCATGATGTGGAACATCTTGTATTCAGCCGGAGTCTCGAAGCAAGGGCCGGTCACACCCATATACACGCCCTCCTGCAAGTGTACACCAGTCTCCTTGGCTTTCTTGTAGGCCAATTTGATAAGACGGTGGGAATAGACTTCGCTCATGTTGGGGAATCGCGGTCCCAATGTGTCGTCGTTGGGCCCTAACAGAGGATTGTCGCCGAACATGTTGATATGGTCCTTGATGATCATGATGTCGCCTACCTTGAAGGTGGGGTTCATGCCGCCGGCAGCGTTGGAAAGGATAATGCATTTCACACCCAATCCACTCAAAATCTGCTGAGGATAAGTCACTACACTCATCGGATAGCCTTCGTAATAGTGCATCCGACCGTTGAAGACCATCACTTCCGTGTTGTTCAGCTTCCCGAAAATCAAAGTGCCTTTGTGCCCCTTGACTGTTGAAACGGGAAAATTGGGTATTTCCGTGTAAGGGATTTCATCGGTGATTTCGACAGATTGGGTAAGCCCGCCTAAGCCGGACCCCAGTACGATGGCTACTTTGGGATGAATACTTGTTTTGCTTTTTAAATACGAAACAGTCTCTTCAATCTTCTTTTTTCTCTCTTCTAACATGGTCTTCTAAGATGTTTATGAATGTAGTATTCTCTTCTTCCGTTAAAAATTCCACCTCAATAGGGATGATGAAAACTGGCAGCAAAGATAATGAATTTTTAATGTGGCTGTATTGCAGTCGCATCCAGTCTTTTTCGGTGGTGAATAGAACGCTGTTATGCTTGAAATATTTTTTCAGGCTTTCAATTTCAGATATGGTATAACGATGATGATCTTGGAATTTGAAATGCCGTTCGATGTGGTAGGTCTTTTGCAGATGGTCCAGTAATGGCTGAGAACGGGCGATGCCGGTGAGTAGCATTATCTCAGTGTTAACATCAATAGTGAGATCTTTGGCTGGTTGCGTCACAGGTTCGGGTTCCCCATATTGGTAGCGAGTGAAGAATAGTGGTTGGTTATCGCTGATGCAGAGTCGCTTGCGCCAAAGGTCACGATCGACATGCTCGTCAGTGACTTTGGTGACCACAACCAGGTTGGCATCACGGACCGCCGAAGGAAATTCGCGCAATCGCCCGGCTGGTAGCGGGTAGTCCTTGAAATAGGGCCGCTCGTATTCCGTCAGGATCATCTTCAGGGTGGGGGAGACGGACAGATGCTGGTATGCATCGTCCATCACGATGACGTCGGTCTCAGGTGCGTATGCCAGCATTTTCTCAATACCGTCTTTGCGGTCTTCATCGACTGCCAAGGGCAAGTTGGGTAATCGCTGGTGCAGCAGCATCGGCTCGTCACCGATAAGCTCAGCAGTGAGCAGCTCTTCAGGTGTGGTATTGGCGAGAATGTAGCCCTTGCTGATACGCCCGTAACCTCTGCTGAGCATGGCCACTTGGTGGTTCTTCGACAAAGTGCGCGTGATGAATTCGGCGTGCGGGGTTTTGCCGGTGCCGCCGATGGCGATGTTGCCCACGCAGACCACAGGAATCTCAGGTTTGTACGACTTCAAAAAGCCTCGGTTATACAATTTACGCCGAAGCCACGCCACCCCGCCGAAAATCCAGGCGAGGGGATACAATATCCGCCGTACTCTCAAGGGTTTACTCATGTTCAGCCTGCTGTTCTGCCTTTTGCGCCAGCCGCTCCTCCTTGCGCTTCTGCTCGTAGGCGGCCTGCTTGTCTTCGTACTCCTCGTAGCTCTTGATGATCTTGGTCACCAGATGGTGACGCACCACATCCTTGGTGTCCATGTAAATGAAATCAATACCCGGAATCTTGCTCAAGATGCGGTCGGCCTGCAGCAATCCCGATTGCTGGTTTTTGGGCAGGTCAATCTGCGTGATATCGCCGGTAATGAAAAATTTGGCGTTTTTGCCCATACGGGTGAGGAACATTTTCAGCTGCGCAGAGGTGGCATTTTGTGCCTCGTCGAGGATGACGTAGGCATTGTCGAGCGTGCGCCCGCGCATGAAAGCCAGCGGAGCAATCTCGATAACCTTATCTTCCATGTAGGACATCAACTTTTGCATGGGGATCATGTCCCACAGTGCATCGTACAACGGTTGAAGGTACGGGTCCAGCTTGTCACGCAGGTCGCCGGGCAGGAATCCTAGGTTTTCGCCTGCTTCAACGGCGGGCCTCGTCAGGATAATACGACGAACTTGCTTGTTTTTCAAAGCCTTGACGGCTAATGCTACGGCTGTGTAGGTCTTCCCCGTGCCCGCAGGACCGATGGCAAACACCATGTCGTTTTTGTTGGCACTTTCCACCATCTTCTTTTGATTGGGTGTGATGGCTTTGATGATCTTGCCCTCGCGGCCGTGCACGATGACATTGCTGCCGTTGTCGTCCAATCGGTAAAAACTGTCGTCCTCCATTGCGGTGATGTTGAGGATGTCGGTCTCGGTGAGCTTTCCGTATTGCTCCAAATGGGCGGTCAGCAGGTGTATGCGTTCTTCGAAGTTCTCCACTTCGTGGTCCTCTCCCGCCACTTTTATCTCATTGCCCCGCGCCACAATCTTGAGTTTCGGGAAAATGTGCGTGAGCAAGTCTATGTTGGCATTATGGCTGCCGTACAATCCGACAACCATTGAAGGTTCAATAGTGATTGTTTTTTCCATGGGTTATTGTATGACAAGATAATCTAATGGGTTGATGGGGAAACCGTTATACCACAATTCAAAATGAAGGTGTGCGGTTTTTGACTCTGTTGCGCCAGTATTGCCCATGAGGGCTATGGGACTTCCGGCGGATACACGGTCGCCGATACGCTTCAATACTCGACTGTTCCGCTTGTATATGGAAGTGAGGTTGCCAGGGTGCTGAACTACGATGAAATGACCGTCGTTGGCGTTGTAACCCGCGAAAATGACAACTCCGTCCGCGACGCAGCAGACGGTGCTGTTCAGTTGCCCCCTGATATCGATGCCATAATGGTTTTCATCAGGACTGAAGAGCCGGCATACGGCACCGAAGGCGGGAGGGTAAATGGATAGGTTGGAAATTTTGGCTTGATCGATGCCAGGTGTGCTCGCCGTGTTGTTCTTTTGCACGCGCCCTAAAATCATCTCAGCCTCCTCAAGTATCTTGTGGCTTTGTCGGACACGCAAACTGTCGCGTTTCTTTGCATGCACCTGAGGCGTGGCGGCGGCATTGCTGTCCATCTCGTTGGCAGTGGGTACTCTCCCGTTGGCCATCGCAATATAATTGTCCATGAACTGCTGATTATACTCAATGGCCTTCTCCAAAGAGTCGATTTTGGCTGCGGCCTGCTTGTACTGCTTGTAGTCCTTGTTGGAAGTATAACCGGGAATATAGACCCGCAACGGAGTGAATGCAATGAGGAGCGTGGTGAGCACAATTACCACAAAGGCAGCGATGATGACGACCACCGTAGCTTTCTGTATCGTGATGTGACGTACCTCCAGACGTTGCTCCAGCGTCTCCTCATTGGAGAAAACCAGACGATACCTCGTCTTCCAATTCTTCACCACGATACCCCAGATGTGTTTTAGCTTCTGTAGCTTCCCCATGTTCTATGTTCGTACTTCATTGAAATTCGGTGCAAAAGTAATAAAAAATAGGCTTGGAACGCGTTCAATCCCATTCTTCTGCCGAATTTTGAAAAAACACAGAAATGTAAAAAAAGTGGATTGTTTGAAAAAAAACATTATCTTTGGACCCTTAATAATTAAAACCTAATATTATGAACGAATCTAATGTTAATGTAAGTTTCTTCAGATTTGAAGATTTGAGAATTTATGCAAAGGCCATGGACTATATTACATGGCTCTATTCTGAGATTGAAATGATGACCGATGGTAGTGCGGTAAACGTGCTGAAAGAATCCTTCTTGAAATCGGCACAGAATATCGCACTCAACACTGCAGAAGGCTCCTCACGAAGCAAGACGCAGTTCCTCTATTATTTGAAAATGGCCAAAAGCTCTGTCCGTGAGTGTGTGGTCTATACGGAAATCATGTCTCGCAAGCATCTGATGGGCGAAGAGTCTGTGAACTATTCCCGTAACCAGTTGATGGAGCTTACCAAGATGATAGGATCCCTCATTGCTTCTCTCCAGAGAAGCGCGGGTGCCCTCGGTCGCGAGGACAAAGATGACGATCCGTTTGTCCCGATGGGTGATATCAGCAATTTCTAATTGTTTTTCAAGGGAATCGAACTAAGGATATTTTATGTAAATATCCTTTTTTTGTATCTTTGCAGCCTTTAAAAACTCTGAACGAATGCTGACAAATACAAAGAGATATATAGGTCTGTTACTTCTGCTTTGTTTATCCGTCTCCCTGTTTGCAGAGCCTGTCGGCGGAAAACAACTTGTGTCCGCTGCTGTGAATGCTTTCAGACAGAAAAGTGTGTGTGAACAGGAACTCAAGGATTGCCATTTTGTGACCGACGGATCCGACACCCTGCTGCTGGTAGTGAATTTTTCCAAGGGTTTTATCGTGTTATCAGCAGACGATGCTGTTATTCCAGTGTTGGCGTATTCCTTGGACCAGCAGTTTTATATGGATGATGCTGCTCCGGCGGCCCTGTTGTGGTTGGAATCCTATACAGAACAAATCAAATACGCGCGTGCGCATGGCGCAACCCCATCGTCAAAGGTGGCTCAGGCATGGGCGTCCCTGAATACAACCTCCGAAGCTAAAGACCAAACCGCTCAAAGCGTCGCTCCCCTGTTGACGGCTCTTTGGAATCAGACTAAATATTATAATGCTTATTCCCCACACGATGTGAATGCACCTTCTGGCTATGACCAACGAACGCCAAACGGTTGCGTTGCCGTGGCAATGGCCATGATTATGTATTACTACCGCTACCCGTTGCATGGTTCGGGCTACCATACCAATTATACAGATTACGGCAACTTTTATGTGAATTTCGCACAACAAACATATTGTTATGAAGCAATGACAGATCAGTTGACCCATTTTAACAATGAAGTGGCTAAATTGATATTCCATTGTGCCACAGCTGTCGATATGATGTATGGGGCTAATGGATCAGGTGCCTATTCTGAAAATGTACCCGGTGCAATTGCCTCATATTTCGGTTATTCTTCAGATTGCCAATTGCTACATCGTTACGATTATTCGTTGGCCCAGTGGAAGAACTTAATAAAAGAGGATTTGAATGCAAAAAGGCCTTTGTACTATGCTGGACATAACGAAGAAGGTGGCCATGCTTTTGTGTGCGACGGCTATGAAAACGACGATTACTACCATTTTAATTTCGGATGGGGTGGCAGTTCCAATGGTTACTATGTTTTGACCGCAAGCGATAGCGATTCCAATGTGATAAATGGTTTTCAGCATTCCCAACGGGTTATCAGATATATCTATCCCAGGGATGAAAACTACCCGTACTTATGCGCTAATCATGAAATCCATTGTTCGGACGGCACGATTGAAGATGGCAGCGGCCCTTCGGATTATCAGAATAATTCGGATTGCATGTATGTTCTCACCGAAGGTGATGCATATCGATTTATGATTAAAATCAAATCGTTTGAAACTCAGCAAAATCATGACTCTTTGAGCTTCTGGGATGGGCATCCTGACCAAGGCAATCTTTTGTTGACGCTCTCAGGAACGGTGGTGCCGGGAACCACCTATTACTTTGATTCGGACAGTCTGTATATCACATTCAGAACCGATGATTCTGTGACAGCATCCGGATGGCGTTTGGATTTCAGAATGGCCAGACATGAGAACTTCTGTCATAATGATTTGATTCAGCAGTATCACGGTACGCTGACCGACGGAAGCGGTCCGAGTTCGTACAAATACAATGCTAATTGCAGTTGGCGACTCTATCTGCCTCATGCTTCATTGATCAATTTCACCATATCCGAATTGGATATTGCAGCAGGCGACAGACTTGCATTTTATGATTGGTCCCTCCCCGATAGGCCACAAATTGCGCTTTTTGAGGAAAATGACACCCCGCGGGACTTGTTGTTTTTCAGCAATTATGTGTTCATTGAATTGGTAACTGACAATTATTTGTGCGGCGATGGCTTTGAGTTGTCGTGGATTACGGATTACTCTCCAGACGGCATAGAGGAGATGGGCGAAGATGAAATAGCAGTTTATCCTAATCCGGCATATTCCAATATCCATGTCCGTATTCCCGCTCACTTAAATGAAGCAGTGGTTCGGTTATATGATGTCACTGGACGCGTCGTAATTGCAGAGAAGAATTTAGGTGATGTTATTGATGTGAATATCAGTAATTTACCGAATGGATTCTATACGTTGATGGTCCAAGATGGTTCAGTCATCTACAAGAAAAAAATAGTTGTTCAGCACTAAGTCGCTTAAACATTCTGAATAGTCTTTCGTCTTATGGGTGTTTTTTATTCACCATCAAAAACACAAAGAGATGAAAAAGAATGTGATCCTGTCGTTGATGCTCTGTGTTGGAAGTTTGATCATCACAGATGCTATGGCCCAGGCGCCTGCACGGCAAACTGCTCCCAGCAGTAGTAGAACTCAAACTACATCAGTCAGCTCCCAGGCAAATCGCCAAATGCACAAGGGAGACGTTCAACTTAATAAGGCTAACAACAGTTATCAGAAAGCTCAGTCGTCAACAGCGGCTCGTCCTGCTTCGACTGCACGCCCTGCGACCGCAAGTTCTCGCCCGGCCACTACTACTTCCAACAGAACAGCTACAACGGCAAGACCTGCCACGTCTGCTACGACGACCAGACCTGCCAGCAGTTCCACGGTGAATAATAGTGCCGCCAATAGAACAAACACGTCGGTGTCTTCCAGTTCAGCACGTCCTGCAGCCACCTCTTCTGCATCGGCAAGACCTGCCAGCGCGGCCACTCCGAGCAGAACAACTACCTCTACGGTCAACAGCAAGACTCCGGCTTCGGCAACAGCAACGTCTTCCTCTGCTAACAGGGCAAATACACCTGCCCGCGCAACCTCGACCACTCCCGCCACGGTGTCATCGGCCAATGACAGAGGCCCTGCCCCTACAGCAACCTCGACCACGGCCAATGATAATACGAAAAGAGGTTACACAAGTAATGGACAGGCTCGTCCGCAGCCGGCTCCGCAACATCACGGAGACCATGCTGGAGTCGCCCCTGGCCCCAAACCGGCACCCTATGTACACCCGAACCACCACAACTTCGGTCACCACATGACTGTTCCGCGCCACATCCGTCCGGTTTACTATCATGGTATGCCATACTACTTCTACAATAGTCTCTTCTGCCGCTACATCAATGGCTACTATGTAATCTGCCGTCCGCCTATCGGTGCCGTGATTGCCTACAGCATCTTCAATACCTGGAGACCGGTTATCGTAATCCACAAGAACGTGACCTACTACTACGATGACGGTACCTTCTATGTGCCGAGAAAAAATGACTACGAAGTGGTCGCCCCTCCGATTGGAGCCCGCGTGGCAGAACTGCCCAGTACCTACGAAGAGATCGTACTCGATGGCAATGTGTACTTCAAAGTGGACAATGTATATTACAAGGAAGTTGTCGTGAGTGGATACCTCTGGTATGAAGTGGTCTTCGTCTCATAAGAGGAAAAATTAAAAAAAATTAAATTCGTTTGAGCGTGTTTCAAAAAAAAATGTATTTTTGCGCGCTCAAACGAATTGCCCTGTGGTGTAATGGTAGCACAGCAGATTCTGGTTCTGTTTGTATGGGTTCGAGTCCTATCGGGGCAACAGAAAAATAAAATTCAAACACGCTCAATCGGGCGTGTTTTTTGTTTTAAAAAATCTTATATTTGCGCCTGTCATTCTTAAAATCAAAAGCTATGTTAGTAATTGGTATCGCAGGCGGCTCGGGCTCGGGCAAAACTTCCGTGGTGAAGAAAATCATCCAAAGCATTCCAAAAGAGAAAGTGAGTGTACTTTCACAGGATGCCTATTATAAAGATAATGGTCATCTGCCGCAAGAAGAGAAGGAAAAAATCAACTTCGATCATCCGTCCGCTATTGAATGGCCACTGTTGGTACACCATATTGATGAATTGCGTGCCGGCAAAACTATCGAGATGCCTACTTATTCGTATGTGACTTGCGCTCGGGGCAAGGATACCATACCTGTGAATCCTTGCGATGTGCTGATTGTGGAAGGCATTTTGATCTTCACGGACAAGCCACTATGCAGAAATCTGGACATCAAGGTTTTTGTGGATACGGATGCCGATGAACGTTTGATCCGAATCATCCAACGCGATGTCAATGAGCGTGGGCGCGGACTTGATAAATCCATCATCCACTATCAGAATTTTGTAAAACCTATGCACGAGCTGTTTATCGAGCCATCCAAACGCCTGGCGGATATCATCATTCCGATTGGAGCGGAAAATGAGAAAGGAATCGATATCCTGACGTCCAAAATCAAGCAAACTTTAGGTATCATTTAATATTAAGAAAACGGCGGTGCAAGCGCACCGCCGTTTCTGTTATGTCTTCTGCTGTTGCTTCTTAGCCGCAGGAAATAGCACGTTGTTCAATATTAACCGATAACCCGCGGAGTTCGGGAATAGGTCCAGATTGGTGGGCGGGTCGTTTACCAAATGCTGGTAGTCTTCAGGGTCGTGGCCGGAATAAAAGGTCCAGGTGCCTTTGCCGTACTCGCCGTGAATATAGCGTGCCTCGTCAAATTGCGCCGACTCGCCCATGATGGTGACGGTGGGCTTGATGACCTCCTTGCGGAAGGCCGTGGTTTGTCCCATGAATCCTGGGATCACATTCATGTGGTTCTGACAGAGCATAGTGGGAACGGGATCCCATTTGGCGGAGAACTCAAACAGCGTGAAAAAATCGTTGCTCTTGTTCGTCATGTGCAAGGTCGGTTTCACGTCAATGTCGGAAACCTCGTACTCGTATGGATTGGTTACGATATGGAAGTTGGTGAAGGCAAAGCAATTGTCGTAGTTTAGTTTGCTCTGGGCTTGCGGGTCCATGGGGTCGCCGTCGAACATCACATCGCAGATATCGACACCTTCGGCGGCCAGTGCTATGTCGTAACTGTCTGGACCGGAACACATGGCGAAAAGATAGCCGCCGCCAGCCACAAAGTCACGGATGCCTTTGGCTACGGCCAGTTTCATTTGTGAAACCTTGGCGAAACCCAGCCGTGCAGCCCGCTCCTCATTCTCCTTCACATCATCCTGATACCATTTGGCATTACGATAGCTGGCCCAGAACTTACCATATTGTCCTGTGAAATCCTCGTGATGCAAGTGCAGCCAGTCATATTTGGGCAACTCGCCGTTGATTACCTCCTCGTCATAAATCACGGTATAAGGGATTTCCGCGTATGTAAGCACCAAAGTCACGGCATCGTCCCAGGGAAGTTTGTTTTTTGGCGAGTAAACGGCGATTTTGGGCTCTTTGGTGAGCCGGATTTCGTTCATGTTGTTCTCTACAGCCGCAATCTCGCTGAGAATCTGTTGTGCCTGTATGTCCGCAATGACCTGAAATGAAACGCCACGGACACGGCATTCGTTTTCCACAGCATCATTGTACGCGCACATGAAGCTGCCTCCGCGGTAGTTCAGGAGCCAGCTCATGTCAATCTGATGGGCTACTGCGTAATAGGCTATTCCGTAGGCTTTCAGATGATTTTTTTGCTCCAAATCCATCGGAATCAGGATATGGGTGCTGAATGCCGGAATTATGCTCAATAGCAGGGCGATTGTAACGAGGAATCTTCTCATAGTGCTTGTGGTCTCTTAGTCTTGTATGGTGTGCAGAATGCCGTCCTTGTCCAGAATGAACAGCCAGGATCCTGCTAAGCGGAGTTCTTTGCTGTTGGAAATAAAAGATGGATAGGACTGTGCTTGTTCCAGTTTTTTACGATTGTATTGATATAGAGTGTTGTCTTTTAGGTAGATGATGTTCTCTCCGGATAGTTGAGCGGAAAGGATGCCGGTTATAGGCAGTCGTTGTTCAAATGTGCCGAATCTATCGAAAAAGAATATGCCTTTCATGGAGTCTATCAGCATGATGCAATGGTCGGGTTCTGATTGCAGGCTGAACGGGGCAATCTCTTCTGGGAAAGAGCAATGTGTTTTGGAGACGACGTTCAGGTTCAGGTCTGTGATGTATAGATCCTGGTTGGTCTCGTCAAACAAGACGATTCGATTGTTGCCGAAGAGTGCGGCCAGTGTTACAGAGGTCAAATCGTGCTCGAAAAGATCAAGTTCGTTCCCAATAGGAGACAGAGTGTTGTCTAACAACACTATTTTGCCGGATTCCTGATAGAAGACAAGGGTTTTGATGACATTGGCATCTACCGATGAGATGTTGCCATATACGGGTTTGTCAAACACCCACAGGACTTCTCCAGCGGGTGTTTGTTTGCTCAGTCTGGATCCGGTCCAAGTGTATATGTTAGCCTGAATATCGGTTGTAAAGTGTTCGGGCGATGTGTTGAACAAGGGTTGCGCTTGTCCTAGACCAATGGATAAGGCTATCAGTAAGTTAATTACAACGCACTTATTCATAGGTAATTAGAATTTGCAACCGATAGTAGCGACAATTCTGTGTGATAAACCTCTTGTGGAGATGACATCATCATTTTCATACAAACGGAAGCTGTCTTTGGAGTATTTCAGCACGTATGCCATGTCAAAGAAGACATATTGGGTGCGGATGCCGACACCGACAGAACCATAGTGTGCGCTGGCATCATACTTAGAGTCGAAGTTCTTGTAGGGCGAGGTTTTATAGTTGTAGCCAGCGCGCAGCAGGAACTTGGAGGTGACATTTACCTCTGCGCCCACTTTGAGTGTGTGGCAGATGCCGTATTTATTGTCAATGGCTTCGTTTTCGCTGTTGAAGGCATAATCATCTGCGTATAATTTAGCCATGGAGTAGTCGATGAAATCGTACTCCGCAGAAAAGAAGGCTCTTTTTTGGATGAGGAATGCGGCACTTACATTGAATTTGAGCGGAGTGGTGAGCGAGAATCGATAGTTGTTGTCATAACTCCACGTGTCGGAATCTTTGCCGTTGGTATAGTAGGAGATCATATCCCGCCTGTACGAATCTTTAATTTTCCAGAAATAGGAAGGAGTCTGGAAAGATGCGCCTAAACGCAGGAAACTGACAGGCTGATATATTACGCCTAATTTCAAATTGATACCAGCACTGGAATTCTGTTGGGTGCTGTTGGTTTGGAAAGAGGCGATTCCTTTTGCCAAGGTAGCGGAATCGGTAGCGGATTCAGCATAGGAGATTACTTCTTTATAGCTGAGAACGGGCACGCCGATTGATCCTCCGAGGAATAGTTTGTCATTATAATTGCCACCGAAGGTGAAGCTGATCTCGTCCATAGCTCCAGAGGTTTTTACGAGTGCATCATGGTTGAGTTCGGCATCAGAAAATGGACTTCGGTACAGGTTGTTAGTGCCTGAAACCGTGTCAATGAGCCAGGTACTAAACGCTAGGGAAGCGTCGCCAGTGAGGGCGGAGTAAACAGTACCGTTGGCGCGAGGCAGGATGACATCAACCATGGAAAAATCAGTCGATCCGGTAGCGCGGAACGTGTTGTTGTAGTCCATGATGCGATTGTAGCCGAACCCGAAGTGCCAATAGTTCCAGTTGGAGTTTTCTATGTGGTTGGTGATGACTAAACCGCACTGAGGCACCGTATATTTTGCCTTTTGCGAGTAGCCGGAAGTTCCATAATAGAGGGAGTTGTTGTTGGTGAAGGCAAGGGACAGTGGAGTGAAAGTTGCCTCATGTCGCTTGTAAAGCCCAATTGCGGCGGGATTTACGCTGAGCGCGGAAAATTCACCGCCTGTGGCACTGAAAGCGCCGCCGGCGCCCATGTATCGTGCCGTTCCCTGGTACTCGATCTGGGAGAAACGGAATGCCTCATAGTCCCCTTGCGCGAAAATTGCACCGAAGAGACACAACATTGCTATACTGGTTATTATCCTTTTCATTGTTGTGAAATTTAAGATGATAATACTAATATTGTTTATCGTCTGCCCCCGCTGCTGCGTGATGAGCTGCTGCCACTGTAGGAGGAACTGCTGCTTCTGGAAGAACTGCTTCCGCTGTACGAAGAGCTGCTGCTACGAGAGGAACTGCTGGACGGGGAACTGTAGCTGCTTCTGGAAGAAGAACTGTTATAGGAAGACCTGGAAGTGTTTGAATTGCTGTTTGTTGAACTCGGTCTGGAAGTGTTACTTTGATTGTAGGAAGAACTTGGCCGGTTGTTGTATGAGTTGCTCGGCTGACGGTCGTGGGTGGAAGAGCTCGGAGTTGTCCAGGTCGTAGTACTCCGGCTATTGTTGGACGAAGGTCTTGAAGGAGCAGAAGGTGTGTTAGTTGGAGTGGTAGAGGGATTATAGTTGGGACGGGTGTTTGGTCTTGTCGTAGTGGTTGGATTATTGTCGTTAGTCCGACTACTGTTCGTGCTTACATTTGTCCGGTTTGTGCTTGCGGAGGCTGGTGTGTTGGCAGGACGAGGCGTAGGAGTAGGTTGTGTGGTGGGTCTTGAAGAAGGGTTGTGGGAACCAGAGCTGGAACCACCGCCACCCGAAGGGCTGTAAGATGCGGCTAAGCCGTCGTAACGATCGCTAAATGAAGCTGGTGAAGAGGAAACAACAGAGTAGTGGTTGTTGTTGTCGTTATTGCCGTTGCTGTAATCGAAATCGGGACGCATACCTCTGTCGCCATTTCCTTGATTTCCCAAAACGGGTCCTATGCTGTTGCGGTGTCCATAATAGAACGAGTGGTTGTGGTCGTAGTTGTTGTGATAGTAGTCAATAGCCCAGTTGTGGTGATGGTACCAGCCCCATCCGTGATTGTGCCAGTAAGGATTGTAATAATCCCAGCCCCAACCGTAGCGGAAACCATAGTCATACCAGCCGTAATTATAGTAATACGGACGATAGTAGTAGTTTGGCCACCACCAGTTGTAACCCATGTAAATACTTAACCCCCAGTTTGATGGACAGTAGTCATACCAATACAGATTGGTGAAATAAGGATCGTAATATCCCCAGCCGCTATATACATCCGTGTGAAAACGGCGCAGGCGGGAAGTGTAATAATAGTCGTAGTAATCGTCTTCATTATAATAATAGGTTGTGCCGATGCTTCCATCCTCATTGTATTGATAGGAGATGGAATCCGGAGCCGGGATCTCCTCATAATAGGTGACGGTCTTCGGATTGTTTGCGGTCTTGTTCTGGCTTTCCGCGCGCATAATCTTGTACTGGTCATCGCCCGATGAGGAATAGATGTCATCGTAGTAGGCAAAAGTGCCTGTTTGACAAGATGTTATACAAACAGCTGCGAGGATTAGAACAAATAAAAATTGTTTTTTCATAATGACCTCCTTATGGCTTATTTTCGTATTTTTGCAATTCAATTTAAAACAACATTTCATTGACGGCAAAAATACGAAAAAGTTAATTTAATACTCAAAAATAATGGCTAAAAGTTTTTCTACACGAGAAGAGAATTATTCACAATGGTATAATGATATTGTAAAGAAAGCAGATCTTGCTGAGAATTCGGCGGTTAGAGGATGCATGGTGATCAAACCATACGGCTATGCGATTTGGGAGAAGATGCAGTCCACCTTGGATCGGATGTTCAAGGAGACAGGGCACTCAAATGCCTATTTCCCGATTTTTATCCCCAAGTCCTTTTTCAGCCGTGAAGCCAGCCATGTGGAAGGCTTCGCCAAGGAATGTGCCGTTGTGACACACTATCGTTTGAAGAATGATCCCAATGGTGGCGGAGTGGTCGTTGATCCCGAAGCTAAGCTGGAAGAGGAACTCATTGTCCGTCCGACTTCCGAAACCATTATTTGGGATACTTATAAAAATTGGATTCAATCGTACCGTGATCTGCCGATATTGTGCAACCAGTGGGCCAATGTGGTCCGTTGGGAGATGCGTACGCGTTTGTTCCTGCGCACAGCAGAGTTTTTGTGGCAGGAGGGTCACACCGCGCACGCCACCCGCGAGGAGGCTGTGGAGGAGACCGAAAGAATGCTGCATGTGTATGCCGATTTTGTGGAGAACTTTATGGCAATTCCTGTAATTCAAGGTGTTAAGTCTCCTAATGAGCGTTTTGCCGGTGCTATTGACACCTATTGCATCGAGGCCCTCATGCAGGATGGCAAGGCACTGCAGGCAGGTACATCCCATTTCCTCGGCCAGAATTTCGCCAAGGCTTTTGATGTGAAGTTCCTGAACCAAAACAACCAGCAAGAGTATGTATGGGCAACATCCTGGGGCGTTTCCACGCGTCTGATAGGTGCTCTTATTATGACACACTCCGATGACAACGGTCTGGTCTTGCCGCCGAATCTTGCTCCTATTCAAGTGGTTATCGTACCTATCTATAGGGAAGAAGAACAACGTCAGGCAATTGCCGAGAAGGTGCAGCCGCTCATCGCAAAACTGAAAGAGCTTAATATCTCTGTCAAGTTTGACAATGATGATACCAAACGTTCCGGTTGGAAGTTCAACGAATATGAACTGAAGGGTGTTCCGGTGAGAATCGCCATCGGACCTCGTGATTTGGAAAACAATGACGCCGAGGTGGCCCGCCGCGATACGCTGACCAAAGAGGTTGTTCCTTTTGACACGCTCGTTGAATATGTGCAAAATCTTTTGAAAGACATTCAATCCAATCTGTTTGCCAAAGCATTGAAATTCAGAGATGAAAATACCAGAAAGGCTGATACTTGGGAAGAGTTTGTCGATTTGCTGGATAACCATCCTGGCTTTATCTATGCACATTGGGACGGCACAGCTGAAACGGAAGATAAAATCAAGGAACTGACGAAAGCGACGATTCGTTGCATACCGTTCAATAATCCGCAGGAGGAAGGCAAGTGCATTTTGACGGGCAAACCTTCCAAACAGAGAGTCTTGTTTGCCAGATCTTATTAATATTCTGTATTTCTCAAAACTATTTTCTTGATGGATAAAAGATTAGAGGCGTTTCAAAGACTGCTTGACATCATGGATGAACTTCGTGAGAAGTGCCCGTGGGACAGTGTTCAGACTTTTGAGACCTTGCGTTGCCTGACCATCGAAGAGACCTTTGAGTTGTCGGAGGCAATTGTGGGTAAGGATTATCCAGATATGTGCAAGGAGCTCGGAGATTTGATGTTGCATATTGTGTTTTATGCCAAGATAGCATCCGAAACAAAACTATTTGATATTTCGGATGTTATCAATCAACTCTGTGATAAATTGATACGACGCCATCCCCATATTTATGGAGATACTTCCGCGCAGAATGCGCAGCAGGTACATGAAAATTGGGAGAAGATCAAGTTGCAGAAAGAGGGGAACCGTTCCGTGTTGGGTGGTGTGCCGAAAAGCGCCCCCTCTATGATCAAAGCGTATCGGATTCAGGAGAAAGCTAACGGGGTGGGCTTCGACTGGCACAATGAGCAAGAGGTTTGGGACAAGGTTCAGGAAGAATTGTCTGAGTTGAAAAAAGAAGTTGATAATCAATCCGATAGAGTCGAAGATGAACTTGGCGATGTGCTCTTTTCTCTGATAAATTATGCCAGATTTATACGAATCAACCCCGATGATGCGTTAGAGAAAACGAATCGCAAATTCATCCGGCGTTTTCAACATATAGAGGAACAGGCCAAATTGTCCAATCGCAAATTGACCGACCTCTCTTTGGAAGAGATGGAAACCTATTGGCAGGAAGCCAAGCATAGCGAACAATAATTTCTGTGACAATGAAGACTGGTTATTTAATTAAGATAGTATATATATATATATTAACGTTGACCATCTTTATTGTCACGAGTAATGTAGTGTTTGCCCAGAAGAATTCCAAAGCTGCCGCTCTTTGCAAGAAGGCAGAGCAATGTATCAACGAGCACAATTTTGAGAAAGCGTTGGTACTGTTGAAACAGGCCGAGCAGAAAGACCCTCAATATCCGGACACCTATATCATGATGGGAGATGTGTACAATTTCTCCTTGCGATCCGACTCGGCCGTCAAGTGCTATAACAAGGCCATTGCGTTGATTGGCGATCCTGATCCGATGCTCTATTTCATTGCTGCCAATGAGGGTGCCAAGTGTGCGCAGTACCATGACGCCCTTAGGAATTACGAACTTTTCATGCAGAAAGGCTTGCAATATACGGAAGTGCTTTCAGATGCACAGCGTGGAATTGCCAATTGCAGGTTCGGCATTGAGGCAATGGAGCATCCTGTGAAATTCCAGCCCGTAAATTTGGGGGCAAACATTAATTCGGAATGGGATGAATACCTTGCTTCCATCACGGCGGATGATTCCATCTTGATATATACGGTAAAGAGACCCAAGGACAAACATACAGTTTGTGCTTTCTGCCTGAATGAGGAGGATCTCTATTATTCTGTCAAGAACGGACGCGGTGAGTGGATGAAGCGCGAACCGATTGGAGCTCCCATCAAGAGCGGCTACAATGAAGGTGCACAGTGTATTTCCCCAGATGGCAATTATTTGTTATACACCATGTGCGATGCCGACTATGGAATGGGCAGTTGCGATTTGTACTGGTCCAAGATGATAGGGCAGAAGTGGTCGCGGCCACGTAACTTTGGCGCACCGGTGAATTCACCTGCTTGGGAGAGCCAGCCTTCGATGGCGTCAGACGGCCATACAATCTATTTTGTCTCCTCCCGTCCGGGCGGCTTCGGAGGCAAGGACATCTGGAAAACCACCATGACTTCGGAGGGTGCGTTTACCGCTCCGGAGAATCTCGGGCCGGTCATCAACACGCCGGGCGATGATGCAGCGCCATTCATCCATAGTGATGGTCGCACGCTCTACTTCGCTTCCAACGGAAGAGTGGGTATGGGCGGCTATGACCTGTACTATGCGGTTTTGCAAGCCGACGGTTCCTGGACCGAGCCTCAGAACTTGGGATATCCCATCAACACCCCGGCGGATGAAATCAACATTTTCATCAATGCAAAAGGAACGGTCGCTTATATGGCTTCCGACAAGGATGGCGGCGAAGGCGGACTTGATTTGTATAGCTTTGAGCTGGATGAGACCCTGAGACCCAATCCGGTTACCTATATCAAAGGTCATATCACAGATGCCATGACGGGTGCTCCGCAGGAGGCTGTGCTTGAGATGGTGGATCTGAATACGAAGAAAGTGGTGGCGCGCACCACTTCGGATGCAGAGAACGGAGAGTATCTGGCCTGCATACAAACAGGTGCCAACATAATGCTCAATGTCTCTTGTACCAATTATCCTTTCTATTCCGAAAACTTCCAGGTGGAGAAATCCTATACGGAGATAGAACCTTATATAAAGGATATCCGTCTGCATCGTGCTGATGTGGGTACGGTGGTTGTGTTGAAGAACATCTTCTTCGACCTTAACCGCAGCGAGCTGAAGCCCGAGTCATTTATAGAGCTTGACAAGTTGGCTGAGTATCTGTCTCACAATGATGCCAAGATAGAGATTGGCGGTCATACCGATGATCAGGGCAGTGACGAATACAACGACAAACTTTCCCTGAACAGGGCCAAGGCGGTGTACGACTACTTGGTGGGGCATGGTATTTCCGCCGAGCGTCTGAGCTATGCCGGTTATGGGAAGCGGCAGCCTGTTGCCGACAACTCCACAGAGGAGGGCAGGGCTGCAAACAGACGTACAGAATTCAGATTCGTCCGCTAAAACCCTTCATTTCCCTTCTGTTTCTTAAAAAATCCGGCCTCTGATATGAGGAATCCGGCATACTTATCATTACTCCAATGTTCATAACTTTAAATAGCAATGAATATTTAAAGGTTTGATTTTTAAAACTATATCTTAATACATATTTTTTTATAAGGCAAAAATCCGCCTTGCCGTTGTGAATAAGGTTTGAAAAAAAAACAAAAAAAAAATGCAATAAGAATAGGAATGAAAAAAAAATGTATTTTTGCAGGTTGAAAGTTTAGTATAGTGTATTGTACTCTATGAATCTAAAAGCCAATAATATAAGAGAGAAAAGAATAAATAATTAATAACAACAAAAAAAAACAAGTATGAAAAAACTATTATCAATTTGCTTGCTAAGCGTTTTGCTTACGATGATGAGCTTTTTCACAGCTCAAGCGCAAAGTAGCAATCCCTCATGCTGTTTTTGGGTTGAGAATATGCAGCCGGTGACGGCTCACCATATTGCCAACCTGAATGGTTTGGGGACTGCTCAGGACACCAGTGCCGGTAATGACCTTGTCTTGAACAATGTTCTGAATAGGGCCATTGTTGGTAACACTGACGTTTACACACTCCATTTCCCGCAAGGAACGGATTGTGGATCGAAAGTGTCTATCGAATGGTTGTTGTACGACAACGTGACTGGTGCGCTGCTCAATGATCAATTGTCCCGGTATGCCGACTTCGGTATTTACACTCGCTTTGATCAGATTAATAACGGTGTTTGTGAGCGCATCAACTGGTTGGGCGGTATTGTGGATAACGGCGATGGCGTTTGCGGTTGTAATCCTTCAACCTGGCACGTCAATCACAATGACTTCCCGGGTGCCCGTCAGGCAAATCCTATTACACCTGCTTATTTTGATGAAACACATCATGCTGCAGGTTATCAGCACATCTTGTACACTTATAACTTTGACTACTTCTATCTGCCTTTCCTCGCTAGCGAGCATTCTACTACTAACGTTATTATTAAGTGGAAGCAAGTTGGTGACTTTTCTTTAGTCATCCGCATTCGCGAACGTACTGGCGGTACTGACTATGACTTTACCATGGATGGTTCCCAAAACCCGAGTCAATACATCGGCGGTCATCAGAGCTGCTGCGGACAAATCCTCTATCAAGACTCTTTGCATTATCTCGTGACTACTGCTCATGAAAAATCCATTTGCGACGGCGAGACATTCATGTATGGCCGTGGCCAAGAAACGGCTTCCGGTTCTACTTTGTATGCTTTCACTGAGGAAAGTCTGTATTATGTTCTCTTCGGTGACTATGTTTGCGACCACTGGAAAGTCGAGCGCATTGACACACTCCAACTTTATACCCGTATCAATCCTGACATCGTGGCTAAAGATACCAACCTTTGCCGTGACGAGAATTTCACAGCAGCTGACCTGCTGGGTCTCGTGACCGAGGTTGACTTGGATGCCCCTGGCATTATCGGTCATGAAATCCGTTGGTCTGAGAACGGTGTGAGCTGGACTACCGATATGTCCCAACTTCTGTCCCTGAACCAGCTGACCCAAACTGCTGGTCAATATTCGTTCTATGCCCGTCAGTTCAATTTCTACTATGACGCCATGGATGATGATACCATCGGTTGCGGTGGTCAGATTGATACCGTGGTGGTGAACGTGCGCGACCTCTTCCCGCCGGTTCTGGAAGGTCCTCATTATTTTTCTTATTGTAATGAGAATCTGGCAGCCAATTCTCCGGTCGTCCTCCGTGCTCATTTGAATCCTCTCGATTTCTGCTCCACAGAAATCAGATGGTACACCGAAGACGATTTAGGTTATCCTACTCACGCTGCTGCATATCTGAAGCAGGTCGGAGATACCATCAGCTTGGATTTGACTGAAATGAACCCCGTGAACGAAGATAAGGTCATTACCTATTATCTTTATGCAATCAATACCAACACGAACACATTCTCAGCTAAATATGACTCCGTGACATTCGAGTTCTTTATGACTCCTGAATTCGTTGTTGATTCCACTCAACTTGATTTCGTGGTTTGTCCGGGTTCTTCTGTTACAATGAACAGCATGGTCTCCTCTATTGAGCCCGACTATAACGATGTTCTTCCTACTGTAACATACGAATGGTTCCAGAACGGTCAGTCCCTCTCTAATGACACCAACCTTACGGTTAACGCTTCCATGGTTTGTAATCAGGTTGATACCTACACGGTTCATATCACGGCAGCAACCATTAAGGGATGTTCTAATGAAATGACTCGTACCTATACCATCAAGGCCCAGGATATCGCTAACCCGGTTATCGCTTGGAATACCACCGCTGGTACTTTTGACACAGTAGGCAACAAGATCCGCACCTTAAGCGGTTGCGACTCTTCTGCTGTTCCTGCTCCTTATGCGCTTGCTGATTTCGCTATGCAAGCCCAAAGCACTACTGCTACTCCCGCTACGGAAGTCGGTACTATTACTGATGGTTGTGTGAACGTGAATACGCTCAATGTTACAGACATTGTTACTTCCCATACCGCATGTCAGACCATCGTGACCCGTACATACGAAGCAGTTGATGCTTGTGGTAACCACTCCAACATCATTTCTGAGATCTTTACTATTAACAACGATTTCAAACCTGTTATCACGGGTCGTATTGATGTTAATCCTGTTCGCGATACTGCTTGTACATACGATGTACCTTCTTACGCTACCCTGTTTAACATCTTTAATACTGACACAAATATCAAGGTTACTTATAATTGTACTGAGTCCACTTTCGACACGGTGGTGTTCTACATGAACAATACCAATGTGGTGGCTGGCGGTAACCTCAATGTTTTCGCCGACACTGACCTGGTGACGATTTATGCTGTTGTTACCGATGCATGCGGCAACAAATCTGTTAAAACTCCTGTATTTGATATTCATAAACCGGCTGCTATGTATATTGCTCACGGTTCTATTAAACTGGATACCCTCGAGCTCTGTGCTGATGTTACCACGAACATGCATTTCAACGATGCTTTTGTGATGAATGCTGACAGACCTTATACTTATCAATGGTCTCAGATTTCCGAAGTTGGTCAGTCTATCATTACTCCTGATCCTAACAACTATCTTGAGGCAGTTGTGGCTCCTGAGAATCAGCTGCTCAACACCTCTTCCCACTTCATTATGACGGTTACCGATTCTCTTGGATGTGTTGCTTCTGATACTTCCAATGCTATCCATTTCTATCGTCTGCCTACCGCTGAGATTATCAGCCACCCGGGCAACGATGGTAACCCGATCAACGATGGCGACACTCTGTGTCCTAACTACGGTGATTTCTATACAATGGTTGGTAATTATGCTTCCAACCTGCCTGACTCAGTGATTGACTATCAGATCCTTGGTTATACTTGGTCTGGCGCTTCCGACCTTCTTGACAAACATTCCAATATTAACATGTTCAAGATGGCTTGCGAGAATTGCGACAAGGAATATAAGACTTATCTTACTGTCACGAATATGAAGAACTGTTCTGCCACCACCGATTTCACTATCTACGGTGTTGTCAGATCTCTTCCTGTGATTTCAGCTATCACTGAAATTTCCAGACCTCTTGTTACTGGTCGTAATGACTGTGTGATTTCTATTCCTGATTTCGTTGGCAATAACATTTACTTCAACCCGTTGACGGTTCAAGATGAATGTTTCTCCTTGAGCGAGATGGAAATCACTCAGAATATACCTGCTGGTACCACGCTCAATCACGATACCACTGTGGTTATCACAATCAGTGCTCCTCATAACCAGAACAATCCGAACGCTGTTTCTTGTTGGACTGTCACTCACAATATTGAAGTGAAGATGCCGGCTAGCACGATTCATATTACCAATATTACTCCGGATATTTTCGGTTGCGAACCCGTTAATGCAATCCTTACTCCGACCATCGAAAATGCTGTCGGTTCTGTTACTTATGCTTGGTCCACTGGTGCTACCACTGAGACTGCTCCTGTTACTATGACCTACGCTGCTCATACCTACACGCTCTCTGTTACAGATAACGCCACTGGTTGTGCTAACAGCATGACTGTTACTCCGACCGTGTATCGTAAGCCTGTGCGTGCTGATTTTGCTTTTGTGACGACTCCGAACACTTACTGCTCTACGACCGAACACGACGGAACATTCGGCATCAACTTGTTGAATGATTCTACTTCCAATATCGTGGGTTACCTCATGGCAGGTGAAAATTATACTCCTTATCGTCCGCTTACCTACACCTACGAAGGTTTGGCTGAAGGCCTCTACAATTACACGATTTTCACCTCTGACGGTTGTAGCGCTTCATTCTCCGACAGTGTTAGAAAGGATACTACGGATACTAACGCTCCGTTTGTTGCCGAGGTTCTCCGTCACAACTACAGATGTGAGACTCCGTATGAGGGTTCTGTTGCCGTGACCCCGAATGTTGAAAATTATGTATATACTATCGATGGCGATACCCACATTACGGATGGTGAGATCATCACTAGTAATGCTACTGTGATCACTCCGATCATGTTCAACTGGTTGTATCAAGATACTTATCGCGTGTATGTGGTTTCTCCTAAGGGTTGTCATTTTGTTACCAACGAGGTTACTGTCAATGATATTACTGTTATACCGACTGAACCTTCTGTGACATTTGATACAGCTGATTGTACTTTGAATAACGGTATTCTTTATATTGCCAACACGAATCCTACTTTCACTTATTCTGTTGACGGTGTTCTTAAACCCGGTAACAATGGTACAATTGCCTTCACAGGCATTTCTGTTGGTTCTCATCCTATTTCCATCCTCTCTTCCGGTAGTTGTTTGGCTACCTTCCCGTTCGTAATGCCTTCCCGTCAGGCTGTTCCTGCTCGACCGGTCGCAACCATTACTCCCAACCATTATTGTATTACTTCTTTCGGTAATGTTAATGGTTATGATGGTTCTATTACGATTGCGGGTGCTAATGTGATAGATGGTTATACTTACACTCTCAATGGCATTACTGTTACGGGTGTTGCTGGTACTCCTGTCGTTTTCACCGAGCTCGGACCTGCAGATTATTATGGTAATACTCCTGCTCCTGCTGTATATTCTATGACTGTTGTGGATAATCATCATTGTTCTGTCTCTTACGACTATTCAGTTCCTTTCACACCTAATACTATTACAGCTGCTACTTATACGGCTACCAATGGTTCTAGTTGTGCTGCTCCTGACAATGAGATTGTCTTGACCTCATACGATACCGCCAACTATATTTATCATTTGGTTTATTGGAATACTTATTATGCTGGTTGGTATGCTTACTTCGATAATGATATCAATCAATATTTATTCCACGATACTAACCGTCTGGCTACTCTTAATGACAACTATTATCAGATTTTGAAGGAGAGCAAGGAATATGGTTGTACCAAATGGTTGGATGAGTATTTCCTTCTTGCTACTGTTAAGCCTGAATATCATTATAATGTTACTGTTACCAATGATCAAGATTGTTCTGATCTCGGTACTGGTACTATTACCATTCAAAATCCGAGTGCAGATTACACCTATTCTCTGCTCGGTACTTCTTTGACTGGTACTTCATTCACTGGTTTGAATGGTTATTCTTATGGTTCTTCTTACACTGTTAGAGCTACCAACAATACCACTTCCTGTACATACGATACAACTGTTGTGATTCGTCTCGATAATTACATGCCTTCTATCCATGGCGTTACCACAACACCTAACTACATGTGTACGACTGAGAAGAACGGTACTTTGACAGTTACTTTGGATAGCACTGTTGCTGGTACCTATAATCTCTACCGTGGCTATACTTCAGTTGCTTCTAATAGAACTGGTATTTTCGAAGGACTTGATGCTGGTACGTATTCAGTTTCCTTCATTAGTGACCTGCATTGTCAGTCTGGCTCTGCAAATGGTACAGTGGTGGACAGCGCACTCATTGAGCCCGAGTTTGTTATCACTCCTAACTACACCTGTGTACCTACTTTGAACCAACCTGGTACTGGTTGTATTTATGTGATGAAGCCTCAAAATCCTGATCTTACTACGAACTCCTACCACTATAGTCTCCTTCTCCCTGGTGTCTTTTCCACTGACTCTATTGACATCCCGAGCTACAAGTGGTGTACTTTGGCTTCTGCCACTTACACTGTAGAGATTACTGATACGGTGACAGGTTGTTCTGTGGTTTCTTATTTGTTCGTTCCTGATTCATCTGTCCATGTTACTTTGGATGTTGTTGCTGTTGATAACAACGTTTGTGTTGGTACTGGCAACGGTTCCATCACGGTGAATGCTACTGCTGACAACCTTGATGCTGTTCTCGTTTACAGTATCGATGGTGGCACTACTTGGAACGCTAACGGTTCTACCATTAGCAACCTTCCTTCTGGCAGATATGAGATTATCGTTCACGACCAATATTTCAATTGTACATATGATACATGTGCTAACAAGGATATTGACATCAATACAGTGGAGAAAGAACTCAAGATTTCTTATGCACAGAATAGCAATAACGCTTGCGAACCTTCTTTGTGGAACGGTTCTATCGTGATCAATTCTGTTGAATATCTTGATGGTTCTGCTGTTGATTATTCTGCTACAATCATGCACGGCGATAGCACTGATGTTAACTATGCTACTACTATTACCAATGGTTGGGGTCATTTGAACAGTGTTCTTTACTTAGTCACTATTCATGACAACACGACTGGTTGTGACACTACTCTCCCTGTTGAAGTTCCTGCCGCTTCCTCTTGCGCTTTGAGTACAAATATCAATATTACGGCTGAGAACAATAACAAGCATATTGGTTCCAGCTTCTACTTCTGCTATGGCGAGCCCAATGGCAAGTTGATTGCTGAAGCTACCAGCCCTTGCGATACTGATTTCACTTATACTTGGACTTCTGTCTGCGCTCACTCCAGCTCCAATACTGCTGAAGTTGATGTTTACACGGCTGAAACATTCTGTTGTAAATATTATGTTACTGTTGTTGGTGTTGAGACTGGTTGTTCCAGAACCGACTCTGTAACGGTTTGTGTGGATGAACTTCCGATTATTCAATTCTACGCTTCTGGTAATAGTGTTGATTACGTCGGTGCTAATCCTACCGTAACCTATACTCATTGCCAGAATTATGATTTCACTTTCGGTGTTGTGGATCCTGGTTTCGATTCCATTATCTGGGCTAACGGTTATGTCGATACCAACGTGGCTTCCTTCACTGTTCCTGCTTACACACTTACAGAAGGTACTACTTCATATTGTGTCTGGGTTATGGATCAGAACGGTTGTTCCGCTGGTTACACTGCAGCCAATATGATTACCCGCCCGGTGGCTACATTTGCTAAGGATACCTCATCTTGCGGTGAGTTCCACTATGTTTCTCATACTAGTGCTCACAAGTCTTACGATTTCTATTACAATGCACAGGGAACAAATGTTTACACTGTTGTTGACACATTCTCTGCTGTCAATGCTTGCGATAGTTTCGTGACTTACACTGTTACCATCAATGCTAATCCTACATTGACGGTCACCCAGTTGCCTCAAGGCACCGTCTTCTGCGATGGTGATAATACTCATGCTTCCCTGTTTGATGTTGTCGCTACTTATGAAGACTACAAGGGCTATTGTATCACCGATGCTGCTCCTCAAAGCAAAGCTGCTTTCATGACTGATACCCCGTTCAATCCGAATGCTCCTATTACACGAGCCATGAACGGTAAGATTGTCTATGCTTACGCCTACAATTCTTGTGATACACTTTATGAAGTGATTGGTACGCTTGTTGTGGATGCTCTGCCTGTTGTTTCTACAATTTCTGGTACGCCTAACTTCTGTTCTGGTAGTGCTATTAATCCTACCCTTAGTGCTTCTGTCACTTCATGGAATACCAATATTACTCCTAAGACAACACAATGGTTAGTAAGTGCCACTACAGATCATGCTGTTACTTCTGTTATTTCGAATGCTAATACTGAAAATAATGGTCAGTATGTATTCTTTGCAGCAACCAACCATTGCGGTACAACTTATTCAACTCCTGTTCAGCTTACAGTTCATACAGTTGCACCTCCGACGGTTGCTCTTAATGTAACGAACTTCTGTGCCGGCGAATCCATTCAATCATCTAATGTCACACTCACGCACAACACAACGGCTACTGTACAAAGCACATCTTATTCTTTAGGTACTAGCACCTATACCTTGGGTACAGCACTCAAAGCATCTGATAACAATAAGTCATTTGTAGCTAATGTTACGTATAATTGCGGTTCTGCAGTTGCCTCCAACGGTGTTGCTATTACCGTTGTTGATACTGCCCGTATGGTCGTTACTGGTGGCAGCCTTGATACCGTTTGCCTTGGTTCTGCTCAGACTTATTCTATCGATACTCTTCCTACGAATGTTGTAACGATTACCGTCACCAATGCAAATTACGTTAAGAATGGTTCTTCAGTACAAGTTACTCCTATAGCAGTTGGTCCTGTTTCCGTTACCTTTACTAGCACTTCAGCTAATGGTACTTGTGGTACTTCTAGCGTTACTAAGTCCTTTAAGGCTGCTACAACGCCTGCATTTACAACCACTCTTGCAGATATTAATGCTTGTGTCGGTAGCACTCTTTCACTTACTGCTCCTACCTATACTGCAAATGGTAATGTTAGAAGCGAAGGTTGGAAACTTAATGGCAATCCTTTCACTCCTTCTACCACAACGATTACTACAGCACATAACAATGCTAAGTTGACGTATTTTGTTACTAACTGCTGTGGTACTACTACTTCAAATGAGGCTACACTCCATGTGTATGATACGGCTAAGTTGGCAGTCAATGGTACACTTGATACTTTGTGTGTTGGTTCTGACTACTCTTATACTATTGACACCAATGCTACTAATGTTGTTACCGTTACTCCTTCTGCTAATATTAGCGTTTCACATGTTGGTGCTAATATCGTAGTTTCTGCTCTTACTGTTGGCTCTGCTTCAGTGACTATTACTTCTACCGGTATGAATGGCTGTGGAGTAAAATCTATATCCAAATCCTTCGTTGTATCTGACAAACGCGTGGTAGCTTCTATCACTGCTCCTGCTGCAGTCTGCGAGGGCGAGCAACTTAGTATGCCGACGGCACCTACCTCTACTGGTAATGCCAATATTTACAGTGCAGGTTGGCAAGTGAAGAAGTCTTCTGATCTTTCTTTCAGCAATTTCGTTACTACCACGCCTATGACCCTTGCTTACAATGGTGCTAAACTTCGTTATATTGTGAGATCCAAGTGTGGTGAAGCTTATTCAGACACTGTCGATATTATCGTTAACGATACAGCCACGTTGTCTGCTCCGGCTAACATTAGAAATCAGATCATTTGTAATGGTGCTTCCATTAATAACATCGCTTTGACCTCCAATAGAACAAGCTTCCAGCTTGATCAGAACCTGATTGATGCCGGTCTTGACATTGATGCTAACGGTGTGATTTCTTCTGCTAATGGAGTCAATGCTCCTGCTTCTGTCACATTCCCGTACACCTTGAAGGGTGCTGTGAAGACTGTGAGCACGAATTGCACCTCGTATGATAAGGTTGATACTGTTATCATCACTATCAATGCCGCTCCGACAGCTACTTTGACAGTTGATCCTGATACCTTGTGTGCTGGTACTACGTTGGCTAATTTCAATCCTGATTTGCGTATTACAAATAACAGTGCTGAAACCCCGACCAACCAATACTACATTAAGAAAGTTAATGAAACAAGTTATGCTACTGTAGATCTCACAGATATCTTGGATGCTTCCTATGACTCTGCTATGGTTTACAATATGGTTCATAATACTTGTGGCGATAACTATTCTGATACGGTTGCAATCCGCATCGCCGGTAGCGTCACTGTTAACATTACGCCTGTGACATTCCGCGACACTTGCGCCGGTCTTTATCTGAGCGACTTCATTGTAAGCGGAACACCTGTGGTAACTCCTGAGACTCCTGCCACTCTCGTTAGTAGTCAATCTTGGTTCAAGAAAGTTGGTACTAACTATGTTAAGCTGACCATGGACAGCATCATTACCAATCCTACCACTTTGGTTTATGGTGCTTACACGAAGTGTGACACTGTTTACTCTGCTGAGAAAGTACTTAACTTCGATGCAGCTCCTGCTTTCGTTGCTACTCAACCGTTCGTTGATGCTGACTTCAAAGTTTGCGAAGGTGTTCTGTTCACTGAACCTACTTTAGTGCTCGGTACAGATATTACTCCGCTCACTCCTGAGGTTACCAAGACCTGGACTTTGGGTGGTAATGCTATGGACTTTGCTGTTGCATACGATCATGCTACATATAATGGTGCAGAGATCAAGTTGGTTATTTCTAACGCTTGCGGTGCAGATTCTGCTATGGCCAATGTTACAATCGACACGCTTCCTGTGCCTCACATGTTGGCTGATACCACTATCTGTGCTACGGGTTATGAAACCTACAGATTGGCGGTTGCCAATGTTCACGCAGGTTCCACCTACAAGTGGTTCGGTTCTGACAACACTCTCTTCGATTCTGGTAGCAATCTTACTAAGACCGCTGATGCAATTGATACCATCATGAGATTCTACGTTGTTGAGACTGATGCTAACGGTTGTGTTTCCACCGCTAGAGTTAATGTGACTTCCGAGGCTATCAATGATACTATGATCACTGTCAGAGTTACCAACAAGCCTTACTTCACATTCACGAATATGAATGGCGACATAACGCATCATATCAAGACATCTATTGAAAACAACACCACTGCCTTTAAGTGGACGTTGAGCGATGAGTGTTTCAACAATCCTGATCAGAAGGTATTTGTTAAATTCTCTATCTATCACGACGGTGTTTTGATTCCGGATGCTGAGATTAGTACTTACCTCACAACCGCTACTACAACTGTTGGAACTACTACTCATTCGTGGAATACTAACCAAGGTGTATCCTTCGTCAGTGGTGACGGTTCTGTAACATTGAATGATGTGGCTTACTACACAGCTATGACTAATCACTATCCTCATTCCAACTTCGTGAATGCTTCTTATCAATTCGACTGGATGTATTTGCACTTCGCTACTTCGAGATTCTTCACGAATACGTTCAGTAAGTTTAAAGTGACGGGTGATTATGATATCCATTACGAGTTGTATGCTACGAATGGTGGCGACATCAACTACTACTACAATGATGGTTCTGCTAAGAAGATTGGTGGTATGGGTTATAATGGCGCTACGCTCCTGTCTTCTGATGTGTTCCACATCCATGTTGATAATGGTCCTGCTTACGCTAACAGCGAGGCTCCTGAGGCTCCGCAAAATGACATCATTTCTGAGGAACCTACTGTGAAGGTCTATCCGAACCCGACTTCCGAGAATGTTAATGTCCGCATCGAGGGTATCAGTGGTCAAACCACCATCAGAATCTCTACTCTGACTGGCAAGACTGTTGCTCAACGTGCAATCAATATTGACAACGACTTCTCTGTCGAGACGTTCAATGTGTCTGACCTCACACCTGGTGTGTATGTACTCCAAATCGTCAATAGCGACGCTATGATTTCACGTAAGCTTGTCATTACGAAATAATCAATAGTTATTATCATACTTAAGGGAGTTGTGCCTTATTCCACAACTCCCTTTTTTATTAATGATTTTTATGAGGAAGAATTCCGTTTTCATTTTTTTTCTGTTCCGCAGGTATTCCTGGCGGCTCGCTTTGGTTTTCTTCCTTAACTTTATTTCTGTACTGCTTTCCATCTTGGTGTTTTTGATGATTGAGCCATTTTGCAGGCTGCTTTTCAGAGGTACATTGGATGGATTGAGCCCTATCTCATCGTTCTTTGTTTCCCTGCTCGGCAAGGTAGTGGATTTGCAAGCTGCAGGCCAGTCCATCGTTGTCTTGGTTTTGGCGGCCATTCTTCTGTATCTGTTCAAGAACCTCTTTGCTTACCTATCGCAATGGGTCATGGCCTCCATGCGGAGCGACTTGTTGTTCACTTTGCGGAACCAGTTGTATGATAAGATACTGCATTTACCGCTCGGATATTTTAACTCTCAGCGCAGGGGAGATGTGGTTTCGCGCGGCGTAAACGACACACATGAGATCGAATTCACCATCTTGAATGCTTTACGGACTTTTCTGACAGATCCGATTACCATAATCTTTTATCTGGTGGTGCTGTTCTACATCAGCGTCCGTTTATCACTGTATTCCATTATCCTGCTGCCAGCCACGTTCCTTATTATCGGCTGGATCACGAGATCATTGCGCAAGGATGCCAAGAATTCAAAGCAACGTCTTGGTTCATTGCTTTCACACGTGGAAGAAACCCTGTCCGGTCTGCGTATCATCAAGGGCTTTAATGCCCAGCAAAATGCACAACAGGTTTTTGACCGCCTGAACACTCAGTTTTCTGACAAGCAGCGTTACATTTATCGTAAAATTGATATCGCTTCTCCGTTCGGCGAGTTTCTGGGTGTATCGTTTGTGATGGTGGTGTTGGTGATTGGAGGTATGTTGGTACTGTCCCCGACTCCTACTTTGACGGCAGAGTTGTTCATTACCTACATCGCCCTTTTTTCACAGATCATTAATCCGGTGAAGAATCTCTCCACGGCTTTTGCCAACTATCGTCGTGGCCAGTCGGCCTTAGACCGGCTTAATGAGATTCTGGATGTGGAGGATACGATTTCAAGTCCCGAGCATCCTGTGCCGCTTACCGGTTTCCATGACAGTATTGAGTTGAAGGATCTGTCGTTTGCCTACGGGGACAAACCTATATTGGACCATCTCAATCTTGAGATTCATAAAGGTCAAGTAGTAGCGCTCATTGGGCAGTCGGGTGCGGGTAAGACCACGATTGCCGACATACTGGAGCGTTTCTATGATCCCACCAATGGTACTGTTCTGCTGGATGGAGTTGATATTCGTTCGTATGATATTCACCAATATCGTTCTTTGTTTGCGTTGGTCTCTCAAGATGTGGTGTTGTTCAATGACACTATATACAATAATATTGTGTTGGGTCGGACGGATGTAAGCGAGGAGGATGTGTTGGAGGCGGCGCGCGTGGCCAATATTTTTGATTTTATCCAAACTTTGCCGGATGGTTTACAGCACAATATCGGCGATCGTGGTTTGAACTTGTCAGGCGGTCAACGTCAGCGGCTCAGCATTGCGCGCGCTGTGTTGCATAACACGCCCATCCTGATTTTGGACGAAGCCACTTCTGCTATGGACACAGAATCGGAGCGCCTGGTGCAGTCAGCATTGGACAATGTTATGCAAAACAGGACAGCGGTGGTGATTGCCCACCGGTTGTCCACTATCCAGAAGGCCGACAATATCGTGGTATTGGACCAGGGCAGGATTGTAGAACAGGGAACACATGAGGAGCTGATGACTCAGCAGGGGAGGTATTACCAATATGTGAATATGTAGAGGCGCGACTTATGGGTACAAGGGGTGCAAAGGGGAGAAAGGGGAATTGAGTAATTTTGGAGATTCCGCAATAAATTGCGGAATGGTGTTGAGAAGTATAATAATTTTGGAGATTCCGCAACATAGTTGCGGAATGGTGTAACCAATAACATTATAATTATGGCAAAGCATAAATTAGCGAGATTCGCGGAAAATGAAACATTTGGGAATTTGTTCCAGCATACCAGTTATGATCGTCAGGGCATTGAGTTCCCGTTGAAGGGCAACTGGGGCAGAGATTATTTTCACAATGACAATCCGATTACGGTGGAGCTAGGTTGTGGCAAGGGCGACTATACCATCGCCATGGCACGGCGTTATCCCGATCGCAATTTCATCGGTATCGACCGCAAAGGCGCGCGATTGTGGCGTGGCTGCAAGGACGCCATTGAGGGAAACATGGCGAATGTCGCATTCTTGCGAATCAACATTGACAACATCGGGTATTATTTTGAGAAGGGCGAGGTGAGTGAGATCTGGGTCACGTTCCCGGACCCGCAGCCCAAGAGTGAGCGCCGGAGATTGGTGTCCCCGCGCTTTGTGGGATTCTATCGTGAGGTGTTGCCCGAGGGTGGGGGAGTGTTGAACCTGAAGACGGATAGCCGGCTCCTGTACGAGTATGTGCGCGAGATCGCGCCGCAGGAGCAATGGGTTGTGTTAGAGGATGTTGAAAATGTCTATACGCAGCCCGCGGATGCTTTGTTAACAGAGGTGCAGACCTTTTACGAGAAGATGTGGCTGGCCGAGGGTCGCACGATTTCGTACCTGAAATTGAAGATTTAGGTGCCCTTTAAACAAAAATAGTGCCACACCAAATTTTTTTTCATAAAAAAATATTTTCATATAAAAAAAATACTATATTTGCCAACTTGTTAGAAAATTGGCGCAATGAGGGATTGGGATTGTGAGTAAGTTTCTATAACAATGTGAATGATAATAACTTGCGCTTTTGATTTTTCAACACAGGAGTGTTAGTGTGGTTGGATGGTTTTGGCAGGAAGTTGACAAAAAGTTTCTAAAACAGATAAAAATTGAAAAAAATATAAGAAGATGAAAATAGTTAATTATTGTAAAGAAGTTTACGACGAGTTGGTGCACAAGACAACTTGGCCGACTATGCAAGAACTTGGCAACAGTGTTGTAGTGGTGTCTATTGCTTCCCTAATCATCGCGTTAATCGTGTTTTTGATGGATGCCATCTTCAACTTGGGAATGGATTTAGTGTTCCCGGCTATGTAGTTTTCTTTTATCAGTGGTTGTTATATCCTAAATAGCGAATCATGGCAGACGTCGAGCGTAAATGGTATGTGATTAAAGCGGTCACGGGTACCGAGAAGAAGGTGAAGCAGAACATCGAGACTGAGGTTGAGCTTTCCCTTCTGAAGGATTATGTGACAAAGGTGTTGATACCTACGGAAAAGGTTCACCACATTACCAAGAGTGGAAAGAAGGTTGTGACTGAGAAGAACTACTTCCCGAGCTACATCTTTATAGAGGTGGTCAAGATGGAAGAGGTTTTCAGCATGATTCTGGACATTCCCGGGGTGTTGGGCTTTGTGGGTTGCAAGCACAAGAGCGACATTCCCGTAGCATTGCGTCCGGCCGAAGTCTCTCGTTTGCTGGGCAAGGTTGACGAATTGATGACCCAAGACGATTCATATTTGCAGCCTTTCACGGTAGGTGAGGAGATTAAGGTTATTGATGGGCCTTTCAACACATTCAACGGGTTTATCGAGGAGATAGACACGGAGAAGAAGAAGCTGAAGATTATGGTGAAAATCTTCGGCCGTAAGACTCCGCTTGAGCTGGGTTTTATGCAGGTTGAAAAAATATAGCGCCACAAATAGTTACAAACAATTAAATCAAATTAAACAATGGCAAAAGAAGTAGCTGGATTAATTAAGTTACAAATTAAAGGAGGAGCCGCCAATCCAGCACCCCCGGTAGGACCTGCTTTGGGTTCCAAGGGTGTGAACATCATGGACTTTTGCAAGCAGTTCAATGCGCGTACGCAGGAAATGGCTGGCAAAATCATCCCTGTTGTGATTACGGTTTACAAGGACAAGTCCTTCGACTTCATCACGAAGACCCCTCCGGTTGCTGTACAAATTAAGGAAGCAGCCAAACTTCAAAAAGGTTCCGGTGAGCCTAACCGTTCCAAAGTCGGTTCCATCACGTGGGACCAGGTGCGAACCATTGCCGAGACCAAGATGAGCGACTTGAACTGTTTCGAGGTCGAGTCCGCCATGTCTATGGTTGCCGGTACAGCTCGCAGTTTGGGCGTTACCGTGAAAGGTGGCCAGAATCCTTTTGAGAAAAATTAATAACAAGTAAAAAAACAAATCACATGGCTAAAATATCAAAAAAACGCAAAGAGGCTTTTGCTAAATTTGATAAGAGTAAAGTGTACGCTTTACCGGAAGCTATCCAGGTGGTGAAAGACCTCACATATACCAAATTCGATGCATCATTTGACATTGACGTGCGTTTGGGCGTTGACCCTCGTAAGGCCAATCAGATGGTCCGTGGTATTGTGACGCTGCCCCATGGTACTGGAAAAGTCATCCGCGTGCTCGTGCTCTGTACTCCTGACAAAGAAGAAGAGGCAAAGGCTGCGGGAGCCGACTATGTTGGTTTGGATGAATACGTTGACAAGATCAAGCAAGGCTGGACCGACGTTGACGTCATCATCACCATGCCGAGCGTGATGCCGAAGATCGGTGCCCTCGGTAGAATACTGGGTCCCCGTGGTTTGATGCCGAACCCCAAGTCCGGTACTGTAACGATGGAAGTCGGCAAGGCCGTCACCGAAGTGAAAGCCGGTAAGATCGACTTCAAGGTGGACAAGTATGGTATCATTCACACCTCCATTGGTAAGAATCATTTCTCCGTGGACCAGTTGACTGACAACGCCCGCGAAATGCTCGGCACTGTCATCAAGCTGAAACCGACCTCCGCCAAGGGTACGTACATCAAGAGCATCTACCTTTCCACGACCATGAGTCCTGGCGTTCAGGTGGATCCCAAATCCGTTACATTATAATTTAAAGATTAGTTAGTATGAAACAAGAACAAAAAGCTCAGATTATCGAAGAAATCGCACAGGACTTGGCTAACTATTCCCATGTATATGTAACCGATATTTCCGGTTTCACGGTTAGTACAGTCAACCAGTTGCGCAGACTCTGTTTCAAACGCGACGTCAAGCTGAAGGTTGTGAAGAACACCCTGCTGAAACGCGCTATGGATCAGGCTGAGGCAGACTATTCCGAAATCTATCCGGTGCTGAACGGCGCCACCTCCATCATGTTGTGCAACACAGGCAACGTGCCTGCCCGCCTGATCAAGGAGTTCCGTGCAAAGAACGACAAACCCCTCATCAAGGCTGCCTTCATCGAGGAGACCGCTTACATCGGAGACGACCAGTTGGAAGCTCTGTGCAACATCAAGTCCCGCGAGGAATTGATCGGCGACATCGTGGCCCTGTTGCAATCACCTGCCAAGAATGTGGTGTCCGCACTGCAGTCTGGTGGCGGCAAGTTGGCCGGTATCGTCAAGACTTTGTCCGAAAGACAATAAAAGAATCAAATTTAACAAACAAATCATTTTAGTAAAAACTTTTAAAAAAATAAAATTATGGCAGATTTGAAAGCATTTGCAGAACAATTAGTTAATTTGACCGTTAAAGAAGTTAACGAGTTAGCTCAAATTTTGAAAGAAGAATACGGTATTGAGCCCGCAGCTGCAGCAGTTGCAGTAGCAGCAGGTCCCGCAGCCGGCGCTGGCGCAGCCGCCGCTGAAGAGAAAACCGAGTTCAATGTGATTCTGAAATCCGCTGGTGCTCAGAAATTGCAGGTCGTGAAATTGGTGAAAGAACTCACCAGCCTCGGTCTGAAAGAAGCCAAGGAACTCGTTGACGGTGCTCCTAAGGCTGTCAAGGAAGGCGTTTCCAAAGACGAAGCTGAGTCTTTGAAGAAAGCCCTCGAAGAAGTTGGCGCTGAGGTCGAACTCAACTAATTTCAAACCAACCCCCATCAATAGTACAACACTTCCACTTCGGTGGAAGTATTGTACTTATTGTTGTCTATAATACCCACTGATTGGTATTCCCCTTAAAATCAGTATTAACAATCTAATTATCAAAGTCTTGGCAACTAATAACAATAAAAGAATAAGTTTTGCATCAACAAGACCGGTTGAATATCCCGACTTCTTGGATATTCAATTGAAATCTTTCCGGGAGTTTTTCCAAATTGACACTGACGCCGAATTGCGTCACAACGAAGGCCTTTACCGTGCTTTCTCCGAGAATTTCCCGATCACCGATGCGAGAAATAGTTTCGTCCTCGAATTCCTTGATTATTACATCGACGCTCCCCGCTATACGATGGACGAATGCCTTGAAAGAGGTTTGACATACAGTGTTCCCTTGAAAGCCAAACTGAAGCTTTCCTGCAACGATGTCGAGCATGAGGATTTTGAAACCATCATCCAGGATGTGTATTTGGGCATGATCCCGTACATGACCCCCAGCGGCACCTTCATCATCAACGGTGCCGAGCGCGTGGTGGTATCCCAGCTGCACCGTTCGCCGGGCGTTTTCTTCGGCTTCTCCTATCACACCAACGGAACACCGCTTTACTCCGCCCGTATCATCCCGTTCAAGGGTTCATGGATGGAGTTCACGACCGATATCAACAACGTGATGTACGCGTATATCGACCGTAAGAAGAAATTACCGGTTACCACTTTGCTGCGTGCCATCGGTTATGAGACCGACAAGGACATCTTGAGCATTTTCGACATCGCTCACGAGGTCAAGGCCACCAAAGCTAACCTGAAGAAATATTTAGGAGAAAAATTCGCCGCCGCCGTCACGAAAACCTGGTATGAGGACTTTGTGGACGATGAGACCGGTGAGGTGGTGAACATCGAACGTACCGAGGTCATCATTGACCGCGAGACCGTGTTCGATAAGCAGCATATCCAGATGATCACGGATGCCAATATCAAGACTGTGCTCTTCCACAAGACGGATGAGAAGAACACCGACTACTCCGTGATTTTCAACACTTTGCAGAAAGACCCGACCAATTCTGGCAAGCAGGCCATCGAGTACATCTATCTGCAGTTGAAGAGCACAACGGCTCCTGATGAGGAGACTGCACGTGCCACGTTGGAAAAACTGTTTTTCTCCGACAAACGTTACGACCTTGGGGAAGTGGGTCGTTACCGTATCAACAAAAAACTGAATCTCAATATCCCGATGGAGACGGGCGTGTTGACCAACGAGGATATCATTTCCATTATCCGTTACTTGGTTGAATTGATCAACAACAAGACGGACGTGGATGATATCGACCACTTGAGCAACCGTCGCGTCCGTACCGTCGGCGAGCAGTTATACAACCAGTTCAGCCTCGGTTTGAACCGTATGGCCCGCACCATCCGCGAGAAGATGAATGTGCGCGACCACGAGCTGTTCTCCCCGGTTGACCTGATCAATTCCAAGACTTTGTCCTCCGTAGTGAATTCATTCTTCGGCACCAACCAGTTGTCGCAGTTCATGGACCAGACCAACCCGCTGTCCGAGATCACGCACAAGCGTCGTATCTCCGCTTTGGGTCCTGGCGGTCTGTCCCGTGAGCGCGCCGGTTTCGAGGTGCGTGACGTTCACTACACCCACTATGGCCGTCTGTGTACGATCGAGACCCCTGAAGGTCCGAACATCGGTTTGATTTCCTCACTCTGTGTGTTCGCCAAGATCAACCACCTCGGCTTTATCGAGACTCCGTATCGTCGCGTGGAGAACGGCAAGGTGCTCTTCAACGAGCCGCCGGTATTCCTGACCGCCGAAGAGGAAGACAACAAGCGTATCGCCCAGGCCAACACGCCGATGGACGAGAACGACATGCTGGGCGAGAAGGTGAAAGCCCGTCGTTTGGCCGACTATCCTATCCTTCCGAAGGAGGATATCGACTTGATCGACATCGCGCCGAACCAGATTGCCTCTATCGCTGCATCCTTGATTCCGTTCTTGGAGAACGACGACGCCAACCGTGCGTTGATGGGATCCAACATGATGCGTCAGGCTGTGCCGTTGCTCAGACCTGAAGCTCCCATCGTGGGTACCGGCCTTGAACACAAGGTGGCCGTTGACTCCCGTACCGTGCTTCTCGCTGAGGGCACTGGTGTAGTGAAATCTGTGGATGCCCAGCATATTGAAATTGAGTATGACCGTACCGAGACGGAAGAGCTGGTCAGCTTCGACCCTGCCGCCAAGAACTACGAGCTGCTCAAGTTCCGCAGAACCAACCAGAACTCCTGTATCAACATGCGTCCTATCGTGGTGAAAGGCCAGAAGGTGAAGAAGGGCGACGTGCTGACGGAGGGTTACGCAACCGAGAACGGCGAACTTGCCCTCGGACGCAACTTGATGGTTGCCTTCATGCCTTGGAAGGGCTACAACTTCGAGGATGCCGTCGTGATTTCCGAGAAGGCAGTCACCGACGACCTCTACACCTCTATCCATATTGAGTCCTTCACGATGGACGTGCGCGACACGAAGCGTGGTATCGAGGAACTTACCAACGATATTCCTAATGTGTCCACCGAAGCCACCAGCGACTTGATGGAGAACGGTTTGATCCGCGTGGGTGCCGAGGTGAACGAAGGTGACATCCTCATCGGTAAGATCACGCCTAAGGGCGAGTCCTATCCGAGTCCGGAAGAGAAGCTGCTCCGCGCCATCTTCGGCGACAAGGCCGGCGATGTGAAGGACGCTTCCCTCAAGGCACCTCCATCCATGAAGGGTGTTGTGATTGGAGCCAAGGACCTGTCCCGTCGTATCAAGGATAGAAAATCCAAAGCCAAGGATAAGGATATCGTGGCCGAAATCGAAGAAAAATACCAAGTGCAGTTTGACAAGTTGCATGACACCGCAGTTTCCAAGCTGTACAAGATTCTGGAAGGCAAGATCGCCCATAATGTCTATGACAGTTCCAAGAACGTTGTCATCGCCAAGGGCGCCAAGTTCTCCCAGAGAATGCTCAATACTGTTGACTTCACTGCCGTTACGGTTTCCAAGTGGACCAACGACGCGAAGATCAACGGACTGGTTGCCGAAATTATCCGCAACTACCTCATCAAGGTCAGAGAGCTGAACGCCAAGAAGACGCGTGAAGTGTTCGACGCCACTATCGGTACTGAGCTGCCGGCAGGTGTCGTGCAAATGGCCAAGGTCTATGTCGCCAACAAGCGCAAGCTCCGTATCGGTGACAAGATGGCAGGTCGTCACGGTAACAAGGGTTGTGTGGCCAAGATTGTCCGTCAGGAAGACCTCCCGTTCTTGGAGGACGGCCGTCCGGTGGATGTCGTGCTCAACCCGTTGGGTGTGCCTTCCCGTATGAACTTGGGTCAGATTTACGAGACTGTCTTGGGTTGGGCCGGCAAGAAGATGGGTGTGAAATATGCAACGCCTATTTTCGACGGTGCTTCCATCGACCAGATCAACGAGCTGATGAAAGAAGCCGGGCTTCCCGAGAACGGCAGCACGCAGCTGTATGACGGTGAGACGGGCGAACCGTTCCACCAGAAAGCCACGGTGGGCTACATCTATTATTTGAAGTTGCACCACATGGTCGATGACAAGATGCACGCCCGTTCCATCGGACCGTACTCATTGATTACGCAACAGCCGCTGGGTGGTAAAGCCCAATTTGGTGGTCAGCGTTTCGGTGAGATGGAGGTCTGGGCTATCGAGGCCTACGGCGCTGCCAACGTGCTTCAGGAAATCCTGACCGTCAAATCCGATGATGTGGTGGGTCGTGCCAAGACTTACGAAGCCATCGTGAAGGGCGACAACATGCCGACTGCCGGCATCCCCGAATCCTTCAACGTGCTCGTGAACGAGTTGCGCGGTCTGGGACTGGATATTAAATTTGAATAAGACAACAAGATAATATTGTAAATCATGGCTCTTAAAAAAGACAGTAATACAAGAAAAGAATTTCAAAAAATTACCATCAGTCTGGCTTCTCCGGAGACCATCCTCCAACAGTCACATGGCGAGGTTTTGAAACCGGAGACCATCAACTACAGGACATACAAGCCGGAGCGCGATGGTCTGTTTTGCGAAAAGATTTTCGGACCGACCAAAGACTGGGAGTGCCACTGCGGTAAGTACAAGAGAATCCGCTACAAAGGCATCACTTGCGACCGATGCGGTGTGGAAGTTACCGAGAGAAAGGTGCGTCGCGAAAGGATGGGCCATATCCAGCTCGTGGTGCCCGTCGCCCATATTTGGTTCTTCAAATCGTTGCCGAACAAGATCGGTGCGTTGCTCGGCCTCTCCTCCAAGGATGTGGATGCTGTGATCTATTACGAGAAATACATCGTCATCCAACCCGGTATGGCAGAAAGCGACAATGTTCGCAAGAACACGCTGCTGACCGAAGAGGAGTATTACGAGATCGTCGATAACCTGCCTGCAGAGAACAAGCTGTTGGATGACAATGATCCCAACAAGTTCGTGGCCAAGATGGGTGCTGAAGCCCTCTATGACCTGCTTTGCAAGGTGGATCTTGATGCAGAATCCTACGAGTTGAGAGACAGAGCCAACAATGAGACCTCTCAACAGCGTAAGAAAGACCTGCTCAAGCGTCTGCATGTGTTTGAGTCGTTCCGCGACAGCCGCAAACGTGCGGAGAACAGACCGGAATGGATGATCGTCAAGATCGTGCCGGTGATTCCGCCAGAGATCCGTCCGCTTGTCCCGCTGGATGGCGGCCGCTTTGCCACTTCCGACTTGAACGATCTCTACCGTCGTGTCATCATCCGCAACAACCGTCTGAAACGCCTTGTCGAAATCAAGGCTCCGGATGTCATCATGCGTAATGAGAAACGTATGTTGCAGGAGGCTGTTGACTCTCTGTTCGACAACTCCAAGAAATCCAGTGCGGTGAAGTCCGACTCCAACCGCGCGCTCAAATCCCTTTCCGACAGCTTGAAGGGTAAGCAAGGACGTTTCCGTCAGAACCTGCTCGGTAAACGTGTGGACTACTCCGGCCGTTCCGTTATCGTTGTCGGTCCCGACTTGCATCTGAACGAATGCGGTCTGCCGAAAGACATGGCTGCTGAGTTGTTCAAGCCGTACATTATCCGCAAGATTCTGGAAAGAGGTATCGTGAAGACGGTGAAATCCGCCAAGAAGATTGTCGATCGCAAGGATCCCGTTGTATGGGAAATCCTCGAGAATATCTTGAAGGGTCACCCTGTATTGTTGAACCGTGCTCCTACGTTGCACCGTCTGGGTATCCAGGCTTTCCAACCGAGATTGGTGGAAGGTAAGGCTATCCGTCTGCACCCGTTGTGCTGTACGGCTTTCAACGCCGACTTCGACGGTGACCAGATGGCTGTGCACGTTCCCCTTGGAAATGCCGCTATCATGGAGGCCCAGATGCTGATGATGGCTTCTCACAACATCTTGAATCCTGCCAACGGCGCGCCTGTTACGGTGCCTTCACAGGACATGGTGTTGGGTCTGTACTATATCACCAAAGAGCTTCCTTCCACTCCTGACCATAAGGTGCAGGGCGAGGGCAGCATATTCTACGGACCTGAGGAAGTGATGATTGCCTACAACGAGAAGAAAGTTCATTTGAATGCCAAGATCAAATGTAGAGTGGATGTGGACGGCAATGGCACCATCAAGATCATCGACACCACTGTCGGTCGTGTGATGTTCAACCAAGTGGTTCCCAAGGAATACGGTTACATCAACATGCTGCTCACAAAAAAAGCTTTGCGTGACATCATCGGTGATGTGCTGAACAAGTGCGGTAACAAGGTTTGTGCCCAGTTCCTGGACGATATCATGAGCCTTGGTTATCGTATGGCTTTCGAAGGCGGCTTGTCCTTCAACTTGGGTGATGTGATTATCCCGAAGCAGAAGCCGGAATTCATCGCCGAAGCTAACGCCCAGGTAGATGAGATTACCATGAACTACAACATGGGTTTCATCACCAACACTGAGCGTTACAACCAGGTGATTGACGTTTGGTCACAGTGCAACGCCCGTCTTTCCAAGATTTTGATGAAAGAAATCGAGGAAGACCGTCAGGGCTTCAACCCTGTGCACATGATGCGCGACTCTGGAGCTCGTGGTTCTGCTGAGCAGATTCGTCAGCTTTCCGGTATGCGTGGTTTGATGGCCAAGCCGAGTAAGGCTGGTTCCTCCGGCGGTGAGATTATCGAGAACCCGATTTTGTCCAACTTCAAAGAAGGTCTGTCCGTGCAAGAGTACTTCATCTCTACCCACGGTGCCCGTAAGGGTTTGGCCGATACCGCTTTGAAGACCGCTGACGCTGGTTATCTGACCCGTCGTTTGGTCGATGTCTCCCACGATGTCATCATCATGGAAGAAGACTGCGGCACATTGCGTGGTATGACCGTCAGCGCTTTGAAGAAGAACGAAGAGGTTGTTGAGACCCTCTATGATCGTTTGCTCGGTCGTGTGACCTTGCACGATGTTTATCATCCTCAAACTGGCGAACTCATCATCAAGGCCGGTGATGAGTTGACTGAGAAATATTGCAAGATTATAGAAGAATCTCCTATCGAGGAGGTGGAAATCCGTTCAGTGCCGACCTGTGAGTCCAAGCATGGTATCTGCCAGAAGTGTTACGGTCGTAACCTGGCTACCGGCAAGATGGTTCAGATTGGTGAGGCTGTCGGCGTTATCGCAGCACAGTCCATCGGTGAGCCTGGTACGCAGCTGACCTTGCGTACGTTCCACGTCGGTGGTGTGGCCGGTAACGTGGCCGCCAACTCCTCCATCCAAGCTTCATACGACGGTGTGTTGAGCATCGACGAGCTTCGTGCTTTGGAGAAGACGGATGCATTCGGCAAGACCTATTATAAAGTCATCGGCCGTACTGCTGAAATCAAGATCATAGATGTGAAAACAGGCATTGCACTGGCTTCTGCCAACGTGCCTTACGGTTCTAACCTCTATTTCAAACACGGTGATTCCATCAAGAAGGGCGATTTGATTGCCGATTGGGATCCGTTCAACGCTGTGATTCTGTCTGACGTGGCCGGTAAGGTCCAGTACAACGACATTATCGAAGGTGTGACCTATCGTGTGGAGACGGACGAACAGACCAATATCCACGACAAGGTGATTATTGAAAGCCGTCTGAAGACCAAGAACCCGAGTATTTCCATCTTGGATAAGCATGGTGAAGTAATCAAGAGTTTTGACGTACCGGTGGGCGCTCGTCTTTCTGTGGAAGAGGGTCAGGATATTGACTCCGGTGAAATCCTCGTCAAGATTCTGCGTTCCTTCGGTAAGTCTGGCGATATCACGGGCGGTCTGCCGCGCGTCACCGAGTTGTTCGAGGCCCGTAACCCGTCGGATCCTGCTGTGGTTTCCGAAATCGACGGTGTGGTTTCCTTCGAGAAGAAGCTCAAACGTGGTAACCGTGTGGTGAAGATCACGCCGCGTAACGACGATGGCGAAGGTGCCAAGGTTTACCTCATCCCGACCTCCAAGCAGATTCTGGCCCAGGAGAACGACTTCGTGAAGGCTGGTACGCCGCTGTCCGAAGGTTCTCTTACCCCTGTTGATATTTTGAATATCAAGGGTGCCCAGAAGGTTCAGGAATACATCATCAATGAAATCCAGGAAGTCTATCGTCTCCAGGGTGTGAAGATTAACGACAAGCACTTTGAAGTGATTGTGCGTCAGATGATGCGCAAGATGGAAATCGAGGATCCGGGTGATACCAAGTTCTTGCAGGGCGAGTTGATCAACAAGATCGACTTCCAAGAAGAGAACGACATCATCTGGGACAAGAAGGTGGTGGAAGATCCAGGCGATTCCGATGAGGTTCGCAAGGGTCAGATCATCTCTGCCAAGAAATTGCGCGACATCAACTCCATCCTGAAGCGTAAAGATATGAAGCTCGTGCAGGTGCGCGACGCACGTCCTGCCACTGGTAAGCCGATTCTGCAAGGTATCACACGTGCTTCTTTGCAGACACACAGCTTCATTTCCGCTGCATCCTTCCAGGAGACTACCAAGGTGCTCACGGAGGCTGCCATCAACGCCAAGTCCGACAACCTGATCGGTATGAAGGAGAACGTCATCGTCGGTCAGAAGATTCCGGCTGGTACGGGCATCCGCAGATACCAGACCATCGAGGTTGGCTCCAAAGAGGAGTACGAATCCCTGATGGCCTCCAAGGAGGAAGAAATGGTGATGGAAGAAGTGAATAACTAACATCTAAAACAATTGAAAATGCCAGATCAGAAAATCGATATCAATTTGCCGGAAGAGGTGGCGCAGGGAATTTATTCCAACTTGGCCATTATCTCCCATTCCAACACGGAGTTTATCGTGGATTTTGTGTCCCTGTTGCCGGGCGTGCAGAAAGGCACGGTGCGTTCGCGCGTCATCATGACCCCGCAAAATACCAAGAGATTGCTGAATGCTTTGGCTGACAACGTCGCCAAGTACGAGGAGCAGAACGGTGTTATCGTGGACAACCCGCAGGGTGCCATCCCGCCCATGATGAATGGTGGTGGTTTGGCATAGTTTCAGAAAGAAACGTTCAAATTCTTAAATATTAATGATGGATAGGGTAGGGCTTCGGCTCTACCCTTTTTGCATTGGTTTGACAATAAAAAACGGGAGGCGCACATTCGTGCGCCTCCCAACCCTTTTTTATTCACTTTTCATGGTATGTCTATAGAAAGCAGCCCTTTGGCAGTCCAGTTGCATTTACAGATGACATAAAGAAAGTGGAGCAAGATTCCAGACCTTATCCATAGTGCGGGGTTCGACCTCCCATAAGACGAATAAGGAAGAACAAGCCCCACCTAATGTATTGGCAATCACAAATACATATAGATGAGCGTTCTTCTCGTATTCCGGTCTTATTTAGCGAAGGGTCGAATTTCACACCATCGGAATAAGCGAAAATGCGCTTTCTTAATATGTCGCACTGCTTATCATAAACAGCGTTGCAAAGATAGCAAAAAATGATTTAAAAGCGTTTTTTATTATTTTTGCAAACGAAAAAAGACCGATTCTCAATTACTAATTCTCAATACCAACTATTATCTATTAACTATAAACTATTAACTCCAAAATAATGCCCGAAACCGCCGTACTTCTTGCCGTATCAACGCCCAACATTTCCGAAGAGAAAACCAGAGAATATCTGGATGAACTGGCTTTTCTGGTTGATACTGCCGGCGGAGAGGCTGTGAAACAGTTTGTCCAAAACCTGCAACACCCAGATTCACGAACTTATATGGGGTCTGGCAAGATCAAGGAGGTGGCAGAGTATGTACACGAGAACGGCATAGACTTTGCGGTGGTGGATGACGAGTTGTCGCCTTCGCAGCAGCGCAATATTGAGGGCGTTTTGGGCTGCCGCGTGATGGACCGAACGCACCTTATCCTGGACATCTTCGCCAAGCGCGCGCAGACTGCCCACGCCAAAGTGCAGGTAGAGCTGGCGCAGTACAAGTACTTGCTTCCCCGACTCACGGGCATGTGGACACACTTGGAGAAACAGCGTGGTGGTATCGGCATGAGAGGTCCCGGCGAGAAGGAAATTGAGACCGACCGCCGTATCATCCGCAACCGTATCTCTTTGTTGGAGGACCGGTTGAAAGCCATTGACCGTCAGAAAGCCACCCAGCGCGGGCACCGCGACAAGTTTGTGCGCGTGGCGCTCGTGGGTTACACCAATGTGGGCAAATCCACTATTATGAACATGCTCAGCAATGCGGAGGTGTTTGCCGAGAACAAGCTTTTTGCCACCTTGGACACCACCGTGCGCAAGGTCGTGTTCGGCAACCTGCCTTTCTTGCTCTCCGACACCGTGGGCTTCATCCGCAAGCTGCCCCACAGCCTTGTGGAGTCTTTTAAATCCACTTTGGACGAAATCCGCGAAACCGACCTCCTGTTGCATGTGGTTGATATCAGCCATCCGGACTTTGAGGAACAAATCGCCGTAGTGAACCAGACCCTTTCGGAGATTAATGCGGGCAACAAACCCATGATTATCATTTTCAATAAGATAGACCAATACACCTGGGTGGATAAAGATCCTGAGGATTTAACGCCAAAAGGGAAAGAAAATATCACCTTGGAAGAATTGAAGGCCACCTGGATGGCCAAAAGTGCCCACAAAACCTTTTTCATCTCGGCCAAGACCAAAGAGAATGTGCCGGAGATGAAGGAGATGCTGTACGAGGAAATCAAGAAGCTGCACATCCAGATTTACCCCTATAATAATTTCTTATACTAAGCTTTTTTGTAACCTTTTCATACTTTTGCATCATCATTATGTAGCAACGAAAGAGGATGAAGAAGGCTGAATTCTGGGCAAAGGAGTATCAGCGCCATATCGGCAAGATGGTGGGCGCCTGCTACCGATATGTGGGTGATTGGCAGTTGGCAGAGGATTTGGCTCAGGATGCGTTCCTTCATGCCATCGAAAAGTCGGACACCTACCGCGCGTGGGGAAGTTTCGGGAGATGGCTCAAGAAGATAGCCGTGAACGAAGCGTTGATGTACTTGCGCAAGCGGCCCGACATGGTGGAAATGGAAGCGGAGATAGCTGATGAGGGGACACCGACCGAAGACGCAACGATACCGCAGATGGCTTTCTCGCAAGAGGAACTTCTGGAGATTATTGGCAAATTGCCCGTCAAACAGCGCACAGTTTTCAACCTCTACGCGGTGGAGCATTATTCGCACGCGAAGATTGCCGAAACGCTCGGCATCTCCGTTGCCAACTCCAAAGTGCTGCTCTCCCGCGCACGCGCCGAGCTGCAGGCGAGACTGAGGGTGATGGGAGCGAGGAGGGATGAGAGGAAGTGAGGAAAAGAGGAAATGAGAGATTAGAGATAATAGTTAATAGTTAATAGATGATAGTTATGAAGAATATTGATTTCATTGAGCAGTCTCGAAGAGACAACACGCACGAAGTGCAATTAACCCCTTACAAGGCCGAAGGCCGCAGTATGGGGTCGGAAGCCAGCACCAAGGTCTCAGGCCGCAGTATGGGGATGGTCACCATCATCCTGCTGGCACTCTCCCTTCTGGCCGTATCCTGCACCAAACCCGAAAAGAAAGAACTCGCCGGCACATGGCGATGGACCAGAACCACGGGTGGCATCGGCGGATGGTGCTACACGCCTGAAAGCGAAGGCTTCGATGCCCAAATCGTCTTCAAAGGCAGCCAGTTCACTTTCTATAAAAACGGTAAGAAAGTCGTATCCGGAATCTATCAAATTGTTTACGAAGTTGATGAAAGCTTTTACACCAACAAAGGAGATCATAACGAACCTTTCTACTCCTGGTTCAACATACGCTTTCATTTAACGGAGGCTCAGTGGAAGAAAATGTCGGAGGCCACCAACGGGACAATATCGCTGGGTGCGTACAAACTAGTAGCCACTCTCGGATACAGCGAAGCAGACGGAGAGGTGTTATCGCTCTGCGATGAATGCTGCGATGGCTTTTGCAACACTTTCGTGAAACAACACTCCATTCAATAACAGTATAAATAATGTCAACCCCAAAATCACGACATAGTCAAGCATCAGGATTGGACCGTCTCTTTGAGAAGAGCGTGTCCAGTGTAGAACGTGTGCCCCAAAAGACCTTGTCGGACGAACAGATCCAGGCTGCCGCAACCGCCTCCAAAGGCGGCACCGGCATCTGGCTGCTGGCGCACGCCAAAGAGATCCTGATTGTTTTGATCTTTCTCCTTGTCGGCGTTGTTGCCACCATCCCCTTGTGGCATTCTACATCCCTTCAACCCTCTCATCCTCAAACTTCTGCTACCCAAACGGATACACATAGTATTCACACTGACACAAACACAAACTCGAATACTAATCAAGACCTCTTCTTGCATGAGCAAAACGTGCTAACAGCGAAAAAAAGCAGTCACACTGTTTTTGTCCAGCATTCTTTGCCAAGTGTTACTGACCCGACAGCAGATAGCCAATCCGAACAAACACCAACCAATACTTCGGATTTTATTCCCTCTGATTTATCTGCCGAATCGATTGTCGTTGAACGGACCGATATCCCAAACAATGCGTCTCATGTGTATGACACGCAGGTCGTTCACAGTACGCCCAATATGCCCGACTCGCAGCAACAAACTGACCAACTGCAAATTGTGGATTTGTATCAGACAGATTATCCCACTGATATCCAAACTATATCCGACAGTGACATGCTGGACAATGAGAGCCTTGAACCTGAACATCAAGATCCAAACGAGAAACTTCAGCCAAAGACTAAAGAGCGGAAACATCTATCATCTCCTTTTGACGGATTCCATATAGGCTGTCTGATAGATGCCGGTATTATGTCTCCAGCAAAATTGTCAAGTACAACAAATATACAGTCCAAACTGGGAGCCGGAGGACGCGTTGGATTGGAGCTTTCTTACCATTTCAACAAATATTTCGGTGTGTCGGCAGGCATGGACTACGGCACCACGGGTGCCTTCCGTTACCATGCACATTGCGACACGGGCAATGTTGTGCCCTTCGACAAGAAGGATTACGCTTTTTATCATTTGGGAATCTCACTACCCCTGAAATTCGAGTTCCATGCACCCATTTCTCCCAAAGTGTGGTTGACAATGGATGTCGGAATGCGTCTTCGCGTACCTTGGGGAACCATCTTTGTCCGCAATAACGCTACTCTTAATGCCTTTACTTCACCCGATGAAACGGAAGAGTCTTACCCCCAGCTGAATCTAAAACCTTCTGTTCTTGATCCGAATCGGATCAATGTCGATATATTGGCCAATGTCGGTTTTTACTTCCAAATAGGCAAAAGCGATTTTCTGCGTTGGACAATTGGCGTGAGCTGCCCGCTTCGGGATTTTTCCACGGGTTCCTACTCTTTGCATATGAAAGAAGAAGATCCGAACACATTCACCATGCACATATCCCTTCCCAAAGATCAATACGAGAATGGTACCTATCGCCTGCGCAGTAACATGCTCTACATGCAGATAGGGTATGTCCATACCTTTGAGAAGCGGAAGCAGTAGGCGTTTTTTTGCTCCTAGAAAGAACCACAACCTTTCTTGCTTGTTCACAATCTATTTCAGATTTCTTTCAAGCAAGACATTAACAATATCTTTTCCATGAAAAAATCGCATTTTTTGCGAATTATAAAATAAAGTATTATTTTTGCACTTTGAAATCAAAAACAAAATGGAGATCATATTCGAGAAAGAGTATCTGAAAGAACTATATTACAATGGCATAACCAGAGACAAACAGCATCTTTATCAGCCTCATATTGTCAAATCATTATAAATAAAAACAGCTATGGGGAATTTAGGTTATGGAGCTTACCCGACGCATCCGGGGGAAGTGATTAAAGACGAGATTGAGGAACGCGGCATCACCCAACGCCAATTGGCAGAAAGTATGGGATTGACATACTCTGTTGTTAACGAGATTCTGAATGCACGCCGCCCTCTGACTGCGAAAACGGCCTTGATGTTTGAAGCGGCTCTTGATGTGCCTGCCGATTCTCTGATGTATCTTCAGATGAAATATAATATGCAAACAGCACGAAGAGATTCATCTATGGCTGAATTGTTGAAAAAAATCAGGAAAGTGGCCGCTGTTCTTTAAATATCAAAAACAGAATCGGAGATTATATCTATTGAGTCTGCAATGTGCAGCATAATGGCCGGTTGGCATTCTTTGAAAGACCCTACCGGAAGATCCTTTAGGACTTATTAACAATTTGCCCCGGATTCCTTGTAACCCGTTATTATAGATAGGCTTCCCTTGTGTATAAATTTCAAGGGCCTTTTTGGCCTTATCACCTCCAAAAATTTTACTTTTGCAACCGGATACAGGTTCTGAAAAGATTAAAAGGGAATCCTGTGAAAATCAGGAGCTATTCCCGTAGCTGTCAGTTCTTTACAACTTTTCGGCACTATGTCACTGACAACGGAATATTGTTGGGAAGACGCCGGAAAGCAGGACAAGCCAGAAGACCTGCCTGCATCTGAACTTTTAGTAGCTTTCGGGATAAAAGCGCACTTGTCCGTAAGGATATATCCGTATTCCTGATGAGTTGCTATTTTAAATAACAACTTAACAACCAAACCAACCTATGATCGAAGACACCTACATTATCAAACGAAACGGCAAACGGGAACCCTTCTCCATGGAGAAAATCCGGAACGCTATCACCAAGGCTTTTGTCTCAGTGGGCTCGTTCCCTTCCCAGGAGGACATGATCAACATCTTGGGCCGCCTCTCCATCTTCGACGGCATTGCCGTGGAGGAAATCCAAAACCAAGTGGAGAAATCGCTGATGGCCGAACGCTACTACGAAGTGGCCAAAGCTTATATTCTCTACCGCCAGAAGCACTATGAAGACCGCGAGGTAAAGGACAAGCTGGACTTCCTCATCAACTACTGCAATGCCAAGAACGCGGCCACCGGCAGCAAGTACGACGCCAACGCCAATGTGGAGAAGAAGAACATCGCCACGCTGATCGGTGAGCTGCCGAAGTCGAGCTTCATCCGTCTCAATCGCCGCATGCTCTGCGATCGTATCAAGGAGATGTTCGGCAAAGAGGTGTCCGACAAGTACTTATATCTGCTCAATCATCATTTTATCTATAAGAATGATGAAACGAGCATCGCCAACTACTGCGCCAGTATCACGATGTATCCGTGGCTGCTCAGCGGCACACAGAGCATCGGTGGCAACGCTACCAAACCCACTAACCTGAAATCTTTCTGCGGCGGCTTCATCAACATGGTGTTCATGGTGTCCAGCATGTTGAGCGGCGCGTGCGCAACCCCTGAGTTCCTGATGTACCTCAACTACTTCATCAGCCAGGAATACGGTCCCGACTACTATCAGCATCCCGACAAGGTTGTCGATCTCTCCACCAAGCAGCGTACTATCGACAAGATCATCACAGACTGTTTCCAACAGGTGGTCTATTCCATCAACCAACCCACGGGTGCGCGCAACTTCCAATCGGTGTTCTGGAACATCTCTTACTACGACAAATACTATTTCAAGAGTCTTTTCGGCGAGTTCCGCTTCCCTGATGGCAGCCAACCCGACTGGGAGTCTGTAAGCTGGCTCCAGAAACGCTTCATGCGCTGGTTCAACCAGGAACGCACCCGTGCCGTGCTCACCTTCCCGGTGGAAACCATGGCCCTGCTTTCCGAGAACGGAGATATCAAGGACAAGGAATACGCTGATTTTACGGCTGAGATGTACGCCGAAGGCCACTCCTTCTTCACCTACGTGAGCGACAACGCCGACTCTTTGAGCAGTTGCTGCCGCTTGCGCAACGAGATCAAGGACAATGGTTTCAGCTACACCTTGGGCGCCGGAGGTGTGTCCACTGGATCTAAGAGCGTGCTCACCATCAACCTCAACCGTTGCATTCAGCAGGCCCACCGAGAGGATGTTCCCTTCCTCCAATATCTGGAAGAGATTATCGATCTCACTCACAAGGTGCAGATGTCGTACAACGAGAATCTGAAATACCTGTTGGAAAAGGGCATGCTGCCTTTGTTCGATGCCGGTTTTATCGCCATCAATCGCCAATACCTTACCATCGGCATCAACGGTTTGGTGGAAGCTGCCGAATTCATGGGCATCCCCATCAACGACAACAAGGAATACCAGAAATTTGTTGAAAGTATTCTCGGCCTTATCGAGAAATACAACAAGAAATACAGCAAGAAGGGGCTGCTCTTCAACTGCGAAATGATTCCGGCCGAGAATGTGGGTGTGAAACATGCCAAGTGGGACCGTGAAGATGGCTACCAAGTGCCCCGCGACTGTTACAACAGCTATTTCTACATCGTGGAAGATGACTCCTTGGATGTGATTGAAAAGTTCAAACTGCACGGACGTAACTACATCACGCACCTTACCGGCGGTTCTGCACTGCACATGAATTTGGCCGAGCATTTGTCCAAGAAACAGTACCGCCAATTGCTGCGCGTGGCTGCACAAGAAGGTTGTAACTATTTCACCTTCAATATTCCCAACACCGTGTGCAACGACTGTGGGCATATTGACAAGCGCTACCTGAAGGAGTGTCCTCACTGCCACAGTCAGAATGTGGACTACCTCACTCGTATCATCGGGTACATGAAGCGCGTGAGCAACTTCTCGCACGCCCGCCAGATCGAGGCCAGCAGAAGGTATTACGGTAAATTTAACGACTCAAAATAATTAAGAAACTAAGAAACTAAGGAACTAAGCGCAACTTAGTTTCTTAACTTCTTAACTTTTTCATGTTACGGTTCCACAATTACGACATCGTATTCCAGGAGATCCCCGATGAGGTGACCTTGGCCATCAACATCACGCATTGTCCGAATGGCTGCGAGGGTTGCCATAGCCCGCATTTGCAACAGGATATTGGCGAGGAGTTGAGCACTTCCGCAATAGATACGTTATTGGCCAAATATGCCGATGATATCACCTGCTTTTGTTTCATGGGCGGCGACCGCGATGTGACCGAACTGGAACGGCTGGCCGCATACGTCCGTGAGCACAGCGATTTGAAGATTGGCTGGTATTCTGGACGTAATGAGATGCCAGCACATCCCGAGTTGTTCGATTTTGTGAAATTGGGACCTTATATGGCCGATAAGGGCAGTTTGAAGCAACGGACCACCAACCAGCGGCTTTATCGCCGAAACGGTAGCGAGTGGGAGGATATCACTGCACGTTTCTGGCGTTAACTATCTGCTCACTTAATCCGATATCCCAGTTGCCGGATGGTTTTTACCGGTCGTATATTTCATTGCCTTTTTTTGTGTAGATTTGCAGCGGCTTCATTCTTTTTGAAGTTGTATATGTAATTATTTGTAAAAGAAAGGAATATGAAAAAAATTCTACAATTGTTAAAGACAAGAAAGTTTTGGATAGAATTATTGATTATGACTGTGGGTATGATGATGACAGCTTGTGCCGTTTACTATTTCCTGGTACCCAGCAAACTCATTATCGGTACTATATCCGGTCTCTCCATTGTGGTGAGCGGCATCTCTGAAACCCTTTTCGGAGTAGCCCTGCCCGTCTCTACAGTTATCCTGGTTATCAATGCAATTCTCTTAGTCCTTGCATATTTCCTGATAGGCAAGGAGTTTGGAGCCAAAACGGTATATACAGCACTGATTCTCGGTCCAATGATGCGCGTACTGGAAATCTATTTTCCATACGAGAATTATATTCGTACGGATGGTGCTATTCCGTCCATTATGGGCGATGTATGGTTTGACCTAGTATGTTTCGTCTTGATTCTGAGCGCGGCTCAGGCTGTCCTTTTCAAAATCAATGCTTCCACTGGCGGTCTTGATATTCTGGCCAAAATTGTCAATAAGTACCTGCATTTTGACATCGGAGCTTCTGTATCCGTGGCCGGTGCCGTCATCTGCTGCACAGCCTTCGCCATCAACCCGTTCTATATGGTGGTCATCGGTCTCATAGGCACCTGGATTAACGGCTTGGTGGTCGATTATTTCACTGCGGGTCTCAATAACAAGAAGCGTGTTTGCATTGTCTCCAAAGACTACGACCGCATCCGTCGCTATATTATTGATGAGCTGGTTCGGGGCTGCACGTTGTACGAAGTGATTGGCGGATACACCAACGAACGCAGCATTGAACTTGAGAGCCTGCTCACGAAAGATGAGTTTACCCAGTTGATGGCCTTCATTAACAAGAATGACATCCGTGCCTTTATCACCGCAGGCAACGTCAGCGAGGTGTACGGTTTTTGGATAAAGGACAAAAAACGTCTCAAGGCGCACGTTGATCAAAGATAAAAACATACTATATTTTATTATGCTGATAGACACACTGAACACATACCGAATTCTCTTGGCCTCCAAGTCGCCGCGCCGCCGTGAACTGATGAGTGGCATGGGGCTTGATTTTGAGGTTGTTACCTTTGATGTGGAGGAATCATACGATCCGTCGCTGCCACCAGAAGAGGTGGTGAAGTATCTTTCCCGAATCAAGTTGTCACTGGTGGATTTGTCCCAATACGACCCAAAGACACTTGTGGTGGCTTGTGATACTATAGTGGTGGTGGGAGACCGGATCTTGGGCAAACCTCATGATGCCTGCGAAGCGGCGGAGATGCTGCGGTCGCTGTCAGGGCACACACACACTGTACTCAGTGGCCTTACCGTTGCCACCCCGCAACGCTCGCTTACTGACTGCTGTGCCTCTGAAGTGACTTTCGATACCATTACTGAAGAAGAAATTGACTACTACGTGCGTCAATATCGTCCATACGACAAGGCGGGTGCATACGGAGTGCAGGAGTGGATCGGCTATATAGGCATCCGCTCTATCCATGGTTCTTTTTACAATGTGATGGGCCTTCCCACCTGCATGCTGTGGAAAATGATGAAAGAAGTGGTGAAGGAGGGGTGAAAGGGGAACATGAGGTACATGGGGTGAAAGAGGTGAAAAGGGTGAATGAGGTACATGAGGTGAAAGGGGTGAATGAGGAATTTGGAATGGGGAATGGTAGGATGTTCCTTATGGACATCGAAGATGTCTTCCAGAAGGTGGCCCCGCACGGAAGTGCGGGGTGTAGTAAAATAGGAATTTGAAATGATATAATTTTTAATAGAGTGTTATGATGTTATTGGCGGTGTCCGTGGAAGAAATATCGCAGGTGCTCTCCTCTTGGGTGTGGAGCCCGGCGTTAGTGGTGCTGTGTCTATGCTCGGCACTATACTTTTCCCTCAGGACGCGTTTCGTGCAAGTCCGCCGATTTGGTGAGATGGCGCGACTGCTGTTCAGCACGGATAAGAATCAGAAAACGGGCATCTCCTCGTTTCAGGCTTTTGCCATGGCCTTGTCGGGGCGCGTGGGCACGGGCAACATCGTGGGTGTGGCTACTGCCATCGGCTATGGTGGTCCAGGGGCTATCGTTTGGATGTGGATTATCGCCTTTCTGGGAGCCGGTTCTGCTTTCGTAGAAGCCACCTTGGCCCAGATTTTCAAGGAAAACCACAACGGACAATTTCGCGGTGGTCCTTCGTATTACATAGAAAAGGGATTACGCTGCAAGTGGCTGGCAGTGGTCTTTGCTGTCTGCTCGATCATTGCTTGTGGACTGCTCATGCCTCCGGTGCAGAGCAATGGCATTGCCATCGCGTTTGCCAACTCAGTGCACGTGCAGCCCGTGTACATCGGATTGATTGTGGCGGTAGTGTTGGGTCTCGTCATCATCGGCGGTGTCAAGCGCATCGCCAAGGTGGCGCAGATTGTGGCTCCGTTCATGGCTGTTTTGTACATCATCCTGGCCATTGTGGTGCTCATCTGCAACTATACTGCCATTCCATCTGTATTGCTGGACATGATTAAGGGTGCCATCGGCACGCATGAGGTGTTTGGTGGCATTATCGGAAGCACCATCGCTTGGGGCGTGAAGCGTGGCATCTATTCCAACGAAGCAGGGCAGGGCACGGGTCCCATTGTGGCTGGCGCCGCCAAGGTGTCGCACCCTGTGAAACAAGGCCTGGTGCAAGCGTTTTCCGTGTATGTCGATACGCTGCTCGTATGTACGGCAACTGCAGTGATGATTATGGCGGTGAAAACCTACAATGTGTATGATGCCACCACGGGTGAATCGCTCTTTACTTCCGCCTACAATCTCGGCGCTCCGGATGTCTCCTACACCGCCGCAGCCATCGGCACGTTGTTGGGGACCAATTTGGGCAACATCGTCATAGCGGTGGCGCTGGCATTTTTCGCCTTTACGACCATTATGGCCTACTACTATTACGCTGAAACCAGTATCGTATATCTTTTCGGAAAGGGTAGAAAAGAGCATGTGGCGGTATGGATACTGCGTATCTTCATTCTCATCGCTGTGGTGTTCGGCGCTCTCAAGGAGGCGCGCACAGCTTGGAATGTCGGCGATATCGGAGTGGGCATGATGGCATGGATCAACATCATAGCCATTTTGTTGTTGTCGCCAAAGGCACTCCGCACCTTGAAGGATTATGAAAAACAGCAGAAGAATGGTGAAGATCCGGTTTTTGACCCTGAAAAACTGAACATCGAAAACGCCGACTTCTGGGAAACATCCCATAATAATCAACCATCAGAAAATACGGTGTAAAATAGCCAATATCAATAATCAACTATTATCTATAATCTATTAACTATTAACTAAATATTATGGAACCCAAACAATTCATTGAAGAAAATCAGAAACGTTTTTTAGACGAACTTTTCACCCTGTTGCGCATCCCGTCCATCAGTTCGGAGAGTGAGCACAAGCCTGACATGATACGCTGTGCCGAGCGTTGGCGCGAACTCATCCTTGAGGCAGGCGCGGACAAGTGCGAGGTGATGCCCGCCGAAGGCAACCCTATCGTGTATGGCGAGAAAATCATTGACCCCAAGGCCAAAACCGTGCTCGTTTACGGACACTACGACGTGATGCCGGTGGATCCCGTTGACCTCTGGAACACGGAACCTTTTGAGCCGGTCATCAAAGACGGCAAGATCTGGGGCCGCGGCGCCGACGACGACAAAGGCCAGTCCTTCATGCACGCCAAGGCTTTTGAGACGATGATGAAGACGAATACTTTGCCCTGCAACGTGAAGTTTATGTTGGAAGGTGAAGAAGAAATCGGTTCCCCCAGTCTCTCCAAGTGGATTGTGGAGAACAAGGATTTGGTCAAGGCTGATGTCATCTTGGTTTCAGACACCAGCATGATTGCCACGGATGTGCCCTCCATCACTACGGGCTTGCGCGGACTTTCCTACTGGGAGATTGAGGTTACAGGACCCAACGCCGACCTGCACTCCGGCATCTTCGGCGGCTCCGTGGCCAATCCGCTGAACACCTTGTGCGAGATGGTTGCCAAGTGCATGGATGAGAACAACCACATCACCATTCCGCATTTCTATGATGACGTGGTGGAGTGCTCTGCCCGCGAGCGTGAGCTGCTCAATATGGCTCCCTACAACGAAGAAGAATACAAGAAATCGCTGGGCGTGAAGGCGCTCCGTGGCGAGAAGGGCTACACCAAAATCGAGCATGTGGGCATTCGCCCGACATTCGACTTGTGCGGTATGTGGGGTGGTTACACCGCCGAAGGCTCCAAGACGGTGCTCCCGTCCAAGGCGTATGCTAAACTGTCATGTCGTTTAGTTCCCAACCAAGACCACGAGAAGATTGCCGACTTGGTGAAAAACTATTTCGAACAGAATGCACCCGACTATGTGGATGTGAAGGTTACCTCGCTGCACGGCGGCCAGGCATACGGTTGCCCCACGGACCATCCGGCATACAAAGCTGCAGAGGCTGCCTACATGGACACCTACGGCAAGTTACCCATCCCGATGCGCAGTGGCGGTAGTATTCCCATCATCGCTACTTTTGAGAAAGTGCTGGGTATCAAGTCTATCCTGATGGGCTTCGGCCTTGGCGAGGATGCCATCCACTCACCCAACGAAAACTACAGACTGGATCATTTCTATAAAGGCATAGAAACAATCATCCAATTCTATCAGCATTTTGCTGCTGCAAATTTGGTGTAGAAGGGTGTTGAGACACTGTGATATGGCGGTTGACTGAGAAGTTGACCGCCTTTTTTATCGGTAAGTTTTCACAGGGAAGTTGAAATAGGTGTCGGGGTAGGGCTCGTTGCGGAGCGTGAAGTGCCACCATTCGCCCTGTACGGGTGTGAATCCGTTTTGTATCATAATGTTACGCAATAACAACCGATTCTGCTGTTGCGTAGGGGTGATTTGGTCGCTGATGGAGCGGGAAACGCCCCCGAAGTAGTCGAAGATGCCGCCCATATCGACCTCTTTGCCTGTTTTCATGTCCACGAGGGTCATGTCAACGGTTGAGCCGCGCGAGTGTCTGGACTTGCGGGCCACATAACCGCGTGAGAAGATGGTGCTTTTTTGGATGTTCGGGTAGAATACGGACTTCATTGTAGTGTCGGCCGGGTCTTTCGACCATCGCACAAAGTGGTCCACGGCACATTGCGGGCGGTAAGCGTCGTAGATTTTGATTCTATACCCTTTTTTCCGGAACTCATCACTCGCTTTGCGCAGGGCGGAGGCGGCTTTTGGGGTGATGAGAGCCACCGGTTCCTCGTAGCCGTCGATGCGAGTGCCCACGAAATTGTTGTCGCTGCAGTAGCGGATTTCCAGGATGGCATCGGGAATGGAGTCGGTGAGCATGCAGAAACCGTCGGGCATGGGTTCGGGCGTCGCCTCGTCAGCAGTGCGCACAACCGTCGTGTCCTGAGGTTGTTCCTGTGGCGGAGTATTGGATTTTCCACATCCGGAAAAGAGGAGGCTGATTGCTGTTAAAAAGCAGAATGTTAATGTTTTATATATGTGTTTTTGATTAATCATTAAAGGAGAAAAATTTGGTTGCAAAAATACAATCTTCCCCGGATCGCGCGAATCACTCGGACCTTTTTCCGTGTGATCCGTGCAAATCCGCGGATTTCTTTCCGTGTAGATCCGTGTGATCCGCGGATATCTTTTCCGCGCAAATCCGTGTTATCCGCGGAGATTTTACTATCTTTGCCCCTTCAAATTCGAAACACAAAATGCACAATAATATTGCAGTCATCATGGCGGCGGGTAAGGGTGTCCGTGTGGGCGGAGAGGTGCCCAAACAGTTCATGCCTGTTAATGGCAGGATGCTGATGGAGTACTCGCTGCAGACTTTTCAGGATCATCCTCGTATAGATGAGATTTTTGTCGTGTTGCCGGAAGACTACCTGCAAATGTCTGAGCTGTTGCAATATCTGTTTGATAATTATTCCAAGATTACGCGCATTTTGGCGGGTGGTGAGGAGCGTTTCCAGTCATCCTGGAGCGCCATCCAGTGGTTTATCGATCGTCGGGATGACAACCTGCTACTGCATGACGCCGCGCGCCCAGGTATGACTCCGAAGATTATTGACGACTTGTTGGACACCCTGGAGAATGCCGAGGCTGCCGTGACGGCCATCCCTGCCACTGATACTGTGCTCAAAGTGAATGACAATATGCAGATGGAGGCCACACTTGACCGCAAAACGCTCTATTATGCCCAAACCCCGCAGGCGTTTCGTGCCGGTTTGCTGTACGACTGCTTTGAAGAATTGTTTGCCGACGGCACTTTCCTGCCCACGGATGAAAGCGGTGTGGTGGCCCACTATCGGCCGGATGTTCCGATTCAGATTGTGCAAGGAAGCCCTGCTAATTTTAAAGTAACTTACCCTGAAGATATTATCCGGATTCCAGTTTCGGATTGATGATTTAGTTGCGAATGAAGATGAAGATACTCAGTGTGATAGGGGCGCGTCCCCAGTTTGTGAAAGCCGCCGTGGTGAGTGCAGAGATTGCCCGCACACCGGATCTTGAGGATGTGCTCGTACATACTGGCCAACACTTTGACTCCAACATGTCGCAACTTTTCTTCGAGGAGATGGGCCTTCGCAAGCCGGACTACTATCTGGGCGTACATAGCCTCCCGCATGAGGAGATGGTGCAGCAGATGCAGGAACAGATGGTGGAGATTATCAAAACGGAGCATCCCGACTGGGTACTGGTATATGGCGACACGGACTCCACGCTGGCCGGCGCGCGCGCCGCGCATGCGTGTGGCGTGAAGCTTTGCCATGTGGAGGCTGGCCTGCGCTCGTTCAACCCACAGATGCAGGAAGAGTACAACCGCATACAAACCGACCGTATCAGCGACTTGCTATGCGTGCCTACGGAACTGGCCGCCGAGAATCTTCGTAACGAAAGTGTGGATATTCAGAAGGTGGTGCTCACCGGCGATGTGATGAAGGATGCCGCCCGCGCATTTCTGCCCATGGCCCGCAAACCGCAAGTGGAAATCCCCGAAAAGTTCGTGCTCTGCACGCTTCACCGCGCTGAAAACACGGATAATCCTGATGTGCTGAAAGAACTGATGCTCTCGCTGGAGCTGATTGCCGAGTTTGTGCCGGTGGTCCTGCCCCTGCACCCGAGAACGAAAAATAAACTTTGTGAGATTGCGTATCCGTTCGAAACCTCCCGAGTCCAATTTATTGATCCCGTGGGCTACCTGGAAATGCTGTACCTGCTGAATCATGGAGCATTAGTGCTTACCGACAGCGGCGGCGTGCAAAAAGAGGCCTATTTTGCCCATAAATATTGTTTAACACTACGTCAAGAAACGGAATGGGTGGAACTGTGCGCCCGCGGGTACAACCATCTTTTAGGGCACAATCATCTTGACATTGTAACTACCACCCGTAATTTTTTGGAGATGCCGCCCATTTTCGCCGATGACTTGTATGGCGATGGCCATGCTTCCTATCAAATTGTGCAGGCTATATTGCAGCGGTAGTATTACATATTCCAGGCAGGAAGCGAATATTTGGCCTCGATTTTGTTTTCTATCTCATCTTCCAATTGCGGGAAGAAATCAATCCCTGTCATTTTTTCAATCTGGTCGATGGTCTTGCAGTATGTGCTGAGCGGACGAGTCCCTGCCACGTTGTCGAAGTAGAAACCGATGGCTTCCCATTCCCCGTTGATGTGGCACAAAAGCACTTTGTAGAAGGCGTCGGGCACAACCACGTGATGCTTGCCAATGGTCTTTGGATTTTCGGATACAATGGGCCCACAGACCACATAGACATTGTCGTGTTGCCGCGCCCAAGTCCAGATTTGCTGTTCCAACTCCTTCCATACGCCGCCGTTGAGGTTGTGGTTTTGCGGACAGACGTTCGTCATGTAGAAGCTCTCCCGCATGGCGTTTTCATCCCACTTCATGTCGCCCGCCGGAGCCATGTGCCCACGGTCATAGCCAGAATCGTTATAGTCCCAGTATTCAGGACATACTCCCTTCACTTCGGGATCTTTTTCAAAGCGGTTGTACCGTTCTACCTTGCCGTAGCTCTCCTCGCGAGTTAACTCGTAGGCTACCCAGTTTGGAATGCGCCATTCAGGATTGTAGCTCACGGTGAAGCCGGTATGTTGGATGATCTGCTCGGGGCGTGTCACGGTGAACAGGGGAATTTCCAAAGAATCAGGATAGGAGATCGGTTCGGAAGTGGATGCTTTTGTTTCCTTCTTGTTTTTCTGGGCAAATGAAAAAAAGACCAAAAGAGTTGTGATCAAGACAAGGAAAAGGATGATAAGAATGGGGACTTTATTCTTTTTCATAACAAGGATTAAGATTATTGCCCTTTGACCAGTGCCAGACTGATGCGCTTGCGCTCGATTTCCACATTCAAAACTCTGACCATGACTTTTTGGTTGAGACGCACCACCTCGTTGGGGGAGGCGATGCGGTGGTCGGACATGTTGCTGATGTGTACCAGCCCGTCCTGATGGATGCCGATATCGACAAAGCAGCCGAAGTTGGTGATGTTGGTGACGATGCCGGGCAGCTCCATGCCGGGCACGAGGTCTTCCATCTTCTGCACATTCTTGTCGAACTCGAACATCTCGTAGTGACTGCGTGGGTCACGGCCGGGTTTGGCCAGCTCTTGCATGATGTCTTGCAGAGTGGGCATTCCCACTTTGTTGGTGATGTAGTGGCTGAGCACGATTTGCTTGCGCAATTCCTCTTTGAGGATGAGGTCGCCGACGGTGCAGTTCAGATCCTTGGCCATGGCTTTCACGATGGCGTACGACTCGGGGTGCACAGCGCTGCGGTCGAGCGGGTTCTCGGCATCGCGGATGCGGAGGAATCCGGCAGCCTGTTCAAATGCCTTGGCACCGAAGCGCGGCACCTGCTTCAATCCCTCGCGCGAGGCGAAGGGCCCATGCTCGTTGCGATAGTCGATGATGTTCTGCGCCAATGCGGGACCCACGCCGGACACATACGACAGCAGCTCCTTGCTGGCGGTGTTCAGCTCCACGCCCACATGGTTGACGCAGCTCTCCACGGTGGTCTGCAGGCTCTCCTGCAGCCGTTTTTGGTTCACATCGTGCTGATATTGGCCCACGCCGATGGATTTCGGGTCGATTTTGACCAGCTCGGCCAGCGGGTCCATGAGGCGGCGGCCGATGGAAACAGCTCCGCGCACGGTGACATCATAGTCAGGGAACTCCTCGCGCGCTACGGCGGAAGCGGAGTAGATAGACTCGCCGCTCTCGTTCACCATGTAGGCCTTTACATCCCGCTCGAAGGGGATGAACTTCACGAACTTCTCGGTCTCGCGGCCCGCCGTGCCGTTGCCGATAGCGATAGCATCTACTTTGTATTGCAATACCAGCCGTTTCAGCTTGTCGGAGGCCAGTTTGTACTGGGCTACGGGTGGGTGGGGGTAGATGGTCTCATTGTGCAGCAGCTTGCCTTGGGGGTCGAGGATGACCACCTTGCAGCCGGTGCGGAATCCCGGGTCGATGGCCAGTGTTGTGACCTGCCCGAGCGGCGCGGCCATTAGCAGCTGGCGGGCGTTCTGCACGAAGACTTCGATGGCTTCCGTGTCGGCTTTCTCTTTGTACAGTTTGCGCATCTCGGTCTCCATCTGGGGTTGCAGCAGGCGCTTGTAGGCGTCGGTGACGGCCATCCATACCTGCTGGGCGCAGTTGCTGTTGTTGCGGATAATGGCGCGTTTCAGCATCTCCAGCGTCTTCTCCTCATTTGGTTCGATGGTTACGCGCAAGATACCTTCCTCTTCGCCGCGGAACATGGCCAAGATGCGGTGCGATGGCGCTTTGGCCAGAAATTCGTCCGCGTTATAGTAGATTTTGTATTTCTCGCCTTCATCCACCTTGTCTTTGATGAGTTTGGTGGAGATGCGGCTGTGCTGGCGGAAGGTGTTGCGCAGGCGCGCGCGCACGGAGAGGTTCTCGCTGATGTGCTCGGCAATGATGTCGCGCGCGCCGGCCAGTGCCTCCTCAATGTTGTGTACGCCTTTTGCTTCGTTGACAAATCGGGACGCCAAACTCTGCAAGTCCATCTCTTTCTGTGTGGAGATGGTCTTGGCCAAGGGCTCCAACCCTTTCTCGATGGCCACGGTAGCGCGGGTTTTGCGCTTCGGGCGGTAGGGCAGGTACAGGTCTTCCAGCTCGCTCATGCTGACGGTCTCGTTGATCTTGGCCTCCAGCTCCGGCGTGAGCTTTCCCTGTTCGCGGATGGAATCCAAAATGGCGGCGCGGCGCTTGTCCAACTCCACCCACTTGGTGTGCAACTCCTTGATTTGGCCGATCTGGACCTCGTCCAAACTACCTGTGGCCTCCTTGCGATAGCGGGCCACAAACGGAATAGTGGCACCGCCCTCCAGAAGCTCCAATGTGTTCTTTACCTGCTCTTCGGTGAGATGCAGCTCTTCGGCGATACGCTTGGCGTAGTTGATTGTCATAAAATGCGATGTTTCTATAAACCAACGGTTTCGATGGCGCGCATGGTGCGGTTGTGCACCTCTTCCATGCCCATCAGGTCGATGATGGTGAACAGTTCGGGGCCTTTTGCGGTGCCCACGAGCGCGATGCGCAGGCTGTTCAGCACCTGGCCCATGTTGAGTTCGTTGTCCTGGATGTACTGCATTACCAAATCGTGCGCTGTGTCTTTGTTGAACGGCTGGATGCCGCACAAGATTCCGTCAATGGTGCGCAGCTTGTCGCCAGTGCCCTCTTTCCAGCGTTTTTTCAACGCTTGCGGGTCGTATTCGGTGGGCGCGACGAAGAAATAGGAAGCCTGCTCCCAGAAGTCGCCGAGGAAGTTCAGGCGGTCTTTGATCAGCTCGGTGACAGCGTCCAGATACTCGTCGCTGCAGGTTATGCCCTTTTCGTCCAGTATTTTGCGGAAGTGCGGGCGCAGCTCCGAAGCGGGTTTTCTGAGGATGTACTCGTGGTTGAACCACTTGGCCTTGTCCAACGAGAATTTGGCGCCGGCCTTGCTGATTTTGTCGATGGAGAAGAGGTTGATAAGCTCATTCATAGACATCAGCTCCTGATCGTTGCCGGGGTTCCAGCCCAGAAGGGCCAGCATGTTGATGACGGCCTCCGGCAGGTAGCCCGACTCGCGGTAACCCGATGAGGTCTCGCCCGATTTGGGGTCGTGCCATTGCAACGGGAACACAGGGAATCCGAGGCGGTCGCCGTCGCGTTTGCTCAGCTTGCCGTTGCCGTCGGGTTTGAGTAGCAGGGGCAGGTGTGCAAATTGCGGCGCCTCCCAGCCGAAAGCCTTGTACAGCATCACATGCAGTGGTGCGGAGGGAAGCCATTCCTCGCCACGGATCACATGCGTGATCTTCATCAGATGGTCATCCACGATGTTGGCCAGGTGATAGGTGGGCATACCGTCGGATTTGTATAGAACTTTATCATCCAGCAAATTGGAGTTGATAACCACTTCGCCACGGATGAGGTCGAAGACATGAATGTCGGTGTCGGCAGGGTATTTGAAACGGATGACATAGTGCTCGCCGGATTCCAATCTGCGTTGCACTTCCTCGGCCGGCAAGGTGAGCGAGTTGACCATGCCCATGCGGGTGTTGGCGTCGTATTGGAAGGTTTTCTTCTGGCTTTCGGCCTCCTTGCGTTTCGCATCCAGTTGTTCCGGCGTATCGAAGGCATAGTAGGCCCAGCCGTCGTTCACCAGCTGCTCAGCGTAAGGTTTGTACAGGGCTTTGCGCTCCGACTGTTTGTACGGGCCGTACTCACCGCCGATGCCCACGCCCTCGTCGAAGGTAAGGCCGAGCCATTGGAAAGCCTCGATGATGTACTCTTCCGCGCCCTCCACGAAACGGGTCTGGTCGGTGTCTTCAATTCTCAACAGGAAAGTTCCGTTGTTCTTCTTGGCAAACAGGTAGTTGTACAATGCGGTACGCACGCCGCCTATGTGTAAAGGTCCCGTGGGACTGGGCGCAAATCTGACTCTTGGGTTCATGTTCTTTATGCTTTTTGGATTAAGGCTGCAAAGGTACACAATTTTCAAAAACCTTGGTGTGTGACGCCATGTTGCATGTTGTTACTATCATCTGTAAAGGTCGTGGTTTATCGCATGGTTGGTAGCACCGCATTCCCATGCGGTGCTGGGAGAGGGGCGCTGCCTCCGGCAGCGTGGGAGGGTGTATGTGTCGTCAGGTCATGTGTCTTGTGGGGAGTGTCTCCGTATGGCTGGTGGTCGTCGCCGCCCCGCTCTGCTCTGCTCCACACACTGCCTACCTCACCACACTCCCGTGTGGTGTTACTAGGAGAGTGCTGCCTCCGGTAGCGGGGTAAGAGGTACGGCACGTCGGCTGCCGAAGGCAGCTACCTTGAGGGCAACCTCACACGGCAGTGTGAGGTGTAGCGTCGGCTAAGTCCTAAATGGCTCTCGAAGAGAGCTCCCATACAATAACCTGCCGATATCAGCGTTAACACCAACAACAAAGAAAACAAAACTATGAGTTACACACAACTTTACTATCACATTGTTATCTGCACATATCGCAGAAAACGCACTATCAATGAGGAACATGAGCGTGAGCTGTACGCCTTTATCCATGGTATGTGCAAGAATCGAGATGTCAAACTGTTGCGCATAGGCGGAATGCCCGAACATGTGCATCTTTTTGTCGAACTGCCGTCATTGCTGCCCGTAGGAAGGTTCGTGCAGGCAGTAAAGTCAGTTACCAGCACATGGCTAAAGGAGAATCCGCATTTTCCCGGTTTTGACCGCTGGTCGAAAGAGTTTGCTGCCTTCACTTATTCGGAACGAGACAAGGAGATGATAATCAACTATATCCGAAAACAGAAGCAGCATCACAAAAAGAAATCGTTTCCCAATGAGTATCGAAAGTTTCTGGAGGATAACAAGATGGAGATTCAGGAGCAGTATTTTCTTACTGACTGACTTGTAGGGGGCTCTCTTCGAGAGCCTTTGCGGGTGGGGAGTTGTTAGTGCCTGCGTACTAACTTGTCTTATCGTGTTGGGTTGGGCTAGGGCACCGCACTTCCGTGCGGTGTGATTAGGAGGGCGCTGCCTTCGGCAGCGGGATATTAGGCACACGCCTCTTGGGGAACCGAACTTCAGTACGGGGTAATAGTAAGCTGGCTGCCGAAGGCAGCGCCCATTTGGGCAGCCTCACACGGAAGTGTGAGGCTAAAGCGTTGGGTCAATCATAAAAGGCTCTCGAAGAGAACCATCTATTCATTTTTTTCCGTATCTTTGCGCTCCTAAAAACAAACGATTATGGCACTTTTCAATTTCCAGAAACCAGAACCCCGAGAGTTTAACTATAAGCCTCGCTTCTATACCCCCGACGACCAGAAACCTACGGATGACCACCGCAGGGATTTCGCCAACGAACTGCACCGCGAATGGAGCAGCAAACGGCGCCACGACAAGAACGACAAACATATCCCATGGCTCACCATCGTGACGATGCTGTTCTTCGCCGTGGTTCTGGGTATCATCTTTTTTAAATTTTTCGCATAATTTTGATATTTCGGTAGAGACGGTGCATGCACCGTCTCTACAATCACGAAAAAATAATCATGGACATTATCAAATTATTATCGGATGCGGTGGCCAACCAGATTGCGGCTGGCGAGGTGGTGCAGCGGCCCGCCTCGGTGGTGAAGGAACTGCTGGAGAACGCGGTCGATGCAGGGGCAACCTCCATCCAACTCATCGTGAAGGACGCCGGACGCACGTTGATACAGGTGACGGACAACGGCAAAGGCATGTCGTTCAACGACGCACGTATGTGCTTCGAGCGGCACGCCACCTCCAAACTGCAAAGCGCCGATGACCTCTATCATATTACCACCAAGGGATTTAGAGGCGAAGCCATGGCCTCCATCGCTGCCATTGCGCATGTCGAACTTAAGACCAAAAAGGCTGAGGACCCCACTGGCACGCTGGTGCTCATCGAGGGTTCTCAGGTAAAAGCTCATGAGGTGATTGCCACCCGCGACGGGACTTCCGTTTCGGTGAAGAACCTCTTCTTCAATGTGCCCGCCCGCCGCAACTTCCTCAAATCCGACAATGTGGAGATGACCCACATCGAAGAGGAGTTTTACCGTGTGGCACTCATCCATCATGACCTGGAATTTTCCCTCTATCATAACGGCAAAGCCCTGTTGCAGCTGCAACCCTCCAACTTCAAGCAGCGCATCATCCATATCTTCGGCAACCATTTCAAAGAGAAACTCTACCCTGTGGAGCAGAGTACAGAGTTCATGCGGATCAGCGGTTTCATTGCCAAGCCCGAGAATGCCAAGAAGAAGAAAAGCGAACAGTATATGTTCATCAACCACCGCTATGTGCGCCACAACTTGCTGAACTATGCGGTGGAAACGGCTTATCAGGAACTGATTCCGCAAGGCTATCGACCGGCTTATTTTATTGAAATTGAGATTGATCCGTCTGCGATTGATATCAATGTCAGCCCCACCAAGGTGGAAGTGAAGCTACAGGACGAGAAACTGATGTTCGGCTTTTTGAATGCGGCAGTGAAGAAGTCGCTGGGCACTATGTCGCTGACGCCGCAGTTGGATTTTGATACGGAGCAGGGACTCGTGCCGCCGGAGCGGCCTTCCGGACATCCCATCGTGATGCCCAGCACCGGAGCCAATCCCAACTACAATCCATTTGACAGCGTGCCCGCACGCCATGACAAAGGGAGCTCGTTCAGCGGTTTCTCCGGAGGCGGTGCTTCGTGGAAAGACCGCGGCGGCATGGGTGGCTGGGAGGACTTCTTGAGGGGGCTTAGCACGCAAACAGAAGATGTTCAGGAGGGCAAGCAACTCGAAGCGGAAGGCTTGACACCTGCCCAAGAGCAAAATTGTGAGTGCAACACAGAGATACCGGAGGATTTGGAGTTTTTCATTCTGGAAAACCGCTACATCTTCTTCAAACAGAGCGAGCAGGCTTTCCTTGTGGACGCATTGAATGCCCGCGAGCGTATCCTGTTCGACCGCTACATGTCGGCCTTGGACAGCACGCCCATTCGCGTGCAGCAGAGTCTCTTCCCCGACACCATCACGCTTACGCCGGCCTTGGTCGACTTGGCCGATTCCATGAAAGAGGATTTCTTGAAACTCGGCTATGAGTTGGAAAAGATAGACAACACTCATTTCGCGGTCAACGGCACGCCCAACGACGGCGAGGAGGGCGATGTGCAGTCGTTGATTGAGAATGCGCTGGAATCCTTCAAGACTAACCAATTTCTGTACCGAGCCGACAAGAACCGCAACATGGCCATCTGCATGGCACGGCAGAACCGGAGTCGCTATGCGATGCCGAAAACAGCAACGGAAGTGCGGGCTTTCCTGCAAGAGCTGTTCCAGTGCGCCTGTCCGGCCACTTCGCCTTCGGAGAAGAGCATTTTCCATGTCTTCGGAGGCGCGGAGTTGAAACGCTATTTTGAGTAACGGCGATGAACTGCATTGAAATTGAGCATATTACGTTTGGATACGACAAGACTCCGTTGTTTCAGGACTTGTCGGCGGTCATTGCCGATGGCGAGTTTTGTGCGTTGATGGGCCCGAATGGTTCAGGCAAGACCACTTTGCTGAAATGTATCTGTGGATTACTGCCTTTTACGTCGGGAGATATTCGCGTCAACGGGAAATCCATCCGGGAGTATGAAACGGTTGAGTTGGCGAAATTGATATCATACGTGCCTCAGCGTCAGGATAATGTGTTTGATATTTCCGTTTATGACTTGGTGATGATGGGGTTGTATCCGTATCAGAAGAAGTGGCAGTTGCCCAGTGTGGAGGATGATTCGGTGGTATGCGAGATGCTGGAAAGGTGCAATCTCACGCACTTGCGCGGGCGGCTGTTGCGCGAGCTGAGTGGGGGAGAACTGCAGCGTTCGCTCATCGCGCGCGCCATGGCACAGCAAACGCCCATCATGCTGCTGGACGAGCCCCTGTCCAATCTGGATGTCTCGCACCGCTACGAAATCATGGATATTTTGGCAAATCTGAACCGCCAGGGCGTGATGGTCATTATTATCATGCACGACTTCCCGATGGCGTTGGAGTATGCCACGCACGCGTTGTTGGTGAAGCATGGCAGTGTGGTGCAGCATGATGTCAAGACGCGCGTGCTGACGCCGGAAAACATCCGGAGTTGTTTCGACTTGAGCGGAGATTTCAGGATCGAAGCGAATGGTTTTATTTCAAAGAAGTAGATTTAGTGGTTTGATAAACAACAAAATAAATAACTTGCTGACAGGTTATGCAACGGATAACAAAAAAATGTTATTTTTGCGCCCTCATTGGAGAGATGGCAGAGCGGTCGAATGCGGCGGTCTTGAAAACCGTTGACCTTCACGGGTCCGGGGGTTCGAATCCCTCTCTCTCCGCCAACAACCGTAGAGGCGCAATGCATTGCGCCTCTACTTGTTTTAAATCAGGACATAATGTTCGTTTGCCCTGTTTTTGTGCCGTCTAAATCATAAAGTTATGAAATTGAAATTTCCCCTTTTCTTCATTTTGGTGATTATGTTGTGTGGCTCTGTGTCCGCTAAACCTGTGGATGAAGCCACAGCTCGCACCGTTGCATCCCGCTTCTTCGCCATGAAATGCAAGCACACCACAGCGTCGCTGACTCCCGCAATCGCTTACACAGCATCCTCTCTCCATGACGAGAATGGTTCGTTCCCCAGTTTCTATGTCTTTAATTTCGATGCTGAAGGCTTCGTCATCGTAGCTGGCGATGATAGAGTACAACCGATTTTGGCTTTTTCCGATGAAGGTGCCTTTGTTGCCGAAAACATGCCCGCCCATATTCGCTTTTTTTTGGATGGATACACAGAAGAGATTCAGTATATGGTGGATAACCAACAATATGGTGACGAATCTGTCCTGCAACAATGGGATACATTGAAGTCCGGAACTGTCTCCGCACCAAAAGACGGAGATGTGGTGGTTGCCCCGTTGCTCGGTAATAACAAATGGGATCAGACCAAGTACTACAACGACCTCTGTCCCGCCGATGCGAGTGGCAACGCTGCCTACGGCGGCCATGCGGCTGCGGGTTGCGGCGCCGTGGTTATGGGGCAGGTGATGCGCTATTGGCGATACCCCTCCACGGGAACAGGAAACCATTCCTATAGCTGCAATTATGGCACACTTTCTGCCAACTTCGGCGCAACGACCTACCATTACGAGAATATGCCTGACAGACTCACCACAAGTTATCATCCGGACAGTTGTGTGGAGGCCGTTGCCACTCTGCTGTATCACTGCGGTGTTGCCGTCAACATGAATTACGGCCCGGCCGCAAGTGTGGCCAATTCCAACAGAATTGTATCTGCTCTCTCAACCTATTTCTCTTATCCTACTACCATACATTATATTGAACGAGGAAGTCTTTCCTCTGCAGTCTGGCTCAGTTACTTGAAAGGCGAACTCGACGAGGGTGCACCCTTCATGTACGGCGGAAGCGGAAACTATGGTGGGCATGTCTGGACTTGCGACGGTTATCGGGACGATGACTATTTCCATTTCAACTGGGGCTGGAGTGGGCAGCAGAACGGCTACTATGCACTTACCAACTGCAGTTCATACGGATTCAACAGCAACCATGCCATTATCATAGGTGTCCGCGGTCCGGAGTTGCCCGAAGCTATAGAGGAACATGACATGGGGAATGTTAAGATATTCCCTAATCCTTCCAGCGGGAATGTGCATGTGTGTATGGACTTGCAGCCGGTGTCGGAACTGCAAGTTTATGATATGTTCGGGAAAATACTTTTCCAGAAAAGAGTGGGAGAGAAAGAATTCTCCGTTGACTTATCAAACTATGATGCAGGGATATACATGCTTCGACTGGTCACTGGAACTGGTGTCGTAACAAGAAAAATCGTCAAAAATTAGCATCAGCACCTGCGGTAGCGAAGGATTCATTAATCCCGTCCTTATCTTGATATTTTCTTGAACCAAAGTTCATACCCCTGATTCGTTTCCTTCTCATAGTAGATGCCGATACTCTCGTTGGGCAGCAGTGTGAGGGATGAGTATGCAGAGCCTCCAGCGCAGATGGTCACTGGATTGCCCCATGTTTTTCCTTCGTCGTGACTGAAAAAGATGCTGAGGTTTTCGCGTTTCATGGAGTTTGGGATGGAGTGAATCAGGGTGGTGTCGTTGAGACGGATGAGGTCGCCGTTACAGGCGTTGGTGGTCATCTCGGACCAGTGTCCTTGCTCGCCCCACGTCTCTCCGCCATCCTGCGAGATAGAATAGCCTCTGGCTCCTGACTGGCGTACGCTCATCAGGAGGCGGCCGTCGTTGAGCTCCACCAGCTTGGCCTCATCGCCATTCGAGTAGGCGAGGTTGGATACGTGCCAAGTGTGCCCGTCATCATCGGAGTAGAGCACAAAATTGTCCAATGTGTTGTGATTGCGGCACAGCGCTGCGGCAAACAGGATGCGTCCCGCGTGTGGACCGCGTGTAAGCAGCAGTCCGTTTCCGGATGCGATGAAACCGCCTTCGTAAGGCTTGCACGAGGGGTTGTCTGCAGTTGGTCCCCAAACAATGGCTGTGATATTTTCTGGCGCCGTCCAGCTTTGGCCATGGTTGTTACTGCGGCAAATGTAGATGATTTGCGGGTTCTCAAGGGTGGAGGCCCATAGACCGTTGCCTCCTGCAAAGGCGCACAATACTTCGCTGGTGCGGGTTTCCACCAGTGCCGGATCACCGTAGCCCTGTCCCACGCCCGTGCCTCGCGCGATGGTCAGCGGCTCGCTCCACGTGAGACCGCCGTCCGTGCTCCGGCGGCACACGACGTCAATGTCCTCCGGCAGGTCGCCCTCGTTGAATTTGCGCATGTCGTTCACAATCAGAATGCTGCTGTCAGCCAGACATCGCACTGCCGGAATGCGCCAGTTGCGCGAACCGTAGTCGCCAGGCGCGTACAGGCGTTGCTCATTACTTTGAGCATACAGAGAGCACCAACAGCAAGATACCAGAATCAGTAGCCAAAACAGGGGTTTCATAAGTCGTTCTGTAAAGAAAAAAGACTATACAAGAGCTGTTACAAAACTAAAAATCATCAGTCCTACGCAAGTCAACTTCAGCACGGTTCCGGTTATCAGTCCGACAAAAGCGCCTAAACCTGCTTTAAGGGATTGGAGGAAGGTTTTCCCCTCTTCTTTTCTGTTGAAAATAAGTTCAAAAAGTACAGCACCGATAAAAGGTCCAAGTACAATACCCCATGCACCGTAGAAAAGACCGATGATTAATCCGACGGTGCTTCCCCATACTCCGGCTTTTGAACCGCCCATCACCTTCGTGCCCCAAACGGGGATTACGAAGTCAAGGATCTGTACAACAGTCGTGACGATCCCCCATATCAGCAGAAACTTCCAACTGAACTGAACCTTGTCGGTTGCGTGTAGGATCCAAAGCCCGACGTATGCCAACGGTACTCCTGGCAGAATGGGCAAAATACAACCCACCAGTCCAGCTAGCAAACAAATGGCACCTATGATGATCAGCGCGATATCCATTTTAATGTGTGTTGTTAAAAGTCATTTTAGGTTAGCCTTTATAGCTGCGATTTCATTTTCTTGAACCAAAGTTCATACCCCTGTGGCGTTTCCTTCTCATAGTAAATGCCGATGCTCCCGTCGGGCAGCAGGGTGAGGGAAGAGTATGCTGAGGTTTTCGCGTTTCATGGAGTTGGGGATGGAGTGGAGCAGGGTGGTGTCGTTGTAGCGGAGGAGGTCGCCGTTGCAGGCGTTGTTCATCTCTTTACGCGTGCAGAGTGTACGTACAGCAGGAAAGCATCATCAATATTAACTACCAAAAAAAATTCATCAGGCTAGGTGGATATAAGATGAGAATTAGTCTTCCGGGTTTTCGGCATCATTCATAATATCCTTGAGCTCTTCTGGAGTGACTGTGATGATGTGGCTCTTTTTGTTTTTTTTGCTGACGAAGCAGTATTGGAGATTGAGGTTGTTCGAAGCACAACCCGTTACAATGTCCTTCGTCTCCTCATCCGAAAATAATTCGTAAGTCATTAAATATTTAATGATATCTGAAGTTCCGTTGCCTGTATTATTTAATTCTTTAATGGTAAAACCGTCATCTTTGGGGTCCTCTGTCAGCAGGAATGTTATCGTCACGTTTTTGTTATCCATTTTACAAGATAACAGATCCATGTCCTCATCGCCAGTAGGACAAGCGGCATCTAAAGCATTGATTGTCGTTTTGAATTCGCTCAAAGTCTGAGCTGTGGCTTGTGAGGGAAACGCAACCGACAAGGTGATGGCAATAGCCGCAATGAAAAAGAAATATTTTTTCATAATTTCAGATTTTATAGTGGTTAAAAAAGTTGCTACAAGGAAAAATTTCCGTTGCAAAGATATGAAAAACATCAGTCCAATAAAAGGCCCAGTCATATTTTTGTAGCCTTCTTTCTTTGAATTGCCATTTGTTTTGTATTTTTGCATCTAAAAAATTTCTTATGCGCGCCAACTTCAAAATACCCCATACCTTTACTATCGTTTTTGCCATCATCGTGGTCTGTGCTGTCCTCACCTGGATTGTCCCGGGCGGTGAGTTCGAGCGGCAGACCGTCATGGTGGACGGCCATGCACGCAATGTGGTGGTGGGCGATTCCTACCATCATGTGCAAAACCAGCCGCAGACTTGGCAGGTCTTTACCGCCTTCTTCAAGGGCTTTGAACGAACTGCTAACATCATCGTGTTTATACTGATGATTGGGGGCGCGTTCTGGATCATGAACGAGACCAACGCCATCAACAAGGGTATTTATCTCTTTCTGGACCGAACCCAGAAGATGCAGAAACACAAGTTTTTCCAAATGGTTGGGGTGAACAATCTGCTCGTCATCGCCATCATGATCATGTTCAGCTTGTTCGGTTCGGTGTTCGGCATGAGCGAGGAGACCATCGCCTTCATTGTCATCTTTGTGCCCCTGGCCATCTCCATGGGCTACGACTCCGTTACGGGTGTGCTGATGTGCTATGTGGCCGCGCATGTGGGCTTCGCGGGCGCGATGCTCAACCCCTTCACCATCGGCATTGCGCAGGGATTGTCGGGCCTGCCCACCTTCTCGGGCATCGGCTACCGCTTGTTCTGCTGGGTTCTGCTGACCATCGTGGCCATCGTGTTCACGCTGATCTATGCCAGTTGGGTTAGAAAAAATCCGCAAAAGTCCATTATGTATGAGTTGGACCAGTATTGGCGCGACAAGCGCGAAGAGGTGAGCACTGATCAGTCGGTCACCAAATCGTCGCTGGCCACATGGATTGTGTATGGCTTAGTGGCCGCCGTGCTGGTTTTCTGTGCCATAAAGATGCCCCGAACCGATATTACAGTGGGCATGGGCAAGCATACAGTAATCCTCTTCCCCATCATTGCCGCTTGCTATGTTTTATTGGGCTTCTTTGCTGTTCGCAAGTCGGTGCACCACTACATTCTGGTTCTGTTGCTGCTTACCATTGTGGCGCTGGTGACCGGCGTGCTCGGCTACGGCTGGTATGTGATGGAGATTGCCGGACTGTTCTTCGCCATGGGCATCGCGGCAGGTTTTGCCTTCAATTTGAGACTTGACCGCATCGTCCGCCTCTTTTTGGAAGGATGCAAAGACATTATGGTGGCCGCTCTGGTGGTCGGTTTGGCCGGCGGCATCATCATCATTTTGGAAGACGGCAAGATTATTGATACTATTTTGTACGCTGTCTCGCAGGGCTTCGGCGATGCAGGTCGCGTGGGCACAACCGGGGTGATGTATGTGGTACAGAACCTCCTGAATTTGATTATCCCGTCCGGCTCCGCCAAGGCCGCGCTCACCATCCCGATGATGGCCGAGTGGTCGGATTTGATGGGCGTGTCGCGCCAGCTGACCGTGCTCGCCTTCCAGTTTGGCGACGGCTTCACCAACATGATCACACCTACCTCCGGCGTGCTGATCGGCGTGCTGGGTGTGGCAAGAATTCCTTACGCCAAATGGCTCAAGTTCATCTGGAAATTCCTGCTCGCCCTCATTATCCTCGGATTCATCCTGCTGCTCCCGCCTTTGTTCATGCAGTTCGCGGGATTCTAGGAATGGTAGTGTGAGGAATAAAATAGAATAGATAAAAAAACAGGACCTACAAATGTGGGTCCTGTCTTGTTTGTTAGGATGTCGATACCAATTATTTCGTGGCGTCGATGGCCTGTTTGATCAATTGGAACGTTCTCTCGGGATCGTTGTCCAAGCCCATGGAGAAACGGATGAGACCTTCGCTCATGCCCATCTCCTTCTGGATGTCTTCGGGCACCTCGGAAGAGGTGGATTTGCCGGAGTTGCTGAACAGCGTCTTGAAATAGCCGAGGCTGACGGCAAGGTAACCCACGCCCAGCTCCTGCATCTTCTCCATGATGGCGCTGGCTCTCTCAGCCGTGCCCATGTCGATGGAGATCATGCCGCCGAAGCCGTAACCGTCGTTCATCATGGATTTGAATAGCTCGTGGTCAGGGTGCTCAGGAAGGCCGGGATAGTTGTACTTGATGCCGGTCTCTTTGAAGCGTTTGGCCAGATACATGGCGTTCTCGCTGTGCTTCTTCATGCGGATGTGCAGCGTGTGCAGGTTCTTCTGGATGCTGGTGGAACGGAAGGTGTCCAACACCGGACCCAGCAACATGGCCGTACCATCGTTCACATCGATGAGGGAGTTGATGTAATCAGCAGAACCGCAGATGGCGCCGGCCACACAGTCGTTCATGCCGTTCACATATTTGGTCATACTGTAAATCACCACATCGGCGCCGAGACGGTAGGGTGAGAAAATCATCGGGGTGAAGGTGTTGTCAACCAACAGTTTTGCACCACCGGCGTGCGCAATCTTGGAAAGCTCGGGCAGGTTGGCGATACGGAGCAGCGGGTTGTTCATCGTCTCGGTATAGACCACCTTGGTGTTCGGACGCATGGCTTTCTTCACGGCATCCAAATCCTGCATGTTCACGAAAGTGACATCCACGTTGAACTTCTTGAGGTAGTTGTTCAAGAAAGCGAATGTACCGCCGTAGGTCGTCATGCTGGAGAGAATGTGGTCACCGGACTTCACTTCGTGCAACAGGGCCACGGTGATGGCGGCCATACCGGAACCGGTGGTCCAAGCCAGCTCGGTGCCTTCGATGGCGGCCAGTGACTGTGCCAGCGAGAGAGTGCTGGGGTTCCAGTGGCGGGAGTAGAGGAAATAACCCTCGGTTTCGCCGTGGAAGGTGTCGGTCATCGTCTTGGCCTGTTCAAACATAAAGGTTGCGCTATCGCAGATAGCGGGGTTCACGCCACGGTAAGCGTCTTTTTTGTCCAATTTTTCCAAATTGGTTGCGGGATCGAATTTTTCCATATTGTTAGTGTTAATTGTTGTAATTTAGAAAGCGCAAAAGTAGTAAAAAAAATCCATCCAAGGATAACTTGTAGTTGAATTGAAAAAACAAAGACAATGCCTCTGATTTGTTATTTCTTGTTAATAAACACCTTTTTATTAACTACTCGTCCGTCTTCGGTCAGACCTTGCAGAATGTAGATGCCTGTGTTTAAATCGTTCAAGTCTGTGCCCTTTACAGGTTGTCCTAAAATATTGAATACACGCAGGACCGTTATGACAGCATCATTGGTCCACTCCTCAATACCAGTGTCGTCAGGGTTTGATGCTCCCATCGTGCCATCGGGCAAAATGTTTTGGGCATACAATCCGCCGTTGGTGCTGTTGACCCAAGCCACGATGTTTTGTCCGAGGTTGAAGCCTGTAGTGTTTCTGCAAACAGTGCGGTCGTATAGGGTTGAATTTAATGTTTTGGTCCACAGAATATTGCCATTCATATCCATACCTACAGCCTCAACAGTCGAAATGTAGGGGCTGCTTTCGCTGCTTCTCTTATAAATCACAGAAAAACCGCTACCGTCCTCAAAAGCATCCACCAAGATGTTGGAATAGTTGACACCTGCATTATCGGCCACTAAAATACCGTCGCCCCAGACTCTTGTGCCAGTCGAGGTGATACGATTGACATAAACTCTTGATTGGCTTTGTGAGGAAGCATCGGTCTGCTCATAGCCGATGATGAGGTCGTGGCTGACAGGATCAACGGTGCCGTATGCCTCAACATAGTAATTCGACGGGTCTGTGGAGTGAACGGGAATGCCGTCCTGTCCGGCAATTGTAGATAATCCGTTATTATCGTAGTGGAAAACGTATGTGTTGAATGCGTTGCCGATGCCCGGATGCCAAATATAGGCATAGCCGCCGTCCAAGCCGTCAGGTATTGCATAGTGGAGATAGGTGACTTGAAAAGATTGCGTTGACATCAGTTTCACCGCAGAACCCAATTGTGTGCCATTAGGGGAATATCCGACAACATAAATCTCTTTGTCAGCATACAATCCAACGCCGGAAGAGACTTTCTCGTATGTGAGAAAAACACTGTTTTCGGTACCAAGGGTAAGCTTTCCGTAACGCACGTTGTAGTTGCCACCGTCAACGGTGATGCAGGGGTTCAGTGTGCCATTGGCATTGATGTACTGCAAATACAGCCGCTGGTAGTCGAACCCCAAGGCCCATACGCCACCGTCATTGCCGGCAACCAGTTCGGCACGTGAAAAGGCATGGTCATTGAAGAGTGCGATGCCTTGCGCTCCCCATGCGTAGGTGCCGTCGGCATTGATTTTAACGGCAACAGTCTGGTCGTTTGCGGTGGCAAAACAGCTCACCACAGCATTGTCAGAAGTAGCGGTCATGGCAATGCCTTCCGAATAGGAGTAGAAATTCTGGCCAGTGATACGGATGCCATCAGCGCCCCATTGAGGAGTGCCGTCAAAAGTGAGGCGTTGCAGGGCAGGGCCATAGCCGTTGCTCCCCGACTCGGTCCATTGCACGTAAGTGTCACCTGTTTTTCCATCGGTCGAAAGATATATTTCGCCAGCATCCGAAGAACAATTCGCGATATGGTTGTTGTTGATTGAGTCATTCGTCCATTGGGCTTGCAGCATAAGCGTAGTCGCCAAAGCGATGATTAATAAGGAGATTTTTTTCATTTTGATTTTGTTTTAGAAAACAATAATAATTACGTTATTATATCATTATCAAAATGATATAACGAGTGCAAAAATAAAAAAAATCCCTATAAAAAAGTGTATATTTGCCACCGAAAATCTGACAATGAAACAAGAGGTGACGAAATTGCACATCTCTAACCCTCATATTCACATACCCCGACGGAGCCGGATGGGATATAACGCGGCAACAAATCAGATGAAAAAAATCCTTAAAGTTACGAGCTTAGTGGCTCTTGTGATGACGATGGTTCTCGCCTTGCCAGTCCTTGTCCTTGCGCAGCAAGCAGTAGGCCAACAGCAACCCCAGAACTCCCTCACCGTTACTGTGAAAGGAGTGAGCTTCAAGATGATCCGCGTGGAGGGCGGCACCTTCACCATGGGCTGCACCTCGGAACAGGGGAACGACTGCTACGATGATGAGAAGCCCGCCCACAAGGTGACACTCTCCACCTATTACATCGGCGAGACCGAGGTGACTCAAGCGTTGTGGAAGGCAGTGATGGGGAACAATCCGTCTTATTTCAAAGGGGACAACCTGCCAGTGGAAAAGGTGAGCTGGAACGACTGCCAGGAGTTCATCCGCAAGCTGAACCAGTTGACGGGAAAGACGTTCCGCCTGCCGACGGAGGCGGAATGGGAGTACGCGGCAAGGGGCGGCAACAAGAGCCGAGGTTACAAGTATTCAGGCGGCAACACCATCGGCGATGTGGCGTGGTACCATGTAAATGCTTACGACAAAGGCAAGAGCAGCCCGGACGATGGCACGCATGTCGTGAAGACGAAGTCTCCCAACGAGCTGGGTCTGTACGACATGTCGGGCAACGTTTGTGAATGGTGCTCTGACTGGTACGGAAGCTACAATAGTTCCGCACAAACCAGCCCTAAAGGCCCATCTTCGGGCTCGATCCGTGTGCTTCGCGGTGGCAGTTGGTTCAACAGCGCCAGGTACTGCCGGGTGTCTAACCGCTTCTACTACGTCCCTGACTTCCGCAGCTACAGCTTCGGCTTCCGCCTTGCCCTAGTTGGTCAATAGGCTCATCTGGCACGGCGTTTTGAGCTAGAAAAAGGGTGACTCTATGCGGGATAGGGTCGGTTGTCTCGGAGGTTCCGCTTCGCTCACTACGTTCGCTTGCGGAATGGTGTGGACGAACCCACAAGAAGGAACGAAAGGACAAGTCAGTCTCGAAGAGACAACACGCACGAAGTGCAATTAACCCCGCACGAGGCCGAAGGCCGCAGTGCGAGGGCGTGGCAGGTGCGTGAGGCCCCTCGCGGCGCACGTGAAACCAGCATCGAAGGAGTGTGCCTTCCCGCCGCGAAAGCCACACACGGGCAATGAGAGAAAAAGGACGATTGACAAGAATAAAAGGGACTATACCCTTGAATAATGAGCGAACTGTGATTCTATATTGAATCTTTGTATGTTTTAAACTCATTAAACTATGAAGTGCTATCTGGTGATAAAGCGGGAATCTCTTCCATTCGAATTGATTTGAAATACCGATTGGAATTCAAGGTTGAGCAGAAAGATGAGCCGATCATAACCGTGTGTAATATTTTGGATATAACAAATCATTATAAATAATCGAATTATGGGAAACTTGGGATTTTCATATACGGCAATTCATCCGGGAGAGATCTTAAAAGAGGAGCTTGAATCAAGAGGTATTTCGCAAAAAGAATTTGCGAGTGCCATAGCAATTTCATACACTATGCTAAACGAGATTCTGAATGGGAAGAGGTCAATAACTACCGATTTTGCAATTCTGGTTGAAGCAGCGTTAGGAACGCCAGCAGAGCATTGGCTGAATATGCAGGCTCGTTATAATCTGCAGATCGCCAAGACTAAAGAATCAGTCATGTCTAGATTTGAATCCATACGAAGAATATCGCAGTGGTTTACCCCATATCCGGCACCAAATGTTGCAACAGTATAGGGAACCACAAAACGTACTTGGTGGTATCTTCGCCCCATGAATCTCCAATTATGAAAAAGACCACCCTGCTCTTGATCCTCTGCCTTTTGGATGTCACTCTTTTGGCGCAAATGGCGAATCCCCCCGCGCCTTACGGCCCCGTGCCCACGCCTGCGCAGGTGGAGTGGCAAAAGATGGAGATGAATATGTTCTGCCACTTCGGTCCCAACACCTTCACCGGCCTCGAATGGGGCGAGGGCACTGAGCCAGAGGATATCTTCAACCCCACCGCCCTTGACTGCAACCAATGGGTGGCGGTGGCAAAGAAGGCTGGTTTTCAGGGCATCATCCTCACCGCCGAGAACCACGACGGCTTCTGCCTCTGGCCCAATCCGATGAGCACGCATACCGTGCGCGCGAGCGCGTGGCGCAAAGGCAAAGGCGATGTGCTCAAGGAATTGTCGAAAGCCTGCAAAAAGGGTGGATTGAAGTTCGGCATCTACATTTCGCCGTGGGATAGAAACGCACCCACCTACGGCACGCCTGAATACAACAAGGTGTTTCTCGGAACATTACGTAGTGCCCACAAACACTACGGTCCCATCTTTGAGCAATGGTTCGACGGAGCTAATGGTGAAGGGCCAAATGGCAAACGGCAAGTCTATGATTGGGAAAAGTACAATGCGCAGACGCTCAAACTGCAACCCAATGCGGTAATCTTCAGCGATGTGGGTCCAGGATGCCGCTGGGTGGGCAATGAGGAAGGCACTTGCGGGCGCACTTGCTGGTCGCGGCTCGATGTGGAAGGCCGTGAGCCGGGCAACAATGCTCCCTCACAGGACACGCTCAACGCGGGTAACTACAACGGCGTGTGCTGGATTCCCGCTGAAACAGATGTCTCCATCCGGCCGGGCTGGTTCTGGCGAGACAGCGAGCACCCGAAGTCCGTGCAAGAGCTACTGAAAATCTACTACAACAGCGTGGGCCGCAACTCCCTGCTGCTACTCAATGTCCCGCCCGACACCCGCGGCCTCATCCCCGCCGAGGACTCGCTCCGACTCATGGAATTCAGAGCCGCGCTGGACAGCATTTTCGAGCACGATTTGGCGAAAAAAGCTATAAAACTTTGTGTATCAAATTTCCGTGGTATAGGTCTTTATAAGTCTTATAGAGAATGCTACAATAATAGTGCCTTGAGTAGTTTTAGTCCTATTAAATACGATGCTTCCTGGCTAATTGAAAACGATTATAACACCTATTGGGCCACTGATGACACCGTAACCACTGCGTGGGTGAGATTGGAGTTTAAAAAGCCTCAGACCTTTAACCGCGTGATGCTGCAAGAATACATTCCGCTTGGGCAGCGGGTGGAGAAATTTCACATCGAAGTTGAAGATGAGAACGGCAACTGGCGCACCATCGCCTCAGAAACCACCATCGGCTACAAACGCATCGTGCTCACGGAGACGGTTACCACCAAAAAGGTGAGAATTGTCATTGATCAAAGCCGCGCCTGCATCGTGCTGAATCGGGTGGGACTGTTTATGGATACAATTATGAATTGAGAATTAAGAATTAAGAATAAAAACGCCCCTGTCCCTCACTTCTAACTTCCATATTACTACCCCGGCCTTCGGCCACCCCTTCTACAATAGAAGGGGATCTATCATTTCCTCAATCTCAACCAACTCCTCACACCATACTCTTTACTCCTTTACTCCCAACTTCCTCCTTCGTCTCGCCATCCTCACGCTTCTTTTTCGGCAGCCGCCCGGCTTTCTTCAACGCAGTAGATAATATCCATTCAATCTGCCCGTTCGCGCTGCGGAATTCGTCCGCGGCCCATTTTTCAATGGCCTCGAATATGTCGGAATCGACGCGTAGGGCGAAATTTTTTTTCATATTTTAAAATAATTATTGTAGAGACGGTGCATGCACCGTCTCTACGGAAATATTATCATACGACAATGATTATTGATACAACGTTCCCGTATTGATTACCGGTGACGCGGATTCGTCGGCGCACAACACGACCAAGAGGTTGGAGACCATGGCGGCCTTGCGTTCCTCGTCCAGTTCCACGATCTTGTCCTCTGACAGTTTCTTCAGGGCTAAATCCACCATGCTTACGGCACCTTCCACGATCTTCTCGCGGGCGGAGATGATGGCGTCGGCTTGCTGGCGGCGCAACATCACGCTGGCAATCTCGGCGGCGTAGGCCAGGTAGTTGATACGGGCTTCCACAACCTCTATGCCGGCAATCTCCAGATGTTTGCGCAATTCGGACTCCAGGCGCTCGTTGATTTCCTCGCCGCCGGAGCGCAAGGTCACTTCCTCGTCGTTGCGATCCATGTTGTCGTAGGCGTACATGCCCGCCACTTTGCGCAACGCAGCATCGCTCTGCACGCGCACAAACGAGTCGAAGCTCTTGACGGACTTCATCGAGTTCTCCGTGATGGTGCTCCGTACATCCGAATCCACCTCGAAACATGCCTTATAGGTGTCGTTGATCTTCCATACCAGCACTAAGCCGATCATGATGGGGTTGCCGTTCTTGTCGTTCACCTTGATGGGTTCCACGTCCATGTTTTTGGCGCGCAATGAGAGTTTCTCTTTGCTGTAGAAGGGGTTGACCCAGAAAAAGCCGTTCTGTTTCACCGTGCCGGAGTACTTGCCGAAGAAAGTGAGCACGCGTGATTCGTTGGGTTGCACCACCATGAATCCGATTAAATCAAGGAGGTAGATGAAAAACATAAACACACCTGTGAGGATGGGCAGCAATATCCATGCGGTGGGCTCGCCCTCGGCATCCAGCATGCAGTCGAATTTGGCGAAGCTCACGACCAGCCAGATGGAGAATGCCAGCAATGCAAGATTGATGAGAAGGTGCAGGAAACCATTGTTTCCCGAGGTCACGGTTTTGTTGAATTCCTTGGATTTCATAATGTTATGTGTTTTTGAGGTGATTAAAATAATATCAAAATAATATCACCGCAAAAATACATTTTTTTTAATACAACGGCATTATGGAAAAATTTTTTTTTATGATGTTTGTTTTTAGTTCATTATGTTAAAATGCATATCCGATGCCTAATGAAGCGAATCCCTTGATGCCGATGCCGGCCTCGAAAGTGCCGAACAGATGGTCGCGCCCCGCCCGTATGCCCAATGCAGTGAACTGGAATGAGGAAAAAGTTATGGGGAGTTTCTGGTAGTTGGACATGAAACCATAGTGGCCTCCAGCACTGGTGGTTATGCCGGCAGCCAGAGCTGAGTATAGCGTTACATGTGGGCGGTTGAGGTAGGAAAATCGCAATTCCGGCATGATGGTGATAAAATGGCGGTTTCCAACTATTTGATCCCAATATGTGTAATCGGAGAGCTGTTAGGCGTATGCGTAATTGACCATGAGTCCGGCCCAAAACCATTTTGTCAGCCGGTAGTGGTAGTTCAGGGAGATGGTGGGACTGGCGGTGTAAGCGTGTGCTATGGCATCTTGCGTGTAGTATTGGCGTTTGTTGAGACGCATCCACAATATGGCCCCGAAAGGGTCGCCGACTTCTAGACGAGCCTCGTGGCGCAATTTCATGCCTTCATCCGTGCTCCAGTGCGGACGCGCCCGCATAACCAACCGTTTCTTGCTGAAACTGTGTATGTAGGCTGCTTGGAAGTAGAGAAAATGGTTCTTGTGGGAGTATTGGTCTCTTTCTGACGTATTAAGAGTAGCCATGGAAGGAATGAAATGGAGTGTTCCTTGCTCATGGTCTCCAGTGGCCAAGTTTATTCCCGTGGTAAAACGCAGGAAATCCTGATTGGGGAGTTGGTAATATAGACCCACATCCAACATGAGGTCCGCATACAAAGTGTTTTTGTCGGCATTGGCATTCACAAAGTTTCTCCCACTGTACACATAGAGAATAGTATCTATATGCGAACCGTATTCTCCGTCAAAACCGCTAAGGAATGTTTGTGGCGGCAGGCGGAGTCGCACACCGGCACTGATCGTCAACAGAATTTTGGGAGAAACGGGATAGTGGAATTCGAATTTCAGCGGGAGTGAGAAACCGTATCTTTTTAGATAAACACCTCCCAAAGTCCCAAAATTCAGGGCGGCAGACGTCCCAAAGTAGTCGGCAAAATTGTAAGAGAACTCCAGCCCAGCATGAAAAGATGGATAAGGGGTGATCCAATCAAGTTCTTGGGTGAATATATCTTGAAAAACGATAGGATGCATCACATCCAATTGCAGGGTGTAGCCGAAATGGAACCCGTCAAAGGGGTGGTCAACTGGCGCGGCGATGGTGTGTGGGTTGTTGTCGTGGCGCGAGGTCAGAGTGCTGTCGGTTTGTGCGGTGCTCAGGGCGTTTAGTCCCAGAATCAGCAAGCCTGCGACTCCGTATTTTCGTATGCTGTCCATAGTGGCGGAATTTGTGGGTTCATCCATTAGGACGCGTTTTTCCAAAAAGGTTACGCTCTTCCCGCGTTTTTTTTATCAGGAATGTATTCCGGAGGAATACCATCTCATTAACCCCGCATAAGCGACCGTAGGGAGCAATGTGGGGCGGTGGCTATGCGGCGTATGGCCCTCGCGGCGCGGGTGTCACATGCCCCGGAACAAGATGTCTGCCGCCGCGAAAGTCACACTCTGGCAATGTGGAAAAATGATGAATTACCAAGATTAAAGGGACAATTTCGTTTTTATTTGTACCTTTGCAAATCATAATGACGAACCTTAAACCTTGAACTTTAAACTCTAAACTCTAAACTTTAAACAATACTCTTTATGAAAATCGCCCTTTTTGCTGCTGTCCCCGATGAGGTTGGCACTTTTGCCGACCATGTGAACTTTACCGGTATCGGACGAGAGAATGCCACCCGCGCCATGATCCGCTTTATGGAAAAACACAAAGATGAGGATTTCATCATGCTCAACATCGGGTCTGTGGGCTCACACGACCGAACCGTTGGCACTGTGCTGAGTGTCAGAGAAATATTGTCTGGCAGTTCTAAATTCTATGAAACAGAGATGCTGCCGTATTATTTCGATGTGCAGGCCGATGAACAGGTGCAGAAAGCCACTTTGTACTCCTCCGACTGCTTCGTTTCCCCGGAAGTCTTCACTGAGAATTATTTGGAATCTGTCAAATCCAAAGTCGATTGCTTCGATATGGAATCCTCGGTTTTGATCTCCTTTGCGCAGGATTATGGCAAGAAATATGTCTCCTACAAGATCGTTTCCGACAACCTGGATGTGGATATCGAGGTGTGGAGACAGCGCGTACAGGATTTGTCAAAAGTTTTAGTGGCTCATATTCAGCAAGTTCTAGATGAATTAGGACAAAATGAAAAAATTGAGTTTTTAAAATAGGCGTAATAAGAAAAAAAGTGTATTTTTGCGCCCTCAAAAGGAGGAGAGATGGCCGAGTGGTCGAAGGCGCACGCCTGGAGAGCGTGTAACCGCCAAAAGCGGTTCCTGGGTTCGAATCCCAGTCTCTCCGCTGACAAAGAGACATAATGATCTGTTAGCTCAGTTGGTTTAGAGCGCTTGCTTGACAGGCAAGAGGTCACAAGTTCAAATCTTGTACAGATCACACAAAAGAAAAGGCACCTGAAAAGGTGCCTTTGTTGTTTTCTGAAAGTTTGTTTCCGACTATTTCTTTTTCAGCTCTTCCACATCGTGGTACAGTTTCGGAAGGTTTTTCACATAGATGAGCTCCTTCCACTTGGTCGGTGCGTCGATGGCCGGTACGCCGAAGAGGGTAGTGCCCTCCTGCTGCACGCTTTTGTCGATGGCCGACAGGGCGTACAACACCGTGTTCTTGGCGATGTAGAGGTCTTTGTTGACGCTGGCCTTGGCCCAGATCTTGCAGTCGTCGTCGATGTAGGTGCAGCCGGCGATGCCGCTTTGTGCACCTAAGAGCACGCGCTTGCCGATGTGAGTGTCGTGGCCCACTTGCACTAAGTTGTCGAACTTGGTGCCGTCGCCGATGTAGGTGGTTCCGGAAACGCCCTTGTCAATGCAACAATTGCAGCCAATCTCCACATCGTTGCCGATGATTGTGTTGCCACACGAGGTCAGCTTCACCCAGCGGTCGGCCCGTTTCTGGAAATAGCAGGCGTCTGCACCGATGGTGCTGTTGGAATGGATGACCACATTGTCGCCGATGACGGTGTCCGCATAAATGCTGACGTTGGAGTGAATCAGGCAGTTCTTGCCGATTTTCACATTCTCGCCGATGAAAACCAGCGGTTGAATGATGGTTCCTTCTCCGATCTCGGCGGTCGGGTGGATGTTGGTGTTTTGGGGTGTGAAGTGCGTGAAGTGCTCCACAACCTTCAGGTAGTCGATCAATGGATCTTCAGTGAAGAGCAGCACCTTGCCGTCGGGACAGGGTATGTCAGTGCGGTTGATGAGGATGAAGGTCGCCTTGCTCTGCAGGGTGCGCGTGTAGTACTTGTCGCAATCCACAAAAGTCAAGTCGCCCTCCTCGACCGAATGCAACTCGTTGATTCCAGTGACCATACAATCAGCATGGCCCATGGTATCCACGGGATGCCCAATGAGCCGGAGCACCTCATTCAACGTAAGGGGTTTCGAAAACCTCATTTCTCCTTTACTCTTTTACTCCTTTACTCTTTCAGAATATTTGTTGGTACGGGTATCGACTTTGATTTTCTCGCCGGCGTTGATGAACAGCGGTACATAAACCTCGGCGCCCGTCTCCACAACAGCTCTCTTCAGGGAGTTGGTGGCCGTGTTGCCCTTTACACCAGGGTCAGCTTCGATGATCTCGAGGTCAACGAAAGGCGGAAGTTCGCAGGTGAGCGGCGTGTCCGTGTCGGTGTGATACATGATTTCAACTGTTTGGCCCTCTTTCAGCAGGTCAGGGTTGTTGATCAGGTCCTTCTCGATGGTGAGCGGTTCGAAAGTCTCAGCATGCATGAAGTTGTAGGTGGTGGCACCCTCCTTGTAGGAGAATATGTACGGACGGCGCTCTACGCGGGCCAATTCGATCTTGATGCCGGCGTCGAAACGGAATTCCTGAACTCTTCCGTTCTTGAGGTTTTTCAGTTTGGTGCGTACAAAGGTGTTGCCCTTGCCCGGTTTCACGTGCAGGAACTCAACGATGGTCCATATCTCGTTGTTGTACACAATACAAAGTCCGTTTTTAAAATCAGCTGTTGTTGCCATATAGTTAAATTAAGTTTATATAAAAATTACAGGCTGCAAAAGTACGTTTTTTTTCTTTACGATGAACTTTGCAGCCTGTATAAGGCGAAAATACTGTCTGTTAATCAGGTTATTCGATGACAACCTTGTGCTTGGCGATGATTTTGCGGAGATTGATGAGCGCATAGCGCATTCTGCCCAAGGCGGTGTTGATGCTCACACCTGTGATTTCAGAAATCTCTTTGAAACTGTAATCCTGATATATGCGCATGACCAGCACCTCCCGCTGCTCTTGAGGAAGATATTCGATGATGTGGTGCAGGTCGTTGTAGATCTGCTCCCGGATGATCTTCTGCTCCACAGAATCCTCGTGTGTGCTGATGATGTCGAAGATGTCGAACTCGTTGTCGCCGTTGTCGAACATCGGCATCCGCTGCACTTTGCGGTAATAGTCGATCTTCAGGTTGTTGGCGATGCGCATGACCCACTGGAAGAACTTGCCCTCCTCATGGTAGTTGCCCGATCGGATGGTGTTGATGACTTTGATGAAAGTGTCCTGGAAAATGTCTTCCGCAAGCTCCTTGTTTTTCACGGAGAGCATGATATAAGAGAACAGCCGCTTTTCATAGCGTGCTATTAATGTTTTCAACGCTTGCTCGTTTCCGCTTTGATAACTGGCTATCAACTCGTTATCAGTAAGTTTAACGGTTTTCATAGAAAACTCCTTTCTTTATGTGTTAATATTAAGAAAGTAGATTTATGTCGATAGCAGGTCTCCTATTTTTAGGTTTACAATTCAGTTATTTTAATGCCGCAAAAATAATAATCTTTTTCGTAAACTCAAGTTTTATTATGATTTTTTTTGAATTTTATCACAAAAAGGTGTTGGTTTAATATTACAATGTATTGATATTCAATTTTATATAGTAGTTTTTCGGGAAAGAATGCTTTAAGAAAAAAAATGAGGGTTGAATATCACTCTAAAATTTGTATTTTTGCACGTCAATAAAATCTCAATGGCATCGTTTGAAAGTTTATATAACAAGATTGAATATAACGTAAAGGCGGCGTTGTTGAAAATATCTGACCTTCAGAAAGATAATGAGAAACTGAAATCTGAGAACGAGGCGTTGAAGGAGAAGGAGAAAGAGTTGCAAGGTCAGATAGAGGAATTGACGGAAAGATTAAAATTAATAGTGGTAACTAAAACAGTTTTCAATAAAAAAGATAAACAAGAGACAAAAAAGCAAATAAACGATTGGGTGCGGGAGATAGACAAGTGTATAAGCCTACTCACGAACAAGTAATATGGAGAACGATCGCATAAAGATAACGATTCAGGTGGCGCAACGCCCGATGACGATCACGATACAGAAGGAATGGGAGCATTACTTCCGTGAGGCGGAAAAGATAATCAATGACAGTTTTTTGGAATTTGCTAAAAAATGGACATATACAGACCAACAAGACTTGTTATCCAAGATATTGGTCGATTTTGTAGTGAAATGGTTGGCTGACGAAGAGCGGCTCAAAGGTTTTGACGAGGAAGTGGTGCCGATGATGGAGTCGCTGAAAGAGCTGACAGACAAATTTGAAGTTGATTAATTCGTTCTTTGAAATAACCCATCCCGCATAAGTTCAGATACGTTTGTTAAACTCAACACATTATCAAACGAAGGGGACGCTTGACTTGCCTAGAACAGGCCCGAATCCGCAAGGATGGCTTTTCAGCCCGGGGAAGCGCGAAGTGAGCCGGCACCTTCATCCATATCTATTAGGAGTTTTTCGAAACCCTATGGAACTTATGCGGTTTTTTTTTTAGCGCCCGCCCAATCCTGATGAATGAAGTAATTAATTGAAACCTAGTGTTTCGCACGTTAAACTAAAACTATATATATTATGACAGTACTATGGATTTTGATAGGCGTCTTGATCGGCATAGCGGCTGGTCTCGGAATAGCCTACACATTACTAAAAAATCAACTCACCAAAGCGGGCCGCGAAGCGTTGAAGAAGGCAGAAGAGGATGGCGAACTTCTGAAAAAGGAGAAGATTCTACAGGCTAAAGAGAAGTTCCTGCAACTGAAGAGCGACTATGAGAAAACCGTACATGACCGCAACCAACAACTCTCCGCAGCGGAGAACCGCATCAAACAGAAAGAGAACACGCTGGGACAGAAAATGGAGGAATTGAACAGAAAGACGGCCGAGAACGCTGCCCTGAAGGAAAACCTCAGCAAGCAAATGCAGGCTACTGCCCAGAAACAGAAGGAATTGGATGAACAGACTTCCATCCAGAAGGCAAAACTGGAATCTATAGCAGAACTCACTTCCGAGCAAGCCAAGGCTCAACTGATCGAACTGATGCGCGATGAAGCGAAGGCTGACGCCATGGTCATGATCAAGGACATTGTGGATGAGGCCAAAAATACTGCAAACTTGGAAGCTAAGAAGGTGGTTGTGAATGCATTGCAGCGTACCGGCGTGGAAGCAGCAATCGAGAATACGGTTTCAGTGTTCAACATCGAGAATGATGAGATCAAGGGCCGTATCATCGGTCGTGAAGGCCGTAATATCCGCACCCTTGAGAACCTGACCGGCGTGGATGTCATCATCGACGACTCCCCCGACGCTATTCTGCTCTCCAGTTTCGACCCTGTGCGCAGAGAGATTGCCCGCCTTTCACTCCAGAAGCTGGTCTCCGACGGTCGTATCCACCCGGCCAGAATCGAAGAGGTGGTGGCCAAAACGAAGAAACAGATTGAACAGGAGATTGCCGAGCTGGGTAAACGCACCTGTATCGATTTGGGTATTAACAATATGCCTCATGAATTGATGCGTATGGTCGGTAAGATGCGGTATCGTTCTTCATATGGGCAAAACCTGCTCCAGCATGCCAAGGAGGTGGCCAACCTCAGTGCCGCCATGGCAGCCGAACTGGGTTTGAACCCGAAGATTGCCCGTCGCGCGGGCTTGTTGCACGACATTGGCAAAGTGCCAGATACGGAACCCGAATTGCCGCACGCACTCTTCGGCGCACGCCTGGCCGAGCAATACAAGGAACGCCCTGAGATTGTCAACGCTATTGGCGCGCACCACGACGAAATGGAGATGAACACGCTCATCGCGCCTATCGTCCAAGTCTGTGATGCCATCTCCGGCGCTCGCCCCGGCGCACGTCGCGAAGTGGTGGAAGCCTACATGAAACGTCTCAACGATCTTGAAAATCTCGCCCTGACTTACCCCGGCGTGGTGAAAACCTACGCCATCCAGGCTGGCCGTGAGCTTCGTGTGATCGTCGGCGCCGAGAAGGTTTCCGATGCCGAGGTGAACCAGATCTCCCTGGACCTCTCCAAGAAAATTCAAAATGAAATGACCTATCCCGGACAGATCAAAATCACGGTTATCCGTGAGACCCGTTCGGTTAACTATGCCCGTTAAGAGTTATGGAAGAAGAGAAGAAACACAAAAACAGCATTAAACTGTATATTATCGTATATGGAGTGACACTCGTGTTGTTCTTGTGTTACTTCTTTTTCATTTCCGACCACAATATCAAGACGCATCGCGAGCTGAATCGGAAGATTGACAATCTGGAAGAGAAAATTGTCTATACCAAGAATCAGGTGGGCAATGCTTACACATTCGAGCAACTCTCTTCGGATTCGGTGTTGTTGGAGAAATACGCCCGCGAACACTTGAATATGCACAAACCCGATGAGGATGTTTTTATTCTAATACGCGAATAATGAAGATTCTGATAGTGAACGGAGTGAACTTGCAGCAACTGGGCACGCGCGAAGTCGATATTTATGGCTCGACCTCTTTCGATTCGTATCTGTCTGAGCTGAAGAGTCTGTATTCGGATGTGCAGTTTGATTACTTTCAGTTTGATAACGAAGGCGACCTGGCCAATGTGGTAGCCAATGCGAAGGACTACGATGGAATTATCCTCAATGCCGGTGCCTATACGCATTCGTCTGTGATTTTGGCGGATGCTGTGCGTACTACATCCTGCCCGGTGGTGGAAGTGCACATCTCGAATCTCTTCGGACGAGAGCATTACAGGAAAAATTCCGTGCTCTCTTCCTGTTGTATGGGCTTTATCTCTGGTTTTGGGTTGGATAGCTACAGACTGGCAGTGGAATTTTTTGTGGGGAAAAAAAATTAACATGGGTTAAACTCTGAGAGTGCTTTGATGTCTCTTCAATGTTTTTTTGAATCATAATTACTACATAAAAATAATATCAGTTATGAAAAAAGTACTTAGTTTATTCATCGTAACAGCTTTTGTTTTTTCCGCTTTTGCGCAGGATGCCAATACGGACAAAAACAAGAAAGTGAAAGAACCTGAAATCACCTTTGAAACATTGGTTCATGATTATGGCAACATTATGCAGGGCGACAATGGTACTTGCGAATTCGTGTTCAAGAACACGGGCAAGGCCGATCTTCTGCTGACCAATTGCCGTTCCAGTTGCGGTTGCACGGTTCCTGAATGGCCCAAGGATCCCATCGCTCCGGGTAAAAAGGCCACTATCAAAGTCAAATACAACACTCAACGAGTGGGTGCTATCAACAAATCCATCACGGTGGAATCCAATGCGGTCAACAACCGCGTGGTGTTGAACATCAAGGGCAATGTTTCCCCGAAACCGGTGGAGGCTGCTCCTGACAATAATGCCACTCCGCTTAAAGAGAATAACTAATAAAACGAACAGCAATGAAAAGGTTGATAATCCTGTGCTTGATGATAGGCGGACTTTTCGCTTTGCAAGCCCAGACCACAAAAACTACCCCGTACAAAGGCAACGGTGCTGAGATTCAGTTTGACAAACTTACTGTTGACTTCGGTACTTTGAAGGTCGGGGATGTGAAGACCGTCACCATCACGTTCACGAATATCGGCAAGAAGCCGTTGATTCTGGACGATGTGATCTCCTCGTGTGATTGCACCACCGTGGAATGGTCCAAGCAACCGATCATGCCTGGCAAGAAGGGCACGATCAAGGCCACCTATACCGCCAAGCATACAGGTTTGATCAGCAAGCGCCTGACGGTGTTGTCAAACGCCAATACCGACAGGGTGATATTACAACTGAAAGGGGAGGTGAAGTAATCTTCCCCTTTCATTCCTCCGGGGTCGTTTGGTTTTGACAGCAAGTTCGGGGGATTGTAAGCAGGCCGGAGTTTGTGAGCCGATTCCGTTAAAAGTCAACTCTCGATGCCAATAAACGGCGAAACTTCTTATGCATTCGCAGCGTAACCGTTGCGGATCCTGCCGCGCAGACAAGGTCTGTAGCCGCGGGCGCTTCCCCGGAAGTTTTTCGGTCCAACGTCCGGTCAGAAGTGTCATAAAAGGACAGATAGCGAGTGTGTGCTTCGACGCATGAGCGAAATTTCAGAAGATAAGCTGCCGCGAGGTCTGTCTCGTACCATGCGGTGGCCGACAAGCAAACGAAGACTAAGCTTGTAGAAAGCAATCTTGCGGCATGTTTGGACGCGGGTTCGACTCCCGCCGGCTCCACTTTGAACGAGGGAAACGTTCCCTGAAATCAACAAAAATGCACTGATAATCAAACGATTGTCAGTGCATTTCTTTTTCGGCTTTATCGTAGCGATAGCATGTTAATCGTGCACACATCGTACGCTATAGGCATTCTCTTTTTGGGTGATCATGTCGTAAATCAGGTAGCAATTACAGTCTGCCATGTGGCAGTGCGCTTCGGTGCTGCTGGTGGAGAGGATGACCACAAATAGGCGTTGCCCAGCAGGTTTTCATACCGCTGCGTGTTCATGTTCAGTTTTAATCAATTGCCATAATTTGTCAAACCATCCTGCCAATGGCGCCGGACTGCTGAGCAAACCGCCATTGAATTGCAAATTCAGCATGGAAAAACGAATGCGAACAGACGGGTTGTATTTTTTGTTGTATTCAGACAAACTGTTACCATTGATATTTTGCTCGGCCTTAACCTCTATGGGGATAATCTGGTCCTCCCACTGCAGCACAAATTCGACCTCTGCTTTTCTGTCTGAGGTCCAGTAACTTGGCATCTGGTCGTCCAACAACGGCATCAGTGACTGCAAAACGGCATTTTCAGCCATAGCTCCCTTGAATTCTGTATAGTTCGCAACAGGATCTGTGATAACTGTTGCCGGCAGATGTGCCAGACGACGGAGCAAGCCGCAGTCACATGCATACACCTTAAACGCATCGGTATCCTGATATGCAGAAAGAGGCATTCCTGGTTTCGTGATATCATATACTCTGTATATCATTCCGGCATCTTCAAGCCATAAGAGTGCATCTTCATAGTCTTTGGAACGGGCACCCGTCTTGATAACCTTATAGATGAACTTACGATTTTCTTTTGACAACTGGGCAGGCAAAGAGTGCCAAATGGCACGAATACGCGGTATCTCGCGAGATTCAGCATATTTGACGAAATCAAGCTCATAGAGGTCTAGAATATCTTGCAGGATTGACTCAACCGCGCCCACTCCTTTGTTATCAAGCCATGCAACTATAGCTTCAGGCATACCTCCCGACACTTGATAGCGGCGATATTCTGTACGCAATTTGTTGAGTACAATCTCTGGAAGATGACGAATTTCTGTCAATGAATCAATGTAGGCATACGTTTGAGCGTCACTTGCCCGCAAAAACTCCTTGAAACTTACAGGGAACATTCGCATAGTTTTGACCTTACCGACAGGCACTGTCATTTTGCGTTTCTTTACCGCCACTCCCAATAGAGATCCTGCTGCTATAACATGGTATTCAGGAGCTTCTTCACAAAAATATTTCAAACTGTTAAGAGCTTCCTCGCACTCCTGTATCTCATCGAAAATGATAAGTGTTCGACCAGCAATAATGGGATAATCGCAGTAAAGTTCAAGTTCTTTCAGCAAACGCTGTGGTGATTTGGTGATTTGAAACACCGATTTCAGCTCCGGCTGACGGTCAAAATCAAACTTCACACAGTAGTCGAAACATGTTCTGCCAAAGGTTTCCATGGCCCATGTTTTCCCAATTTGGCGCGCTCCCATCAACAAAATCGGTTTCCTGTCGGATGCGTCTTTCCATAGTTTGAAACGCTCAATGATATCTCTTTTAATTTCCATAATTCACTAAATTGTGTCTTTTTGTGTAGTGTCGATACACTTTTCGCTATTTTCCGATGCAAAGATAAAAAATTTTTCTAAACCACAACAGACTTCCTTTTCAAGATTATAATCGGGATTTCACCACTGACAAAACAGGGCGTGCCCATTGGACACGCCCTGTTAAAATATCGTTACGATGGCATCAGGCTAATCCTGGATGCATCGTACGCTATAGGCATTCTCTTTTTGAGTGATCATGTCGTAAATCAGGTAGCAATTACAGTCTGCCATGTGGCAGTGCGCTTCGGTGCTGCTGGTGGAGAAGGATGACCACAAATAGGCGTTGCCCAGCAGGTTTTCGTACCGCTGCGTGTTCATGTTGTACATGCCGGAAGGTCTCCAGTCGAAACCAGTGCTGTTGTCTCCATTGTTGTATAACCAGTAGTTGGTTGAACGCAAGGTGTGGAGATCTGCATTGTTGAGAAGCTCGAAATCTTCCTCGTTGGGCAGGAACCAACCCTGGGGGCAAATGCCCTGGATGCGGGTGGATCTTGTTGGTCTGCTGGCATCAGCAGCATCGTACCAGTCGTACAGGCGACCGAAGATGGTCACATTCTCTTCCGCATTAGGATACAGGCTGCTCTGATATTCGTAGATGTTGGTAATCTCGCGACCGTCATAATAGTGGAGGGTTCTGAGGTTCTCGGCCATCCAGCACTTGTTGCCGATATTGACAGAAGGATAGGTGTTGTGGTCAACATCCTCAAGCGGCTCGCAGAGACGGTACCATATTGCGTAAACCGTCAAGTTTTCGGCAGGCATCAGCTCCGGCACCTCAGGATCCCATCCGTCAAAACGCCATTTTTCCTTCGAAGTGGTGTATTCGGTAATGGGCTGACGATAGAGGAAGGTGTCCACTTTCAGTTTCACATCTCCGTCCATGTAGGTGATGGTAAAGGTGTCAGGCGCGAAGTAAGCGGTAAAGGTGCTGTCACTGATGAGGCTCACCGTACGCGGATTGTCAGTGTTGCCGTCGTTCCATTGATCGAAGAAGTAGCCGAGGGTAGGTGTAGCGCTGATCTCGTAGTTGAGGAAGTGCTTGGCCGCTGGGTTGCTTCCGCTCACACTGCCCATTTCTGTATTGTCGCTCAACACGTTCAAGGCGTAGGTATTGGTGTCGAAGATTGCCTTGAGACCGATGGAGAACATACTGGTGATTTGGGCAGGAGCGGTGTAGGTAGCCTCGGAGGTGGTGGCAAAGTCGGTGTAGCCGGCAACGTTATCGCCAGTCTGCCATTTGCTGAAGTGATATCCTTCATTGGCATCGGCAGAAACAGTGAAACTGGCACCTGGTGCCAAATAAGCCATCATGGCGTTGTTGCTGGAATAGGCGTGGGTAAGGTCATTCTCTGCGTTCTGGAAAGCGGTGGTACCTCCTTCTTCAATGTTCTTCAGTATGCTTACCACAGCGCCCCAATTCACATTAAGGGTATAAACCACCGAATCGTAGTAGTAGGTCTGGTCGGTCTCGTGCACTGCGTAAATATGGTAAGTACCCTGGGTGATAAGTCTGGGAACGTTGTAATCGTTCGTAATGTAACCAGTCTCCGGGTTGACCTTGACGGAGGTAACGTTCTCTACAAGACCATAACGCACGTTAACATTGTGCGGGTTGTTGAGAGTGGGTGTGTAATTGTTGAAGTTAATCATCGTATAGCCGGTGAATTCATCCTCGCTCCAAGCCAGCTCGGCGTGGGTGGTGTCGAAGTTGGCGGTAGCGGTGAGGTCCTCGGTGGAGGTCAGGGTAGGATCAGTGCCCAGGACCACATTGCCGTTGGTCCAGTTGACGAAATGGAAGCCAGCTTCAGGAATAGCGGTAAGGGTTGTGGTGCTTCCCTTCAGGGCGGTAGCCTGTACCTCTGTCATGGTCGTCGTAGTGGCGATGGTCTGCGCCTGATTGCTGACATCGGTGTATGCAACCTGTACGGTGCCGAGTTCGCTCTGGCCATTGGCCACAGCTGCGTTGATATTGTAAATGTTGATGTCAAAGGTGGCTATCATCGTGGTGTCGCCCGTCATCGTAATGGTGATTGACGATTTGGCGGGGAACCTGTCGGGGTTCGTCACGAAGTATTCGTCGTAAGAGGCGTTAGCGGAGAGGTCGTGCTGTCCTTCGTCGCTCCAGCTGGCCACATGGTATAGCTGGATGGCAGCGGCGTTTATGGTAACATCGGTGCCAGGCAGGACACAATAGATATTTTCGGTAGAAGTCGGGTACGTGTTGGAGGATGATGCGTTGTCCAGCGTCACGCTTCCCCACTGTGGGTTGTTGCTGGCCAGTGTCAGGGTGTCTGGATTTTTGACCGTGAGGGTGTAGGTAACCTCGTCCGAAGCATAATCGCTGTTGCCGGTGAAGGTGGCTTTGATAGTTGTTTCACCAGCGGCCACGAAGGTGATATCTCCCGTAGCGTTGATGGTGGCAACGTCGGTGTTGGTCGAGCTGTAGGTCACTGTAATGTTGTGGGGGTTGCTCAGCGTCGGGAAGGTGACGTGGTTTTCGAAGCCAACGTAGCCGCTCACGCCTTCTATGGGCACTGGCTGGTCACCAAGCTGCCATGCCAGATCGGCTTTCCATTCAACGTTGATGACCTGATCAGCATCAGTCATGGTAAGTGTCGGGTTGTTGGTAGTGGAGTTGGCCAGCGTTCCGCCACCCGCCACTGTGTACTGATTGAAGGTGTGACCCGCTTGGTTTTCATGACTAAGGTTGAGGCTGATTACATCGCCATTACCGCCATAGAGTACGTTGTTGTACTTAATACCCGTACCATACGTGGTGATGCCACTGACGTTATACACTGTATCCGTACCTGCGTTTGCTACTGTCACGCCTTCGCCTCCGGTGATGGAGCGTACTTGTTTGCCTTGATGATGCCATCCAAACTCTTGTGTGTAATACGTATTGATAATGGTGTAATTGGCACCGTTATTACCGCCATCACGTCCAATGGTGGAACTCCAGTTGGCAGCCATTGCTGGCGTAAACTCTGTTGGCGCAAAGAGACAGTTATGAACGATTGTTCCAGATTGGCTCCATCCTACCAATCCACCGCAGTTGTATGTGTTATTGGTTGTGATGAGACGGCCGTCAAAGATACAGCCCTCGATAGTCGTTCCTGTGGAATTACCTACAAGGCCACCATGACTACCATCTCCGTCTTTGCTGGCCGTGATGGTAACGCTCGAGCGGCAGTTGATCAGATTGCAGTTGCCAATGGCCCGGCCTGCTATTCCGCCTGCATAGCCATATACACCCCCATCCACCGTACCAGCGGTGTGCAGGTTTTTGATGGTCGCGCCGTTGATACTACGGAACGGTCCTGCATCGTCAGCTGTGGCTGTGGGGAGGTTCAACGTGATGGTATGTCCGCCACCATCGTATGTGCCGCTGAACATAGTGGAGGGAGAACCTACCATGTTCGTTACATCGCTGATGTCTGCCGTTTGAAGGAAGACCTTATTTTCATAGGTGTTGCCAGCGTTAACCTTTTGTGCTAACAGATTCCATACGTCGGTAGAAGGAATGATGTACGGGTCGGTTTCCGTTCCGGAACCTTGGAAGTTCCACTGCGCCGTCAGTTCCAAATTTTCTGCCGGCATCGTGGACGGAATAGCCGGAATCCATCCATCGAAGACGAGATTCTCACGCGTCGGGTTTGCCGGTGCCACGATAGTCGTTCCGTAGTCCTGCGTGATAGGTGCCACGTTTGTACCACCATTGCTGTTGAATGAAATGGTGAACTGGCTGGCGGCGAAGTTCGCTGTGATGGTGCTGTCCGAGGTTACAGTGATGGTCTGGGTGGACTCAGCAAGGTCGGTCACGGTGGCACCGTTGCTCCAGCTGCCTACGTGGTAGCCGGTGTTGGCCGTGGCTTTGAAGATTACCTCAGCGCCGTAGTTGACCTTATAGGTGCTGGTACCGGTAGCATCAGTTCCATGGGAAACGATAGCGTCGTTTCCTGTATTTACAACAGCCAAAGTGCCCATGGTCTGGTCGTTGGTTTTGAGTGTCAGAGTGAAAGTGTCGATGGCGAAAGCGCCTGTGATGAGACTGTCTCGGGTCAGGGTGACATACTGTGTCAGATTGTTGCCACCGATGTTGTTCCAGCTGGCGAGGTGATAGTGATCGATAGGGGTTGCAACCACCTTCACCGTGGTGTCATAATCCACAATGTATTCATTTGCGTTGTTGCCTTGCACCACACCAGCAGGAAGTTGGTTTGGCGCACCTTCCGGTTTTACGGTGCCTCTGGTGGTGGGGTTAGAATTCAAGGTCAAAGTGGGCTTGTGGACGAAATAAGCCGTAAGGGTCGTGTCTTTTGTGACAGTGAAGGTTGTGCTGACAGCCACGTTGCTGTTCAAAGCCGCCTCATCGTTCCACTTCTGCATGTAGTGGTGCTCGGCGGGCGTAGCGTTGATGGTCACCGTGGTACCGCGTGGCAGGGTGTATGTCCCGTTGCCGTTGTCGGTGATGCCAGCGGTGATGCCGTCCAGCGCCACCGTACCATTTCCGTCAGCGGCGAGAGTCAGGACGGCAAAGTAATCCACTGTGGCCTCCACATTGTATCCTGGCATGGTGAAGGTCCACTGCCGACACTGTTGACATTGTTGATCAGGCATTACTTCCATCAAATCATAATCAACCAGTGGTGTTGCATTGTGGTTAAGGAAAGAGGTTTGGCCTGCATGCCAGTTGCTATTGTTTCCAGTATTAAGACTGGTATATGTAACATCGTTATAAATAACTGCGGTGCCTGGTACGTCAGCACCATTTCTTGTGAGGTTCTGTATCGGGCCGTAATTTCCGCTACAGAAAATATAAGCATGACCATCAGTCCAAACGGCTTGATTGGTTGATACGTTGATGTTTTCCATCATCACGGTACCATAATACCAGTTGTTCCAGCCCCCGGCCCCGTCATATCCGCCAGTGACTGTTCCGTCCTTGAATGTGATCGATTTGCCAAGTACATTATTTTGTGCATATACATAACCGGTCAGTGTATGATTATTGAAATCTATTTCACCCTCCGAGGCGGTGAATGTTAGGTTAGCAGTTATGTCTGTATTAAACAGGAGCCGCGAACCCGGATGACTGTTGAAGTTGTTGACTGCCGTTGTTACATCCGAACTGGAATTAATCTCATAGGTGGTCGGGCATTGCAAACTCCTGATAGGCTTTGTTCCGCTGTAGGTGACGGTGACGGTCTCACCTGCTCGTGCAGTGCTGGGGCTGAAGGACCAATTGTCGGCATCCTCCGTACCTTGTTTCAAGGTGACGGTGTATTGGGAGGCTTCGAAATTGGCAGTGAGGGTAGTGTCGCCCGAGACAGCGAACGACTTACCGTCTGCCGTACCTGCCACGTTGTCATTTTCGTCAGTCCAGTTCTTTAAGTGGTGATATAATTTGGGAACGGCCAAGATATCACAGGTCTGTCCATAGGTATAACGATAGGGCTCAGTACTGGCAGGAACCATCTCTTTGATGACGATATCATCAACATAAAAGACATCGTCAAATTTGTTGACAGAGTTATCTTTTGTATAATACCAAGCGAAAGTGTGGTTGCCAGCAGATACCTCATAAGTGTCTGTTGTCCATCCTTCATTGCCGCTTTTGGATAACCTCTGCGTGCCATCTATAGAGAATATACCAAAATCCCAGCCGACTTCACTGGATATGCGGCTGCGGAAACTGATAGAGCCGTTGTGAGCTAAGTTGATGTTGAGGGTTATGGTAGATGTCGAATTAGGATTTCCAGCGTTGCCGCTTTTGATGCAGTAGGAGCCCGTTTGGCCAGATACATTTGACACCACTTTCCATTGACCTGTGCCGGTGATGGTCCAGCTACTTGGAATACTGCCACTCTCAAAATCCTCTGTCTGGGTAACTTGTTTGATAAATACATTTCCTTTCGTGGGGTCGTTGAGCGCGATTGACACGTTGTGTGTATCAACTGCAAAGACGGCAGTATAGGTAATTGTGGCCGAAGGAGTGAAAGTAAGCGTGTTGGTGGTTACTTTTTGGTCGTCCAGACTGTTGGTCCAGTATTTGAAGTGATAATGAGCATCGGGGGTGGCAGTGAGGGTGACTTCAGATCCACTATGAGTGATGCGTTGTGTAATGCTGGTCACTTCACCAGTGGTCTGTGATACGTTGTCAATGTCCGTGTAGTCCATCCGGACGGTGCCGTTGCCCGTTTTGTTTACGGAAACGTTGTAGCCAAAGTCGGCCACAAAGTCAATGGCCTCGGTAATCGTCGCGACATAATTATTGTAAGTGCTTTGTAACACACCGTTCCCGTCTGTCCAACGAACGAAGGTGAGGCCAGAGGCGGGGGTGGCGTTGATGGTGACGATATCGTGGGTGTGTATGCTGGTTGAGCTGACGGTAAAGTCATTATTGATACCCACTGTACCCAAACCGGTTTCGCGTACAGAGACGGTTACATTATGGGTTGGCGGTTCGGTGATGCTGGCAACGACAACACCGGGGTCGGAGTCGTTGTGGTTGGCATCGCCTTGCACTTTATACCATACATAGTAATTCCCCCATGATTTTCCGGTGGGAATACTTGTCGAATAACCACTGGTGGGGGGCGTAATGTCATCCGTGCCCAGGGCGTACACCATATCGCCGCCGGTAGCGGTGCCACCATCGGTAAGAAGGCTGATGGTGCTGTTGAGGTATTCCATATCCACACCGGATGTCGGCGCGGTCACCACTGATGAGGCTGCCTTTGCAATGGAAACAGTAGCAGAACCGATAAAGTTGCTGTAGTGGTCGGCGCTGACTTGATAAAAGACTGTATAGTTGCCGGCGTTGGTGTAGGTGAGACTTTCGAGGTTGCAGCCACCGTATGTGGTGCCATATTTGATGGTAAGACCTGAGGTGGTGGATGCATTGGGATCAGGTTCAGTAACGGTGACGTTGATTCCATAAGCCGTTGTGCCGTCGTAAGTTCCAGATGTGTTTGTTGCTGAAGCCGAAATAGGATAGTTGACATTCAATATGCGCTTGGCATTTTCATAGTCAGCATGATAGACGGTAACTTGAGTGGGGGTTCCATCAAAACATGTGGAGGGAATAGTGATGATGAAGTTCTGTCCTATGACATTGGACATGTCCAGCTCGTGTGTGGTCTCGCCGATGACAATCTTGATTTTTTTCGTTGGGTCAGTCTCGCCCCAATAGCCTTTCACCAGCACAGTGTTGTCCGTAGTAGAAGCGAAGTTTGCCGTCAAGTTGCCAATAAGGGTAGAGAACGTGATGTCATCCAATAGGTTACCAGAGTTGGGCGTTTGCGCTTCCGACACAAATCCAAATCGCGTCACTGTCTGTCCTTCTGGAATGGTATATACACCTTGTGCCGTCCACCATCCGTTATAATTGGCACTTTTCGTTAGACGAAGGTACTGCAAATCGGATTCAGATGCGAAACCACGGGTGCTGGCATTATTGTCCTTATCCGTCACTCCATTATAACGGAAAAAAGCTGCGGTGTTCACATCTATCTGCGGGTTTAGGTTGTCTGCCCAACCGGAGGCATTGATGATATTACCGTTGCCGTCACGGTTTGGTGCGCCAATCTCCACATACATCGGTTGTACTTCATTTCCACCGGATGTGACTCCATGCTTCAAGGTCCAGCGAATCACATCATTGCCGCAAGTGGTAAGATCCTGATATAACATAGTGGCATGATAGCAGTTCATCTCTACATACTTGTCCGACATAAGAATGGTGGAGTTATGTTGGCAATTGTGCGTACTGGAGCCATCGGTATATTCAAACAACGTACCGCGCCACCAGCTCAACTCAGTTGTGTTCCAACCCTCATCAACACCGTGGAACACTACGTTTGTCGCGTATTTATTACCACCGGAATCGAAGTTTGGGTTGTTTGGACAGGTGTTGTACGTTACGTTATTATACGTAAAGACCATCCACGGCTCCTCATCAAAACTTCCGTTAAAAATCTGCGTTGGCGTATAGATGCTTGTATTGTCAGCCACTACTATGGGGGTACAAAGGCTCTGTCCCCAGGCAGGGGTGGTGAAAATAGCCGCAAGTAGCATGACAATGATCGTTTGGACTGGTTTTCTATGCATAAATCGGTTGGTTAAGTGTTTTTGTGTTTAAAAGTTGCAAAAATACAAAAATATTCCACACGCACGCGCGAGGACGAAAAAACATTATAATTTGGACGAAGAAATAGAATGGGTGACTAAAAGTTATATGTCATCTTTTTGGAAATCAAATATTTCCAATTTGCAGATGTAACTTTTCGTCAGATACCCATCGTCCACAAATTCTTAAAGAAATCTAGTACATATACGCACTCTATATCGCCGACACTTCGATTGATGGGATCTAAGGAAATTATCATTTTACGACTATTCGGATGTTCCTCTCCAAAAGCCTTCAACCCCTTAAGATGCTTTGGCATAACCTCTTCCACTGATTTGATCTCAATAGCGACTCTTGCATCACCCATCACAACATCCACTTCCACTCCCGTATAGGTTCGCCAGTACGAGAGTTTCTCCTCAGAATGTGAATAATGCATCCAGGCATAAAGTTCCTGAATGACAAGATGTTCGAATGCATGACCATACTCAGGGGTTCCTCTTACCAATTCCTTGCGATGCAACAAATAATTGGCTACTCCGACATCAAAATAGTAAAACTTCGGCGCTTGCACCAATTTTCTCTTCATCACCTTTCTGAATGCCGGAATACGATAGCCCACAAGTGTATCTTCCAGTATATCAAAGTAAGAACTCACCGTAGTTGCGCTCACGCCGCAATCGGAAGCGATATTGTTGTAATTAACCATCTCGCCATCGGTAAGTGCGGCCACTTCCAGAAATCGATGAAATGCATTGAGATTTCTGACCAGAGCTTCTTCTTTGATCTCCTCTTTCAGATAAACTTGTACATAGGCCTCCAATTGACGAGTTGGATTCTTGGACAAGTAATGAGTGGGGACCATGCCGTAACAGATGGCCCTTTCAAGATTGAAATCGGGAATTTCAGCACTGACAAATGGATAGAAATAAACTGGAAGAGCCCTTCCTCCAAGAGTGTTCTTTCCCTTTCTTTTCAATTTACGGGCACTTGAGCCGCACAGTATAAAAATAAGCTGTTTTTCTGAAATCAACCGATGAACTTCATTGAGCAATTCCGGCACTTCCGGAATCTCATCAATGATGACCAAGGTTCCTTCTGCCTTGTCATGCAGCGTCTCGTAGAGCAATTCGGGATGTCGGGTGAAACGATTTTTAAGATTAGAATCAAGCAGGTCGATATAGAAGGTGTCTGGAAATTGTTGACGCAAAGCAGTCGATTTTCCTGTCTGGCGAGCTCCAAATAAAAAAATACTTCCTTCTAATTCTTTGTTAATCTGTAATATACGGTTAAGCATAGCCTATATGATTTTCATTTATACTTTGGATTTTCAACGAAAATCACAAGTGTTACTTTGGATTTTCAATGAAAATCAAGTGCAAAATTAATAATTATTTTTGATTATCGAACGTGTTTGACTTTTTTGCACAAAAAAAGGCCAAGTTTGGAATACGTCTGTTCATCGTGAAGAGTGTTTTTCAGCGTCTTGTTCTGCAATGCGATATCTGGGTATCGGCTTAATGTACAAGTCGGATATTTTATACGGGCGATATTCGTCCAACCATCTGAAATCCTGCAGCTTGCGATCCTTGTCTTCCAATTGTTTGTCTGGATGTATCTTGCCGTCGGGTTGGTCGTAGAACCGTATCTGGCTGATTTTGTTCTCCTCCAGAAAGATACTCATCTCGTTGGTGATAGAGGTGTTGATGCCGATGAGTGAACTGTCCTCTTCCTGCAAATAGTAGATGCATTCGGCATTGTTGATGATATCTACACGGTACAGTTCCCTGTTTCTGATATATCCTGTGATGTTGATGCCTTTGATCTGGTTGAACTCCGTGTTGTCGAAAAGACCGCCTACGATGAAACCTGCTTTGCAAAGGTCAATCCGCATGTTGGCGGTATCCAAGATGGTAAAGTGTATGGTGTCGGCGGAAAGCTGGTATCCTTCCGACCAGGCCACGGGATTGTAATACATGGTGATGAGCGAGTCCTCCACCAAATACATCAGCGAGTCGCAGGCCCCCTGCAGGTTGTGCCTGTAAAATTTGACCTTGTTGTATGCGGCCATCCATTGCGCAGATTGGTTGCTGTCGAACAGGATTTTCAGCGTGTCTGCGTGCAGGTATAGGGAGTCGTTGTTGTCAATCAGGATCAGCAGGGTGCTGTCGGTGGCAATGGACAATCCTCCGTTTTCGTGGTGTTCCACAAAATTGCCTTTGAGGATGTAGTTTTGCTCGGTGTCCACGACGGTGACATTGTTCCAAGCCCGTCCGAATTCAAGATCCTTGTAATAATGCACGGAGTCGGCGAACAGTTTCTGGGCTTTGTTGAATATCTGCACGTCGCCCGTGAGTTGCGCGTTTTCCCGTTCCGTGTCGTACCAGCCCCGGTTGGTAAATATCTCACTGCTGTCTTCGGAGCCCAACAGGTGGGTGGGGGAGATGAAGAAGGCAATCTTGCTCTGTGCGTTGTAACGCAATGAGTCGCAGTCCATGCGGTAGGTCTTACTTTTGAGCTGCACGTCGCCATTTCCGTAAGCGTCGTCTGTTTTGGTGTAGTAACGTCCGGTTTGGCTGGAGAGCGTGTCTTCCCCGTTGTAGATTCTCCCGCCAGTCAGATAATAGCCCATGTCCAAGTTGAGGTCGTAGATCAAACTGTCCGACAGAAGATAGGATTTTTTCTTCTCCAGCCGCACATTGTTCGCGATGGAGGCAATCTTGAGGTCGCCGTCGTAATAGGCTTTGCGGCCGTAAAGGACCACGGAATCCCCGACTCGGATTTTCACCCGGTCGCCAAATGCGATGAGGTAGTTCTCCTTTTCGTACAGGTACGCGCTGTCACAATACCCTCGGATGTTGTCCTGCGCGAATGCCACGTGCCCGATCAACCGTTGTGCCCCGGGCAGGAACTCTTCGTCATAGAGTCCGATGTCCGCCCGGTATTGGATTTTGCGGTTGTTCTGGGCGGTCGTGGTGCAGACCATACCCAGAAGGAGGCAGAGAAGGAATAGGAGCTCAAGCCGGCGCATGGTTAGGGTATCAATGTGGAGTCAATGTGTTGTGATACAATGCGATCTTGCTTGAATGTAATCTCTTTATACACTTTTCCGGCAGGATTGTAGTATATTTCCTTGCCTTCCTTGAGGTTGTGCACATAGTGGGTAATCCTGCTGGTCCTGCCGATGGCATCATAGGAAATCAGGTCGCCGGTTCCGTTTGTGAAATGTCCTTCGCCCACAATAACCCCTCGTTCATCGTAATATGTCCAGTCGCCATCGAACAAGTCGTTCTTGAACATGCCTTCAGCCTTGATCTGTCCGTTGAAATGGAATTGCTTGTGTGGACCTTCTTTCTTACCATGCACATAGAAAGTCTCTTGGGTTTTCTCTCCATTGGGAGAGTACATGGTTTCCACCCCTTCTATAGAGTCGTTGACATAGACACAATAGGTGTCCAGGTTTCCGTTTTCAAAATATCGATAAAAATCGCCGTTGCGTTTGCCATTTTTCATCTCTACTTCTATCTCAATCGTGTTGGGCCAGTGGAACATGTACACGCTTTTTCCGGTCTCCTTTCCGAATTTATAGTGGATGATGGATTGGAGCCGTCCGTCAGGATAGTAATTCTTCTCAGTCTTGGTGCAGGAGCACAGTGCGACAACTGCCACCAGAAAAAAGAATGCTGTGCACGTTTTTTTCATAATCATTTTGCGTTTAGGCCGCAAAAGTACAAAAAAACGAAGGCAAATGCAATAGAAAAAAATACAGCCGGATTTTTCTGAAAACAGGTTTTCTCCGGCTGTAAACGAATACCGCCCCTGCTTAATACTTGACCACTTTTTTCTGGATGATGCCCGATGAAGTGTGCACTTTCAGGATATATGTGCCGCAGGGAATGTCGGAGATGACGAAAGATTGGGTCTCCTGAGGATGGCTCCAGGTCTTCACTGTTTGCCCGAGCAGGTTGTACAGGGTCATGGATTGCACGGTTGTGCGGCCCAGATGGATTTTGAAATCGGATTGGGCAGGGTTAGGATAAATGCCAAAAGTGCCGGAATTGAAATCCGCAACGGCAGTGCTGTCTCCTGCTTCCGTGAACTTTGTGATTCTGATGTTGTTGAGCTGGGTGTTCCCTTTGTCGGAGGCTTGCAATGTCCATCGGATATACCTGGCATCGTGCTCAGAGATGGAATAGGAGAATCGGGTGAAGTTGTCCACGGATATGTCATCCCCGAAGATGGTGGCTAAGGGAGTCCAGCTTTGGCCATCGACGGAATAGCTGACCGTGAAGGTGACTCCTTCGTATGCTGACGGGTTGGATCCGCCCTTTTTGCCTTTCAGTTCAAAAAACAGGGTGTCCGGAGCACTGTCCAGGTGGGCAACCAAACTGGCTTCGCCTGCGTGCGAGGATTCGAATTTGACGGAACCATCCGAGTAGGAGCTTCCTAAATGATAGCCTCTGAAACCTCTCATCTGCAGAATGTCTGTATGGGAGGAGTTGCTGTTGTCGGAAATGTCGAAGGGAAGGATCACCAGCGAGTTGGTGTCCAGGATGGTGTAAGAGGCTGTGGCAACTTCACTGTCGTACATGTTTTCCTTCGTGGCGACGGCTTTGACCGTGCAACTAGAGTTGATGGTAAGGGGCCCTTCGTAGCGGTTGGCGCGGTCGGTTGGCGCGCTGTTGTCCATTGTGTAGTATATCACGGCCCCTTCCGTGGATGTGGTGATGTTGACGATTTGAGGCTCGTAGTAGGTGCCACCTGCAGGGGAGAGGGTCGGTTTAGCTGCGGTTTCCAGCATAGTCTCTTCTCCAACTACCAGCGCGAGGTCGTCAATACGGTAATCTACACGTGCCAGATTGGAGAACCGAATATGAAGATTGGCACAGGATGGAATTCCGGGGTAGCGCACCCGGTACCATCCTGACGTGCCGGTTCCAGTGGGCAGCGTGTCCCATAAGTGCAATCTTGTCCATTGAAGGCTGTCGGCGGAGACCTCGACCACCAGACTGTTGCCATTCTCGGCGTTTGTCTTCCGCAGACCGCAATAGAGAGATAGGTTTGTGTCGGCGGCCATGTTGAGACTGGATACCATGAACCACTTGACCGTGTCGTTGACCATCACGTTGCCGCCGCCAGAGGCCATGCCGTAGTTGTTCGATGCGCTGGAATTCCGGATGTCACAGGTGCCGTCACCGGTGTAAATGACCGATTGGTTTTGCCAGCCTGTGTAGTTTTGCACCAGTGTGTTGGCGGTGGGGATGCCGAAATTTTCTTCGTAAACGACACGCTGAGCTTGTGCTGCTGACGGAATAAATCCGAAAACCACGGCAAATGAAAACAGAATGTAACTGAGAAAGTCTTGCTTTTTCATAGTTTTTCGTTTTTTTTAATGGTTAATAAATAAATTGTTGCAGACATAAATCTGCATTCATGGATATGCGTTCAAAAACGGCGCAAAGATAAAATAAAAATCCGATAATGCAATATTTTGTGGAAAAATATTTAAAAGATAGTTAATATCTAATTCATTCCACGGGATTTCTTGATGCGTTCGTAGGCTTCGTTCACTTGGGCAAACTTGACTTCGGCGGCCTTGCGCACGTCTTCGCCCAGGTGGCTTACTTTGTCGGGATGGTGCTTCTTGGCGGCGGCGCGATAGGCTTTCTTCACTTCATCGTCGGTGGCATCCGGGGAGACTTCCAATATCTTGTAATCGTTCTCCAGCGTGGCTTGGGAAACCCTGCCGCCGTAAGAGTTGCCTCCGTAGGTATAGTCGCCGTAGGTTTGCTGGTAGCCGCCGTAGTAGGAACCCACGAACATGGATTTCACGGCTTCAAAGTTGCTGCGGCTGATGCCGCACAGGTCGGAAATGTATTGGATGGCATCCAATTCCTCCTGACGCATGGAGCCGTCGGCCTGGGAGAAGCCGAAGAGGAATTGCAGGATGACCAGTTTCTCATAGATGGTGGCGTGCTGCCGGAGGTCGGCGCACACGCTCTGGATGTCAATGTCGGAGTTGAGAATGTCCCTGAATCGGAGCATGGCTGAGGAGAGTTGGTCCGAAGACATGGTTTTGGCCAGGAACTGGCGTACATATTCCATCTCGGAGCGCAGCAGCCGGTTGTTGTCGGCCTTGGCCACGTATGCGGCCAAAACCAGCTCGTGCTCAGTAAAGTCTTGCGATTTGTAATAATGTCTTTGGGCCTGAATTCTCTTTCTGCCGACAATGCCGTCCAGCAATGCGCCGAGCAGGAATCCTATACCCGCGCCGGGCCATCCATCGACTATAAGTCCGATGATGGAGAAAACAAAACTGAATGTTCCAGTGAAGAGACAGCCCATGTAGAGATTAGAGATTAATAGATTAAAGATTAATAGATTAAAGATTAGAGATTATTACCATACGAAGGCGTCGTCATTGAACCATTTCCCATGTGCGGAAAGCACTTGTTGGATGACATCGCGGACGGCTCCGTTGCCGCCGGGGCGCGGCGACACGTAGTCGGCAATGTGCATGATTTCCTCTGCCGCATCAGCAGGGCAGCACTTGATGCCGGCCAGCAACATCATCTTGTAATCGGGAATGTCGTCGCCCATGATGAGCACGTTTTCGGGTTGCAGATGGTGCTTCTCAAGATACTCGCGGAACATCAGGATCTTGTCATGCACCTTCAGATACATCTCCATGCCGGGAAAGTCCTTGTAGCGTAGTCGCATGGACTCGGCGTAGCCGCCGGAGATGACGGCCACGTTGTACCCTTTGCGGAGCGCGTATTGCAGGGCATAGCCATCTTTCACGTTGGTGGCGCGCACCTGCTCGCCGTCGCGCTGCACGTAAATCTTGCCATCTGAAAGCACGCCGTCGAAATCAAAGATGAATGTGTTGATTTTCTGTATCTTATCCTGTAACTCGATCATAATGGTGCGGGCTTATTGCGCAATAGTTTGTTTGTTGACAATCACTACTTCTTCTTTCAATTCATCGTAATCCAGATCCACAACGGAACCTTGCGGCAGGGTCTGGTTCAAAATCTCTTCTGCCAGCAGGTCCTCCACATGCTTCTGGATAGCGCGTTTCAGCGGGCGGGCGCCGTAGTTGGCATCCCAGCCGGCCTCGGCGAGATGCTCTTTCGCCTTGTCGGTGACATGGATTTCGATGCCCAAATCTTGCACGCGGCCGATGACCTTTCTGAGCTCTATTTCGATAATCTTGATGATTTCGTCCTTGCCCAGGCTGTTGAAGTAGATGACATCATCGACGCGGTTGAGGAACTCGGGTGAGAAGTTGGCCTTCAGCGCTTTTTCGAGGATGCCGTGCTCCACTTTGTTCTGGGCGGCTTTGGTGGCCTCGGTGTTGAAGCCCACACCGGTGCCGAAGTCTTTGAGTTCGCGCGTGCCGATGTTGGAGGTCATGATGAGGATGGTGTTCTTGAAATCGACCTTGCGGCCCATGCCGTCGGTGAGCTGGCCCTCGTCGAACACTTGAAGCAGCACGTTATAGACGTCGTGATGGGCTTTTTCGATTTCATCCAGCAACACGATGGAGTAGGGCTTGCGGCGCACCTTTTCGGTGAGTTGGCCGCCCTCTTCGTAGCCCACATAGCCGGGAGGCGCACCGATGAGGCGCGACACGGTGTGTTTCTCCATGTATTCGCTCATGTCGATGCGGATGATGGCATCCTGCGAGTCGAACAGGTATTCGGCCAGCACTTTGGCGAGGTAGGTTTTGCCCACGCCGGTGGGGCCGAGGAAGATGAACGTGCCGATGGGCTTGTTGGGATCCTTAAGGCCCGCGCGGTTGCGGCGGATGGCCTTGGCAATCTTGACGATGGCGTCATCCTGGCCAATGACGGTGCCTTTCAGCTCGTCGGCCATGCGCATCAGGCGCTCGCCTTCGTTCTTGGCGATGCGCTGCACGGGCACGCCCGTCATCATGGCAATCACTTCGGCGACAGTCTCCTCCGTGACGGTCGGGCGCTGGAGGTCGGATTGGCTTTCCCACTCTTTCTTGATGTCGGCAAGCTTATTTTCCAGCTGTTTGATCTGGTCGCGGTAGCCGGCGGCGGCGTTGTACTGCTGCTCTTTGATGGCTTCGGATTTCAGCTTCTCGAAATCGGCAATCTCCTTTTCCACTTCCAGCAGTTCGTCGGGGACGTGGATGTTCTGGATGTGGAGGCGTGCACCGGCCTCGTCCATCGCGTCGATGGCCTTGTCGGGCAGGCAGCGGTCGGAGATGTAGCGGTTGGAGAGGGAGACGCAGGCTTTGAGCGAGTCCTCGCTGTATCTCACCAGATGATGGTCTTCGTATTTGTCTTTGATGTTATTCAGAATCTCGATGGTCTCGTCGGGCGTGGTCGGGTCGAGGATGATTTTCTGGAAGCGGCGTTCCAGCGCGCCGTCCTTCTCGATGTATTCCCGGTACTCATCCAGGGTGGTGGCGCCGATGCACTGGAGCTCGCCGCGCGCCAGGGCGGGTTTGAAGAGGTTGGAGGCGTCCATGCTGCCGGGGGAGTTACCAGCGCCCACCATGGTGTGCAGCTCGTCGATGAACAGGATGACGTTGGGGTTTTTCTCCAGCTCGGTGAGGATGGTCTTGACGCGCTCCTCGAACTGGCCGCGGTACTTGGTGCCGGCCACGAGGGAGGCCATGTCGAGGCTCACCACGCGCTTGTTCATCAGGGTGCGCGACACGTGCCCTTGCACGATGTTCATGGCGAGGCCTTCCGCCACGGCGGACTTGCCCACGCCGGGTTCGCCGATGAGCACAGGGTTGTTTTTCTTGCGGCGGCTCAGGATCTGGGCGATGCGCTCCAGCTCCCGCTGGCGGCCCACCACGGGATCCAGCTTGCCCTCGGCGGCGAACTTGGTGAGGTCCTTGCCGAAGCTGTCCAGCATGGGCGTGGCGGAGCCTTTCGCGCTGTCCTTGGCGGCGCGCGCCGAGAACCGGCGGTCTTCCTCTTCGTCAATGTCATCCCCCGGAGCCACCAATGATTCTGTCCTGCCGGCTCCCATGTTCAACTCCTTCTTAACCTCTGCGGAGAAAGAAGCGTACGACAGACCGGCTCTCGTCAGGTACATCTTCACCACGTTGGATGCGTCGTTGCGTCCGTCGCGCAAGACGGCCAGAATGAAATGATAGGATTCCACCACGTCGCTCCTGAATTCTTTCGAAATCAGATAGGATAGACGTAAAGTGTTGTCTGTTTGCGTATTGAATTTCAACTGTGAAGCCTCAATATCCACCTTGCTCTCGTTGCTGTCGATCAGCTCCTCGATCTTGGTGCGAAGGGCGTTCACATCAATACGATATATATTGAACAGGTTTTTCGTGGTGCTTTCGTTCGGATAGCGAAGGATGGCCACGGTAAGATGTTCGATACCGATGCTGGGAGAATGGTAATATGCAGCTATCTTGCCGGATTCCTCCAGCGCGTAGTTCATCTCGTCAGAATACTTGATTTCCATTTTTCAAAAATTTGGCGCAAAAGTACAAAAAAATGATGGAGTAAAAAAATCGAATCCGACAATGGCGGAATTTCAAAAATTTTAGTATTTTCGTGCCTTATTTGTGTAAAATTTAATTGCTTAACTAACAATAGCTTAGGGAAAATTAAAAGTAGATAAAATGACAGAAGAAGAAACTTTAGGAGAAAAAATCGTGCAAGTGAACATCGAGAACCAGATGAAAACGGCCTACATCGACTATTCCATGTCCGTCATCGTGTCTCGTGCCTTGCCTGATGTCCGTGACGGCCTGAAACCTGTGCAGCGTCGTATCATTTATGCGATGTGGGACATGAACATCATCTCCTCCCAACCTTATAAGAAGTCCGCCAGAATTGTGGGTGAGGTGCTAGGTAAATACCATCCGCACGGCGATACCGCCGTATATGACGCCATGGTCCGCATGGCCCAGCCGTGGTCTCTGCGCTATCCGTTTGTAGATGGTCAGGGTAACTTCGGCTCTGTAGATGGCGACAGCCCCGCAGCCATGCGTTACACGGAAGCCCGTCTCCGCAAGTCAGCAGAAGACATGGTGGCCGACATTGAGAAGGACACTGTGGATATGAATCTCAACTTCGACGATACTATCCCGGAACCGACCGTATTGCCTTCCAAGATTCCTAACTTGCTGGTGAACGGTGCGTCGGGTATCGCGGTGGGTATGGCCACGAACATGGCTCCGCACAACTTGCGTGAGGTGTGCGACGGCATCTGTGCCTATATCGACAACAATGAGATCACCATACCTGAACTGATGCAGTATATCAAAGCTCCTGACTTCCCGTCGGGTTGCGTGATTTACGGCGTGCAGGGTGTGCAAGAGGCCTTCAACACCGGTCGCGGCAGAATCGTGATGCGCGGCCATGCGGATATCGAAACCGACAAGAACCGCAACCGCATCATCGTGACCTCACTGCCGTACATGGTGAATCCGTCCGATATGATCCGCCACACGGTGGAGTTGGTGAAGGATGACAAGATTGTGGGGATCACGAATATCGAGAACCTGTCCAACAAGCGCAACGGTACGCGCATCGTCTATGACCTGCGCAAGGATGTGGTGCCTGAGGTGGTGCTCAACAAGCTGTATCAGATGACGGCGTTGCAGTCTGCTTTCAGCGTGAACAATGTTGCGCTGGTGAACGGCCGCCCGATGACGCTGAATCTGAAAGACATGATTGCGGAGTATGTCAAGCACCGTCACCAAGTGGTGATTCGCCGTACCCAGTTCGACCTCAAGAAAGCCCAGGCCCGCGCCCATATCCTGGAAGGTTTCCTCAAGGCGCTGGATATCATCGATGAGGTGATTGCCCTGATTCGCGCTTCCCAGACGGTGCAAGAAGCCCAGAACGGACTGATGGAGAAATGGGGATTCACCGATTTGCAGGCCAAGGCTATTGTCGAGATGCGTCTTCGCCAGCTCACCGGCTTGGAGAGAGAAAAACTCCAGAATGAATACGATGAGCTTCTCAAACTGATCAAGTATCTGCAAGATGTGCTCGCCGATGAAAGCCTCCGTATGGGCATCATCAAGGATGAGTTGCAGGATATCAAGAATCGCTACGGCGACGATCGCCGTTCTCCGATTGAGTTTGACGCTTCCGAGTTCCGCGTGGAGGATACCATCGCCGATGAAGAAGTGGTTATCACCATTTCCCATTTGGGTTATATCAAACGTACCCCGCTGGCCGAGTATAAGGTTCAGAACCGCGGTGGCAAGGGCTCCAAGGGCAGCAGCTCCCGCGACGAGGACTTCATCGAACATCTCTACATGGCCACCAACCACAACTACCTGCTTTTCTTCACTGAAAAGGGTAAGTGCTTCTGGCTGCGTGTGTTTGAGATTCCGGAAGGCGTCAAGACCTCCAAGGGCCGCGCCATCCAGAATATCTTGCAAATCGAAGAGGATGACAAGATTGCATCCATCATCAACCTCACCTCCATCACGGATCCTGATTACATCAACAATCATTTCGTGATTCTGTGTACCGAAAAGGGTATCATCAAGAAGACCTCTATCGATGCATATTCTCACCCGCGCAAGAAAGGTATCATCGCCATCAACGTGCGTGAGGGCGACCGCTTGATTGCCGCTCGTTTCACTGATGGCAACAGCGACATGATGCTGGCATTGCATTCGGGCCGCGCCATCCGCTTCAAAGAGAACGAGGAGATGCGCGCCATGGGCCGTACTGCTTCCGGCGTGAAGGGTGTTACCCTGGCCGGTCCTGACGACAAGATTGTGGGCGTGCTCTGCGTGGACAACCCCGAAAGCCATATTCTCATTGTGTCCGAGGCAGGCTTCGGCAAACGCTCCCTGTTGGAAGACTACCGAATTACGCACCGCGGCGGTAAGGGCGTCAGCACCATCAAGATTACGGAGAAGACGGGCAAGCTGATTGCCATGAAGTGCGTGACCGATGAGGATGACCTGATGATCATAAACCGCTCCGGTATCGCCATCCGTCTCCACGTGGACGAGCTGCGCATCTTGGGCCGCAATACGCAAGGTGTGAAACTGATCGACTTGAGAAAGAACGACATCATCGCTGCCGTTTGTGTGGTGCCTCGCCAGGATGAGGAAGAGGATGAGTTAGGTGAAGGCGGTGAAATAGGTGAAAGTGGTGAAGGTGGTGAAATGGGTGAAAGTGGTGAAATGGGTGAAAGTGGTGAAGTGATTGAAACTGAAGCTTAATATTTAAAAAGATGAAAAGAGCCTTTTTTCTGATTTTGATGGCCGTTTGTGTGATGGGTGCCACCGCGCAGAAGCCTTCCCTGAACAAGGCCTATAACCACTACTATGACAAGAACTTTGTCAAGGCCAAAGAGGCTATAGACCTGTGTGTGCAGGATGAAAAGCTTTCCACCAAAGCACAGACGTGGCTTTATAAGGGCAATATTTATTATTTCCTGGCCAACGAGGAGTATGGCGCGAAGCAGAAGGATAGCATGTATCAGATAGTCTATCCTGATGCTCCGGTGGAGGCGTATGATGCCTTTGCCAAAGCCCAGGAAATCAATGCAAATGCCGAAGCCATGGACATGTTGACTTCCAAAGAGGCTCTTCCGCAGTTGTATCCCCTTCTTTTGGTACGTGGTGTGGACCTGTTGATTGCAAAGGATTATGCCGGCGCAAAGACCATCCTGGGAAAAAGCATCGCTTCGTATGAAATGGGAACTCCGCAGTATCCCATGAACGGCGAAATTTACTACTATTACGCTTACGCGTTGGAAATGCTGAATTTGAAAGATGAGGTGCGTCCGTATTATGAAAAGGCGGTCAAGGATGGTTCGACCAACCCGTACGTGTATATCCGTCTTATCGAATCGTACAAGACGGAAGATAATCCTGCAATGGCCAAAACGGTTCTCGATAACGCCAAGGCCAAGTTGCCTTCCAACACCGGCATTGCGCTCGCTGAAGTCGATTACTATTACTGGATGAAAGACAGCACCAAGGCCAGAGAGCTGCTCAACGCCATACCTTCTTACAGCATTACCAATCCTGATGAACTGGTGAACCTCGCCAATTGTTACATCAAGGAGAAGAGATACGAGGATGCCATACAACTGCTGGAGAGGGCCAATCGTCTGTCATCCGGCAATTTTGTCGTGTTGTATAATCTTGGGGTTTGTGAATACAGTCTGTCGGAGCAGCTTTTCAACCAATACAATAAATTGGCGGTTTTTAATCCTGACGATGCAAATGCAGTCCAACACAAGCATCTGTCTGACGAGCATCTGAAAAATGCGGCCGGATATTTCGAACAAGCACGATTGATAGAACCTGAAGATCTGAACCTGCTCAACACACTTCGTGCAATTTACGCCCGCCAGCAATCGCCGAAATACGATGAGATCGATGCCATCATCAAACGTGTCAATGGTAACAAATAAAACAATTGGATATACAAATCATATTAGATAAGAATTAATAACCTTTAATATTTGGAACAATGAAAAAATTAATGCTTGTAATCGTCGGATTCATGATCAGCACGACGCTGTTTTCACAATCATGCCTGGATGACGTTTGGATGTGCTTGCGTCAGAACCAAGCCCCCAAAGCTAAAAAACTGCTGGAAAGCTGCATGGCTTCCAACCCTGACAATGCACAAGTCTGGCTTATGAAAGCAAATGTGTATGTGAACTTGTATAACATGGACCAAAAGAAAATCAGTGCGGATCCTTCCTACACGCCGCGCTATCCCGATGCTCTGCTGACAGCCAATGAGGCTTTCGTCAAGGCACTGGAGCTGGATCCCAAGGTGGAGCCCAAGACGGGTATGTTAGGCGCAATCGCCGGACAGAAGCTGTGCGCCGAGCCGTTCTACAACATGGGTGTGCAAGCTGAGGAGAAAGGTGATTATCAGAACGCAGTGAAATATTTCACCCTGGCTGCCAAGAATTACGAGTTGGCCAATGTGAAGAACAATGCTGCTGCCGCATATCTCCAGCTGGCTTTGGCATACGGCAAGTTGAATGACCAGGCTAACTACAAAGGCATGTTGCTCAAGTCCATCGCTTGCAGTCCTGCCGCTTATCCCGCTTGCTACACGGAATTGTATTACATCTATGAGGCCGAAAAAGACACGGTGAACTGCGGTAAGATTCTGGAAAAGGGCTTTGCAGCCATCCCCGCTGACAAACAAGGCGAACTTATTGAACCTCAGATGAACTACTATTCCATGACGGGCCAGAAAGACAAACTGATGGCATTGTGCGATACCATGTTGAAGAACAATCCCGGCGATTTGACCACGATCTTGAACTGCGCCAACTATCTGAGCAACTTCAAGGCATACGAGAAGGCTGAGGAAATCCTCACGGAAGCACTGGCCAAGAACCCCAACGAGTTCAAACTGAACAGCCAGATGGCATACCGTTACTTCATGGAAGTGGTGGATTATGAAGACCGCATTGAGGCTGCCAAGAATGCCAAGCAGTGGAGCGAGATGAATCCTCTGAGAGAGGCCCAGAAGCCGGTTTTGCAAAAGGCTCACGACTGGAGTGACAAGGCCTATCAGATCAACCCGGACGATCGTCAGAACAACATCATGTTGCAACAGCTTAAGGTGAAATTGCTGCTTCCCGTTCCGGATGAGTTGAAAGCCAAGGTTGACTCATACAGACACAAAGAGTAACAATAATAGTTAATATGTTTGTGGGCGGCCGCTTCTTATCAGAAGTGGCCGCTTTTTTTGTCGTATATTTTCCCTTGCCAGCTGTCTCTTCGTTCCAATTCCGCCTCTACGCTTTTCACGATTTCATCATAGTGTATGTTGTGCCAGTGCGATACGGCCAGATAGCGGGGAGGCACCTCTCCGGCCAAGCGGTCGATGACGATGTCTGGATTTAGTCGCTCTAAAAAATCAGCAATGAATTCAACATACTCCTCAAAAGTGAAGATATGGAAGTCGGCTGTTTTTTCGCGGTACTCGTGTTCCATGGGTGTGCCTTTGAAAATCTGGAGCTGGTGGAATTTGAGGTGCAGGATGGGCAGGGCATTGAGGGTGTCGGTGTCTGCGAGCCAGTCGGCGGGCGTTTCGCCGGGCAATCCGAAGATGAGGTGCGCGCCCGCGGGCAGATGATGCTTCCGGCAGCCTGCAAGTGCCCGCCTCACACAATCGAAGTCGTGGCCACGCCGGATGCGCCGGAGGGTCTCGTCACGGCAGCTCTCCACGCCTAATTCAATGGCTACGTAGGTCCGTTTTTGCAAATATTCCAGATAATCCAATGTCTCCTCGCTGAGGCAATCTGGCCGTGTGGCGATAACCAATCCCTGTATCTCGGGGTGCTGCAGGACCTCTTCAAATTTCTCTTTTAAGACAGAAATAGGCGCGTAAGTGTTGGAGTATGCCTGGAAATAGGCAAGATAACCGTACGGTTCCCGGCGCCGGTTTCGATGGAAAAGGATGCCGTCATCAATCTGTTGCGTTAGGCTTTTCTTGGGCGTGCAATAGGAAGGATTGAAGGCGGCATTGAGACAATAAGTGCAACCGCCTGTGCCAGTTGTGCCATCCCGGTTGGGACAAGTGAAACCGGCATCGATGGCCACACGTTGCATGCGCCCGCCAAATTGCATCTGCATGAAATGGCTGTGTGAGTGAAAACGACGGGAATCACCCCACGGATAGCATTCCATTGCTATTTTTCGTCTTGGTAAAGAAGGTTGTCGCCAAAGGGGTCCAGCGTGTGCAGTTTGCGCTTGTCCGGCGTGACGAGGAAAATGAAGGGCACGCGCTCTTTGTCTTTGACGTAGTGCCCCGAAACCATGAACAACAGGATGCCTTCGGATTTCAGACTGCCACTTTCCATTAAGTCTTCAAAGTCCGTGCGTGTGTTGTTGATTTCGTTAAGGTAGAGGCTGATGTATTCCAGTGTCTGTCCTTTGCCTTCCTGTGCGGCTTGTTCATATTGCGCCTGATAGGCAGCCTCCATCTCTCCTAACAGCTGGATGTTGAGGTTGGCGTAGCTCATCTCGGTCAGCGTATCCACACAGTCGATGGTCAGAGAATCGTAGTCCACAACTTTCTCTGTCTTGAGGTAAGATTTGGCGAACGGCTTCATCTGCCGTTTCAGTTTGTTGACAGCGTAGTCCTTGCAACCGGCAAGAAGAATGGTTGCAAGCAGTGCGATGAGGATAAGTCTGTATCTCTTCATAGTGAATCAATGCTAAAAGACGAAACCGATTTGTTTGATGATCAATTTGTCCTGATGCAAGGGCAGCGTCTGGATTTCGCCCAACTGCCTCATGTTGACGACTCCGAAATCGTGGATTTTGTTATGGTTGTGTACCAGGGCGATTTGTGCAGTCACTGCCTTGCGATAACGGTAGCCTGCATCTTTGGAAAATACCTCTTTCGTGGCTGTGATATCCATGCTGCGATTGAAGAGAGGCTGGATGTCAACGGAATATGTGTTGGCATTGACGGATAGATTCTCCACAGACAGTCCCCGTTTTGTGTCAAATGAAAAAGCAGGTGTCTGGCCCTGGCGGTCGGGGATGACATAGAATGTGTATTCAATCTCATCTTCGGTGGTCAGACCGGTGAAGAGGCTAAGGTAGTTGCTCTCCCATTGTTTCAGCTCTTGTAGCATGGTCTCTATGGTCTCTGCGGAGTATGGGGTCTCCTGCTCACCGGAGATGAGGCCATATTGGTCTTTGCGGCTTTTGCTGATGGCGTCGGCGGCCTCTTGGGCCTTCTGACTGTTGGTCTTGGAAACAGTTTTCGTCCTGTTGGCGGGAACCTGGGTTACGATGCCATCGATAATTTTAGTTTCTACAAAGGCATCTTCGGTTTGGGTGTATGACAAATCCGAATAGTTTTTGAAGAAATCGGGCACCGGTTCCGAGTAGGTGGTGTAGCTGGTAAGAGTGCCAAGGTGTTTGTCGCAGGCCTTGCTGGTGGCCAATTTAGCCAGCAGGTTGTCTTTGTTCTGCTGCGCCGACAGCTCCACGAGGTACGTATGGTTGTAATCGGGAACCTCAACCGGATCAATGGTAACATTTTCCAGTCTGTAATAGGTCTTATTCTCCTGGATGACGTTGGTCAGCCCCAAAAGGCTTTGGGCGAAGTCGGCGTAATAGCCCTTGTGCTCTTGGACTTTGGAAACCGTGACGGTCATCTTGAGTGCGGTGGTCGGCAGGGCATAGCGGAAAGTGCTCCCTTTGACGGTGACACCGCTGTCCAACGGCAGGGGATACACGGTTTGCTGCGCGTGTGATACACTGGCACAGAGAATAAATATGAAGATTCCTGTCAATACTTTTTTCATAAATGCTTTTTTTATTTGGTCTTTACTCTTCAGTCTTAATAGTTTCTAAACTCTAAACCCTAAACGGTTGTTATCTTATCTTCTGCTTGTGGCGATATAGATGTAGTAAAGCAGGGTGGCGAGGGAGGAGAGTGCGGCGACGAGGTAGGTGCGGGCGGCCCATTTGAGCGCGTCCTTGGCCTTTTCAGTTTCCTGTCCGGAGGTGATGCCGGTGTTGTCAAGCCAGGCCACGGCACGGGCGGAAGCGTTGTACTCCACGGGAAGTGTGATGAGGGAGAAGATGGTTGTGAGCGCGAAGAGTGCGACGCCGGCGATGAGCAGCCATTTGCCTAAGAAAGTGGAGAATGTGAGGATGATCATACCGGCCAGCAGGATCCATTGTGACCATTTGGAGCCGAACTGCACCATAGGCACCATGTTGGACCGCATGGTGAGCCAGCGGTAGGCGGTGGCGTGCTGCACGGCGTGCCCGCACTCGTGCGCGGCGACGGCCGCGGCCGCGATGCTGTTGCTGGCATACACACCCTGGCTGAGATTCACGGTCTTGTCCTGTGGGTTGTAATGGTCCGTGAGCTTCCCTTGGGTGCATGTTACGGTGACATCATAAATGCCGTTGTCGCGGAGCATTTTCTCTGCCACCTCCTTGCCGGTCAGGCCGCTGGAGAGGGGTATCTTGGAGTATTGCTCAATACGGTTGTTGAGGACTTTGCTGACGATGAGACTCAGCACCATGAAAACGATGAAGATTATCCAATACATTGCAGTAGGTTTGAATGGTTTAGCGGCGCAAAAGTATGCTTTTTTTTTGTATTTTTGCGCCCCATATATGAGAATTGTTTATGAGTGCCAATTTTGATGCCATCAAACGCCGTTATAACATCATAGGCTTTGACCCTGCTTTGGAACGGGCCATTGACATTGCCGTGCAGGTGGCTGCCACCGACTTAGCAGTGCTGGTGGTTGGCGAGAGCGGAGTGGGGAAGGAGAATTTCCCCAGAATCATCCACGACAACAGCAGCCGCAAGCAAGGCAAGTACATTGCCGTGAACTGCGGTGCTATTCCCGAAGGTACCATAGACTCCGAATTGTTCGGCCACGAGAAAGGGGCGTTCACCGGTGCGGTGGAGGCCCGCAAAGGCTATTTCGAGGTGGCTGACGGCGGCACGATTTTCTTGGATGAGGTGGCCGACCTTCCGTTGGCTACCCAGGTGCGCTTGCTCCGTGTACTTGAAAATGGCGAATTTATCCGCGTGGGCTCCTCCAAGGTGCAGCAGACCAACGTGCGCGTGGTGGCGGCTACCAACGTGAACATTGCTGACCGCATCGCGAAGGGCAAGTTCCGTGAAGACCTCTATTACCGTCTCAGCTCCGTCATCATCCATTTGCCTGCTCTGCGCGAGCGCCGTGACGATATCTACCCGCTGTTTGTGAAGTTTGCGAGCGACTTTTCCGCCAAATACCATTGCCCGATGCTCACGCTGACCGAAAATGCAGTGGAGGAACTCAAAAACTACCGTTGGCCCGGCAATATCCGCCAGCTCAAGAATGTGACCGAACAGATTTCCATTCTGGAGAAGAACAGAACCATAGATGCGGCAGCCTTGAAACCCTATCTGGTTTCTCCTACAGGCACGAACCTGCCGGCTTTGGTGCGCACGGAGACCGATAGCAATGAGAACTTCCAGCGAGAGATTCTCTTCAAGTTCATCGCCGAACTGCAGCGCGAGATTTCAGAGCTGAAGAATGTCGTCAACCATTTGGTCAATGGCACCATGCCCGAGACGCATAATGTCCCGTTGAAAGAGTATCCGTTGGAGGATAACGAGCTGGATTACCAGATCACCCGAGCTACGGTGCCCGACAAGAACATGCCCGAGCCGCATTTTGAGGAACCGATCATTATTGAGGATAGCGACCTTTCGTTAGGCACGCTCAACAAAGCCGCAATCATCAAGGCGTTGGAACGGCACAACAACAACCGCAAGCTGGCCGCTGAGGAACTGAAGATTTCCGAGCGCACACTCTATCGGAAAATCAAAGAGTATAAACTGAACGACAAGTAGATGAAACGGAAAAATTCACATAGAATCCTTGTCCGTCTCTGGATGCTGGTATGCCTTGTCGCGATGTTGTCAGCCTGCAGAATGTCGGTATCGATGACGGGTGGCACGATTGACCCGCGGGCCAAGACGGTGGCTATCAACACCTTCCCCAATAACGCCTCTTTGGTGAACCCGACACTCAGCCAGTCGTTTACCACGGCTTTGAAAGACAAGATCCAGGGACAGACGCCGTTGACGATTGTGAGCCGTCAGGGCGATTATGAAATTGAAGGGGAGATTATCAACTACAACATCTCGCCTGTGGCCATACAAGGTAATGAAACGGCGGCCATGAACCGCCTGACCATCACGGTAAAAGTGCGCTTCACCAACAAGTTCGACGACACGCAGAATTTTGAGCAGACCTTTTCCCGCTATGCCGATTATGCAAGCTCACGTAACTTCAGCAGTGTGGAAGGAACGTTGGTGACGGAGATCAGCGACGCCCTGACCGATGACATTTTCAACAAGGCCTTCGTGAACTGGTAATGTAAAATTTGAAAATCCGCATATTATATATATTGTAATGGAGAAATTATTCTTGAATGATTTTATTGAGGTGGAGGACGCAGCTGCGGCCCAGGAGAAGTTGGTGGCGTTGCAGAAGCGTTATCCGGCCTCTTCTTTCATCAATGTGCTGTGTCTGCGGTTGCTTCCCGCCCGCGCGCAGTCGAAAAACAGGGCACGCATGTTGCTAACCCTGCCCAACGTGTTGAAACTCGGAGAACTCAACCTGGAATTGATGCCCGTGGCGCAGCAGGCGAAGGTGAAGCCTGCGCTTACGCAAGTGGAAAACCGCCGGCCCCAGGAGGATGAAGAGGCACTCCAGCCCGTGTTCGTGAAGCACCCTACGGAAGATCATGACACCAAACAGGCACTGATAGACCAACTTATCGAAAAATTCTCTAAAGACGCCCCGAAAATTATATACTCCCCTGAAACTCACGATGGTGATGCAAACTATGGAGAAGAGAGCCTCGAAGAGGATCCTAACATTGTAAGTGAAACATTGGCAATGATTTATGCCCAGCAAGGATATCCTCAGAAGGCCATCCAGATGTATGAAATTTTAAAGTTGCATTTTCCAGAAAAAAGTTGTTATTTTGCAGCCCAAATTGAAAATCTGCAAAAGGATTTGTTAAATTCGGAAAATTAACGTAATATTAATCAATAAATTAAAAAACAGAAACTAATGTTCACACTTTGCGTTGTATTAATTATCCTGGCCTGTATAGTACTGGCATTTGTCGTATTGATTCAGAACTCCAAGGGAGGTGGCTTGGCATCTAACTTCGCTTCATCCAACCAGATAATGGGTGTTCGCAAGACTGCCGATGTGCTGGAAAGAACCACGTGGGGAATCGCCGCTTTCATCATGGTGCTCTGCTTCGTTTGCGCTTTCATGTCCAAAAACGAGGTTAAGTCATTGAGAGGCAATCAGGTTCAGACAGAACAAACCCAAGAAACAGGTAGCACACAGTCTCAGACCCAAGAGTAGTCTGCGTTTTTTTAGAGTTAATGGACATGCAACACCGTATGGCGCTGTGTGTCTTTTAGTTTATGAATTATTTCAAAGTTAGAATATGAATATCAAGCACGAAAATGTTCCGGGACAGTTACAGGAAGTAACGATTGAAATTAACAAGGAAGATTATGCAGCTGAGTTGGATGCTGCGTTGAAGAAACAGAGACGTACCGCAACGGTTCCGGGATTCCGTCCCGGCAATGCCCCGATGGGTATGATCAAGAAAATGTATGAAAAGCCCATCATGGTTCAAGAGATTGACAATATCGTGAATCGCGAGATGGACAAGTTTATGAAAGACAATGAGGTACGCTATATCTTCGAACCGATTCCCGTGGAGGGTAAGTCAAAGGTGAACTTTGACGAGCCGGACCATTTCGAGTTCGTATATGAGTACGCTTTGGCTCCTGAGGTTAAGGTTGACTACGCCAAACTGCCCAAGGTGGTGGATTTCGAGATTCAACCTACCGAAGAGGACCGCGAAGGTTTCATCAAGCAACTCCGCGAACGTCACGGCAACTATGTGACTCCTGAAACCATCGAGGCTGGCGACAGCGTGTCTGTTAAATTGGACGAGGAGAAGGAAGGCTTTTTCTTCATGCGCGATTTGACGGAAGCTGGACAAAAGAAACTCATGGGCAAGAAGAAAGATGATGCCGTCACGGTTGCTTGGAGAAAAGCATTTGCCTCTGAGGTGGCTTTGGCTCGCTTCCTCAAGGTGGACGAAAAAGACCTGGAGGCTGAAAACGAGTACAAATGCAAAGTCACGATCAAGCACATTGGCCGCATTGAGCCCGCTGAGCTGAACGATGAGTTCTTCAAGAAAGCTTATCCGGACGGTTCTGTCAAGAATGAGAAAGAGCTGAAAGCGGAAGCCGACAAGGTGGTCGTCAGCCAATACAAACCCGAACTGGATCGTCAGTTTATGAACGACGCCATCGAGATGCTGATTGACAATGTGAATGTGGAGCTTCCCGATGAGTTCATCAAACGCTACATCCTTCTCACCCAGAAGGATATGACCGCTGAAACGTTGGAGACCAAATACAACGACTACAAACGTGCTTTCCAATGGCAGATTCTGGAGGGCAAGATTGTGGAAGGCAGCGACATCAAGGTGGAAATGGACGATGTGAAGAACTATTTCCGTGACTACTTCATCAAGAATTACTTCGGCAACTTCAACATGGAAGATGTTAAAGACCGTGTCGAAGAGCTCGTGAAACAATCCATGGAGAACAAGGAGTATGTGAAGAACGTGTACGACATGCTCTTTGACCAGAAACTCACCGAGTTGCTGCGCTCCAAGCTGAACATCGACCACAAGAAAGGCGATATCAAGGCTTACGTGGATATGCTGACCGCCCGTATGGAAGGCAAACAGGGCAAGGCTCCGGCCAAAAAGACGGCTGCCAAGAAGACGACAAAAAAGGAGGTGAATGAGGATCAGGAGGTTAAAGAGGTAAATGAGGAGAAAGAGGTGAAGGCAAAGAAAGCTCCTGCAAAGGCTAAAACCGCCAAGGCAACCAAAACCAAGAAAGAAGAGTAAAATCACATTATGATGAGAGACGAATTCAGAAATTATGCGCTGAAGCAGCATGGCATCAGCAGCCTGCGCATGGACCGCTATGCTTCCATGACGCGCAATTATATCACGCCTTACATCATCGAGGAGCGTCCGATGAACATCACGCAATTGGACGTGTTTTCCCGCTTGATGAAGGACCGTATCATCTTCTTGGGCGTGCCCATTGACGATGACGTGGCCAACATTATCCAAGCTCAGTTGCTGTTTCTGGAGTCCCAGGATCCCGATCGTGACATTCAGATTTATCTGAACAGTCCGGGAGGTCAGGTGTATGCCGGTTTAGGCATTTATGATACGATGCAGTATCTGAAACCTGACGTATCCACCATCTGTACGGGTATGGCCGCCTCAATGGCAGCAGTGCTCCTCTGTGCCGGTGCCAAGGGCAAGCGTTTCGCCCTGCCGCACTCCCGCGTGATGATCCATCAGCCTATGGGCGGTGCACAAGGCCAGGCTTCCGACATTGAGATCGAGGCCCAGGAAATCATGAAGATCAAACGTGAACTTTATGAAATCATCGCAGAACATACAGGCAAAGACTATGATCAAGTGTGGAAGGACTGTGACCGCGACCATTGGATGATAGCCTCCGAAGCCAAAGAATACGGTCTCATCGACCAAGTACTCTCCAACGAGCGCAAATAATAATGGCTAAATCAAAATTATCAGACAGAACGTGCAGTTTCTGTGGAAGACATATTCCGGAAGACCAGTTTCTCATAGCTGGTCTTTCTGGTCTTATATGCGGGGATTGCGCCAGAGCAGTCAACGATATCCTGCATAATGCAGAGAAAGACGAGCAACGTAGGGCCGCCGACTCCCTGAAAATCAATCTGCTCAAACCTCACGAAATCAAGGCCCGGCTGGATGACTATGTGATTGGTCAGGATGAGGCCAAAAAGGTGCTGTCGGTGGCGGTTTACAACCACTACAAACGCATTATGCAGGAGAAGGATTCCGATCAGGATGATGTGGAAATTGAAAAATCCAATATTTTGCTGATAGGGGAGACCGGCACGGGCAAGACTTTGCTGGCTCGAACCATTGCCAAATTGCTGGACGTGCCCTTCTGCATTGCAGATGCTACGGTGTTCACGCAAGCTGGTTACGTGGGCGAGGATGTGGAGTCCATACTCACGCGCCTCTTGCAGGCCGCCGATTACGATGTGGTCAAGGCTGAGCGTGGTATTGTCTTCATCGACGAGATTGACAAGATTGCCCGCAAAGGCTCTGAAAACCCTTCCATCACGCGTGACGTGTCTGGTGAGGGCGTGCAGCAGTCATTGTTGAAACTGCTGGAAGGCTCGGTGGTGAATGTACCTCCGCAAGGAGGACGCAAACACCCGGAACAGGAGTTTATCCATATCAACACGCAGCATATCCTGTTCATTGGCAGCGGCGCGTTCAACAATCTGGAGCAGATTATAGCCGAACGCATGAACACCAATGCTATTGGTTACAACAAGAAAAACCGCAATATAGACAAGGACAACATGCTGCAATACGTTTCCGCGCAGGACATCAAACAATTTGGCCTGATTCCGGAGCTGTGTGGCCGTTTCCCTGTTATCACATCCCTGAATCCGTTGGACGCGAAAGCGCTGAAGCAGATTCTCACCGATCCGAAGAATGCGCTGGTGAAACAGTATGTGAAACTGTTCAAGATGGATGGTATCGCGCTCTCGTTCGAGGAGGATGCGTTGGATTACATTGTGGAGAAGGCTGTGGAATTGAAACTCGGTGCCCGTGGCCTGCGTGCCATCGTGGAGAAAATCATGACCGATGCCATGTATGATTTCCCGAGTTTGGACAAGAAGAAAATCGCAGTGACGCGGGAATACGCTCGCGAAAACTTCGAAAAATCCATCTTTTCATTTTTAGACAAATAGTGCCGGAATTTTTGTTTCAGCATGTCAGATGATGCAGGCTCGGCAACGGGATGTCCTGCATTTTTTGTATCTTTGCCGCCATGAAAAACATTCGTAATTTCTGCATTATCGCACATATAGACCATGGTAAGAGCACGTTGGCAGATCGCCTATTGCAGTTTACCAAGACGGTCAACGAACGCGAGTTCCAAAACCAGGTGCTGGACGATATGGACCTGGAACGCGAGCGCGGCATCACCATCAAGAGCCACGCCATCCAGATGGAGTACCAGTATCAGGGCGAAAAATATATCCTGAACCTGATTGACACGCCGGGCCACGTGGACTTTTCCTACGAGGTTTCCCGCTCCATTGCTGCCTGTGAGGGGGCGCTGTTACTTGTGGATGCCACCCAAGGCGTGCAGGCGCAGACCATCTCCAACCTCTATCAGGCCATTGACAACAATTTGGAGATTATTCCAGTCCTCAACAAGATGGATATGCCGGCTGCTATGCCGTTGGAGGTCAAGGACCAAATTGTCGATCTCATCGGCTGCGACGAGTCCGATATCATCGAGGCTTCCGGCAAGACTGGTCAAGGAGTGGAAGAGATTCTGCAGGCCATCATTGAACGGATTCCTGCTCCGGAAGGCGATCCCGAGGCCCCGCTGCAAGCCCTCATTTTTGACTCCGTGTTCAACTCCTTCCGTGGCATCATCGCCTATTTCCGTATCTTCAACGGCACCATCAAAACCCATGAGTTGGTGAAGTTTGTCTCCACCAAACGTGAGTACGATGCGGACGAGATCGGCATCCTCAAAATGGACCGCGTGCCTAAGGATACATTGTCCGCAGGTGATGTGGGTTATCTCATTACCGGTATCAAGACCTCCTCGGAAGTGAAAGTGGGCGATACTATCACCCACGTGGCTCGTCCTTGTGAGACGGCCATTGAGGGATTCCAGGAGGTGAAACCCATGCTTTTTGCCGGCATTTATCCTACGGAGGCCGACCAGTATGAGGAACTTCGAGCCTCTTTGGAGAAACTGAAACTCAATGACGCTTCCCTCACCTTTGAACCCGAGTCGTCAGCCGCCCTCGGCTTTGGCTTCCGTTGCGGCTTCCTCGGACTGCTCCACATGGAAATTGTCGAGGAACGTCTCGACCGCGAATTTGACCAGGATGTGATTGCCACCGTGCCCAACGTTTCCTATAAGGTGATGACCACCAAGAAACAGTGGCTCGATGTTTATAACCCGTCCGGAATGCCCGCCCCAACGGAGATTGACCACGTGGAGGAGCCTTATATCCGCGCCCAGATTATCTCCAAGGACGACTATATCGGCGCTATCATGAAACTCTGTATTGACAAGCGCGGCTCGTTGGTGAACCAAATGTATGTGGCAGCCAATCGCATTGAGCTTACTTTTGACATGCCGTTGGGCGAAATTGTGTTCGACTTCTACGACAAACTGAAGAGTATTTCCAAAGGATACGCCTCTTTCGATTATCATATCACCGGTTTCAAACCCGCCAGTTTGGTCAAATTGGATATCTTGCTGAACGGTGATTCGGTGGATGCCCTTTCGGCGCTGATTCACTCCGACAATGCCTATGCCTTCGGTCGCCGTATCTGTGAGAAACTGAAAGAGCTGATTCCGCGCCAGCAATTCGAAATTGCCATACAGGCGGCCATCGGCTCCAAAATCATTGCCCGCGAGACGGTGAAGGCTGTGCGCAAGGATGTGACCGCCAAGTGCTACGGCGGCGATATCACCCGAAAACGCAAATTGTTGGAGAAGCAAAAACGAGGCAAGAAGCGTATGCGCCAAATTGGCAACGTGGAGGTCCCGCAATCGGCATTCCTTGCCGTGCTCAAACTGGACTAACTCTACTTCCTCCTTTACCTCTTTCACCCCCTGTACCCCATTCACCTCTTCATATTACTACCCCGGCCTACGGTCACCCCTTCTATTTTAGAAGGGGAATCATTCATCTCCTCCTTTACTCCTTGCTCCCCCTTTCACCTCTTGTACCTCATTCACCCCTTGTACCCTTTGCCCCCCTTTCTCCAATGTCCTTTCTATCCGACCTATCTAAAAGCATCGTAACTTCCGGCATGCCCTTGCAGGAAACGGTAGTTGTGCTGCCCAACGAGCGTGCCCGCCGAATGCTGGTCAGTCACATTTCGGACAATCTGCGACTGCCCGCGTTTCTTCCTGTCATCTATTCCATTGAGCATTTTATCGATATGCTCTCCCCGTTGCAGACCCTTGACAAGCTGAACCTGCTGGTGCGGCTCCGCAAAGCCATCCGATTGATGGACCCGCCCATGGAGATGTCGTTTGATGAAATGCTGACTTGGGCTCCAGCTTATCTTTCTGATATTGATGAGATTGATATGCAGTTGCAAGACGGGGAGTATGTCTTCAGAGCACTGGCGTTCGACAAGGAGTTTACCATAGCCATGGCCAACGCGGAAGACAAAAGCGGTTTGCAGGAGAAAATGAGCTTCTATGCGCGACTTGCTGAACTATATACCCTTTTTCGTCAACAGTTGCGACAGGACGGGAAAGCCTACGGAGGCCTCAAATACAGGGATTGTGCAGAAAATATCGGGGTGTATGCCCATAAATTGCATTTCAAGCATCTCGTCTTTGCCGGTTTTCATGTGTTCACACCGTCGGAATTGGCCGTGATAAGTTATCTGAAAGAGCATTTTCAGGTAAGTTTCTACTTTGACACAGATCCGTTCTATTGCGATTTCAATCAGGAAGACCGTTTTACCACAGCCTATTTCTTGCGAAAAATATGTTCAGGGTTGAATCTGTCCAAGGAAAGCCTGCAATACGTCAACCATCATTATGAGGAGATCCAGAAACGCATTCAGATTGTGGGGATTTCCAAAGAGATGAACCAAATCTATTATGCTCTTGATCAGATTAATCGTATTCAGGAAGAGGAGGGCAATCTGGACAACACAGCGGTGGTGCTGGCTGATGAGCAACTGCTGTTGCCGTTTCTGTCGGCGTATGGCATGGAAGGTGTGAACGTCACGATGGGTTATCCGTTCAAGGCGACACCGGCTTACACTCTGCTGAACACACTGCTGGAACTCTACCAATCTGCGTTGCGGTACAGCCTTGGCGGGGAGATGCGCTTCCATCATCGGGATGTGGTGGCACTGCTTCGCAACCCACTCGTCCGCCAGTGCCTGTTTCCTGATGAGGCTTTGTATAAGGAGAAAATGACTGAGATGGAGAGCAACCAGCGTGCACTCTATTTCCGAGCAGACCTTCCAGGAGGGTATCTTCCTGATTTTACAACAGACACCAAAACCCTACTGCCGGCGTTGATCGCGTTTGTGGAGCAGATGTTGGGGCACATTGCCAGCGACAGTCAAGGATATGCACTTTTGTCCATGCTTCTTGAGGCTCTGCAAACGGCAGATGCAGCTCTGGAAAACATCCATCAGGATCCATCGTATGCATTGTCAACAGTGAAATATGCCATAGGCTTGCAGACGGATACACTCTCTTTGCCCATCAAAGGCGACCCGCTGAAGGGACTGCAAGTGATGGGTTTGCTAGAGACGCGTACACTGGATTTCAAGCACATTATCATGCTCTCTGTGAACGAAGGGGTGCTGCCGGCAGGAATCAGCTACAACACTTTGCTTCCGTTTGAGATACGTTACGACAATGACTCATTGCCGAATTATCTGTACAAGGATCAAGTGTATGCCTATCATTTCTTCCGACTGTTGCAACGGGCCGAAGATATTGTCTTGGTATATAACAACAACTCCGACACCTCTCTGATGGAGAAGAGTCGTTTTATCACACAGCTGGAGTTCCTGAAGAAAGAACGTCATTTGGATAATATCCAGTTGGAGTATCCTCAGGTGAGTTTCCAGTTCAAGGCATCGGTACCGGAGACGATTGAGGTGGTGAAAAGCACGGAGATATTGGAAAAGTTGAAAAAAATGAGGTTTTCGGCTACAGCCCTGACCCGTTACATCAATTGTCCTCTACAATTTTATTATAGAAACCTCTGTGGTATAGAGCCTCGACAGACGTTTCAGGAAAGAATCGAGAGCAACATCATCGGCACGGTGGTTCATGCTATACTGGAGTCTGTATTTAATGAAATCAAAGCGAAGCCAGCAGATTATAAGCAGATTATTGACGATTTCCAGGCTCATGCCGAGGAAAGAATTGCTCATGAGATGCTGAATTGTGAAGATTTGCATTTGAGCATGTACGATCTCACGCATGGCCGGACATATCTGGCCACGCGGATGGTGAAAAATGATGTGTGCAGTTATCTGCAAAAAGCAGTGGACGAATTCAAAGGTGGCAATGTGGAGATGATTGGTACCGAGATAAAGGTGAGTTGCGATCTTCCGGTTGACAAAGATCTTAATGTCAACTTGTATGGCGTTATAGACCGTCTTCAGATGTTTCACAACGATAAAGAGACCTGTCCGGTGATTGTGGATTACAAAACGGGCAAGGTGGATGATAAATTCCTGAATGTGAATGCAGCGAACATGAATGTAGTGGTGGAGGATGTCCGCTACAAGCAAATGTTGCAACTTCTGTTTTATGCTCTGTTGTTGAAACGGACGAGAGATGAAGATTTTAAAGACGTAGGCCGTGCCTCGCGAATGCAATGCGGAATTATGTGCATTAAAGAGGCCAACAAGCAGGGTGAATATCCCGATTATTGGTATCCGGCCAAGATAGAGGCTGGCAACGGTTTTGAGGAAAGCATTTCAGAGGATGTCCTCATATCCTTCCAATCCTCATTACAGACGCTGTTGCTGGAAATTCTGGATGAGAAAAAAACTTTTCAGCAAACTGACGATGAGTCCCATTGCGGTTATTGTGACTTCAAGCACATTTGCCGCCGAGGATAGAAGCTAATCAAAATCCAACTTGTTGTGAGGTGTCGTGCTCGTGCTCTCGTTGCACCCCGATTCGTCACCGGTGTATGCGGAGGGTATGGTGAAATAGTAGCCGGTTTGGGAGGACTTGGTAGGTGAATTGACGATAGCGTAATAAGGCAGATTCGGGTCGCTATACACTTTCTTCATGAATAGGCCGAACACGGGCATGGCCGTGCGCGCGCCCTGCCCCAGTGCGGTGCTGCGGAAGTGCGCTGAGCGGTCCTCGCAGCCCACCCACACCCCGCAGGTGAGCAATGGCGTGTAACCCACAAACCATCCATCCGACTGGTTGTCTGTAGTGCCCGTTTTGCCAGCCACGGGGAAGTCCAGCTTGTATTGGCTGCGGAGTCTTCCGCCCGTACCGTAATCCACCACACCTTGCATCAGACGCACGGTCTTGAACGCTGTGACTTGGTCAATGGCCTCGTTGGTTTTGGGTAACTTGTTGTAGATGACGTTCCCGTCCTTGTCGCAGATACGGGTGATGAAGATGGGCTCCACGTAAACGCCTTGGTTGGGGAAGCAGTTGATGGCGCCCACCTGCTCGTACAGCGTGAGTTCGCATGCGCCGAGGCAGATGGCAGGCACAGCCGGAATCTCGGAGGTCATGCCCATGTTGCGCACCAGGGAAATGACAGCTTCTGGCCCGTAGCGTTTCATCAAATAAGCGGATACCTGGTTGAGCGAGAAGGCCAAAGCCTCGCGCAAGGGCATCATCTCGCCTTCGCGGTGTGCGCCTGAGTTGCGCGGCGTCCAGGATCCTCCTGGAACATCTATCGTTACCGGTACATTGGGGACCATGGTGCACGGGTCGAATTCGCCGCTCTGCATGGCCACTGTATATACGTACGGCTTGAAAGTGGATCCCACTTGCCGTTTGGATAATTTCACATGGTCGAATTGGAAATACTCGTAGTTGGTGCCGCCCACGTAGGCTTTCACGTGTCCCGATTTGGCCTCCACACACATTAGCCCGCACTGTAAGAATGATTTGTAATAGCGGATGGAGTCAAAGGGCGTCATCACCGTGTCCTTCATCCCTTTGTAGGAAAATACCGTCATGGGAACCTTCTTGTTGAACTGGGCTTTGATTTGCTCGTCGCTCAACCCCGCATCCTTGGCACGGTCGTATCGCTCGGACAGCTTAGCTGCATTCCACAAAATACGGTTGGTTTGCTCTGCCGACAGGTTGACGAAAGGTGCGTTTTTCACACCCTTGAAATGCTGGAAAAACATGGGTTGCAGATAGTCGCACACGTGCTCCTTGACCGCCTCTTCTGCATGCTGCTGCATACGGGAGTCGATAGTGGTGTATATCTTGAGACCGTCACAATACAAATCATAGTGCGAGCCATCTTTCTTAGGGTTGTTGGCACACCACTCTTTGAGCACCTGTCGCAGATACTCTCTGAAGTAGGTGGCCTTGCCGGCATAGTGTGCCTGCGATTTGAAGTTGGTCATGTCGATGGGCAACTCTTTGATGGAGTCGAATTGCGCTTCGGTCAAATACCCGTATTTTTTCATTTGTCCCAATACCACGTTACGGCGTCCGATGGCGGCCTGGTAGTGGCGTCGTGGACTGTATTTGGAAGGCGCCTTGAGCATACCCACCAACAGCGCAGCCTCCTCAGTGTTGATTTCTGCCGGACTCTTGTCGAAGTAAGTGCGTGCCGCAGACTTGATACCCACTGCCTGGTTGCCGAAATCCACCGTGTTGAAATACATGGCCAATATCTCGTCCTTGGAGTATTTGCGTTCCAGTTTGGTGGCGACCACCCATTCCTTGAATTTGATAAACACGAGCTTTACCTTGTTCATCTTCTGTCCACGCGGGAACAGGTTCTTGGCCAACTGCTGGGTGATGGTGCTGCCGCCGCCCTTGTGGTGGAAGGTGAGCACACCGCCCGCCACGCGCAGCAGGGCGCGACCATCGACTCCCGAATGTTTGTAGAAACGGGAGTCCTCCGTGGCAATCAATGCGTCTTTCAGTGGCTGTGACAGGTCACTGTATTTGCAGTTGGACCGGTTTTCCAGATAGTAGGTGCCCAAAAGTTCGCCGTCCTCGGAGATGACCTCGGTGGCCAGATTGGCCGAGGGGTTTTCCAGTTCGGTGAAAGAGGGCATATATCCAATCCATCCCAGGGATATGAGAATGAAAAGTAGTATCAGGAAGCCCAGAAGTGAGACGTATGCAATCCAGAATGGGGTTATCCAACTGGAAAGTTTGGTGTCCTGTCCGTTGTTTTTTTGTTTCTGTCGAGATTGGCTGTTGTACATAGTCTGGTGTTTTCAGTTTAATGTGCTGTGGTGGAGGTTCCGTTGCCTGAAGTGGTCACTGTGGCACCGGTGTAGTATCCATGCCAGTTAGAGCCTCCGCTGATGGTAGGGGAGGTGTAGTAGGTATATGTTCCGCTTTGGATGGAAGGGGTTGTGATGAAGAGTCCCGACACTCCTTTGGCGCCTGCATCTTCAAATCCGCTGTTGCCATTGTTGACGGTGGGCATCTTGTAGGTGACAACTTCTGCGCCGCTGCTGTTTTTGACGCAAATACCGTTCTGTGCTAGGGTTTGTGCGGTGCTGCTGCTGCCTCCGCCACCACCAGGACCGGGCCATCCGCCGCCTCCGCCAGAACTGCCGAGGGTCAAGTACTTTTGCCCTGTGAGGGTAGGGGTGCCCTCTATGCTACCCATGTTGCCGCCAAGGGCGATCAGGGTGGCATTGCTGATATATAGTTTCCCGCCGTGGTCGCTGTTATCATCAATGGCGCATTCGCTGCCGCGGGCAATGATAACGCCGCCGTTGAAACGGAGGGTGGTGCCGTTACAGTCAACGGCATCGTTGCCGCGCGAGTAGGCCCACACGTGGCCGCCGTTGATGCCGATGTAAGAGGCTGCGTTGATGGCATCATCGTACGCGTTGGCCTCCACATAACCGCCGTTGATGAAGAGTGAATCCTTGCTTTCGATAGCTTCGCCAGTGGGGTCTCCGGAGGTCTGAGAACAGAAACTCTGCAGGTGTCCGCTGTTGATGGTGATGTTGCCTTCAATCTTAAACCCTTTGGGCAAACCTTTCCAGTAGTCGGAACTGCTTCCGCCCGGCCATCCGCCCCCGCCGCCGGAGGATGCGTTCACAGGCGCGCCGCTGGTGGTGACATAGACCACGAGCAGACTGTCGTTTGCTCCGGTAGCACCAAACGTCAGCGTGCCGTCGGCCACGATGCCGCGCCCGCCTTTGCCTGTGCTGGCACCGCTGAACTTGCCTGCGGTGAACACGATGTCGCCATCAGCCTTCAAGCAGGCTGACGCGAAGCCGTCGGTGCAGGAGGTACCCGTGCCCATGACGGTGAAGCCAATCGCGTTGGTGGAAGCGTTGACACGGCCGCCCGTCTGAGTGTAGTTGCCGTCACAGCTGATGCTGCGCCCCGCGGCTGTGGCAGTGATGATGCCGCCTGAAATCGTGATGTTGCCGTTGGCTTTCAGACAGGCCGAAGCGTAGCTGTCGTATGTGGAGCCACTGACCAGATACTTGGCGCAGGAACCCAAAGAGGTCAAGTTGAGTGTGCCTCCCGAGATGACAATATTGCTGTTGCAGCTGATGGCCTTGCTGCCTGCATTGGAAGCCGGACACGTAATCGTGATTGTGCCATTCGTGACAAAACAGCTTTTTCCTGTCTTGATGCCGGTGCAATAGGAGAGATCTACTCCAGTGGTCGTGGTCTCACTGACGTACGTGCCTGTGGCGTTGATGGTCAGCTCGCCGCCGTTGATGTAGGTGCTCAAACCGCTCTTCAGTCCCTTGCTCTGGTCGCCACTATTGTTGATGGTGATATGGCCGCCATTGATGGTGATGGTGCTGTCGCACTTCATGCCCTTCTTGTCATCATCGGGGATGCTTATGGTGATAGTACCATCGTTCACTTCAATGAAACCGGTGTCTCCATCGATGCCGTCGCCGGAAGCGGTGATGTTTGCGGAGCCGCCGTTCATCACAAAATAGTCGCAGTGGATGCCATCGGCCACGGCAGAGGTTACCACGATGTTGCCGCTGTTAATCTGCACATAATCGTCGCTGTGGATGCCGTTGCGCTTGTAGCCGTTCACGGTCAGCGTCCCGTTGCCGTAGAAAATCAGCTCGCTCTTGCTTTGCAAAGCTGCCTTTTTGGCATTGTTGGCCCCATCATTCAGGAAATTCTGGGAGCCGTCAGCCAGTATGATGTTGGTTTTCTTATCTACCAGCACGTCAATGGCCGGACCTTCGCTATTGGTGAGCGAAAGCCCTTCCATGGAAAGTGTGAAACGCTTGTTAGGGGTCATGTACAGATAACCGTCTGGCGAGTTTCCCGACAGGTGATAGATGATATCCTGAATAGTTGAGGTTACAGTCACCGTAACCTTTGCCCCATCATTAGTAATATTCACACCATTGTTGGCAAGAGGGTTGATGATGTTGACGCTGTTCCCGTTCCAAGTAATGTAGATGTCATCGCCCAGCAGGCTTTCGTTGCTGAAGGTGATGCTATCCACTATACTCACTGGAAAGGTAAGATTGTTGTTGCCGAAGTTGAAAATGGATTGGCTGCCTTGAAAATGGATGCTGTCGATCTCGGAAACGGATTTTTCAAAGATGACGCTGTTGCCATTGTATAGATGCAGAATCTCCTGCGCAGGCAGGGATATGACGAATGTCAAAAACAGGATGGCGGAAAAAACTCTTTTCATGATTTGCTGATTTTAAACGTTTTACCATCCACTTTGATGAGATACAGGCCTTTTGGAAGCCGGCTGATATTGATTGTCTCTTCTTGCTTGCAGACACCCGACATGAGCAGTCGTCCGTCTATGGAGAAAATCTGATAACGGCTGTCACTGTTTCGGTCGTTACTGATACGCAGAAAGGTTGTTGCAGGATTAGGATATATACGGATATGATCACTTTCAATGGTTTCTATGGATGTGGTTCCGGAGAACAGCACTTTCCGGATGTCCGAAAGCGGGAAAGAGAAAGGAGCGTCGTTACCGTCGTCCACCATGAGATACCCGTTGTCAAAATAAATCTTGCCAGCTTCGCTGATGGAAAAGGATTGAGTGCCGGAACTGATAAGTTGCACTTCCACATTCACCTGTGCCGAGCAGAGGAGTATGCCTGAGAAAAGGAGCAAACTAAGAATTGTTTTTTTTATCATTTCAAGAAATTTAAGTTTAGGATTTAATGCCAGAATATAACAGGTGAAACTACTCCAAGTAAATTCCGCCCGCAAATATAGTAAAAATATAACAGCTAAAATACTGGAAAATTGTTGTTGGGGTAATAAGAAGCCCCGGAACTCCAAGGGCCTCAAAATGCCAAAAAACTCCGAAAACACTAAGAAATTTTATCTATTAACACGTAAACAATATTGAATATCAATAAATTACATTTACTAAAAAATGTTAATTTTGTAGTCGAAAATTATAATGAAAGGAGATTATGAAAATTTTATTTGTTATTGACGTATATTTTACCACTAATAACGGTACCAGCATTTCGGCGCAACGGTTTGCTGAGGAGTTGCGCAAGCGCGGTCATGAGGTGCGCATTATGACCACAAGCGAGCCCAGAGAAGGGATTTACGGCTTGCCTGAGTTGAACTTTTTCATCTTCAACGGGATGATTCACAAGCAGGGGTTCAAATATGCGAAATGTGACAATAAAGTCATTCGCGAAGCGGTGGGGTGGGCAGATGTTGTCCACTGTTTCTTCCCATTCTTTTTGGAAACCAGGACCAAGAAAATCGCCGACCTTCTCGGCAAGCCGGCCACTGCCGCCTTCCATGTCCAACCCCAGAACATTTCTTCCCAGTTCGGTGTCGGGAAAGCGGAATGGATTAACAATATGATATTCAAGATTCTCAGGAAAGCCGTGTATGACCGTTTTGGGCATATTCATGCGCCTTCAAAGTTTATGGCTGAGGAGATTGAGAGCCGCGGTTACAAGGCTAAAGTCCATGCCATCTCCAATGGCATCCAATCGGACTTTACCTGGTACAAGGTGCCAAAAAAGCCTGAATATGAGGGCAAAATCCTGATTGCCATGGTGGGGCGGCTTTCCGCAGAGAAACGTCAGGACATCATCATCAATGCTCTCCAATATTCCAAATATGGCGACCGAATCCAATTGATTTTTGCTGGAAAGGGGCCGAAATACAAGCAATATTATCGTTTGGGCCGTAAATTGAAGAATCCACCCGTTTTCACTTACATGCCCAAGGAGGATTTGAAAAAAATGCTCGGCCAATGTGACCTTTACGTGCACGCATCGGACATGGAGTCAGAGGCCATTTCCTGCATCGAGGCTTTCGCCACCGGTCTGGTGCCCGTCATTGCCAACAGCGATTTCTCTGCCACAAGGCAGTTCGCCCTTGACGGGCGCAGCCTCTTCAAAGCCGGAGACCCCAAGGATCTGGCTCGAGCCATCGACTACTGGCTGGACAATCCTGAGGAGAAAGCGAAAATGGAGAAGAAATACTCAGAATCTGCGAAGAAATATAACATCAACCACTCCATAGACTTGTTTGAGGAGATGTTGCAAGAGGCTATTGACGATTTCAATAAGAATCGCAAATAACCTCTTAAGAAGAATTATTATTTTTTTGGTAGAATTTAAGCCCTAAATCATCATTTTTGGGGATAAGGGGATTAGGATTATTCATGCATTTTTGCGAATTGCAGTATAGAATGAATCTTTAAAGATATAACATGGATAATCAAACTCTTAGACTCGTTGACATGCCGACCGGTTCGCAATGTGTGATTGTGAAGTTAAGCGGACACGGCGGCTTTCGCCACCGACTGATGGAACTGGGCTTCGTGCGTGGCGAGAAGGTGCGTGTCATCAAGAACGCCCCGCTGCACGACCCCATTGAGTACGAGATCATGCAAAGCCATGTCTCCTTGCGACGCATTGAAGCTCAACATATTGAGGTGGTTTCCTTGACCGATGAGACTGCAGAGAGCTACAGTTTCAACGGCACCATCACGGAAGAGACAACCCGTATTTTGGGAGAGCGCGGCAAGACCATCTCCGTGGCATTGGTCGGCAATCCCAACTGCGGCAAGACCTCCTTTTTCAACCATGCCACGGGCATGCGCGAGAAGGTGGGCAATTACAGCGGTGTGACGGTCGATTCAAAAATAGGAATCTTCAAATACAAGGATTACACCATCCAAATCGCCGACCTGCCTGGCACCTACTCCCTTACCGAATACACGCCTGAGGAACTCTATGTGCGCGAGTACGTGTTTGATCACCATCCTGATGTGGTGCTCAACATCGTGGATGCCTCCAATCTGGAACGCAATCTCTTTCTTACCACCCAACTCATCGATATGAACTTGCCGATGGTGATGGCGCTCAATATGTTTGATGAACTGGAGCGTAATCACGACAAATTGGATGTGGAGATGCTGAGCCGGTTACTGGGCTGCCCCATTGTTCCTACAGTATCATCAAAAGGTGCTGGCATTCAGGATGTGATGAAAAACATTGTGGATGTCTATGAGAATATGGAACAGAATACCAAGCACATCCACATCAACTATGGCGCTGATATTGAGAAGAGTATCGAGATTCTGAAGGGAATCATCAAGAAAGATGCGGTGATTGACAGCGAATATCCAGCCCGTTATATTGCCATCAAGTTGCTGGAGAATGACCAGACTACGCTGAAGGCGGTGGAGCAGCATGTTGAGTTTGAGGAGCTGAAAAAGGAGGCTGTTGAGCAGCGTGCTCTGTTGGAGAAGAGCTACCGCGAAGATGCGGCTACCGTGATTTCCGGCGCCAAATACGGCTTCGTGCGGGGCGCTTTGGCAGAGACATATACAGTTGGCAAAGATCGTAGCAAGCAAAAAGCTTACACTGTTGACAACTTTTTGACCCACAAATGGTTGGGATTCCCCATCCTGATTTTCTTCCTGTTCTTCATGTTCCTGATGACGTTCATCTTAGGTGCCTATCCGCAGGAATGGCTGGAGATGTTTTTCGGGTGGCTGGGCGGCCTTGTGTCGCGCTTGATGCCTGACGGCATGCTCAAGGACTTGATTGTGGATGGTATCATCGCGGGTGTGGGCGGCGTCTGTTCCTTCCTGCCGAACATCTTGATACTCTTCTTCTTCATTTCCATATTGGAAGATACCGGTTACATGGCCCGCGCGGCGTTTCTCATGGACAAGTTGATGCACAAGATGGGCTTGCACGGAAAGTCGTTTATTCCTTACATCATCGGATTCGGTTGCAGCGTGCCGGCCATCATGGCTACGCGGACGTTGGAAAACAAGAAAGACAGAATCCTTACCATCATCACGGTACCGTTTATGTCCTGCTCAGCGCGGTTGCCCGTGTATCTGCTGCTGATTTCCGCTGTTTTCACAACCACTCACGGTATGCTCGTCACGGGCGTGTACAAGGGCTTGGTGCTTACCAGTATCTATCTGATCGGCATCCTTTTCGCTATCCTTACCTCATTGCTGATGAAAAAGATTGCTTTCAAGGACAATTCCGACCAGTTTGTGATGGAACTGCCGCCGTACCGACTGCCCACGTTCCGAAACGCCGTGGTACACATGTGGGACAAGAGTGTGCAGTACCTTAAGAAGATGGGCACGGTGATTTTGGTAGCCACCATCATCATTTGGGCGCTGGAATATTTCCCGCAGCATAGTCCGCAAATAGACCGTTATACGGCACAAATTGAGCAGATTTCGGCAGATACAGAGATGGATGAGACTGTGAAAGCCGAACAAATCAAGCAGTTGGAGTTTGACCGCTCCGTGGTGCAAACCGAGAATTCCTATATTGGCCGGGTTGGGCAGGCAATTGCGCCGGTGTTCAAGCCGCTGGGCTTTGACTGGAAAATGGGCGTATCGCTACTCACGGGTCTGGCCGCCAAGGAGATCGTAGTCTCCTCCATGGGTGTGCTCTATCACGCGGACACGGATGCCGACGAGCACTCCTCCGCGCTGCAGGCCAGCATACAGGCGCAGACGTGGACCTCCGGAGCACTGAAAGGGCAGAAGGTCTTTACCCCGTTGGTGGCATACGCCTTTATGATTTTCATCCTGCTCTATGTGCCTTGCGTGGCGGCCGTTACAGCTGTTTATAAGGAGGCTGGATGGAAGTGGGCCACGTTCACCGTGCTGTTCAACACGCTCGTAGCCTGGATTATGGCATTTTTGGTTTATCAGATTGGAATGTTGATTTAAAAAATTAAAGAGATATGTCAACGGAACATCATTCGGACGAGAGAACTATGACGATGAACTATGACGATGAACTAGTTCATAGCCATAGTCATAGTCATAGTCATGGTCATAGTCATAGTCATGGTCATAGTCATAGTCATGGTCACGACCACAGCCACGTCATCACCACGTTGAACCGCGCGTTTGTCATTGGCATCGCATTGAACATCGCATACGTGCTGGCGGAGGCCATCTTCGGGCTTTGCTATCATTCGTTGGGTTTGCTTTCCGATGCGGGCCATAATCTCAGTGACGTGGTCAGTCTTGTTCTGGCTCTCATTGCATTCAAATTGTCGGGCTCGCTGGCCAACCGAAAATATACGTATGGTTACAAGAAAAGCACGATTCTGATTTCCCTACTGAACGCATTGATCTTGGGCGTGGCAGTCATCTTCATTATCGTGGAGAGTGTGCGCAAGCTGATTACTCCGCAGGAAGTTCAGGGACAAGTAATCTCCATCGTGGCGGCTATCGGTGTGGTAATCAATGGTTTTACTGCTTGGCTGTTTATGAAGGATCAGAAGAAGGATTTGAACGTCAAGGGCGCGTACCTGCACATGCTGGCGGATACGCTGGTTTCAGTCGGTGTGGTCATCTCCGGCATTGTCATCTATTTCACGGGCTGGTATATCATCGACCCGCTAATTGGATTGGTGGTGGCCGTCGTGATTATCGTGGCCTCCTGGGAATTGTTGCACGACAGCGTACGTTTGGCGTTGGATGGTGTGCCCGCCCAGCTGGACTTCGACCATGTGAAAGAGGCTATGATGGGGCATGAGGGTGTGCGCGAGGTGCATCATCTGCACATCTGGGCGCTCAGCACTACGGAGAATGCCATGACTGCTCATGTTGTGGTGGACAACCTGTCGGAAATGGAGCATTTGAAAGGGGAATTGAAAGGCAAGCTGGCCGAGATGGGCATTACCCATGCCACCTTGGAGTTTGAGACGCCCGATTCGGAATGTTCGGGAGAATGCAAGTGATTATGGCACAGAAAATAATCGTATTGGTAATCGTGTCCGCCGCCGTTTTATATGCGATGATGATGATTGTGAGACGCATCCGTCGCCGCCACGACAATCTGTGCGGTTGCGATGGCTGTCCGGGGTGCGGGGGTGATTCGTGCGCGGGGTGCAAGTATAAGAAATAGATTCCGTAGAGACGCGCCATGGCGCGTCTCTACCTATTACAACTGCCACTCAATCGGCGCCTTCCCCATTTGCCGTAGCAGTTCATTTGCTTTGGAAAAATGCTTGCAGCCGAAGAAGCCCCGGTGCGCGGAGAGCGGGGAGGGGTGCGCGGCGGTGAGCACATGATGCTTGCTTTGGTCGATCAGCGCGCGTTTGTTGATGGCGAAGTTGCCCCACAACAGAAACACTAAGCCCTCTTTCTGCTCTGACAGTCGCTGGATGGCGCAGTCGGTGAACTGCTCCCAGCCGTGGCCCTGGTGCGAGCCCGCCGCGTGCTCGCGCACGGTGAGCGTCGCGTTCAACAGCAACACGCCCTGCTTCGTCCACTTCTGCAAGTTTCCGCTGCGCGGCGTGACAAACCCCACATCGTCGCTCAGCTCCTTGAAGATGTTGATCAGCGACTTCGGGAAAGGAACACCGTCCTGCACCGAGAAACATAATCCGTGCGCCTGCCCGTACTCATGATACGGGTCCTGCCCGATGATGACCACTTTCACGTCGTCAAACGGCGTGCTGTCGAAGGCGTTGAAAATGCAGTTGCCGGGCGGAAACACGCGGTAATGCTTTTTTTCTTCCACTAAGAAATCCTTTAGCGCGCTGAAATAGGGTGCCTGGAACTGGTCCCAGAGCACGCGCTTCCAGGAAGGTTCGATGGTGGGGTTGATGTTTGCCATGTCGATTAGTGTTTGAAATGACGCACGCCCGTGAACACCATGGCGATGCCCAGCTCGTTGCAGGCCTTGATGGAGTCTTCGTCGCGCACGGAGCCGCCGGGTTGGATGATGGCGGTTACGCCGTATTGGGCGGCCATCTTCACCACATCGTCAAAGGGGAAGAATGCGTCGGAGGCGAGACAGAGCCCTGCGGTCACGCCCTTTTCCTTGGCTTCCTCGAACGCGATATGGGCAGCGCCCACGCGGTTCATCTGTCCCGCGCCAATGCCCACAATCTTGCCGTCCTTGGCCACCGTGATGGCGTTGGAACGCACGTGCTTGCATATCTTCATCGCCAAGAACAGGTCCTGAAGCTCTGCATCCGTAGGCTTTTTCTCGGTTACCACGTTCAGCTCGTAGTCTTCGGTGGACTTGTTGTCGATAGTCTGCTCCAGCATACCGCCGCGCACGCTGATGAACATCTTGTCGTCGCCGTTCTCCATACTCGGGTCGAAGGTCATCAGGCGGATGTTCTTCTTGGTGGCAAGATGCTCGAAGGCCTCTTTCGTGAAGCTCGGGGCGAGGATGATTTCCAGGAACACGGGTTTCATGGCTTCTGCTGTGGCCAAGTCGATCTCGCGGTTGGAGGCCACAATGCCGCCGAAGATGGAGACAGGATCGGCTTCGTAGGCCCGCTGCCAAGCTTCGAGTGCGTTGGCACCCAGGCCCACGCCACAGGGGTTTTTGTGCTTCACGGCCACCATGGCGGGCTCTTGGAACTCTTTCAGAATTTGCAAGGTAGCATCAGCGTCTTGTATGTTGTTGTAGGATAACTCTTTGCCATGCAGTTGCTCGGCCCAGGCAATGGAGTAGCCCTGTTTCTTGCCAGCGTAGAAAGTGGCACTCTGGTGCGGGTTTTCGCCGTAGCGCAGGCTCTGCTTGCGCGTGAAGGTCATGGTCATGCTCTCGGGCTCTTGCTCGCCAGCCTGTTCGGTCAGGTAGCGGGAGATGTAGGTGTCGTAGGAGGCGGTGTGGCGGAATACCTTGGCGGCCAGCCGGCGGCGCGTTTCGAAAGTGGTGTCACCGTTCTGCTTGACTTCTGCCAAGACAGTATCATAATCAGCGGCGTCCACGACCACAGTCACAAACTTGTGGTTCTTGGCCGCGCTCCGGAGCATAGTGGGCCCGCCAATGTCGATGTTCTCAATCGCATCTTCGTATGTGACACCGGGCTTCTCGATGGTCTGCTTGAAGGGGTAGAGGTTCACTACGATCATGTCGATGGGCTCAATGCCGTTTTCGCTCATCTCCTGTTGGTGTTTTTCGTTGTCACGGATGGCCAGCAGCCCGCCGTGAACCTTGGGATGGAGCGTCTTCACACGCCCGTCCATGATTTCCGGGAATCCGGTGACCTCGCTGATGCCGATGGTCTTCAGTCCTGCGGCGTCCAAGGCTTTCTTGGTGCCACCCGTGGAGATGATTTCATAACCTGCTTCTATAAGTCCGGCGGCGAATGGAATGATGCCGGTTTTGTCGCTTACGCTGATAATGGCTCTTTTCATATTGGGATGTTATGTGTTAATAATCAAATTTTTGCAATCTTCCATCAGCCACATGGGAGTGGAAGTGGCCCCGCAGATGCCGATGGTATCGTATCCTTTCAAGTTGAGGTCGCATATTTGACCAGGATGAGCGACCATGAAACTGTTCGGGTTGTTTTTCTGGCAGATGCCGAAGAGATGAAGACCATTGGAGCTTTTTTCTCCGGAAACGAACAGGATGGCGTTGTGCTGTTTGGCGAACTCAGCAATCTCTTCGGCGCGGTTGGCCACCTTGCGGCAGATGGTGTCGGCGTATTGAAAAAGCTTGCCGTTGCCGGCGGACTCGTAGCGCTCCTGGATACGGCGGATAAGTTCGTAGTATTGTTCAAGGCCTTGTGTTGTCTGCGAGTAGAGCATGGCCGGCCGGTTGTAGTCGATTTTGTCAATTTCGTCAAAAGAGGAAATAACGATGCCTAGATTGTCGGTCTGGCCCATGAGCCCCACCACTTCGGCGTGGCCCTGCTTGCCGAAAATGAGAACCTGTTTGCCCTCGTTTTCAGGATTGCGGTGAAAATCGGCGATGCGCTGTTGCAGTTTCAACACCACGGGGCAGGTGGCGTCGATGAGTTTGATGTTATTCTCCTTGGCAGTCCGGTAGGTGAGGGGAGGCTCGCCGTGCGCGCGGATGAGCACGGTGGTATCGCGCAATTGTTGGAATTGATCGAAGCTGATGACACGCAGGCCGAGGCCTGTGAGCCGTTTCACTTCCTCGTTGTTGTGTACGATGTCGCCCAGACAATAAAGGGTGTCGTGATCCTTGAGGTACTCTTCCGCCGTTTGGATGGCGTGAATCACACCGAAACAGAAACCCGAATTGTTGTCTATGGTAACTTGCAAAATGAAAGGTTATTATGGATTTTTTACCAGTTGTCAGGGAATAGAGAGTCCACGAATTCGGCGCGGTTGAAGACTTGCAGTTGGTCGATTTTCTCGCCTACGCCGATGTATTTGATGGGGATTTTGAACTGGTCGGAGATGCCGATGACCACGCCGCCCTTGGCGGTGCCGTCGAGTTTGGTGATGGCCAGGGCATTGACCTCGGTGGCGGCGCAGAACTGGCGCGCTTGCTCAAAGGCATTCTGCCCCGTGGAACCGTCCAGCACGAGCAGAACCTCGTGTGGTCCGTCGGGCACGAGTTTGCGGATGACATTCTTAATCTTGACCAGCTCATTCATCAGGTTGGTCTTATTGTGAAGTCGCCCGGCAGTGTCGATGATCACAATGTCGCTTTTGCGGGCGATGGCAGAGGCTACAGTGTCGTAGGCTACGGCAGCGGGATCAGAGCCCATCTTCTGGGTGATGATGGGCACATCGGCGCGCTTGGCCCAGGCCTCGAGCTGCTCGATGGCGGCGGCACGGAACGTGTCGGCAGCGCCCAGGGTTACGGAGTAGCCCTTTTGCTTGAACTGGTACGCCAGCTTGCCGATAGTAGTGGTTTTGCCAACGCCGTTCACGCCGACCACCAGCACCACGTAGGGCGTGTCCAGTTTGGGAATGACGAAGTCGTTGGCTTTCTCTATGTCGTTTTCGAGCAGCAGGCCTACAATCTCCTCTTTGAGGATGGCGTTGAGTTGTTCGGTGCCGAGGTACTTGTCGCGTGACACGCGGGATTCTATACGCTCGATGATGCGGAGGGTGGTCTCCACGCCCACGTCGGAGGTGACGAGCACCTCTTCCAGGTTGTCCAATACATCGTCGTCAACCTTGGATTTTCCGACGACAGTCTTGGCAAGTTTGGCGAAAAAGCTCTCTTTAGACTTCTCCAGACCTTTGTCCAGTTCCTTTTTTTTCTCTTTTGAAAATATAGAAAAGAATCCCATGATGCAGTGGTTTTGGTTGAGGCGGCAAATATACGGAATAATTTGCTACGAGATGGTGAAGGGAAGCCATAAAACGAAAAAAGGCGGACCGGGAGGTCCACCTTCTTTCAACCATGAAAACAAAATATTACTTTTTAGCCAAAAAGTCTTTTACTGTGGAGGAGTCTATAACAGCTTCTTTGAATGTATAGGCTCCAGTTTTCGGTGAGCGTTCCATTTTTACCACGCGGGTATAGGTAACACCACCTTCTCTTTTCAACGTTGCAACTACCTTCTTTGCCATCTCTCTATTGTATTAAATTATTTAACTTCTTTGTGTAATGTCATTTTCTTCAGGTACGGATTGTATTTCATCAATTCCAATCTGTCAGGAGTGTTCTTTCTGTTCTTCGTAGTGATATATCTGGACATTCCCGGTACGCCGCTTGCCTTTTGCTCGGTGCATTCCAAGATGACTTGTTGACGAGCTTCTTTAACTTTCTTTGCCATTTCTTATCTACTTTTTTTTCGTTCTTTTTGATGCTGCAAAAATACATTTTTTTTTGTTTCAAACGTCAGATTCCCTGTTTTTTTGAAAAAAAAGTTTCTTAATAGTTTTAACTATTAGATATTCAATGTGTTATAATTTTACTCATCTTGGTTTAGAAGGGTCCACAATCGGTCTTTTATTTCGGTAAGATGGTAGTTTGTCAAGGATGAAATGTTGATAACGGGCAGTTTTTTGGACAATTTTTGCATGATATTGGCTACTTCATCCTCCGGGACCATGTCGCATTTGGTGATGGCAACCAGGTATTTCTTGTCCAGCAGTTCGGGGTTGAAGGCTTCCAGTTCGTGTTTGAGGATATTGAACTCCTTGAGGATGGCTTCGGCGGTACGGGTGCCATCGTTGTCGGCCACGGGTACCATATATAATAGTACGGAGTTGCGTTCTATGTGGCGGAGGAAACGCAGGCCGATGCCTTTGCCTTCTGACGCGCCCTCGATGATGCCGGGGATGTCTGCGATGACGAACGACTGATAGTCGCGATAGGCCACCATGCCGAGGTTCGGTTTGAGGGTGGTGAAGGGGTAGTCAGCGATTTTCGGTCGCGCATTTGACAGCTGGCTGATGAGGGTGGACTTGCCCGCGTTGGGAAATCCCACGAGTCCGACATCGGCCAATACTTTCAGTTCCAGCGAGATCCAGCCTTCGGTGCCGGGTTCGCCGGGTTGTGCGAAGCGGGGCGTTTGCATGGTTGCGCTCTTGAAGTGCACATTGCCGAGACCGCCTCGGCCGCCCTTCATGGCCACAATCTGCTGGCCGTCTTCCAGGATTTCGCCCACAACTTCGTCGGTGTCTATCAGCTTGATGATGGTGCCGAGGGGCACTTCGATGATGGCGTTTTCGCCGTTTTTGCCAAAGCACTGGTTCTTCTGGCCGTTGCCGCCGTGCTCGGCGAACACGTGCTTGGTGTAGCGCAGGTGCAGGAGGGTCCAGAGGTTGCGGTTGCCCCGGACGATGACGCTGCCGCCCTTGCCGCCGTCGCCGCCGTCAGGGCCTGCCTTGGGGTTTCTGGCGGTGCGTGCCAGGTGAGCGGAGCCCGCGCCGCCGTTGCCGGACCGCCCGAATATCTTGACGTAGTCGATGAATTGTTCTTCTGCCATAGGGATGGATAGGTTAATGGGGTTAAAGTTGGTAAATGAGTGGGCAAAGATGCGAAAATTATCCGTGCGGTGCGCAAAAGGCGTGTTTTTTTCGTCAAGCAGGGTAAGACAGTACTTAATCAATCACCATTTTGCTAAATAGCACACGGTCTAACATTACCACAGAATCTTCGATATGGAAAACATATACGAATTTGCGATTGTGTGATACCATTCGGCGAGCTCCAGGGTGTATTTCCTGTATGGTCTTGGAATGGCTGGTTGTAAAACAGTCTGCAAAAACAGAAAGGGATTGGATTTCTTGACCGATTATTTCCAAATACCGATACGCCCCTTCTGAGGATAATGTATTGAACAGGAAATCTGCAAGTACGTCAATATCCGCTTCAGCGGTGCGCTTGACTCTAACATTGTATGTTTTCATAGCGTCGGTCAAGAGCAGTTCTGACTTTGCCGATAAATTCATCCACAGACATTGTATCTGTGTCAGATAAAATCAGTCCATCACCAATGCTTGCAGCACTTCCATCAGAATGTGCAATGGTATAAGTTATTGCAGGCTCTTCCGCCGAAAATTCTAATTGCTTTTTAATTTTGTATTTTTCAGGTTTCATACTATAAGTTTATGTTTCCGCTGCAAAAATACACAATTTTCATACGGCGAGGAACAAATGGTGTTTTTTTTCTTATCTTTGCCCCGTTGTTCCACCGAAGCCAGAACGGGTGGAAGGGAATGACATAATTTATTGAAAAGAAAGCGACTTTTCGCTTATCCGTCAGAGTAAATCTGGACAATTTACTGAGTTTGCACGGATATCGGAAATCAAGCTTGCCTATTATGTGTTTAATTGCCAAATAGGTGGGGCTTGTTCTTCAGTATCTTGCAAACGGGAGTCCAGACCC
>JAFZIP010000008.1 GCA_017554325.1 Bacteroidales bacterium
CAAAACGGAACCACCTGCTATTGGTATGACTCCGAGAATTCCGCAGATACCATCCATACTGGAACCAGTTTTCAGCCTGAATTGTCGCAGACCACAGTGTTTTATGTGTCATCCGTGAACGTTGAAACGGGTTGCGCCAGTGTGCGCGTGGCCGACACGGCCATGATCTACAGTGTGCCATCATCTCCTTCCGTAAATGATGCCGCCCGCTGCGGCGCAGGCCCGGTGACATTGAATGTGACTGTTGAGAACCCGACCTGGACAGTCCAGTGGTTTGCCAATGACACTGCTACAGATGCGTTATATACAGGGAACCAGTATGCTACGGATACTTTGGAGGTGTCCACTCTTCCTTACGTGTATTATGTGCAGTGCTTCGATGAACATTGTCAGAGCAGTAGAGTACCGATTATGGCGACAGTGAACGCCATCCCGGCAGATCCTGAAATCAGTGGTGCTGCGACAAATTCAAATTGTGGCGCGGGCATTGTTACGCTTCAGACTGTTGTCGGTCAAAATGGAACCACCTGCTATTGGTATGACTCTGAGAATGCCGCAGATACCATCCATACTGGAACCAGTTTTCAGCCAGAATTGTCGCAGACCACAGTGTTTTATGTATCATCCGTGAATGTTGAAACGGGTTGCGCGAGTGCGCGCGTGGCCGACACGGCCATAATCTACAGTGTGCCATCATCTCCTTCCGTAAATGATGCCGCCCGCTGTGGTGCAGGTCCAGTGACATTAAACGTGACCGTTGCGGACGCGAGCTGGACTGTCCAGTGGTTCGCCGACAGCACCACTGCCGATGCGCTGGCTACCGGATTGCAGTACACCACTAATAATCTTGATGAGTCCGAAAATCCTTACGTGTATTATGTGCAGTGCTCCGATGAGCATTGTCATAGCCGTAAAGTACCGATTATGGCGACAGTGAATGCCATCCCGACAGAGCCTGAAATTAGTGGTGATGCGATAAATTCAAATTGTGGCGCGGGCATTGTTACGCTTCAAACCGTTGTTGGTCAAAACGGAACCACCTGCTATTGGTATGACTCCGAGAATTCCGCAGATACCATCCATACTGGAACCAGTTTTCAGCCTGAATTGTCGCAGACCACAGTGTTTTATGTGTCATCCGTGAATGTTGAAACGGGTTGCGCCAGTGTGCGCGTGGCCGACACGGCCATAATCTACAGTGTGCCATCATCTCCTTCCGTAAATGATGCCGCCCGCTGCGGCGCAGGTCCGGTGACATTGAATGTGACCGTTGAAGACCCGAGCTGGACAGTCCAGTGGTTTGCCAATGACACTGTTACAGAGTTGTTATATACTGGACCCCAGTATGTTACGGATACTCTGGAGGTGTCCACCGTTCCATACGTGTATTATGTGCAGTGCTCCGATGAACATTGTCAGAGCAGTAGAGTGATGTTAACCGTTATGGTGAACGCCATTCCGGAAATGTATGCCATTATAGGAGACACATTAGTATGCCGCAACCAATACCTGGAATTCAGATACCCAGTTGAGGATACAGAAAACTATCAGTATGTATGGTACTCCTATTTCGATCCCGATAGTGATAGTACTTTTGGATACAATATTCCTTTGTGGGAAAGATACATTGTGGATAGTGTTCCGCAATATGTCATTGTGGGAATGCGTGTCCAGGACCTGCAAACCAACTGCTTAAATGATACAACGCTTGCCATCCACGTGTGCGAGGGATTTTCACCTGATAGGACAAAAGTTGTCCGGAAAAACAATTCGAACATTTTGATATGTGATAATTCAGATTTTCCTGATAATGTTCACTATCGTTGGGGATATACTGATAAATTTACATTCGATGAAAACGCATACGATTGGGATTATACCTATTATCAATTTTCCAGTATTAATACAAGCCACTTCCGTTATTGGGTAGAGACTTACGTAATCAACGGGGATGTGACCTGCCGCAACAGAACCTATTATCAGGATGACATTGAGACGGGTTTGGACCAATTAGAACAGCTTGATGTAATGGCTTATATGCGCGGCAATCAATTGATGATCCAAGTTGGCAATCCGTCAGAACAGCATACCGTAGCTGTACTGTATGACTTATCTGGCAGAACCATAGCCCAATGGGATTTCGGAACCGCTTCTGTCATCAGAGAGCAAATATCTTTTGGTTATCCTAATGGAATCTATCTTCTGACTGTTCAGGTCGGCAACAGACGTCATACCACTAAAATCTTAAGCCAGCAATGAAAATGAAAAAAGTAATATTGTCTATTATTGTTTGTTGGCTTTGTGCCACACCTGTCTGCCTGGCACAAAATACCAGGGAGTTGATAGATGCCAACCAAAAAGTTTTTGAGTTGGTGGATGCTTATGCCGATAATTCAAACCTGACGGATGCTTATGCTCAGAAAATAGGCACGTTTCGTAACCTCTTCAAGAGTCCGAACGCGACGGTCTATATGGACCATGTCAATTGGTACAACAACTCCAACCGAAAAGATACCACCGAGCTGTCCAACTATTGTGCTTTCTATGAGCAGCAGCAAGGTACTTTCAGACAGTTTGAAATTCTGGATGTGCAAATTAGCCGTGTGAGTCAATCAGAAAGTGTCGGAGTTTATTCCGCAGCGTTGACCAAGAAATATGTTACTTATACGGACAATACCCCGGTCATAAGCCATTTGGTATTACATATAGAGTACGGTTTTGCCCGTAAGACGGCGAAGATTGTCCGTATTGAGTGCACTCGTGCCGACAGCCGGATGAAACCGCATATTTTGGCCAACTATTTGAAGAGTTCCAATACACTGTATATTCCCAAAACTTTGAAGGTGAAGAAAATCGGAGGCGCTATAACCCGTCTGGACAATCGGGTTCAGCCTTTGTCTGCGGAGGTTTACAAACAACTGTCGAATCGCAATTGCGCTACCTACCAGTACGTGTTCACCCCTCACAACGATACACTTCGTTACCATACCATTTCTGTGAATACAGTGAAAAATGCTTTTGGTTTGGAAATCGGTTATACACAACCGTTGGGCGCAAAGAATCTCATAGAGCCTTTCAACGGCAATTTCGATTCCATCCATTTGGGAAGTTCCATTTTCCATATTGGAGCAAATTATTTACGCCAGATTTTCGCCGTCGGAAGGCATCGTCTCTCTTTTGAAACGTGTGTTACTTTTGAATGGCAGAAGCGCATATTCAGCACTAACAACTATAATGACCAATACAATACACGTGACAGTGCCGGAGATGACTACCTTCGCCAGATCCGGCTTGATGGCTACCACGAGCAGTGCAACAGTGTATCGCTCGCCATTCCTGCTATTGTCCGTTATGATTTTTACGTGATTCCCGATCTTTCAATTTATGCCGCAGTGGGTGTTCGCGGGACAATGGCTTCTAACCTTCCGGCCAAGGCTTCGTTCAATGGGTATTATGCCGGTCAGTATGGCGAAGAGTATTTCAACGTGCTGATAGATCAGGACGGTTATTACGATTTCGGTACATCAGAGTGTAAAAATATCTTGGAAAACAATAAGAATAAGACAACCGATTGGCATATCGACGCTCTTGCGCGACTCGGTGCGCAGTACTTCTTTACTTCCGACAAGCGCTGGTCTTTGGATTTTTCTGTTGGCTACCGTTACCGCTTTTTCTCCAAGTCTGCTGAGATGCCGATATCAGGTGCATTCCATCTCTCCACCGAAAAAGAGGACTTCAGTTCGGTGTGCCGTAACCTTTGGGTGCAGCCAACGCAGTTTCTGGATTTCCAACTCGGAGTTAAATATAATTTTTAAAACTGAAGGATTATGCGAAAGACTATAATAATATTATTGATATTGGTGGCGGGATATGTTTCGCATGCACAGAAATATTATTTTTTCTGTATCAATCTCGGAAATCATTCGGATGGCAGCTATATAGCGAGTGTTGTTGACGATGTACTGCAGCGTTTGGGACAGCAGGACGAGTTTATGATTTACATCCGCGGCGGCGTGAACAAGGACGGAAAGGTGTTCGATGCGGTAAAGATTACAGACAAGTCAGGGTGGAATGAGGCCAAGGACCTTCTTGACTACATCGATCGCTGTTCTGTTCTCACTGCTTCCGAAGTAGATATGCTATGCCGTACGTTTGCCCCCCTATATTCGTCTGTGAACAAACAATTACAAACGAAAAGAAACATCTTTGTTTATTGGTTTGGCGATGAACAGTATTATCGTGATTATGGAAAGGCGCTGTTTTTGCCATTTTATTTTGCCATGGAAGGGGAAAGAACGTGGAGTGCATGTTATCTATACGGTGACAGCAGGCAGATGAGAATCGACACCCCAAAAGAACGGATTGGAACTTCCAGATATTCAATTAACAACTTGACAGTAAAATAAACGATTATGATATGTAAATTTTGTGGACTGAACAATGCCGATGATGCTGCATTTTGCAGCCGTTGTGGCTCCCCTTTGAAAGAAAACCGTAAGCCGGCACCCCATGTGCCCTCTGCAGACCCTGTCGTTGACGACGACAAAAAGACCATGCGGATGGGAACTCCTCCCGAAGAACCCAAAAATGGCGGTATGATAACGCATGATTGCGGATACCCGCTGCTGCCGGGCATGACAGTTTGCCCCCAATGCCATTGTAAAGTCGGTGGCGGATCTTTAGGCACCGAGACACAACTTGGGGACGGGAAGAAAGCCGATGACAATGGATTCTCTTCCGACAAGAAGACGGAACGTTTTGTGGGCCAAGACCAGAATGTTTCCAATGCAAAGAAAACGGAACGTTTTGTGGGCCAAGACCAGAATGTTTCCAATGCAAAGAAGACGGAACGCTTTGTGGGCCAAGACCAGAATGTTTCCAATGCAAAGAAGACGGAACGTTTTGTGGCTCAGGATCAGAATGTTTCCAATGCAAAGAAGACAGAACGATTTGTCTCGTATGTTGACCAAGAAGGTGGCGTCAACAAAAAAACTGTTGATATCCATCAGTTAAGGACTCCAAAAGTTAAGGAGACCGAACCGGTATTACCTCCTCACTGTTCGCTGAAGCCCGTAGCACGTGAAGCTGAAGATGCTACGAAGTTGATGAAGCAAGAGTTTGAATCAGCGGAAGTTGTACTTAACCGTCAGAACACTGACCCCGAAAACTTCACCATCACATCGCAGCAGCAGGCTTTGCTTGTATATGAGAATGGAAAATGGTTCATTGAGGACCGCAGTGCCTACAAGAGCACATACGTTCGTGCCAGCCGGAGAATCGAGCTCCAAGACGGCGATGTCGTGGCGATGGGTGACCGCGAATTTGAATTTTCCACTAAATAAATTTCTAACATGGCTGAGAACTACTTTGCGGAAAAATGCGACTTCAAGGCTGGCGAATACGTTAATCGGCGCTACCGGGTGGAGAAGACGTTGGGAGAGGGGAGCTTTGGAATGGTTTTCAAGGTTCTGGATGCCCGTGATCAGCCTTACGCGCTGAAGATTCTGCCCTTGTGGAAGCGTACCACCGAGGAACGGGCCGAATTGGTACAGCGTTTCAAGATGGAGTTCGAGACGGGCCGCATCAATAGCCCTTATTTAGTGCACTCCATCGAGTACGAAAAGGTGAAGGGCAACCCGTATATTGTGATGGAGTACTGTCAGAAAGGGAACCTGTACACGCTTGTGGAGAAAGGCTCTCCCAATTATCCGCGCATTGCCTGTGAAATCCTCTACGGATTGCAGGCTTTGCACCAGAGTGGCAAGGTACACCGCGACCTCAAGCCCGAGAACATCCTTGTGAAAAGCGATGGCAAGGTGGCCCTCTCCGATTTCGGTACGACTGGTGCCATTGCAGACATCCCATTCTGGAAGAAAGTCTTCAACAAAGTAGATATATTCGGCACTTTTGCCTACATGGCCCCCGAGCAAACCAGACCTAAAAAGGCCAAGGCCACCGTGCTCCCCACCACAGATATCTTCTCTTTTGGCGTGGTGTTGTATGAAATTCTCTTCCATGAACTGCCTTTTGGTAAATTGGAGAGCGAGGCAGACTTGGAGCCTTATGTTGACAGGGCTGTGAATGGACGCTGGAATCGTGACAAGTTTCGTGAAAAACCTCATCTGCGCCACTGGGAAACTGTTCTGGATGGTTGTTTGGTACCCAAATATGAAAACCGCTATCAGAATGTGGAGGAGGTGTTGGCGCACATTCCCAATGTCCAGGAGCAGCCGCGCGTGGTGGCTTCGGTGCCTGATTTCAATACCAACGTCAGCAAGGGCTTGGTGCTGAAAGTGATGCAAGGCGAGGAATACGGAAAATGCTACAATCTCAACGACTACATACAGAAGGATATTTACTTGGTTACAGGTGGACGTTACAGCAAGCACATCCAGAACAATATCAGCATCAAGGACTTTAATACAAGCTACATTTCACGTCGTCATTTTTCGCTGGAGTACAATCCCATGCAGCAGAGTTGGTACATGCGTGACGGCCAGTTCTGCGATGGCAAGTGGGAGAACTCGCTCAATGGCACGTACATCAATTCAAGAGAGTTGCACGGGCTTGAGGGTGTGAAATTGAAAGCGGGCGATATCATCTCCATAGGTGAGGTGAAATTGCGCGTGGAAGGTGCTTAGGTTTTATATGGAAACTACACAATATAATAATATACAATCGTAGATATTGAACAACATTAACTTAAATTTTTCCATTATGTCAAATCAAACTACAGAATTCAAGAGAACGGTTTCCGGAACCATCAACTCCGGTATGCGCTCCGTGTTTGGCGGAGAGGGCAGACGCTATTTCGTAATTGAGCACAAGGACGATTCTCCTTTGCACCGCCGTGGCGAGCAGCAGAAGATGATTGTCGATGAGGTGTTTATCGGACGCGATAAAAAGTGCCAAATCCTCATTGATGAGCAGTTCGGTATGGTGAGCCGCGAGCACGCTGTTATTGTTCGTGCCGGCGACCAATGGAAACTCATTCACCGCTCCCAGACCAACGACACATTGGTGAATGGCCAGCGTGTGATGGGTGAGCAAATCCTGCAAAACGGTGACGAGATTCAACTCTCCAACAATGGTCCGCGCCTCGGCTTCATCATCCCGCAAGGTGACCAGTCATTCGTGAAGTCCATCGGCATGACCGCCCGTTTGAATCTCTTCCGTCAGCAAGCCTTGAGACCCTACAAGACAGCCATCACCCTGATGTCCATCTTCTTCTGTATCGCCATTGCCGGCTTGGTGACCGGACTGGTGCTCCTGAATATGCAAAACGGAAAGTTGGCTCGTAAAAACGGTCTCCTTGCTAATAGATTAGATTCATTGATAATAGCTGGACCTGATACAGTTACTATTAAACAAAATGTCTATGTGACCGGCGGCGGTGGCGGAAAAGGTACTTTTACCGCTGCTCCTGGTGAGATGACAGCCTTCGAGCCCTACGTGTATTTTGTCAAGATGACGAGTATCACCATCGATGCACCGAAGAATTCGGAACTCCACGACTATTTCAATCTCCCTGTTACGAAAACATTTGTTGGATCTGATGTTCCTATTGCAACAGGTTTCATTACCAGCAATGGATATCTGATTACGGCAAGACACGTGGTAGAACCTTGGGCATATAAGGTTACCAACAGTTTGGACAATTTCTTCACCTGTGCCAACATATTATACAACATGGGTGCTGTCATTGATGCAGAAATTGTGGCTGAAAGTAAAACAGGTGACCACAGAGTATTCCATTATTCGGATTTCAGTGTGAGTGACCGTTCCGGTGATGTCAAGAAAGTGATTGAAGATGAAGATGGTGATACCTATGAGGTTTACCAAGCCACCCGTGCGGATGATTATGCTTATAAGAAAGTCAACGCAAGCAGCAACATTGTGATGAATCCTTCTCTGGCCAAGTCTCTTCCTGCAGGTGCTCGCCTTGAAATTTTAGGCTTCCCTGGCCAAGGATATGACAAGAATGCCATCCGTCCTCAATACACGTATGCTACTACTGCAAATAGTGGTTTGTTGCACAACCTTATTCCTGTTACCGGAGCCAATCTTGAACCCGGCAATAGTGGCGGTCCTGTGTTCTACAAAGAGGGCAAGAATTACTATGTTGTAGGCATCGTTTCTAGCCGCCATGGTCGTAGCAGTGGCCAAATTGTTCCGATTTCAGCAATCTCATTCTAAGTTGTTATGAAACGAATCAGTATCATAGTATTTCTCATTGCCTCATTTTTAGTGGGTAATGCTCAGAACCCCATTTTTAAAAAGAACACGAAGGGTTCCAGATATGTCAATGAGACCCCCTCAAACAGCCGCAGTGGAGAGGTTTCACGCTCTAACACTGTCGTCAGTGCGGGCGATATGTCTGCTTTTGAACCCTACGTGTATTTTGTTAAAATGACAAACATCACGATTGATGCACCGAAGAATTCAGTGCTTCATGACTATTTCAATCTTCCTGTCACTAAAACATTTGTTGGAGAAGATGTGCCCATTGCAACAGGTTTTATTACCAGTAATGGGTATCTGATTACGGCAAGGCACGTAGTGGAACCCTGGGCCTATAAAGCATCAAGTAGTTTGGACAATTTCTTTACATGTGCTAACATCTTGTATAATCTGGGCGCAGTGATTGACGCTACAATCGTGGCAGAAAGCAAAACAGGAGATCACAGGGTTTTCCATTATTCGGATTTCAGTGTGAGTGACCGTTCCGGTGATGTTAAAGCAGAAATCTATGATAGTGAAGGAAATGCTTATGATATCTACCAGGCCAGCCGCTCGGATGATTATGCCTATAAGAAAGTCAATGCAAGCAGCAACATTGTGATGAACCCGGCTCTTTCCGAGTCTCTTCCCGCAGGTGCTCGCCTTGAAATTCTGGGATTCCCATACGGCCAAGGAACAGACAAAAATGATATTCACCCGCAATATACGTATGCTACGACTTCAAATAGTGGTTTGTTGCACAATGTTATTCCTATTACGGGTGCCAATCTTGAGCCGGGCAATAGTGGCGGTCCAGTGTTCTACAAGCAAGGTAAAAACTACTATCTCGTAGGTATCGTTTCAAGCCGACATGGCCGTAGTAGCGGTTCTGTTGTTCCAATTTCAATAATTTCATTTTAAATAGAATTGTTATGAAAAAAATTAGCATTATAGTGTTACTCATTACCGCATTTTTAGCGGGAAATGCTCAGGAACCTATTATTAAACACAAAAAGAAACAGAATGCGGGCACGACCGATGTTGTCACTCCGCAAAATGTTGAAGCAACTCCCAGCGCTGAAGCTACCCCCAATGCTACCGAAAATCAAAACGTAACACCTATCAAACATGATAAAGATGCCAACAACGGTAGTTCATCTATTTCTGAACATTCTCTTCTGAAACCTGCCATTGATAACGCGTTCCTTATCGTGAAAGCCAATTATAATGTTCGTGATAAAGAAAGTGGCAGCAATATTTCCGGAAATGATTTCTTTGGTACTGTTTATAGCGTTATTCCACTCCTGCCCTATGGGTTTGGAGTGGATAACCGTTTCCTGAAACCTTGGAAATTCGATTCCAAGTTTGATTCAGGCAAATATGGCGACGATATGGTGTCTGTTGATAATAGAGAGTATAGAAGACTCAACAATGCCGCTTTTGTGCCATATAACTTGAACCAAACGCAGAGTCAGGAACTTGCTTCTGGATTCTATCATGTAAAAGATAGCACTTTCCACAACCACGGGTTGCAAGTTGAGATTGACAATGGCATTAAATCCGGATACATGGTTTGGTTTAGAGTTGATCCGGAAAATGGAACGACAAGTTATTCCATTGTTCCTACCAAGATCACTTTCAATGAGAACAGCATTTTCAATGTGAAGCAACCTTCCGAACCGGAAACGGTGATAGGAGGCGCTTTCATCAACCTGTCTGCCAACGAACCGGGTTGTCTTCGTCTCAACCTGATGGCCATTGCCCGTATTGATCCTTACGGAGGCCAGAAATGGGAACTGGTGAAAATGCAAAATCACCCCAATACGCCTGATGGCGCTCAGTCTGCATCGTCCAATCAGAAGGTGGGAAAATCGGAAACATCAGGTTCCGACGACTCCATTATTCCGGAACAGGACGATAACAAGAGTAAAAAGAAAGGGAAAAAATAAGACGAATATGGATTGGGAATACCAATCCATGTTGAACTGGACAGTTTCTTTTAAGGACTTAATGTACAGAAATAGATAATGAGTAAAGAGACTAATCTGACTATTGCCGCTCAGTGCGACAGGGCGGCCCGTGACGGCGCCAACGAGGACAACTGCCTCGTGATGTCGGAAGTGGGTTGTGCCAACCCGTCTGTGAATCATTTTGGAGATGTGACTGCTGAGTCACTCTCCAAAATGATCCCCCTGCGGGGTAAGGGATGTTTGTTAGTGGTGGCTGATGGCATGGGAGGCATGAATGCCGGCGAGGTGGCCTCCCAGATTGCTGTGACCACCATAGCCAAATGTTTCAGTGAAGAGAATATGAAGAACCTTGAGATGACGGAACCCGCCATCAAGAAGTTTATTCGCAAAACCATAGTTTCCGCTGATGATGCCATTAAAAAAGCCGCTGCCAAAGACAAGGAAAAGGATGGCATGGGTACCACAGTGGCTTTGCTATGGATTCTCGCCAACAACACTGCCTATTACGCATGGTGCGGAGATAGCAGAATCTACACCTATTCTCCAAATCAAGGGCTGAGGATGCTTTCACATGACCACTCATACGTCATGGAGGTGTTGCACCTGTGCGAGGAGGATGCCTTTGTGCATCCCAACAACAACATTATTACCCGCAGTCTCGGCAATCCGGCTGAGAAGGCGAATCCGGAAATTGAGGGACCAATTCAACTCTATCAGAACGATTTGTTCCTGTTATGCAGTGATGGCTTGTGCGGCGTGCTTCCAACCAGAGAAATGGAAGGCGTTCCGTACAATATCGAGGATGTTATCAAAGAAAGCATTCCCGATGCCGACCACCTGAAAGAGGGTATCGAGGCACTTTGGACCGCTGCAGCTGCTGCCGGTTGGCACGATAATGTCACAACCTTGCTCTGTCAGGTTAAAAGTGGTCCGGAAAGACCGGAAATCAAAAGCAAGGTGATGAGGACAAGCAAGAACCCTCAAGAACTTCTTCAGTCTTCCAAATCTTCTTCCAAACCATCTCCTCAACCATCACCTCATTCATCTCCTCAACCATCACCTCATTCATCTTCACAACCATCACCTCAAGCTTCTCCCCGAAGGTCTCGCAAAGGACAAACCCGTTGGATGGATACAGCGATTGCTCTGTTGGCTGTAGTCTTGGTGCTTGGAGGTGGACTTACGTTTTTTTATTTAAAAAGCAATCATCCCAAAACGGAGATTGAGACGCAAACGCAGGATTCGACCGTTCCAGCTAGCCCCCGTGATGCCAGATCCAATGTAAGGGCAACAAAGACGACAGCCCCAGTTCCCACTGCTCCGAAACAAGGTGGTCAGGCTGCGAAATCCGGAGATGTGGTCAAGGCGAATAATACAGTAGCCTCCACTACCTCAGATGTTGCTACGAATCAATCTTCGAGTGCATCAACAGCTCCGCAATCAGTTTCCAATCATTCAAGTGTCTCAAGTAATGGTTCTATTGTTAAAAAGCGTAATAATAAAACTGATGGAGAAAGTGGATCAATCCGCGATAATAAGAATAATACTAGATCTTCTTTAGAGCAGGCAAGACGAAACAGAGAACAAGGGAATTCACAGATAGAGATAGATACAAGTGGGAAAAGTCACTGAGTATTAAGGTTGCAGAATCATTTTTTTACAGAAACTGATATGGCTCGATTGCAAGAAGGATATTTTTTTGACGAACGCTACAAGTTGATACGAAAACTTGGCGAAGGCGGATACTCTGAAGTATGGCTGGTGGACGACACCCAACTTCGTATGGAGTCGGTGTTGAAAATCTTCTTGCCTTCCGCTAAATTGGATGATAATTCGGTGAACCTGTTCATTAAGGAGTTTAAGTTGGTTCACAATCTGAATCATCCAAATTTGTTGAAATATGACTATTTTGGTATATGTGTGGGGTATCCGTATTTGGTGATGCCATACTATCAAGATGGTTCTGCCGAAGACATTTTAGGCAAATGTAACGAGCAAAGGGCATGGCGGTTCCTACAAGATGTGTCAGCAGGACTCGCCTGCCTCCATAGACAAAATATTATCCATCAGGATATTAAGCCTGCCAATGTACTATTGGATGGTTCTAATTTCGTGATTACAGATTTCGGCATCAGTGCCAAAATGAGTAATTTATTGGAGAATGCCAATGGCTCACAGTTTGTTCAGGGTACTCGGCCTTATATGCCACCTGAAAAATTCAGCGCCACTCCACAACTGAGTATAGAAAATGATATTTGGTCATTAGGTGCATCCCTGTATGAACTGTTGACAGGGCGGCTTCCATTTGGCTCAAGGGGCGGAGAAGATCAAGTGTCGGAGCACACATACCTCTCGTTTCCAGCAGGATTCTCTCATGAGTTGCAGAACGTTGTTCAACGTTGCCTGATGAAAAATCCTGCATATCGTCCAACTGCAAAAGAGCTGGAAATGATAGCTGCAAACCAATTGCAACAATTATACGAGCCCAAACCAGTATTCAAACCAGAACCCAAACCACAACGGCCTCCGGTATATCCGCCGATGCCCAAAGCAGATAGAAGCTTCATGCCGTGGCTGATGGCTGTGGTTGGCGTTGTTGGCATTGCGGTGGTCGTTTTTGTTGTCTGGGCTATTTTTTCGAAAGAACCGGAGGAGAGGATTCCTGAAAATCCTCCAAAGGAAGAAATAATGGTGAAAGAAGATCCCGTACAGAAAAAAACAGAAAAACCATTACCCCAACCACCCAAACGTGTTCCCAGTGTTAATAAAATACATAATGTTGAAACAAATATCAATAACAATAATAACCGCCGTAAACATGAACAGAATTTAGTACCATTTGAGGACAACCAATTGTTGAATGATGAACAACATCAATCCAGTTCGAATTTGATGTATGAATAACCTAAATATTACGCGATAAGAGGATTTAATTAAACTATTTTATGTCAAGATTACAGAAAGATTACTTGTTTGATGGCCGCTACAAACTGTTGAAGAAATTAGGAGAAGGCGGTTTTTCGGAGGTCTGGCTTGTGGAAGATACCTCCGCCCAACTGACCCTGGTACTGAAGGTGTTCCTGCCCACTGCACAATTGGATGAGTCGGGTATAGAGATGTTCCGTCAGGAATTTGCATTGGTATATAATCTGAACCATCCCAATCTATTAAAATACACCTATTTCGGTGTCTGCGTGGGACACCCTTATCTGGTAATGCCCTACTATAATTCAGGCTCTGCGGAGGATCTGCTCGGCAATTGCACCGAACGCAAGGCGTGGCAATTCCTCCACGATGTGGCATCAGGCCTGGCCTGCATGCACGAGCACCAGCCGCCTATCATTCACCAGGACATCAAACCCGCCAATGTGCTGTTGGACGGTAGTAGCTATATTATCACCGATTTCGGCATCAGCTCCAATGTACGGCACATGCTGGGCGAAGGGGGTGAAGGAAAATCTACTGTCCAGGGCACGCGGCCGTACATGCCGCCCGAGAAGTTCCAGCGGAACCAGATCCCCTTGGTGGCCAGTGATATTTGGGCGCTGGGTGCATCACTTTACGAGATGATCACCGGCCGGCTGCCGTTTGGCGGCAAGGGCGGCGAAGCCCAACTCGCAGGCGAGGAAATACCGCCGCTGCCATCCAACTACTCTGAGGACCTGAAAGAGATTATCATGCAGTGTCTTGCTCCCATGCCGGGTGAAAGACCTTTCGCCTCCGATTTGGAACGCTTCGCAGCTGAGCATCTGGCACAGATACCATACACGTCAGGCTCCATACACCCTTCGAATGGTCCTTTCAATAGCTCTTCCATTCATGTCAAAAGCCAGTATGGGGTCAATCAGCAATCTCCTGCGCCCTCCACTAAGCCTAAGAAGAACATGATTATCGGAATCGCAGCCGGAGCATGTGTTTTTGTCGCTGTTTTGATCATTGTTTTGTTCAGCGTCCTGGGCAAAAGCTCAAAGAAGAATCAATACGAAAATGCTGTGGCTTTCTACCGTCGCGGTGCACAATCGTATCAGCAGGGTGTGAATAACACGCAAGGGCAACTCGCCAAGTTCAGCCGTGCCATTGTTTTGTTCGATAGCGCTCAATCCTGCAATAATGCCGAGTTCCGCGAATCCGTATATATGGACAGCATCAATACGATGCGCGGACAAATGTATGACTATTGTCTTACTGAAGCCAAGAAGAATTACTCAGGCGCTTTTCTTGAAAACGGCTTGCGTCAAAATGTACTTAACTATCTGAAATTCGCAAAAAGTATCAACAATACCAATGAGGTTAATACTCTCATTGACTCCATACAGTATATTTACATACCTGAAGATTAACGAATATTAGATTATATGAAGAAAATTGCTATTATTTTGCTGATGGCGTTATGTGTGCCATTATGCACAGTTTACGCCCAAGATTGCTCTGACCGCATCCAGTCGGCGGGTAAGTTGTATGACAAGTATAAAAAATCAAAGGATAAAAAGCAATTGGACGAGGCTCGCAAGCAGTTGATGTACATTGTCAACACGCCGGGCAATCCTGAAAAATGTCGGAAGGAAGCAGCCAACATGTTGAAGACCTTCAAACCGGTTATCGCCACCAAGACCAAGAGCAATGTGGATATTGCTCCTATCGTGGTGAAGGTGGATACGGTCGTCAATATTGAAAGTATTGTCAATGTCCTGGTTAAACATGACTCCATGAAGGTGAAGCGTTTCTATGAATCCGAATCTGCAGCCATGGCGTGTGCCCAGCAGAAGGATTACGAGTGCGCAATCGACCAGTACCAGACCGCAGTTGGGTATGGTAAGGAGTTGAGTATGGGTGAGGAGGTCATCCGGGTCTTCGAGTCGAAAATCGAGCGTAACAAGCAGCTGCAGTTCAACATGCTGCTGGATGAGGCCAAACAGTTGGAGAATTCCCTTGAGATAGCGCGTGCCATCACCGCGTACGAGAGGGCCATGAGATATGGTGTGGAGAACAGCATTCTCAACGAGGCCACGATCACGAACTTGGAGGACAAAATCAGTTATCTCCAATCGGTGCAGCAAATGTTCGAGTTTGTGGAACAGGCCGATGAGTTCTATCGCGCCGAGGAGTGGGCAATGGCCAAGGATGAGCTGGATATGGCTATTGAGTTGTCAGATTCACTGGAGTGGAGGAAAGGTACCATCCACTGGATTCATCGCCGGGACACGATAGAACGCATCATCACTGCAGGTGAAAATATCTTTGATTACAAATCATTGGCCGATAATAGCAAAGAATACGAACAGCTTCGTCCCCGGTTGGCCGAAGTTGTTCAAACCGCGTTGCTTCGTTTGCATAATGTGCCTAACGACACCCTGACCATTGAATTCCTGGTTTATCCGGACGGTAAGATGGGAACTGAAGTATCGCAAAGAGGTCCAGAGGACCTTGTGATGCAGAGCACCGTCAAGTCGGAGATAGAAAAATCCTCCCTCCGGCTGTCCGCACCGAGATATTACGGCAAAGCCGTCACGGCAAAAGCTACCTATCATTTTGTCGTAGAGGTGCAGAGCGAAATCGTCAAGGTCTCCCGAAGAAGTATCAGGCGGGTAATCAAGGTTGATCCTTTGATTTTAAGCGTGAACCAAGTTGCCGACTTTCTCCAGAAGACTGAAGATACTGTGCGTGCAGAGTTGTTGCCTCCTGGATGCAGACCATTCCTCTATGGCAACTTTTTCATGAACAATACCGTGGTGACGGTGGACAACAAAACGAGATCAGGCTTTGATTTGGTCAAGTACAGGGGTAAAGGCGGCCCTGCCAACGCTTTGCTTTCCATGGTTGTGCCCGGATTGGGCCGCCATCGTGTGACGTACGGGAAAAAGTTGGGCATAGGCACAACCCTGTGCTTCTTCGGCTCTTTGGGCGCGTCAATCGGATTGCGGTATTGGTCGCTGCAAAATAACCCGAACAATACGAATAACAATATGGATTGGAAGTCGTTTTTCAATGTTGGCAAGTATGATTTCCAATCATTCGAAAACATTAACCAGGGAAAGGCGAAAATGGCTTGTTACTATGGCTCATACGCGTTGGCAGGCATTGCAGCCGTCATCTACGTGAGCGATGTCGTGTACACGCTTGTACGCGGTTCCGTGAATGTTTCTCGCCAAAGAAAGTATAAGAAATGGTCCATCGGCGTGTTCTATGAACCCGCGACTAAAACGCCTATTCTGCAATACAATTATAAAATCAAGTAGTTGTCACTCACTAATACTAATAATAACTGAATTTTTCCGGTTCGTTTACAAATATGAAGAAACTAGCTGTTGTTCTGTTGCTGGCATTATGTATGCCATTCTACTCAGTGTATGCCCAAGAATGTTCCGACCGCATCCAGTCGGCGGGCAAGATGTATGACAGGTACAAAAAAACAAAGGATGTGAAACAATTGGAGGCGGCGCGTGAAGTGTTGAATAACATCATCAATACTCCGAGCAATCCGGAAAAATGCCGTACGGCGGCGGCCAACATGCTGAAGTCATTTCCGAAATCTTCGGCAACCGGTGGTGGCGGTAAGTCTGGAGGCTCATCCAGAGGCTCTTCCGGTGTTGTAGTATATAACAACAATTACCAAGGGTCTGATTACATATTTGGTGCGGAAGTGGTTTTTGATGCAGATGGCGGTAATAGTTCGGATGTGCAGATAACCTGCCGGGATTGGATAGCTTCCGTTCCCGTCAAGGACTCGAGTTGGTTGTCGGTTTCGGAGGGGACCAATTATCTGGTAGTGCGCTGTGCACAGAATCTTACGAAGAAAGAAAGGAGTTGCGAGGTGGGTATTATTTGCGAAAACGGAACAAAAACCGGATTAATCACAGTTAGGCAGCTGCCAGTTGGAAGTCAGGCTAAATCCGGATCCCAAAGCGAGCGGGAAATCGTAGTGAAGATCACCTTTGAGGATTGGAAGACAACACCTGTTTTTGAGAATGTGGGGGGCATCTTCAAGGTGTTGGATGAAAACAAGAATCTGGGACTGCAGCTTGATATCCCCTTGTGCAAGAACCAATCCTGGTTTAAGAACCTGTTTGCTCCGTTGGTGGTCAACAAGCGAATCAAGAGGGTCACGGATTATTTTGTCGCCTCAGGTGTTGAGCGAAGCCGGATTACCAAGAATATCACGTTGATTGAAAAGGGCAAAACCGGCGTGGATTGCAACTGTGCATACGCGAGAATAGTGGAGTAAGGGGTACGGCTCTTGAATGATATCGGATAGAACGGAAATTGATTTTCCGTTCTATTTTTTTATTTTTTATTGTATTTTTGCAAAATTAAAATTAAATATAACGGGCGTGTTCCCCGTATCATAATCATAAACCAAAACAAATATAATCATGAATGAAAGTATGTTGCCACAACAGGAATTGCCCACATGGGCGGAATTGAAGACTATGATCCTCGCGCATTCGGAACAGATGCGGGAAACAGAGCGTCAGATGAGGGAACTGAACGAGGATACAAAACGCCAGATAAAAGAGATGCAGGAGAAAACCGACCGTCAGATGCGTGATACCGACAACAGGATGAAGGACCTGCAGGGCCTCTTCACCACCCAGTGGGAGAAGCTGGTGGAGGCGTTGTGTCGTCCAGCCGCCCTGAAGCTGTTCCGGGAGAAGGGGATCAAAATCGACCAGATATATCAGGAGGCACGGCATGACAAATATCTTGAAAACGAAATGGAAGTGGACGTCATCTTGTGCAACACCACCGAGGCAGTGGCCGTGGAAGTGAAAACCACCTGCAAGAAAAAGGATGTGGACTACTTCCTGAAGAAGATGCGGCAGTTCAAGAAAATCTTCCACCGTTTTGAAGACTGCACCGTGTATCCCGCCATTGCTGCATTGAAATTCGACAACAGCTCTGACATATACGCCCTCAAGAAGGGGCTCTTCGTGATGCGCGCCACGGGCGAGGGCGTCTTCAGCCTGACCGAACCCAAGGAAAGGGAATGCTTTTGAGGCTCCGAATAGCTTGATACTTAAGAATAATCATCGCAATCACCCCTCGAACATCTTCTCCTCAAAGTTGATAAGATAAACATTGCTGGTGCCGCGCGTGACGGCGGTGTAAAGCCAGCGCAGGTATTCGCGGTCGAGATTCTCTTCGGTTAAATAGCCTTGGTCGATGAGCACATGCTTCCATTGGCCACCCTGCGTCTTGTGGCACGTGAGCGAGTAGGCGAACTTCACCTGCACCGCGTTGAGGTACGGGCTGTTCTTGATCCTCAAAAAACGGGCCCGCTTGTTGGAAATGTCCTCAAAGTCCTCCGCAATGGCTTGATACAACCGCTGGTTGTCTTCGTAGGGTAGGGAAGGACCTTCCACCTCCAGGCTCTCCAAGATAATCTTGATGTCGATGTCGGGATAGTTGGGGTAGTCGCACAGCCTCACCGTCACGTCTGCGAAGTTGAACCCGTAGATTTCCTGCTGCTTGTGGATGGCCATCACCTCCATGATGTCGCCGTTAGCGATGAAGCCCACTTCGGAGGTTTCATCCACCCAGAAATAGTTGTTCTTCACGGCCATCAGGTAGTCGCCGGTGGTGATGCGGTTTTCGCGGAAAAGGATGCGACTGCGAATCTCGTTGTTGAAGAGCCACGCCCGCTTGTTGGAACGGGTGATGGCCACAATCTCGTCGCAGTCGTTTTGGTTGTACAGATTGTTCAGCAGTTCCTCAAGCTCTCCACCGGGCACGCGCGTGAAATCGTCGAAGGGCTGTTTGCTGAAGAAAGGGAAGGAGATGTCGTCCTGGTTCAACTTGTCGCGCAGGCGCGTGGCGTTGAACAGAATGCCCGAGTCGAGCGTCTGTCTGACCACATCGGTGAGGCGGCTGCCCCGGATGTTGAGGTGGTAGGCGTGCTGCAAGTATTCGGCATTCAGCGCGGGACTCTCCGTGGCGTGCACGGGCGGCAACTGCGCGTCGTCGCCGATGAACAGCAGACGGTTGTGGCGTGCCGAGAACACGTACTCGATCAGGTCGTCCAGCAGGCTGCTCATGCCCGGAAGCTCGCCCAAAGTGGATTCCGCCGAAATCATGGAGGCCTCATCGACTATGAACAGCGTGTGGCTGTACTTGTTTTCCCTGCGGAAGAACTGGCGGATGCCGTTTCTCACACCCAGTCGGTAAATCCACTTATGGATGGTATATGCCTTGCGCCCTGCGTATTGCGAGATGACTTTAGCCGCGCGCCCCGTTGGCGCCAGAATTACCGTGTTCACCCCGATATCCTCCAATGCCTTAATCAGTGCGCTCACAAGGCTGGTCTTGCCCGTGCCCGCGTACCCCTGCAGGATGAACAGGAAGTTCTCACCCTTTTCGTAGATAAACGACGACAATGCTTGCATTGCTTCGTGCTGACTGCCCGTCGGCTCAAAACCGAAATGCTGCTGTAACTTCTGGTGAAAGGCGGATTGGGTCATAGGAGGGGTGAAAGGGGTGAATGGGGTAAATGGGGTGAAAGAGAAGAAGAGTAGAGGAGTAGAGGAGGAAAGGAGGAGATTAGAAGATGAGGAGATGAGGAGATGAGGAGATGAGGAGATTAGAAGATTAGAAGATGAGGTGGTGAATAGGGAATTATGTTTTTGAACTTTGAACTTTGAACCTTGAACTTTGAATTCTCAATTTTCAATTCTAAAGGAATCGAATTTCTTTGAACCCGCACACAAGCCGTTCTCCGGTGCGGGTGTGTAGCATAAGCCGCCCATACACGTCAAGGCCGGTGATTTTGGCTTCGGTGGGAGCCCCGTGGATGCGGTAGTGGTGAAAGGTGTTGAATAGATACAAATTATTGAGATATTGCTCGTTGAGGTAGTTGGATTGGGAAATGTCGCAAAGATTCCGTTGGTCATAAAGCATTTGCCAGTATTCCTCCAGCAGAGATTCGGGCTCCCATTCCTTGCCAGTCTCTAGCAGAAAGGAAGTGGGGTGGGGGATGTTTTCAGGAAAATGCTCTTGGTTGATGTTGATGCCGATACCGGCGATGGTATGCTGCAGCTTGTCCCCCCGGAGCACGTGCTCAATCAAAATGCCGGCAATCTTCTTTCCATCCACATAGATGTCGTTGGGCCATTTGATGAGGGCTTGCGGCAGATAGCGCCGGATGAACGCCAGAGTGCTCAACGCGAAATACTGGTTGAAGAGAAATTGCCGTGCAGCCGGGATGTCCGGCTCAAAATAGAAACTCGCCAGCAGGTTCTTCCCCCGGTCGCTGTACCAGGTGTTGGTACCCATTCCCCGGCCATCGGATTGAAAGTCGGTGCATAATGCAAAAAAAGGAGGAACAGGCTTCCCGTTCAGCATCCCTTTTTCTACCGTTTCTGATAGTAACTTGTTGGTGGATTGTGTATTAGCATTAAATTGAATCCGCGTGTTTTTCATACCGCAAAAATAAGTATCTTTGCACACAAATTTTGTAAAATGATGAAGAAATTTCAATTCTTATGCCTTGCCGTTTTGTGTGCGATGTTTTTCAGCTCTTGTAAAGACGACTCCGGTACCTACGCTGAGCAATTGTTTACCAACAGTGAGAAAGCGGCCGCCGTTAAAGCCTGCCTGAATTCATCATTGGATACTGCGGTGGCGCATCTCTGCACCTCTGGTGGCTTTTCAGAGTATAAAGACGGACTTTATATGCTTGATTTCAGCGCCAACCGGTCCATGATGGACACTCTGGCTGCGCACGGCTTCGGCAATCTTTCGGATTCTTTGATTTTCCATGCCAACCGTATGGCTGAGAGCTGTAATTCTGTGGTGAAGACGGCCTTCGAAGATGCCATCGACAATCTGGTAGTTTACGACTATGATGCATTGATCAAAGGCGGTGACTATGCCATTACGGATTACTTTGCGGAGATGAAAAGTAACACGCTCAAAGATGCTATGAGAAGCCAGGTGCAGATCCGCATGAACGTCTTCGGTGTGGATAATAGTTGGAACGAAATGGCCAATCAGTACTACCAGATCACTAACCAGCCTGTTACATACGATGTGCAGGGCTATATCCTCGAAAAAATGTTGAACGGCATTTTGGAGGAGATGCGTTGCGAAGAGTATATGATCCGCAATGATGAAACCCATCGTGTGTCGGCAGATTCACTTTTAGGCTTGTAATTCTTAAGAATAATCATTAAATTTTTTCAGATATGAGACCAGATAAACTGTTCAACGGTAAGACATTAGCTATTCTTTCAGGCGGTGGTGACACCCCGGCTATCAACTCCAGTATTGAATGTGTCCGCAACAGAGCCTCGATGCTCGGATTCAAGGTTTACGGAATCCTGCGTGGCTGGAAGGGCCTGCTCGGCGATGGCGACATCGTGGACTTGACCAACATCCCTTACAACGGAATCTACGGTGGTACCGCCCTGCTTTCCTCCCGTACCAATCCGTTCCCCAGCAAGAAGAATCCGGAGGACCGCTCCCAGCAGATTCTCCGCAATATAGAACGTTACAAAATCGACGTGCTCGTAACCATCGGTGGTGACGACACCAACGGTGCCGCCAAGAAGATGTACGAGAAATACGGCATTCCGGTCATCGGCTTCCCGAAGACCATTGACAATGACTTGAGAACCCATACCTGGCACCACTATCAGGGCCAGCAGCACGAAACAGTGTTGTGTCCGGGCTTTGCTTCTGGCGCTATGGCTATCAAGAAGCTGACGAGCAAACTGCACACCACCAACGAGTCGCACCAACGCATCATGGTGCTCGAAGTGATGGGCCGTGACGCAGGCTGGCTCACGGGCTCCGCAACCTTTGGCGGTGCTCAGATGGCCCTCGTACCGGAGGTGGAGATGACCAAAGAACGCAAGGAGTTTTTCTTCGAATCCGTGAAAGAGAACTACATGCGCTCTCCGAAACACAGCCTCATCATCGCCGTTTCCGAAGGCGTGCGCTGGTGGGATGACGAGAAACAGGAACTCGGCATGGTGTATGCCTCTTCCGATTTGGACGAGTATGGTCACCCGCGCTTCGGCGGTGTGAGTGGTGTCATTGCATCCGAGATCAACAAGCGCCTCGGCGTTGAGGCCCGTGGCCAGATTTCCGGCTACATTCCGCGCTCCGGCAAGTGCTATGAGTACGACCGTCGCCTCACCTCCACCTTGGCTGACAAGGTCGTTGATTTGCTGCTCCGCGAAGACTATGGCAAGATGGCCGTTATGCGCGACATCGTGCCCTACGAAGAGTTGGAAGAGTTCCACGCATCCGAAATCGAGATGGGCAATGTGGGCAACTTCCCGCTGCCGGCAGCCTACTACGATGCCAATAAGTTCATGTTCACGGATCAGTATGTGGATTTCCTGACCAACATCATCGGTGCCCCGTACCGTATGGAGTTCAACCAGCATTTCCCGATTGTGATTCCGGAATAACCGAGGAATCGGTTCAGGGTTCAAGGTTTAAGGTTCAAGGTTTAAGGTTTAAGGTTTAAGGTTCATAGTTCATAGTCATAGTTCATAGTCAAACATGTCAGAGTTTATCATAGATGGCGGTCATAAGTTACATGGCGAGATTGTTCCGCAGGGCGCGAAGAACGAGGCCTTGCAGGTCCTTTCCGCTGTGCTGCTCACGTCGGAGCCGGTGACGATTTCTAACCTGCCTGACATTCGCGACACGCAGCGCTACAAGGATATCCTCTCGCTGATGGGAGTGAAAATCACCAAACTCAGCAAGGATACGTTCACCTTCCAGGCAGATGATGTGAATTTGGAAGTCTTGACGACACCGGAGTTCGGCCGACTTTCTGCCTCCATTCGCGCTTCCATCATGGTTCTGGGCCCGCTGTTGGCGCGCTTTGGCAAGGCGTATGCCGGTCGTCCAGGCGGTGACCAGATTGGCCGCAGACCGCTGACCACCCATTTTGAGGGCTTTGAGAACCTTGGCGCGGACATCCATCTTTCCGAAGACGGCAACTTCTTCCAGCTGGAGTCCCAACATTTGAAAGGTACATACATGCTGCTCAATGAGGCTTCCGTGACAGGCACGGCCAACATTGTGATGGCTGCCGTGCTGGCGGAGGGCAAAACCACCATCTTCAACGCCGCCTGCGAGCCGTATTTGTACCAGCTCTGCACGATGCTGAACAAAATGGGCGCCAAGATTTCCGGCATCGGATCCAACCTGCTCACCATTGAGGGCGTGGAGAAGTTGCATGGCTGCGAGCACCGCATTCTGCCCGATATGATTGAAATCGGCAGCTTCATCGGCATGGCCGCATTGACTCAGTCGGAGCTGACCATCAAGGACTGTGCCTGTGAGCATCTGGGGATTATCCCTTACACATTCAAGAAACTCGGCATCGACTTTGAGCAGAAAGGCGATGATATCGTCATCCATGAGCAGGATTGCTACGAGGTGGAGACCAACATGGACGGCTCCATCCTGACCATTGCAGACGCGCCATGGCCTGGTTTCACGCCAGACTTGATCAGCATCGCGCTGGTGACGGCCATACAGGCACGGGGCAGCGTGCTCATCCATCAGAAGATGTTCGAGAGCCGTCTCTTCTTCGTCGATAACCTGCAATCCATGGGTGCGCAGATCACGCTCTGCGACCCGCACCGGGCTATTGTCATCGGGTTGGAACGTCGCAAACCGCTGCGCGCCACCACCATGTACTCGCCCGACATCCGCGCTGGTGTCTCCCTGCTTATCGCCGCATTGTCGGCCAACGGCACCAGCACCATTCAGAATGTGGAACAGATCGACCGCGGCTACCAGAATATCGTGGAACGCCTTAACAACCTCGGCGCCGTCATCGAACGCCGCCCATAATCATCCACCCCTAATCTCTTAATCTTCTAATCTCTAATCTATTATTTCTACCAAGCTCTTGCCCCTAACGGGGCTGCTCAAGGAAAACTATTAACTATACATTCTAAACTCTAAACTTTAAACTCTAAACTCTAATCCCATGAACATCACCGGCATCATCACTACCCTGAACGAAGAGCGCAACATCACCGAATGTGTGCGGTCGTTGCAGCGCGTGTGCGACGAGGTGATTGTGACCGATTCTTACAGCAAGGACAAGACGGTGGAGTTGGCTAAGGCCGCCGGAGCAAAAGTCTATCTGCACGAGTACATCGGTGACGGATTGCAGAAGAACCTCGCTCTGCCGTATGCCACCAACAATTGGGTGATCAGCATTGATGCGGATGAAAGGCTTTCCGATGAATTGGTGGAAGTGCTGCAGCAAACAGACTTGGAACGCACCCCGTACGACGGATTTGCCGTGCGTCGTCGCAACTATATCGGCCAACGGTGGGTGAAGAGCTGCCGGTGGTATCCCGACTATCTGGTGCGCATCTTCCGCAAGGACAAGTTGCAGTTTGCCGAGCTTAAGCAGCACGCCTACGTGCCGACGACGAATACGTGCAAACTGAAAGCCGACCTGATTCATTATCGCTACAAAAACTACGATGAACTTTTCGCCAAGCCCGAACGCAACTACAGCACGCGTGGTGCAAAGATTCTGTTTCTGAAAGGCAAGAAAGCCAGCGCATTGTCGCCGTTTTTTCACGGATTTTCGGCATTTTTTGTCAACTATTTCCTCCGGGGCGGCCTTTTGGGCGGTTTGGACGGCTATGTGTTGTCGAAGGCCATCGCTCACAACAGCTTCCTGAAATATGCCAAACTGCGCGAGTTCCACAAAGACCCCTCCGTGCGCGATGCCGAGGACTGGACAAGCGTCTGGTGAAATTGAGAATTATGAATTATGAATTCAAGGTTCAAAGTACAAAGTTCAAAGTACAAAGTTCAAAGTTCAAAGTTCAACTCCCTTCTCCTTACCCCTTACCCCTTACCCCTGAATACCCTAATTCCTAATATTATGAAAAAACTTATCTTTACCCTTGTCATTATCCTGTCGGCCCTGTTTGCCATGGCTCAAACCACAATTCCGAATAATGGATTTGAAAGCTGGACTGGCGGCAAGCCCGACAGCTGGACCACCAATATCAGTGGCAATGTGACAACTACATTGCCTATCATTGGGGAATTTGCTTATCCGGTTAGCGTGAACTTCGGCTCCCAGACCACTGATGCCCATTCCGGAAACTACGCCCTCAAGCTGATGGCTGCCAATTTCGGAATACCTTCTACTCAGTACAATTACTTGCTTCCCGGCATCGGACAACTCGGCTCCGCAGGCGAGTTCAGTGTTCCATTGAGCACCATTATGGATTTGGTGAACAACGGCATTGACAGTCTGGATATGGAAACCCTGGAAGATCTGGCTACGCTGCTGAATGCCATAGCTTCTGGCATTCCGTGTGAAAGCACCCCATACGATTTGAAAATGTGGATAAAATATTTGCCGCAAACAGTTGACACCATGCGCATCATTGCCTTTTCCAAACTCAACGGCACCCCGGTTTCGTATGCATTGTACGACAATTCAGAGACCATGTCCACCTACACGCAGGTGACGGCTACATTTGACAATCCGTATGCACCTTGTGACTCGGTTTGTATCATTATCCTCTCCGGTGGTATGAGTACTGATCCCAACACGGAACTTTATGTGGACGATGTTGAGTTCGACTACCATGTGGGTGTGACCGAACATGCTTCGCTCAATGTCAACATCTATCCGAACCCGACCACAGATCAGTTCCGCATCGATCCTATCAGCGGCGACCGATATCAATACAGATTGGTGGACATTACAGGACGCTGTGTTGCCTCTGGCAGAAATCTTTCCGGTGCAGTTGATGTCGATGTGCGCGCTTTGGTACCTGGCGTCTATATGCTTTACATTGAGCAGAAGAATCAGACACTGACCAAGAAAGTGGTGGTCCGGTAGAATGAAAATCTGGCTGGCCCCGCTGCACGGCATAACGAACTACTTGTTCCGCAATAGTCTATATCGTCACTTCGGCGGTATAGACTATTGTGTTACTCCCTTTTTGCCTGTGCAGGAGAAGGCCAAGCTGAATGTCAAGAATTGGAAAGACATCTGGCCGAAGAATAACACGGAGGTGCCTACAATTCCGCAGCTGATGGGCAACAAGCCCGCGCATTTCGTGGATACGATGCGAGCGGTGCACGACGAGTACGGCTATGAGGCCTTCAACTGGAACATCGGCTGTCCTGTGGCGCAGGTCGTGCGTCGGCGCAGAGGCTGCGGCATCATGCCCGACCCGGACACTGTGGAAGATGTGGTGCGCACTGTAACCTCGCAAACCCCATATCGCTTCTCGGTGAAGATGCGCCTGGGACTGAATGCCCCCGCCGAAGGACTTGAAATATTGGAAAGACTGGATGATTATCCCCTTGATTTCATCGTCATACACCCCCGCCTGGGTGTGCAGATGTACGAGGGCAAGCCCGATTTGGAACAGCTGGATCTCTTCTTCAAGCATACTCACCATCGGATCATCTACAGCGGGGATTTGTTTTCGGTTCAAGATTTTGAAAGATTGCAGAAACGCTATCCTGAAATTGAAGACTGGATGCTGGGCCGCGGACTTCTGCAGAACCCTTTTCTGGCCGAGCAACTGAAAGGGCTTGACTCCGGCGATCAGCGCCAGCGGTTTCCCAAGTATTACCAAAAATGGACTCGGGAGATGTTGGAGGCTGTGAAGGAGAAGAGCACTTTGGCCAAACTCAAGGAGTTGTGGCACTACTATGCGGCGTTTTACCATATCCCTGCAGCCGAATTGCAGCAGTTGCTCCGCATCAACGATTTCGACATCTTCTATGACCGTACTTTGGAAATAATAAAGGACAGTTGATTTGTTGTATTTTTGCGCGCTTCTTCAGAGAGCACCTTATGGAAGAAAGTTTTGTTAAAAGATACTAATTATACATCATAATGAAAAAGAATATCCTTATCTTAATGGCTGCAATGGCCGCTACAACGCTTATGGCACAGAATATCCAATACCCGAAAACCGTCAAGGACGGCACCACGGACACCTACTTCGGCACAGTCGTGGCCGACCCATACCGTTGGTTAGAGAACGACACCAGCGCGCAGACCACCGCTTGGGTGGAAGCTGAAAACCAGGTTACCAACGCGTATCTGGCCAAGATTCCATTCCGTCAGAAGTTGCTGAACCGGTTGACCGAATTGGCGAACTATGAGAAGATCAGCGCGCCGCGCAAGCGTCACGGCAAGTGGTACTTCTTCAAGAACGACGGTCTGCAGAACCAGAGCGTGATGTATGTGATGGACGAGCTGGGCGGCACGCCGCGCGTGTTCCTCGATCCCAACACGCTGAGCACCGACGGCACGGTGGCCCTCCAGGGTGTCTATTTCTCGCACAATGGTCGCTGGGCCGCCTACAGCATCTCGCGCTCCGGCAGCGACTGGCAGGAGTTCTACGTCATCAACCTCAGGACGGGCCAGCTCACCAGCGACCACATTGAGTGGGCTAAGTTCTCAGGCGCCGACTGGCAGGGCGATGGCTTCTACTACAGCGCGTACGATGCGCCGGAGAAGGGCAAGGAGTTTTCCAATGTCAATGAGACACACAAGATTTACTACCATAAAATCGGTACGCCGCAATCGCAGGATGTGCTTTTCTATCAGAACCCTGCTCGCCCCAAGTGCTTCTATGATGTTAGCATCAATGAGGAGGAGACGGTGATGTACCTGTTCGAGAGTGGGGCAGGGGCTGGCAACATCCTCTATGTGCGAGACCTGCGTCAGCCCAACTCGCAGTTCATCCAGATGACCTCCGATATGGACTATCAGTACAGCCCCGTGCTGACCGACGGTGACAAGCTCTATCTTTACACCAATTACGGCGCGCCGAAGGGCCGTATCATGACCGCCGACATCCATCGTCCGGGTTTGGCCGACTGGCAGGAACTCATTGCCGAGCAACAGAACACGCTTGGCGATATCAGTGTCATTAACCGCCAATTGATTCTTACTTACAAGCAAGATGCTTCCGATCACGCATACGTCTATGGCCTTGATGGACGTTTGCGCCATGAGGTGAAACTCCCGTCTGTGGGCAGCGTGGGCTTTACGGGCGACAAGAAAGAACCTGAGTGCTTCTATACCTTCACCTCTTTTACTCAGCCTGGCACGGTGTATCGCTACGACATGGACCGCAATGAGAGCACGCTCTATTCCGCTCCAAAGGTGAAATTCAAACAGGACGACTATGTCAGCGAGCAGGTTTTCTTCCAGAGCAAGGACGGCACGCGCATCCCGATGTTCCTGACCTACAAGAAAGGGCTGAAGCGCGATGGCAAGAATCCGGTTTATCTCTATGGCTATGGCGGTTTCAACATTTCACTTCCGCCCAGTTTCTCGGCTACACGCATTCCTTTCTTGGAGAATGGAGGCATCTATGCGCAGGTCAACTTGCGTGGCGGCAGCGAGTATGGCGAGGAGTGGCATTTGGCCGGTACCAAGATGCAGAAACAGAATGTCTTTGATGATTTCATCGGTGCTGCCGAGTGGCTCATCAAGGAAGGCTATACCTCGAAGGAGAAGCTGGCGATTGTAGGCGGTTCCAATGGTGGCTTGCTCGTGGGCGCTTGTATGACCCAGCGTCCAGACCTTTTCCGAGTGGCCGTTCCTCAGGTGGGCGTGATGGACATGCTGCGTTATCATAAGTTCACCATCGGCTGGAACTGGGCTTCCGACTACGGCACCAGCGAGGATTCGAAGGAGATGTTCGAGTATTTGTATGGCTATTCTCCGTTGCACAACCTGAAGCCGGGCACGGCGTATCCCGCCACGTTGGTCACCACTGCCGATCATGATGACCGTGTGGTGCCTGCCCATTCCTTCAAGTTTGCGGCCACCCTGCAGGAGTGCCACCAGGGCAACAATCCCGTGCTCATCCGCATCGACACCAAGGCTGGCCACGGCGGCGGCAAGCCCCTCGCCAAGGTTTTGGAGGAACAGGCCGACATTTACGGCTTTATCATGTACAATGTTGGAATGAAGGTAAAGTAGGATTTTGCAGGAATGGCCAATATCGTCACCACCGTCCGAATCTTTTGCAGCATCGCCCTCTTGTTTTGCGAGGCGTTGTCCCCATGGTTTTACGCGCTCTACATTACCGCGGGTGTTTCCGACATGGTTGACGGGTGGGTTGCGCGCAAGACGAACACTGTCAGCGAGTTCGGATCCAAACTGGATACGGTTGCGGACATCATCTTTGTTGTTGTTTGTCTGGTTAAATTATTGCCAGTCTTGCACCTTCCCGTTTGGATTTATATTTGGGTCGGCCTTATCGCCTGCGTCAAGGTTTTCAACATCATTTACAGCTATGCTGTTCGGAAGCAGTTTTTAGCCGACCACAGTACCCTGAACAAGATTACTGGCGCGTTGCTGTTTGTCCTTCCGTTGACGTTGTCTGTCATTAATGCGAAATATAGCGCTGCGGTGGTCTGTGCGGTGGCGATGGTGGCGGCCGTGAGGGAGAGCTGTAATATTTAATTTTCATGCCAGCAGGCCGTCAGGTCTGCCGGGCTCGTTAGCGAAGGACAGTGATAGGTTTAGTTCGCAGACCGTAGGTCTGCGGGCAATATTTTCGACACCGTGACGTTATTCTGCGTGCATGATAATATAGTAAAATCTGCCATGACGAAAAAGTTTGAGGCGACTTGATATTTTTTTCATTTTGTCCAAAATATCAAAAAAAGTGTATCTTTGCAACTGATAATATTTTGATTATTTATATATGAATGCAGGAAATACAGATAGTATATTATCAGTTCTTGAAGGCTATTTGTGTGATAATGCTGACACCATCGGCACGCAGATAGCCTCCGACTTCCGCCATCGCAGGGTGGAGAAAGGCTTGACACGCGAGCAGATTGCCGAACAAGCGGGTGTTGCCCAAAGCAACGTGGCACGATTCGAGCAGAAAGGTCTCATCTCCCTGAAGAATCTGATAATGTTGGCAATGGCATTGGGCTATACCTCCGAAGTCAAAGGCATTTTCGCCACCCCGAAATACTCAACCATGGAAGAACTGACGCAAATACGCCAAAATTCCGGCAAAACAAAAGCGTATAAGAAATGAAAAATGACAGATTAACAGTGAGCTGTCACGATCGGGTAGTTGGAACATTATCTCTTACTCCCGATGACCGTCTCTGTGCTTTTGAGTATGATAGAGTCTGGCTATCTGAAGGATTCAGCATTTCACCCTTGGAACTTCCGCTAAAACCAGGGCTGTTTATTGCAAAGGCACAGCCCTTTCATGGTAATTTTGGCATTTTCGAAGACAGTCTTCCCGACGGATATGGCCGCTATCTGCTTCATAAGGCTTTGCGGCGTGAAGGTATCAACGATGCCGACTTGTCAGCCCTTGACAGATTGAGCATCGTGGGGGATAGTGGCATGGGGGCTTTAACATACCAGCCTGAAACAAGGGTAATTAAAGAAAATGAAACAACTGATTTCGACCTGCTTCAACAGAAAGCATTGGAGGTGTTGAAAGAGCAGCAAGACACTGATGCAGGGTTACTCTTATACAAAAGTGGAAATAGCGGAGGGGCACGTCCAAAGGCCGTCTTCAGCGACGATGAAGGCCACTGGATTGTCAAGTTCCGTCACTATTATGACCCCGTTGACATCGGACGGCAGGAGTTTCATTACAACGAGGTGGCCAAACGATGTGGCATGGATGTCCCGGATTTCAAACTGACCAACGGTCGCTATTTTACGACACGCCGTTTCGACATCACGCCCAACGGCGAGCGCATCCATACGGCCACGGCAGGCGGATTGCTGTGCCTCTCTTTGAACGCGCCGGTTCTTGATTATACCAACCTGCTTGCGTTGACAGGTTATCTTACCCGGAATGCCAAAGAAGTGGAGGAAATGTTCCGCCGGATGGTTTTCAATTACCTGACTGATAATAAGGACGACCATTGCAAGAACTTCAGTTTTATAGTCTTGGAAACAGGAAATGGACATTATAAATGGCATCTGGCTCCCGCGTATGACTTGACGCTGTGTACGGAAGGCTATAACGGAGAACACGCCACTTCCGTCAATGGTACGGGACATCCCACGCTGAAAGACATGATAGTGGTGGGGACGAAAAATAAAATGAGCGTACAACGCTGCAAAGAGATATTCGAAGAGGTCCGCTCAAACTGCGGCGACTTGCTTTTATGCGAGATTAGAGAGTCATAAGAAATAATATTCAAATTGTAGAATAATAACATGATGCAAACCGAAAGAATCCTGCTGCGTCCGTGGCGCGAGAGCGACGCCGAGACGCTTTTCAAATACGCCTCCGATCCTGAGGTGGGCCCGCGCGCGGGCTGGCCACCGCACAAAAGCGTGGAGGAGAGCCTGGAGATTATCCGCACCGTGTTCAATACAGACACAATGTGGGCGGTGGAATGGAAAGAGACCGGCGAGGCCATCGGCTGTGTGGGCTATCTCCCGGCATCGGCCTCAAACTTGAAAATTGCCGACGACCAAGCCGAGGTGGGCTACTGGATTGCCCGTCCCTACTGGGGTCAAGGCATCTGCACCGAAGCGATGCGATTGGTTATCGATTACTGCTTCCGTGTGAAAGGATTCTCAATTCTGTGGGGCGATTACTTTCCCGAGAACCCCGCATCCGGCAAGGTGATGGTAAAGTGTGGCTTCACGGACACGGGCGAGGAGACGGTCTGCCCGAACCTTGAGGTAGGCGCTGACAGGCCGGTGAGAATTATGAAATTGAAGAACAGCAAATAATGGAACAGGAACGGAAACACTGGATTGACAATTTGCGCTGGGTGACGGTACTATTGGTACTGTTCTACCATGTCATCTATTTTTACAATAACAAAGGGGTGTTCGGCGGGGTAGGGGGCTTCGGCGAAGGACCTCAATACCAAGATGTAGTCATGTACATCCTCTATCCATGGTTCATGCCGCTGCTGTTCCTGTTGGCAGGCGTCAGCGCAAAGTATTCGTTGGAGAGACATTCGGGTAAAGAGTGGTTTAAGTCGCGCACGCGCAAACTGCTGGTGCCGGCCACTATCGGTCTTTTCGTGTTCCAATGGATGACAGGCTATTTCAACACATTAGTGGCCCGGCAAACGGTGTTGGCCTCCATGAAGCAGCCTGCTTTGTATTTCCTTTGGGTAGTTAGCGGCACCGGCCCGCTGTGGTTTATCCAAGACCTGTGGCTCTTCTCGCTTATCCTGCTTCTGATAAGAAAAGTGGAAAAGAAAATTGAAAATCGAAAAAAGAAGAATGATGCCCCGTCTTCCAAACAATTTTCCATTCTTAATTCTCCATTCTCAATTGTTTGGATTGTCCTGTTGGGCATTTTCTTCTGGCTCGGCGAACAGACCCTCATCATGCACCCGCGGCCCGAATCCGCCGACGGCCTATACAATCTCTACAAACCCTTCTTCTATTTCATCCCATTCCTGATGGGCTATTTCGTCTTCTCGCGCGATGCAGTACAGGAGACGGTGCGCAGGTTCTGGATTCCGTTGGCGGTTTGTGCGGTTCTCTCCGGGATTGTGCTCATCGCTGTCACATGGGGACAGAACAACACCACGCCGGAGTATCTGGGCAGTCCGCTCAACTGCCTCTACGGCTGGCTGATGTGTTTGGCCATGATGGGCTGGTTCCATGCCCGCTTTGACCGCACCAACGCCTTTGCAGGTTACATGACCCGCTCCAGCTTCGGCATCTACATTGTCCATTACCTGATCATTGCCAGCCTCGGCTCCATGATGTTTTTCTACACTCAGCTGCCGCCGGTAGCCATGTATATCATACTCACCATCGCCGTATTCACCCTCTCGCCGCTATTTTTCGAGGTCTTGCGGAGAATCCCGTTTGTGCGCTGGTGTGTTTTGGGATGTACATCTTCCCTGAGCAGTCCCGAAGGGACAAGACGCGCGAAGCGCTAATAACCCCACATAAGCGCAGCGCAATGTGGGGATTACTCACACAAGCAACGAAGTTGCGCAGTGTGGGGACATGAAGAAAGAACAAAAAACGACATCAATATGAAAAAAGAACCAACCTTTTGCCAAAGCTGCGGAATGCCGCTCACAGATGAAATCCTCGGTACGAACGCCGACGGAAGCAAGAACGAAGAATACTGCATCTACTGCTACAAGGACGGTGCCTTCACCGGCGACTTCACTATGGAGGAGATGGTGGAGTTCTGCTCGCAGTTTGTGGACGAGTACAACAAAAACACCGGCCAAAACCTCAGTCGTGAAGAGTACAAGGGAGTGCTTCGTCAGTATTACCCTAATTTGAAACGTTGGCAGCTGCCCGCCGACCAACTGCCGCACGCTACCTCGCCCATCAAGCAGCAGCTTATCGACGAGGTCAATGCACTGGGCATCAAGGATATGCCGCGCATCGACAACCTCTTCGTGCTGCAGGGTTCATTCGTCAATATGGAGTATGTCATCAATGGAAACAAGGTGAAACTCCTCGACGACAACGCCACATATTGGGGCAACCAAGTTGAAAAAGGCGACGGTCGCTGTTTCGGCATTGCCTGCGACGAGCACCACATCCTCGTGAGCGAATATGGCAAGGATGGGGCGGATGCTGAGTTAGTGGTGTTGAAGCGGAGATAATCGTGGCGATTGTCACGATTTGTTGTCCTGAAACAGAACGCGGAGCCATTTTGACCCCGCGTTTTGTTGTATGTCACTCCCGAACACGCTATTGCACGCGTTTGAGTATATAACGATGAATTTGCTCCCAGTGGTGATGACTATACTCTTCGTGTCCGTTGTTCACGTATTCCTCGATGACAAGATTCTCGTTATTTAGCTCTTTAATTGCATATTTATCCTGAGAATAATTGACAATCAATGAGTCATCACGGATAATCCAGTTAAAATGCTTGTAAGGGTCAGTAAACATGCCTCCACTGACATAAAGGTCACTCATGTGCCAATGGGAAGTTCCGTCGGCATTGAACTCAATCGAGTCGTAACCAATGTATGTGGTGTCGGGCAAGGTGTATGATGCTTCATAAGACAAACTCTCGTCGGTGAAATCATGATACAAGTGATAATAGGTCTTCACTTCCCATTTGCCGAGAATCAATTCGTCGTTGCTGGGTTTCTTTGGGTCGCATGCTGTCATGGCGACGATTGAGATCAATAACGTATAAATCAAAGACAAATTCTTCATGGAGCCAAATTTAAAAGCTTATCAGAAAAAGCCCGATAAGTTATTGGGCAAAAGTATAATTTTTTCAAATACACGCTAACCAATGAAAAGAACGTTGTATTTTTGCCGCTGGAACTATTCTGCAAGATAATATGAAAACTGAAATCAACCCCCAAGAGACCAAGCGAGCTCAAGCCTTTGAGCTATGGATGTCATCACCGATGCCTATGGTGACGTTGGTGAAGACGCTGGATGTGAGCCGGTTGTTGAAGCTCAGCCGGAGGAGCGGCCTCAAGTTCAACACACTGATGTGCTGGTGTATCTGCAAGGCGGCCAGCGAGATGGAGGAGTTCTTTACGCTGCCGGAGCACGGAAAGCTGGTTCGTTATGATAGGTTGGCCATCAATGTGATAGTGGAAAACAGTAAGGGCGGCATCAACTCTTGCGACATCCCGTATTCTGCGGACCTGCAGCAGTTCAACTGCGAATATCTGGCACTGACCGCCCAAGCGGCGAAGGAGTGCAGAAGCACTATGCTTGATGATCATGTCATCATTGGCACCTCTGCGATGGTCCAGACGGAGCTTGACTGCATCGTGAACCAATACACAGAAAAGTTCCTCAACCCGTTGGTGATGTGGGGCAAGTACCGCAAAAGCTGGTTCAAGACGCTGTTGCCCGTTTCATTCCAGTTTCACCATGTGCAGATGGACGGCGGCGACGCGGCGCGATTTTTGGAGAGGTTGCAGAAAACAATAAACGGGGGCTGTTAAAGGCTCTATCGTGTTCGTTTGAGTGTATAGCGATGAATTTGCTCCCGGTGGTGATGGCCATACTCTTCATGGCCGTTGTTCAAGTATTTCTCGATGACCAAATTTTCGCTGTTCAGTTCCTTCGATTTGTAGAATGTGATATACTTGCCCTCGAAGCATAAAACTACAAAATACTTGTTGCCAACATCGCTGACCACGTCGAAATACAAAACCTCTTCCCCATCACTGTTGGTTTCAGATTCGATTTCCCCTTCAATGTAATAGGTGGAGGTCATGTCCGATGTGATATGACGGAATTGGGTTTCATTTTTCGAACATTTTTTTTGCAATCCAAAACAGCTGACAACATAATCTTTTAATTACCATCATCCAAAGAACCTCCGGTGATAAATTCTCTCCAAAAAAATCTACCCCAACAACCCATTAATCGTGTAACCATTAAAATTTGTATCTTTGCCACCGCGAAATTTCGCAACAGTTTTTCCTGTTGATATTAGAAAATTTAAGATATGTTTGAAAGTTTAACCGACAGATTAGACAGGGCGTTTAAGATTATCAAGGGTCAGGGTTACATCACTGAAATCAATGTGGCCGAGACGATGAAGGAGGTGCGCAAGGCACTGCTTGACGCCGATGTCAGCTATAAGATTGCCAAGGATTTCACTGACGATGTGAAGAAGAAAGCGCTGGGTATGAATGTGCTCAAGGCCGTGTCGCCCAGCCAGTTGATGGTGAAAATCACCTACGATGAACTCATCGATCTGATGGGGCGTGAGGCGGTCGATATCAACCTCAAGGCCAATCCGGCCATCATCCTGATGTCGGGTCTGCAAGGTTCCGGTAAGACCACCCACGCGGCCAAACTGGCCAACTTGCTAAAAAACAAGCGCAACAAGAAACCGTTGCTCGTGGCTGGCGACGTCTATCGTCCCGCCGCTATCGACCAGCTCAAGGTCCTCGGCGAGCAGATCGGCGTGCCCGTCTATACCGAACCCGACAACAAGAAGCCCGTTGAAATTGCCAAGAACGGTGTCAAACACGCCAAAGAGTACGGCTACGATGTGGTTTTGATTGATACCGCCGGCCGTTTGGCTGTGGATGAGGAGATGATGACCGAAATCGGCAACATCAAGGACGCCGTGAACCCGCACGAAATTCTCTTTGTGGTGGACGCCATGACCGGTCAGGATGCCGTGAACACCGCCAAAGCCTTCAACGACAAGTTGAACTTCGACGGCGTGATCCTCACCAAGATGGATGGCGATACCCGTGGCGGTGCCGCGCTTACCATCAAGGCGGTGGTCAACAAGCCCATCAAGTTCATCGGTACGGGCGAGAAGATGGAAGCCCTCGATGTGTTCCATCCCGACCGTCTGGCAGAGCGTATCCTCGGCATGGGCGATATCCGCTCCTTTGTGGAGAAGGCTCAAGACCAGTTCGACGAAGAGGAAGCTGCCAAGCTGCAGAAGAAACTGGCCAAGAACCAGTTCGACTTTAATGACTTCATGGCTCAGATTCAGCAAATCAAGAAGATGGGCAATGTGAAGGATTTGATGTCGATGATTCCCGGAATGGGCAAGGTGATCCGCGACATGGACATTGACGACAATGCCTTCAAGAGTGTGGAGGTGATCATCCAATCCATGACCCCGCAGGAGCGCGCCAACCCTGACATTATCAATGGCTCGCGCCGCAGACGCATCGCCAGCGGCAGTGGCCGTGACATCCAGGATGTGAACCGCCTGATGAAGCAGTTCGAGGACACTCGCAAGATGATGAAGATGGTGAACAGCGGCAAGGCCAAGAACCTCATGCGTGCCATGAACGCACCGGGCCGCAGACCGTTGTAATAGATGATAGTTGAGAGATTAGAGATGAGAGACAATAGTTAAGAAACAAAGGAACTAAGAAACTAAGTGAATAATTTCATCAATATTTCTATCCTTAATGTCTTAACTTCTTAATTTCTTAGTTTAAAACAATTTTTTATGGCAACAATCATAGATGGTAAGGCAATTGCCTCCGAAATCAAAACCGAAATCGCCACCGAAGTGAAGTCCTTATTGGACCATGGCAAGCCTGCCCCGCACTTGGCTGTAATCATTGCCGGCGAGGATGGTGCCGCGCTGAGCTATGTGAACAGCATCGAGAAACAGTGCAAGGGCGTGGGCTATATCTGCTCCGCATACAAGTTTCCGGCCAACGTGCCCGAAAAGGACATTTTGGCCACTATCGACTTCCTGAACAGCGACGACGAGGTGGACGGCTACATCATCCAGATGCCGCTGCCCAAGCAGGTCTCCATTGACAAAGTAGTCGCTCATGTGGACCCGCGCAAGGATATGGACTGCTTCCATCCCGTCAACATGGGTAACCTGCTGTTGGGCAAAGACTGCTACGCGCCAGCCACACCGCATGGTGTGATGGAGTTGATCCGTCGCAGCAACATTGAGACTGCTGGCAAGGAGTGCGTGATTCTGGGTCGCAGCAATATTGTGGGCAAACCGCTCTCCATGATGCTGTTGCACAAGGATGCCAATGCCACTGTCACCGTGTGCCACAGCCGCACCAAGAATTTGAAGCGGGTGTGCCAGCGTGCCGACATCCTGATTGTGGCCATCGGCCAGCCGGAGATGATTACCGCCGACTATGTGAAAGAGAAGGCTACCGTCATCGATGTGGGCATCCATAGAATCCCGGATCCGGCGCAGCCCAGTGGCTACCGTATGTGCGGCGACGTGAAATTCGACGAGGTGAGCAAGAAATGCGAGGCCATCACGCCCGTGCCCGGCGGTGTAGGTGCCATGACCATGGCCTGCCTGTTGCAAAACACGATGAAAGCCTATCACAGTAAACAGTAGTCAGTAATCAGGGAACAGGGATCAGTAGAGACGCAATGCATTGCGTCTCCGCATGCCAACAATGATATCAACGAAAAAAACAACCGATATGAAATTATTATTAATCAGCAACTCAACGAATTACAAAGAGCCCTATCTGGGTTGGTGTACCCCTCTCATTGAGGAATTCATCCAGAAATCCGCTTCCGAAATCGTGTTCGTGCCATACGCAGGCGTGGACGTGGGCGGCGAGGTCTATCCCAAGAGCTACGATTCCTATACGGCGCGCGTGCAGAAGGTGTTCGACCAGTTCAAAAAGAAAATCGTGTCCGTACACACCGCCAAAGATCCGGTGGCCCTCATCAACAAGGCTAAGATGATCATGGTGGGCGGTGGCAACACGTTCCATTTGGTTATGGAGCTGCACCGCAACAAGCTCATCGAACCCATCCGTCGCAAGGTGATGGAAGGCACGCCGTACATTGGCTGGAGCGCCGGTTCCAACGTGGCTTGTCCTACGCTGTGCACCACCAACGACATGCCCATCGTGATGCCCGAGAGCTTCAAGTGCTTGGATTTGGTTCCGTTCCAGATCAACCCTCATTACATTGACCCGTATCCGCAAGACATCAACGATGCTATCCGTCATGGTGGCGAGACGCGCCAGGTGCGTATCAACGAGTATTTAGCCGTGAATCAGAACATGGCAGTGGCCGGTTTGCGCGAGGGCACGGCATTGTGGGTGGATCACGAGCGCATCACGCTTCGCGGCACGCGCAACATGATTGTGCTCCGCTACGGCAAGAAGCCGGTGGAGAAGAAGCCCGGTGACGTGTTTGAGTTCGATCTGAAGTAATATCCTCAGACGTTATTTGTCATATAGGAGAATTCGGAAAGTTGTTCGGAGACTCCAACGATATTGTCTCCTTGTCAAGGGAGATATTCAAGAACCATTGTCGTGTTATTGTAATTGGTGTCGGGATAGTTCTCGGTATATGCCTTGATATTCTGTGAAATCATTGTTGGATAGTTGTCTGTTGTGGAGTAGGTTATTTGGTAGTCCATGGTGTAGGTTGGATACTCAGCGTTAAAATTATTATATGTTATAGACATGTGTTGAGGCATGTATTTGGTGTATTTGTTGTCGATTGATCTTTGGGGATCGATGTAATGGACATTACAACTGTTGTAAAAGGGATTAACTATATCCGTATAGGAAAGTATTTTGCCAAAAGTGGTGTCATTGGAACCCCAAGTGTACTTGAATGCGTCAAGCTTGCCATCTTTGTATTCAAAAGAGGCAGAATAAACAAATAGGGGAGATCCCGATTTGGAAACGTGTTTTACAGATTTGATGAAAGATAACTCCGGACATAATATTTGAAGGACAGTCTGAGTGGCCTCCTCGTCTTTTTCACTGGAGTTGTTATAATAAACCTCAAAGTGCTCCTCTTCATATCCGGAAATCAAACCATCCGAATTATAATGCAGGTCAATATGAACTGCTTTTTCAGGAGATTCCCAATACCACTTGCTCTTATACCCGTCAATGGAGATAATCTGCCTATTGTGTTTGTCGTATTGGAAATAATAGAGCATGTTTGTACCGTCCCATGTGGAGTCTTGAATAGATGTCAGTCGTTTTTTGTCGTATGTAAAACGCATGACCTCCCTACTTGAATCGAAATGAATTTCTTTCAGCAGATCCTTGTCCCACACCCATGTCTGATTAAGCATCAGGGAACCGTCTTGAAAAGGTTTGTAGTATATTTTGGAGATTTTCTTGTTCGGATTATAAATAGGTTCCCGTTGGCAAGAAGAAAGAAACAGGAAGCAGGCCAACAAGGAGAAAAGAATAGGGCGGGGGAGTGTTCGTGTGACCATAAGGCAAGTTGTGTTTGTAAATGAATACTTGAACATGAATGCAAAGATATTTTTTTTATGAATGCAAAGATATTTTTTGGTAATGATATAGAAGTTGACCCGGCCATGCAGTAGTTTCCGCTCAACGCTAATGCGTCTCGCGGAATGGTGTGCCGCAAACGGGTAAAAATGAGGAAAGATGGGCGGTTTCATATGTGTTCCAACTACGGCAGGCATTCCCGCCGCCCATCTTTCCTTATGTGTACTATCGGCGTACCCACCATTCCGCCGTGAACAAAGTGAATGGCGGAATCCAAATCAATAGACCATCATGTTGGGTCATCTTCTAAATTATTGCCTATTTTTTTTGGTACACTTTTTGCAATATTTTCAATGCTTATGCGTTAGTTTAACGCAAAAAATAATAGGAGGAACTATGAAAAAGATGTTATGCAAATGTTCAGGTTTGTTGGCGGTTTTCATCCTGTTTTGTTCGGTCGCTTTAGCACAATCTGAGAAGTCCTGCAAGGCCACTGCCCCGGCGGAAGTGGCGGTGGACCAGCAGTTCAAATATACGGTGACGACTGAAAAAAAAGGAGATGTCATCTCTTCCGACTTTGGAAAGTTCGAGATGGTGAGCGGCCCGAGTGTAGGCTCCAGCACCTCTATCTCGATGGCCAACGGCAAGGTGGACCAGAAGACAACGTACACTTATACTTATTATTTAATAGGACACAAGGAGGGCGAGTTCACCATTCCGGGAATAACCATATCCATTGATGGCCGTGTGGTCAAGAGCAACTACGTGGTGGTGAAGGTGGTGAAGGCGCCCAAGGTAGCCCAACAGGAGGAACCTGCTCCGAATGACAGTTGGTTCAACTGGGATTTCCAGGTGCCGGAGTGGCCGTTTGGCTCGAACACGCAGCCGCAGCAGAAACAGGACAAGGTGCAGGTTGACGACAAGATAGGGAAGGACGACATCTTCGTGAAGGCGACCACCTCGCAGTTGGAGGCTTACCAAGGCGAGGCGGTGGTGCTGACGCACAAGCTGTATGTGAAGCAGGAATTCAAACGCTATGCCATTGAGCGTGCTAACTTTGCTGCGACCAATGACATGTGGCTCGAACCATTGGATCTCGCCAATAGGGTAGAGGAGAGCACAGAAACTGTGAATGGCAAAACCTACAGTGTGTTTGTCATCAAGCAGACGGCGGTGTATCCCACCAAGACAGGCAAGCTTACGATTCCGAAGCTCACGTTGGTGTTGCGCATCAGTGTGCCCGCCACGGTGAAAGACCCGTTCTGGGGCAGCATCAGAACCACGCGCCGCAAGGATGTGACGGTGACCTCCAACGAGCTGACCTTGAAAGTGAAGGCGTTGCCAGGCGTGCGTTCTAACGACAAGACTGAAGTGGTGGGCAATTTCACCATTAGCTCCAACATGAACAAGACAGAGACGTACGTCAACGAGCCTGTCACGTTGGTGGTCACGGTGTCGGGTACGGGCAACTTGCACCATATCACCGCTGAGGACCTGGGCATAACCTTCCCTGCCGACTGCGACGTGACCTATCCGCGCATCACGGGGCGCATTTCCGCCAAGAATGACATTGTGACCGGCTCCAAAACATTCCGGTACACCATCATCCCGAGGACTGAGGGCACATTCTTGATTCCGGGGGCTGCCTATAACTATTATAATTATGACATGGGAGGATACAAGACTATCTCCTCTCCGGATTATCAGTTGGAGGTTCATCCCGCCCGCACGAACGCCCCGTCCGACCGTCAGGATTCTGACAAAGAGTCGAAGCCGAAAAGCAACGTGAAAACATACAAGATATAGTTTTCAAAAAAAATATTCATTTACAGTTTGTTGATATCAAAAAAAGTGTATTTTTGCCGACCTTAAAAAACCGATTATTGTCCTGAATGTTAGTAAAGGAAAATTAATTAGAAATCAGAGGGTTGTGGGTGAAGACATCCCTCAAAAACACAAACAACAAACTGAAAAATGGATGCAGTAAGTTACAAAACAATTTCGGCGAACAAAGAAATCGTCAAGAAAGAGTGGGTCTTAATTGATGCACAAGAAATGGTGGTCGGTCGTCTGGCTACCGCTGTGGCCCGCATTTTGAAGGGAAAGAACAAACCGTATTACACCCCCAGCTTCGATTGTGGTGACAATGTGATCATCATCAATGCTGAGAAGGTGAGATTCACGGGCAACAAATGGGAAGACAAAGAGTATGTCCACCACACCACTTATCCTGGTGGTCAGCGTTTTGCTACTCCGAAGGAGTTCATGCGCAAGTATCCGGAGCGCATTCTCGAACATGCCATCAAAGGTATGCTTCCGAAGAACAGACTCGGTGCCCAGCTGTACCGCAATCTCCACATCTATTGTGGCCCGAACCATCCGCATGAAGCACAGCAACCCAAGTTAATCAACGTTAAAGACCTCAAATAAGCAACATGGAAGTAATCAATACATTAGGTAGAAGAAAAACCGCAGTTGCCCGCTTGTACATGAAGAGCGGCAGCGGTCAAATCATGGTCAATAACCGTGATTATAAAGAATATTTTTGCGTTCCCACCCTGCAATACAAGGTGGAGCAACCTCTTCAACTGGCAGAGGTGATGGGCCAATACGACATCAAGGCCAATTTGGACGGCGGTGGTGTCACCGGTCAGGCCGAGGCTTTGCGCATGGCTATCGCCAAGGCTCTCGTCGAGATCAACCCTGAACTCCGCCGCGCCATGAAGGTGCAAGGCTTCCTCCGCCGCGACCCGCGTATGGTCGAGCGTAAGAAACCTGGTCAACCCAAGGCCCGTAAGAGATTCCAGTTCAGCAAACGTTAGTATTTACATATATCTGACGAAAAACTGTTTAGTATCGAAACTGTGGAGATTTCTCACGAACTACTCCATGGTTGTTTTAAAGAATGTAAACAATTAAAAAATTAAAAATGTCAAGATTACAATTTGAAGAATTATTAGACGCAGGTTGTCATTTCGGACACCTCAAGAGAAAATGGAATCCCGCCATGGCTCCTTACATTTTCATGGAGAAGAACGGTATTCACATCATCGATCTCTACAAAACGATGGACAAAGTGGATGAGGCTGCCAATGCAGCTAAGCAAATCGCCAAGTCCGGCCGCAAGATCCTCTTCGTGGCTACCAAGAAACAGGCCAAGGAAACCGTTTCCGCTATGGTTAAGGAAATCGGTATGCCGTACGTCACTGAGCGTTGGCCCGGCGGTATGCTGACCAATTTCTTCACCATCCGCAAGGCTGTCAAGAAGATGAGCGACATTGACCGTCTGATCGAAAGCGACCAGTTCAACAACATCTCCAAACGTGAGAGACTGCAAATCCAGCGTGAGCGCGCCAAATTGGAAAAGAACCTCGGTTCCATTTCCGACTTGTCCCGTCTTCCTGCCGCCGTCTTCATCGTGGACGTGATGAAAGAGCACATCGCTTTGGCTGAGGCCCGCAAGCTCGCCATCCCTACCTTCGCTATCGTCGATACCAACTCCAATCCTAATGATGTGGATTACCCGATTCCGGCAAACGACGACGCATCCAAGTCTATTGCCGTCATCCTGAAAGCCATCTGCGAAGCTATCAAGGAAGGTCTTGATGAGCGCGCCATGAACAAAGAGGCTCAGGCTGAAGAGGAAGCCGAAGTCATGAACGAGGCTGCCGCTGAGGAGAATGCCGAGAATGGCGAAGGCAGACGCAGAAGAACCAGACGTCCTGCTGAAAATAATTAATATTAACCTTTAAGAACTTAAGAATATGGCAATTACTGCTGCAGATGTAAATAAACTGAGACAACAGACCGGTATCGGTATGATGGATTGCAAGAAGGCTTTGGTTGAAGCTGACGGCGATTTCGAGAAAGCTATCGATATCCTCCGCAAGAAAGGTCAGAAAGTGGCTGCTAAACGCGCCGACCGTGAATCCAACGAAGGCCGTCTTATCGCTAAGACGAACGCTGACAGCACCAAGGGCTTCATGCTCTTAGTGGCTTGCGAAACCGACTTCGTCGCCAAGGGCGAGGAATTCGTGACTTTCGTGGACACGCTGCTCGAGAAGGCTATGGCCGCCAATATCAATACCCGTGACGAGCTCCTCGCCATGAGCATTGACGGCATGACCGTGACCGAGAAACTGACCGAGCTGACTGGCAAGACTGGTGAGAAGATTGAACTTCCTCACTACGATGTTCTGGAAGCCGCTTACGTTGAGGCTTACAACCACATGGGCAACCACAAGGCTACCCTCGTTGGTTTCAACAAGAACGACGACAATGCCAAGGCTACCGCTCACAATGTGGCACTGCACATCACGGCTATGAACCCGCTTGCACTTGATGAGACTGTCATCCCGCAAGAGGTTAAGGACCGCGAGCTCGCTGTGGCTGTTGAGAAGACCCGCCTCGAGCTGATCAGCAAGGCTGTCGATGCCGCTCTGAACAAGGCTGGTATCAACCCTGCACATGTTGACAGTGATGATCACATCAACTCCAACATGGCCAAGGGTTGGATCACCGAGGAGCAGGCTAACCTCGCCCGCAAGATCAAAGAAGAGGAAGCAGCTAACAAAGCCGCTAACCTGAATGAGGCTCAGATCCAGCAAATCGCCCAAGGACGTTTGGTGAAGTTCTTCAAAGAAAGCACTTTGATGTACCAAATCCTCGTCATGGGTGGCGACGGCAAACAGAATGTCCGCGATTACATCCACGCTAACGACAAAGAGCTTGAATGTACCGCTTTCATTCGCCGTCAGATTGGCGAGTAATCCTCACCGATTTCGGTTCCGTTACAGAGCAGACTCTCTATGAGGGTCTGCTTTTTTTGTGGATTGTCGGTTAACCTTGGAGGTTCCGCCGCTTGTAAACTTCGGGGTTGACGTTGAAGGTTCCGCCGCCAAAGGCGGCGGAATGGTGGGTGCGTGATCTAGGCCTGCCGGGCTTGGTAAATGATAATGCCGAGTTTGTTCGGTATTTTGCGAAATCAGAAATCAGAATTAACAAATAATTGTAAAATTTTTACCTTGATGATTTTTTAATATCCTCATTATCAATGATAAAATTATTTTACGGAAAGTGTTGAACAAGATTTTTTTTATCGTATATTTGCGAGCTCAACATGATATTCATAACATCACACACATCACTAAATCTCTAAACACTAAACTTTTAACTTCAAAACTATGGAAATACAAGATCCAATCGAAGAGGCCCGCAGGTATGTGGCCAATGCAGAAGAGGTTATCAAAAAAGCCGGCTATGACCCTGAAACAAAGTCCTATACGGACAGCAAATACATTAAGATGGCTGGCGATACGCTCTGGAAGGGCTGTCTGATTGCTCTTGATGCATTGTTTAGCATCAACAAACGTAAAGGTCGTCCTGACATAGGCAAATATAAGGAGGCCGCCGCTAAGCGCGATAAAAAATTGTTGGCATTTGTAGTGAATGGCTACAATATTATGCATTTGTCTATGGGCTATGATGGCACAAAAACCGGAAAGGTCTGTGATGCTGGATTTGAGACCGCCAATGCTATTATCGACCATTGCGCCATGCTTTGTCCGAATCCCGTATTCGCGTGACAAGCAAATTGCGTCCGATCATGATTTTATAATATTATCCTGTCAGCGTAACATTCACTTTCCCCCACATCTTGCGGCTGCTTTTTTTTTACAACTATTTTCGTATTTTTGCCGGCTTTTTACAGCATGTATATAGTATTGAATAAATCCGAAAGATGAAAAAAACGATATTTCTCACCGGCGCCACCGGCCTTATGGGGTGGGCGGGATTGCAGGAACTCTTGAAGCAGCCAGATAAATACGATATTACCATTCTGGCTCGCCATAGCAAAAAGAATCTTAAGAAGCTGGAACCGATCATGGACAGAGTTAAGGTGGTGTGGGGCGATCTTACCCGCTATGAGGATGTGCTGGCAGGTGTCACGGGCGCAGACTACGTGCTGCATGTGGGTGGCATGGTCTCTCCGGCAGCTGACTACTTCCCCAAGAAGACCATGCACGTGAATGTCACTGCAGCCCAGAACGTGGTCAAAGCCGTGTTGGCCCAGCCCAACGCCGACGACATCCGCGTGGTTTATGTCGGCTCCGTAGCCCAGACTTCCGACCGCAACGAGCCCGTGCACTGGGGACGCACCGGCGACCCCATCTGCTCCAGCGTCTATGACCATTACGGCATCAGCAAGATCATTGCCGAGCGCATCTTCGCCGACTCAGGGCTGAAACACTGGGTGAGCCTCCGCCAGTCGGGAATCCTTTACCCGGGCATCCTGAAGAACTTCGACCCCATCATGTTCCATGTGCCCATCCGCGGCATGTTGGAGTGGGCAACGGTGGAAGACTCCGGCCGCCTGCTTGCCAACGTGTGCGGCGACGACGTGCCCGAGGAGTTCTGGAACCGCTTCTACAACATCAGCAGTGGCCCCAGCTACCGCATGACCAACTACGAGTTTGAGTGCAGGATTCTGAAGGCCGTGCACTGCCCGCACCCCGAGAAGATTTTCAATGCCAACTGGTTCGTGCTACGTAACTTCCACGGACAGTATTATCTGGATGCCGATGAGTTGGAGAAATATCTGCATTTCCGCGAGAACACCACTGCCGACGAGTATTTCGATAAGATGAGTAAGGGGCTGCCGTGGTTCTTCCATTTGGCCAAGATTGTGCCTGCTTTCATCATCAAAGCAGCCTTGCGCCCCATGGCCAACAAGAAACGCTGGGGCACGCAATGGTGGATCAAACATAACGATCAGAACCGCATCAAGGCCTACTACGGCAGTTTGGAGAATTGGAAAAACATCCCCGACTGGAAACATACGGACCTCTCGGCACCGGCTGGCCTGGATCAGGCGGTGCATATCGACCACGGCTACGATGAAAGTAAGCCGCTGTCGGCCCTTACGCTGGAAGAATTGCAAAAGGCTGCGGAGTTCAGAGGAGGCAAGCTGATTTCCACCAGCTATGATGGAGATCCGGAAAAACAAATGGAGTGGGAATGCCACAAAGGTCATCGTTTCATGGCCTCGCCCAAGTTGATACTCCTGGGTGGACATTGGTGCCCAGAGTGCCTGCCTCCCGCATGGGATTACGACGACCTCGCTGCGCACAGTCCGTTCTTCGCCCAGATATGGTTGCCCAACCACCAAGGCGAGCACAATGTGTATGGTCCGGAGATTTTTGATGGCTGGGAGGAGTAGAGTGTAGAGTTTAGAGATGAGAGTTGAGAGATTAGAGATTAGAGAGATTAGGGATGAAAGATAGTCTCTAAACTCTAAACTATAAACTCTAAACTGAAAACTAGCAAATGAAGGTAATGAAGCGCTTTTGTTTTTTATTGATAATAGATGCTGTAATAGGGTTGTTCTCCTTACGCGCTCAGGTGCAGATGCCCAATCCGGGGTTTGAGAACTGGCCGGGTGAGGTTACCTCTTCGCCCAAGGGCTGGCACTCGTTTGACGAGGCAGGCGGTGTGTTTGCCAAAACCGTGTCCAACAAGGGTGGGGTGGGCAATCCTGCAGCTTTGGAGAGAGTGGCTGGCCACAGTGGCAAGTATGCTGTGGTGCTCCGTTGCACGAAGATACTGGGTGTGTCGGCTAACGGTGCACTGACCAGCGGGCGCGTGTATATGGGCGCGATGGGGGCCTCCAGCGCGAAGAATTACTGCTTCACCGACCGCGCCAACGGCTATGCCTTCAAGTTCACGGGGCGTCCTGACTCCATCAGCTTCTGGGCCAAGTTCGACATGAAGGGCGATGTCTATGCCACCGCCAAGGCTCATCTCCACACGGACTGTGACTTCCGCGATTTCGTGGATATAGGTCAGGCATCCGACATTGCATCCGCCATTCTCTATTTCAAGAATCCCAAAGACGGCAAATGGCATAAGTACAAACAGGCGTTCAAGGCTTACGACAAGGTCTATAAGGCCACGGCCGCGCAGGCTCCTATACCTACTTTGAATACCTGGACCCGCAAGCCGAGCTATCTGTTGTTCTGCTTCTCCACCAACCGCTATGTGATGAGCGGCGCCAAGGGCGATGCGCTCTATCTGGACGATATCAGGCTGATTTACAACAAGCATCTTTCCTCCATTTATATTGACGGCAAGGAATTTTATGATTACAGGAAGGGTACCGACAGTTATGTCTGTTTTGTGCCATCAGACGAAGATGGACAATATCCTATTGTTACAGCAGCAGCGGAATCACCGCGCGCGGTGGTCAGCGTGAAGCAGGCATCTGCAGAAGATCCGGTGGCGGAGATCATCGTGTCGCATGACGACGTTTTGGCCGGCGAGGCCGAGCCTGCACTTTATCGCATCCGTTTCATTACATTCCCGACGTATCAAACCGCGTTCTCACCCTATTTCTCCGAAATGAGATAACCCCTTTATTTTTTGAAATCTTGGTGTTATACAAAACAAATTCCCCTTCTATTTTAGAAGGAGTAGCCGTAGGCTGGGGTAGTAATATAATGAATTTGAATACCTTAGATTAACATCTATAACCGTGTGTTCATTTCTCAATTAGAAAAGAAACATTTGGGAATCTCTTTTTGTTGGCTCCGCCATATCCGACTGCATAGTTGATTTCTCCAGCCGGCACTGTGATAATTGCTTCTGCCAGAGGCTCACCATGCAATTGTTCCATAATCCTGTCGTGCCAAATGGCTGACATAACCAATTCTTTGAAGGAGACGTGGAATGGTCCGGCAAGGTAGCCGCTGCCGGAAAGCAGCCCTTCGGAAGGATGCAGTCCCATGCGCAACACGGTGATGTCTTTTTCTTGGAAAAACAGATACAGGTCCTTGCACCAATCCACGGCCTCTTCCAGTGCGAGTGGCTTGTAGCGTCCTTCGGCGTAATCGTTTGCCAGTCGCGTGTGCGGGACCACGAGGGTGGGGTAGATGCGGGTGCAAGTTGCTCCGAAATCGGCAATGAGTTGGGCGGTGCTCAATGCCTTTGCCCTCGTGTCGCCGGGCAGCCCGATCATCATCTGCAATCCTAATTCAAAGTCGTGCTGCCGTATCATGGAGGAGGCCTCCTGCACTTGTTGCACCGTGTGCCCCCGGTGGGCAGCCTGTAGCACTTCGTCGTCCAGAGACTGTGCCCCCAGCTCGATGAGTGATACTCCATGGCGCTGGAGGTTTTCCAAAATGTCGGGAGTGATGTAATCGGGACGGGTGGAGAGCTGGATGCCCTCAACCTTGCCGTTCTGCACGTAAGGATAAGCCACGTCTAAATATTGGTTCTGCTCTTCAATGCTCATACCGGTGAAGCTGCCGCCGAAGAAGGCAATGCGGATGTGACTGCCCTCCGGAATGGTGGCCAAATGCTGTTGAATGATGCCATCCACCTCTTCAGGACTGAGAATATGGTCTTGTCCGGCAATGGCAAACTGGTTGCAGTAGGCGCACCGGAACGGGCACGCCTTTTGGGGAATGAAGATGGGGATTACCCGATGCTTGGCAGCCATGCGGCTATTGGAGTTGGAGCAGGTACTGGCGGATGGTCTCCTGTATGCCGAAATACAGGGCGTCGCAAATCAGGGCGTGGCCGATGGATACTTCCAACAACCCCGGAATCTGCTCTTGGAAGTATTTCAGGTTAACCAATGAGAGGTCGTGGCCGGCGTTGAGCCCGATGTTTTGCTTTTCGGCCTCCTTTGCAGCCACCACGAAATCGCGGATGGCGGCCTCGCGGTCTTTGAGGTAATTGGCAGCGTACGACTCTGTGTAGAGCTCCACACGGTCGGTGCCGGTGGCTTTGGCCCCTTCTACCATCTTAGGATCAGCGTTCACGAAGATACTGGCGCGGATGCCCTTGTCGTGCAATCGGTTGATGATGCCGGTGAGGAACTCGCGGTTAGCTATCGTGTCCCAGCCGGCGTTGGAGGTCAGCGCCTCGGGCGGGTCGGGTACGAGTGTTACCTGCGTGGGAACCACAGTCGTCACTAATTCCATGAAACTGTCGGAGGGATAACCTTCGATGTTGAACTCCGTGGTGACGATGTCTTTCAGGTCATAGACATCCTGGTATTTGATGTGCCGTCCATCCGGGCGCGGGTGAACGGTGATGCCTTGTGCGCCGAGGCGCTCGCAGTCTTTGGCAAATTGTATTAAATCGGGCATGTTGCCACCGCGTGCGTTGCGAATGGTGGCCACTTTGTTGATGTTGACACTTAATCTTGTATGCATATTCTAATTATTTCTTTTCAATATTTTCAGCCACAATCTCGGCAATGTCTTTCACGTTGACATCGGTGCTGTGCTTGAACGCTTTCTTGCACATCGGGCAGGCGGTGGCGATAACGTCCGGATGCGGTGCCATGAGGTTGTCCAACGCCGTGTTTCGGATGGTGCTTTGCTGTTCCAATGAGATGACGGTATTGCCTAAGTTCAGACCGCAGCAGAGACTGTTCTCTTTCTCATGCTCTGTCTTGAGCAGGGTGGATACGGCTTTCAGCACGTTGCGCGGTTCATTGTAGATGCCGCAGCCGCGTCCTAATTCGCACGGGTCGTGGTAAGTCACTTTCAGATCGCCTTTTTTCACTTTCAGCTTGCCCTTCTTGATGAGCATGTCAATGTATTCCGTATGATGCAACACCGGGATGGAAAGCTTGTATTCTTTCTTGAAGGAGGTGTAGCAGATAGGACAGGAGGTGATCAGCATTTGCGCACCCGAGTTGATGATGAGATCGGTGTTCTTACGACGTAAATCTGCAGCCTGGTTGTTAAACCCCTGTTGCAACAGCGGCCTTCCGCAGCAAATGCTCTTGTCTTCGTCCATGAACCAGTAGTGCTGTCCGACAGTCTTGAAAATAGTCTGCATGGATTCAGTGATGCTGGGCGTGAGATGTGACATGCAGCCGCCGAAGTAGGCTACTCGGCCGATGGCGTTGAAGGATTTGACTTTGTTGAGATACTTGTAATTGTCGGTCAAGTCCAACTCCCCTTTGTCGCGGGAAATGCGTCGCAAGTTCATCAGATCGATGTTGACGGGGCAGTCCTCGGCGCAGCGGTGGCACATCAGGCAGTTTTTGCCGGCGGCGATGATGTCTTTGTGGTGCTCCAGGTTACGCAGGTTGCGCAGCAGATAGACGGATTGCACATCCGTGATGCCCAAGTCTTTATACAGCGGGCAGGCATCGATGCACATGCCGCAGCGGGAACAGGAACTGAGCTCGAATTTGGAGAAACCGGTCAGTTTGGTGTGCTCGCGCAGTCCCACTTTCCGGAAATAGATGAGGAACACTTCCGTGAAGATGTGCATGTATCTTGTAAAGGGCAGCAACACAAAGAAGATGCATAAAACGATGGAATAAAGCGTCCAGAAAGGCATCTCCAGCACTTCAGCCACGTGGGGGCTGAAGAGATCTCCGATGGTCTGGGTGAGAAATCCGCCGTTGTGGTACAGGCAGGCAGATGCGGACTCGCTGAGCAGACGGAGCGGGAAGATGCCCCACAGGGAGACGCGGATGGCCCGGTCCATGAGGGTGTGCTTCGTTGCACGTTTCATGCCCAGGATACGGGAGTGTATCTTCTTGAAGAGTGCCAAGGTGATGCCCGACAACACGTACAACAGGAGCAGGTCCATGATTTGGGTGAGCACCCAGGCGGTGTGGGTCTCCGGCGGTGTCTGATGGAAATATCGGTAGAAGATGGCCACCCAATAGTGGAAGTCGCTCTTGGTACCTATGCGGCTCTCGAATGCGCCCACCAAAATCAGCAGGAACCAGCCGAAGGCGATACTCCGGTGCATGTAACCCAGCCGCCAGTTTTTCTTGGTGATGCGCAAGTGCAGCAGACATTCGCTGAACATTTCCCAGATGGCGGGCAGGAACTTGATGGAAATGATGTTCTTGAGCAGGGCTTTCTTTTGCAGACGGTCAAATTGCCGTATCCAGCGAATATATTTGTACAGGCAGATGATCAGGAGCGCAATGGATCCCAATACAAATGGCAATACGAAAGGACTGAAGTTTTCCATTATCCTATGATTTCATTGGTGTTGGTGAGTATTTGGCGCATGTTGATAATGAGTGACCGCAGGTTCACACCTCTCGGGCATACGAGCGTGCATTTGCCGCAAAGCATACACTTCTGGAGCTCTTGTTCCAGCTTGTCATATTGCCCTCTGCGGAAATAGCAATGCGTCTTTCGGATGTTGAAGTCGGTGAACTGGCGCGCCGAGCAGGAAGCGGTACATCCTCCGCAGCTGATGCAGCGTTTGAAGGAGGGAACCAGCTCCAGCAAGTGCTCATATTTCGATAAATCCGATTTGGACAGATTTATCGACCGGGTTTTTGATATAGAGAATCCGAAATCAGCCATGTTATTTCAATACTTTATTGCGGAGATCCATACCTCCTGTGACTTCAAAAATTTTATGAACTTCTTCCATGTCCTCATGGGGAATGTTCCGCAGTGCTCCGGAGCCTTCGCCGTGGTAGTTGGCACCCAGCTTTGGGGCAATTTCCTCTATGTTGTCGCGGAACCAGCGCCACACGGGCCCCTGTTCAATATGTTTGTCCGGGTCCACGCGGTCGGGATGCACGCAATAGCCGATGTCGAGGATGTTCTGCTCAATGCCCTCCATCAATTCCACTTGCTGTCTGCCCATCTCGCTATCCTTGAAGTAGCCAAGTTCCTGGGATACTTTGCGCAGAACATTGATGACTTCTCCAGGCGCATTGCTGCGGGGACAACGGGGTTTGCACGACATGCACTGTCCGCAGTACCAAATCGTGTCGGAGCGCAAAAGTTTTTCGATGGTGTTTTCGTCACCACGCTGTACGGTGTCGCAAATGCGGCGCGGATCATAATCGTAGAATTCAGCCGCCGGACACACTGCCGTACACATGCCGCAGTTCATGCACGCCTTGAGTGCCTCTTCGTATCGGACATCCTGTTTGATCAAGTCAGTCAGTGTCATAATCAGCGGGGTTTAACTCGGTTGAGCCGTAAAAGATGGAATAAGAATCTCGGGAAGGCCTTGGAACGGTCTCTCTTCATGAAGTCGAGCTTGATATTCAATTTGTCGTTGAGGGCAATGAAGTGCGTCTCCACGAACTCGATAAGGTTGCCATCGGGGTCCTCAATGTAGGTGAAATGGCCACCAGCCTTTCCCATGTCGAACTCGGACTCGTCGGCGCAGCTATCTACCGTGAACTTGAAGCCCAGTTCATTGCAGCGTTTCTCCAGTTCTCGCATGTTGATTACGTCGAAGCAGAGTTGGATGAATCCGGGATCTCCCCAGAAACGGCCCTCAAAGATTTTGCGCGGGGTGCGGTCAAGCGCCTGCACCAGCTCAATGGTGCTGTTGCCGTACAATTCGCTGAACGGTCCTTGGAACGGTTTGGAACGCGCTAACAATACTCGGCGGTAGTTCTGGCTGCCGCCGCGAAGCGTCTGCCAGTCGCTGAAAACGCCTGTCTTGTCATAAACTACTGTGTCGTATCCCAGAATGTCGCTATAGACCACGCGGGAACGCTCGATGTCAGTAACACCCACCATAGCACCCACCACACTGCCGGAGTAGTAGTCGCGGTCAATGAAAATGTAGTTGTCCTCCACTATCTGGAAACAGTTACCAGCTGGGTCATGTACGTAGAAGGAAGGAAGACCTTTTGGGTCTGTGACGATGGGACTGAGTTCGGCACCTTTGTTGGAGAGTTCCTCGTGGTAGGCGGGGATGTTGTGGCTCTTCACCTTGGCTGCGAAGAAGCCGAGGTCACCGACTTGTATGTCAAAGGCGACAGGCATGGGTTTCCGTTCAGAATATTGCCAGATTTCGAAGCCGCCGCCGCCCTGCAAATTGCAGTTGATACAGGCATGTCGCTTTTGCGGCACACCGCCTGTGTAGGGTAGCATACGCTCCGCCACCGTGTCATCTTCCAGTATCTTGACGTTGGCCTGGAACATGTCATATAGCCAGCGTTCCGTGGCATGGAAATCCTCTGTTCCAAGCCCCATCTGCATTATACCTGCAAACCAATATTTATCCATATTATAATAATGATAATTAAGCCGCAAAAATACAAAAATATTGATTTGACGGGGCTGAATAAGGAAGCTCGGCTTTTGTGGTAGTTAACGGGGAATGTAAGTGCCGTTCAGGTAACCGATTGTGTCGGGCCATATCAGCGTGTCGATTTTGGAGGCGAAGCCGCACCACGCGCCTAACGCATTGTCACCTTCAATGTTGGAGATGACGGGCGCCGGATTGGTGAAAGGATTGGTACCCATGATGGCTTCGCTTCCGCCGGTAACCATGAAACGGTACGAGTTGTAGTCCATCTGGCTGTGCTTGACATACACGGTGTCGCCCGGGCGGAAAGTGATTCGCCGCTGTGCCTGCCTCTCCTCCTCGGACAACATGTATGAAAACAAGGTGGAGTAGCCGTATCGCTCCAACTCGTAATTGAAGGTGATGCCGTTGATCGTTTTGTCATCAAAGGCAATCGGCACAGTGCACACCCAGAGGCGGTCCTTGAACGAAGGACAGGACACTTTAAGCTGGAAGGCGTAATAGTTTTCTTCTGCAGGATTGTCGGTCATTTGAATACGGATGGTCCGCATGGTGTCCGCGTTGATGTATTCGGAAATGGTGGAAAACCAGAGTTTCTCCAAATCGAACGTTTGCGGGATGGTTGTGGTGGCCCTGTACGTCTGGCCATCGTAGTTGATCGTCAGTGTGTAGCTGGTGTTCTCCTTGCCCCGGATGTTGTTTCCTCGGTAAGCGAAATACACGGGTGATTCGTCGCAATATTGGAACGTCAATCGCTCCGTCTCCCCGTCCGAAGAGGTGACATACACTTCCGCATCCCGGATGAACACGTTGTTCAACAGGTAACTCAGGTCGATGTTGGCAAAGTATGAAATGCTCTTTGAGAGAATCACCATGGCCGGCTTCCCGTTCTCAATCGTGCCCTCCACGACCATCTTGGGCTCGTAGTCTGGCAAATCCACCTCAATCTCCTGCTGGCACCCGACAAATGCCAAAGGAAAGAAAGAAAAGACTATCCAAAAAAATCTTATAAAATTGTTCATGTATTTCAACAAAACTCTAATCTTTAATCTTTTAATCTTTTAATCTCTAATCTTCTAATCTCTCAACTCTCAACTCTAATCTCTCCCCCTCAAAACTTAAACCACCACATCGCCGACGGAATGATGGGGAAAAGGCTCATCTGGTAGGCTTTGGAGCTGATGGAAAAACCGTTGTCAGTGTCATCGAAAGTGGTGGAGGTTTCAAGGAATATAAAGAACGGGTTCTTGCGGTTATAGACGTTGTAGATGGAGAAGTTGAAACCGGTCTCGAAGCGTTTTTTCTTGGCAATGGTCCAGTTGACGGCGATATCAAGTCGGTGATATGGCGGCATTCTGTATGCGTTGCGCTCGCTGAATTCTGTAATGTAGGAGCCCATGTAGAAATAGTAGCCGATGGGGATGGTCATCGTGTTGCCGGTCTGATAAACCCACAGGGCCGACACGCTCAGCTTGTTGCGCAGAATCTCGTAGGTGAGGCTGATGGAGACATCGTGGCGGCGGTCATATTTGGCCCAGAAGGTATTGCCGTTGTTGAGATCGTCGAACTGCCGGCGGGTGTAGCCCAGCGTGTAGCCGATGAATCCGGTGAACTTGCCGCGGGTTTTCTTGACGAAGAACTCGGCTCCGGCGGCCCATCCTTGCCCGAAAACGTAGAGCTGGTCGGGGTTGACCGTCAGTGCTTCGAAAGAGAGCCCGTCGCGGTACTCCGCAAGATTGTACATCTTCTTGTAGTAAAGGTCCGCGTATGTCTCGAACATGTCGTGGTAAAAGTTTCGGAACACCCCCAGCGAAACCTGTACTACAGTCTGAGGTTTGAGCAGATCGGTGCAGGGCATCCACACGTCTGTGGGCAGTGTAATGCTGGCCATGGAAATCTGGTGCAGGAACTGGTAGTTCAACGTGGCGGAAGCCTTGATGGAAGTGGACGAGTCGATCAGGAAACGGAGCGACAAGCGCGGTTCCACTTTGTTGTACTGGCTGATGAGCTCGCCGGGCTTATAGACGGTGGAATCGACAACTGCGCCCGTCTCGTTCAGGTGGTAACGGGTGAAGGCACCGATGTGGCTGAAATGAGTGTATCGCAAGCCGGCGTTGAGTTTCCATCGTCTTGCGATGTCCCACTCGTCGTGCGCGTAAATGCTCAGCTCGTTGGCGAAGTAGGGTTGCACTTTCGGCAAAGAGAAATCAAATCCTTCGCCGGCCTGTACCGCATATTGCCCGGGCAGGCATTGGTGCAGGATGTCGTGCACGCCAAACCGGATGTTGTGCTTCGGCGTGGGAAGCCAAGTCAGCTCGCTCTTCAACCCGTAATCGCGGATGCCTGATTTCAACTTGAACTGGAATACATCCATTCCCATTTCGGTGTTGAAATCGTAGTAGCTGAACGTGGCAGAGGTGTTGAGGAACATCCGTTCGTTGATAATGTAGTTCCAGCGGGCAGAGGCGGCGGCGTTGCCCCAACGGAACTTGCAGACGGTTTGCGCCGAGGCCGACTTGAATCCATAAACGTCATTGCCGTAGTAGGCTCCGAAATAGAGCCTGTGCTTGTCGTTGATGATGACGTTGAACTTGGCGTTGAGATCGTAAAAGTAGAAATCCATGCCTTTAAGCGGCGATGTGGAGGGCAGCACTGGCTGTATAAGCATGTCGATGTACGTCCTTCTGCCGGAGATGATGAAGGATGCCTTGTTTTTCTTGAGAGGCCCTTGTACAGTCAAATGAGAGAAGATGACGCCAATGCCGCCATCCACCTCGTATTTTTTCATGTTCCCCTCTTTTTGGTAGATGTTGAGGATGGATGCGGCTCTTCCCCCATAGTAGGCAGGCATTCCGGATTTGATGAGCTCCACGTTTTTGACTGCATCGGCGTTGAAGATGGAGAAGAATCCGAACAGGTGGCCTGCGTTATAGACGGTGGCCTCGTCGAGCAGGATGAGGTTCTGGTCGGTGCCGCTCCCGCGCACATAATATCCGCTGTTGCCCTCGCCGCCCGACTGCACGCCCGGCAACAGTTGCACCGACTTGATGATGTCGGCCTCGCCCATCAGCGCGGGCATCGCCTTGATGGCCTCGATCTTCAACTCCATGCGCCCCACATCGGCACTGGCTATGTTGTGGTCGCTCTTTTGCCCCGTGACCACAACCTCCTCACCCGCTATGGCCTCCTGCTCCATGTCGAAGTTGCGCATGACGCTCTTGCTCATCTGCACAACTTCGCTGATAGTCCGGTATGACATGTAGCTGACGGTGAGCTTGTAGGTGCCGGCGGGCACGGATACGGAGTAGAAACCCGCCTGGTTGGTGATGCACCCCTGCCGGGTCTGCGGGTTGGCGGTATCCACCAGGATGACGTATGCCCCCATCAGCGATTCGCCGCTCTCGGCAGCGCGGATGGTGCCCGACATGGTGACGCGCTGAGCCCAGCAACCTGCCAGTGAAAGCAGGAATACAGCAATGAAGAGCGTTCGTTGTATAGTGTTTGAAGGGTTTTCCATAAATGCATTGCAAAAATAGTCTTTTTTCATGAATAAATCTTATCTTTGCAATCTTCTTTTGAAAAAGAATTCATCTATAATTAACCAAATACTACAACAATGAAATTAGAATACAATGACGCTTTGTTTGCCGTTTCGCAAACAGAACTCGATGCACATGCTTCCCTTGCGGTGGCCGCTTACCAGGAGACTATTCAGAAGAGTGGGAGAGGAAACGACTTTTTAGGCTGGCTCTCTTTGCCGGAAGATGTTTCCGAACAGGATATTCAAGATATAGAAGAATGCGCCGCCAAACTGACTGCCCAGTCCAAGGTGGTAGTGGTTATCGGCATCGGAGGCTCATATCTCGGAGCAAGAGCCGTGATTGAGGCCCTGCAGCACTGCTTCAAGCCCATGATGCGCTCTGATTTGCCTACGGTGCTGTATGCCGGCAACAATATGAGCGAGGACTATATCCACGATTTGCTGAATGTGTTGGATGAGAATGACTATTCGTTAGTGGTCATCTCCAAGTCGGGCACGACCACGGAACCTGCACTGGCGTTCCGTGTCCTTAAGCAGCATTGTGAGGACAAATACGGCGTGGATGCCGCCCGCGACCGCATTGTGGCCATCACTGACCGCGCACGCGGCGCGCTTAAGACGCTGGCTACACAGGAAGGCTATCCCACCTTTGTGATTCCCGACGATGTGGGCGGCCGTTACTCCGTGCTCACTCCGGTGGGACTGTTGCCCATCGCCATCGCCGGCTTCTCCATCCGCAAACTGCTGGACGGCGCAAAAGCCATGCGCAAGGAGTTGTACGACAATGCGGATTTTGCCCACAACCAGGCCATGCAGTATGCATTGCTTCGCTATATGCTCTATAACCAAGGTCTTAAAGTGGAATTGATGGCCTCCTTCGAGCCCAAGTTCTTCTATTTTGTGGAGTGGTTCAAACAACTCTTCGGCGAAAGCGAAGGCAAAGAAAACAAAGGCATCTTCCCTGCAGGCGCCATCTTCTCCACCGACCTGCACTCTTTGGGACAGTATATCCAAGAGGGCTCTCGCCAGCTGTTTGAGACGATTCTGACCGTGGAGCATGCCCATTCTTTCGTTAACATACCGTTTGATGAGCAGAATACCGACGGCTTGAACTATCTGCAGCATCGCAGCATTGACGAGATTTGCCACATCGCGCAGCAAGGCACTTGCCAGGCGCATGTGGACGGCCAAGTGCCCAATATCAAGATTACCATCCCGGAAATCAATGAGTTCCATCTGGGCGAGCTGATTTATTTCTTCGAAATGAGCTGTGCCATCAGCGGCTACATGCTGAAGGTGAACCCGTTCGATCAACCCGGCGTGGAAGCCTATAAACGCAATATGTTCCGTCTCCTGGGTAAACCCGGCTACGAGAAATAGTCGATGATCGTTTATCGACTCCATAATCTACAGTCTGTAGTCTCTAATCTCTCAACTCTAAACTTTAATGCAAATCTTCATCTTCTCCTTCTTCGTCTTCTACGTGATCCTGCTGTTTGTCATCACGGGCATCACGTCGCGCAAGGCGGACAACAAGACCTATTTCACGGGCAACCGCAAGTCGCCATGGTTTGTGGTGGCGTACGGCATGATCGGCAGTTCGCTGTCGGGTGTGACCTTTATGTCAGTGCCCGGCGATGTCTATACCACCCAGTTTACCTACTTCGGTGTAGTGCTGGGCTATATTCTTGGATATTTGGTGATTGGAGGATTGCTGCTGCCGTTGTACTATAAGTTGAATGTGACCTCAGTGTATGAGTATCTCGGGTCGAGGATAGGGAAGGAGGCGCACAAGACCGGCTCCGTGCTCTTTTTCGTGTCTCGTCTCTTGGGCTCCGCGCTCCGTATGTATCTGGTCATCTTCGTGTTGCAGGTTTTCGTCTTCGACGGTTGGCATATTCCGATTTGGCTCACCTCCGTGGTCATGATTATCATCATCCTGCTCTACACGTTCCGTGGTGGACTCAAGACGGTGGTATGGACGGATTTGCTGCAAACCACCTTCCTTTTGCTGGCGCTGATAATCACGATTGTGGTGATTATGAAGAATATGGGCGGCTCGTTCGCGGATGTTTGGCAGGCTATGGGAACTGCGGGAAAGGATGGTAGCGATTGCCGGCTGGTTTTCAACACGGACTGGCGCAACAACAGTTTCTTTGTCAAGCAGATTATCGGCGGCATGTTCATCACGATTGCCATGACGGGACTGGATCAGGATATGATGCAGAAGAACTTGTCTTGCAAGTCGTTGCGCGATGCCCGCAGAAACATGCTCTCGTTTACCTCCATCCTGGTGGTCGTGAACATCCTGTTCCTGCTCCTCGGCGGAATGCTGATGGCCTTTGCCCAGGAAAAAGGCATTGACATTGCCAATATGCCCACCGACCGCATCTATCCGGAAATCGCTTTTAACTACTTGGGCAAGGTGGGTGCGCTGGTGTTCGTGTTCGGCCTTATTTCAGCTGGTTTTTCTTCTGCCGATGGCACATTTACCGCATTGACTACTACAGTGTGTTACGATATTTTGCGCATTGAGAACCGCTATCCGGATGAGAAAAAACAAATCAAAGTGCGTCGTATCGTGCACGTGCTCATCTCCATGCTCTTCTTGGCAGTCATCATCATAGCCTCCAGCCATCACAACGACGCGCTCATCCGCATCATCTTCATGGTGGCCTCGTACACATACGGGCCGTTGCTGGGTATGTTCATTTTCGGCATGTTCACGAAGCGCGAAATCCCCAAAGGCCGCCGCTGGCTTGTGCCTGTCATCGCGCTGGTGATACCCACGTTATGCTATCTGTTGTCATCACACTCAGTACAGTGGCTCTGGGGCTACAAGTTCGGCTACGAGTTGCTGATCGTGAACGGCCTGCTGGTCTTCTTCAGCCTGCTCGCAATCAGTAAAAATACAACAGAATTGAAAATTAAAAATTAAGACCAATCCCAATCCCAAATCTCTAATCTTCTAATCTTCTAATCTTCTAATCCCTAAACTCTAAACTCTAAACTATAAACTATAAACTATAAACTATAAACTATAAGTATGTCCCTCAAACAATCCCGCTCACTCAGTTTCGTCATTATAGCCATCGTGTACGCACTCGCCTTCGTGGTGGGGTTGCTCGTGTATAAGACGCTTGCCGGCACTGGCTGGCACTATCTATGGCAGCTGTTTATCGCCGATGCGGCGGCCACGGTAGTGGTGTGGTTCTTCGGCCTGGTGTTCCGCAATGTCTCCGTGTATGATCCCTATTGGAGCGTTGCCCCTCCGGTGATGCTCACTCTTTGGGCTTGTCACTTAAACAGTTGGACTTCCGCCACGATTCTGTTGCTGATTGCGGTCTGGTACTGGGCCATCCGGCTCACGGGCAACTGGGCCTACACGTTCCGCAATCTCGACAGCGAAGACTGGCGTTACACCAAGTACCGCACCGAACAAAAGCCTGCAGTCTTTCATCTTATCAACTTCTTCGGGCTGAATATGATGCCCACCATCGTGGTCTTCTTGGTGATGATTCCGGGCTTCTTTGTTATTGAAATGGTTGCACAAGCCAATATCATGACTTGGTTCGGTTTTCTGGTTTGTGTGTGTGCTGCCACCTTGCAGCTGATATCCGACACGCAACGCCACCGTTTTGCGAAAAACCACAAAGGGCAGATTTGCGAGGTGGGGCTTTGGAAACACGGCCGTCATCCCAACTACTTCGGCGAAATCCTGATGTGGTGGGGTGTTTCGTTGATGTATTTGTCTTTGTCCATCGGGCCAAGTACCCTGCGAGATCTTTGTTTCATCGGCCCGTTGCTGAACTCGTGCATGTTTTGCTTTATCAGTGTTCCCTTGATGGAAAAGCGCCAGTTGAAGAACAAACCGGGCTACGCGGAGTATCAGAAGCGAACGAGGATGTTTCTGTAAGATTTGGGTTTCTGGAGAAATGAGAGGCCGCCTATTGTGTGAGGATGTTTTGAGGGTGTTCACGGATTAATCGGTTTTTTAATGAAAAAAATGTGTATTTTTGCAACTCCTTTTTAGTTTTTTTTAAGAAATTATTTGTGTAATATAAAAGCTGTAATTATGATTATGAAACCAATGAAATGGGTATGCATGCTTGGCCTCTTGGTCGGGATGGCTTCCTGTGGGGTGGATATTCCCCAGGAAACGAAATCGTCATTTGAAACGATGGTAGTTAAGAAACAGGATATCACAGTGCCTGTAAAATTCAGTGCCAAACTCCAGGGAGAGGCGGATGTGGTCATTACGCCCCAGGTGAGCGGTCAGCTGATGCAGATTTGCGTGACCGAGGGCCAGCAGGTGAAGAAGGGCACCGTGCTCTTTGTCATCGACTCACGCAACGCGCAATTGGAATTGGAGGCGGCGCAGGCAAATCTGCAGGCTGCTGAGGCTTCCGCAAGAAGTGCGAAATTAGAGTATGAGTCAAACAAGAACCTGTTTGAAAAGAACATCGTGAGCCGCTATATGCTGGACAACTCCGAGAACTCCTACAAACAGGCGCAGGCTGCAGTGAGCCAGGCCCAAGCTGCAGTGAGCCGTGCCAAAGTGAACCTGGGGTTCTGCACCATAACATCTCCCGTGGAAGGACTCATCGGAGAAATCCCCGTTTCAGAGGGCCTTCAAGTCTCCCCGGGCACCCAGCTGACCATTGTCAGCGGCAACACGAGGATGGAGGCTGTCTTCTCAGTGACAGAGTCGATTCTGGAGGAAGCCTTTGCCAGTGGTTATGAAGGAAAGATGGAGGACGCACTGAAGCAGTTCCCGGATGTGATCTTCGTGATGAAGAACGGCACTGAATACACGCACAAGGGACGAATCACCAGTGCCACCGGTGTGGTGAACGCCGCCACGGGTACCATTGCCTGTAAGGCCACCTTCCCCAATCCCGAAGGTTTGCTCTATAGCGGTGTCCAGGGCTCTGTTGTACTGCCGGATGAGTTGAAGGACGTGATAGTGATCCCGCAAAACGCCGTGTTGCGCCTGCAGGACAAGGCGTTGGTCTATAAGGTGAATTCTGACAGTACTGCTACCGCCGTTACCGTAACCTATATGGATGCCGGCAATGGAAAAGACTTTATCGTGACCAGCGGTCTGAACATAGGCGACAAGATTGTGACTGTCGGTGCGAATAATGTACAGGAAGGTGAAAAAGTGCTTTTCTAATTGAAAATTGAGAATTGAGAATTATGAAAGGCAATATTTTTATTAATAAATATGTAATGGCATGTGCGATTGCGATTGTCATTACGCTGATAGGATTCATCTGCATCACCACACTGCCTATTGAGCAGTATCCGGACATAGCACCACCCACCGTGCGTGTATCCACCTCCTACACCGGTGCCGACGCAAATACGATCATGAAGTCGGTGGTGCAGCCATTGGAGGAAAACATCAACGGTGTACCTGGCATGACCTACATCACCAGTTCGGCTTCGGCCTCGGGTGAAGTCTCCATCCAAGTCTATTTTGAACAGGGTACCGATCCCGACCTCGCCGCCGTGAACGTGCAAAACCGCGTCAGCCGGGCCACGGCACTGCTGCCCTCCGAGGTGACAAAAGTGGGTGTGCAGGTGATGAAACAGCAGAACAACATCCTTCATATCGGTGCACTGAAAAGTACCGACGGCAAGTATGACGCTGATTTCATCGCCAATTACATTGACATTAATGTGCGTCCGCGACTGATGCGTATCACTGGCGTGGGCGATGTGATGTCGCTGGGTAACACATACGCTCTCCGCATCTGGCTGAAGCCCGATGTGATGGCGCAGTACGAACTGGAACCCAACGACGTGTTTGCAGCCATCGGCGGTCAGAGTTTCGTCGCCGCCACAGGATCCCTGGGTGAACAGAGCGAAAACGCCTACCAATACTCGATGGAGTACAAGGGCACGCTCAAGACCGTCGAGGAGTTCAACGACATTGTGCTGCGCACGAGCGACGGAGGCCATCTCTTGCACCTGAGCGACGTGGCTGATGTGGAAATCGGTGCTGTGAGTTACAATTTCTCCTCCAACATCGACGGCAACCCCGGTACCATCTACATGGTGTTTCAGGCCCCTGGTGCCAACGCCACCGAAGTGAATGCCCGCATCAACAAGCTCTATGAGGAACTGAAGCCTACGATGCCAGCCGGACTGGAATTTGAGATATTGGAAACTTCGGATGATTTCCTCTTTGCCGCCATCCACAACGTAGTGGAAACACTTGTCATCGCCATCATCCTCGTTATTTTGGTCGTATATTTCTTCCTGCAGAGTTTTAAGGCAACGATTATCCCCTCGCTGTCGATCATCGTATCGATGTTGGGAACATTTGCTATTGTTAAACTTGCCGGTTTCTCGCTGAACATATTGACATTGTTTGCGCTAGTGCTTGCCATCGGAACGGTGGTGGATGACGCTATCGTGGTCGTTGAAGCGGTAATGGCGAAGATGGAAGGCGGCATCTCAGATGCCCGTGAAGCCACGCGCCAGGCCATGAGCGATGTGTCCATAGCAGTCATCTCGTGCACGCTGGTATTCATGGCCGTGTTCATCCCTGTGGCCTTCATGCCCGGTACCTCGGGTAGCTTCTTCCTGCAATTCGGTGTCACACTGGCTTCGGCTGTCGGGTTGTCGTGCATATCAGCCCTTACGCTTTGTCCTGCCCTGTGCGGGCTCATGATGCGATACTCCAAAGAAGAGCAGGAAAAGAAGAGCCTAAACTATTACGTTAGAAAGGCCTATACCGTCAGCTATAATGCCATCCTCAATAAATACAAGAAGAGCGTAAGCGGCTTCATCAAGCGCCCCTGGGTTTCGGGACTGTTGTTAGCCGTCGCTGCGGTGCTGCTCGTTTTGGCTATGCGCGGTTTGCCTTCAGGCCTCGTGCCGCAGGAAGACCAGGGTGTTTTCTTCGCCGAAGTGCGTGCACCGGAAGGCTGCACCCTCCACGAGACAGAGGAGATTGTGAAAAAGGTAGAGGAAAAGGTAAAGAAGATTCCCGAACTGGAGAGTTACGCTGTGGTCAGCGGCTACGGCATGATGGCGAACCAATCAGGCAGCTGTTACGCCACACTTATCATACGCTTGAAGAACTGGAGTGACCGTCCAGGCATGAACCACAATATCATACTGGTGTACTCCCGTTTCGCCATGGACTGCATGGATATCAAGAACGCGCAGGTCATCCCGTTCCAGATGCCGCAGGTGCCGGGATACGGTTCCAACAGCTGCGTAAACCTTGTGTTGGAGGATCTGCAGGACCGCCCGATGTCGGAGTTCAACGCAGATGCCACCAAATTCCTGAACAAACTGAACGAGCGGCCAGAGATCATGATGGCTATGTCATCCTACTCCGAGCGCTTTCCGAAGTATCAAGTCAGCGTCGATGCCACGCAGTGCGACCGTGCCGGCGTGACACCCGCTGCTGTGCTGAACACTCTCGGTGCATACTGCGGCGGAGCGTATGTCGGCAATTTCAACCAATTCGGCAAAGTGTATCGTATCATGGCAAACGCTGCGCCGGAATACCGTCTTGACCCTTCCTCACTGAACAACATCTTCGTTCGCGTGCGCGGCGGAAAGATGGCTCCCATCTCCGAATTCGTCACGCTGAAGGAGATTGTCGGTTCAGCCTCTGTTGAACATTTCAACCTGTACCAGAGCATCACCTGCGGTGTGATGACTGCCAGCGGTTCCTCGGAAGGCGATGCACACAAAGTCATCGCCGAAGTGTTCAAGGAGACAATGCCCACCGGCTACAGTTATGAGTACGGTGGAATGTCACGCGAAGTGGAGGAAACCGCCGGCTCGAACACCACTGCCCTTATCTACGTCATTTGCATCATCCTCATCTATCTTATTTTGGCTTCCCTTTACAACTCGTGGTTCACGCCGTGGGCTGTGTTGCTCTCCGTGCCTTTCGGCTTGATGGGCTCGTTCGGCGTCACCTGGCTGGTTTCGCTGCTGCACCTGCCGGGAATGGAGAATAACATATACCTGCAAACGGGTGTCATCATGCTCATCGGTTTGCTGGCCAAGACAGCTATCCTTATAACCGAGTTCGCCACGGAGCGACGTGCTCAGGGCTTGAGCATCCGTGACGCGGCCTTCGCTGCTTGTGAGGAACGTCTGCGTCCGATCTTGATGACCGTCGTGACCATGATTGCGGGTATGATTCCGCTCATCATCGCCGGTGGCGCAGGCGCCAACGGAAACCGCGTGCTCGCCCTCGGCGTCACCGCCGGTATGGCCGTCGGCACGCTGGCGTTGGTGTTCGTCGTCCCCGTCTTCTTCATCGTGTTCCAGACACTGCATGAGAAATTCCAGGGAGTACCCGTGGCAAAGAAAACAGGAGAAGTTGCTGTTTCAGATAATGATAACGAAATTCCATCAGAAAAATGAAAAGAATAATCATATTCATCGCCGTCAGTGTTCTGTGTCTTTCATTCACAGGCTGCGGCATCTACAACAAATACACATCGCAAACGAAGGTATCCTCCGACATCTACGGCACCACGGAGGATGTGACGGCAGCTCAAGCCGACAGCTCTATCGCTGAGCTGTCATGGCGTGAGTTTTTCACAGATCCGCTGTTGCAGCAGCTCATAGATTCCGTGCTCGCACGCAATACGGATGCCAATTCGGCCCGTATCGCTGTGGAACAGGCCCAGATTTCCCTTCGCGCTACGAAATTGGGCTATCTGCCCTCTCTTACTCTTGCACCTTCCGTTGGCGTGAACTCTTACCTGAATCAAGGCAGTTTAGTGCCTACGGTGACTTACAACCTTCCCTTGCAGATAGATTGGGATCTCGATATTTTTGCTGTGAATACCAATCAGAAGCGCAAAGCGCAGGCTGTTTTGAAACAGGCTGAGGCCCGCGAACAATTGGTCAAAGCAAATCTCGTTTCCGCTGTTGCACAGCAATATTGCATGTTGCAACTTCTTGATCGTCAGTTGGAAATTTTGCTTTTCACCGATTCCCTTTGGAATGCCTCTTTGGAAACCCAGCGTGCCCTTTGGGAAAACGGCAAGGCTTATTCCACCGCCGTCAACCAGATGGAGTCTTCCTATTTGAATGTGAAAACGCAGATTGTGGACATGAAACGCAGCATCCGCAGTGTGGAGAACTCCATTTGCCAGTTGCTTGCTGTCGCGCCGCAACATATTGAGCGCAGTCGCTGGAATTCATTCGAGCTTCCGCAGCGGTTAAGCACGGGAGTTCCGGCCCAATTGCTTGAAAACCGTCCTGACATTCAGATTGCCGATTATGTTTTGGAAGAGGCATTTTACAACACACAGGCTGCCCGCGCCGCATTCTATCCCAAAGTTTCGCTGCAAGGTATGTTGGGTTGGGGAAACAATTCAGGAATCATAGCTAACCCTGGTACCCTGCTGTTGAATGCTCTTGCTTCCCTCGTGCAACCAGTATTCGCATTGGGCAAACTGAAAGCCAATCTCAAAATCAGCAAGTTGTCGCAGGAAGATATTACCCAGCAGTATGTGCAGACCGTCATCAACGCTGGCAATCAGGTGAACGAGGCGTTGGCCGACTGCCAAGCCGCCCGCGAAAAGGATGTGTATTACAAGCGTCAGATTCAGGTGCTGCAAGATGCCTACAATGGAACGCATGAGTTGATGGACAACGGCAAGGCCAGCTATTTGGAGGTCTTGTCTGCTCAGGAAGGGCTTTTGGGCGCACAGCTCAGCGAGTCCACGAACCTTTACAATGGATCCCGTGCCCTCATCGCCCTCTACATCGCCCTCGGCGGTGGTGCGAAATAGTTGAATCAGACTTGGCCTACCTCTACAATATTTATATGGTTTCTCCGTTTGCAAGAGAGTCTGACAATATTATTGTACAATATGAAGAATTTGACGTTAAAATCCGAAGTCCTCGTTTATGAGGATCGAAGTGAACTTCCTGAGGATATTGCCAATCTGCTTGCCAAAGCGGAGGAAGCCGCCACGCGTGCGTATGCCCAGTATTCGCATTTTCAGGTCGGGGCAGCCCTTTTGCTCAACAATGGGGTGGTCGTGACGGGCAGCAATCAGGAGAATGCGGTTTACCCGTGCGGCCTCTGCGCGGAACGAACCGCTGCCTTTTCCGCGTCATCGCTCTATCCTGAGGTGCCGTTCCATACGCTTGCCATCACGGCCATCAACCCTGTGGAACCCTTGAAGGAGCCGGTATCTCCCTGTGGTAGCTGCCGGCAGGTTCTTTATGAGTATGAGCAGAAGTTCAATCAGCCTATCGAGGTGATTCTCTCCGGACAGGTCGGGCCCGTGTATCGGTTCCGATGCGTGGCCGACTTGCTGCCCTATACATTCCACGCCGGATTTCTGCCCTAATCGGGCTTGTTCATAACTTTATCGGGCTTGTTTCTCCGAGCAAACATCTTTTTTGTAGATATTTGCCACCAGAAATATTTATACAATTCAACGATTTAATTTATGGAAAACAAGCCAGTTACCGAAAGTAGGCCGGCAAAAACACTGTCGTATAATCGCGTGGAGTCCACATTGGGTGTCACGGGTAAAGTTACCCCTCAGGCCGTTGACTTTGAGGCCGTCGTATTGGGAGCTTTGATGATTGATGACAATGCCGTGAGCACCATTCTCGACTTTCTTTCAGCAAAAATGTTCTATGTGGAAGCGCATCAACATATCTTCCAAGCCATAGAGAAACTCTTCATGCTCTCGCAGCCCATTGATTTGCTTACGGTTACCAACCAGCTCCGCAAGGACAAACTCTTGGAGGTGGTTGGCGGTGCATCCTATTTGGCTTCGTTGACCAACCGTGTCACCTCTTCGGCCAACATCGAGTACCATGCCCGTGTGGTGATGGAAAAGTTCGTGGTCCGAGAGCTGATCCACAACTGTAACGAGATTATCACCGACTCGTACGATGATTCCAATGATGTGCTGGATCTGCTGGACAAGGCGGAAAGCAAGATTTTCAATATTGTGGAGAATAACTTCAAACGCGATAGCAAACTGCTGCATCAGGTGGTGCGTTCCGCACTTGACAGTCTGGACAATCTGCGGCAGAATGCCGACAAGATTCAAGGCGTGCCCTGCGGTATCCGTTCCCTAGATGAAAAGACGGGCGGCTGGCAGAAATCCGACCTCATCATCGTGGCAGGCCGTCCGGGTATGGGTAAAACCTCATTCGTGCTCTCCATTGCCCGCAATGCGGCGTTGGATTACAAGATGCCCGTGGCTCTGTTCTCCCTGGAAATGTCGGCCACACAGTTGGTTCACAGACTTTTCTCCATCGAGTCGGGTATTCCGTCCGACCACATCTCCAAAGGCAATCTCTCTGATGACGAATGGATCAAGTTGATGGATAGTATCGGTGTCTTGGAGAGTTCCAATTTGATTATTGACGACACTCCGGCCCTGTCAGTTTTCGATTTGCGTGCCAAATGCCGTCGTTTGAAGCATAAGCACGACATCCAGCTGATTATCGTGGACTATCTGCAGCTGATGCAAGGTGGCAACGACTCTTCCAACAAGAGCGGAGGTAACCGCGAGCAGGAAATCAGCTATATTTCCCGTTCGTTGAAGGCATTGGCCAAGGAACTCAATGTGCCGGTCATTGCCTTGTCGCAGCTGAGCCGTGCCGTGGAGACCCGTGGTGGCTCCAAGCGCCCCATGCTTTCCGACCTTCGTGAATCCGGTTCTATTGAGCAAGATGCTGACATGGTGTTGTTCCTGTACCGTCCCGAATACTATCACATGGACACTTTCGAAGACCAGACCCCTTCTGCGGGCCTTGCGGAGGTGATGTTTGAGAAGAACCGCCACGGCTCCACCGGAACCGAGCGCGTGCGTTTCATCAGCCAATATACCAAGTTCGCCGATGTGGAGCAGGATTATTTCGAGGGTGAATCGAACTTCATGGACAACAGCGTTATCAAACCCAATCAGAGTTTCGCCGAGATCAGCAGCAGTATGAATGATGATGACGGGACTGTCCAACCGGACACGTCTCTGGGTGATTTGCCTTTTTAGTCTTCATGAATAAAATAATATAGTATGAAGAAATTGTCGATGGAGGAGCTGAACCGCATCACGCCTGAACAATTCAAGGCTCAGGAAAAACTGCCGTTGGTAGTGGTGCTGGACAGCATACGGAGCATGAGCAACGTGGGCTCCGTGTTCCGCACTTGCGATGCGTTCAAGGCGGAAAAACTTTATCTGTGCGGTATCACTGCCTGTCCGCCAAACCGTGAGATCAGCAAGACTGCCCTCGGAGCCACCGAGAGTGTAATCTGGGAGTATCAGGAAGATGTGGTGGAGCTGGCCTTGAAACTGAAATCGGAAGGCTATAAGGTCTTCATGGTCGAGCAGGTGGATGATTCTGTCATGTTGCAGGATATGCACTTCTCCACCATGGATAAAGTGGCTGTCATTGTCGGAAATGAGGTGTTTGGCGTGGATGAGCGTCTGCTGCCCGTGTGCGACGGAGCCATCGAAATCCCGCAATTCGGAACAAAACACTCCTTGAACGTCACCATTGCCGCCGGAATCGTGATTTGGGAAGTCGCGAAAAGCAAACTCATTGAATAGAATTCAAAATTCAAATATTATTTTTTGAACTTTAAACTTTGAACCTTAAACTCTAAACTCTAAACTCTAAACTCTAATCTCTCTAATCTCTAAACTCTCATCTCTAAACTCCTCTAGAACGCGTATCCAATCGCAATCTTCAGGCCGTTGCCCCATCTGAATTTCCGTGCCATGTTCTTGTCGAACCAAGCGGAATTTATCCAAGGACCGTAGCTGGTTCGCGACGGGTCGTAGATAGGAAGGGCATAGTCAATACGGAGAATGAGGAAGTTGAAGTCCAGTCGCAAGCCCACGCCAACATCAATGGCCAGCTCCTTGTAAAAACGATTGATGTCGAATTCCGCATTTGGCATGTCGTCGCTCTTTTTAGCTAACCAGATGTTTCCGATATCGCTGAAAATGCCGTATTTGAACGCTTTGTATAGAGTACCTCTGTATTCGAGGTTCCATTCTATCTTGATGTCGCCAGTGTATAGACTGTCTTTGCCGTGCTCGTAGGAGCCGGGCCCCAAGCCACGGTATCCCCAGCCTCTCATGCTGTTGCTGGTGCCGAGATAGAAACCTCGTTCGTAGGGTATGTGCGAATCATTGTCTAAGGGAATCATCGCTCCGGCGGACAACCGGGTGGCAAAGCTGTTGTTCTTGTTGATTTTGTAAGTATAGTGCCAGGTAGCCTCTATTTTCTCGTAAGTAGAGTAGGCATAGCCGGTGCTGTCCAGACTGTTGCGGCTAAGCGTCCACCTTTGATCGGGGGTGATGAGGGCGTTCAGTCCCTTCAGTAATAATCCCGATGACTCGAAATTGAGAGATATACGCATGTTGTGCCTGTTCTGGGTTAAATCGAATGGCACCAGATAGTTCATGCTGTATTTGAATGAGAGCAGGAAGAATTTGCCGAATCTTTTCTGATAGGATTCGGGATAGTTGTCGTAGTTCAGCAGGCGTGCAGCCCGGCGGTCGCTGTTGTCGATGGTGCTGATGTCAATGGGGCTGACACTGTGATTCAGGAAATAGTTGGGACTCCAGTTGTAGGCCATGCCGATGTTGTACATCAAACGGCGATACAAACCGTTGTAGTTGACACTCGCGTTGACGGACGTGCTGTATCGGATGCCCGTTATCTTTTGTGTCTTCTTGAACAGAAACAGATTCGGGAAGGTGAGCGTTGCGCTAATACCGAATTCCGGGTAAGTATATGTGGTGTTATTGTGGAACAGGTTGCTTAGCGAATAGTAGAAGTATCCGCCAGACACGTTGATGGTCAAGTGTTCAGCCCCTTTGAAAATGTTACGGTTGGTGTAGCTGAACGAGATGGCCGACTTATCGTTGCGCAAGTCCAACTGCCCGCCGATGCTGTGAATCTTCATCGGGGTCAGGTAATAATAGGAGTCCAGTACGCCAGTCTTGTTGACGGTATCCAATAATTTCTCGTTTTCCTTGAATTCTATGCTGTAATAGCTGAAGTTGTCTAACTGGCTGATGGCCTGGCTGCTTCTCCGGCGCACAATCTGGGAGTAGGGAACGTCCCGTTTGCTGTAGATGGCATTCGCCAGCGTACCGTAATGGAAATCCTGGATGGGCTTCTCTAGCCAGTCGTAGTGCGGAGTGATGAAGTAATAGCGCGTGTGGTCGTTTTTGTCTCTGGAATGGAATCTCACTGTGTCGTAGTGCTGGACGAGATTGTTGAGCGCACTGTGGTTGGTGAAGATGTACACGTTGTTGTAGGTGTACTTGTATAGATAGCGGGATGTGTTGTCGTTGTTTGGGATCTTCATGATGATCTCCAAAGAGACGGTGTGCGGGTTGGTGTTTAAACTGTCCTGCGGAGGGTCGTATGAAACCTCACAGCTGATGATGGATTTCTCCACATAGTAATAACCCTCATCCCGTATCAGGTTGATGATTCGGGTCAGCTCGTTGGAGATGATGGCTTCGTTGTACAATATGCCAGGCGACAGCAGGGTTTTGTCTTTGTTCAGGATGACAATCTTCTTGTATTCGGGAATGTCGATGTTGTATGAGATATGGCTGATACGATAGGGCTCGTTGGCGTTGATCAGATAGTTGACCTTGACCTTCTTGGGATTGTGTTTGTTATGCTTGACATGATAGGAAATGTCGGCATCAAAATAGCCCGACTGTTTCATCACAATCTGAAGTTGGTTGAGTGAGTTGTCAATCTCGGCGGAGTCCAGCAACACGGGCGGCTCGCCCGCTTTCTCCCGCAGCCATTTTTTGAATTTGGTGTCCTTGATTTCCCCTTTTTTGTTCGCTGTGGGCACACCCATACTATATAACCTGGGCTTGACCAGGAAAATAGTGAGGAAACGGTCGTTGGGGATGGGGCGACAGTAGGATTTCAGATCGTCGAATTCGACGCTGGGAGCCCCTTTCACCTCCACGTTGTTGCGCAACAACATGTATTGATTCTCCGTCAGGGTCCGGGTCGGACTACAGGCGGAAATCAAAAAGGCTGTTGCGATGATCAACAGTGGCAGCGATTTTTTCATGGCTATTTGTTTTTCCCTTGCACGGGGTAAAAGATGTATTCTGTGCACAGGATTAGAAAAGTGGTGAGCACCGTGTTCCCGATGATGGCGATGAAGGTGTACAGGAAATTGTGGAACTTCATGGTCTCCAGCATGACAATCAACGATTGGTGAACTAAAGTGAGAACCCCGACGTATGAGATCAGCCATTTGAAGTCCTTCACGCCCGGGATGGGACGCTCCACACTGTCGCTGGTCTTGCGGCCGTTGAGTGCCTTTACGATGTAGGGGCGGATGAACATGATGATGGTGCATGCCGCTGTGTTAAAACCGAGTGTATGGGTGAACATATCGACAAATAATCCGCAGCAGAAACCGATTAGATACTGCACGGATTTGGGCAACTCCAAAGGCAACAGCAGCAACCCTAAAATGTAAATTGCAGGCGTGATGAACCCGAACAGGTGTATCAAATTGCAAATGAAAACCTGCAACAGGAGCACAATGATGATGCGTAATATGTTCGATGCTACATTATTCATTCTTGAAGTTGGCTTTTAAAGAGTCAATCTCCGCTTTGTGGAGGTTCTCAATTAGATATACAGTGTTGAGCTTGTTGAAATTGGTGGCCAGTTTGACCTTGATGGTAAGGAAACTGGCATTCTGGCCCACCGATACCTCTTTCACGGTGCCAATCAGCAACCCTTTGGGGAATATATTGGAGAAACCACTGGTGAGCACAGAGTCGCCAATGTTGATTTCCAGATGCTGAGGGATGTTCTCCAAATATGCGACTTGAGGGTTGGGCCCTTCCCACACCACTGTGCCCACCTGGTTGATGGGGGCAACGATCGCGCTGATGCGGGAGTCAGGGTGCAGAATGGGAATGATGGAAGAGAAGTGGTCGGAAACATCGCTGATGACTCCGACCACACCTCGCGGACAGGTAACCGCCATGTCGCGGCTGATACCGTCTTCGCTTCCTTTGTCGATGATAAGATAGTTGAACGCCTGATCGGTCGTCTTGTAAATCACATGGGCATACGTGTAGTCGTACAGACGCATGCTTCTCGGATGCAGTGAGTCGGTTTTGCTCATCATGGAGATGACGGTGTCATTCTTGTAGATGAACATGTTTTTGTGCTCGCGCATCAAGGCGACGTTCTGCTGAGTCAAAAGGTCGTTTTCCTGGCCCAGACTGAATCTGTGGATCATTTCCGACCAACTCTTCTGGATGGGACCGACCGTGTTCTGGCATATCCTAGCAAACTTGTATTTGCTGTATGACATGGACTTGCCCATCATGATGATGCTCAGTATCAGAAGAATCGCAAACAGGAAATAGTGGAAATTCTTCTTGAAAAACTCAATCAGGTTGTTCATTCAGTCGCGCTCTTACAGTTTCTCTGCAAACTCTTTGCCCGCACGCAGGCAGGCGATGTTGACGTTGACGATGTCTTCGCCCTTGCGTGCGAAGTTCTCTCTCACGGCAGCCTCAATCTCCTCGAACGGAATTCCGAGGTACGGAGAAGCTGCACCCAGGATGACCATGTTGGCGGAACGTGCGGAACCTAGATCTTTTGCGATTTTGTCCGCATTGATGACCACCTTGTTCTTCAACTTGCCCAACTCGGCATTCAACTTGTCGAAATCCGGATAGTTGGGGATGTTCACGAAGGGCTGGTCATTGGTGATCAGCCAACCAGTCTCAGGGTTGAGCCACGGCAGATAACGCAATGACTCCATGGGCTCCACGGAGATGATCATGTCGGCCTTGCCCATGGGGATAAGGTCGGAGGCGATCTCCTGGTCGGAGAGGCGGAAATGCGACTGCACGTCGCCACCGCGCTGGCTCATGCCGTGAACCTCGGCCTGTTTCATGTACATTCCTCTTTTGACGGCTGCGTAGCCGACGATGGTGGCGATGGAGAGGATACCTTGACCGCCTACACCTGCTAATATGATGTCGATTTTCATATTGATTTCTGTTTTTATTATTTCCATGCGTAGAGACGGTATGCATACCGTCTCTACACAACGGATTGTGATTATTCGTGGATGATATGGTTGTTATTTTTTCGCAGCCTGCTGTTTTTTCATTCTGCGGCTGAGGGTCTGGATGCACTCACGCGTCGGGATGATGACGGACACGCCTTCGTATTCGAGTTCTTTCTCGATGATGGCCACGTTCTCGTCATGATGCGCCTTCAGCGGGTTGATGCGGTGGATGTGCTCCTCTTTCACGCCGAGGCCCTTGCAGATCTCGCCAAGCACGCCGAGGGCGTGGGAGTCCTGACCGCCGGTCATACCTGTAGTGCTGTTGTCGAGGATCATCACCGTGACGGACGTGTTCTCATAGATGCAGTCCAACAGGGAGGTCATACCGCTGTGGGTGAAGGTGGAATCGCCGATGACGGCCAGCACTGGACGCAAACCTGCGTCGGCGGCACCCTTGGCCATGGTAATGGAAGCACCCATATCGACGGTGGTGTAAATAGCATTGTAAGGAGGCAGAGCACCCAATGTGTAGCAACCGATGTCGGCAAACACTTTGCCCTTGCCGTATTTCTCCATGGCAGCGTTGATAGCATTGTAGGAGTCGATGTGCGGGCAGCCCACACACAACGCGGGCGGTCTGGGCACCACGAGCTCGGGAATAGGAGCACCGTAGGTGTCGGGCAGGCCGAGAGCCTTGGCCACGAGGTTCGGGTTCAATTCGCCGTCGCGAGGCAGCGCGCCGCTCAAACGGCCGATGATGTTGCCCGTGCGGTTCAAAATGCCGCGCACCTGCTCCTCGATGAAAGGATAGCCTTCCTCAGCCACGAGCACGGTTTCGCACTCGTCCACCATCTTGGCGATGAGCTTGGAAGGAAGCGGATATTGGGAGATCTTCAGGACAGGGTGGGGACACTTGCCGCCTTCGTAGTTCTCCATCAAGTAGTTGTAAGCGATGCCGGAAGCGATGATACCCATCTTCTTGTCGGCACCGTCGATGTATTTGTTGAACGGGGAGTTGAGAGATTCTTCCTCAAAAGCGTCCTGTTTGCCGAGCAGTGTGCGATAGTGCACGCGTGCGTTGGCGGGCAGCAGGATGAACTGTTTCGGGTTTTCCTCGATGTGCAGCGGATTTTGCGGGCGCTCGGCCTTGCGCTCTACGCCGGCACGGGAGTGCGACAGGCGCGTGGTCAGACGGATCAGCACGGGTGTGTGGTATTTCTCAGAATAGTCGAAAGCCGCATACGTGATGTCGTAAGCCTCCTGTTGGTTGGAGGGCTCAAAGGACGGGATCAGCGCAAACTTGGCGTAGTAGCGGGAGTCCTGCTCGTCCTGAGAGGAGTGCATCGACGGGTCGTCAGCTACTACCACCACCATGCCGCCGTTGGCACCTGTGATAGAGGAGTTCATGAACGGGTCGGCGGCCACGTTCAGACCTACGTGCTTCATGCACACCATGGAACGCTTGCCGGCGTATGACATGCCGATGGCGGACTCCATGGCGGTCTTCTCGTTGCCAGCCCAGATGCTGTGCACCTCGCCAGCGCGACCTTGTTTGGAATTCTGGATAAATTCAGTGATTTCAGTGGAAGGTGTGCCCGGATAGGCGTACACACCCGACAAGCCGGCGTCCAATGCAGCTTGGGCAACGGCCTCATCTCCTAAAAATAATGTTTTAGACATAAAAGGTGTTTTAATTTAATATATTGATTTTTAATTATTTGAAATGTTTTTTTGCATCATCAGACTGAGATAAAAAACTATTATCCAACAGCCTAAAATCTGCCCTGCAAAGATAGCAAAAATATCATTGGATACTTATTATTTTATAGCAATAAAAAAGCACCACAGAAACTGCGGTGCTTTAGGTTCTTGGGTTTGGAGAATCCGCTTACAGGATCTCGATACTGCGGGAGACTTTATGTTCCTCTTTCTGCATCTTGGGCAGCGTGATGGTCAGAATGCCGTTCTCGACCTTCGCCTCGATGTTCTGTTTCTCCACATCGTCCGGGAGCGTGTAGTTCTGCTCGTAGTTGGTGTAGGAGAATTCGCGACGCAGGTAGTGGTGCTTCTTGTCGCTCTCCTTGTGCTCCATCTTGTTCTCGATGGCGACACAAAGATTGCCTTCATCGTTGATGCTCACACGGCAGAATTCCTTGCGGATGCCCGGGGCAGCCACCTCCATGGTGTAGGCCTTGTCGTCTTCTCTTACGTTGACTGCCGGTGCTGTAGTATTGGCACGAGGCATAAAGTCATTGTTGAAGAAATCTTCAAATACTGTTGGAACCCAACTGTTTTTAAACATTACTGGTAACATGATATACCTCCATTTTTTTATTGGTTAATACTTTAATTTTTTTTCCGACCGCCTCCGCTTTCGTTTCAGCGACCGGCGTATTCTATATAACAATCCCCGTGCCAAACCGTTTTTGCGACAAATTGTCTTGAAAACCGGACAATTTGACACGATTTCGGACAAAGTAGTGCCTTTTTGACACAATTATTATGAAAGTCGTTTTTTGAAAAAGGAGATGGAATGGTATGTAGTGAACAATTCCAGGTGATTTTTTTCTTAAAAAAGAAGTTTTTTTCAAATGATATTTGATATATTTGCAGCCGCATAAGGGAAGCAAATGGATTAGGCGGATTTTATAACAGGTTGAAATTAAGAATATTATTTCATATATCACTATTAACCTTTTAAATTACACGCTTATGAAAAAGTATTTCGCTGAATTGGTAGGAACGTTTGTTCTTACATTCTTGGGCTGCGCAACGGCCATGTTCCTGGGCTGTCTTGAACCTGCCGGCGTGGTTGGCACAGCTATCGCATTCGGTCTTACTGTTGTGGCCATGGCTTACACCATCGGCGGCATTTCCGGTTGCCACATCAACCCGGCCATTACCCTGGCAGTGGCTCTCTCCGGCCGTATGAGCTGGAAGGATGCTTGCGGCTACTGGATCGGACAGATCCTTGGCGGTATCATTGCCGGTGCATGCTTGTTGCTGCTCACACATGTGGTTGCTGCTCCTGATCTTACAGGTGGTCTCGGCACCAATGGTGTTGTTAACGCGGGTGGCCCGTGGGGCGCTTGCTTGGTTGAGCTTGTAGCTACTTTCATCTTCGTGTTGGTTGTTCTCGGAACTACCGATGAGAAAGTGGGGGCAGGCAACTTCGCCGGTCTTGCCATCGGTTTGACCCTCATCCTGGTACATCTCGTGTGCATCAACCTGACAGGTACTTCTGTGAATCCGGCACGTTCCATCGGACCGGCTCTGTTCGCAGGTGGCCAGGCTCTCACCGACCTCTGGGTCTTCATCTGTGCACCTCTCGTGGGCGCTGCTTTGTCTGCACTCGTGTGGAAATGCTTTGCCTGCAAATGCTGCTGCAAGAAAGATCAAGAGTAATCCAACGACTGGAATTATGAAAAAAGCGTCTCCAATGAGGCGCTTTTTTTTGTGCGATGTACTTGGCTCCGAAGCCACCACCATTCTGCGAAACGCCTACGCGTTGAGCGGAATCCCCATCATCTTCCGAGGCACCCAGATCCCCTACATCTTCTCCGGAACATCAATGCCCAACAGCTTCATGCCGTTGCGGATGGTGACCGCCACCCATTGGGAGATTTGGAGCCGCAAGATGCGCTTCCGCTCGTCGGTCTCTTTGAAGATGGGCGTTTCCTGGTAGAAATGGTTGAACTGCTTGGCCACATCGTAGATGTAGTTGGCAATGAGGGCCGGACTGAAACTGTCGCCGGCAGAAAGCACCACCTGCGGGTAACGGTACAGCATCTTGATGAGCTGTTTCTCTTCCGCTTCCAGAGCAGTGCTGTCATTAAGTCCTTCCGTGATGGCAATGCCCTGTTCCGCGGCCTTGCGCAGGAGCGAGCAGATGCGTGCGTGGGTATATTGGATGAACGGCGCCGTGTTGCCGTTGAAGTCGATAGACTCCGCAGGGTTGAAGAGCATGTTCTTGGTGGGGTCCACCTTCAGGATGAAGTACTTGAGCGCACCCAAACCCACCATCTCGTACAGCTTCTCTGCCTCTTCCGACTGGAAATCGAACTTGCCCAAGGCTTCGGTGCTCGCTTTGGCCTCTTGGAACATGTTGTCCATCAGGTCATCCGCATCCACCACCGTACCCTCTCTGGATTTCATTTTGCCGCTGGGCAGCTCCACCATTCCGTAAGAAAGGTGGTATATACTGTTGCCGAATTCCTTCTCCAATTTCTTGCCCAATACCAATTTCAGCACATCGAAGTGGTAGTTCTGCTCGTTGCCGACCACGTAGATCATTTTTTGCGGTTTAAATTCCTCATATCTTAGTTGGGCTGTACCCAAGTCCTGTGTCATATACACGGAAGTGCCGTCCTTGCGAAGCAGGACTTTCTCGTCCAGACCTTCATCGGTCAGGTCCACGCGTACGGAGCCGTCTTCATGGCGATAAAACACGCTTTTGTCCAATCCCTCCTGCACCAGCGATTTGCCCAGCAGGTAGGTGTTGGATTCGTAGTAAGTCTTGTCGAAATGGATGCCCAGACGCTCATAGGTGGCGTCAAAACCGGCATACACCCACTGGTTCATGGTCTCCCAAAGTTTGCGCACTTCCTCGTCGCCGGCTTCCCATTTGCGGAGCATCTCGCGTGCTTCCAGCATGATGGGGGCCTGTTGCGTGGCCTCTTCATCCGAAAGTCCTTTGTCAATCAGTTCTTTCTGTTCCTCTTTGTAATGTTGGTCGAAAACCACATAGTATTTGCCCACCAGATGGTCCCCTTTCATGCCGGATGATTCAGGTGTCTCGCCGTTGCCGTAGCGTAACCAGGCTACCATGGACTTGCAAATATGTATGCCTCTGTCGTTTACAAGATTTACTTGAACCACAGGATAACCACAGGCTTGCAGAATTTGCGAAACGGAATGGCCCAGCAAGTTGTTGCGCACGTGCCCGAGGTGCAAAGGCTTGTTGGTGTTGGGAGAGGAGTATTCGATGAGCACGGGAGCCTCCTGCCGGCGCTCAGCCTGTCCGTAGGCAGCGTCCTGGAAATGGCTGTGCAGTTGCTCGTTCCAGAAGTTGTCTGCGATGGAGAGGTTGAGATAGCCTTTTACCACGTTGTATCCGCTGATGAAATCTACGGTAGAACAAAGCTTGTCGCCAATCTCCTTGGCCACCATGTCGGGGGCCTTGCGTGCGAGTTTCACATACGGGAAGACCACGATGGTGAGGTCGCCCTCAAACTCTTTGCGCGTAGGCTGGATGAGGCTTGCGTCAGCCTCAATGCTGATGTTGTATAATTCCGAAAGCGTCTTTTGCAGTGCGGTGGCTAATGCGGTTTCTATTTTCATTGTGCTTGTTTGAAAAGGATTATGCTATTGTTTGTCTTCTTGCTTCTTTTCGCGTTTCTTGAACAGGGTTTTCCAGTAATTCATGTGCCAGAAAATATGGAAAAGCGCGACGATGGTCATGGCGATTCCGAATTCCACATGGTAGAATTTCACCTTCCAGAACCAGTCCATCTTCCATCCGTAATTGATTTGGAATACGAGGAAAAAGCCCAGCAGGCAGGATACCAGTGCGGTGATGAGCAGGATGGAGTTCCAGATCTTGCGGTGTGTTGTCTTTTTCAACACGTTGGCTTTGACTAGGATGAACGTTAGGGCATATAATCCCAACGTGAGAGCCGTAATGAGGATGAGATCGTACGGTTTCTTCTGCGGAGTGCTATCTGCATGATCTTCAGCCGTAGTCTCTTCTTCTACCACCTCTTCAGTTGAGGGCTCTTCACTGGAGGCGATATTCTCGGTGTTATCCTCTTTCGGCTCCTCTTTTACAGTTTGGGCGGGGGTATTCTTCGTGTCCTTTGTGCTCTTTGTGTCCTTTGTGTTCACTATTGGCGCAACCTCAGCCTTGCCAGCATCAGTCTCTGCCGTGCTTTGCGCCGCTGGGGCAGGGGAGGAGAGTCTTCCGCGGTCGCAGAAGCCGTCGCCGTTCTGGTCGATGAATCGGCCGCAGCGTCCGGGACAGTCAATGGCGCCGCAGTCCTGTACCACCTGCGCTGTGGCGCAGAGGCAAGTGCCCACGAACAGCATCAAGGCGAGAATGGTTTTCTTCATGGATGGTTGGTTTTGGTTTGGAATGATGAAGAAAAAAGGGCAGTTAAGACGCTGCCCTTTTGTGATTATTCGAAGCTGATTAATTCGATATCGAAGATCAGGGTGGCACCTCCCGGGATCAGGCCGCCGGCACCTTGGTCGCCGTATGCAAGGTCGGACGGGATGTAGAAGGTGAACTTGGAGCCGGTGGGCATGAGTTGCAGACCTTCGGTCCACCCGCGGATCACCTGGTTGAGGCCGAACGAGATGGGCTCGCCGCCGTTCTTGTCGGTGGAGTCGAACACGGTGCCGTCAATCAGCTTGCCGGTGTATTTCACGGTCACCTTGCTGGTTGCGGACGGTTTGGGACCGTTGCCCATGGTGATAACCTTGTATTGGAGGCCGGATTCAGTCACGTGCACATCGGGGTTCTTCTTGTTCTCTTCGAGGAAAGCGATGCCTTCAGCCTTGGCGGCGTTGGCCTTGTTGGCTTGTTTGGCCTGCATGTCCTGTTGGAACTGCATGAAGATTTCCTGCATCTCTTGGTCTGTGAACTTGTTATTGCCGGCCAAGCCGTCGTTCACACCCTGGATGAAAGCATTAAGGTCGAGGTCCACACCGTCATGTTTGACTTGTGAGCCGAAGTTGGCGCCGATGGCGTAACTTACTTTCTGGTCTTGTGTCATTGTCTCTTGAGCTTTAACGGACAAGGCAGTACTGGCGAGCACCACGCAGAGTCCGAGGGTTAATAATCTTTTCATTTTTATTGCTTTTAGATATTGATTCTCGTTAAGGGCCGCAAAAGTACAAAAAAGTTTGGAAAATATCATTGTATTATTTCCGCGTCACCACCAACACTTTCCCTCCGGCGCGCAGCGTGGTGCCGAAGAGGTACACGTCGCCTCCGTCGCCCAGCTTGAGCTGCTGGCGCAACGCGTCCGCCGTAAGCGGAAAGTTCCGGACAGCAACGTTGGCTTTGCCGATGCCCGCCAATTGCCGCTTTACCTCCTTCTTGCTAAACGGCACGACCTTCTCAACGGTGAAAACCCGCCCGGGGAAGTCCGCCACGGGCTCGTCGCACGTGTACAGGTGCGAGTGCGCGTGCAACTTCCGCAGCCCGTACCGCGTGGCCACGCACTTGAACGCCCCGGCTTTCATCACGGCAGCGTTGGGCTCTAACAGATACTTGCCCACACCGTCGGCCAACTCGGGCATGGCGTCAGCCTCCTCCTGACCGCTGAACTGGAAATCTAATACGTTTTCTCCTTGTATGTTTACCGCATGATATTCGATATTCTCTGCCTTGTCATGACCGAGCAAGAACAGAATTTCTTTGCACTCGCCGTGCACCGCGAGCACATGTATCTCCCGCGTTTCCGGCAATTGCTGCAACGCGGCCTTGATGTCCAACATGGGCGACAACTTCACCAAAACCCCTTGGCGGGCTTTACCGAGCAGCGCATCTTTATGCTCCGGCACGTTGGGTGTGCAGTCGGTCAGTGCGACCACCCGCTGTCCGTGCCCGTCCCTTCGCGAGGGATCGAGATAGAGGATGTCCATTTCGGGCAAAGTGGGCAACACCTCTTCCATGGTGCCTTGCCAGATTAGAATATTGCCAATACCCAGTGCGTGGATGTTGTGCTCGAACAGTTGGCACAGCTCGGCTGACGATTCCACATAATAACCCTGTTGAAATGATTCTGCCAAGGCCAGCGTATCCACGCCAAAGCCTCCCGTAAGGTCCGCAAACGTGTCCCCGTGAACGAGGGATGCCTTGTAGCGCGCGGTGGCCTCCGACGAGCACTGCTCCATGGAAACGGTGGGAGGGAAGATGATGTCCGGATTGTCGTACATCTCAGGCAACTTCCCCTTGGCCTTCTGCCGCCCCTGTATCTGCTGCAACGCAAACGATAAATCCACATCCGGATCTTGGCATCCTTTCAGCGCCAATGCCCGAACATCATCGTTTTGATGATTGCGGATATAATCCTGTGTTGCCTGTGATATGGTCATTTTTCCTTTTCCAGAGACGCGCCATGACACGTCTCTACGTTGTTTGTTGTTTCATTATCCGAGACGCACGACCGTGCGCCTCTACCCATTTCCCCTTTCACCTCATTCACCCCTTGTACCCCATTTACCTCATTTGCCTCATTTGCCTCATTTGCCCTTTGTCCCTCTTTCATCCATTCACATATCCTTCCATTTTTTCTAACCAATGCATCGCCGCTCTAATGGTGGGTATCTTGTGGATGATGAACAGCAACTTGCCCTTCACCTCTTTCAGCTGGATGAGCGGGTGGTTGGCCTGCAAGAACCCCAATACCTTGCCGAACTCCTCGGATTGGTAATATTTGGAAGCGGAGTTTCCGATGAAATAGCCGGTCAGTGTGTTGTTCTTGAGGATGATTTTCTCAAAATGCAATCTTCCGGCGATAAGTTTCAGCGGGATGGTTTGCAACAACTCTTCCGTTTGCTGGGGCAGGGGACCGAAGATGTCCAGGAGTTTCTTGCGGAAGACTTCCAGCTTCTCGGGTTCCTTGATGTTCTCCAGCTCTTTGTACAAACTCATGCGCTCGCTCACGTTGCTCACGTATTCGGAGGGGAAAAGCGCCTCGATGTCAGTTTCGATGAGGCATTCGCGGGTGAGGAGTCCGGTGTTGTCGGCCATCTCCAATTGGCTGCCGCCGTCGCTCTCTTCTTTCATCTCCATGATGGCTTCCGAGAGAATTTTCTGGTACATTTCGTAGCCGATGTCGTTGATGAAGCCGCTCTGGTCGGCGCCGAGGATATTGCCGGCCCCGCGGATGTCGAGGTCGCGCAGGGCGATCTGGATGCCGCTGCCGATGTCGGAGAAGTCCTCGATGGCCTGCAGTCGCTTGCGGGCCTGTTCGTTGATGACCTCGTAGGGCTTGGTGAACAGATAGCAGTAGGCCTTTTGGTTGTTGCGCCCCACGCGCCCGCGCAGCTGGTGCAGCACATTCAGCGCGAAGTTCTGTGCGTCGTTGATGATCATTGTGTTGGCATTCACGATGTCCAGCCCCGACTCCACGATGGTGGTGGACACGAGCACGTCGTACTGATGGTTGATGAAGTCGGTCATGATTTTCTCCAGCTGCTCGCCCTCCATCTGGCCATGGCCGATGGCCACGCGGGCGGACGGGACTAGTCGCTGGATAAGTCCGGCCAACTCTTTGATGTTCTGTATCTTGTTGTGTACAACAAACACTTGTCCATGGCGGTTCAATTCGTGCTGGATGGCTTCGCGCAGCAGCTCTTCGTCAAACACGTGCACTTCGGTCTGGATGGGCTGGCGGTTGGGTGGGGGCGTGGTGATGACCGAAATATCGCGTGCGCCCATCAGCGAAAACTGCAAAGTGCGTGGGATCGGGGTGGCCGACATGGTCAGCGTATCCACGCTCACGCGCAGCTCGCGCAGCTTCTCCTTGGCCGCCACGCCGAACTTTTGCTCTTCGTCGATGATGAGCAGTCCCAAGTCTTTGAAAACTACGTCTTTGCTTAACAGCCGGTGCGTACCGATGAGGATATCTACTTGGCCCTCTTTCAGCCGTTGCAGCGTGTCTTTGATCTGTTTGTTGGTCTTGAACCGGTTGATGTATTCTACCTTGCAGGGCATGTTGCACAGACGGTCGGAGAAGGTGGTGTAGTGTTGCAGGGCAAGCACGGTGGTGGGCACGAGCACGGCCACCTGCTTGCTGTCGCACACGGCCTTGAAGGCCGCGCGGATGGCGATTTCCGTCTTGCCGAAACCCACGTCACCGCAGATGAGGCGGTCCATGGGATGATTGCTCTCCATGTCGGCCTTTACTTCGGCTAAGGTCTTGATCTGGTCGGGCGTGTCCTCGTAGATGAAGGAGGCCTCTAACTCGGTCTGCATGTAGTTGTCGGCGGAGTAGGCAAATCCCTTGCGCGCCTTGCGCTGGGCATACAGCTTGATAAGGTCGATGGCCAGCTCTTTGATGCGCTTCTTGGTGCGCTCTTTGAGCTTGTCCCACGTGCCCGACCCGATGCGGTGCAGGGTGGGGGCGGTGCCATCTTTGCCCACGTACTTGGAAATCTTGTGCAGCGAATGCACGCTCACATACAGCGTGTCGCCACCTTTGTAAGTAAGCTTGATGACCTCCTGCTCTTTGCCGTTCATCTCGGTCTTCTCCAGTCCTTGATAGATGCCGATGCCGAAATCGATGTGGACCACATAATCGCCTGGCTGCAAGTCATATATCTCTCGAAGCGTGAAGGCCTCGCTCTTCTTGTAGCGGTCGCGGATAACCACGCGTTCGTGCTTCTCCAAGAACTGATGGTCGGTATAGACGGCCAGTTTCCGCTCCTCGTCGCGGAAGCCTTCGTGCAGAATATAGCGGATAGGGTGGTAAAGCGGATCTATCTTGTAGTTGGTGGCGTTGTGCTTGTTGTACTTGTCCAGCAGGTCCAGCATGATCTTGTAGAGGCGGTCGAGCTGCGATTGGTTCTCTGCCAAGAACACACTTTGTATGCCCTTCTCCATGTTGTCGATCCACTCCAAAAACAGGTAGTCGAAACTGCGGCCGAAGTTGTTCTGCGGCTTCATGTTGAAGTTGAAGGCCGGACCTTCGTGCTCGCCTTTGCTGTTGACCAGCAGGCGCACATGTTCGCTCGCGGCGCTGTCGAAGTCGCGCTTGCGTATGAAAAGGTCCTCTACACAGATTCTTTCGTTGTCAGCATTGTTTTCAAACTCATCGGCCACGGTTTTATAGACTTGGCCAATCTGGGTGCCGATGTCGGACGGATTCTCCAACCACAGGATGGTATCGGTGGGCAGGAACTCTAACAGCGGCACGCGCTCCTCTTCCTTGTTGACCGTCACGATCTTGGGCATGATGCGGATTTCCTGCTCCTCGCGGATGGAAAGTTGGGTTTCCGGATTGAAGAAGCGTATGGATTCGATGGTGTCGCCGTCCAGTTCTATACGGTAAGGGTATTCTTCCGAAAAGGAGAAGATGTCGAAGATGCTGCCACGCCACGCGAATTGTCCGGGCTCAAAGACAAAATCTTCTTGCAGGTATTCAAATTCGTATAGAAACTGGAGGAAGATATCCGTTGGAATCTCACTGCCCTGCTTGATGGTGAAGGAGTTGTTGTTGAGGAACTTCTGGGTCACCACCTTTTCGGCCAACGCCTCCGGGTAGGTCACAATCAGGTAGTTTCCTTCGGGGTGGTTGGCGATTTTGTTGACGATTTCGGAGCGCAGCTTGACGTTGGAATTATCAATTTCATCGGCGGTGTGCGCGCGCTTGAAGGAGGAGGGCAAATAATGGACTCTCTTGTTGGGCAGGGCTACGTTGCGGTCGTTGAGCAGCTTTTCCAGATCGTTGTAGAAATAGGCAGCCCGTTCGCGCGAGTTAAGCACAAACAGCTGGGTTGCCGCCGAGTCCTGTGCGAGCTTGGAGGCCAAAAGAGAGTATGAGGAGCCTGTCAGACCATTCAAGGATATGGCCTGTTCAGGAGATGCCGACTGCAGCATTTGCCGTATCTTGGCAACTTCCGCAGGGCAGAACTGCGATTGAAGTTCTTCTATTATCATAGCAGGCCGCAAAAGTACAAAAAAATGTCTGTTTGCAGCGTTATGCAAGATGTTGTGGTCCCGTTATAATACCGTCACGGCCCCTTTCATCCGGAACATTTTGCCGTTGAGGTCTTTGTATCGGATGAAGTAGCTATAGACATTGTTCTTGTAAATCTTGCCCTTGTAGTCTCCGTACCATTTGAAAGTCTTGTCATCGGAGTGATAAACCACCTCACCCCAGCGATTGTATATGGTGATCTCAAATTCAGAGATGAATCTTTGGACATATTCGGGGATGAAGAAGCAGTCGTTGGTGCCGTCTAATTTTGACGGAGAGATGGCGTTGGGTAGTATGAGTTCAGCCTCGCAGGCTTTGACGGTTACTTGAGAGGTGCTTGAGCAGGGACCTTGTGATGCGGTTACGCTATAGACACCGGGCTCTGTGATGAAAATCTGGTCAAGCTGATCTCCGGTGTTCCATACGTAGTTGGGCATATTGGATACCGCAATCAGTATCGCTGTCATGTCTTCGCAGAAGTCATCGGTTAGGGCTACTATGTGCAGTGAGGTGTCTATGATGTCCAAATGGAGGTTCAGTGTGCTGTCGCAACCATTGGATCCCAGCAAGGTTATCGTGCGCTCCAGCGCGTCTGTGCCGATGGTCTCGGTCCTTGTGATGGAGAAACCGTTTTTATAGTATCCGTCTCCCTCGCAGATTTCATCTTGCAGGGAGGTCTCGCTGGGCTGACTGACTATGAGATGCAGTGTTACCGTGCTGTCGCACAGTGCAGTGTGAATTATTCTGTCGAATGTGTACATGCCCGGTTCGGCGATCTCCTCGGCGGAAATATCAAAGCCGTGTTCGTGGTAGGATTGGTTGAGACAAATGCCATCCACGATGGTGTCGAATGCGGGCACCCCGACAGTGATGGTCAGAGTGTCGCTATACACGGTGCCGCAGCTTTCGGAAATCCATGCTCTCCGCAGGAAGAAATCATATTCTGCGTTGTCAGGGTATGTGTAGTTAAAGGCATCGCTGGTTCCTGGGGCTGTGGTCCAGGTGTTGCCATTGGTAGAGATTTGCCACTGGTAACTGCCATTGAGGCCTCCTCCGTAGGCGCCAGTGCCGGTGAAGGGCTCTATGACACTGCCGATGCACAAAGCTTGATTGTCGGCAATGGTACCGGCTTCTGGTGCTATGTTCAGGGTATATAGCGTGACCACTTGCCCGGACGTGCAGCCCAGAGAGTCAGTGACGAAGAATTGGTAGGTGCCGGGAGGCAGGTTGCTGACCTGAACGTCGGTGCCGATGTTGGTGCTGAAGCCGGCATCCGTATATTGCCAGAGGTATGTATAGGGCGGAATCCCATTTATGGCGGCACCTGTGATGGCGCCCGTGGAATCGCCTTCACAAAGGATGTGCGTCTTATTGACGATGGTGGAATGGAGGGTGTCAACCTGAAGGTTGTAGGTCACAATATGGTCACTGCCATCGGCATTGGGGAGTGTTACTGTGTATGATCCCGGCTGGTCAAAGGAGTGCAGATGCCAGATATAAGGCATCATGTTGGCGCACACGATGGTGTCGAAAGATTGATAGGTATTGAAATGCACGATGACGGTGAGGGAGATGGTGGAATCGCAACCATAACCGTCCTGCAGATTGTAGTCGAAGGAGAACTGTGCCGGTGAATTGATTCCGAATACGGTGTCGTACGGCGTGAAAGTGTAGGGGAGTTGGTTCTCTACAAGTACCAGCGTGTCGTAGGTGTGTGGTGCAGTCCTGGCTTGCAGGTTGAGGGTCACGATGGAATCGCACCCGTGCGCGGAGGTGAAAGTCCGATCGTATTGCCCTGGCTCGGTGTAGGTGGTGTTGCCCCAGACAAAAGCCCCGCAGGTCATGGTGTCAATGTAGGTATGTGGTTGCGCATAATACGTCACAGTGAGGGAGGTGTCGTAGTGGCACCCGAAATCGTCGTTGATGGTGATGGAGTAAACCACCGTGGTGTCATGAAGGATACTGGCAGGTGGGTCAAGGGTGAAAAGCGAGTCGCTGAGTGTGGTAAGGTAGGGTCCTGACGCGTCGGCGTGTGTGAATACTGCATCATCCTCCGAAAAGATTTCATTGCGCAGTGCGAGCTCCCATCCGAAAATGTACCCATTGTCAATATTCCAACCATCGATTACCTCGATGTACCAGGAACCGTTCAACGGGCAGCCGATCAGACTGCTGAATGATTGGTCAGGATGATAGAATTGTGTGCCGGCGGCCACATTGGAGGAGTCTAAAATGCCGTTGTGCTCGTTTGCACTACGGTAAATGAGACTGCCGGCACCAGGAGCGTAAACATAGCCTTGGGTGGTGTTGTTCGACCAACAGTAGTTCCAGCCAATGCCATGTTGATTTCCTGACGCATTGGCATCGCAGGGGCGCGAAGAGTTCTCAACATTGTAAGCCTGTCCGAAATAGCTGCCCACGTATGCGTTGCTTCCGGATTGCCAGCCCCGTGAAGAAGGCAGAATCTGTGAGTTGCAGTTTGAACTTCCAGAGCCTCCGTATTTCATGATGTCGGCTTTCTGTCCGTTGGGACAGGTGATGTTGATGTAAATGTCACCGACCCATGAGTGCTCCAGATTCAATTTTACATAGTAGATGTCCTCCACACTCTGAACAACATCATTCTCCCCGTATGCCGAGAATGTAAGTGGCGATCGGTAGGAGCAACCGTACGGGTCACATGGTACACCGTCAGGCAGAAAGATGGTGTCTGTCAGGGACAAGGTGGTCTGCCCGGCACCCAAGACCACGGTGTTGGTATCTTCATGGCCTACCGAAATGGAGTAGGACCCTCCGGTACAGAAAGAGGGGGCGTTGACAGACAATATGGGATTCCTTGATGCCGACACTACGTGAGAGGCGATGCCGATACAACCGTGCTCATCGGTGATGGTGACGCTGTAGTTGCCAGAGGTGTTGACAGAGATGCTTTGTGTGGCAGCTCCACTACTCCAAAGGTAAGATGTCGCGTTGACGGTGGAGAGTGTGATGGTGGAATCGACACACAGATAAGGTGAACCGATAATGGTCGCATCTGGCAGAGGAACTACCTGCAAGTGCAACGTGACAATGCTGTCTGTGCCGCTTACTGATGTCAGTGTGTCAGGATAGGAACCGGCCTCTGTGATTTGTCTGTTGTGCCATGTTATGGGCAGTACGTTTTCGCATACGATACTGTCAACTTCAATCTCATAACGCTGATGAAGATACAGGACCAACAGACTGTCACAACCGGAGCTGTTGGTGAGGCGTTGCGAATATACACCGGCTTCTGAGTAGCTTGTTCCATTCAGCGTATATGGAAGAGACTGATCGTTCACTACAACCACCAAGGTGTCTGTTGAAGGTTCTCCCTTGATGCGTATATAAATGGAGTCTGCAAATGACACGAAACAACTCGATGTGTCCACGCCGTCAATGAAATAACGGCCGTTCAGGCTGGTGTCTGCGTCGGTGAAAACGAAAGGAGGGTTGGTGAGCTGTTGGCCATTAGGACAAGTCAGTACCACATTGCTGACGTTGGGTGCCAGAAAGTTGAATGTGACGGTGTCACCCTTGCAATACAGCGAATCCATGTCGAAAAAGAGATACGAGGCACTGCTGTAGTCGCTGAAATAGCCGTATGAACAGTCTCCGCCCTGAGTGCCGTCCATGATTCCCAAATGGAAACGGCCCGCGTCGTTCTGAAGAGTCATAACGTGGCCCTCAGGCACAAAGTTGCTGACATCCTTAACGCAGTATGAAAAAGAGGTATCTCCCGGTATCGGCGTGAAATCGTTGGCTGTGATGGCGTTGGGGTTGCCGTTGAGCACGAAGTTGGACGTATGCTCAGTGCCGACCAGAATGGTAAAAACAGCCGTTGAAGAGCTTGGACGCAGGTGCGTCACCTTGTGCGAACCGGTGCATTCAATCTGCGGAAGCATGGTTCCACCTAACTCGCATCCGATGGCGGTCATCTGAAACACGACTACGGGCTTGTCGGACTCAATCAGGTTGGCTACACTGTTGGAAGGAATAGCGTAGTTCAACCCCTGGCCTATATTCAGCATTGTCTGTTGAACCCCATTGATGGAGACGGAGGTTTGGTTCTCGACAGGGTAGATAAATATGTGCTCGTAGCTGGAGTTGTTGCGCAATGCCACATATCGGTTACCCACCATAGAGACGGGCACCAATTGGTCGCCTATGAGATCGAAGCATCCTGACGCATAAACGCTGTCGTCGGTGGTGTTGACCGCAATGGGTTTGCTGGCGTGGATGTATGTGTTCTGAAGATGGTAGGCCGCATTAGTGCTGTTGGACCGGATGGCGTAACTTTGCCCCCGTTGAAGGACAATTGTGATGGTGCTGTCAGCGGCGATACCACCTCGCAAATCCACAGGGGCAGTGATTTGAACCACGGTGTTGTCTTCTGTCGCAATCAACTCTATACTGCTGGTAGAACTGTTGTAATTGTTGTTAAGCTGTGTCTGCATAGGCACCAGAAACTCGGTGCCCAACGCATTCCTGCCTTTGAGGGTGTATATCTCGCTGTTGTTGCCCACACTTTCATAATAACAGGATACAGGTGTCGTGGAAGTGATGTACATTCCTCGGTTGACTATGGTGTTGATGGGCTTGGTCTCCATGATGTCCACCATGCTGGATACGTCGTAGATGTAAAAACTGTCTGCTGCGATATGGATTGTGATTGGCGTGAAACTGCTGTTGGCTGGCTGGCTCAATGTTACAGTGGACGGCTGGTCGTATGTCGTGAAGCAGAACCGGATGGGGGTTTGCTGGTGACTGATTTCCAAATCCGGGGGTGCAAACCAGAATACAGTGTCGGTCTGGGCCTGCAGGGCAAATTGTGCCAAAAACAGGACGAAGAAAGGCAGCAGGTGTCTTTTCATAGCGGCAAAATGGAAGATGGTAAAAGTGATAACTGTCTCTATTAAAGCCGCAAAAATATAAAAAAAATCGGAAATTAGAGTCGTGAATGCCCTGTCATGAAAAACCGGTTACGGCTTCGAAACCGGAATCTCAAAGGTCTCCTCATTGTCCCAATAGGCTCTGATGCTGATGGGCTTTGGATATGGATAGATGTTTTCAGGCTGTCTCATGTTGTGGTAGTCGCCCGCGTCCCAACGCGCATTCCGATTGCAGTCTTCAATCACGGTGATGCTGTAATTGCCTGGCAATAGGTGCTCGTAGGATATGGTGCGAGATGCTGTCAGCAGGTCTTCTTGTTGCAACTGATTACCACTCCATAGCTGTGCGATGTACTGGAAACCGCTCGTCGGCACCACGTACTCAATGGACAAAGAACCGTAGTCTTTCTCCGACTGGGTTACAAATGATGCCTTGATGGAATCGTTGCAGAGGCCATTATATCCGAAAAACATGGAGTCTGGAATGGTGACGGTGTAATTCTTTTTGTTTTCAAAAACAATGGGCAATGGCAATTGCGTGATGAAAGTGTCTGGCACGGAAATCTTGTAGAAGGCCGTGTCGTTGCCGCTTTTCTGTTGTGTGCAGACGGTTACGGTGATGGAGTCGCTGGGCTTGACTGGATACCCGAACGTCAAAGTGAGGGGCTTATACCGGTGACCTTGGTTGAGTACTCCCACGGAAAGCCGTTCAACGGGCGCATTCTTGTTGCCCCTGGACTGGGCCTTCTTGGTTTTGTAGGGCGTGATTTGCACGGTGTCCGTCCGTCCGTTAGCGATGAAAATATAGGAAACCGTGTCCGTGAGAGCTTCTTTCAAATGCCAGGTAACCGTGTCGCCTTTGGAATTCCAGGTCTCGAAGTGTGGCACATCATGTTGTATGGCGATAACGGAGAACTCTTCGACAGGGGCTTTGTATGGGAAAATGTAGATTCCAGCGGCGGGATTCTCGTAGCGCAAGAGCACAGGAACCGTATCTTGAATCACGAAGGCGGACAACTTGATCCTGGGCATGGTATCCTGCGGTGGCGTGGTTTGGTCGGACGTGTCTTTCGGTGCTTCATAAAATGCTGTGAATGTATGGCCGGCAAAGGCAACCGTCTCGTTGGGCAGGTCGTAGAGAAGGTTCCCGTTCAAGTCCTTCAAAGCGAAAATCTTGTAGTCGCCGCTTCGGATGTTCTGAAAACGGAAAGACCCGTCAGAGAGTGTCTTGGTCAGGTACGATGGCTTGGAGGTCATCGGTAGCGTGTCGATGTCCTGGTCGTAGAGAAACACAAACATGTTGTCGCATGGCTTCAGAGTCTGTGCGTCGATGACGCTGCCCGCCAGCGAGAAGGAGTCTATCTCATCGCCAGTGGAGAAACTGTAGTGGTAATAGCCGAGTTTGTTGCTTTCATGGAAATCCTGTATGCAGTTGGAAAACACCATGTTGTAGGTGGTGTTCTCTTTCAGGGTATCCTTGAATTTGATAACCAACGTCTTGCCTTGGATGGAGTAGTTCGGCTCCTGTTCCATGGGTGGGGATATGAGGATGTTCTCCGTTGGGTTGTTCAGGGTGAAGTATTCGTCGAACGTGATTTTGACTACGGGGTTGCGCATGCGCACACTCCCGCTGGCGGGCGACTCGCTGGCCAACTTGGGAGGGTTCATATCCTTTTCGCCACCGGTTGGCATGACGATTTTGGCACAGCTTCCCAGCAGAAACATTAATAATATGTATAGGGATATCCGTCTCAATCTGTTCGGAATTTTGCCGCAAAAATACAAAAATAGTTGGATGGCGGTTAGTTGTTCTTGCTGTAGTAGGTCACGTCGGTGCGCTTGTCCCAGCCCTGCGAGGCCCAGAATGCCTGCCCCTGTTCGTTGGTGTTCAGCACAAGTAGCCCGTTTTTCTTGATGCCTTCGGCTTCGATGGCTTTGTAGGCTTCCGCCAGCAACTTTTTGCCGATACCCTTGTTGCGCAGGTCGGTTCGCACCACCGTGTGGTAAATGTATGCCCGCCGGCCGTCGATGCCGCATAACAGCACACCTACAATCTCGCCGTCCAAAACAGCCACAAAGTTGGATGTCGGGTTTTTGCGGAGGAATTTGGTGATGCCCTCCTCGGAGTCGTCATAACTGCGCAGAGCCATGCCCTCTGTGATGGTCCATAAATGATACACTGGTTGATAGTCTTCTGCCGTCATGAGGCGAATGATGAGATTTTCCATGTTTTTTGTTTTTATAAAGGATTGATGTTTACCGTGATAGCGTATTGGGTCTCTTTTTCAACAGGGTTTAATGAGAGAAAACCGCTGTACCAACGGCCCTCTTTGAGCTTCAATGGCGGTTGTTGGTTTGCATGTTCTTGGAGTTTTCCGGCTATGGGCGAGAATTCCAATTGCATGGTTCCTTGCGATTCTGGGTGCACGTACCGCTCGTAGAGAATGTGTGCCGCCATGCCCATGGTCATGCGCAGGTTCATCTCTACCATCGGATTCAGTTTGTAATGCTGTTGTTGCTGATAAATGAACATATCCACGCCCGTATATCCATTGTATAGGGGCGCGATATGTTGTTTGATATATTGTGTCAGCGCGTTTTGCAGGCGATGCAGGTCCGTTTGCGGAATCCATTGGGTTAGCATCTTTTCAATCTTGTCGTCTTTCATCAGGAGATTGCCGGCGTAGCCGTAATGGCGGGTGCTGAAGAGCGAGTAGCCGCTGAAGACAACTTGTCCGTTCTCACATTTGAACTCCATGGCAAAGTCCTGCGCAACCTCATACAGCGGCTCGGCCATGATGGAGCCCTGCCGGCGGATCACGCCGCCCCCTTGCCGCAGCAGAGTGGGGGAGCACTCCCCGTGCGCGTACAGGTGCCCGCGCCCGTTGCCCGAATAGGGCGATTTGAAGATGACATTGCAATGGTCTGCTATGTATTGTTGCATTTCGTCAGGAGAAAACAATTCCTGTGCGGCCTCGGGCAGTGCCATGTCGGGCAGCGTTTGTGTCAGGAAATGATGCGCTTCGATGGTCTTGCGGCGGTGCGCAAGTGCTCGTATGTTTGAGAGTTTTTCTCCGTCTGTAAAGCAGTTGTCTCCCATTAGGTCTGAGTATTGCCGAACGACGAGCGGATCCCAGCCCCAAGGTTGCAGGCGGGTGACAGGTGCTGGCAAAGTGGCCAGTTTTTGGCCTTGGAGCGACAGGAACGGTTCCGCATCGGCGTAAGGTAGGTAGATGAACCCATCATCCGCGACGATGTGTCGGAGAAAGGGCGCGCAATCGTGTGCGAACTTGACCGCCGAAGCGGGCGGCACAAAGTGCGGCTCGTTGTTGGCCAATGCGTAGTCGTGCTCCGGATTGAAAATGTAGAGGGTCATGTTTGCCAGCTTCTATTTTCCGATGCAGAATTTGCCGAAGATGTTGTCCAACAGCTCGTCGGTGGTCACGGTGCCGGTGAGGCAGCCTATGTCGTGCAGCGCCACGCGCACGTCCTCCGCCAGCAAATCGGTCGGGATTTGGCTGGAGAGGCCCTGCTGGATGCGGCCGATGGCGGATTGTATGTCTAACAACATCGAATAGTGACGCTCGTTGGTGAGCAGGGTGGCATCTTGCACCTTGTGCTGTTGGATGAATAGACGGAGCCTGTCTTCCACCTCTCCTAAGTTGACTTTCCGCTTGGCCGAGATGAAAAGGATGTCCAGGTCGTGCCAGTTGTGATAATGCTCCGGCAGGGCTTCGAGCTCGTCGATTTTGTTGGCGATGACCACCAATTGTTTTTCGGAAAGATTGAGTTCTTCGTTCAGGCGGGCAATCTCAGCCCGGATGTCTTCCGGTTTGCTCAGGGTTACATCCACCATGTATAGGATGATGGCCGCTTGGTTGATGGCCTGGTAGGTTCGCTCAATGCCGATGCTCTCCAGCGTGTCGTCCGACTGGCGGATGCCGGCGGTGTCGATGAAGCGGAACAGCGTGCCGTCAATGTTGAAGGTGTCCTCCACCGTGTCGCGTGTGGTGCCCGGGATGGGGGAAACGATGGCGCGGTCTTGCTGCAGGATTGCGTTCAGTAGCGTGGATTTGCCCACGTTGGGCTGCCCGACGATGGCAACCGGAATGCCGGTTTTGAGCACGTTGCCGATTTTAAAGGAATGGATCAGTTGCTCCACCTCATCGCGCAATTCGGCCAGCAGGCGTGACAATTCCTCACGGTTGGCGAACTCGACCTCCTCCTCGCTGAAATCCAATTCCAACTCCAGTAGGGAGGATAATTGCACCAACTGTTCGCGCAGAAGATGGATTTTCTTGGAAAAGGAACCCTTCAGCTGGCTGATGGCGAGTTTGTGCGTGCTCTCCGATTGCGAGTCGATGAGGTCAGCCACAGCTTCGGCTTGGGGAAGGTCCAATTTGCCATTGAGGAAGGCGCGTTGCGTGAACTCGCCCGGTTGCGCCATGCGGCAGCCGCGTTCCACCAGCATCTCCATGATCTTCCGCTGGATAAAGATGGAACCGTGGCAAGAGATTTCCACCATGTCCTCACCCGTGTACGAGCGTGGTGCCGCGAACTTGGTCACCACCACCTGGTCGATGACTTGGTCATGGTCAATGATTTGTGCGAATTGGGCGTGCTGGGGAGGAATGCGAGGGAAATCCGTCTTTGGGAAAAGCTCGGCCGCAATGGCGAATGCCTGTTCGCCGGAGGCCCTTAGCACGGAGATGGCTCCGATGCCCGCAGGTGTGGATATGGCGCAAATGGTGTCTTTCATATAATGAGATTTTGCGGGCAAAAATACAAAAATGAAAGGGAAGAATGTCTTTTTTGAGAAAAATGTTGTATGTTTGCACGTTCTTTTCAAAATGATTTAATGATTATGAGAAAACTGCCCTTGTTTTTAGGTATTATATTGGTTTCGTGTTTGTTATGGACGACTTCCTGCGAGCGTAACAAGGTTACGTGCGGAACTTGCAAGTTTGAGTTGTTGCCGGATTCCATAATGGATGTGGATTATAATTTGTATTCACAGGTGAAAATCGGAAATCAGGTCTGGTTAGGTGAGAATCTGCGCTGCACGCATTATGCGGACGGTTCCCCGATCGATATGATAGACACGATGGTGTATGCAAGATATGCCTTCCCGTTTGGTCAGGTGGACAGTATTCAGAAATATGGAATCTTGTACAATTGGGCTGCTGCACGTGGCATAAACGATTCAGTGGTGAAAGCCGACCGTGTGCAGGGACTTTGCCCGCAAGGTTTCCACTTGCCTACGGATGAAGAATGGCGCGAGCTGGTCTATTTCGTTTCCAATTGTTCCTCCACAAAGAAAAAGACATCTGTGGCCAAGTCGCTCGCGGCTCATGACTCCCTCTGGCATGTTTCTACCGTCCCCAACACACCGGGTTTTGTTGCTGATTCGATTTCAGATACGAACAATACCTCTCTCTTTGCCGCCATTCCGGTCGGGAATTGCTTCGAGAATTTGGCCAGTGGCGAGCTTCGGTTCTACAATTTCAGCGGCGGAGCCAGCTTCTGGAGCTCTACGCCATATAGCTATAGGGCAGGGGACAAGAAACTTACCAATCCGAATGCCTACGGACGCTACATTGGCTACAATGACGTGGTGGCCAACAAAAGCGTGAGCAACAAAAAAGCGTATTTCTCAATTCGTTGCGTAAAAGACAAATAGGCCCGATCAAGGCAATTTGTCTGCTTTTTCATCCTCCACATCCGGAATCAATCGTTTCACTGGCTTGAAGTCGTAGAAGAAACGGCTGGCTATGACGCGGATGACGGTATAGGCGGGGATGGCGATGAGCATGCCCACCACGCCGCCGACATGGCCTGCAATGAGCAGCACGACAAAGATTTCCAACGGGCTCGCTTTGATACTCGTGGAGTAGATGAGCGGCTGATAGATGAATGCATCCACCAACTGCGTCGCTAACATAATGCAGAGGACAATCAGGGCGAACAGCCAGATGTTCACGCCCAGACCGATGCCGGCACCGTATTTCAAGATGACACAAAGCACCACTCCGATCAGCTCGCCGATCAGCGGTCCCACATACGGGATGATGTTCAACAGACCGGCGATGAAGGCAATGCCGAACGCGTAGTTGAACCCGATGCGGGCAATGAGCCAAAGTCCAAGGCCATTGAGCAGTACCACGCCTATGATTTCAATAATCAGCCCCACAAAATAGCGGGATAGAAGACGCTCGATGTCCAAAACGGTCTTTTTAACCTTTTCTTCGATGGCATCCGGAACCATTGCGCCCACAATCTGTCCGAAAAGCGTTTCATCCTTGATGAAGAAAAATGAGATGAAGATGACGGAGAAAAGTCCGACGGCAATACTGGCCACAGCGCCGGCCACAGAACCCAATATGTCGGAAATGTTCGAAAAATCAAATACTTCTGAAATTTTCTGGATCAGCAGCTGGATGCCATTGAAATCTTCACCTACCCAAGGCATCACTTGGATAATCCACAGGTTGACCTGATCAATGATGTTGTACCGCTCCTCAGACTCGTATGTGTCCATTACGGATGCTTCCTTGACAATGCTGGAGACCACAGGGATCACCTGGATTACAACCAGAGACAGTAAGGCGAAAATGACGATGAGGGTGAATATGGCTAGAACTGCATCAGGTGCTGATTTTCCTTTGATTCTGATCTTGCGTAGCAGACGAAATACGGGCTGTCCAATCAGCGAGACCACGAAGGCCAGGAGAATGTAGGCTATCACGCTGCTGAAGTAAAAGCAAATCACGGCGGCCAGTGCGATGGTGCCGAGTATGATAATGTACCGTGCAAGTCGGTCAATGCTGCGTTCTTTTTCCATGTTGAGAAAAGATTAAAAACATACTTCAAACTAACAAAGCGCAAAGGTACAAAAAAATCGTTTTTTTTGTATTTTTGCTGATTGAATTAAGGTCCCGTTCAATGACATCTTGGGCAGTATTACAAAATAAACGCACTATGGACAGAGATTCCAAGAAAAGAATATATAAAGCTCATATTATCTACACTAAAGAGAAAAACCGTTTCGAAGTCCTCGAAAATGCTTATGTAGCTGTGGACGCTGATGGGCGCGTGGCAGGCGTGTCTTCAGAACCGGCGCTGTTGGATGATGGGAATACTGAGGTTGTCGATTTCGGCGACTGTCTGCTGATTCCAGCCATGAATGATTTGCATGTGCATGCTTCGCAGTATCGCAACCAAGGTGTCGCCATGGACTTGGAACTATTGCCGTGGCTCCAGAACTACACCTTCCCCGAGGAAATGAAGTATGCCGACATGGACTATGCCGAGCGGATGTACCGTCGCTTTGTCCATGATCTGTGGCGCGTGGGCACCATGAGGTCCTGCGTGTTTGCCACCATCCACACGGAAAGCACCCGCGTGTTGATGCATCTCTTTCGGGAAGCCGGCATGGGGGCGTTAGTGGGCAAGGTGGGCATGAACAGCAACTGCCCCGAAGGGCTCTCAGAGTCGGTGGAAAAGATGATGCAGGGCTATGAGGCGCTGATTGAGGAATTCAACAAGCCGGATGCTCTGGTTCGGCCGATTGTCACACCCCGTTTCATCCCGTCTTGTACGCCGGAGATGCTCCGAGCCTGCGGCGAGTTGGCGGCCAAGTACCAGCTGCCCGTGCAGTCGCACCTCTCCGAAAACAAAGACGAAATCGCCTTGGTGCAGTCGTTGGAACCGGGAAGTAGCTGCTATGGTGATGCATACAATCATTACGGCCTCTTTGGACAGACACCGACCGTGATGGCCCATTGCGTGTTCACGGAGGGCGAAGAGCTGGCACTGATGAAACGGAATGGGGTGATGGTGGCCCACTGTCCCACATCGAATCTCAACGTAACAACGGGCATCGCGCCCATCCGACAGTTTTTCGAAGAGGGACTGCGCGTGGGGCTTGGCAGCGACATCAGCGGTGGCCACGACCTGAGCATCTTCCGGGTGATGGTTTATGCCATACAGATGAGCAAACTGCACTATCAGCGGAATCGTGAACGGCGTTTTCTCGCACTGTCGGAGGCGTTCTGGATGGCAACCAAGTCGGCAGGGAGCTTCTTTGGCCGTGTGGGAAGTTTCGAGCCTGGTTATGAGTTCGATGCTCTCGTTATCAACGACAGCGACCTGAATCACGACAATTATTCGCTGTTAGAACGTCTGGAGAGATACATCTATCTGGGCGACGACCGCCAGATTGAGAAACGGTTCTGCAGGGGAATGGAGATTTCGGAGCCTTAGTTCACCACAAACTTCACTGTCTCCACCTGTTTTGCACCCTTAACCCGCAAAACATAGATCCCTTTTTGCAAATCTGATACAGAAATACTTCCATCGGAAGTACCTGCTGTCACCATTTGGCCCAAAGTGTTGAAGATGGCATAATCCACCACTTCGCAAGGCAGGTTCTTGATATAGAGAATATCGGAAACAGGGTTTGGATATACAGACAGCGGCTGTTGATGGGAGAAGTCTTGAACAGCCGTGTTCGTGGGAATGATATTCAGAATAATGCCTTCAATCTTTGTCCATCCGTAAGCAAAACCGTTGGGGTCTGGGAGGGCGTACCAATTGTCCCTGTAGCCACCCCAGCCAAAGTTGACATGGAACTTGCCATCACTTTCGCGATAGCCATCCACTACGACATTGTGTCCGGAAGTCCCTGTGTTGTTTTCAATAGCCAGATGGGCAGGATAACCGGCTTGTAAATTGGAAATCAAGGTAGCATACATATCTGGCTCGGGTTCCCGAAACAGTTGGCAGTTTGTAAAACCAAAGCGTTGGTATGCCGCGTACGCCTGATCCACCGCAAAGGTGCCGGAGCCAAGATTAGGTGATGCGGTAAAGATCTCTTTGCAGGCCACGCCGCTGGCAAAGATCACGGCTGCGATCAATGAGTCGGAAAGCTCCTCGCCACGTTGGAAAGTGGCATCGGCGGAATCCAACAACTCGTTCAGTTGCGGGAATGACGGAAATTGATAAGTATCCCAATCGTCATCAATGTGGAATTGCCGACTGGCGTAATTGGAGAAATAGTCGTCGCCGTCGTCGAAACGGGTGTCTTGTGTCGTCCGCAAATAATTGATGATCTGTCCCATGGCAGTGGCCGGACAGCCGGTATAACTATGGTTGTAATTCTCATACGGATCTGCCGGACACAGCATATTGTAGGGGTAATCCTGATTCCACTGTGTGGTAAGGAGCGGGTTTTGTGCCATTCCGGTCAAGGCACAAAACAGGAACAATAGGGATAATACTTTTTTCATCACATTCAAAGTTGATTGGCGCGGCAAAAGTATGATTTTTTTTGAGTTGCCTATTTTGATGATGGAGGCCACCTTCCCGCCTGACTTCTTTTCCCTCATAAAAAACATCTGCTCAATTACCTTTCACGTTCATCAGCCATTTCCAACAGGGGATGATCTCTATGGTTCCATGCTTGTCGGTCAATGTTTTTTCTTCATCGTAGGTGACTATGATGCGGCGGCGACAAGGGTGGACAAGGGGGAGTTTTTCAAGTGCGCCAGTTTCTCTGCTAAATGTGTCAGGATCTGAAATGGAATAGGCTGCCTGTATGGCAAGTTCTTCCTCTGGCACATAAAAATCCACCTCTATATTGGCATGGTAGAAGAAAACCCGCTCATTGTCATCATCATGTCCGTAGATACGGAACAGCGAGAGTGCCACCAAGTTCTCTAAAAGGATATTTTCGCCCCCAATCAACTGGAGGGAAAGAAGTCCGTTGTCAATGAAATAATACTTGCATAAACTTTCCTTTTCTGAAAATGCCGAAGCAATGTTTCTCAATCGCAGCAGTAGCCATGCATCCTCAGCAAACCCGATATAATTTGATACCGTAGGCACACTGATTTTTCCAGACAAACTGGATAATATCTTTGAGATGCGGTTGTATGACACTGGTTGCATCACACTTTCCGCCAACTTCCTGATCATCAGCTGAAGCAATCGAGGCGTGGAGATGCCGTTGCGTTGAACAATATCACCAAGATAAATTTTCTGATACACACTTGAAAGATAGTTCCGCTTGACTGGCAGATGGATGGATTCGGGCAGACCGCCCCATGTGAAATATTCACGGTACGCCTTCATAAAGCGGGCTTTAGACTCTGTAGCGGTAAGCGACAAAGTATCATACGGAACATTCATATAGGACAAATATTCAGTGAAGCTGAAGGGATATACCTCTACCGGTAGATAGCGCCCACCCAGAGCACCCATAATCTCCTTTGAAAGCATCTTGGCATTGCTTCCGGTGATGAAGACGCTGTATTTTTTATCGGCCAAGTTGCGGGCAAACTTCTCCCATCCTTCAATATTTTGCATCTCATCGAAGAACAGCATAGGACGTTTTCCATACATCTCTTGATGACATTCCAATATTAGGTTAAAGTCTTCCGCGGAAAATCCGCCCAATCGGGTATCTTCAAAATCCAAGTACAGCATGTCAGCCCAAGTATGACCTTCATCAAGCATTTGGTGCATCTTTTGAAATAAAAGAAAAGACTTTCCGGAACGTCGTACCCCTACAAACACCTGCAATGGGAAGCTATCCAAATCGTAATTGCGGGGAAAAACCGTGTACTGCTCAACATCTTTTTGGTTGTCAAGAAGTATCTGTCGCAGCGTATTTCTATCAATTGCCATGCCTTAAATTCATTTTATTAAATACAACTTTATAAAACAATGCAAAGATATAAAATTTGATTTAATAAAACTCAAATTTGGCGATTTTTATTTCAACTACTTCAAGACGGCCTCTTTGAGACCCCCTTGAACACTTTCTTGAACGCCTTTTTGGGAAAAATGAGAAAGCAGGCGGAGAATCGCCATTTTGCAAGATGTTTATTTTCAAGTATTTAAAACAAAAACGCCCAGCTAAAAAACTGGGCGTTTCGTTATTTTTGAGCGGAAAACGAGACTCGAACTCGCGACCCCAACCTTGGCAAGGTTGTGCTCTACCAACTGAGCTACTTCCGCTTGTTTATCAGTACCGAAGGTGGGACTTGAACCCACACGCTCGCAATGAGCAAGGGATTTTAAGTCCCTCGTGTCTACCATTCCACCACTTCGGCGCGTTCAAAGAACGTCTCATTTTTGAGGCCGCAAAAATACAAAAAAAATCGGAATCTCATCTCCCCAGCAAAAAAATGCAAGGCCGCTTGTCCAGGGCGTTGCGCTCGTCCTCGAAATATTTGCGCCATTTGCTCACCGACTGTGTCTTCAACAGGGCGTTCTCTGAGGTGAGACCCGCGGCGATGCAGACTCTCGTGGCCGGCTGGCATACTTTGCAGATGGAGTCTGCCATGCGCCGATTGCGGTATGGCGTCTCGATGAACAGCTGCGTCTGTCCGGTCTTGATGGCAACCGCCTCTATCGCCTTCAGCTTCTTCTCCCTGTCGTATTGCTCCACAGGCAAATAGCCATGGAAAACGAAGTTCTGCCCGTTCAATCCGCTGCCCATGAGCGCGAGAATCAGGGAACTGGGGCCGATGAGCGGCACCACTTCGATGCCTAATTGGTGCGCCTTTTCCACCGCCTTGTTGCCCGGGTCGGCCACGCAAGGCACGCCTGCCTCCGACATGAGGCCCACGTTGAGGCCGTCCAGGCAGGGTTGCAGGTACTCGTTCAGCTCCACGCCCTGCGTGTGCTCGTTGAGTTCGAAGAACTGCAGTTCGTCAATTTTCTTCTGGATGCTCGCGTAGCGAAGGAACCGCCGTGCCGTGCGCAGCTCCTCTACAATGTAGGTGTCAATCTGGTTGATGATCTCCGCGTTGAAGGCGGGAAAAAACTGCTCGAAGTTTCCTTCGGCAATAGGGGTGGGGATGAGATAGAGTTTTCCGGACATGGGGGGTGAAGTTCTTAAGGTTTATAAAGTTGAAATGGTTTTCTATTATTACTCGTTAATCGGCCCTCTCTCATCTCCCCTCGTTTTATTCCGCCATAACAGTCGCGAGTGCTCAATTTGGATCAATCGTGTGGCGAAACCGTACACCAGCGCAATGCCCGAGCAGATGAGCAGGGAATACACTACATGGCAGTGCAACAGATGCGTGGAAACAATGGCGGTGGGGATGAGCAAACCGGTGAACAGAAGGCACGAAAGCCAAGGCAACGTTTTCAGCGGGACCTTCAGCTCGCGCATCGCGATGATGAACTGCAACAGGGAAACCACCGACTGTGTGCTCAAACTGGCGATGGCCGCGCCACGAGCCTGCAATCTCGGTATCAGAATCACATTCACCAACACATTCACCCCAATGCCTATGGCCGCCGTGATGTTCAACTTCTTCATGCTTCCCTTGGCGGTCAGTAACGTGCCGAAAACATACATCAGTGATATGGGGATGATACAGGGGATCAGCAGCGTGAACACCCCGACACTGGCCGCGTTGTGCTCGTCGTACAACAGCCCGATGACCGGCTCTTTGTAACAGGATAAAATCACTGTGGCGCTGACGGCAAACAGGAACAGCAACGAGAAAGCTGTCCGCACGATGGGCTTCACATCGTCATTCTCCTTGATCATCTTCGAAAACAACGGCAACAGGATAACGGAGAATAAGTAGGCAATCATCACCAGCGCATCCAACAAGCGGAACGCGGAGGCATAGATGCCCGCTTGTGTGGCCGCGATGTCGCCGGGCAGTAACCGCTCTATCATCACCGAATCAATACGATTGTAGCAGGCCATCAGAAGTGTGAGCGTGGCGAAGGGCAGGCTGCGCTTCAATATCATCAGGAAAAACGGCCCGTTCCAATGCAGTCCCCGCAGGTGCGACTTGTAAACCACAATGCCAAGCGCCACCGCCACGGCAATGACGTAGGCAATGGTCTGGCTATAGACGAACCACTCGATCTTAAACGGCTCGTCGGTGACATTGCCCCATAGCAAAATGCCGCACAAGATGATCATAATCAAACGATCCAAGACGGAAAGCACGCTGTCGGTCTTGAACATCAGCAGGGCAGATACGTTGGAGCGCAGGTATAGCAGGAAGGTGTTCAGGAACTGGTTAATGGCTGTCCAGAACAGCAGCTTGAGCATAAAACCGCGATACCCGATGATGAGTGCCACGGAAAATACCACCAGCATGTAAAACACCGCCAATAGGAACCGCAGAATGATGATGCTGGACAAATGCTTGTCCAATAACTGATTGTTGCGGGCGATGTTGCGGTTGTTGAAGTTGGTCGTGCCCATGTCCAACAGGATGTTGAACATGTAGGTGAAGTTGAAGACTGCGAAATACAGCCCATACGACTCCGCCCCCACATGATTCTGCACACCGACGTCAATGCCTAGAATCCAGAACGGCTTGACGAGCAGGTTCAGGAAGAGTAGAAAGCAAATATTGAAGACGAAGTCTTTCTGCTTCATGCACGCTTACATAACGATGTTGATGATTCGCTTGGGCACCACGATGATCTTCTTGGGCGTCGCGCCTCCCAGCCATTTTTGCACATCGGGATTCTCCATCAGCAACGGTTCAATCTCTTTCTGAGTGTACGTGACAGGGAAGGACATTTTCAGACGCATCTTGCCGTTGAAGGAGACAGGGTAGGTGATGTCGCTTTCCTGCAGGTAAGACTCGTCAAAAGCCGGGAACGAGGCGTTGATCACAGAGTCGGTGTGGCCGAGCTGGGACCACAGCTCTTCGCAGATGTGCGGTGCGTATGCGGACATCAGGATGCACAACGGCTCCAGAATCTTGCGCTTGTTGCACTTGGCATCGCCTAACTCGTTGGCGCAGATCATGAACGCACTCACCGCCGTGTTGAAGGAGAATTTCTCGTTGTCCTCCTCAATCTTCTTGATGGTCTTGTGCAAAATCTTGTATTCTTCTCTCGTGGGTTCCTCTTCCGAAATGCTCCACTCGTTGTTCTGCGAGTTGAAAAGACGCCAGAATTTTTTGATGAAACGGAAAACACCCTCGATGCCGTTGGTATCCCAAGGCTTGGCCATTTCGATGGGACCGAGGAACATCTCGTACATTCTCAAAGTGTCAGCGCCGTACTTCTCCACCAAATCGTCGGGATTCTGCACGTTGTACTTCGATTTGGACATCTTCTCCACTTCCCAGCCGCAAATGTACTGTCCATCCTCCAAGATGAATTCTGCATTGGCAAAATCTGGCATCCACTGCTTGAATGCTTCAATGTCCAGAATGTCATTATGTACGATGTTCACGTCCACATGGATGGGCGTTACCTCGTACTGCTTTTTCAGTCCTGCCGACACGTACTGGTTGGTGCCCACGATACGATACACGAAGTTGGAGCGTCCCTGGATCATGCCTTGGTTGATGAGCTTCTTGAAGGGTTCTTCTTCGCAGGACAACCCGATGTCGAACAGGAATTTGTTCCAGAAACGGGAGTAGATCAAGTGACCGGTGGCGTGCTCTGCGCCGCCCACATAGAGGTCCACATTGCGCCAATACTGATTGGCTTCTTTGGAAAAATATTCCTTGTCGTTGTGCGGATCCATGTAGCGGAGATAGTAGCCGGAGGAACCGGCGAATCCGGGCATGGTGTTGTACTCTTTTGGGTATCCTTTGTAAGTCCAATCCTTTGCGCGTGCCAACGGCGGCTCACCGGTCTCTGTGGGCTGGAATTTGTCGATTTCAGGCAGTTCCACGGGCAGCTCTTCCACAGGGATGGTATAAGGCATGCCGTCTTTGTAATAGATGGGGAACGGCTCGCCCCAGTATCTCTGGCGGCTGAAGATGGCATCGCGCAGACGGTAGTTCACCGTGCCATAGCCGATGCACATGGTGTTCACCTTCTCGATGATGGCCTTGCCGCCTTCTTTGACGGTCATGCCGTCGATGAAACCGCTGTTCACCATGTAGCCGGTCTTGCTGTCCATGCTCTCTTCCCAGGTGCTGGGGTCGCTCAAATCGTTGGGATTTTGTGCCACCACCTGGCGGATGGGCAGGTTGAAGTGACGTGCAAAGGCGAAGTCGCGGCTGTCGTGCGCGGGCACGGCCATGATGGCGCCGGTGCCGTAGTCGGACAGCACGTAGTCGCTGATCCAAATCGGGATGCGCTCCTCGGTGATGGGGTTGATGGCATATGCGCCCGTGAACACGCCGCTTACCTTCTTGACCTCGGCCTGGCGCTCGCGCTCGGAGCGGTTCTTGGCCCACGTTACGTAGGCTTCCACCTCCGCCTTCTGCTCGGGTGTGGTGATTTGTTCAATCATCTCGTGCTCGGGACAGAGAACCATGAAAGTCACACCAAAGATCGTGTCAGGACGGGTGGTGAAGATTTCGAACGAAACTTCATTCTGCAATCCGTCATAATTGCCGCCCATGTAGATTCTCTTCCAGTCGTACTGACCTTCCTGAGCCAACGGGAACCAGATGGCGGCGCCTTCGCTGCGGCCGATCCAGTTGCGCTGTATCTCTTTCAATGAATCGGTCCATTCTACTTTGTCCAATCCTTGCAGCAGGCGCTCGGCGTAGGCTGACACACGCAGAATCCACTGTTTCATCAGCTTGCGCTCCACGGGGAAGCCGCCGCGCACGGAAAGACCATTTACCACCTCATCGTTGGCGAGCACGGTGCCCAAACCGGCGCACCAGTTTACCCACGTGTCGGCCAAATAGGCCAGCCGGTAGTTCATCAAGGTGGTTTGCTGCTCCTTCTCGCTCATGTTATTCCACTCTTCGGCGGTGAAAGTGAGCGGATTGGTCTGCGCCACGTCCAACCCCTCCGTGCCGGAAGTCTTGAATGCTTCAATCAGTTCGTCAATGGGGCGGGCTTGGTTTGCCTGGTTGCAGTAGTAGGAATTGAAAAGCTGGATGAATGTCCATTGTGTCCATTTGTAATAGTCTGGGTTGCAGGTCTTGAACTCGCGGTCCCAGTCATAGCAGAATCCGATTTTGTCCAACTGCTCGCGATAGCGGTTCACGTTCTTCTCGGTTGTGATGGCCGGATGCTGGCCTGTCTGGATGGCGTACTGCTCGGCGGGCAAACCGAAGGCATCGTACCCCATGGGATGCAGCACGTTAAATCCCTTTTGGCGTTTGTAGCGGGAGTAGATGTCGGAGGCGATGTAGCCCAGCGGGTGACCTACGTGCAAGCCTGCGCCGGAGGGGTAGGGGAACATGTCCAAAACGTAGTATTTCGGTTTGGAATGATCTATTTCAGTCTTATAGATGTGATTCTCTTTCCAGATTTTCTGCCATTTGGCCTCGATTTCGCGATAGTTGTATTCCATTTGCTTATGATAGATTGTTTAGAATTGAATGCGTTGTTTGTAAAAATGAAAGATGATTATTTGTTGATGATGATTTTGCGGCTGTCCAAGACACGTCCTTTGTCGTCCACGAAACGGATGACGTAGTGCCCGTTGGCGTATGGCGTGCAGTCAAGCTGGATAAGGTTGTCATCGACGGGCATGCAACGCACGCAGCAGCCTCTTGGATCAAAGAGCTGAATCTCGCTCACTTCCAGCACGGTCTTTTCCAAATTGATGTTCAAAGATTCTGAAACCGGGTTGGGATAAACCAGAATCTCGCTCTCATTGATGTATTCTTCCACACCTACATTGCAGGTGATGGCAAGACTGGTGTCCTGATAACCGCATGGATTGATAGCTTTCACAATCAGGGTGCCAGAGCCCGGCGACTGTATATTCAGGAACACGCTGTTTATGTTACTGCTTTGCAAAACCCATCTGGGGTTGGTGATACTCCATTCGAAAATGGTGGCATTCTCAACATCGAGGATGTGGTAGTAATAGTCACCGTAGTTGGATACGATGTCGTAGCCGATGATACCGCCGGTGATTATAGGAGTAGGGTTGACAGTCAGCGTCAACGTGGAGAGACTGTCGCACCCGTAATGACTTTGCAGACTGTCGGTGAAGGTGAAGGTGCCCGCATTGTTCTGCACGGGAATTTGGAATCCATATTGTGAAAAACTTTGTCCCTGACAAATTTCAGCGGTGAAATAGTTGTGATAGGTCGGATGTACTGCAACGGACTTGTAAGTGTAGTTGCTACACCCGTTATTGTCCGTCACTGTCACGTAATAGGACGTTGATTCGTAGGGGGTGATGGTGATAGTCTGTGCGGTGCTGCCGTTGCTCCATGTGTAGTGGGCGTTCTCGGAAACGGTCAGATACCCGGATTCGCCTTCGCACAGATCGGTGGTGCCGGTGATGACAGCCTCTGGTGTCGGCCATGTGGAGGCTTGGAAGGAGGTGTCGGATGAACAGCCATAGTCGTTGTATGCAGTCACCGAGTACGTGCCGCCGGAGCTCAGCGTTATGGCACTCTGTCCGGAGCCGGTGCTCCAATGGTAGCTGCTGCCTCCATCAACCATGATGGTGGACGTGGTGTTCTCGCAGAACGTGGTGGAGCCGGTCAGGGTGATTCTCGGTACGGGGTTGACGGTCACCACCAGGGATGAATTGTTGCTGCATCCGGCTGCGTTGGTGCCTATCACGGCGTAATTCCCGCTTTGGGTGACTTCAATCTGATTGCTGGTGCTGCCGTTGGCCCACTGATAATTCATGCCGCCAATGGCAGTGAGTGTGGTACTCTCACCTTCGCAGATGTTGGTGATACCATTGATTTGGACGTTGGGTCTCTCGTTGATGTTGACGACCTTGCTGGCCGTGGCCGTGCATCCGTTGTATCCGGTCCCGGTGACGGAATAGGTCGTGGTTGTCGTCGGCATGACATGTATGGTGGAACTGCTCTCACCGGTGCTCCACATGTATTGGCTTGCACCTCCGGCGATCAACGTGTCCATCTCGCCTGCGCAAATGCTGCTTCTTCCGGATATGCTGATGTAGGGACGACTCATGACGGTGACAGTGACAGATTCATAGTTTTGACAACCCAAGGAGTTGGTGGCAGTCACCGAATAGGTGCCTACCGTGCTGATGTTGACAGATGCGGTGTTGTCGCCGGTGGACCAGGTATAGTAAGAACCGCCGCTGGCAGTCAGTGTGGTAGAACCGCCTTCACAGAAGGAACGATTGCCCAGAATGTTGATGGATGGGACGATGTTGACCGTTACAGTGGCCGACATGACGCCGCGACAGTTGTATTGGTCGGTGGCCGTCACCGTGTAGGTGAGGTTGGAGGGTGGGCTGACGGATATCTGGGCAGAGGTGTGTCCATTGGACCACATGTAAGAAACGCCACCGTTGGCAGTCAGCGTGGTGCTTGTGCCTTTGCAGATGGTGGTGTTGCCGGTGATGTATGGTATGGGGAGCGGATGGACAGTTACAGCCAGAGATGCGGCGTTGCTGCAACCGTTGGCGTTGTAGGCTGTGACCCGGTAGGTGTTGGACGATCCCACACTCGTAATGCTGTTTGTATCTCCGGTGCTCCATACATAGCTGCAGGGCATGTTGGCGGAGGCCGTGAGTTGCGACATTTCACCCGCACAGATGGAGGTGCTGCCGCTGATGGACACCTGAGGCTTCTCGTTGACGGTTAATGTGGTGATAAGCACATTGCTGCACCCGTTGGCGTTGGTGACCGTGACGGTGTAGGTGCCGGCTGTGCTGGTAACGATGCTGTTGGTGTTGCTTCCAGTGGACCAATGGTATGTGTAACTGCTGTTTTCGGTGGCGGACAGGGTGGCCGTCTGACCTTGGCAAATGGCAGTGCTCTCCGTGATGGTCGCCACCGGCAATGGATTGCTGGCAATGGTCACGCTGGCCGATGAGGAGCATCCCTCATGGTTGGTGACGGTAACACTGTAAGTGCCGACATTGCTGGCGAATATGGGATTGGTGGACATTCCGTTGCTCCATTGGTAACTTGCCCCGGCCGTGGCATAAAGCGATGCGGCCTCGTTCTGGCAGATGGTGATGGTGCTGTTGTTCAGCCCATTGATGAAAACCGAAGGCTTGGCGACAACAGCGATGGTGGTGGACGCCGTGTTGGAGCATCCGTTGTTGTCCAGCACGGTGACCATGTAATAGGATAAGCCTACCCCCGGTTGAACCGAAATGGAGGAGGTGGCTTGGCCTGAAGACCAGGAATAGGAGGTTCCGGTAGGAGAAATAGCGTGTATCTGGATTTCATTGCCCGCACAAGAGGTGTCTGGTGCCAAAATGGTAATCTGTGGCTTGGAATTGACAATGACGGACTCTGAAATGGCTGCCGAACATCCGTTAGCGGAAGTGACGGTCACGGTGTATGTGCCTTGCTCCGTGACGGTGATAATGTTGGTGGTTCTGCCATTGCTCCATTGATAACTGAAACCGCCGGAGGCACGCAGGGACACACTTCTGCCTTCACAGATGATCAGTTCGCCCTGTGTTACAGAGATGGATGGGTTGGGAGCCGGTAACTCGTTGATGTTGGTGGAAAGCAACTTCTGACAGCCAATAGAGTTGGTCACGATGACCGACACAATGCCGGTGGATGAAACGATTATGGAATCGGCCGTTGTGCCATTGACCCATTGGTACGTGTTGGTGGAGTCTCCCATCACCCTCAGAACTGTGTAGCTGCCTTGACAATAGGTGTTGCTGCCGCTGAGAGTGGCTTCAACGGTGCTGATGGAAAGAGGCACGGTGATGATGGAACGACACCCGTAGTCGTTGGTGCAGGTTACACTGTAATCTCCAGGAATGTTGGTGGAGAGTGTTGAGGTCCTGTTGCCGTTGCTCCAAACGTATGATGAGGCTCCGGACAATGTGATCGTCGTGGATTCGTCAGAACAGAATGAGGTGTTGCCCGAAATGGAGATTTCAGGAACAGGATGTACCACAAAATTGACGGAAGCGGAGTCGGAACAACCGAATTCATTGACGACGACAACGCTGTAGATGCCTTCTTCCTTGACGTAAATGCTGGCTGTTGTGTCACCCGTTGACCACAGGAAACTCACCCCTCCGGTTGCGGTCAGCAGTGTGCTGTCACCACTACATACTTCCAATGTGTTGCTGGAAATGAAAGCCGTAGGGTTGGGGCTGACGTGGATATGAATGCTGTCCTGCTTGCTGCAAGAGGTTTCTTGATCAAAAATGGTCACACGGATGGTGGTGTCCTGGTCAGGTATTACCGTAATCGGACCGGAGATGCCATTATCCCAGATATAATCGAAAGAACCAGATACTGAAAGGGAGAGAGATGATCCAAAACAACAAACGGTGTCTCCGACAATCTGTGCATCGGGTTCTTGAGCCGCTGCTAAAACGACGGAATCCGTAACGGAACAGTTGTTGGTGTTGGTGGCGGTCATGTAATAGACGCCTGCACTGTCGGTGGTGATGGACAGGGAATGGTCCCCCGTGCTCCATTCATAGGTGCACTGGTTGCATTCATCCACAGTGAGGGTTGCAAGTGCACCCGGACACAAATAACCGCCTCCGTTTAAAATAACAACAGGGCTCTCTTTTACAGCCAAAAGAAGGTAGTAGGCCGAATCGCAGCCGTTTTGTGCTGGAGTGTGGAACCTGTACATTCCCGGGATTGTCAGGGCGGAATCTTGCTCTATGTATGGGAGCTCGTGCGAACAGACGGTCACACGATGGAACTCCTCGCGATTGTTGTTATTCGAGGATAGGACCTGGAAATGAACCACAACCGTGCTGTCACACCCTTGAGCGGTCTCGTAGTGGTAAGTGTAGTAACCCGATGTGTTCAAGGTGTTGCCCTCAAAAATGAATGGCAGGGCAATGTCATACGCGCAAATTTCCAGCGTATCCGGCTCAATAGTCAGTGTGTCACACGGATCATCCACGTCACACAAACGAGGTGATAGACCGTTTTCCATAGAAGATGATGCCAATAAGTTGTTGGCACATAAGAAAATAATGGCAAGGGTTGCTACCACGATTCGGAGTTTTCTTTTCTGGACCATATGTTATATTTTATATATTCTAAAAAAGAGTGCAAAAATACTATTTTTCCTGTACCTACCGCCTTTTTTGTATTTTTGCCGCAAATTTCAAAGATGTTTTACTACCTCAATAAAAACACGATTGTGCAGTGGGTCCTGATTGCCTTGTTGTTTGCATGGGCCGTTTTCACTATTGTGACCGGCATATCAGTATGCCCGGCTGACGGACAATCGATTTTTTTCCAATATTTAGCCGCTTTCTGGATGAAGCATCCGGTACATCTGAAGGTCGTGAGTGTTGTGTTGCTTTCCTTGGAATCACTGTTCATCGGACATTTTTACTCGGCAAACAGATTTGCAGACAACAAAACCCTTATTCCTGTAGTGTTCTTTCTTCTGATGATGAATGTTGGGGGCTTCCTGAAGGTGTTTACTCCTGCAGTGCTTACCTTGGTGCTTACGACATTGATTGTCATCGTGAATACGCAGGATGAGAACGAGCGCCCCGTCAAGAACCGTGTGTTCACTTCGGGTTTGCTTTTAGGAATCAGCGCGTTGTTCGACCCTGTATCCGTCGCGTGTGTGTGTTTCTTGACAATGGCCCTTATCACGCATCGCTATTCAAAATCCAAGGAAATAGCTATCATGTTGTTCGGCCTGCTGTTCGTATGTGCCTACTTGTTCAGCGGCTTTTTCATTGCCAACAAGATGCCGGTGCTGATGGAGTCGTTCAAACACCTAGCCTTCTTCAGCGTGATTAAGTCCGTTAAAACGTTGGATGTGTTTGATTATGTGCTTGTTGGATATACTGTTCTTTTGGTGACATATTTGATTATCCAACTGAAACTTTTCTATGACAACAAATTGATTGTACTCCGTAAACGTTTGGTAACCATCCATCTGCTTTTGTTTGTCTTGGTCGCAGTCCTGTTGCTTTCCGGCCTTCCGCTGCAGCAAGGTTTTCTGTACCTGACGTTTCCTATTGTAATGTATTTCAGTATGATAACCCAGTATAGAAGCCGAATCGTTTTCCATGATATCCTGATTCTGGCTTTTTATATTCTTCTATGGCTTTAAAATCGCATTATTCTGATACACCTCTGCTGGAATGCGGCTGCGATGAGGTGGGACGTGGCTGCCTGGCCGGACCGGTGTGCGCCGCAGCGGTCATTTTTCCGTACGATTATGTGAATGAAGAAATCAACGATTCCAAGCAACTTTCCGCTGCCAAAAGAGATCACCTTCGCCAGATTATTGAACGCGATGCAATAGCTTTTGCAGTGACAGAAGTGTCGCAGTCCAAGATAGATGAAATCAATATCTTAAACGCTTCTATCTTATGTATGAATTTAGCAGTGGAAAAGCTCTCAATCGCCCCGCAATTTCTGCTGATAGACGGCAATAGATTCCAGGATAAGTGGCACATTCCGTATCGTTGTATGGTGAAGGGCGACGCCACCTATCTCTCCATTGCCGCAGCCTCCATTCTGGCCAAAACTTATCGGGATGATTTGATGATCCGGCTGGATGCCGAATATCCGATGTATGATTGGAAGAACAATAAAGGTTATCCCTCTCCGAAGCACATCGCCGCGGTGCACCAGTATGGGATGTGCCCCTACCATCGCCGCAGCTTCCATCTGAAAAACCAACTCTCCCTTGAGTTTTAAGAGAAATATTCTCTAAACTCTCATCTCTAAACTCTAAACTCTAAACAATCAATCCCCCCAAACCTATTATCTCTAATCTTTAATCTCTCATCTATTCATCATTTTCCAAATCTCCTCATCGCTCTTGCCCAGCATTTTGATGTATTCCTTCAATTCCGGGGTCTTGGGGTCGTCGGGGTAGCGGTTGACGAATTCGCGGTACTGGTCCTCGGCGCTGTTGTAGTCGCCTAGGATGTCATCGTAAATGACGGCGCGTTGGTAATAGCAGTTTTTGTAGTTCTCGTGCTCGGGGTAGGTCTCCTGAAACTGGTTGAAGATGGCGATGGCCTTCTTGCAGTAGGTTGCCCTCTGTGCCTTTGTTTCGGCCACTTTCGCGATGGTCATGGCACCGATACCGGCACGGTACAGCATGTCGGGCGAAATCTCATCTTTGGGATACTCTTTTGCAAAATCAACTGCCTTGTCGATGAACCGCAGAAATGCGGCGGTATCGATGCGGCCCTCCTTGTAGTAGATGGAGTCGGCCATGTTGTACAGCTGGATGATGTCCTTCTGCTTGCTGCCGAACTTCTTTTTCTCTCCGTCCTTCTTGCTCTGGCATGCACCAAACAAAACTCCCAGGGATATTAGGAGTATAGGTAAAAGAATTTTTTTCATTGTCAATTATTTATGCACGGTTCTGTAAGCCGCTTTGGTCTTGCCGGAAGCGATGTCGTTCAGTTTGCCCTTCAACACCATCTTCTTGATAGGAGAAAGTCGGTCGGTGAAGACGCGGCCTTCCAGATGGTCGTACTCGTGCTGGATGATGCGGGCCACCAGTCCGTCGAAGTCCTCATCGTGAAACTCGCCGTTCTCATCGTAATATTCAATGTGGATGTTCGACTTGCGGGTCACATCCTCGTTAAGGTTGGGTAGGCTCAGACAGCCCTCGCCGAACACGAAGTCGTCGCCCCATTCCTTGGTGATGATGGGGTTGATGAAAGCACCCTTGTAGATGCGCACATCGGGATAGCTCTCCTTGAAGGGCTCGGAATCGATGACGAAGATGCGGATGGCCTTGCCGATTTGCGGACCAGCCAGCCCCACGCCGTTGGCATGGTACATGGTCTCGAACATGTCGCCCACCAATTGTTTGATGTTGGCATCATCTGGGTCAATCTCTTCGGAAATTTTTCTCAATACGGGTTCACCGTACACATAAATCGGTAATATCATAGTTCGCTGTTTCTTTGTTTCAAAATGTCTTGCTGTTCCATGTAGGACTGCAGGATGATGGTGGCGCTGAGTTTGTCCACCAGGGCCTTGTTCTGCCGGTCCTTTTTCTTCAGCCCGATGTCGATCATCGTCTGGAAGGCCATACGGGAAGTGAAGCGCTCGTCCATGCGGGCGATGGTGGTGTCGGGCGAGATGTTGGGCAGCTCCTTGCGCAGTCGGTTCACGAACGGATCGATGAACCGCGTGGAGTCCGACGGTGTGTTGTCCAACTTCCGGGGCTCGCCGATGACGATGACATCCACTTTCTCCTGTTGCAGATATTGCTTTAGAAAATCGAACGCCTTGGCCACCGGGATGGTGTCCAGCGCGTTGGCGCAAATCTGCAACTCGTCGGTGACGGCAAAGCCGACCCGTTTCTGTCCGTAGTCGATGGCTAATATTCTTCCCATAATCGTTTTGGCGTGCAAAAATATGAAAAAAATGGGAGAAATGGGGTGAAAGGTTAACGGTGAAAGGTGAACGAGGTAAATGGGGTGAAGGGTAAAGGAGGAAAGGATTAGAAGAGTGAAGATTAAAAGGGTGGGAGAGTAAGGAAATTTGACAATGGCTAAGGATTATTGATAAATAAACGTTTTGGTGTGACGATCTGAATTAAGTCGGTCATCTTCAAGCCACTCTACGTAAATGGGCAATTCACCATCATACTGGTAGTGATAAGTGATGATGTTGTCATGAGTGCCGCGATTTACGGTTGACTTAATGATATTGTTGGCAGAATACAGCCCACCGTAGCTATTGTTGACATAATATGAAATGTTAGGGAAATCAGACCATATTTGGCTGAATATCCCTTTGTATGGATTTTCATATTGGTCGTAATACCAGTGGTAAAAATTCCAACGTGTAAGTCCTACGTCAACACACTCGGTCATGCCGACCAGATTGTTGTTTTCCCACTCAAACGTATAGGTGTACGAACCACCCTTTTCCCCATCGTGCCGAGCCATGATGTCAACTGCATTTTCGGGAAAAACAAACTGCAACGGATTTGCAGATGCCTTTGCGGAACTGCTATGAATGATGTGCTTGACTTCCACTACGTTTGTGTCCGTTGCTGTAAACAAGTACTCGTCTGTCAAAGTGATGTTGTCGTTCGCAAAGTGCTCGATCTTTTCCAGTTTTTTATCATTGTATGTGAAACGGAAATAACCGGATTTGTTTTCAATCTCAGAAAAACGGTTCTTATTGTCATAATGGAAGACAATGATATCCGTTTGATTGTCCTGTCCGTCATAGTAAACTATGTTGTCGAGTCGTTTGCCTTTCCAGTTCCAGATTTGCTTGTCTTGAATGGTTTGTTCTTCCATGTTCCCATCCATATAGGTGTATGTATGGTTGATTTGCTTGATTCGTTTGGATGGATTGTATGGTCTTTCTTTTTGACATGATGAAAGAATCAGCAATCCAATAATTAAGGCGATTACGACATGAAATTTCGGTTTCATAACAATTGAATAATTTTTTCTGCAAAGAAAAAAAAAACCATGAATAATCAATTTTTTAGAGAAAAAATTTTTCACCTTTCACCGTTCACCTCTTTCACCCATTATCTCCGTACACGCCTCCCTTATCGGGCATTCCTCGCAATGGGGTTTGCGGGCGGTGCATACGTAGCGTCCGTGCAGCAGCAGCCAGTGGTGCGCGCGTGAGATGTATTCCGTTGGAAAGAGCTTCACCAGCTGCTTTTCCACGGCATCGGGGGTGGGCGCATCCTTCACGAGCCCGAGCCGGTGCGCCACGCGGAACACATGCGTGTCCACGGGCATGGCGGCCTGCCCGAAAGCGAAGGCCAGCACCACATTGGCGGTTTTGCGTCCCACGCCGGGCAAAGAGGTCAGCTCCTGCATGGTGGCGGGAACTTCACCGCCGAAGTCGCTGACCAACTTCCGGCTCATGGCCAGCAGGTGTGCCGCCTTGCTGTTGGGGTACGACACGGACTTCACGAAGGACAGAATTTCCTCCTCCGTGGCCTTCGACATGGCCAAAGGGGTGGGGTAGGCCTCAAACAGCGCCGGTGTGACCATGTTCACGCGCTTGTCGGTGCACTGTGCCGCCAGCATGGTGGCCACCAGCAGCTGGTAAGGGTTTTTATATTGCAGCTCCGACTGCACATCGGGCTGATGTTCTAGAAAATATTGCAAGAGGAAGGAGACTTTTTCTTTTTTTCGCATAGAAGATTATGGTTACAAATCACGGGCTCAAAAATACGATTTTATTCTGATTTCTTTTCTGCAGACGACAGGCTTTCCCGTTGTTCCAATTTTTCGCTTGCCTTTCGGTATCATTCAAAATAATTGTCGTTAGGTGTGCGGGCAAAAATAAATGATTATTTTTGTAAGGATTTTTGGGTGATGTTGTCCAATGCCATAAAAATCCAAAATACGGTCAGATGAAAAGCGAGAAAGAAAAGCAATTTGAGGAGCTGGTGAAACAGTACAAACGGACGATCTACTCCGTCTGTTACATGTTCTCCCGCGACAATGAGGAAATCAACGATCTATTTCAGGAAATCTTGGTCCGGTTGTGGCTGGGCTTCGACCGGTTCGAGAACCGCAGCAGCGTGAACACGTGGGTGTATCGCATTGCGCTCAACACTGCCATCAACGGCAGCAAAAGTGCGAAACGCCGCCCGCAGACGGTTCCGCTCAGTACCGACTTCGACCCCTACGACCCGCAGGACTCCTCGCTCGAACAGATTCGCCAGCTCTATGCGCTCATCCATCAGCTCGATGTGATGGACCGCGGCCTCGTGTTGCTGTGGTTGGAAGGCATCAGTTACGACGAAATCGCCTCCGTTATGGGCATCACTGTGGCCAATGTGGGGATCAAACTGCACCGTATTAAGGAAAAATTGGTCCAAAAAGCGAAATCCATCACCCAGTAAACCCTTGTCATCATGGAAGAGAAAAAACAAAACCAGGAAGTGGAGCTGACGGCGTTGCAAATGCAATACAAAAAGCTCCAGGAAAAGTTCAACCAGCAGGAAATTGTCAACAATGACTTGATTCACGAAATGCTGCATTCGAAAATATCGGATTTCAAACGCCGCAATACGGAAATTGTGCTCACTTACGGGTTGCTTGCCGCCATCGTGTGTTGGAGCTGTTTTCGCTTTGAGCTTAGCATCTCATTCATGGTCATTTCCATCATTCTTTTTTTTATGATTGGATTATTTGAATGGTTTAGCTGTCGGAAAGTGTTGAAAATCAACACGGAAGATGCCGATATACAAACTCTCGTCCAAAAAATGGAAAATGTTCGCACTCGTTTTTCTTTAGTATGGATTACGGGGGTGTTTGCTCTATGTCTGTGGATGATGTGGTTCATTATCGAGATAGGTGAAAAGCGGACGATACCTTATTTGCGTAGCTCGTTTGTCATGGTCGCCATCATCCTTGTTATGGTTATTGTTTTGATAATTTGCAACATAGACCGTCTTGCTAAGATGAGTGATGAACTGTTGGCACAAACTTCCCGATTGAACGGGGAAGATGCCCCCGTGCCCCCCACCTACCATCACAGCGGCGCATATTGGAGCGGCATTATCCTGCTCGTGTTATGCCTTGTTGGCCTCGTTTTCAAGTTGATGTACTGGCCTTTTGGCAGCCTCATCCTTATGGTCGCAAGTCTCGCAGGGCTGGTTTTTGCCTGTCTGACTGGACGTCATTTGGTGCGGATTGTCCCTGAAGAACGGCTGGTGATCCGAATTGCTGGAGTCGCAGGTCTGTTCCTTGTTGCCAACGCCGCATTCTATCTGTTTGATTGGCCTTTGGGCAATATCATCGGATTCATCAGTGTATTGCTTCTCCTCATCTCCGCCCTCGTGTATTGGCTGCGGCAGCGGCGAAGGAGAAACCACGGGAAAGCCTAACAGTAGTTAGCAGTTAGCAGTTGGGTAGGAAGAACGGAAATTCCCAATAATAAAGATTTTTTTCTTGAGTGGCCCCGACAGGACAAATAACTCGGTGGAAATCGTTTTCACATCATATATGGATATTTTGTATTTTTGCGGTTGCCTACAACAACGGCGAAATGATTGACAATCAATGAAGCAAGAGAACAAGGACATATTGTTGCGGTTGCTCCAGCAGCACAAGGCACTGGGCATTTCGAATCAGATAGACTTCGACAAGTTCTATCTCTACTCCATTATTGTGCATTCCACGGCTATTGAGGGTTCCACGGTGACGGAAGTGGAGGCGCAGCTGCTTTTCGACGAGGGCATCACCTCCAGCAAGCGCACCATGATAGAGCAGATGATGAACCTCGACCTGAAAGTGGCTTACGACTACGGACGCGAATGGATCAAACGTCATGACCCGATTACTGTCGATTGGCTTATCCTGCTGGCTTCAAAAGTAATGGCCCGCACCGGAAGCGAATATAGCTCCGTCGGCGGTGATTTCTCTGCCGCCAAAGGCGAACTTCGCAAGCTGAATGTCTCTGCTGGAATTGGCGGAAAATCGTACATGTCCTTTCTGAAGGTGCCGGCTCGCCTTGAAGCTTTCTGCGAGGAACTGAACCAACGTCGCAAAGCTGTGACCCCATCTGATATAGCTGCTGTTTACGACCTTAGTTTCTGGGCTCATTACGAGTTGGTGACCATACACCCATGGGCCGACGGCAACGGTCGCACCTGCCGTCTGTTAATGAATTTACTGCAATGGGAATTCGGTGTGTTGCCCACAAAGGTGCTCAAAGAGGACAAGGCGGAGTACATCCAATCTCTTATCGACACTCGCGAGCATGAGGATATCAGCATCTTTCTCGATCGAATGACGGAACTGCATTGCCAACATCTGCAATCCGACATCGACCAGTACGTGAAGTCAACTACGGAGAAAGTGGTCGATAAATCCGCTTTGAAACAGAAAATGGTCGATAAATGGTCGATAAAGCCCACACTGGCCGAGAAACTGGCCGATATTTTGGACTTTGTGGCCGACAAGGAGGAGTTCACCACCGAGGTCATTGTGGGTCATTTCGGCTTCCCCGCCACCACTGCCAAGCGTTACCTACGCCAGCTCACCGAGTTCGGCTACTTGGAAGCCCGCGGCGGCAACAAAAACCGAACATATAGGATGCTTACATTACCGCGGTAGTCACGTCTCTACAATTTCAAAAGACAATTAATTTCCCCACCATGTAATAATTCCCATTCTTTTGTTGTCTAACATGATGAACGTTGCAACGAAAGTAATGTATTATGAACAACGACAAAGAATATCAGTTTGAACAATTGGTACGGCAGCACAAACGGACCATCTACACGGTGTGCTACATGTTCTCGCACGACAAGGCCGAGATCGACGACCTGTTTCAGGAAATCCTCATCCGGCTTTGGAAAGGTTTTGACACCTACGAGGGTCGCAGCGACGCAAAGACATGGATATACCGTGTGTCGCTCAACACCGCCATCAACCAGGACAAGAAGGAACGCCGGCGCATCGAAACGGTGCCGCTGACCGTCGATATCGACCCCTACGAGGCCGACGACCCTTCCACACATCAAATCCGCGAACTCTATGACCGGATATCGCGCCTCGACCTCATCGACCGCAGTTTGATACTGCTTTGGCTGGAAGGGGTCAGCTACGACGAAATCGGAGCCATCATCGGCATCACACCCAACCATGTGGGGGTCAGACTGATGCGCATCAAGGACAAACTGGTGAAAATGTCAACAAAAGAATGAAAGGAAATCATCATGGAAAATCAGAACAATAACAACCTCTCCGAATTGGACCAGTTGAAGGCCCAATACGAAACGCTGAAAGAGCGCTTCGACCAACAGGAAATCATCAACGATCGACTGCTGAAGTCGTCCATCAAAAGCAGCACTGACTATTACACACGGTATCGGCGAAGACAGTTCATTCTTTATCCGTTATTTGCCGTTATCGGCTTATTATGCATCCATTTATTTCAAGGCAACGACCTTTCGATAATGCTGTTTTGGATCGTATTCTTGTCGGTTTGTTTTGCCATTGAGATATGGACGATGAGAAAGCTTAAGATCAAAACTATGGAAAACAACGACTTGCTGACGCTTTCCAACCAAGCCCGCAATTTCAAAAAGCTATATTCCCTCTATATCGCCCAATACCCCATTCCGGTTTTTATCCTTACCTTAGGCATTCTGTTTGCAAACACGGAATTCAGCCGTTTGCCGAATATGGGTGCGTTTATCATCTCGTTGGGGGCTCTGGTTGCGCTTTTTGTGGGTGTTTCTATTGCCGAATTTCGCTATAAGACAAAGCATTGTGACGATATTATCCGACAGATAGAGGCCTCCGAAATCCCGACAGACAATAAAATCCGGCTTAACAGACAGCAAAAGTGGTTCTGCATAGCCATGTCCATCGTGTTTCTTGGTTTGGACCTCTGGGCGTTTATGATTGTGGCAGAACATGCGAAGTTGCCCCCGAAGAGGCCGCATGAAGAATATATGCTGGAATATGAACGCGGTACGGACGACTTCACAACGGAAGGGACTCTGGAGATTAGGCCAGTAGATGCCGACACCGTGGCCATCAGCTCGGAACTTTTAGGGGGCAAGTAGAGACGGTGCATGCACCGTCTCTACAAAATGTAATGGGATTCCGTATTAATCATTGAAAACAATCAATTATCTTCCCAATTTGCCACATTAGATTCGATATAATCAACAATTTGGTTTAATTCGTTGTGGTCACGGATGATATGATCGTGGAAACGGGGTTGCCACCCAAAGGGTATATTATTGGAATGGGCAAATCTCGTTATCGCGGATTTGATGTTACCCATTGCAAACGACAATTTGTTTTTTCGTTGCGAAATTTTTTGCATGGTTTTGTCCACCATGTCATGTTTCCAACGATTGTTTTTCGGATTGATGGTTTTTGATTCGGCCGTAGAGACGGTGCATGCACCGTCTCTACAATTTGCAACAAATTCCCGGATAATCACAATCAAATGAACGTGGTCGGGCATTACGACAAATAATGGGATTTCCGCATAACAATTGTGTTTGGTGGTGTTATGGATACATTTCTCGGCATATCTCCCGATTTCTGTCAAACACATCAAACCGTTATCTATTTTTCCAAAATAATGTTCTCTTCCTTGGGTACAGATGGTTACAAAATATACTCCTTCGCCGTAATCGTGCCATTCGGCGCGGGTGGACGCAATGCGGTAGCGACCGTGAAATTTTTCGTCTGACATGTTTTTTTGTTTTAATGGTTTAGGCTATGTTGCCTGAAAATAAAAAGAATCAGCATTTGCTGATTCTTTTTATTGGGGGCGGCAGGTCGGATTCGAACCGACGACCCACGGAACCACAATCCGGTACTCTAACCAACTGAGCTACAACCGCCATGTTTGGGTGTCTCTGAAAGACGGCGCAAAAATACATTTTTTTTCGTTACCTGTGTCGTTTTGGAAAATTTTTTCCTATTTTTGCCTTCCATTTTTTGAAGATGTTTGCAGACCATATCTATTACCCTCTTGTGAAGGCCCTCCGCCACCGCCCCGATGAAACCGCCGTTTCCGTGGACGGGAAGACTTGTGACAACCGTCATTTTACGATGCTTATTGCCCCGATAATGAATGAGTTGGATACCTTCCCGGAAGATACGGTAGCCCTCTTGCTGGAGGACGAGCCCCTCACATTTGCCGCTATGGTGGCCTGCTTGCTCTGTGGCAAGACCATCGTGCCCGTGCAGGCTCATTGGAGCGATACGCAACGCGCTCAGGTGATGCAGGCCTCCGGAGCCACGCGCCTGCTCTCCAAGGAAAGCATGTACTACTATTACTGGGTGTCCTACGAGGATGCCATCTGCCGTATCGACAGTGGCATGCCACCCGAGCGCGACATCCCCCGTGCGGCGCGCGTGTTCGATTTCGATGAGGACGGCCAGTTGTCCGAACGCATCTTCTCCGCAGACGATCTTTTTTTGTACTTTTGTGCTCCCTATTTCAAGAATATTGTAAAAACCCGATAATTTATGAAAAAACTGACGACTATGGTAATCGCATTTGGCTGCCTGGCCCTGATTACAACCTCCTGCAAGGAGAAGAAAACCGAAATGCCCGAGGAAGTTTCTTCCAGCGAACTGCAACAGAAAGTGGAGGAATACGCATTCTTCGACCTCACCACCGACATTTCCAAACTCAGCGAGAACGACAAACAGCTCATCCCCATTTTCTTTGAAATCGGTCAAATCATGGATGATCTGTTTTGGGAACAGACCTTCGGCGACAAGAAAATTCTGGATACCATCCAAGACAAATGGATGAAAGAATTCGCCCTCATCAACTACGGAGCATGGGATCGCCTGAACGACGACAAACCCTTCGTTCCCGGCTACGGTCCAAAACCGGCAACCTGCTGCTATTACCCGCAGGATTTGACGTTGAAAGAGTATGAAGCTTTCCAGGACAAAAACAAAGGTTCCCATTACACGGTTCTCGTGCGCAACCAGGACGGCTCTCTTAAATCCGTTTGGTATCACGAATATTACAAAGAGAAAATCGACAAGGTGTGCGAATTGCTCGACAAAGCCATCGAGATTTGCGAGAATCCTTCCATGAAGAAATACCTCACGCTGCGCAAGAAAGCCCTGCAAACCGACGACTATTTTGCTTCCGATATGGCATGGATGGATATGAAGGACACCAAACTGGATTTCGTGTTCGGCCCCATCGAGAATTACGACGACAAACTCAATGAGGTGAAGACCTCATACGAAGCATTTGTGTTGGTGAAAGATGAAGAAGCCAGCGGAGATCTGGCCCGCTTTGTGAAGATGCTCCCGCAGTTGCAAAAAGAATTGCCCTGCGATGCCAAATACCGCAACTATGTGCCCGGCACCTCTTCCGACATGAATGTGTATGATGTGGTGTTCTACGGTGGTGATTGCAATGCCGGTGGCAAAACCATCGCCATCAACTTGCCCAACGACGACAATGTGCAGGCTAAGAAGGGCTCCCGTCGCTTCCAACTCCGCAACGCCATGCAGGCCAAGTTCGACAAGATTATGAAACCTATCGGCGAAATGGTGATTGAGCCGTCAGAGCAAGACCACATCAAGTTCGACGCTTTCTTCTGGAATGTGACTTTCCATGAGGTGGGCCATGGTTTGGGCGTGAAAACCACCATCAACGGCAAAGGTCCGGTGGATGATGCTATGAAGACCGAGCGTTCCAACTGGGAAGAGGCCAAGGCTGACATCCTCGGTTTGCACTTGGTCTGCAGCTTGATTGACAAAGGCGAAATTACCAATATTACCAAGGAAGACGCTATTACCACTTACATTGTGGGCCTGCTCCGCTCCGTGCGTTTCGGCGCCGCCGACGCCCATGGCGTGGCCAACATGATGTGCTACAACTTCTTCGAAGAGCAAGGTGCTTTTAAGCGCAATGGCAATGGCACTTATCACATTGATTATGATAAGGCCATGAAGGCTATGGACAGCTGGATCGCCACTATCCTGCAAACACAGGCAGAAGGCAACTTCGAGTTTGCCTCCAAGTTCAGCAAGGAGAACGGCACCATCGGTGCTAACTTGAAGAAGGATTTGGACAAGATCAACAAAGCCGGCATCCCGCGCGACATCCGCTTCAACCAGGGACTTGAAGTGCTAGGATTGAAATAGATGAGAGATTATCGATTATAGATTATAGATTAGAGATTGTTTGTTCTTAACTTCTTGATTTCTTAATTTCTTAATTTCCTAATTCCCCATTGCTCATTTCAAATTCCAAATTCCCAAAAGCAAGAGCCTAAATGTTTCTGAAATCCCTGAAGCTTACCAACTTCAAAAGCTACGAGGAGGCTGAGTTTACGTTTGATGAGAATGTGAACGGCATCGTCGGGCGGAACGGCAGTGGCAAGACCAACCTGCTGGATGCCATCTATTACTTGTCGTTTTGCAAGAGCTATTTCTCCGCGCAGGATGTCTTCTCGGTGCGCTTTGACACGGATTTCTTCGCCATTCATGGTGAGTTTCACAATACAGAGACACAGAACAACACGCAGGTGAGCTGCACCTACAAAAACGGACACAAGTCGATGCGGGCCAACAAGAAGGAGTATTCCCGTCTGAGTGCCCACATCGGCCTTTTCCCCGTGGTGATGGTCTCGCCCTACGACAGCGACATTATCCACGGGGGCAGCGAGCTGCGCCGCAAGTTCTTCGACACCATCATCTCGCAGTTCGATGCCGAATATTTGCAGCAGCTCATCTCGTACCGCAAGCTGCTCATGCAGCGCAACGCCCTGCTGAAGCAGATGTTCGAGAACCACAAAATGGATGCTTCCATTTGCCAGATTTTGGACGAGCAGATGATTCCGCTGGGCAATTTCATCTTCACCCGCCGGCAGGATTTCATCCAGAACATCTCTCCGATATTCCACAAACACTATCGCCAGTTGTCCGACGGTCAGGAGGAAGTGGAAATCCAGTACCAGTCGGGACTGCTCACCAGCACCTATCCGGAGGGCTTGCAGAGCGCATCGGTGGCCGACGCGCGAAGCGGTTTCTCCAACTTTGGCGTGCATAAAGATGATTTTCTGTTCCTCATCAACGGGCAGCCCGTGAAACGCTATGGCTCGCAGGGACAGCAAAAGTCATACTCCTTGGCTCTGCGTCTCGCCCAGTTCGACTATTCGTACGAAAGAAAGAAAATAAAACCCATCCTGTTGTTGGATGATATTTTCGACAAGCTGGACCGCACCCGCATCTCCGAACTGCTTGGCATGGTGGGCAAGGACCATTTCGGGCAGGTGTTCATCTCCGACACCGACGAGCACCGCGTGAAGCAGATCCTCACCGAATACGGGATACAGCACCAGATATTGGCTATTGGCCGTTAGCTTTTGGATTTTTATTACTAACAAACCCCGACGGAGCCGGATGGGATATAACGCGGTGAAGCACAAATATGACTAAACGAATCTATGTTGCGTTGCTGCTGCTGTTGGCGGTGCCGGCGCTTGTTTTGGCGCAGCAACCTCAAAACTACACAACTATTACAGTGAAGGGTGTGAGCTTCAAGATGATCAGGGTGCAGGGCGGCACGTTCACCATGGGCTGCACCTCGGAACAGGGGAACGACTGCTACGATAGAGAGAAGCCCGCCCACAAGGTGACGCTCTCCACCTACTACATCGGCGAGACCGAGGTGACGCAGGAACTCTGGAAGGCCGTGATGGGCAGCAACCCGTCTAGGTTCATTGGAGACAAACGTCCGGTAGAGCAGGTGAGCTGGGACGACTGCCAGAAGTTCATCCGCAAACTGAACCGTCTTACCGGCAAGCAGTTCCGCCTGCCCACGGAGGCCGAGTGGGAGTTTGCGGCACGCGGCGGCACGAAGAGCCTGCATTACAAGTACAGCGGTAGCAACGACCTCAACGTGGTGGCGTGGTACAGGGGTAATGCATACGACAAGGGCGAAAGCAGTCCCGACTATGTCACCCATGTTGTCAAGACCAAAAAGCCCAATGAACTCGGAATCTATGATATGTCCGGTAATGTGGAGGAATTATGCTCCGACAGGTATGGCAACTATACTGACGCTGCGCAGACCAATCCGCAAGGAGCCTCTTCGGGCTCCTGCCGCGTGGGCCGTGGCGGCAGCTGGGGCTACGATGCCAGGTACTGCCGTTCCTCGAATCGGGACAACGGCAGTACCAACATTCGGAGCAGCGGCCTTGGCTTGCGTTTGGTTCTTCTTCCCTAGTTTACCATCAGGGATGCTAAGCAAATAGCAAGAATAAATAGAAAGCAAGAATGAAACAGCGAACGGTGGCGGGGCGGCTTAATTAAAAAAAAGCCGCCCCAGCCACTGTGAGCGCAAAAGCGAGAAAAAATGCAACCTTCACGGTTGAAACAACAACCTAATGTTTGTACGGTGGCACCCCGTTCCGTGCACCCTCCGGTCTTATTTCATAAGAATCTCCAACATCCTATCCCCAACTCCGATATTGTACCCTTCGGAAACGAACAGGATGCTTCCGTCTTTGTCAATGACGAGGCAGACTGGGCGCTCGCCAGAGGTGTTCGCTAGGGAACCGTCGTGCACGCCGTTCTTCAGGGCAGACAGTACAGCTTCAGTCATATCATCAACCTTGGTGGAGAACACCTCCACGTTGGCGGGCTGGTTCTTTTCTTTCTTCCAATTGGCATTGTTGGCGAGGAAAATCATCTTGCCGCCCCAAGCTTCGTAATCGGCTTTCTTGGCAGCGAGTTCCTTGGCCAAATGATTGGTTGGCTCGGTGCCGGGCGCAACCAGGCAAAGTATCATCTTTTCTTTGCCTGATTCTTGAAGAATCTCAGATAAAGATTTGCCGTTCAGCTTGTTGATGTTCATGTCCAAGCGGCCATAAGTGTTGTTTCTTGGCACCAATTCAGGAATCTTGATGGTATATTCGTCTTTCTTGTTCAAGGTGAAAAAGCGCAGTTCGGAAAGCACTTCTCCGTCGCTATATCGGTTGCCGGTGGATAGACAGTACTTGCCAGGAGGCAAGTTCAGGACGATGTCGCGGACCTCGACGCGCGGGTCGTTCTCGAAGTCATACGAAACATACTCACCATTTTCGAAACGCTGTAGCGTGTAATGCGTGTAATAGGTATAACCTTTCGGGTTGTGCAAAGTTAGGGTAGCTAATTCTTCATTCGGGACAACCGTTTCCTCTTCAAATGTAACTTCCTGCCAATCACCTTCTTGCCAGACATAAATTTTATTGGAAGCATTGTCTAAATAGCAGGGGATGAGCAAACTGCGGCAAGCGGCCACGAAGAAGATGTCGCGGGAGTGTGTGTCCGCGCGGCGGGTCTTGAACACGCCCATCGGACTGATGGGGCAGTTGTAGTAGTTGCAGAGCGGATCGATGGTGATGTACCGCTTCGTCCAGTCGGTGAGTTGCCCAACCGACGGTACGACTTCTTCAGGAAGCGTGTTTACCAGTGCTTCCCGCAGGTCATGGCGCCAGTCGCGGATCAACTCGTTGGAGATGCGTGCCGGCAGAATTCCCTTGAGATAGACTTCCAATGGGTAATGTTCCTCCTTGAAATAGGTGAGCTGGCTTTCCAATGTCTCCGCTTTCGTGTCGCGCAAATCCTTGTCCGCCAATGCAGCCACGAACTCTTTCAAATACAATCCTTCCTCCTTCTTGCTGTGGTTTTGCAGGAATCTCATTATTTCTGCATGATTCCCTTCGCTGCGGTGAATCACATCGTAGAACTCTTCTGGAGTAAAGTATTCGTTATGGTACTTGTCCGTTTGCGCTTTGGTGGGGAATGTTTTGCGATAGGCCTCGCGCATCTTGTCTTCCTTGGCAATCCGCTTGTTGCAAGCCAATTGCGCCGTGGCGTTTAATGTGTTGTTCTGTGGCTTGCCTACTGGTGGCACCATGGAGAATTGTTGGACGAGATTGCCTACAGACATCCACGGGTTCGGGCCTTTGTCGCTCAATATCAGCACCAAGTGATCCTGTTTGCGAAGATCCAACTTTGCATACGAGTAGTCATTGCCCTGTTTTGCCCAAACCAGCAGATCGCCGAGCCCGGTGTTGAGTTGGGCACGACCGTTTTCGTCGGTTTTTACCTCTGCAAGCGTATAGTATTCAGCGTAATTGTATAGTTTGAAGCAGACTGTGGCGTTCTTGGCGGGCAGATGTTGTTTGTCATAAACGGTGACGTATGCTGTGGCGGTATCCGCGTAATTGGACAAGACATTGATGCAGGAGTAGTATTTCGTCTTTTTGTTCACCTCCTCGGGGCCATGGTAGTCGCCGAAGACATTGGTGTGTACCATCATGGTGCGGGTGGCGGGGTAGGCGAACCAGCCCATGTTGAGGTCGGGGGCGGGTTCGCAGGCGCCGAGGAAGTACCATTTGCCATCCACCCACACCTCTACCCAGGCGTGGTTGTCGTCGCAGTGCGCCCAGCGTGGGGTGTAGCACTGGCGGGCAGGGATGCCTACGGCGCGCAGGGCCGTCACCGTCAAGGTGCTCTCCTCGCCGCAACGACCGTGCGAGGTGCGCAAGGTGGCCAACGGTGCGGAAGTGCGCACATCGGCGGGCTGGTAATCCACATGCTCGTGGCACCAGTGGTTCACCTCCAAGGCTGCGTTGTACATGCTCATGTCCTTGATACGGTCTTTCAGCTGGTGGAAAATGTATGCCCTGGCCGTATCCAGGTCTTCGTTATTGACGCGATAGACCAATACAAAGTGCTTGAAAATGTCATCAGGAATGGTTTTGCCCCATGAAAAAGTTTCACGCGCCTGAAAGGCATAGTCCACCTGCATCTGAAAAAAAGCCGTGTCATAGTCGGCGCGGTCGCTTTGCGGCATGTATGTGTATAGAAAATCCAAAGCCTGCTCCTTGGTGAAGGACTGGCTGTATAGGACATTTTGAAATATGGCACATAGAAACAGCAGGGTAATCAATTTTTTCATGAAAGAAATTTTTTTTGCAAAGATACATATTTATTTATTTTTGTTATTTTTGTCGGCTGAATTAATGGAGCAAATTCAAGAGTTGTTACTATGATTGCGTTGCCTATTATTAGTGTGATATTGTGGATGAGTTACATCATCTTCGTATTATGCAAGTTTGGTATTCCTACTACACTTTCTGAGACCTACTATTTGTTGAGCAAAAAGTGGGATTGGCTGTTTGCAGCATGGTGTTTCTTCACGGCCACCCCGTTTTGCATTTATTGGTATATCGTGGCTCCGATTGGGTTGAAGTGGTTCGCCGTAGCTAACTGGGTCGCCATGGTTTCCATTGGGATCTGTGGCTGTTACAAATCCGGTCCGAAAGAGCCCAATAGCGAGAAATGTATTGCTAAAGGCGATGAAGAGACGCTGGATATACTTGAGGAAGAACATCCTATTGCCGTTATCAAACAGCAATTGATTGAGCAATTCAAGCCCAGTACTCTGTTTAAGTACGGTTGGAAAAAGTTGGCCCATTATATTAGTGCTGTAGGAGGAATACTTTTTAGTTCGATGTATTTTTGGATTACGGCAAAAATCACTGTAATAGCCAGTTTGGTGATTTACTGTTTGTCCATTTTGTTCGGTTCTCGGGTGAAGGCGGTTTATAATAGTAAATATCCCTCCGGCGGTTCCCACAATGCGTGGATCTTCTTTACGGAAATTACGTGCTTCTTGCAACTCTTTCTCTTTCTCTTGATTTAGAAGATAATCGATTTTGTTTCTTTTAACGGATTCGTGTCATTAGGATATTTTTTGACACGGAGTTATCGTGTTATGGTTGAGGCATTCTTTAGCAGCGCGACCACCTCTTCGGCGCACGTTTCGTCGTAGCCGCCCTTGGTTTGCACTTTGCACGAGGCGTGCACTTCGCGCACGCCTGTGTAGGTCACGAGCTCGCGCACGTTGTCCGGGCGCACGCCACTGCCCGCCAAGATGGTGATCCGGTCGCCGGCCAGCGTTACCAGCTCTTTGAGCACCTCCTTGCCCTCCATGGCAGTGGGCTGGCAGCCGGAGGTCAGAATGCGCCTGCAGCCACAGGAAATCACCTCTTCCAGCGATTTACGCCAGTCTGAGCATCGATCGAATGCGCGGTGGAAAGTAACTGGAACTGGCGCGGCAAGCTCCACAAAACGGCGCGTGAGCGCGGTGTCAATGCTCCCGTCTTCGCGCAGGAAACCCACCACAATGCCGGCCACGCCCAACTGCTTGCAGATGCGCACGTCTTCTTCCATGTTCTTTATCTCCAACTCGTTGTAAACGAAGTCTCCCGGTCGCGGGCGCACGAGTACAAACACATCCAAGTGCAATTCTTCCACGCACTGCTTGATGGCAGCGTAGGATGGGGTAGTGCCGCCTTCGTTCAGGTTCTGACACAACTCGATGCGCTTGGCTCCGGCGGCCTTGGCGTTGGCCGCAGACTGGATGGAACCGCAGCAGATTTCGATTTCCATAAAGCTTAAACGGTGAGTTTGACTTGCGTGTGTGCCTCCACTACATTGATAGCGTAGTCGCCTAACTTCTCGCTGTCGCTGATCAAGTCCATATAGGTGACACCTGTTTGGTAATCGTATTTCTTGTCGTTAACATCCGCTACGTTGTTCTCTTTGAGCTGTGTGCGGTAGTGGTTGATTTCATTCTCGATGTTGAGCGAGATGCGCGGATCCACCTTGTGGTCGGTGTCTTCCAGAATCAGCTCCATCTGTGAGAGGGCGTTGTCGCAAAGATCCCAAATGTGCTTGACATGGGCCACTTGCTCGTCGGTGAACTCTTCCCGCATCTTGTATTTACGATTGATGGTGCGTGCCATGTTGTAGCAGCTGTCGCAAATACTCTCAATTTCGGAAATTTCACGCAACATGCAGCGTATCTGTGTCTTACTTTCAGGACTCAATCGTCCTTCCGACACTTGGTTCAGATAGTTGGCGATTTCCACTTCCATGTTGTCGCTGATGCCCTCATATTTTTCAATACGGGTAAAGAGTTTGACAAATTCGTCATTGTTCTTTAGTTCAAGCAGTTGTGGCACGAAACCGAACATGCGGTGTGCACGCATAGCAAAGTGATTGATCTCCTTTCGGGCTTCCAGAAGTGAAAGCTCGGAGGTAGAAAGCAAACCACCGCTGATGAAGCGCAGACGCATATCCTCGTCATCCTCCTTGCCTTTGATGAGATGGCATACCACCTTTTCAAAGGTGGGGATGAACCAGACGAGAATGAGTACATTGCAGAGGTTGAAGGCGGTATGGAAAGCGCAGAGCGCGAAGTTGATGCGGGTGGAAGCGTTCGGGTCGGTGCTGAGATCTGCAGTCGGATCAAAGCCCACGGTGGAGCAGACCATCTTGATGAAGAGACGGAACACAAGGAGGATCCAGCATACGCCAAACAGGTTGAAGATCAAGTGTGAGAGGGCTGCCCGGCGGGCTGAAGTGTTGGCGTTCAAAGCCACGATGTTAGAAGTGATGGTGGTGCCGATGTTTTCGCCTAGCACCAATGCAATGCCTTGGTAAATGTCGGCCACACCCGTGGAACACAGAATCATTGTGATGGCCATGATGGCGACAGACGACTGCACGCACATAGTAAGAATACCACCCAACAGCAGGAATATGACGTAGGAAAGGAACCCGAGGTCGCGGCAAGCGGTGAAGAAGTGCATCACGGCATCGTTGTGCGGCAGGTCCATGGCAATGGCGTTCTCGCGCAGGGTGGCAATGCCCAGAAACAGGAACGAGAAACCGAAGATGAAGTCGCCGAATGACTTGGCACTGGGGCTCTTGAAGTAGGAGAGCATGATGGCGACCGCGAACAGCGGGAACACGATGACGCTCATCTGGAAGTTGAATCCGAACAGGGCGATAATCCACGCGGTGACGGTGGTGCCGATGTTGGCACCCATGATCACGGAGATGGCCTGCGACAGGGTGAGCAGGCTGGCGTTCACGAAACTCACCGTGAGCACAGTGGTTGCGGTGGAGGATTGCACGGCGGTAGTGACCAATGCGCCCGACAGGATGCCGGTGAAACGGTTGGTGGTCATGGTGCTCAGCACCTTGCGCAGGCCACCGCCTGTCAATTTCTGCAGTGCCTCACTCATAGTCTTCATGCCGAACATCAACAGAGCCAAACTGCCTAAAAGCGTCAAAAAAGTAATAACGGTCATTATCGTATGTTTATATCAATTAACACTAATCTCCTTATCTCATAATCTTCTAATCTCCTAATCTCCTAATCTCCTCATATCCTCTCTCCTCTCTCCTCTCTAATCTATTCCATCGTCATCTCCCCACGCATGGAAACTGCCACCTCGCGCCGCACGTCGTCGGGGTTGTCGTATTGCCCGAGCAGGAACATCAGCTTGGTGACGGCCGCCTCGGTGGTCATGTCGCGTCCGCTTGTGATACCGATGTCGGCCAGGTTCTTGCCTGTTTCGTAACGATCCATCTCCACGCCGCCGCCGCCCTTGCACTGGGTGACGTTGACGATGACGATGCCGCGGCTCACAGCATCATGCAATATCTGGGTAAACTCGGGTGAGGTCGGTGCGTTGCCCACGCCGAAGGTCTCCATCACTACGGCGCGCAGGCCGGGCGTGTTGAAGACATTGCGCATGAACTCGACACTGATGCCTGGGTAAATCTTAATCAGCGCCACATGGCTGTCCATGCGGGTGTAATAGCGGAACGGTGCTCCGGGAGCCTCGTAGTGCAGGAGGTTGGTGTGGAATTCCGCTGTGGTATTGACCTCGGCGATGATAGGGTAGTTGGGAGAGTAGAAGGCGTTGAAACGCGAGGCGTTGTCCTTGTAGGTGCGGTTGCCGCGGTATAGGTTGTTCTGGAAATAGATGCACACTTCTTGGATGACGGGCTTATCGTCAACATACTCGGCTGCAATGGCAATGGCGTTCAGGATGTTGCGCCGACCGTCGGTGCGGATGACGCCCAGCGGGAGCTGCGCACCCGTGAGGATGACCGGCTTGCTCAGATTGTCGAGCAGGAAACTCAGCGCCGAAGCCGTATAGGCCATCGTGTCGGTGCCGTGCAGGATGACAAACCCGTCGTACTTGTCGTAGTTTTCACCCACCATCTTCGCCAGGCGCACCCAGAAGTCGGGATTGGTGTCCGATGAATCAATAAGAGGCAGCATATCCTGGAAGGTAATGTCTGCCTCTATGAGGTGCAGCATGGGAAGCTGCTGGTGTATGTTCTTGAATTCGAAAGGCTTGAGCGCCTTGCTGTCAGGATCCACCATCATTCCGATGGTGCCTCCCGTATATATGACCAGAATTTTTCGGTTACTCATATTAGCGTATGAATTGAGGCCGCAAAGATATAGTTAAATTGTGAAATATTCAAGATTATTTTGCGGATAACAAGGGAAATTGTATTTTTGCATCACATTCACCTTTAGCATTATGATGGAAAACGAAAAGAAAAAAAAGAAGAAGTTTCTGGAAAAGCCCCTCTATCCCGGCGGAGCCAAGGCATTGCGCGAGTTCATCAAAGCCCATTTGCAATATCCGCAAGATGCCATGGAACAGCGCATCGAAGGCGTGGTGACTATCGCCTATCAGGTGAACGACGACGGCTTTGTGGAAAACCCGACCATCGTGAAAGGGCTCTGTCCGTCTTGTAATGAGGAAGCTCTTCGCTTGGTGAATATGCTGCGCTACGACAAGGCACGCAACCGCGGTATCCGCTTAAAGGTGAACTGCAAGCTGAACATCAACTTCCATCTGGCTCCGACACCGGCGCCGGTCGGCGGCACGATTTCCTATACGTTGCAACCGGGTAAGAAAAATGAGGGCAAAAACAAAACGACGAAATCTTCCGGCTCCGGCGGCTATAATTATTCGATATCATGGTAAGTTGTGCTGTCCCTGACACGAAATCTACTAAAAGCCGGTCCCTATTCCGTAAATAAAGGTTTTTTTGGATTCCGACTTAGTAAAAAAAAAGCGGCGGACGTGTAAAAAGCGTCCGCCGCGATCTTCTGTCGTGTTATTGCTTGCACGTATAGATGTTCATACCCTCTTCTTCGTTGAGTTCAGCCTGCTTGGCTTTGCACTCGTCTTTGGTTGAGGTTTCATCTTCGTACACAGGTGCGAGGTGTGCGATGTCCGTCTTAATGTAACAATGGCAACCGACCTTGTTGCAGGACGTTGAGATAAATCCCAGCATTAACACTGCTGATACGATAGCTAATACTTTTTTCATAATTTTTCTAAAGACTTCTTTGTTAAGAATGACGGAGCGCCTGTGATCCTCTCTGCGGAAGTCTGTTACACATAGACATCGGCAGACGCTCTTTTAATGGGTTCAGAATTGCACGGTCAAGCCTGCACCGGCCGGAGTTGGGCCGAAGCAAACCTGCATCGCCACAGCCGGTGACGCGTTGAAATTTTCAACAATGCGGTTGATGCGCACCTTGCTGTTTATGGTGAGCACCAAGGCGGGTACCATGAATGCAGTGGCGGCAATGATGCCGCCTCCGAACAGGAAGAAACCGCCCATCGCGCTGCGCCATAAAACGAGACTGATGTTACTGTTGTCGAGGAACAGATCGCCATACTTAGCAGTCTGCACGAAAGAGTTGCAGAACTGATAAAGCCCGATGGCAGCCGTCGCTATGGCAGCTCCGCTGGCAACATAGAGTGGGATACTGATATGTTGATTGCGTTTCGCTTTGCGATATTCCTCATAAACGGGCGCGGAAAGCAGCCATTTCAGGTCTGTCCTGTCGAGTCGGTAAAGTTCGTCGGCTCCTGTGAGGTACATACCACCCTTCTGGTAGTAGAGCTGCCCGATGCCCCTGTCCCGGAGGAAAATCTCGATTAGCTCATTTTTGCTCATTCCAGCGTAGTCGTCAAGTGAGTCGTGGACATACAGCGTGTCGTAGGTGATTTCCTCCTCGTAGATGTATAATGTGTCCTGCCGACCCCGTTCCCCTTCCACTTGTGCGGCAGAGGAGATTGCAGCTCCGACAGCGATGCATATCAACAATATTTTTTTTAAGTACCTCATGTTGTGTTATTGTTGCTTTGTTGAATCTTGAATGACAATGATGCGGTTGGTGTGCCGAATCTTCTTGACCACCACAGTCTGCGGTTCTTCCGGCATTCCGGTTGAAATGTCGGAATGAACAGAGACGTCCGATACAGGGGATACGGCAGATGCGGAAGTGAAGTGCTTTTGGACACCACGATCATTGCCAGCCTTGTTAGGTGTCGGCTCTGCCGAGATGTCCTTGCCGAGACTGTCTGACACTGCTTTTGTGACGGGTGGGTGCTGTTCTGTGACCCGCGGCTGTTTGGAGGTGTTATCCTGCGGTGAACTGGTAAGCAGAATGCCGGCGGTGGTGACAGCCGTGCCAACGGCTGCGATGCCACCAGTGACATGGGCCTTGTGCGTGTATATCCACAATCGGGACGAGATTCTGGAAGTTGCGGGAAATGTCTGCTCAGTCAGCGGTTGCATTGGCGGGATGGCAAACCCTTTTAGTTGCCTGCGGCAGTAACTGTCGATGGCCGTGTCAGGATGAATGAATATGGGTAGCGGTATCATAAACAGGCGCTTTTTCTCTTTAGATTTGTTGAACAATATCATTTGCAATTCCTTGCGTGCCCGCATCAGGTGCGACTTGGAGGTGTTTGGAGAAATATCCAGCATTTCCGCAATCTGCTGATGGGTGATCCGTTCGAAGACGTAGAGGTTCAGCACTGTCCGATGACGGTCGGGTAATTGTGTTATGGCGTCCAGAATTTCTTCGCGCGAGAAGTCGGCTTTCTGGATCGCGGCCATCATGTCGTAGGGAGATGGCTCGCCATCATCTTGGGTGTCCGATTCTATCGCCACATCGTCATTTAACTGGCATACATGTTCCTGATACCTCAGATAGAGCAGCGCCTTGTTGACGGCAATGCGCATCAGCCACCTTTCGAAAGAACCGGTTCCCCGGAAAGTGTCCGCCTTCTCGATGGCGGTGAGGAAGGCCTCGTGCGCAAGGTCCTCGGCAGTCTGCTGGTCAGGGACGTATCGGTAGCACACACCTATCATTTTTGCAATGTTCTTTCTGTATGTTTTGGTCCAGAACAGTCTCATTCTATTTTTCATGCTTGCTCTTCATTATTTTCCTGTTGCAAAACTACAAAAAACAGTGTTAAACGGATTCTCTCCGATTTTTCGATTTCTCTTTTCTTTATTATTTTCGTTAAACATTCATTTGCTATATACTCGGATACAGTTATACGATGCAAAAATTCCAAATGGTTGCAGTTGGTTGAAAAATTTTTTTTTGAGCGTTCTGTGGAATTGGCTGATGCGCTGACATTTTCTTCAAATAGTTGCCAACATCTTTCTCGCCGATGGGCGGCCGATGACGATCAAGCTTAAGCTTGCTATGGATTTGTGAGGTTTTCTCATCGTTCTTTTTTTTCGGATTGCAAAATTTTAATAATGATAGGAATTTTGTACTTTTGCGCCGCTAAAAATCAGGCTATGCACATTTACAAAGCGGACTTACATACCCATACGCTGTTTTCCCCATGCGGAGATTTGGAGATGACGCCAGACAATATCATCTCCATCGCGCTGGAAAAGGGCATAGATGTGATTGCCATTACAGACCATAACTCTACACGTCACTGCCGTCTTGCGGAGCATTATTCGCACAACCGCGACATCTTTGTGCTTTGTGGTGCGGAAATCACGACTAAAGAGGAGGCACACTGTCTGGCTTACATGCCCGACCATGAGGCCTTGGACAAGTTGCAGGCTTACCTGGATGAGCATCTGCCCGACATTCCCAACAATCCGGATGTTTTCGGCGACCAGGTGCAGATTGACGAGGACTATAATATTGTATATGAAGAACCTCGCTTGCTGACTTCCGCTATCGACCAGTCGGTGAACGAGATTGCCGATTTCGTACACTCCATCGGTGGATTGTTTGTGCCTGCCCACATCGACAAATCCACCACTAGCCTCATCAGCCAGTTAGGCTTTATCCCGTTTGACTTGGATTATGACGCGGTGGAACTCTCAAAACATGGCAACAAGGAGGAGATGCTGAAAGTTCATAAATATCTGAAAAATAAAATGTTCACTCGTAGCTCCGATGCCCATTTGCCCGACATCATCGGCACCGCACCTTGTTATTTGGAGATGGAAACGCGTAGCTTTGAAGAAATCAGGAAGGCGCTGCATGGGGAAGATGGAAGATGCGTGCATTTGGAGAGGGATTAGGGATTAGAAGATTAGAGATTAGAAGATTAGAGATTAGAAGATTAGAGATTAGAAGATTAGAGATTAGAGAGTAGAGATTAGAGATGAATGCCA
>JAFZIP010000009.1 GCA_017554325.1 Bacteroidales bacterium
TACCCGTAGGGCATTGACCGACCACACAATCTTGCGTTATATCTGTACCGTAAGGCGTGCGCCACAAAACAGCCACAAAAATAGTGTTTTTTGCTGTTTTGTACAGATAATTTGAATTTATTTTATAAAATTAAATTATCGAAAAAAAATGAAAAAGGTAATTGTTTTGGCTGTAGTAGCCATATTTACAAGTGCAATCTTTACATGTTGCGAGAAAGAAGACATGAAAGGTTGGTCAAACAAAACGTCTGAAAGTTTGAATCTTAAAAATATTACAATGTCGAATGGGATGTTAGAATTTCCTTCTTGGGAAAGTTATATTGCAACGATTGAGGCTATAGGGGATGCATGTGAGGAAAGGACTCAAAATTATGTTGATAGCCTTATTGAGGTTCTTGGAACGGATGATGATGATATCTTGAACGATGCCATTCAAAAAAATGAATTCAACCCGTTCCAGCCATTACACGACTTTGCAAAATCCATGGGCTTTACAAGTATGTACGCAGTTCTCGAAGATTTGGAAAAAGAATGGATGGAAACTCCTAATTCGACTGCAGAAGACAACCCTTTCATGAAGACTGAATTAGAACGTTATCAAAGTGCTTTGCATAATGTTAACGGGGATGTTATGATTGCAGGTGAAGTTTTTAATCCCGACAAATGCATAAACAGCGGTGGCGATTGTAAAAGAGCAGATAGTGATGATGGGAGAAAACCTTTTACATACAAAAACAAAAACAGATTGATTGTCGGTAAAATTTCTACCCGAAGTGCTTACTTATCTGCTTCCACAACATTGTACACAATTACGAAGAATGGCACCAAACTTTTATGGACGAGCGGAATCCATGTCGCTGCGGGAGGAAAGAAATGGTACACTTGTGATGCTGGAGATGTTCCACATAACATACTTCATTTGGATGAAAAAATCAAAGACCGTGTGGCCTTATGTCATACATCTGTAATTATTCCTACACATTCTTTTTCATGTGTGATTATCCCCTATCCAGCCTCTTTGTTAAGCTCCCATTCAGCGACCAAAGTCAGTGGAGCATATATCAATCTGGCATTATAATGACATTTAGATACTGAAGACTATGAAAAAAACACTGTTCACTTTGCTTTTTGCACTCCCTGTCCTTCTCAACGCACAGAGAGCACAGGAAAAAAAGCTGCACTTTTCGGATAAGGTTACGCATTCAGTAAGTCTGCAATATAATGTTGGGGTATATCCGAAAAACAAGTTCGTGTATTATTGCAATCCGGCGGATGGCTATATCTCTCTGCCAGCGGTTGGTCGAGAGTACCGCCTAACCTATGGACTTAATTTTCGTTCAGGCTTCGGTCTTTCAATTGGTGCGGCTTCTGGCTTGTATGGTTTCAGAAATCGTAATGCTGAATACAATTTTGGCGGTGATTCTAATACGCCCCTAAACTATCTTATTCCTTTGTTCGACAACTATTTGAGCGTCAGTCTGAATGCCACCTACATCAGACAAATCTCTCAACAAATTTTCATTCAGCCTAACATTGGAATTACTATGCCTTTCTATTTTCAGGAAGAATTTCGCATACATGACCATTACCTGTCTGACATGGGAGAGTGGGTACAGTCAAAGTATTTAAGTATTGATAATACCGATTGTCATAGGATGTTCGTCCCCGACCTTTCGTTGGGGGTGAACTTTCTTTTCCATACCAAACGGAATCCGCGCAGCAACTTCATTCTCGGGGTGAATGCCAATATCGGTTTTGTGCCGAGATATACAGGATATTTCTCGCTAAGGGAACCTTTTACAGAGGAAGTCAAGGATTGCGACATCACATGCCGGGACACATACTTTGGTTTAAATTTCGGGTATCAGTTCATCAGTCTGCCAAAAACATTCAACAGAAAACAATATCGCAAGGAATTGGAGTATTCCACTTTCGATTTCAAGCGCCCGGTTCATTCCATTGCCTTAATATTTGACAATGGATTTGGTGTTTTTGACAAATTGTCAAATGCAAGCGGCCCAATCAAGCCAAGGGGAGGAAATAGATACAAGCCTGAACTTGTGCTGAAGTACAGCATTGCCATAAAAAATGGGTTCGGGCTGGCTGTGGAGATACCTTTTGGTTATTATTACAGAACTTTTATAACAGATTTGTTTGGTGTTGTTCCTCCTGACACGGTATGGGCAAGCGGTATAGTCGGAGACCATAATTCGCTGGATGTGTTCGGGCTCGCCGATGTGTATTCCGGCCTTTCGTTGAAAGCTTCATATCTTGCTCCAATACACCGAAATGTATTGATTCAGCCAGAATTGGGATTGAAATTCGCATCATCTTTGGGTGGCTTCGACCTGGATTTCGATGATGAATATTATTCAGCTATTTGGGATGATGAACATGAGAGGGCATTTGCATACATGCGTTATACAGCAAAGCTCAATAAAAAATCGTTTTTTATTCCTGATTTATCTTTCGCCGTCAATTTCATTGTCCACGGAAAGAATCCCAACCACAATTTCATATTTGGAATAAATTCGACTTTCTCCCTTGTTGACAGGATGACCATAGATTACGGACCGCTTCCCCCCTCTTCCTTTCCAGAGCGATATGCCTCTTCGGGAACGTATCATTACAAAATGGGCAGCATAGGACTGCACATCGGTTATCAGTTCATGACAGGAAAGAAAGTCAAAAGATGATGACATGCAACGGTTATCGATGAGCGGATTTCGCTAATCGCTCATCGATAATCGCTCATCGCTACTATAGGTCCTTCTTCAATGTCTCAATACGTTGATCGAGGCGGGCTTCCACTTCGGCAGTGTCTTTCCGTTTCTCCACGGGTTCCACCACGCTGAAGTAGAACTTGATCTTGGGCTCGGTGCCTGATGGGCGCACGGTTATCTTGCTGCCGTCGGCGGTGAAGAACTGCAACACATTGGACGTGGGCAGGTTGATGAGCTCATTGGTACCGTTCACCAAATCGTAAGAGCGGCTGGCACTGTAGTCTTTCATCATCACCACGGGTTGGCCACCTAAGGTCTTAGGCGGGTTCTGACGATAGTTGTCCATCATAGCCTTGATCTTGGCCACACCCTCCTGGCCTTTTTCAGTAAGGGAGAGTAATGACTCTTTGTAATAACCATAACTGCAATAGATGTCGTTGAGCACATCGGTGAGCAGCTTGTGGTTGGCGCTGTTGGCCACCATGTAATGGGCGGCCATCTCAGCGATGAGACAGCAGGCGGAGATGGCATCCTTGTCGCGCACAAAGTCGCCGATCAGGTAGCCGTAACTCTCCTCGCCACCCACGATGAACTGCCTTTTGCCTTCGTTGGCACGGATAGCCTCCGCAATGTATTTGAAACCGGTGAGCACATCGATACACTCGACATTGTAGTCCAGCGCCACACGACGGATGAGATCCGTGGTAACGATGGTCTTCACGGCAAACGGATTTCCTTCCAGCTTGCCAGCTTTCTGGCTCTGCGAGAGCACATAGTGGAACAGCAACGTACCGGTTTGGTTACCGTTGAGCAGTTGCATCTTTCCTTCGGCGTTGCGCACCGCGATACCCACACGGTCGGCATCCGGGTCGGTGGCCAATATCAGGTCCGCATTCACCTCATCGGCTTTCTTCAGAGCCAGTTCCAGTGCGGATTTCTCTTCCGGATTGGGAGATTTCACCGTGGGGAAGTTGCCATCGGGCACAGACTGTTCTTCTACCAACACCACATCTTTGAAGCCGTACATTTCGAGTGCCTTGGGCACCATGGTGATGCCGGTTCCGTGCAACGGCGTATAGACAATCTTCAATTTCTTGGCTTTCTTGATGGATTCGGGATGCAGCGACAGCGGTTTCACCAAATCGAAATAGGCCTTATCAACCCGTTCGCCCACCATCTCGATCAATTCTGGGTTGGCCGTCCAATTCACCTGTTTCACAGACGTGATCTTGTTCACCTCCTTGATGACATTGACATCGTGCGGAGGCACCAGCTGGCCACCGTCCTGCCAATACACCTTGTAGCCGTTGTACTCCATGGGGTTGTGCGACGCCGTAATCATGATACCGGCATGACACTGGAGATGGCGCACGGCGAACGAGAGCACCGGCGTGGGGCGCAGTTCCTCGAAAAGGAAGACTTTGATGTTGTTGGCAGAAAGAATCTCGGCAGAAATTCTGGCGAATTCGGTACTATGCAGACGCGAATCAAAGGAGATCACCACCTTGACGATCTCTTCTTTCTTGAAACATTTCAACAGATAATTGGCAAGGCCCTGGGTGGCAGCGCCCACCGTGTATTTGTTCATCCTGTTGGTTCCAACGCCCATGACACCGCGCAAACCGCCAGTGCCGAATTCCAGGTCGCGGTAAAAGGCGTCCGACAATGCTTTGGGGTCCTCCTTTTGCAGGCGGAGCACCTCGTTTCTTGTTTCTACATCATAATCATTGGAAAGCCAAAGGTTGACTTTGTCTTGAATTGTTTTGTCCATAATAAAAATTTTATCCATTATAAGAGCATAATGCCCTTATTGCTACATTTCTTTGAGCGGTAAACGGGGCTCGAACCCGCGACCTGCGGCTTGGGAAGCCGCCGCTCTGCCAACTGAGCTATTACCGCATTATAGTTGAGAGTTTAGAGATTAGAGTTTAGAGATTTTTTTCTCTAAACTTTAAACTCTAAACTCTAAACATTGAATCGTATATGCAAGATGTCGCCGTCCTGCACAACGTAGTTTTTCCCTTCCACAGACAATTTGCCGGCTTCCTTACATTTGAGTTCGGAGCCAAGTTGCACCAGGTCATTGTATTTGATGACCTCGGCACGGATGAAGCCGCGTTCCAAGTCGCTGTGGATGACGCCAGCCGCCTGCGGGGCAAGCATGCCGCTCTTGATGGTCCATGCGCGGTTCTCCTTGCCACCCACCGTAAAGAACGAAATGAGATCCAGCATCTTATAGGCTGCTCGAATCACTTTGTTTACGCCTGGTTCGGTCAGTCCGACATCTTCCAAGAAGACCTTGCGATCCTCTTCACTCTCCAGCTCAGCGATTTCAGACTCAATCTTGGCCGCGATCACCAACATCTCGCCACCGTTTTCCTCCACATATTTCTTCACCGCCTCAGAATAGGCGTTGCCGTTCACGGCATCTTCATCATTCACATTGCAGACAAACAGCACGGGTTTTTCCGTCAGCAGCATCATGTCAGCCACCACGGCGTGCTCGTCGGGCGTAACCTCCAGCGTGCGCACATTCTGGAATTTCTCCAAGTGTTCCTTGTACTTCTTCAGGACCTCATAATCGTGCTTGGCATTCTTGTCGCCGATTTTGGCGGCTTTCTCCACCTTGGCAATTTTACGGTCAACCTGCTCCAAATCCTTGCATTGCAGCTCAAAATCCACAATCTCAATGTCGCGGACAGGGTCCACAGAGCCTTCCACGTGGGGCAGGGCCGGGTTGTCGAAGCAGCGCAGCACGTGAATCAGGGCATCGCACAGGCGCACGTCCGCAAGGAAGCTATTGCCAATGCCCTCGCCCTGGCTCGCGCCCTTGGCCAAGCCCGGAATGTCCACCAGGTCCAGATTGGCATACACCAGCTTGTCGGCCTGGATGAACGTGTTGATGTTGGCGAGACGCTCATCGGGCACGGCACAAACGCCTATGTTGGATTTGTTCGTGCTGTATGCAAACTCCGTCACCGCTGCCTTCGTGTTCGATATGCAGTTGAACATCGTCGTTTTACCGGAGTTGGTCAGTCCTACTATGCCGCATTTCAGGCCCATATTGCTTTGTGTTTGGTTTCTTTTTTTGTTTGCCCCACACTGCGCGACTTCGTCGCTTGTATGGGGTTATTTGCACTTCGTGCGTTTTGCCTCTTCGAGGCTGCTTAATGAATATTCTCCTTCAAAAAAATCCTTCGGCTCTCGTTAGAATCCCAGGACGATGTCCTCCACGTGGTCGATTTCGGGGAGGTAGTGCTTGATGGTCTGCTCCACCCCGTTCTTGAGTGTCATCTTGGCGTGCGGACAGGTGCCGCAGGCACCTTGCAGTTTCACTTTCACCACATTGTCGGCGGTAAGTTCCACGAACTCAACATCCCCGCCGTCTTGTTGCAGGTAGGGGCGTATTTGCTCTATGATAGATTTCACTTTTTGTTCAAGGGTAGGGTTTTCCATACTTTCATCGTTTTGGATTCGGCTGCAAATGTACAAAAAAAAATTTACCTGTATATATTCTTCATATTTTGTCAACCTCCTTCTTTTTACTATTTTTGCAGTCCAAAATATGAGAGAACGTAAACACATAATCCTGCCCATACTCTTCGGCGTGCTGTTGCTGGCATCCGCCCTTGCAGCCATTTTCATCGGGGCCATCGACATTCCCTTGCAGTCGGTGTGGGGCAGTTTCCTGCACAGGATGGGCATTTCTGGCGGCATTATCGTACCCGCCTACTATGACATGGCCATCTGGCAGTTGCGTCTGCCGCGCATCGTGATGAGCCTGCTGGCCGGCGCCTCGCTCGCCGTGTGCGGCTGTGTATTCCAAAGCATCTTCCGAAATCCCATCTGCGACCCCTACATACTGGGCATCTCCTCAGGCGCCTCGCTCGGCGCCGCCGTGGCCATCATCCTCGGCTGGGACATCTCCATCTTCGGCATCACCATCCCCGCCCTGGTCACCGCCCTGCTGACCCTCGTCTTCATCATGGGCATCGGACGGATTTCCAACCAGCACTCCACCCAAACGCTCCTGCTCACCGGCATCGCCCTCAACTTCTTCATCTCCTCCGTCATCACCCTGCTGATTGTCATCAACCAACAATCCATGCACAAAATTTATTTCTGGACGATGGGCAGCCTGGCCACCGTATCCTGGATGGAAATAGCCTGGCTCCTCCCCGTCATGGTGATTGGTCTGATTGTTTTGTTTCATTATTCCAAAGACCTGGACATCATGCAAATGGGTATGGAATCGGCGCAAAGTATCGGAGTAAACACACAACGCACCATCTATATCGTGCTGATCACCTCCTCCATCCTGATTGGTGCGGTAGTTTCGTTCTGCGGTGTCATTGGATTCATCGGACTGATTATCCCCAACATAGTGAGGCTGCTCTTTGGCAGCAAAAACCGGCATCTTTTCACCTACTCCATCTTTTTCGGAGCGTTCTTCCTGCTGGTCGCGGACACGCTGGCGCGCACCATTGCCGCACCCTCCGAGTTGCCAGTAGGCAGTATCACCGCTCTGGCAGGAGCTCCCTATTTCATTTACCTTCTGATACGGAATAAAACCGCCTTGCGGCAGTAGGTGCTGATTATCTCGTCACAGCGCCCTCTTTCAACGCTTTTTTGTAGAGTTCATTGATGTGGTTTTCAATAAACTGTCGTTTGCGCTGGTTCATCAGCATCATGCGAACGGCGGCACGTTCTTCCTCTGTCTCACTGACCGAGCGCTGATTCTTGTGGTCCAGTACTACCAGCAGATAATGGTTTCCGTCTATCGTCTTGTCCACATACTGATGATGCGCCTTCAGGTCGCCATCATTCAAATCAAATGGAACCTCAGCACGCACATCTTCCAGATATAGCCAGGTGTTGTCATCCAGCATATACTCCACAGAGTCTCCAAAAAGAAGAGGCAACTGATCCTTTTCTTCCTGTCGTCTGGACTCATTGAACAATATCATCTTGACCGGCGCAACCAACTTGGAATTGGCGGACAGCTTCACGTAGTTCACTTTGACAATATCCTTGTTCACAGCATAGCGTCCGTCAAAGTCGCGCGTAAAAGCCTTCACATCCTGGTCCGTGATGTCGAACATGTTGGTATCGGACACCAGTTTGTCATAATAGGTGTTGATGAGCAGACTGCGGCGATAATCTTCCAGTTGTTTGTCAAAATTCTTCTCCCTTAAAGAGAGTTTATGCTCGGCTTCGTGAAGAATCAGACGTTCTTTCACCCAGCTGTCAATATAGTCCTTTACCATGGCAACGCTGTCCTCCGGCGAAAGGCCTGACGGCAAGCCGCTTTCAACCTCCGAAAGATAGAGTTTGTGGTTATAGACCTGCGCCACCACCTTGTCGCGATTCTGCTGGCAGGATGCGAGGCTTAAGATGGCGAGAAGCAACAGGACAAGTCGTTTCACTTTATTTTTTCAAGATAGAACGGAAAACCTTTTCATCCAGAGTCACTGGATATTTCTCATGCAACTCCTTCAGCCACTGTTTCTCAAGGTAATCCTGATATTTGTTGATAACGGAAGCACGGACCTCTTCCAGCGGTTTGAAAGTGGCTTGGCCAAGAGAATCCACCGTGGGATAGTCGGTTTTGATGGTCTCATAATATCTCTCCAATGCAGTAGTATCCTCTGCAGCCGCATTCCATACTTTCTTGGAGTTGATTTCGTACAACAACATGCCGTCATGGAACTCTGCAACCAGATCTCTGTACTCAGGATACTTGGTTTTGAGATGTGCTTTCTCGTAAGCCATGATATTCTCGGACACAAAAGTCGGGAATACTTTCTCGAGTACATCCTCAAGAGTGCCATTCAAAGGCATACCTTTGAAACGTGAGAGGAACTGAGCGAATTGTTCGGCTGTCAGCTTGACATCAGCAAACGTAGCCATCGGGCGCAGCTTTTCGATGCCGGGCAGCTCTTCGGCCTCAACCTTGGTGGAAGAAAAGTAGCTCTCGGAGAGATTCTTCTTGAAGAACTTCATAGCAGCTTTCTTGCCACTTTCTTCGTAGTTGTATTCATTTTTCAGTTTGGAGATAAAAGAGCTCTGACTCTTACGGGATCTGGGATCGCGGGACAGTCTGTTTTTAAGGATATAGCGCCCCTCTTCGTTCATGTTCACATAGATGATGGAATCCAGCTTGAGGAAATGCCAGCCCATGGATGTGGGCACAGGGTCTGAAACCTCGCCGGGCTGCAAATGAATAGCTGCAGACACATAATTGCCGGGACGTCTGCTTGGGCCGAACGGCATCATGGCTCCGCCATTATCCTTGGTGGCCAGGTCCTCGGAGAACTCCTCGACCAGCGTAGCAAAATTGGAAGACCCGTCATTAAGGCGGCGTGAAACCTCACGCACCTTGTCCATTATCTCCGGCTTGCTGGCACCTGTCAACGCCTGTGTGTCGGCAATGAAGATCTGGGAAAGGTAGATCTGCGACATGGCAGGCACCTTTTCCTGAACATATACCAGGTGGTAGCCGTACTGGGAACGGACAGGCATAGAGACTTGGCCCACCGGCGTGTTGAACGCAGCGCACTCAAACGGATAGATCATCTCCAGGACTGAGAAGAATCCCAGTTCTCCGCGATTGCCTCGTTGCATGCGACCGGTCTGCGGGTTCACGAAGTCACGGGCGGACTTGTCCTCCGAATACAACACAGCAGCCTCGTTGAAGTCCATGCCTTTCATGATCTTGTCTCTGATCTGCATGATTTTATGATAAGCGGTCAGTGTATCCTTCGGGGTTGCCGTTGTTCCGCACATCACCAGGATATGGGAAGCGCGCACTTGGATTTTGGCGCGCTCGAAGGCCTCATTCAGCAATTGTTCGCTCACCTCGGTGTCAATCAGGTATTGTTGTGCCGACTGGTTTTCATACGAGGCCAGCTCGCGAACAAACGCCGCAGAAGTGTCCATTTTCAATGATTGAGCCTCTAGCACCTTCATTCTGTAATTGATGTAAAGATCAAGGTACTCTCTCAAATCCGTCTCCGTGGCAGACGAGAGACTGTTATTCTTCTGATAGGCATTGACAAAAGCCTCTTTGGTGATGTTTTCACTCCCGACTTTCAGGAGAATGTCGTTGTTATTCTGCGCCAACAGGCTACCAATCGCCAGAATGGCAACCAAGGATAATGCTAATCGTTTCATTTTCTTATAAAAAACTTCTGTACAAATATTCTTTTAAAATGGGGTGCAAAAATAATAAAATATTGCCTACTGGAACGCGTTCTCGCTGAGGCCGTCGCCGGAGATGGCGAGGCGCGTCATGTAGGACGGGGCCTCCTTGCCGAGGTACTTATCGACATAGATCTTGGCCAAGTACTGACCCAGCATGAAGCCGTGGCCGCGCATACCAACCAACAAGCCATGCTCCGGATCTACAATGTAACGCGGCTCTGTGTAATAACCCGCCCAAGTGGCCTGGAAGCTGACATTCTTCAACTGCGGAATCCAGTCGATGAACATCTCGGCACACACCTGCAGGAAGTCCTGCGTGTTGTACTTCAGCTCCTTGCCAGCTTGCAACTGCTCGGTGGCAGGCGAAGCACAACCGATAATCTGCCCCGTTTCGGCAAACTGCTGTCCGTAAACGGCAGAGAATCCTTTGTACTTGCGGCGGTCAATCAGCATGTCCAAAGAATCGCCATCCTTGCCCAACATCGGCAAACGATGGGTGATAAATGCCTGGTGCTTAATTGGATACAAACCGAGATACATACCCAACTGCTCCGCAAACTTGTTGGCACTCGGTCCCAACGAGTTCACAAAATGCTCGCAGTGATACTCCACATACTCCTTGTCGTGCGTGAACACTAACGCCATGAAACCCTTGGCGGTTTTCTGAACCTCAACCAGTTTCGTGTCCTCCAACAACACGCCGCCATGCTCAATGGCGATGTTGCGAATGTAGTTGATGGTCGGACCGGGCGTGGCCTGCCAGCACGCATTGGTGATGCAGGCAGCCTGATAGGTGTTCAGATTCGGGTTGAAATATGGGGAGACCTCCTTCAAGAAGTCTTTCTTATCGACCATGTAGCCATCGCTCCACTCCAGAGATTTCTCCAGTGCCTTGTAGTTGGCCTCGTCGTGAGCAAATCCCACATAGCGAGTGGGCTTGTAGTTGATATTGGTAACTTTCTGTATTTCCTCAAAAATCACGCGGTTGTGTTCGGCAATGTCGGCAATTTCGGGCACCGAGAAGCTCGGGCGGCCACCGCCGATACAGCGCCAGGAAGAGCCGCGCTCGGCGTTGCAGAGCACCACCTTCTTGCCAGCCTCGGCAAAATAGCGGAACAGGCCGCTACCCGTGATACCGCCACCAGCTACGAACACATCGCACTCCACCTTGCGAGTGGGCTTGCCATTTACATTGGTCACAAACTCCGCTGGCCTGTCGCTCGGGCAAAGCTCGCCGATGTTGAGCTGCGAGGAGAGCGGACCACGCGGGGTGGCGTCGCCCACGACCTCCACACCATGGCCGGCCAGCAGCAGCTTCACGCGCGGGATGCAGCGCTTGCCACGGCACGGACCCATACCGATGCGGGTGATGTGCTTCAGCTCATCCACCGAAATGATCTTCTTGCCTTTCACGGCAGCCAAGATGGTCTCAATCTTCACATCGTCGCAATGGCAGACGTATGCAGGATCATCCTCCTTATTCTCTAATTTCTCCCAATTCAATGGTTTCGGGTATCTCTCTTTCAACACAAAACCGGTAACTTCCATCAAAGCATCGCCCTCAATGGTTAGGGCTTTCACACGGGCCACGTTGGTCTTGTTTTCGCCCTTGGTGATCTTCTCGATCACACCTTCGCCGATGTTCTCGCCGTTGTCGTTCACGAGATACACTTCAGCGTTCTCCTCTGCATCGTACTCAAACGGCAGGAAGAGCCAGTTCTTCGGAATGTTATAGCCGAACAGTGCCAGACCAGGGCAGTGGTTCACGCACTTCATACAGCCGATACACTTCTCGTAGTCGATTTGCGGCACCGTGTTGGTGGCTAACTTGGTGATGGCGCCTTGCGGGCAGGCGAACGAGCAAGGGTTGCAAGCGAAACCGTAGAGACAATCGGCCATCACGAACGGTTTGTTCAGGCGGTCGCCGGCAGGACGGTTGGGTTTGTCGAGCACGCGCACAGGATGTTGCTGGGAGTCGGCATAGTCCTTGGTCACGGCCAGATAATCGTCATAGTTGAAGCGCACGTTCATGGATTGCGCGATCTCCATGGCGGCCTGCTTGCCCCGGAGCACGGCGCAAGTACCCTCGCCCACACGCGTGGCATCACCCACACCGTAAGTGTTGAGGCCGAAGGTAACCTTGCCCTTCTCCAAAATCAGGTTGTCGGGTTTGAGACCCGTACAGATGTTGATGAGGTCAATATCTTTGATAACTTGCTCCGTACCAGGAACGGGTTTGAAATTCTTGCATTCGGCAATCACTGCGCCAATCACGCCAGTGTGGTCTTCGTTGGGGATGGCTTTCAGCAGCGTATGGGAGGTGATGATGGGGATGCCCAGACGGCGCACACGGTTGGCCTGCACAGGGAAGCCACCCTCGTGGTCCATGGCTTCCACGATGGCCACCACCTGCGCACCGGCCTGCATGGCCTGATACGAAGTAAGATAGCCGATGTTGCCCGCACCGATGGTGAGAATGCGCTTGCCGAGCAGCGTATGTTGCAGATTCATCATTTTTTGCACCACGGCAGCCGTGTAAACGCCCGGCAGGTCGTCGTTCTCGAAAGTGGGCATGAACGGGAACGCACCCGTAGCCACCACCAAGTAGTTGGCATCCACGAAATAGATGCTGTTGTCCTCCATATTCTTGACAGCCACGCGCTTGCCTTCGAGGATATCCCACACTGTGCTGTTCAGCAGAATGCCGGAGTGGTCGTCACCAGCCAGCATCTTGGCAATGTCGAAGCCACGCATGCCGCCATATTTCTGTTCTTTCTCGAAGAAGAAGAACTGGTGGGTCTGCATGGTAAACTGGCCGCCGATACGGTCGTTGTTGTCAATTACAATGTTCGGGATATTCAGCTTGTTGAGTTCCTCGCGGCAGGCCAGTCCGGCAGGGCCGGCACCGATGATGACAACTTGTGTCTTATAGACCTTCGGAGCCTCGGGATTCTTTTTCTTCTCGCTGTTGGGTAGATAGTTGTGGGCTATCTCCTCCACTTTCTTCACACCATCTACTTTGGTGATGCAGATGCGCTTCACCTCGCCATCGACGAGCATTTCGCACGCGCCGCACTTGCCGATACCGCAGTCCATGCTGCGTTCGCGGCCTGTAAGGCTATGGCTATGGATCGGAAATCCGGCCTGATGCAGCGCGGCAGCAATGGTATAGCCTTTTTGCGCCTTCACGATTTGGCCTTTGTATTCGAACGACACAATATCGCCGTCCGGAATATCCAGAATAGGGTGATGATGAATCTTGTACATACGAGTTGTTTTTGTTGATTATTAACCAGTTGTTGTTTTAATATTTTTTTACTAAAAAAAAGCTGGCAAATATACAAAAACAATAATTAAAATACAATAGGGTAAAAATTGCCAAATTTCAAAACAATTTCCCTACTCGCTCAACTCCAGCCATTCCATTTCCTTCTCCTCCAATTGCTGTTTGGCCTCGTCGTATGCTCGGTAAAGCTCACCTGAGTTGATTTCAGTAGCGTATTTGTCGGGTTGCGAGAGTTTGTCTTCAATTTCCGCTACCTTTTGCTGCAACTGTTCCACCTCATCCTCCAATTTGCGCAGACGGTTTTTCTTCTTGCGGTCGGCCGCCTCCTGGGCCTTGCGCTGCTCATAGGTTTCCTTGTTGCTGGAAACAACCTTGTCTCCACCACTGGAAGAAATGGCTGCATTGCGTTGCAACTCATTGAGCGTCTCAATCTTGCGCTGCTGCAAAAAGTCATAGACATCGCCCGTGTAGCCGCGCAACTGCTTGTCCTTGAACTCGTATGTTTTAGTAGATAAACCTTGAAGAAAGTCTCTGTCGTGCGAAACCAGAATGAGACTGCCCTCGTATTGCAGCAAAGCATTTTTGAGCACATCCTTGGAAGGCATGTCCAGATGGTTGGTCGGCTCGTCAAGGATGAGCAGATTGAAGGGCGAAAGCAGCAACTTGGCCAGCGCCAGACGGGCTTTCTCGCCGCCGGAGAGCACCTTTACTTTCTTTTCGGTGGCTTCCGTGTCGAACAGAAAACTGCCGAGGATGGTTCTTATCTTGGGACGGATGTCGCCCACAGCCACATCGTCAATAGTCTCAAATACAGTCTTTTCCGGATTCAGCAGTTTGGCTTGGTTCTGGGCATAATAACCAATCACTACTTGGTAGCCAAGTTCCAATTGTCCACCTTGCGGTGCCAGCTCGCCCACGATGGCTTTCACCATGGTGGATTTTCCCTCGCCGTTGCGCCCCACGAAAGCCACGCGCTCGCCGCGCTCCAAGTGGAAGTCAATCTTGTCCAGCACATTCAGCGTGTCATAGCCCAATGAGAGCTGCTTGGCATCCACCACCATGCGCCCGGAGTGCGGCGCTGGCGGAAACTTGAAGGTGATGGAAGAAGAGTCGTAGTCGTCAATCTCCACACGATCCATCTTTTCCAGCATCTTGATACGACTCTGCACTTGCCGTGCCTTGGTGGCCTTGTAGCGAAAACGCTCAATGAAACGTTCGATCTGCGCTATTTGCTGCTGCTGGTTCTCGTAGGCAGCCTGCTGATGCTCAATGCGTTCCAGACGCTGCTCCACATATTGCGAGTAGCTGCACTTGTAATCCTGGATGGTGCCGCAGGTAATCTCTACCGTACGGTTGGTCACGCGGTCCAGGAATGCGCGGTCATGGGAAACCAGAATCACACAACCGTCATAGTTGGCCAGATAATCCTCCAGCCACTGGATAGATTCGATGTCGAGATGATTGGTTGGCTCGTCCAGCAGGACAATTTCGGGTCTCTGGAGCAGGATTTTGCTCAAGCATACGCGCATCTGCCAGCCGTTGCTGAACTCGGCCATGGGACGTTGGAAATCCGTGCGCTTGAAGCCCATGCCGGTGAGCACTTTCTCGGCCTCTCCCTCGATCATATTGCCGCCCAGGTGCTGGTGCCGGTCATTGGCGTCCGACAACTGCTGCGCCAGTTGCGCATACTCCGCCGACACATAGTCCGTGCGCTCCGACAGCTCGCGCGTGAGCCGCTGGATCTTGCTCTCCAGTTGTTTCACCTCCACAAACGCCGACATGGTCTCCTCCCACACAGTTTTGTAGGAAGTCTCGGCCAGTTCCTGCGGCAGATAGCCCGTCTTATAGCCCGTGGTGATGACCATGGTGCCAGAAGCAGGCTCCATCTCGCGATGGATGATTTTGAGCAGCGTGGATTTGCCCGCCCCGTTGTGGCCCACCAGACCGATTCGGTCACGGTCGCCCGCCACAAAGGAAATGTCGCGGAACAGGAAGTCGCCAGTGAAGTTGACGGAGAGTTTGTTAATCTGGATCATGAAAGATTAGAGATGAGAGATTAGAGTAGAGACGCCATGCATGGCGTCTCTATGAAATATTATGCATTTGATAGATTCAGTTCGCGGTATATATTGTTGATTACAATGTCAATACGGTCGTCGAAGGCCTCGCGAGTGGCGTAGCCCACATGGGGTACAACCACACAGTTGGGGGCGTGCAGCAGCGGATGGTCTGTCGCCAACGGCGGTTCCTTCTCGAAGACGTCGATGCCGGCGCCGGCCAGTTTGCCATCGCGGAGTGCCTCTGCCAGCGCGTCCATATCCACCACATTGCCACGGGCAGTGTTGATGAGCACAGCGGTGGGTTTGCACAGGGCCAGGAGTTCGCGCGAAATCAAATGATGGGTTTCAGCGGTAAGCGGCACGTGCAGCGAAATAATGTCGCTGGTGCGCATCAGCTCTTCGAGGGGCTGATAGTTCACGCCCATGTCGAGCACCTCCTGCCGCTGGCTCCGGCTCCACGCCACGACCTCGCAGCCGAAGCACTGGAGCAGCTGCGCGGTGCGTGCGCCGATAGCACCCGTGCCCACGATGCCCACGCGTTTGCCCCGGAGCTCGCGCCCGAGGAAGTTGTTGCGCGTGCCACTTTGGCGCGTGTCTGCGTCCAACACCGTGATGTGGCGATAAACATCAATCATCAAACCGATAGCCAACTCCGCCACGCCCTCCGTAGCATAGCCGGAAGCATTCACCACCTTGATATCGTGTGCTTTACAATAGTCCAAATCAATATGATCCAGACCCGTGAAAGCCACGTCCAACAATTTCAAATTCGGACACTGCGACAACACATCCGCCCCGATCTTGATATTGGAGACGATAATCACGTCCGCGTCTTTCATTCTTTCCACCAACGTGGCGGCATCTTCCTTCCTGTCTCGATAACACTGAAATTCAAGATTGTGTTTGGCCAGTTGCGCAGCGATTTCTTGCGCTTTGGCTTCGCTGATGCCAATCGGTTCTACTGCTGTTATTTTCATATTCATTATGTTTTTATCATCATTATCCGAGACGCACGGTCGTGCGTCTCTACCTCACCATCTCACCATTCCGCCGCAGGCGGAATCTCCAACCTCACATCACCTTCATCGTCTCCACCTGCAACACATCGCCGGCGGTGCGGTCGTACAGAATGGCCACCACCGTGCAATTGGCGGGGTTCCAGTCGTGTCCGGACAAGTTGATTTTATGGGCAAGGGTGTAGCCTTTTCCAGTCTCCAAATATCCGTTGGTATTGAGCAGTGTACCATACGTGCCGTTCAGGCTGGCACGCAGCACATGGTTGTGAACATAGTTTTCGATATACTCCGTGCCGTTCAATTGCGGTTTCACGATGCCGTCCTCAATCAGATAGAAGGCAAGGCGAAGCTGATTGGAACAGGGCTCCAGAAGGGTAACCTGCGCATTGGCCTTGAGCATCCCCGTCTGCGCATTGTACTCGTTGATGAGCTGGATGGCAGCCAGCGGCTTGCTGCGGTCAACGGCATTGATTTTGGACAACCAGCGGGCTATTCCCCAGCCACCCGGCTCAGGATAGCGGTTGATGATGGCTGCCGGAATGCCGTCAATGGCAAACTCCTGCTTAAGCTCGTTGCCCACTTCGGTACGGAAATCGTAGGGATATCCTTCAGCAGCATTTGGGGCGGCCAGTGCGCCGGCATGAATGCCTACTGCCACTAATGTGTCGCCAAAGCGCTCATGCAACTCTTCCAATTTCTGATGCCCACCTGGACAATTTGAACAATGATGCCCAGTAAATTCCTCAATCAGCACTTTCCGATACACGCTGCTGACATCCAGGTCAGGGAATGTCACCGTTAGCTGCTCATTTTCAGAAGGAACCAGATAGGGGCCCTCAATTCTGTCACAGCCAGCAAAAAACGTAGCGGCCAGGACGGTTATGAAAACGAATATCTTTTTCATTATGATGATGTTTTTCTTTTAGATGAAAATTGAAATCTGTTAAAACGAAGTGGTCACCGAGAGACCTGCACCATAGGAGGCGGGCACGGCGCGGCACACACCACCGATGCAGAGGATGCCCTCTTGCGTCTTGCCGAAGTTGAGTGCAATGCGCGTGGTGTTCCACACGAATGCACCTGCTATGTTGAAATAATGCAAGCGCATCTCCGGATTCGTATTACCATAATTATATTGGTCGCCGATGGAGATGAACCACTTGGGACTGATGGCATACTCCAACATTCCATATATCCAACTTCCCTTATCATCCTTGGTATAAAGATGTTGCAATTCCAGACGGAGCGAATGCTTGGTGGTCACTTTCCACTGCAAATCAGATGCCACCAAATGACCGCGCATCATGCCCTCGTGGCCTTGCAATTTCTCCAAGTTGTAGGTAATGTAATTGTAAGCCAGAATCCATTTCCACTGTTTCGTGAAACGGTGACTGATCTCAAATCCAATGTCCTGATAGAGCAAATCGGGACCGAATTTGAAAAAACTGGATGTATAACCCTCTGTACCCGACAGTGTTCCATAGTCCACCGCCAATGCCACAGGCTGCTGGTCGGTGTTGTGGAAGCGGGAGAAGTTGAAGGTGAGGTCGGTGCCATACTTGCCGCCCAGTTTCGTCTTCTTCGGAATCTGATAGTTCACCTGCAACTGCACGCCAATCTGGCTATTAGGCTGCGAAGCAAAACTGTAGTTGCTGATCAGCTGGTAGGAGTACTGACGGTTGATGGCGGGAATATTGTTGATGTAGAGCAACGAATTGGTCTTCTGCATACGCTGGGTGCGGTAGTCCATGTTGTCGGCACGGATGAACGAGGCGGCCACGCCGAGACCTTTCATGGAATAGGTGGCAGACAAGAACAGGGCATCTCCTTTTTTGTAGATGAAGTCATTGGTGACATTGGGGTCCTGCATCTTCTGCGCGTACTCGCCATCGAGACGGAAGCCTTTGTAACCGAAGCTCATGCGTGTGGCCCATGTAGCCACATTCTGCGGAATCTTGTCCACGGCAATCACGCCCGTAGTAGCGCTGTCGGTGCCTGGATAGAGGCTGACATTGATCTCCTCGTCGGCCTTCTCAAACTTGCTGACGAAGGAGGCGCCCACATTAGCCGTAAAACCAGCTTCTTGCACTTTCTCGAACATCTCGCCGAAGGAGAGTTCGGCATCTAGGCCACGCACATAGTCCTGCCGTCCGATGTAGGAGTCGAAGTTCAGCCGTTCCACACCCCACACGCCTTTCAGATATACGCCCTTGTATGGAGTCACCTTGACGCGGGCACCCAGCAGGCTGTTGTCGATGCCCAACTGACGGTCCTCGTACGCACGAAGCGTGAGGCCGTTGCCGAACTGGTCGTAGAAATTACCAGCCGTCACCTGGATGAACTTGTTCTTATAATCAGCGAAGAAGTAGCGCACGCCTTGGCCCTTGTAGTTGATTTTCTCAAAGTCGATCAGCGGGAACATGTAAAACTCGTAGCGCATGCCTGCCGAGAAACCTCCGTTGGAATACAGCAGGTTGAGGAAGGCGTTGGCTCGCACCTTGGAGTCCACCTTTTCGGCTCCGATGAGAGAGTCGGGAATGTAGTACATGCCGTTGAAGCCGAAGTCGCCGCTAATACGGCTGTTGCCCAGCTGGTGCTGGGCAAAGGTTGAAAGTGCCAGCAGACAAAGTACCGGCAGCAGTAGAAGTTTTTTCATACTGAAAATTATTTTTTCACAAGACTTTTGATGACTTCATAGACCTCCTCCTCGCTGCCCGGGGCGTAGGAAGTGTGTTGCCACACAATCTGGCCTTCGCCGTTGAGGATGCACATGTAGGGCACATCGTTGACATTCATGGCACGCTTGAAGTCGGAGTTCACATCCAGCAGCACGGTGTATTCCCAGCCTTTGCCATTGACGAAGGGGGCCACGCGCGCGGAAGTCTTGGCGTCATCGATGGCGATGGCGTAGAGTTTCACGCCGGTTTCCTCCACCCAGTCCTCGTACTCGTCGGCGATGGCCAGCAGTTCGGCGATGCAGGGTTTGCACCACGTGGCCCACAGGCTCACGATCACGGGTTTGCCGTCATTTTTGATATCGGCGGTATTGAACACCTTGCCGTCAAGAGTCTGGATATCGACCGCCGGCAGTTTGGCCAGATGTTTGTCCTTTTCCACTTCCTGTGCGGACAGGGAGACGCACATCAGGACCACAGTCATCAAAAGAGCGATTTTTTTCATTGCTATAGAGTTTCAATTATTATTTGCAAAATCATCTTTCCCCACTTGAAAACAGCCACTTGAGGACAAAAATTTCTTTGGTGGGTTTAGATTTCAATCGGCAAAAATACGAAAAATATCAAATGGCTTCTCTCTCCCCCCCAGACTGCAATGACGACAGACCAGTGTTGTGTCCATCCGCAACGGTTCTCAGACAATTCATAAAACATTTCGAAATGTCTTTTTTTTGAAAAAAAAGCATTTGGAAATGTTTTTTTGGTGTTTTTGCAGTGTAAAAAAAAGAATGTACAGTCTGTCTCAGAATGTTGACACCGGCACACTTAGAGAAACATTCTTCAACAACCAGCTACGCGCAGGACATGTTCTATCTCTGCCCCCGAAAGGCGACTTTTTTGTAGATGGTAAATTTCTCTTCGAGGTTGGAGGTAGCAAGAAGAGTTTCGATCGGATTGCCGATGTGCCTGACAGCTTCCTCGCCGTGGATGACACGGAGTTCGGCCATGGCAACCGCATTCCACTATGGATGTTCGGGATGCTGTATTAAACTGACAGGCAAGTGAGTGTGCAGAAGGTTTTTTCCAACCGTTCAGCTTAGTTTCTTCTGAACAACGGGTTTTCGTTCTGATCCTCCTCCGGCGGAAAGCGTTTCAGCAAATAGTCGGTGAGCCCTTGCTCCGGCGCAGGCGCGTGGCGAAAGAGCACTCTTCCAGCACTGTTCACGATCAGGTAGTCGGGCAGCGTCTCCACCTCTTGCGCCATCAGCCAGTCGTAGTTGCCGTTGAAATAGAGCACCGGCCAGTCAAACATGCCTTTGTACTGCTTGCAGAAATGTTCATAATCCGACTTGTCCATATCCACATTCAGACTCACAAACTGTATCTTGTCTCCGTATTGTTTATTCAACTCCTTCAAAATCATCATCTCCCGAATGCAGTCCACACAATCGCTCTGGAAAATCTGGATGTAAATGTCTTTCCCCTCAAACTCACTGAAATCCGTCTTCTTGCCCTTCTCATTCTTTAATGTGATGTTGCGATCGACATCCGGCGATGGGGTCAGGAGCTCCAATGCATTGCCGGCGTATATTACATGCTCCGGGAAGTGCGAGGATACTTGGATGTACTTCAGCAGTTGGATGATATTGCCGCGGTCGAACTCCTCGTTGTAGAAAAAATCGATGAGATTGCGGATGATGACCAGCTCGCGCAAGCGCTCGCTCACCAACATCGGGTCGCGACCCGCCTCGTTGAATAGCGTCAGATAGTCAGGAGCCTCATTTATTGTTCGCGTCAACAGGTCTTTGGAAATATATTTCGAATTGTATAGATAATTCGAATAGACATTGTTGAACAGAATCATGAACGCCGGATTGTCGTACAACACATCCTCATGGTTGAAATAGCGGTCATACAGCTTTTTCTGCTCCTTCGGCATGCAGAGCTTGTCCACCAGACCACAGGTATAATAGACGTAGGAAGTGTAAAAATTATCCGGATTATACTGTATGTCAAAACGGTCATTGAGCAGTTGCATCACGGTATCGTACGCCGACTTGTCGCGGTCGTAGGTCAGCCGGAACCCGTAATAGCTCATCACGTTGTCAAAATAACGGGTGAAGCGGTTGATTTTGTAGTTGAGGTCGGTGGTATCTTTCTTGTCGGTGGTAATTTGCAGAAATCCGCCATACTTCTCAGGGTTGATCATGCCGAACAGCACTGTGTCGGTGGTGATGTGAAAATTGTACTCGTTGTAAGGCACCACGAAAAAGTCGGCCTTGGTGGTGCGGATGGCCAATTGTACAGGACGTATCTTGTTGGTTTGGTAGGTCAGCTTAAAATGGCCGTTGCGGTCGATCTTGTCGGTGGCCACCACTTTGGGAATGTTGTTGAGCAGGTCGTCATAGACCAGCAGACGGATTTCCTCGTTTTTGGCAAAGAGTGCATCGCCCGTGATGGTCACAGGGTCCTGTGCTCCGGCGCGCAGCGCGAGCAACAGCAACAATGCCATGCAACAAACATCATATATGACCGCCCTGCGCCGCATTATGGTTTCAATTCGGGAAGCTTATAGGAAACAAACGGGGAATAGTCGGCGCCCAGCTGCCAGAGCTCGCGCACCAGCGAAGAGGAAACGGCGGCCCACTGCGGAGAGGCGGGCAGCAGAACGGTCTCCACCTCCGGCGCCAATTGCCTGTTGATGAGGTACATTTCCTGTTCCATCTGGAAGTCGGCAGCATTGCGCACGCCACGCACCAGATGCGTCGCGCCCACCTTGCGGCACAAATCCACGGTCAGTCCTTCGTAGGCAAGAACTTCCACTTTGGGGTTGTCGGCATAGAGATCTTGGATCCATTTCATACGTTGTTCAACGGAGAAAGCATCTTTTTTGTTGTAATTGTGTCCGATGGCGATGAAAATTTTCTCGAAAAGTGGCAGTGCCTTTTGCACAATGTCCTCATGTCCTTTGGTAAAAGGCGAGAATGAACCGGCGAAAACAGCGATGGCGGGCATAGTCTAATCTCTTATGACGGTAAAATTATAATCATCCAGGAACTTGATCAGCCGTGAGGGCTTGTAGTCGTAGGAACTGGCGTATTGTTGCGGCACCACATAGTCCATCTGCTGAATCACCTCAGGCGAAATGTCGGCGAACGTCTGGGGCGTAGGCTGGGAGGCAATGTTGGCGGAAGTGGAAATGATGGGCTTGCCGAGAGTGCGGATGAGGCGGCGGCAGAACTCCTGCTGTACGATGCGGATGGCGATAGTGCCGTCGTTATGCACCAATCTGGCGGGCAGGTTTTGCGCGGTGGGATAGATGAAAGTGGTGGGTCTGGAGACATGCGGGATAAGGTCCCAAGCGACCAGGGGAATCATTTTCACATACATGGGGAGGCGTTCTGCGGAGTCGAGCAGGATGATCATGCTCTTCTTCGCGTCGCGCTGCTTGATGTGATAAATCTTCATAAGGGCCTCCTCATTGGTGGCATCGCACCCTATGCCCCACACCGTGTCAGTGGGATAGAGCAGCACCTTGCCAGCCCGAAGTAGTTCCGCACATTTTTCTATTTCCTGTTCCATTTCCGATAGTTTTTTTTTGCAACCTGCAAAAGTACAAAAAAAAGCATCGGCGGTGGCAGCCAAGATTTTTTTATAATGCAATGACTATTCTGTCTTCCAAGACTAAAGCGTGTCGAGAACTTCTCCTATAGAATACCAGAAAACCACCGACATTATGATAATCACGAACAATGCAATAATCGAGATAATCAAGCCAGCCGGGGCAAGTCCTTTGGGTCTCCTTCCCAAACCTACGCTGGAGAAAATGATGCCTAAAAACCAAAAAATCCAACCCAGCACCGGAATGGCACCGAGGAAGAGTGACAACATCGCAAAGACAAAGCCTGCTGTGCCTATTTTGTTTTTACGTTCCGTTCTTTGTACATACACGATTCGGGGAGCCTGGTTCTCTGATGTTTGATTTTCCATAATTTCAAGTTTATTGCTTTAGTAAAGAATTCTTTTTCAGAAATTCGAATGCAAAAATAGTGTTTTTTCTTTCACCAACAAATCCATGCAAAAAAGAAACGGAATCGAGCACCACATACTTAATATTTTATATCTTTGCCGCCCGTAAAATTTTGAGATAATATTAATTTTAAAAATACTACTAAAGATTATGAAAAAAATCATCTCTTTATTGGCTCTGATGTGCGCCATCGTGTCATTCGCCACAGCGCAACAATACACTGTTCGCCACAGCGACTTCAACAGTGTGTCCATCTCTTTCAAATCCGACAGAATACAGGTGGAAAATATCAAGACCAGTCAGGGTTATTTCTCACAAATCTCCATGGCTGACTTTCAGAACAGCATCACGGTCGGCTGCCCGCAACTGCCCATGATGACCAAGCTCATCGAGATTCCGTTGTGCGACTCCGTGATTGCCACTGTCTCCAACGCTCAATATGATGAATTGGACGCTTCCGCGTTAGGCATCATGCACCCCATCTATCCTGTGCAAAACAGCTACCCGAAATCATACCGCGGGGAAAGGACCTTCGTGCAGAACCAAGAGGTGTATCAAACCAACAGTTTTTACGCCGAACCTCTGGTTGCTGTTCAGAAGAGCGGCACGATGCGCGATGTCACCATGGCCGAAATCAGTGTGGCTCCGGTGCAATACAATCCCGTCACCAACCGTGTGCGCATTTACAAATCACTGGATGTCACTGTGACATTCGTGAACGCCAACATCCCGGGCACGTACGAGCTGAAGAGCCGCTACGGCAGCCCGATGTTCAATGTGGCCTCCAATGCCGTCATCAACCCGATGGAGACACGCAATGAATTCTCCGGCGCCCCCATCAAATATCTGATTATCGCCAACGGTATGTTTGCCGACAACGAGAACCTCAACATGTTCATTCAATGGAAGAAACGCCTTGGATACATCGTCGAAGTGGCCTACACCAGCGATCCCAATGTGGGCACCACCACCACCTCCATCAAGAACTACATCCTGACGCATTACAACAATGCCACTGCGGAAAATCCCGCTCCTACGTTCTTGCTGTTCATCGGCGATGTGGCCCAGTTGCCTCCTTTCAGCTGTTCAACCTTGAACTCACACGTATCCGACCTTTACTACGCCACCTGGACCTCCGGCGACGACATTCCCGACTGCTACTATGGACGTTTTTCCGCACAAAACGTATCACAACTTATTCCTCAAATTGAGAAATCCCTAATGTACGAGCAATACACCATGCCCGATCCTTCCTATTTGGGAAAAGCCGTATTGATTGCAGGTACGGACGCAAGTTGTGGCCCCACCTACGGTGACGGACAAATCAACTATATTTATAACAACTACATTAACACGAACAGCACCACGCACGATTACACTACTGTTTATAAACACAACTACAATTGTTCCAGCCAAGCTGCCACCATTCGCAGTGAAATCGGTGCCGGATGTGGCTGGGCCAACTACACTGCCCATGGCGGTGAAGATGGCTGGAGTGACCCAGGCTTCTCCAACAGTCAGGTAAGTGCTATGAATAATGCTAACAAATATGGCGTGATGATTGGCAACTGCTGCCTTACAGGCAAGTTCAATTACAGCAGCGACTGCTTTGGCGAGGTCTTGTTGCGCACAGCCAACAAAGGCGCCATGGCCTATATCGGCGGCTCCGAAGTGACCTATTGGGATGAAGACTACTACTGGGCTGTGGGTGTACGTTCCTCTATTTCAGCTAACCCGACTTACAATGCTTCCAACTTAGGCGCATACGACCGTGTTTTCCATAAAAATGGAGAAAATCCCTCCAATTGGGTTACTACGCTGAGTGCATACTTGCAAAGCGGCAATATGGCAGTGCAATCTTCTTCTTCAAGCAGAAAATTGTATTATTGGGAAATCTATCACCTTTTCGGCGATCCCTCCATCCGTCCATATCTGGGCATACCTGCTCAAATGAATGTATCAGCCGATGATGTCATCATGACAGGAGCCACTACATACAGTGTGACAGCAGCCCCCTACGCATACGTCGCCCTCACCTACAACAACAACGTGATGTGCGCCACATTTGCAGACGGCAACGGCCATGCCACCCTCAACTTGCCAAATCTTGTCCCTGGAGAATATGAATTGGCCATCGGAGCTCAGAACAAAATCCAGTACTTCCAAAACGTCAACGTGATTGTGCCAGAAGGCGCATACGTCGTAGCCACCGACTTGGATCTGACCGCCTCCTCCACTCCGGACGCCGGAGCCACCGTCAATTGGGACCTCTCTGTCAAGAACATGGGAATCAGCGCCGCCAGCAACGCATACGCTAAGATGACCTCTTCAACGTCAGGTGTGACCATCCTGACTGACTCCGTGTTTATCGGCAGCCTCGCCGCTGACGGGGTCCGTACCCTCAGCAACGCCTTCCGCACCAAATTCTCCGATGATTTCGAAGACGGCCAGATAGCCCAGTTCACCGTGACCGTTTATTGGGGGGCTTCCAATTCCGCCAAGACCGTCATCGTGAATGTGAACGCCGCCAAGCTGGATGTGGTCAACTACACCATCAGCAATGCCAATAACACGACCTCTTTCGCTCCTGGCGATATGGTCACCATCACATTCACCAACAAAAACAACGGACACGCCACGCTGCAACAGGCAACAGTCGATCTGACCTGCAACTACACAGGAGCTCCTGTTATCGAGCCTGAAGCTCACATTTCCGCACTTGCCCCGGAGCAAACCATCAACAACGTCTTCCACGCACAAATCAGCAATGACGTACCCGGCCATACCATCATCCCGTTCTATTACCATCGCATTTATAACAACAAGCACTTCATTGACACCATATCCCTGTCCGTAGGTACAGCTATGGAGGACTTTGAAACCGGTGACTTCACACAATACAACTGGACCAGCAACAACAGACCATGGGAAATCACCAACCAGAGTCCATACTCCGGCACATATTGCGCCCGTTCCAAAACAGGACTGGGCAATAGCCAGACCTCAACAATGCAAATCACCCTCAATGCTGTACAACCTGACAATGTTTCCTACTTCAGAAAAGTGTCTTCTGAAAGCGGCTATGACTTTTTCAAATTTTACATTGACGGTACGGAAATGGATTCCCAATCCGGCACTGTAGCATGGTCTCAAGCCTCCTTCCCCGTGACTGCAGGCACTCACACATACAAATTCGAGTATTCTAAAGACTATAGCCAAAGCAGCGGCAGCGACTGCGCCTGGATTGACAACGTGGTATTCCCCGGCTACGGCACACTGGCTCCGAACGACACTGTGGATGGCATTACGGGCATTACAAATTTTGACATCCACACAGCCAATGTCTCCGTATATCCCAACCCGACCAACGGCCAACTGACCGTCAACAGCAACGAAGCCATCCAAAGCATCGTCATCTATGACCTCAGCGGACGTGTGGTGGATATGCAAGATATCAACGCTGAAACCACCGCGAACCTCAACGTGGCACACTTGAACAGTGGCATCTATTTCATCAAGACCCAACTGGTCAATAAACAAACCAAGACTTCCAAATTCATCAAGCAATAATGGCAAACACTTCCGAACAATATGATGAGGTGATCCGGCAGTGTCTGGACATCTTCTCCAAGAAGGCTATCGACTATGGCACGGCGTGGCGCATTCTGCGCACCCCGTCGCTGACCGACCAAATCTACATCAAAGCCAATCGGATTCGCAGTATCCAGGAAAAAGGCGAAGCCAAGGTTGCCGAAGGCATCATCCCAGAGTTCATCGGCATCGTCAACTACTCGGTCATGGCCCTGATCCAGCTAGAGGTGGGTGTGGCAAACTCTGCGGAAGAGATTGAGATGGCACCAGAGAAGGCTGTGGAATTGTACAAGAAATACATCACGGCGGCCAAAGACCTGATGATGAACAAGAACCACGACTACGACGAGGCATGGCGCCAGATGCGTATCAGCTCGCTGGACGACATTATCCTGATGAAACTGTTCCGCATCAAGTCCATCGAGGACCACAACGGCAACACCATCATCTCGGAAGGTTTGGATGCCAACTATTACGACATCATCAACTATTCGATGTTTGCGTTGATAAGGTTGGTGATAGAGAAAGAGGAGTAGAGGAGGAAATGAGGGGAGGAGTAAAAGATTAATAGATTAATAGATTAATAGATTAAAAGATTAATAGATTAAAAGATTAATAGATTAGGGATTAGAAGATTATGAAAAGTAAAGAGCCTGTATGGTTGATGATTATCCGCATTTTGTTGGCGGGGTTGTTCCTGTTTTCCAGTTTCACCAAAGCGGTGGACCCGGTCAACTTCGGCATTACCATGAACGACTATTTTGTGTCGTTCGGCATGGGATTCCTGCATCCATTAGCACAGTTTGCCGCCGTGTGCGCCATAGCGTGCGAGTTCATCCTCGGATGCATGATGCTGTTCCGCATCAAACCCTTGCTGACCACCTGGGGTTACCTGCTTTTCATGACTTTCTTCTTCTTCCTCACCCTGTGGTTGGCTGTGGCTGAATATCTGGAAGTGCATGGCATCCACGATTTCGGCGTGGTGAAAGACTGCGGTTGTTTCGGGCAGGCTGTGAAGATGTCCAACATGCAGACCTTCTTGAAGAATGTGGTGCTCATCATCCCGACCATCATCGTTTTTGCCAACCGGAAGAAAATCCCCGCCAGCCGTGTCAGCTCATGGGGACAATGGCTGCTCATCGGCATCTTCGCGCTGATTGCAGTGGTATTCCAACTGTATTGCATTCGCCATTTGCCCGCCATCGACTTCACCGATTGGAAGAAAGGCAAAGATGTGACGGTCTTCATTGAGCAACCCGCCCAGAAAGAGGTGCTGTTCATATACAAAAACAAAGCCGATGGTCAAGAAGTAACGCTGACACAGGATGAGTTGATGGCGAAAGAGGACGATTTCTACGAGAATTTCGACTATGTGGATCGTAAGGACAGTGTCATCAAAGACATTGTGCGTGCCAAGATCGACGGTTTCAATATGCTGGACGAGAATGGTGCCGACCATGCCTTTGAGCTGATCAGCAAGGACAACGACCAAGACTTGTACGTGCTCTACATGCACGACTTGAAAGAGACCAACCTGAAGGGTGTTGAAAAAGCCAAGAAGCTGGCTGCCGACTGTATGGAAAAAGGCATCGACTTTGTGGCCGTTTCCAATTCTTCCGAAGAAGAGATCACCAAATTCGTGGAAGAGAACGCCATTGACTTCCCTGTCTTTCACAATCCCATTGATCCTGTGAAAGGACCGTTCATGGTGCGCGACGCCGTGCGTTCCAACCCGGGTATTATCCTGTTCAACAAGGGTATGGTGGTAGATAAATGGGCATGGCGCGATTTTCCGGCAGCCGCACGCAAGTAGATGACCATCCGCGAATACACGAGACATATCACCGATACGCTGCAGCCGCTTTATGATGTTCATGAGGCGGCTGCCGTCGCAAAGGCGTACCTGCAAGCACGCCTGCACCTGCCGGCGCACGAGTTGGTGCTCCGGGGCAACGATACTCTCCCATCTCCTCTGATTGGGCAGTTTAACGACGAACTGCTCCTGTTGCAACAGGGCACTCCACTGCAATATGTGTTAGGCGAAGCGGAGTTCTACGGGCTCACATTCAAGGTGTCCCCCGACGTGCTGATACCGCGGCCGGAGACCGAGGAACTGGTCAATCTCATCGTGCGACAGCACCGACACTCCCCCACCCTGCGCATCTGGGACGTGGGCACCGGCAGCGGCTGCATCGCCATCGCACTGGCCAAGCATCTGCCGCAGGCGGAAATGTTCGCCACGGACATCTCGGAGGCTGCCTTGTCTATCGCGCGCGCCAACGCAAAGGCTAACCAAGTGGCGATAACTTTTGCACAGCACGACATGCTGGACACGGCACACTTGCCTTTTGGCGACACGCATTTCGACATCCTCGTGAGCAACCCGCCGTACATCCCTGCCGCGCTGCGGAGCACCATGCACCCCAACGTGGTGGCGCACGAACCGCACAGCGCACTGTTCGTGCCCGATGACCAACCCTTGCTGTTCTACGAAGCGCTGGCACTAATTGGAACAAAATGTCTAAACCCTCAAGGTTCCCTCTTCGCCGAGACATTTGAGGGATATCATGAAGAACTGGAGAGATTGTTTTTATCTCAGGGCTATAATGATTTCCAGTCGTTGGAAGACATCAATGGAAAAAAGCGGATTATTTTTGTATTTTTGCAACCCATAAACGATGAGAGATTATGGATTAGAGATGAAAGACAATCTATTCTCGATAATCTCTAATCTCTCATCTATAATCTCTAAACCTTTATAACATGGATACAGTTGTCAGCGGCATTCGGCCAACGGGATTTTTACATTTAGGCAATTATTTCGGCGCGTTGCGGAATTTCATCAAGATGCAGAACGAGAACAAATGCTTCTTCTTCATCGCGGATTACCATTCCCTCACCACGCACCCCACCCCTTCCGACCTTGGCACCAACGTGCGCAATGTGCTCATCGACTACATCGCCGCAGGCCTGGACCCTGAGAAAGCCACCATCTACGTGCAAAGCGACGTGCCGCAGGTGTGCGAGCTGAGCCTGCTGCTCTCCATGAACGTCTATGTGGGCGAGCTGCAGCGCGTGGCCTCCTTCAAGGAGAAGGTGCGCCGCCAGCCCAACAACGTGAACGCCGGACTGCTCAACTACCCCGTGCTCATGGCCGCCGACATCCTGCTGCACCGCGCCGACAAAGTGCCCGTGGGCAAGGACCAGGAACAACATCTGGAGATGACCCGCGACTTCGCGCAGCGCTTCAACCGCATCTACCAACACGAATACTTCAAACTGCCCGTGGCCTATAACTTCGGCAACGAGCTCATCAAGATACCCGGACTGGACGGCTCTACCAAGATGTCTAAATCCGACAACGAAGGCTCCTGCATCTACCTGTCGGACACACCCGAGGTGGTGCGCAAGAAAATCATGCGTGCCGTTTCTGACAGCGGCCCTACAGAGCCCGGCCAGCCTAAGTCGCAGGCCGTGGAGAACCTCTTCAGCCTGATGAAAGCCGTCTCCACCCCCGACACCGTGCAATACTTCGAAGATCAATACCAGGCCTGCCAGATTCGCTACGGTGACATGAAAAAACAGTTAGCCGCCGATATGATTGCTTTCACTCAGCCTATCTACGAGCGCATCCTGGAGCTCCGTTCCAAGAACGACTTCATCAGCAAAGTGGCGCGCGAGGGTGCCGAAAGAGCCCGCGAAAGCGCGTCCAAGACCATCCAGGATGTACGTGAAATCATCGGTTTCAAAGCATTATAATCCGCTCCCATGGCTCTTCTCACCAAATACTCACTCTGGCTTCTGCCGCTCGTCCTGCTATTGGGCGTGGGGTACGCTTTCTTCTTGTACTACAAAAACAACAACATCATCTTTGAGAAGAAGCATCGCATCATCATGGCCTCCCTGCGCGGTCTGGCCATGTCGCTGCTCGCCTTCCTGCTGCTGGGCCCCATGCTGAAACTGATTGTCAAGCAGACCGACCATCCCGTCATCCTGCTGGCCATCGACAACAGCGAGTCGCTCCGTTCCAACAAGGATTCGGCCTATTACATCAACGAATACCCCAAGGCGGTCCAACAGCTGGCAACGGAGTTGGGCAACAAATACGAAATCAAGACCTTTGTCATTGGTGATGAGGCCCGGATGTTGGGCAACGACGAGGCGCTGAACCTTGATTTCTCGGAAAAATCAACCAATCTTGCCTCCATCTTCGACATTACCAACCGTCTCTACGCCAACCAGAACATCGGCGCGATGGTTTTGCTGACCGACGGCATCTACAATACTGGGGCAAGTCCCTACTACAAGGCCTCCGAAGCCAACTTCCCCGTTTACACCGTGGGATTAGGCAACACCGAACTCACCACCGACCTCTTCTTCTCCGACGTCGTACACAACAAGCAGGCATTCAAAGGCAACATGTTTCCTGTGGAGTTGAAAATCAACGCCAACCGGCTGTCGGGCAAACAGGCTGAGCTCACCGTGATGGAAGGCGACAAGGAGATTCTGCACAAGAACATCTCTTTCAGCGGAAACCGTTACTTTGAAACCGTCAAGCTGAGCTTGGAGGCACAGAGCACGGGGATTCATCACTACCGCGCGGACCTCACCGAACTGGATGGCGAAGTGACGCACAAGAACAACCACGTGCACTTTTACGTCGAAGTAATCGAATCCAAAGACAAGATTGCCATCGTCTATAACTCGCCCCACCCTGATGTGGCTGCTCTGAACGAGGCACTTGCACTGACCGACAACTACGACGTTGAAGTATCACCGGCAAGCGAATTCAAGGGCAATCCCTCTGATTATAGTCTCATTGTGCTACATCAGTTGCCCTCCAAGGCGAACACCGCCTCCAACCTCATCTCCCAAATCCGCAAGTCGGGCACTTCCGCGCTCTACATCATCGGCACGCAAACGGACCTCAACAATTTCAACACGCTCAACACGGGACTGACGATTGGCCAAAGCAAGAACCTGACCAACAACGCGATGCCGCTTTACAACGAGAATTTCACCTCATTCACTTTCTCGGAAGAGGCACAGCGGATGCTCCCCAAATACCCACCCATCAAAACCATCTTCGGAACATACAAGACCGGCGTATCCGCCAACGTCTTCATGTACCAGAAGATCAGCGGCGTGGAAACCAAATACCCGCTAGTGGTATTCAACCAGCAGAACGGAGCCAAGACGGGCATCATCACTGGCACGGGCTTCTGGCAGTGGAAACTGTACAACTACCTGTACGCTGAAAACCACACCGCCTTCAACGAGATCATCGATAAAATCGCATTGTATCTTGCCGCCAAGGGTGACAAGAGCCAGTTCCGCGTGCGCCACGCGGACGTGTTCGCGGAGAATGCCCCCGTGGAGTTCTCGGCAGAGCTGTTCAACGACAGCTACGAGCTCATCAACGAGCCTGACATCAAGATGGTCATCAAGGGCAGCGGCGACACCACCTACGAGGCCCAGTTCTCAAAGCAGAACAAAGGCTACTACCTGAACATGGGCGAACTCCCTGTGGGCAGCTACTCCTGGACCGCCACCACCCAAGTGGGCGGCAAACGTTTCGAGAAGAGCGGACGCTTCTCCATCCAGGAAATCATGCTGGAAACCGCCAACCTGATTGCAGACCACGACCTGCTGAAGAGCATCTCCAGCGCCACCAAGGGCAAGTTCTTCACCCGCAATGAGATGCAGAAAGTGGCCAAAGAGATCAAAGCCAACGACAACATCAAATCCATATCAAGCTACAAAAAGAAATACACCATGCTGCTCAACTCGCCCTGGTATCTCGCTGCCATCGTGTTGCTGCTGGGCATTGAATGGTTCCTGAGAAAGTGGAATGGGGGATATTAAAAAAGATGTATCTTTGCGGCTGATTTAAATGAAAACAAATATGCCCGAAGTCAGTAGATTCTATGGTATTATCATCTTGATGTTTGCAGACGACCACAATCCGCCACATTTCCATGTGAGATACGGAAACAAACGTGCTGTTATCTCCATTAAAAATAGTGTCGTAACAGGGCAAATGTCACGTAAAGAACTTATTAAAGTATTTGAATGGATGGACCTGCACAAAGATGAAATTATGGAAAACTGGAATCGCTTGAAAAATGGGCAAGAACCATTGCCTATTGAACCTTTAATATAATGATTATGGAAGATTTCGGACTGATGCGAGTAGTGGATGTGGAATATCTGCACGACTATGTGATGAAACTTGAGTTCAGCAACGGAGATGTTCGTTTGGTGAATTTCGAGCCTTTTTTGCACGGCAAATTTTTCGATGAACTCCGTGACAAAAAAAAATTCATACAGTTTGCACTAACACCTTGGACTTTGGAATGGTACAATGGCGTTGATTTCGCACCCGAGTTCCTTTATGAAAACAGCATTCCCGTTGACAACGATGCCTCCAGCCATGCGGATTACGCTGCAGAGGACCGCGCCCCATACAACGAGGGGTAAGTCCCCCTTCCAGTAAAAAATGTATTTTTGCGAACAGAAACTCATATTTGAAACATCAGCATGATGAATATCAAACGACAACTCCTGATAACTTTATTCTGCGCACTTTGCCTTTTGGCGCCGGCGCAGCAGATTGCCCTGTTGAAGTACAATGGCGGTGGCGACTGGTACGTGAATCCGACATCGCTGCCCAACCTCATCAAGTTCTGCAACGCCAATCTGGGCATGGCGCTGGACCCCAAGCCTGCAACCGTGGAAGTGGGCAGTGCCGACATTTTCCAGTACCCCTTTGTGCACATGACTGGCCACGGCAACATCGTGTTCAGCGACGCAGAGGTGAGCAATCTGCGCACGTATCTGATCTCCGGCGGCTTCCTGCACGCTGATGACAACTATGGCATGAATACTTTCATCCGCAGAGAGATGAAAAAAGTTTTTCCTGAAGCAGAATTTGTAGAATTGCCATTCAACCATCCCATTTTCCACCAGAAATACAACTTTCCCAATGGCCTGCCCAAAATTCACGAGCACGACAACAAACCGCCACAAGCCTTTGCCATCTTCTGGGAGGGACGCATGGTATTCCTTTTCACTTACGAATGCGACTTAGGCGATGGCTGGGAAGACTACATCGTGCACAAGGACTCGGAAGCCACCCGCACCAAAGCCCTGCAGATGGGCGCGAATATCTTGCAGTACGTGTTCACGAGATAAAAGTTTAGAGTTTATGGTTTAGAGTTTAGAGATAAAACTACTCTAAACTCTCCTCTCTCAACTCTAAACTCAACATCACATTGCCCACACCAGCAGTCCACCGCAAATAATAATGCCTGTGACGAACAGGTCGATGAGGCAGAAGCCCATGATATCTTTTGCATTGAGTTTGGCGATGGCCAAGGCCGGGATCGCCCAGAAAGGTTGTATGAGGTTGGTCCAAGCATCACCCCACGCAATGGCCGTGCCCGTAAGGCCGGGATCCACGCCAAGGTTGGCGCCGGCAGCAAACATGATAGGTGCTTGGATGGCCCAGTGACCGCCACCCGACGGTACAAACAAGTTGAGCACTGCGGCGCACAGGAACGTAAGCAGCGGATAAGTAGTGGGATTCGATATGGAGATGCACGCATCGCTGATGACCGTGCCAAAGCAGATGCCGGAATGCCCGACACCCGTGATGATACCCATGATGCCTGCATAGAACGGGAACTGCAGCAGGATGCCCGCCGCGCCCGTAGCCGCCTTCGTGAAAGCGCGCACGTACGAAATCGGCGTGCCGTGCAGGATGACACCCGTAAACAGGAACAGCATGATGACTGAGTTCAATTCCAGCGAACCGCCCCGGAAGAAGAGTTTGATGACGAGATAAGCGAGGCCAAGAGCGGCCACGATGTAGGCCAAAATGCGGCTGCTTTCCATCTTCTCTGCCGGCGTGTCGCGATGAGTCTCGCGCGCGGGCTCATCCTCCGCCAGCAAGGCCGGATCCACGACCACCACATCTTTCTTGGGATGCATTTTGGCATTCACCAGCACCAAGGCAATAATGACCAACAGGACCATCACCAAGTTATGAGGGTCCAGGATAGTCTGCGAAATCGGCACGGGCTGGGTGAGTGCTCCGTTGGTGGCTTTGGACAGCGCATCGCCGGGCGTGGCCATGGTGAGCGGGATGGAGCCCGAGAGGCCCGCATGCCACACCACAAAGCCACTGTACGCAGAGGCAATCAGCAGGCGATAGTCCACCGCCGGCAGCTTCCGCGCAATCTCTTTGGCGAAGATGACACCCACAATGAGTCCGAAGCCCCAGTTGAGCCAGCAGGCGATGGCGGAGACTCCCGTCACCAGCGCGATGGCTGCCGTCGGGGTCTTGGGCAAGGAGGCCAGCGCACTGATTCCCTTCTTCACCACCGGAGCCGCTGCCAGCGTGGAGCCACACACGAGCACCAAGGCCATCTGCATGGAAAACGCCAACAACCCCCACACGCCATTGCCCCAATGCTCCACCACCTCCACAGGAGTCTGGTGACACAAGGGCATCGCAATGAACGCCGCAATGAACGTCAGGAGGATGGCAAAAACAAATGGCTCAGGAAGGTAACGTTGCACCAGTTTGACGCAACTCGATATCAAACGCTGAAACATCAGAGCTGAAAATTTCTGTTATTGAACTAATACCTTCTGGATGGCTTTGCCATTGCCGGTCTCTATCTGCAGGACATACAATCCGCTCTTCACATTGGAAACATTCATCGTGTGCTGATTCTCACCCACAATACCTTCAAAAGCATCCACCAGCACCGTCTTGCCAGCCATATCCAGCATTTTCACCACAATCTTGCCTTCGTTCTGTAAAGAAAACTTCAAGAACAGATTGTCGGTGGCAGGATTCGGATAGACCGACATGTCTTCCAGACCGCTGTAGTTATCAACGCCGACCTGGGCATAATACTGCAAATTGAAGCCATTGCCCTGATCCCAGTTGTCGGACACGAAGTTGACACGCATCTTGTTGAAGTTCACCATATCAACACCTGTAGGCGGGTTGTATATGTCGTAACGTTTGTACAACGTATGCGGAGTCGTGGTGGCATTATAGACATCCACAAAGTCACCATAACCGAGATCGAACTTCGGGAAAGCAATGGAGAAACCGGAGATGAAATTCAAAGAGATGGTCCAGTTGCAGTTGGTTTGCGGGCGATAGTCCGTACCCTCTTCAGAACCATCCGAAATCACGCCCGTCCAGTCGTTCATGCTACCATATTCCTGACAAGTCTGGGCATTCAGTGTGGTGTAATACTGCATCTGGAAGCCGTAATAATCCGTGTTGGTTTCAGGGCCGTCACCAGTGGAAGTGAAGGTAATCAGGACACTATCGGCGACCACTACAATTTCATTGGTGGGAGGATTTGTGCCCGTGAACGTGGCTTTGACACCAGACTCCACGGTCGGGCCGTTATAGATGGTCACAAAATCCACATCCGGGTTCAGATCAAGACGGTCAAAGGTGAAACGATAAGCCCGGGCTTCCGGGGTTGCTACCATCCATGAGCAGTCGGGGTTGGCCTGATACGGTTTTGCCGTGGGAGAGCCATCCAAAACATAGCCAAAGGAAGCGGTCAATCTCTTGAGACCTTGGCAATACTCATCGGGAACAGACCGTGCCGGAAAAATATTCATAATGGCTTCTCCAGAAAAATTCCAATCCCAATGTGTATAACCGGAAGTGAAATTATCCATTTCGTAGAAACCATTGGAAGCACCGCCCCAGCCATAGTTCAAGTGGAATTTCTCCTCATTATCATAACCGTCCAACACGTATGCATGGCATGATGACTGACTACAGCCTGCATAATAGACGGGACGTTTCAAATCTATCTGTTCTTTCAAGGCAGCCACATATTCCGCCAGCGCAGCCGAATCAGGATAGCTGCTTCTGTAATAAGAGGTAATGCTGGGATCATAGTGGAAAGTCTCCCTCAATTTATCCTTGGCCCTCTCCGTAGCTGCGCCGGAGCCATCAGCCGAATAGTTCATTTGGATTGCCACACCGATATGGTAGGCCAACTTGGCAATCTCATTGGCATAGCTCAACGGCTCGTCATACATGGTCTCCCAATGATACGTATGGCGCGGAAAGACAACCGTTTGGGCCGGATATCCTAGCGGAATATAGCTGATAGCACCCGTGCCGGATTTCGGATAATGGTGATAGTTCATAATCTGGGCGCAAGCCAGGGCCACACAGCCGTTGGGCACGCGGTAATCGTAATAGGAACCGGCAGCAGCGTCCCAAGGACAGTAGGTGTTGTAATACTTGTTCTGATTCCATAGAGTGGTCAACAAATAGTTGTTCACATTGCCCTTCGGCGGATTGGGCACGAACTCATCGGCCGAATAATGAGCCCACTGGGCAGCTGCCTTGGCAGTGGGAAGCAGTTTGGCCGTCTCCGCACTGCGAATCTCATTCTTGTAAAGTTCAAAAAGGTCGCGCACGGGCGGAATCATCTCAAAATTCTGATCCAACGAATAGGCCAAAACCGTAGGCACAGCCTTGGAGGCCGACACCACGACAAAGCCCTTGTCACCGATGTCATAACGATACATGTATGTCATACTCTCGTCTGCAATCGTCTCCTGAAGGCGAACCTCCACCGGAGCCTTGGACATGGCAATATATTTCTCCGCAACGAAACGGGATGCCACCATATCAGCCTCCGACTTGGAGACACTTTGGGCAAACACAAAGGCACACGAGCATATCAGTGCCACCAGCATAAAGAAACAGGTAAACTTTTTCATTCTTGTAAAATTTTTGAGGCGCAAAGATAGCATAAAAATCCTGATTCAAAAACGAAGAACACAAAAAAATGCCATGGATACTAGAAATGCGCATGAGGTCGTATAGACAACTTTGTTTTCACCCAAGCAGAGCACAGTGGCGTTGAGCACGTAGAGTCCATTCAACCCTTCACCACGCTCGTCACCTCGCCCTCGTACACCTGTGTTCGCAATTCGTCGCCAGACTTGAGGGTCTTCGCGTTGGTGATGACCTTGCCGTTATGCCGCGTGATACTGAATCCACGCTTGAGAATATTGTCGGGATGTAGCAGCCGCACCTTTTCTTCCATCACCCCTACCCTGCCCTGCTGCTCGGTCAGGCGCACGACAGGCAACATGCGAACCGCCTCCGTCATCCGCAACAACTTGGCCTGTTCATCCACTAACAGCCGTCTGGAAACCTCCACTATACGGCCCTGGCACTCCTGCACCTTCTCATCGAAGGTCTGGAAATAGCCGATGAGCGCGAAAGCAACATCCGTGGGCGTGATGTTGTAGGTGTGCGCCACCATATCCGTGACACTGAGATTGGTAGAATGCCCGATGCCCGTTAGCACAGGCAATGGGAATGTGGCCACGCGATGTGCCATCTCATACTCGTCATAGCAGCTGAGGCCCACATCGCCGCCACCACCGCGCACAATCACCACACAGTCGAACTCCTGCTGCCGCATCTCTATCTCTGCCAAGCGGCCCGTGATACCCACAATGGCCTTGTCGCCCTGCAGAATGGACGGAAACAGCTCCGTAACAAAACGATAGCCGTAGCGGTTGCCATTCAACGTGGTGATAAAGTCGCTATATCCTTTGCTGGTCTCCACCGAAATCACGGCAATGCGCTTGGGCAATAGTGGCATCTCCAGCCGCTTGTTGGCCGTAAACACACCCTCCTTCTTCAACCGCTCGATAACCGCATTGCGATTCTTCACCATCTCGCCCAACGTGTAAGTGGGTTCTATGTCTTCAATATGCAAGGCCAACCCGTGTTTCGGGCTGAATTCGATGCGGGCCAGACACAAAATGCTGATGTTCTCTTTAAGCGGGTTGCCGGTTATTTGGACAAACCGGTCGTTAATGCGCTGGTAGTTGGCCGCCCAGATGATGGCGCGCATTTCGGCCTTGATGGCGTTGCCCTCCTTCTCCACCAACTCCGGGTAGCAATGTCCGCTATGGGGATAGAAGTTGAGTTTCAAGATCTCCGCCTTGATGAAATAGGGCTGCGGATAGGTGCGCTCCACCACCTTGTGCAGACTGAACGCAATTTCCGACAGCGAATAGACCGGATGGTCGTGAAAAGTCTCCCGTTTGGTTTCCATGACTATGCTTGATAGACAGTTTGTCCTTCTCGAATAGTTTCAAGCACATTGCCCCACACCTGCTGACCTTCAAATGGCGTATTCTTGCCCCTGGAGGCAAACTCCTCAGCCCGGATGATGTAAGGCTCGTTCAAATCCACTTTCACAAAATCGGCCTTCATGCCCACCTTGAACGCACCTTTGTTCAGGCGCATCATGGCCGAAGGCGTGGTGGACATGAGCTTCACCAGCTGGTTCAGGGTCAGATGGCCGCCACGCACCAGTTTGGTGTAGCAGAGCGCGAATGCCGTTTCAATGCCGGAGATGCCGTTGGCTCCGTTGGCCTTGTCCTCGGGCGTGTGCGGCGCGTGGTCTGTGCTGATGGCATCCACAGTGCCGTCTTGCATACCTTTGATAAGAGCTTCGATATCCTCATCCTTGCGGAATGGCGGCGCCACACGATAATAGTTGGCCTGCTCGGCGTTGAAATAGATATGGTGCGGGCACACTTCGCAAGACACGCGCAAGCCCTTGGCCTTTGCTTCAGCAATAGCCGTAATTGCCTCTATCGTGCTCACATGGCAGAAATGGATGCTGCCGCCCGTCTTCTCGCATAGTTTCAAATCGCGGAACGTCATGGCATTCTCGGCCATGCGCAGGTCCTGTGGACTGTAGCGGGCGTCCTCCTCATGCGCCATGATGAGGAAGTCTTTCTCCTTGCAGATATTGAAAATCTCCTCCATCACGTCGTCGCGGTTCACTCCCTTGCCGTCGTCGGAAACAAAGGGAATGGTGCCGGCGGGGATGCTCCGGAGGTGCGAGCAGTCCTGCCCCTGCTCGTTGAGGGTCATGCTCACCACCTGGTTGGCATGGATGATGTTGAGGGCAGCAATGCGGTCCTCCACCTCGCGGGCCTGCGCCACGCTGCTGACTACAGGAAGCGTATTGGGCATCAGGTTCACGGCCGTGTAGCCGCCGCGCACCGCCGCCCTGCTGCCCGACACCACGTCCTCCTTGTAGGTAAATCCGGGATCGCGGAAGTGTGCATGCAAGTCAGTGAAGGCCGGCAAAAGGACCGGCTGCGCGGGATCAGGGCGCCCGTCCAAAATCTCTATTTCCTGAATGAGGCCGTTCTCTACTACCAAATTGGCGAGAGCATCTAATGTATCGTCAATGATGTGTACATTCTGAAATTTCATTATTTATAGCATGCTAAATTTGACCATAAAAACCGATTAGTGCTGCAAAGATAATGTTTTTCCCTTTTACTCTTGCAATCCCATCAGATTTCACTATTTACAGTGTGTGGCTTTCGCGGCGGGAGAGCGCAATCTTCCATAACGGTCTCGAAGAGACCACATTCTAGTAACCCCGCACAAGCGCGATAGCGCGCAGTGTAGGGGAGGATAGTCGCATCCGAAGAAACTCCGCGGTGCGGGACTCACCTGCCACGAAGCAACGAATCTGCTCACCGCGGAACAGGATGGCTACAGCTGATGCAAAATAATCTGCTGAAACCAAGGCTAACACAAGACTATAAGGGACAATGCCACAAAAAAAAGGAGAAGTCGTTTGACTTCTCCCTTTTTCTATGCGAATCGCGATTATTTCTGCTTGAGAATATCGCGGATTTCGGTGAGGAGTACTTCCTCCTTCGTCGGTTCGGGAGCCGGTGCCGGAGCCTCTTCCGCTTTCTTCTTGGCCAATGACGTAGCCTTGTTGATGAGCTTGATCACACCGAAGATACAGAAGGCTATGATAATGAAGTCCACTGTGGTCTGGATGAAGTTACCATAGTGCAACGTGACAGCCTCCTTGATCACTTCTCCGCCCTCGCCCAACTTCGGGGCACGCAAGGTGGCCGACAAAGTCGTGAAATCCACATTGCCGATCAGAGCACCGACCAACGGCATCAGAATGTCGTTCACCAAAGAGGTGACTATCTTGCCGAATGCACCGCCGATGATTACACCGATGGCCATATCCATGACATTGCCCTTCATGGCAAAATCCTTAAACTCTTGTAAAAACTTTTTCATAGTAATTGAGATTTTAGTTAATACTGTATTGAAAACGCAAAAGTACAAAAAAAGAATTATCTTTGCAGGCTATAAAAATAATCTATGAAAGTCAACAGCAACAAAGAAACCTTCGCCTGTACACCGGAGAAAGTCTTCAACATCCTGATCGGATTTGCGAAGACCGGTCAGGTGCCTTCTATACCGCAAGTGTCCGACTGGAAAAATCTGGAGAACGGCTGCCAGTTCACCATTGCCAACATGATAACATGCAGCATGATGCTGACCGACCAGACACCTTTCTCCCGCATTGTCTATCAGATAAGCACTGACAAAGGCATCTCTGCCGATGCCACATTCCACATTGAGGACATGGGCGACCAGTGTCAGGTACAGATCGAGGCTGATGCCAACGCCCCCTTCTTCATGCAGGCCATGATCAAAACGCCGATAGAGCAAGCCATGAACAAAGGTCTTGCCAAACTCAAGGAAATGACGGAAAGGATGTAATATGGAAAATTTCATCATAAGGACAGAAGGATTAACCAAAAAATACAAGAGCCGCACGGTGGTGAATGACGTGTCCATCAATTTCCACCAAGGGGAGATTGTGGGACTGCTTGGACCCAATGGCGCCGGCAAGACCACCTCTTTCTACATGATTGTGGGACTTATCAAACCCTTTGCGGGCAAGATATTCCTCAATGACCAGGACATCACCGAGCTGCCCATGTACAAGCGCGCGCAGATGGGCATCGCCTACCTGCCGCAAGAGGCCTCCGTGTTCCGCCACCTCACCGTGGAGGACAACATCAAAGCCATCCTGCAGTTCAGCGGGAAGAGCAAAGAAGAACAACGCGACAAGTTAGAGAGCCTCATTGCCGAATTCAACATACAGAAGGTGCGCCACAACAAAGGCAACAACCTCTCCGGCGGCGAACGACGCAGGGTGGAAATCGCCCGCTGCCTGGCCTCCGACCCCAGATTCATTCTGCTGGACGAGCCGTTCGCCGGCGTCGATCCCATCGCCGTGGAGGACATCCAGGGCATCGTGGCCAAACTCAAGGACAAAAACATCGGCATTGTCATCACCGACCATAACGTGCACGAGACCCTCTCCATCACCGACCGAGCATACCTCCTCTTCGAAGGAAAGGTGCTCAAATCCGGCACCGCCGAGGAACTGGCCTCCGACCCCATGGTCAAGAAAGTGTACCTGGGCAGCAACTTCGAGCTACGCAAATAATTCACAAAGTCCTATAAAGCAAAACGGCGGCCAATTGGCCGCCGTTGTTTTTATTTGTTGAATTTCAACAGATTCTTTTCCTTGTCAATGGTGTATGAGCCCCAATTCTCCTCAATGAAACCGCTGCCAATCACAAACGGAGCTGCGAGGCCTTTCTTCACCGTGACCTTCACATTCTCTTCGTAATCGTCACCCACACGGAGTTCTTCAAGATAGAGCACGGAGTTCTCGATAATACTGCCGTCCTCTTGCTTGATGGCACCGGCCTTATCCTCGAAATCGTTCACCTTGATGATACTCTCTTTCAAGAAACGGGTGGCGTCTGCATAGTTCATGAAAATCTCGTCACTGTTGTTTCCGATAAGGAAGTTCATGGACTTGCTGTTGGCGAAACAGGTACCCAACACGTCCTCACCGTTGATGGTTACAGGCACGGTGCGCTGTTGGATGACAGCAATGGTGCTGGCTCCACCGGCTGTACCAACTGAATCATCATGCGGCACATAGTCGTCACGCAGAATCAAGAACTCGGTACGACGGTTCAGAGCGTGAGCGGCCTCTTTCTCGTTCTTGGTAGGCTGGGATTCGCAGAATTCTTCTGTCAGGTACGTGCCTTTCGGGAAGAAGTAGCGTTTGCCGTTATAAGTGGAGTACATATCCTTCTCCAGTTTACGAGGCACGCGCTCGCCATAGCCTTTCGGCACGATACGGTCGGCAGCAATACCCTTGGAAATCAGGAAATCGACGCAGGATTGAGCACGGTTCTGGGACAAGATATCATTCTTCTCCTCCGTATCACGGGAGTCGGTGTGGGAACGCAACTCAATCACAATCGTCGGGTTCTTTACCATAATATTATAAAGGTACATCAAAGAGTCCTGATATTGCGGCTTGAGGTCCCACTTGGCAAGATCATACAGAATCTCAGGCAGCAGGATAGGCTCCTTTGGAATGGGCTCCAACACGAAATCCTGTGTAAAGTCCGTATTCTCCATAATGCCGATGGTCGTAATCTTGGCCGTGTTGCCACTTTCCCAATAGCCCTTCTTAGCCACTTTGATATCATACGTGGTGGCTCCCAAAATTTTGGCCTTGTCGAAATGATAATAACCCTTCACATCCGTGGTGGTCTTGTAGGAGGTGCCGTCAGAGCCGACAATCTCGACATCCACAGCATCCATATACTGGCCATTGTTCTTGTCTCTGATCTTACCGGAAAGCGTATAGACAATCGGACGAAGCAAGAAATAGTAGATGTCGTCGCCGCCCTTGCCACCAGCACGATTGGAGGAGAAATAACCCTTGGCCATGTACGGTGACTGCGACTGCGGGTCGATAGCTTCATTCTCATCAAACATGATACCAATGTCATCACCAGCGGAATTGATGGGGGACATCATATTCTCGGCAGGACCGAAGTTACCGTTTTTGTCGATGCGGGAAAGGAAGATATCCAGACCGCCCATGCCGGGGTGTCCGTCAGAAGAAAAATAGAACTCCTCCTCATTGCGCATACAAGGGAAGACTTCCTGACCAGCGGTATTCACATTCTTACCCAAGTTCGTAATATTGGAAAATTTGGCGGATTTTTTTGCACGAGTAGCTTTGTAGATGTCATAGCCACCTTCGCCACCGGGCATGTTGGAAGCGAAATAGATGGTCAACTCATCATCGCTGATGAAAGGATGTACATAGTTGTACGCGGAGTCGCCCAGGAAGACGAGTTCGGGTTCGCCCCAGGAATTACCTTTCTTCAACGATTTGTAAATGTAGCAACCCTGCACTTTCTTCTTGTCCTGCGGACATTTGGTGAAATAGAGCACCGTGCCCTTGCGGTTGCAGCTGGCCTCGCCCTCGTTGACTTCGGAGTTGAGCACACCGCCCTGGTCGTAAGACTTCACCGGCGACCACTCACCGGGCCAATCCGTGTTCTTGCTCTTGGGTTTGTTGGACACATAGATATCAGAGAACGAAACGCCCGTCCACTGGTCGGTGCCTTTGCCGGCGGATCCTTCACGGTTGGATGTAAAGATGATAGAATTGCGCTTTTCGTTGTTACCCCAGCGCGGTGCCCATTCATCATCGCGCGTATTGAATTTCTTGAAGTTCTCCACCTCGTAGCGAGTGGGATTCTCCAACCACATCTTGGCATTCTGGCAGCCAGCAATAGCGGTGTCGGCACGCGCATCATCTGCAGCACGTTTCTTGTACTTGTTGTAATACGACAAAGCCTGGTCGTAATCACCGCGCAAGTTATAGATATTGCCCAAATGATACAGGATAATGGGGTTGTCCTTCTGATAGTTCTTCTTCTCCAATCTGAGATACTGCTGCTCGGCCTTCTTGAGATCGCCCATGATACGGTAACACTCGGCGATTCTGAAAGTGGCTCGCTGTATTTCCACCCTATTGGAGGAAAGTTTCTTGATTCCCTTCTTGTAAGCTTCCAAAGACTTCTCATACTGGCAATCGCGGAACAAGTTGTCAGCTTCACGCAATATTTGAGCATTCAAGCTACAAGTAGCTATCAATAAAATAGTTAGAAGGACAGATGCAAATCTATATAGCTTCATATTTTAAAATATTTTACCTTATAAAAATGAGGGTGCTAAAATAAAAAAAAATCGGGATAGTAGAACCATCCCGATTAATTTTTATTGTGGACGAGAAAATTATTTCGTCAGTTCCGTTTTGACACGTCTGACCTTTCCACCGCCGAGGCGCAGCAAGTCGTATGCCAACGGGTTGGAAACCAAGATACCGGAATAGGTACCGAAGAGAATACCCATGAACATAGCGAACACGAAGCCTTGGATCACCTCGCCGCCGAACAGGAAGATCACCAACAGGGTAACCAAAGTGGTACCTGCCGTATTGACGTTACGTCCGAGGGTCTGGTTGATGGCGTTGTTAAAGTTCTCGTAGTTCTCGCGTTTCGGATAGAGGGCGAGGTTCTCACGCACACGGTCGAAGATCACCACGTTGTTGTTGATGGAGTAACCGATCACCGTCAAGATAGCGGCGATGAAGTTCTGGTCAATCTCCATGGAGAACGGCATCACCTTGTAGAACAAGGAGAATACACCAACTGTGAGGAACGTATCGTGGAACAAAGCGAAAACACCGGCCATACCGAACTGCCAGTTCTTGAAACGGATAGCGATGTAGATGAAGATCAACACCAAGGAGGCGAGCACAGCCCAGATGGCGTTGCGCAGCAACTCGCGGGCCACGGTCGGCTGAATCTTCTGGGATGACTGGATACCACGCACATCGTTGGTCAAGTGTGTGAAGTCATACTCGGAAAGATCCTGTTTGGTGTAGAAACCCTTCAAAGCATTGTACAGTTTCTTCTCACAGAGTTGGTCAACAGAAGGATCATTGCTTTCAATCTTGTAGTTGGTGATGATACGGATCTGGTCATTACCACCGAAGGTCTTGACCTCAGGATTGCCGCCGAACTCTTTGATGATAGCAGGACGGATGTCCTTCGTGGTCACATCCTTGTCGAAGCGCACCACATAGCAACGGCCTCCGGTAAAGTCGATACCCGGCTTCAATCCCAGTGTAGCGAAGGAAACAGCGGAAACAATAATCATGGCCAAAGAGAGACCGTAGAAAATCTTTCTCTTGCTGAGGAAGTCGATGTGCGTGTTCATGAACGCATTGATCGTAAGCTTGTTGCCAACTTCGAGGGTCTTGCCTTTCTTCAGTCTGGCCTCGATAATCATACGGGACACCAAAATGGCGGTGAACAAGGAGGAGAGGATACCGATGATCAACGTGGTAGCGAAACCTTGGATAGGACCGGAACCGAAGATGTAGAGTACGATAGCGGTAATCAAGGTAGTGACGTTACCGTCGATGATAGCGGAATAGGAGTGTTTGAAACCTTCATCCACTGCCACGCGGATACCCTTTCCGGCGCGCACTTCCTCACGCACGCGCTCGTAGATGATCACGTTGGCATCCACGGCCATACCGAGGGTCAACACGATACCGGCGATACCCGGCAATGTGAGCACAGCACCCATGGAAGCGAGCACACCCACGATGAAGAACACGTTGGCGAACAAAGCGAGGTCGGCGACAAGACCGGCACGGCTATAGTAGAAGAACATGTACAGAATCACCAGGATGAAAGCGCCGAGGAAGGAGAGCAAACCGGATTTGATGGATTCCTTACCCAAGGTAGGACCCACGATTTCGGATTGGACGATGTTCACACGAGCCTCAAGGTTACCGGAATTCAAAACGGTGGCAAGGTCCTTGGCTTCTTCAATGGTGAAGTTACCGGAAATCTCGGAGTTACCGTTCGGGATCTCAGAACGCACCGTCGGGGCGGAATAGACAAACTCGTCGAGCACGATAGCGATGGCGGTCAGCTTGCCACCTTTGTTTTCAGCAGCAGCCCTCGTGATCTTGCGCCACTCGTCGGCAGCCTGGTCTTCCATAGACATGTTGACAACCACGCGGTTGTTCTGGTCAACGTCCTGACGGGCAGTACGCACCACGCGGGCACCTCCGATAGTCTCGGAACTCAAGAGCGGTCCCACACGGTCGTTTTTCTTCTTCAAAGGATACAACGGGAAAGCGTTGTTATAATCTTTTTCAGCAGCACCCCAGTAGAACACGACACTGTTGTCGCCCAGAATCTTCTGGAGCTGCGGAAGCAGGCTGTTGATCTTCGGCATGTCGGACTCTTTGAAATAGCCAATCACATAGCTACCCGGAATAGCCACAGCCTTGCTGAGGATGGCACCTTCGCCAATTTCCTCCTCCTCATCCTCGTCAATTTCCTCTTCAGGGAGTTGTGCGGTAAGACTGTCAACAGCAGCGGTATCAGCCTCGACTTTCGTGTTGTCCTTTTGGTTCTTCAGCTGTTGTGCCAATTGAGCATCGGCAATAGCGAAACGCTGTTGGATGGAACGTCCGCCCACAGCCTCGTTATAGACTTCCCAGAATTCCAGCTTGGCAGTGCTCTTCAACAGGTCGGTGACACGCTCGGGCTCTTTCACACCGGGAAGCTCCACGAGGATACGGCCACCTTGCAACAGCTGGATGTTGGGCTGTGCCACACCGAAACGGTCGATACGGGTACGGAGAATCTTGAACGTACGGTCCACAATCTCACCGGACTCCTTCTTGATGAAACTGATGATTTGCGCATCGGAAGCATTCTTGATACCGGAACGCTCACCGAAATAGGTACGCAGATTGGCGTTGTTCATCTTCATGGCAGCCTTCTGCTTGTTGAAGTTGTTCACGAAAATATCGATAAAGTCACCGCCGGTGGTCTTCTCGTACTCGGCGACAGACTTGTCGAAAGTAGCCTTGAACAACGGATCTTCCGTGTTGGTTGCCAAACTTTGAACCACGTCAGGCATGGAAATCTCGAGGGTGACGTTCATACCGCCCTTCAAGTCCAAGCCCAAGTTCAGCTCTTTATACTTGCATTTCTTGTAGGTGTTGCCCAAATAAATGGTGGAATCGTTCATGTTGGTCAAGTATTGGCGGGTTCTGGCTTCTATCACAGAATCAACCAGATGCTTCTCCAACATCACATCACCATGAGCCTCTTTCTTCACCTCTTCGATTGCAGCAGGATCGTTTGCGAAAGTATCAGCCTTTTTCTCCACTCTCCAAGTCACAAAGGAGAAGGAAAGACAATACAAACAAACAAGCACAAGAAGAATTGTAAAGAATAAAATCAGTCCTTTGTTTTTCATCTCTCTTTTATTTATTTGATTTTTAATTATTTGTATATTTTTCAGCCTAAAAAATTCAAGGTTGCAAATATACAAAAATTATGAAACTTACAAGATTTTTTATAAAATATTGGCTATTAGCTATTGGCCATTGGCTGTTGGCTAACGGCCAACGGCTACAAATTATCACGGTAATCACTGTGCCACGGAATCTTGAGCACGTCTTTCAGCACGGCGGCCTTCACGTTGAGCGTGAAACTCCATCCCTTGCGGTAGCCGAAAGGAATCCAGTTGAAACTCATCTCCCAACAGTGCATGTCACGGTAGATGTCTATGGAGGTGTAAGATAAATCCTTCTGCACGAAATCGTATCCTGTGGTGAAGCCCACTCTCCACTTTCTCGTGACGTTGATCTCGCCCTGGACGTTGATGGTGTGCACCATGTTGTGCGAATATTTGTTGGTGTCTATCAGCCTGTAATAGGCCAAGTTGTCCGTAAGCCCGTAGGTGAACGTATAGTTGAAAGTAAACGACCACTTCCGCCAGTCATCGCTCTTTTTCTTCTGGTCTTGCGGTGCCGCCTGTATCTTTTTCCGCTTGAACGTGTTCTGGTCGATGCGCCAGTTCAGTGCAATGCTGAAGTCGGTGGACGACATGCGGAAAAGCCTGTGGTTGACCTTCCATTCGTACTGATTCACCCGAACCCCGTTCTCGTTGATGATGTAGGGATCAAACATGAAATTGAACGTCAAGTACAATTGTTTGAACAGCGTGCTGCGGCCCGATATGGCCAAACGCGACCATTTCAGCGAATCGGCGGCAATATTATAGTTCATGGAGACATTGAGGTTGTCGAAAATGGGGATTTTCTTGAATCCGGTGATCGTGTCGCGCTTCGAGCGCACCTTGATTTCCACGTTGTTGCCAAAGGAGAGTTGCACCAGGGCCTGCGTGTTGCGGGTCACCGTGCCGAAAATCGCATTGTCGTACAGCGTATATTCCACCTCTTCGCCCGTGAACGGATTCAGATACTTGTCCGTGATGCGCCCCGCCAGATTAGGCCGGTAGGTGAAATTCAGCGTCGGGGTAATCACGTGGCGGATGGCATTCAGGCCACCCTTCTTGAACATGTACATGAAATATATCTTGGTGGTCAGCGACGAGGAGACACTCACATCATGCAACGCTCCGAACCCACGGTGGAAATAGTTGTTCACCACGCCGGTGGCCTGCCCACCCGTCGTGTCAATGGTCATATCGCGGGTGTATGACTGGAGATACCATTTCTCAATCAGAGTGGCGGATGTGTTCCAGTTGACCACTTTGGCAATCTTGATAGGTATGGTGAGCGGAATATTGTGCATCATGCCGAAATTCATCTCGTTCCAGGTTTGCGGACGGAGGAAGAGCGTATCGTAAGTGTCCATCTGTCCCGTAAACTGGGAGGTCCATTTCAAGGCGATGTTGTCGTACCATTTCAAAGAGCCCACTTTGTTTTTCTTCCGGAAAGGATAGAACTGCACCACTGACATGCTGATATCGGGTAGTTTGAGGTTCACATTGCGGGTGCGCGTGTTCTGCGAATAGGAAAGCGAAGCATCCACAAAGAAGAAATCCCTCACCGAAGTGGTGACATTGATGGAAGAAGTGTATTGGTTGGAAAGATAATCGCTCGTGGAGGTCAGGTTGTATTTGGAATAGTTGCTGCTCACAATGTCGATATGGGCGTTGAAACGTGTTGTGGGATGCGACTTGACATCCTGCTTGTGATCCCAATATATCTTATAGTCGTTGGAGCAACGGTAGCTGGAGTCCAATCGGTCGCCCGTGCGGGTCTGCGAGAACTGCAAATCCACCTCGCCCGTGCACTTGTAACGATACACATAGTTGGATTTGGCTTTGACGGCCCAGCTTCCGCGGGTGTAGAGGTCCGTAGATAGCAGCAAATCCAGATGGTCGCTGATAGCAAAGTAGAATCCCAGGTTCTGAAAATAGAAACCCAAATTGGAGGATTCGCCTATGGAAGGCATCACAAAGCCGGACTTGCGCTGGGCATCCAACGGGAAGAACGCGAACGGGATGGCAATCGGCGTGGGCACATTGGTGAAGCTGAGATAGGCCGGCCCTATGATGATCTTGTCGTGCTGGATGAACTTCGCCTTGGTAAAATCCACTTCGTAATGGGGGTGCTCGAGCTCGCAGGTCGTGTATTTTCCCTTCTTGATGAACGCCACGTTGTCGTCCATCTTCTTGATCTGCTCACCATGCACAAAACCCTCATCCTGCGTGGTAATCACATGGCTGATTTTTCCCTTATGGGTGGTAAAGTTGTATTTGATTTCACGGGCATGGTACTGCGACTCGCCCTGGATGAAAATCGGGCTGCCGCGCACAACACCGGACGAGTCGGCCACGCCGCAGGCATACAGCTCGTTGTTCTTGAAGTCAATCTCTATGTAGTCGGCACGCAACTCCATATCCTCGTATTTCACCACGGCATCCCCGAAGAGGTATGTGTATCTACGGCTGATGTCATTGACGGCGGAATCTTTGGAACTATAGGTTACCATAGAATTGATCGCACTGGGGGAAAGCTTCTTGGCATGGATATTAGCAGAATCCACAGCCAGAGTGTCACGTTTCAGCGTGTCGTTCTGGACAACAGTCCCACTCGCAGGCTTGCGCGCGGGACGGCGGCCTCTTGGATTTTGGGCATTGGACAATAGACACAACAACATCAGTGTCAGCAACATACCACACTTCAGTAATAAAAAACAAAATGTGTATATTTTATTATCCAATGCTTATCTTAATGTATAATAATACTATATATTTGCACGTTAAAAAAACGCAAAAATAAACAAAAAGTTTCAAAGTGATGAACATAAAAAAGTTGTTCTTATTGTTTTCAACCATATTTTTTGCTTTCCTGCCGGTTTGGGCACAGACCACAGGCAAAACCTTCAAGGTAGTTATTGACGCAGGGCATGGCGGGCAGGATCCGGGATGCATAGGGTTGACACTCAAGGAAAAGGACGTAAACTTGGACATGGCATTGCGCGTTGGCAAACTCATCAGCGAAAACTGCCCTGACGTGCAGGTCATCTACACCCGCACCACGGACGTGTTCATCGAGCTGTACCGCCGCGCACAAATCGCCAACAACAGCCACGCCGACCTGTTCATCTCCTTCCACTGCAACGCCTCCGAAAACCACGCTGGCAACGGCGTGGAGACTTTCGTCATGGGTCTGGCCAAGAGCGAGGCCAACCAAGCAGTGGCACGAAAGGAAAACGCCGCCATCCTCAAAGAAAAAAACTACCAGAACAACTACGACGGTTTCAACCCCGACTCCCCCGAATCATACGTCATTTTCTCACTCTACTCTTCTGCCTACCTCAACAAATCCATTACCATAGCCGACAAAGTGCAGAAGAATATGGTATCCATCTCGCATCTCACCGACCGCGGAGTGAAGCAGGCCGGCTATTGGGTGCTGTACAAAGTGGCCATGCCCAGCATTCTCATTGAAATGGGATTCCTCACCAACCCCACCGATGACGCCTTCCTCTCCAAGAAAAGCAACCTCGACAGATACGCGGCCGGCATTTATAACGCCTTCGCCGAATACGCCTCCGCCACTACGGGAACACAGTACAAGCATCTCCCCACCGGAGCGAAAGCCTCGGAACCTGAAAAGGTGGCCAAAGAGGTGAAACCGGCGGAAGAATTAACACCGAAGATTTCTGAATCGAACCCGTCCGCTGAAATCCAGAAACCCACCGCTGCGCAGGACAACAAGCCTGCCGAACAGGGCATCCGTTTCAAAGTGCAGTTCCTGGCCTCCCCCGACAAAATTGCCTCCAACGACAAGCGCCTGCAGGGCGTGCCCAATGTGAGTTACTACCAGGAGAACGGACTATGGAAATACACGGCGGGCAATGAAAGCACTTACGAGGCTGCGTCAGAGATCCTCGCCCAAGTCAAGAAAAAATATGGGGACGCTTTCATGGTGGCCTTCAACGGTGACAAGAAAATATCTGTTAGCGAAGCTCGCCAATTGCTGAAAAAATAATATTTTTGCGCCTCTCAAAAAAAGAATCAATGAGCGAGAACAAAGACAAAAACCAAACTCAATATTCAGCGAAGAACGTAAAAAGCATGAAAGTGGCCATCTTCTGCATCGCCGCTTTAGTTATCTTCTACTTGGGCACCAGTTTCCTGAAAGGCATGAACGTATTCGGACACAAGACCTATCTCTATGCCGTATTGGAGAACATCGGAGGGCTGCATGAGAGTACCACCGTGACCATCAACGGATATCCCATCGGCAAAGTCACGAAGCTGGAAATGTTGAGCACCAACCCCGTACGGATTTGCGCCAAGATACTGATCACCGAGGATGTCAACATACCCAAGGACTCCCGTTTTGAGGTGGCGCAGAAAGACGTGTTAGGCGGCATGATTGTCAATGTGATTCCGGGCACGTCGAAAGAGTTCGCGCACAGTGGCGACACCTTGGCCTCGCGGCTCGTACCGGGCATGCTGGACGGAATCGGCGACCTGACGGGCCAACTGGCCAGTGTGGTGGCCTCCGTCGATACCATCGGACTCGCGCTCAAGTCAGCGTTCCAACCCAACGACCCCAACAACGGCGCGGCCACGCTGAAGAACACCCTCGCCAACCTGGAGACCTCCACCCAGCACCTCAACCAAATCTTGGCCTCCAACGAGCCCAAGGTTGGGGAAATGATAACCAAGCTCAACCGTTTCTCCACCACCTTGGACAACGTATCACCGCAACTCAACACCATCATCGACAATCTGGACCACATCTCCGACTCCGTGGCCCAAAGCAACATCAAGGCCCTGTTCACCGACGCGCAACAGGCCGTTGCCAACATCAACGATGTGACCGCCAAACTTGACAGGGGAGAAGGTTCTGTAGGTCAATTACTTAAAAACGATACCTTGTATGACAACATCAACAAGGCCGCGGCCAGCTTGGACCGTCTGCTAGAGGACGTGAAAGCAAATCCAAACCGCTACATCAACATCACTGTTTTCGGAAAGAAGATTAAACAATAGCAATATGTCATTAGAAATCACAGGAAACCTCATCCAAAAGCTGCCCATGCAGTCCGGTGTCAGTGCCAGCACAGGGAAAAATTGGCAAAAACAACAGTTCGTCATCGAAACTGTGGAACAGTATCCGCGAAAAATTTGCGCCATGCTGTGGGGCGACAAGGCTGACCAGCTGAACCAATTCAACATCGGCGACATGGTGAAGGTATCCTTTGATGTGGAATCTCGTGAATATCAAGGCCGATGGTACACCGATGTGAAGGCTTGGAAGATAGAGGCTGCCAGCGCTGCCATGCCGGGCATTCCAGAGCCCATGGCCTACAATCCGGCAGGCGTGCCGCCGCACACCGCCTACACCCCACCCGCAGGCATCCCCACAGCCCCCGCACCGGACTACGCGCCTGCGGAGGACACCTTCACGGACGACAGCATGACCGACGACCTGCCATTCTAACCCGGACACCATCTAAACCCCAGACCCATGAATCAGGGAATTTGCATCTGGTCCGCCGCCGCACTGCGCGCCGAAGCCAGCCACCGCTCCGAAATGGTCAACCAGCTCCTTTTCGGGGAGACCTACTCTGTTTTAGAAACCATCGACAACTGGATGAAAATCCGCACCACCGACTGCGACTATGAAGGCTGGCTGCCCGCCAAGCAACATTTTCCGCTCACCGAAGAGCAGTTTAAGGCCTACGAAGCACAACCCGCCTACATTGTCCGCGACACGTTCCTGTACGTGCGCGACGCCGTCACCAACATCGCCTTTCCCCTGTTCCTCGGCGCACAGTTCCCCGAACCGCAAGAGGGCGTGTTCCACATCGGCGACAGAGCCTACAAGGTCTCCATCTCGGAGCCTCACGAGTTGCTGCGCCACGAAGGACTGAGCGAACAGCAGGACCAGCTGTTGGACTTTGCCTTCCGCTACCTCAACGCTCCATACCTCTGGGGCGGACGCACCCCTGCCGGCATCGACTGCTCCGGCTTTGTGCAGAATGTATTCAAAAGCATCGGCATCTCACTGCCCCGCGACGCCTCCCGCCAAGTGGAATTCGGTGAAAATGTGGATTTCGTGGATGAAGCCCGGATCGGCGACCTCGCCTTTTTCGAGAATGAAGAGGGCTACATTATCCATGTCGGCATCGTCTGCGGACACCACCAGATCATCCACTCGTCCGGACACGTCCAAATCAACACCTTGGACTCCAACGGCATCTTCCGGGCCGACTTTGGCCAATACACCCATCATTTGCGCATCATCAAACGCATCCTCGCCTAACTCATTCCTATCAACATGAAAAAAGGACTTATCATCACCGCCGCCATCCTGTTTTTCCTTTCCCTGATGGCCGTTCTCGCTGCCGCGTACGTCATCTTTATGCCCAACACGAAAAACAAGAGCGACGTAACCATCACCATCCCTTGGGGTACGGACTATGAGCAGCTGCTCGACACATTGGAGGCGCACAGCATCCTGCGCAACGAGGAGACCTTCGACATGGTGGCGCATTACATGAAGTACAAGACCATCCGCGTGGGTAACTACACCATCCAGCCGGGCATGAGCAATGTGAAGCTGGTGCGCCTGCTCCGCGCCGGACAGCATTATCCCGTCAAGTTCTCCTTCAACAACATACGGACCGTCGATCAACTCGCCAACCGCGCGGGCAAAGTGTTCTTCTTCAAAGAGGAAGAATTATCAGAATTGTTGCATGACAACACATTCCTTCATCAATACAATGTCAACGAAGAGACCTGTCCCTGCCTGTTCATCCCGAACAGTTATGAATTGTATTACGATATCACCCCGGAAGGATTTGTGGAGAAATTCCATCAATTCTACCGGCTATTCTGGAACAAGCAGCGCCTCCAGCAAGCCCAAGAGATTGGTTTGACACCTGTTGAAGTAGCTACGTTGGCCTCCATCGTGGAGGAGGAAAACCACCGCCCGCAGGAGAAAGCCATCATTGCCGGACTGTATATCAACCGGCTGAACAAGAACATGCTGCTGCAATCGGACCCCACCGTCAAGTTTGCCCTGGGCGACTTTGCGCGCAAGCGCATCCTGCTCGCCGACCTCCAAGTGGACTCACCCTACAACACCTACAAGTACAAGGGACTGCCCCCGGGACCCATCCGCATCCCCGAAGGATCCACCATCGATTCGGTGCTGCACTACGCGCACCACAACTATCTATACATGTGCGCCAAGGAGGACTTCTCTGGCTACCATAATTTCACCTCCAGCGCGGCGGTACATCAGCAAAACGCTGTTCGCTACCAGAGGGCTTTGAATGCACGCAACATCACACACTAATATGAACAACTTTTCCATCGGCATAGACATCGGCGGGACCAACACCGACATCGGGCTTGTAGATATAAACGGACGTGTGATTGGCCGCCACCGCATCAGCACCCAGACATTCACAAACAAGGAAAGCTATGTGGCAGCCATGTGCGAGGGCATCCGGACATTGATGCAAGCGCACGAAATAAGCCATATTGCCAGCATCGGCATCGGCGCACCCAACAGCAACTTCTTCGAAGGCTGCATTGAGGCGGGCACCACCAATCTGCCCATCAAAGAGCGCATTCCGCTCAAGGAGATGATGGAGAAAGTTTTCAATGTAAATGTGGTGGTAGATAACGACGCCAACGCAGCGGCATACGGGGAGATGATCTACGGGGGCGGGCGCGGCATGCGCCACCTCATCACCATCACCCTGGGCACGGGCGTCGGCAGCGGCATCATCGTGGACGGACGGCTGGTGCACGGGCATACAGGGACGGCGGGTGAGTTAGGGCACTGCATTGTCATGCCGCACGGGCGGCCCTGCGGCTGCGGGCGGCGCGGCTGCATCGAGACCTACGCTTCGGCGCAAGGCATCTGCCAAAACCACATAGAAGCTGCGGAGGAAGCGCGCCGCCCGCTGTCTGTGGCGGAGCGCGAAGCCCTCACCTGCCAGCAAGTGGGTGAAGCCGCACGCCATGGAGACCCCATCGCGTGCCGCGCCTACGAAATCACCGCGCAATGGCTGGGCATAGCATTGGCCAACGCCGCCAACTTCTCTGCGCCGGAAGCCATCTTCCTGATGGGCGGGCCCACGCGCGCCGGAGAGGCCCTCATGACCCCACTGCGCAAAACCTTTGAGGAAAACCTGCTCTTCCTCTACCAAAACAAAATATCTGTAAGATTGTCCGAATTAAACGGCAACGACGCCGCCATTCTCGGCGCCGCGGCGCTGGGGCATATTTCATTGTAGAGACGTGCCATGGCGCGTCTCCACAAACAACGCGTCTCTACCTAATCACCCTCATTACCTACATGCGCAAATATCTCATTTTCGCTCAGGCCCGTGGCTCTGGCCACATCGGCAAGAGGGAGTCCCAATTCCAACAAGTTTCGGGCCGTTTGGAAGAGCGCTTCTCGTCCCTGTTGCATTCCTTGCTGTACTCCTTGCTCATATCCCTCTTGTAACGAATGACGGCGCATGCACTCCAGGGCGTCCTGCACATCCTCGTATTCAAAGATGCTCTTCTCATAATCATTTTTTTCCATAGTTGTGAGTCTTGACATTTGACAAACTTCAAACAACTTCCGGAACTCACCCGCCTCCTCGGGCATGTCCTTGAGCGACATCCTCGACATGTGCTTCAGGGCGTAGCCCCATTTGTAAGCCGGCGTCTTCTCATCCGGAAACTGCGCTGCAAATTTAGTCAATTCCATGAAGAACAAGATGATTTTCTTAGAAAAAATTCGATTCTGGTTGTCCTTCAGGTGCACCGCCCAGAAATATTCATCCCTGCCCATGAACTCTGGCGCATGGTAGTCGAGGATGTTGAACGAGTAAACCGGCGGGAGGTCGTAGCGACGCACACCGCGACTGGCCTCATTGCTGATGATGCGGCTCACGTACGTGATCACCCTGTCAGCAAAATAGTCCTGACGCGCCCTCTGCATCTCGATGATGAACCGCTGGCCTCGCTCGTTGGTGCAGTATATGTCGAAAATCAGCTTTTTCTCCGCCTCCGCAAGCCCTATATGCTCGGTGGGCAGGAAACGGATTTCATGGATAACTCCCACGTAATCGGAGATGCAGTCATTGAGAAATGCAATAAGGATGTCCTTATTCTCCTCGCTGGCAAAGACTCGTTTGAAACCAAAATCGGTCAACGGATTGATAAACACATTGTTTGTTTTCATAATAATAAGAATTTTGTTTTGGTTTTAGTTAACAGGCGGCTTCGACAAGCTCAGCCGCCATGCGGTGGAGCAAAGATAACACGTTGTTCCGTTCTGGCAATGGGAATCCGGAAATTTTTATTGGCCAGAAAGACAGCAATATACGAAAATTGAAGGTACCAATTTAACAACCTGTTGTTAAGGCGTTTGCGTGGATTTCGGAAAAAATGGATGCAACAGCGCAGGGCCCAACCAATGTCAATGATAAAACATCTGTTTGGGATCCTCGTAAACCTCCTCGGGTTCTTCGTTCTTCTTGCTCACATTCAGCAACATTCCCATGGCACACCCTGAGACAAAAAGGGAAGCACCACCGCTGCTGATGAACGGCAGCGTCTGCCCGGTAGTGGGAAGCAGCTCACAGTTCACGCCGATATGCACCAAGGCCTGACACGTGAACCAGAACCCTATGCCGAACGACAAGATTGCCCCCAGCGCATTGGGGGAATTCTTGGAAATCTTCCAAGCCCGGTAAAAAATCACCAGATAGGCCATGAGCACAATGAGTCCCAATATAATGCCCGTCTCCTCAAAAAGCGAGGCAAATGCATAGTCAGTGGCATTTTCGGGCAAACGGTTTTTAATGACCCCTTTGCCGGGACCGGCAGGATGAAGACCCGAACGCGCAATCGCCGCACGCGCTAGGATCATCTGGTCGCCGTAACCGTTCACATTCTCCTTGGTGAAATAGTATTCCATACGGTTGACAAACGTGCCCATACGGCCGATGTGCGAGCCCTCCTCCCCACTCTTCATCACCACCAAAGCCAGCACACCTACTACGACCACAGCCACAGCCACCACACCCATGATGTATTTTAACTTGAATTTGCCCACAAAAAAAATCACTATGCCCGTTCCAAAAAGAATGATGGCAGTGGACATGTTCAACGAGGCAATACAGGCACAGAAGAAAAGTAATATGACAATCAAATATTTCATATCCTTTTCCGACAATTCCATCTCCTTATTATAACGTCTTCCGATGAAATTAGAGAGAAATATGATAACCAAAAAACCAATGAGGTAGAAAGTTTGCACATCATGCCCGAAAAACGTGATACCACGCACAGCACGCGAGGTGAGCGTTAATGCAACCAGGAGAAATGCAAACAACAAACCAAGAAAGGCCCCTTTCTCCAAAACCTTCTTATAGTTCACCACATAGAAAAAAGCCAATCCGGCATAACAGAAAAGCAAGTGCACAAGATGGTTCACCACTCGCCTTCCGCCGGTGCTATACACCAGCAGAATGGAAAGCATGGAGAGGAAAACCACCAGCCCCAAGATAATCTTGTCGCCCTTGAAGGACAACTTCGACAGCCAACGCTCCTTTTCCATGACTACAACTGACCTACTGCTTCTTGAAATTTTTCGCCACGTTCACGATACGTCTCCAGCGCTGTGCTCTTCTCACCCGGAGAAAACAGCACGGCATAGCCATTGTCGCACGCGTAGAAAGCCTGACGGACTGCATCCTCCAAATTCATCTCTACAAATACCGGAATGCCCAAAGAGGCAAAACACTCATATACGTCGGTATTGTACACGCCTTGAATGACTATGGCTTTTACTTTTTCCTGAATGGTATCCATCAGGACATCCGTAATCCTATCTACAGAAGAGATATTGGTAATCCATACCGTAGGCTTGGTCATGTTCTGCAGCGCAAACCACACGGAATTCGTGTTCACCGACCTGGAATCATCGATGAAATCTATGCTATTCAGGGTCTTCACGTGCTCCAATTTGTGAGCACTGCCCTCAAAATCCGACAAAGATGCGGCAATGTCTTTCTTACGGATTTTCACCAAATTGCTGGTGATAGCTGCCACCATCGGATTGGCATATTCTCTCTCTCTCTCGAAAAGACTGAAATTGTTGGTTTTATTTGTAGGCATATCTTATAATGGGTTAATGGTTATTTTTTTAGGTAAATGGGGTGAATGGGGTTAATGGGGTATTTATTAATCTTCTAATCTATTAATCTTCTAATCTATTAATCTTCTAATCTATTAATCTTCTAATCTATTAATCTATAATCTATTATTTCTACCAAGCTCTTGCCCCTAACGGGGCTGCTCAAGGAAAACCAAATCGATGATCTATAATCTTCTAATATTTTAATCTTCTAATCTACTAATCTTTTATCGTACCTTCAAGGTAACTACGGTTACTACTGCCAAAATCAAGCCGATGATGATGAACCGCTGGACTATCTTGGATTCGTGCATACCTTTTTTCTGGTAGTGATGGTGCAACGGGGCCATCAGGAAAATCCGCCGACCTTCGCCATAGCGTTTTTTGGTATATTTGAAGTAGGAAACCTGTGTCATAACAGACAGGGATTGTGCCAGATAGACACCGCATAAGATGGGAATGAGCAGTTCCTTGCGGATGATGATACAGGACACGGCCACCACGCCACCGAGCATCAGGCTGCCTGTGTCGCCCATGAAAATCTGAGCCGGATAGCAGTTCCACCAATAGAAGCCCAAACAGGCACCTATGACGGCGGAGATGAAAATCACCAACTCGCCGATATTGGGTATGTACATGATGTTGAGGTAGTCGGCAAACACCACGTTGCCCGACACGTAGGCCAGGATGGCGATGCCCACCGCTATGACAGATGTGGTGCCCGTCGCCAAGCCATCCAGTCCATCCGTAAGGTTGGCGCCATTAGAGACAGCCGCAATGATGAAGACCACCACCAAAATGAACACGATGAATGACCACTTGCCGGTCTTGTCGCCAAGCCAACGCGTGAGCCAAGCATAATCCAACTCGTTGTTCTTCACAAAAGGAATGGTGGTTTTGGTGGAATGATGAGGATCTCCGAAAATTCTGGGCGTCTGAGCACTCTCCTGATTCTCCACCGAAAGCGCTGACTCGACTGGAGTCATCACAGGCCGGGTGGCCACCTTCTCGCAGATCACCGCATCAGGATGAAAATACATCACCAATCCAACCCCCAATCCCAATACAATCTGCCCCATCAGCTTCTTGCGCGGCGACAGCCCATCCTTGTTCTTCTTGAAAACCTTGATATAATCATCCATAAAGCCGAGGAAGCCCAGCCATATTGTGGTGAAAATCATCAGCAGCACATAGATGTTCTTCAGGTCGCACACCAGCAAGGCGGGTATCAAGATGGCGGCAATGATGATAAGACCACCCATCGTGGGTGTACCAGCCTTCTCATTCTGCCCGGCCAGCCCAAGATCGCGCACCGTCTCCCCTATCTGTTTTCTTTTCAGATACCGGATAAAATATTTACCGATGAAGATGGAAATGAATAACGACAGCACTACTGCCGTAGCCGACCGGAAGGAGATGTACTGGAACATACCCGATCCCGGAAGTCCGATTTGATGCAGCCATTTGAAGAGATAGTATAACATGATAGGTTAATGGGTTTAGGGGGTGAATAGGGTTAATGGGGTGAAAGAGGTTTAGAGTTTAGAGTTTAGAGTTTAAAATTCAAAGTTCAAAGTTCATCGTCATGGTTCAAAGTTCATCGTCATAGTTCAAAGTTCATCGTCACTTCTTCAGTGTCATCGAAGTGATGTTTGACGTGGTTGATTTCCTGGTAATTTTCGTGTCCTTTGCCGGCTACGAGCAGTACACCAGTGGGTTGCAGGAGCATGCAGGCTGTCCGGATGGCCTCGCGGCGGTTCTCAATCACGAGCGTATTCTTGCGCTTGGAGGCGGGCACGCCGGCCAGCATGTCGTCCAATATGGCCGCGGGCTCCTCCGTGCGCGGATTGTCGGAGGTAAGAATCACACGATTGCTGTACTTGCACGCAATGGCCGCCATCTCAGGACGCTTCGTCTTGTCGCGATCACCGCCACAGCCCACCACCGTGATCACCTCCGCCTTGCGGCAGGTAACCTCCAGAATGGTGGTCAACACATTCTCCAGCGCATCCGGCGTGTGCGCATAATCGACGATGGCCGTCGCACCGTCACCGCGATGGATCAGCTGGAATCGGCCAGCCGCACTCTCCAACAGGCTCATCTGCATCAGCACCTCATCCTCCGGCATGCCCAACAACACCGCCGCGCCGTAGATGGCCAGCAGATTGTAGGCATTGAACTTGCCGCTGAGCTTGAAATAGACCTCACGGTTGTTGATGCGCATCTGCAAGCCCTTGAAACTGTCGTCCAAGATTAATCCCTTGAAGTCGGCCACCGTCTGTAAACTATAGGTGCTGATTTTAGCGCGGCTGTTCTGCACCATCACCAGCCCGTTCTTGTCATCGACATTGGTGAGCGCAAACGCACTCTTGGGCAGGTGGTCGAAGAAAGCCTTCTTGGCCGCGATATAGTTGGCAAATGTCTTGTGAAAGTCCAAATGGTCGTGAGTGATATTGCTGAAGATGCCACCCGCGAACTGGAGTCCGGCAATACGATGCTGGCATATCGCGTGGGAACTGACCTCCATAAAGCAGTACTCGCATTCCGCGTCCACCATCTTGCGCAGCAATGCGTTCAACTCCACCGCGTCGGGCGTGGTGTGCGTGGCGGGAATCTCCTCCCAGCCCACCTTGTTCACGATTGTGGAGAGCAATCCGGCGGTATGGCCCAACTGCATGAAGAGTTTGTGCAGCAGCGTTACGGTCGTGGTTTTGCCGTTGGTGCCCGTGATGCCCACCAATTTGAGTTGGCGGCTTGGATGTCCATAGAATGCCGAGGCCATGTTGCCCAACGCCACTGTGCTGTCAGCCACCTTCACGTAGGTAACCTCCGAAGCCAGCGTTTCCGGCAACTCCTCACACACGATCACCTTGCCGCCCTGCTCCACCACCTGGCCGATGAACTTGTGCCCGTCGGTCTGCGTGCCGCGTTGGGCCACATAGAGCATTCCCTCGTCGGGGGCCGCCGAAGCCGTCACCTTGCGGGAGTCAAAGGTCACCGCCGTCACGTTCACATTCTCGCTGCCGACAAGTTCGTAGCGTTTCAGGGATTTCAGTAATTGGGTTAATGGTTTTAGGTTCAATTTATCTTGGTTTTAATATGTTCAACATCATTCAAGGTATAGTTTCACGGTTTTGGTCGCCGCGTCATACACCTGCGTCTTCACTTTGCCCCGGCCCACAATGGCGGCTTTGTAGCCTGCGCGCATGAGTTCCGCAACCGCATCCGACGCTATCATGTTCTGTACATTCGGCACGCCTTCCACAGTACTCATCGGCACGGCTTTCACCATGGGTATTGTCTTGCCCGCCGTCTTGCCGTCCTTCGACTTGGTCTTCTCCGGCAGTACTACCAAATAGCGCGATTTGGTCTCGTAAGCCACCGTGTCGTAGCCCATCTGGGCAATCAGCTTGTTGAAAAACCGCTTGTTCATCGGGCTGGTGGTCAGCACCGGCTTCACCTGATATTCGGTGATGCTGCGCATGGCACTGAAATTATTGCTGTTCATTATGCTGCGGGCAATCTTGCCGAAGACATCCACGGCCACCTCGCTGTGCTGCGGGACATTGTACATATAGACGATTGCCGTATATTTCGGATTGTCTTTCGGGAAGTAGCCACAGAAGGAAACCGCGTTGCGGTCGTAATTGTATGCGCCGCGCTCCTGATCCCAGATGTCGCGCGTGCCGGTCTTGCCCGCAAACGGACAGGTGGAATCCTTGTAGTGGCGACCCGTGCCGTAACGGCCCCAGACCACACTGTCAAGGTAGTTGCGCGCCTTCTTCAGCGTCGCCTGCGACACCATCTGCTCCATCAGCACCTGCGACTCAAAGGTCTGGATGGTGTCAAACTCGTTGGTGACATACTTCACAAACAGCGGAGCCATCATCTTGCCGTTGTTGGCGATGGCATTGTAATAGATGAGCGTTCTCAGGATGGGGATGTTGAAACCAGCGCCGAAGCAGGTGCCGTAGTAGTTGTCGAAGCGGCCGTCATTGCGGATGCCGGCGGGCATCAGGTCACCCAACTGCGTATGAAGGGTATCGAAGAAACCGAACTTGGCCAACTGGGCTCGATACGCTGCAAAATTCCGCATTCCGTATGCATCAAAAATCATGGAGGCAATGCCAATGTTGGAGGAACGCTGGAACACCTCGTTCGGCGTGCCCAACGTCTCGCCACGCACCTTGCTGTCGCTCTTGGTCTTGGAAATAAAGCTGCCCGATTTGGTCGGAACCTTGAACGTGTGGTTGAACATCGGATAGATGCAGACCGTATCGTTGGATTTCTTCTCCATGAAGGCCAGCAACGATGCCAGCTTGAACGTGGATCCCGGCTCCACTTTGGCATTGAGGGCATATTCCATGCTCTCGCAGTAATAGTTTGTGGTTCCCGGCGTGCGACGCAGGTTGGAGATGGCCTTGATTTCTCCCGTCTTGGTCTCCATCACGATCACACACCCCCACTCGGCATTCAACTCCTCCAATTTCTTGCTCAACTCGTTGTGCACCGCATTCTGGATCTCCAGATTCAAGGTGGTGTGGATATTGTGGCCATCCACCGGGTCTATGCGATCCTTGAGCGGCACAACGGCGTGGTTCAGTTCCAGATATTTCTTGCTCCCCTCCTCGCCTGCAAGCACGTCGTTCATGAAATACTCCAGTCCGTATTGACGGTCGCCATAATTCATACCCAGAGTGCGGCGGCCCATCTCCCCGTACGGGTTGATGCGCACCGGCCACGATACAAAGTTGATGAAACGGCTGAATGGCAGCGTGTCATTCACCTCCTTCGTCTTGCGGTCCACCTTCCTCTTCACCATGCAGGGCATGTGTTTGATGTAGGCAGTGTCGAGGGATGTAATCCACTGGTGCTCGTTCCAGAGCTTGGCCGTGAACACCGTAACATACCGCTGGTTTTTGTAGTTTTGGGTGAAGAGATTGTAATAATGTTTTTCAGAATACTGCGGGAAACGGTCTTTGAAACGGTCATAGAAGCCTGCCGCCATTTGCTTGATCATCTTTTCCCTGTACGCTTCGTCATACTGCTTGGAAGTGTATTCCTTGTAGAACGCCTTGCCGTCGAAGGCCACCTCGAACACGGTATAGTTGCCCATCAGCAGCCGGCCGTGGTCGTCATAGATCTCTCCGCGCTCGGGACGGAGCGCGTTCTCCCGCACAAAGCAGTTGCACGTGGAATCCACGTTGTCCTCCCAACCCTCCACGGTGGTATCGACACACTCCTTGCCCGTACCGGAAGCCAGCGCACTCTCGAAAAACGAGAGATAGCAAATCTTCACCACACAGGCTATGCCCAACAGCAACACGCAGATGCGCACCACCGTCATTCGCACGGCACTCACTCCGGAATTTTTGTCGTTAGGGTTCATGAAGGTAAAAGGGGATTTATGGGGTTAATGGGGTTAATGGGGTATTTATTAATCTTCTAATCTATTAATCTTCTAATCTATTAATCTTCTAATCTATTAATCTTCTAATCTATTAATCTATAATCTATTATTTCTACCAAGCTCTTGCCCCTAACGGGGCTGTTCAAGGAAAACTCTAATCTCTCAACTCTAAACTTTAAACTCTAATCTTCTAATCTTCTAATCTCTCTTCCACCACCTCCTCTTCTCCTTCGCCTCTCGTTTCACTCTGATCGTGTAGTTTTGCTCCTCGTTCAGCACGTAGCCACGGTCTTGCATTTTCTTGATCAGGATCTGGTTTTCCTCGTAGGGGATGAACTGGTTGTTGGCCTTGAGACGGCTCAGTTCCGCCTTGTACTGGTTCTCCAGTTGCGTGATTTTCTTTTTCTTCTCCTGTATGCGTTGTTCGCTGACCACCATCACGGCCATCAGCACCAGTACAAAGGCCACATACGGGTACCAACGGCGCATCTGACGGCTGAGCAGGAACTCGCCGCCAAACACGTCCTTGAGCACTTTGGACCATCCTCGGTTCTTCTTACCGGGATTCTCTTCGCTATGGGTTGTGGATCTCATGAGGCGTTACGATTATCTTTTCCGCAATGCGCAGTTTCGCGCTGCGCGCGCGGGGGTTGGTTAAGGTTTCTTCTTGGTCAGGTGTAATGGCTTTTCGGCTGATCAATTTGAACGGGGTGAGCGGATTGCCAAAAAAATCCTTCTCCACCTCGCCTGCCAGGTTGCCGGCCCGCATGAAGTTCTTCACCATGCGGTCCTCCAACGAATGGTAGGCGATAACCACCAGCCTTCCGCCGGGGTTCAACGCCGCCGTCGTCTGCAACAGGAAAGACTCCAGCACCTCCATCTCCTTGTTCACTTCAATCCGGATGGCCTGGAAAATCTTCGACAGGTATTTGTTCTCTTTCCCTTTCGGCAAGCAGGGCTTCAAAGCCTCCGCCAGCTGAAGGGTAGTCTCAATGGACTGCTCTGCACGCGTTTTCACAATCTGACGGGCCAGCCGGCGGCCTTCGGTGAGTTCACCGTAGGTATAGAACACGCGGCTGAGCTGAGCTTCGTCATAGTTGTTCACCACATCACGCGCCGAGCTGCCCGTTTGCGCGTTCATGCGCATGTCCAACACCCCGTCCTTGCTATAGGAAAAGCCCCGGTCGGGCGTGTCAATCTGATGTGAGGATATCCCAAGGTCGGCGAGGATGCCATCCACAGGATACATATTATAATATTGTAAAAAACGTGTCAGGTTCTTGAAGTTGGAAGGGACAAACTGGAAACGCGCGTCATCCGGGATGTTGGCGCGGCTGTCCGCATCCTGGTCGAAGGCGATGAGTCGGCCGTCGGCATCCAATTTGTCCAAGATAGCGCGGGAATGGCCGCCACCGCCAAAGGTCACATCCACGTAGGTACCCGACGGGTTCCATACCAGAGCATCCACTGACGGGTGCAGGAGCACAGGGTTATGATAACTCATTCGGTCCCTCCTTTCCTGTCTGATACTGGCCGAGATGTATTTGCTCGTTGAGCTTCTCCAACTCCTCAGGCGTCATGTCGAAGCGCTCATGATATTTCCCGCAATTCCAGATCTCTATCCTCCCATTGTCCAACAACAGCACGATCTCCTTCTGGATGCCGTATTGCTCCATCAAGGGTTTGGGAATCACTATACGGTCCTGCACATCGCACTCCAGATAGGCGGTGTTGCGCAGGAAAGCGTTCCGATACTGCTTGACAATGGTAAGGTTGCGGTCCAACGAGTTCAAATATGCCATCTGCTCCCCATACGCCTTGTCCGACCAGAGCATGATATGCTCGCCGAAACCATGCGTCACGTAGAAGGCCTTACGCTCATCTTCGGGCAACGCCCTGAGCAAAGCCGCCGGCAGTTTCACCCGACCGCTGCGCTCGATGGAGACCTCCCAATAACCGTAATCGAAATTTGACATATTTTTATACTCTTTTGGAGCTCCAAAAATATATTTTTTTCAATATCAACTCCATAAAACACAATAAAAATTTTATCAACACCATTTTTTTAACATAACATATTGATTATCAGTATGGAAAAAATTGGAAATAATTTATTCCACATACACGTTATCAACATTAAACTATTGATAACACGACACTTAAATTCATTTCTTTTATAGTAAAATTCAAAACATTGAAAATCAATAATATAAATCAATACTTATGAAACATGGATGTTTATAACCCCGTTCTCCTCTATAAAATTTCGGAAGTTTCTGGAAAAAAATGGAAAAAATTGGACTATTAAATCTTTTTGTACCTTTGCGCCTTAATTGCACTGTTATGAAAAAAACATTTCTGCTGTTATGTATCGCGTGCCTGACCGTATGTTCGCACGCCCAGCCTGAGTTCGGAAACATCCTTCTGGAGAACAAAGTCTATATGGATGGCATCAGCAGCGTCACGTTGCGCCCGGTCGGGATGCTGCACAGCGACGCCGTCGTATCGCTCGGCCAGGGCGAGGGCAGCGAGCTTTCGCTCCAGTTTGACGACCTGAAGGAGGAGAGCCGCTATTTCAAATACACCTTCATCCACTGCACGCACGACTGGCAGATCTCCGACATGAACCCCATCGAGTACATTGACGGCTTCATGGAGGATGTGATTGAGCAATACGACCACTCTTTCAACACCATGACGCACTATATCCACTACAGCCTGCAATTCCCCACCCCCAACATGAAGTTCACGCTATCAGGCAATTACATCCTTTTTGTCTATGACGACACACCCGACAATCCGGTGCTCACGCGGCGGTTCATGGTGACAGAGCCCGAGACTGTCGGCATAGAGGGGCACGTGCACGCCGCGTCCGATGTCAACGACCGCTTCACCAAGCAGGAGGTGGACTTCAGCATCAACACCGGCAGCTACCCCATTCGCAATCCGGTCATGACAGTACACGCCACCATCAAGCAGAACGGCCGCTGGGACAATGCCATCTACGGGCTCACCTACCGCTCCGGACACCCGGGCGGGCTGAGTTTCGATTACGATGACGGTCGCAACACGTTCCCGGGCGGGGCGGAGTTCCGCACCTTCGACATCAGCACCCTGAAGTCCAACGCCGACCGTATCGTGGGCATCACGTTCGCCAACCACGAGAACCAGGCTTACGTGCTGCAGGACGACGCGCGCCCCTTCGGCGCCTACGAAAGCCGCAGCACCATGAAGGGCGACTGCTTCTACCGCAACCGCGACATGCCAAATGCCTTCTCCGAAGATTACGTCAACACACATTTCACCCTCAAGAGCAACTTCCCCTTCACCGACGGCGATGTCTATGTGTTCGGCGCCCTCACCGACTGGCAGATCAAGCCCGAGGCCAAGCTGAAGTACAACAATGCGTACCAATACTGGGAAACCGACTTTCTCATCAAGCAGGGCATGTACAACTATCAGTACGTTTACGTGCCCCACGGCACCAACCTCATCGACGCCACCTACATCGAAGGCAGCCACTTCGAGACGCAGAACGACTACACGGTGCTCATCTATTTCAGGGAGGAAGGGACCTCCTACGACAAACTTATCGGAATGCGAATACTGAACTAAGCTCCCTGCAGCGCCGAAAAATTTTCTGAATGAAAAAAATTTTTTTTTAGGAATTATTTGTGAAAAATGTGTATTTTTGGCGCGAGGAATTTTATATGGAAATTCCTAGGAGGGCAGCCCATTGTCACTGGGTCAGTGACAACCTGTATTCCTTAATTTTTTTTCAGGAAGTCCCTCCCTTTTGCTTCATTTTTTTGGATGGAGGAATGGGAGTATTGTCTATTTTTTAACGATTAAAAAAAGAATAACACGATAAATAACAACGATTTACATTGGTTTGCCTTAAAGGTTTTCTTCAACAAGGTGCTATGGATGGAATCCGAGTTGAAGAAGATGTCGGTCGAGTGCTACTACCCGGTCAAACTGGTGGTGCACGAGCACAACGGAGAACAGGCAGTGATCAGGGAACCCGCCGTCAGCTCGCTGATTTTCATCCATTGCAGCACGACACAGGCAGAGGAAATTCAAAGATGTTTCGATGGCCGGGTCATTCTGTACCGATACCGCAGTTCCCGACGCCCTGCCGTCATCTCCGACCGTGAGATGAACGCTTTCAAGATGGTGACCTCCGGCAGCAACCCCGACCTCGAATACATGGACGCCAATGCCGTCAACTTCAAGAAAGGGCAACACGTGCGGGTAACCGGCGGACCGTTCGAAGGTGCCGTGGGATACATCCAACGCATCAAGGGCAATAAACGACTCATAGTGGCCATCGAAGGCGTGGTAGCCGTCGCCACCTCCTACATCCCCTCCTGCCTCCTCCAAAAACTCGACGACAACGACAAACCCTGAACTTTGAACCTTGAACTTTGAACTTTGAACTCTAATCTCCTCATCTCCTAATCTTCTCATCTCCTAATCTCCTCATCTCCTAATCTTCTAATCTTCTCATCCCTCAATTGAATCAATTAAAAAAAACACCATATCATGAAAAAAAACCTCATCCCATTTTTGGCAATTTTATTGTTGATGTCTTCTTGCGCCACCAACAAAATGGTCAACTATTTTCAGGACATCCAAAAGAATAAGGATACCACTACTACAGTGGCGATGCCCGATCCGAACATCCGCCTGCAACCGGAGGACAAGATTTACATCCGGGTCAACAGCCGCGATCCGGAGCTGACAGCCCTGTTCAACTTGAACACCCGGGAATCGCAAACAGAATCAACAAGAAGAGAGATTGGTTATACGGTTCTGAAAGACGGGACGATTGACTTCCCCGTCTTGGGTTATATTCCCGTGGCAGGCAAAACCCGTGACGAACTGGCAGCTTACATCAAAACGGAACTGATCAACCGCAATCTGGTCAACGACCCCGTGGTCACTGTAGATTTTATGAACCTGCAATTCTCCATCATGGGCGAGGTTGGCTCTCCAGGAACCTACCCGATCACCCGCAATAACTTCACAATCCTGGATGCCCTTTCAGCAGCGGGAGACATGAACATCAGCGGTAAGCGTAAAAATGTGCTGCTGCTCCGCCCCGACAGCCTCGGACAGATGACGGCCTACCACATTGACATGCGCAACTTTGCCAGCGTGCAAAGCTCCCCCGCCTACTACATCCATCAAAACGACTACATCTACGTGGAGCCCAACAGGAAAAAGGCTAATGAATCCACCGTGAACGGCAATACCGTCCAATCTGTGAGTTTCTGGATGTCTTTCATCACGTTCATCTCCTCCATAGCCACGACCGTGTCCATTTGGCTGACCAGATAGTTTCATTTAACCGACAATTCTAAACCCTTAATTTCTACACAATGGCAGAAAATCAAAACAACAGCATAACGAGTGTTGAGCAGCAAGGCGACAATGGCTTTGACATAAAGGCGATTTATTACATGTGTCTCTCCCGCTGGTACTGGTTCCTGATTTCCGTAATCGTGATGTTAGGACTGGGCACCTTCTACCTGCTCAAAACGGTTCCGCAATACACCCGATCCGCCAAAATGTTGGTGAAGTCGGACGAGAAAGGGCGCTCCGCCACGGATGTAAGTGAAATCTCCGACTTAGGCCTGTTTCGTAACGGAGTCAACATCAACAACGAACTGATGACCATCACCTCCCTCGACAACATTGAACAGGTGGTGCGGAATTTGCATCTGGACATGAACTATACCCAAGAGGGCCTGTTTCATCCCGAATTGCTGTATGGCAAGTCTCTCCCGGTAAAGGCGGAGATCATCGGCATTAACGACCAGACTTCAGCATCGTTCCAAATGAAAATCCGGAAAAACAAGGTCACCCTTTCGGATTTCGTCTTGAATGGAGAGGAAAAAAGTGGTACTGTGACGACAAATTTGAAGGATACCATCGTTACGCCCATCGGAACAGTTTGCGTACGAGGCACCGAATATTTCGTCCCCTCCGAAAAATATGCCCCCATTATGGTAACCCGTTACCCTATTGCAGCCGCTGCAAGCGCCTACAAAGGTCGAATCAGCGTGGAATTGGCAGCAAAACAGACGGACATCATGACCATTACAGCCTTGGATATCTCCAAGAGCAGAGCCGACGACGTGATTAATATGCTGATTGCAGTCTATAACGGCAACTGGCTACGGGATAAGAACCAGATTACGGTAAGCACCTCTCTCTTTATCGATGACCGTCTGCAGGTGATTGAACAGGAGCTGGGTAGTGTGGAAAGCGATATTTCCTCCTACAAGAGTGTGAACCTGATGCCGGATGTGGAAGCCGTGGCCAACATGTACTTGAGCGAAAGCGGTGTCACCAAAAACAGGATTACCGATATCAACAACCAGATTTCGCTCACCCGCTATATCCGCAATTTCCTGGCCAATGAGGCTGGAAGAGACCAGCTGCTGCCGGTGGCTTCCGGCATCACGGGCGGCAATATCGAGAGCCAGATTAGCAATTACAACACGATGATGCTGCGCCGCAACAGTCTGGTGGCCAACAGCAGCGAACAAAACCCCCTCGTGCAGGATTTGGATGTGAAACTGGCCACCATGCGCCAAACCATTATTGCCAGTATAGACAACCAATTGGCAACGCAACAACGCCTGCTGAGCAGCCTGCAGGGCACCGACAGGCAAATCAGCGCCCATCTGGCCGCCAACCCCAACCAGGCCAAATATCTGCTCTCCGTGGAACGCCAGCAAAAGGTGAAAGAGGCCCTTTACCTCTTCCTCCTCCAGAAACGAGAGGAAAATGAGCTGTCGCAAGCCTTTACAGCCTACAACACCCGAGTCATCGAAAAACCTCACGGTCCAGGCGGCCCCACAAAACCGAACAAGCTTATGGTCAGGCTAATCGCACTTATCATAGGTCTGGCCATCCCGGCCGCCATCCTCTTCCTACGAGAATACCTGGATACCACGGTGCGCGGCCGTAAGGATTTGGAAAAATCCTCCGTGCCCTTTATCGGAGAAATTCCGTTGGCCTTGAGTCCCGCTGAACAGAAAAAGCAAAAGAAGGCAATGCGGAAAATGAGAAAGAAAGGGGATGAAAAGAATGAAACTGCAGAGCAAGAAGGGAAAAAGGGCTTTGCAGGAGGCGTAATGGTGAAACAGGGCAGTCGTAATATCATCAACGAGGCTTTCCGCGTACTGCGTACCAATATCGAGTTCATGGCCAAAGATAAGCATTCCAATGTCTTCATGCTCACCTCCTTCAATCCGGGATCCGGCAAATCCTTCATCACCATCAATGTGGCAGTTGCCTTGGCCATCAAAAAAAGGAAAGTCCTTGTCATTGACGGCGACTTGCGCCATGCCTCCCTGTCCTCCTATATCTTCTCACCGAAGAAAGGATTAGCCAACTATCTGGCCCGACAAACGGATGACATTAATGAGGTAATTGTGCACAGCGACGACTACTCCGGATTGAGCTACCTGCCTGTAGGCACGATTCCTCCCAACCCGACGGAACTGCTGGAGGATGAGCGATTCGGAAAACTCATCGAAGGTTTCCGCAAGGAGTATGACTATGTAATTATCGACTGCCCGCCGGTGGACATTGTGGCCGACCCGCAGATTATCAACAACTATGTGGACCGCACCATCTTTGTGGTTCGTGTCGGATTGATGGAACGCAAATTGTTGCCCGAACTCGAAAGTATATACAAGAGCCAGAAATACAAAAACCTCTCCATCGTACTCAATGCAACAACGGGCGCCGACGGCCGTTATGGATACAACCACTATGGCTATAAATATGGCTATAAATATGGCTATAAATATGGCTATGGGCACTATGGGTACTATCATAAGGATGAGGAGGAGGAGGAGGAGAAGAGGAGATTAGGAGATTAGAAGATTAGGAGATTAGAAGATTAGACTTGATGTTTGGAAAACCGACAATAGTATCACAACTTCGTGGCTTCACCGACCACCACTCCCACATTCTGTTTGGGGTGGACGATGGGGTGAAGACGCTGGAGGTGTCGTTGAAAGTACTGCAACGCTATGAAGAGATCGGCATTGCCGAAGTCTGGTGCACGCCGCACATCATGGAGGATGTTCCTAACACGACAGAATCGCTGCGTGCACATTTTGCAGAACTAAAAGCTGCCTACAACGGCCCCATACGTCTGCACCTCGCCGCTGAATATATGATGGACCAGCTATTTGAAGAAAGGCTCGAAAAAAACGACCTGCTTCCCCTCGGAGAAGAGGGCAACCATCTGCTGGTAGAGACCTCCTACTTCACCCCGCCCATGGATTTGCAAGGCATTCTGAAACGCATCAAGTCCAAGGGGTACTTCCCGGTACTGGCACATCCTGAGCGATATATATATATGGATAAAGATTATTATAGTAATCTCAAAAATATGGGGGTTCTCTTCCAGCTCAACCTCTCCTCGTTGGCCGGTGCCTACGGGGAAGATGCACTGCGATGTGCCAAATGGCTTCTGAAAAGGCACTTCTACAACCTTGCCGGTTCCGACCTTCACTCGCTGCGCAATCTGGACTTTTGGAACGCCAAGGTAAATTTATCCAACATTATCTAATACGCTAACGCATAAAAATTTTATTATCAATATTATTTATTAAAAACTCCTAAAATGAAAAAAATTATTCTTTTGACCGCAGTATTTGTAGCGGCAACTACATTCTGCTTCGCACAGAACGCAGACACCAACACCACAGAAAATGGGAAAAAAACAGAGGAAAAACATCCCAAATTTCACGGCACCGTTATGAGCAAGCCCAACAAGGTGGACTATGGTTTTTATTATGGTCGTGGTCCTGGCCGTATGGGTAACACTGGTGGTTTGGTCCTAGACATCAACTGCGAAAAAAACAACTACCGTACCCGTATTGCCTTAGAGGGATTGGAAAGATGGTACTGGGTAGGAGCTTCTGTTCATGCCCAATATTTGATCCCCATCGTAGGAGGGCTCTATTTGTACCCCTCCGTCGGTATCCGGGGTGAAATTCATGCCGTTGATGAATGGCGCAAGGAGTATTGCGACAAGCATAATATTGAATACGACCCGAATGCGAAATGGGGTCCTGGCAGCTGGGGCATCGGTGCCGATTTCGGTGGTGGATTGGAATACCAGTTTTGCCCCTACGTGGCCCTTTTTGCAGAAGGCAAATACTCGGTCCTGTACAACACCAACCACCGCTGGCAGGCCAACATCGGCCTCACTTTCCACTTTGGCAAAGGCCACAGACCAAACATTGACGAGTAGCCGAACGTCGAGAGTCAAAGTTCAAAGTGTTGAACCAAAACCAAAATAAAAACAAAAAACGATAACGAAAACGAAAACAAAAAAATGAATAAAGCGAGGAACTTTAGGAACTATAAAGTATGGCAAGATTCGGTAGCGTATTGCGTAAAGATATATCAGCAGACTGATAAAATGCCTTGGTTTGAAAAGAAAGGCTTGTGTAATCAGCTTCAACGAGCTTCGGTGAGTATTGGTAGCAATATTGCTGAGGGTTCAGCTAAGCCGTCCAATGCCGAATTTGCCCACTACCTTGACATGGCTCTTGGCAGTGCTTACGAAGTAGAAACTCAGTTACTTATTGCAAACAAAATAGGATATATTAAAAACGAAGACGATAACGATAACGAAAAAGGGCCAAGCTACGAAGAATTGCTAGCCGGAATACAAGAAATTGAGAAACAATTAGCCGGCCTCATCCGCACGCTAAGAAAGTAGCAGTAAACATTTATCGTTTTCGTTTTCGTTTTCGTTATCGTTTTCGTTATCGTTTTCGTTATCGTTTTCGTTTTCGTTATCATTTTTCGTTTTTCGTTATAAGCAAACAACAATCTAAAACCTTGACCACTATGATCAACATCGGCATCATCGGCTGTGGCTTCGTAGGCGGAGCTTTGAAGGATTGGCTGGAGCACAACAATCCGGAATGCAAACTCTTCATCAGCGACCCACCGAAAGGCTACAATGATGATTTGAGCAACATTGATATTGCATTTCTCCAGATTCATGTTCCTACGGAAGATGACGGCACGCAGGACCTCCGTCTTATGAAGGAGCTAATCAGCAACCTCCCTGACGTGCCAGTATTTGTGCGCACCACCATTTTGCCCGGCACCAGCGAAAAACTTTCAAAGGAAACCGGCCACCAGGTATGCTACATGCCAGAATTCCTTACCGAACGCACCCATATTGAAGATTTCAAAAAGCAGACCATGGTTTTCACGGGTGCCCATGAACTGCTCACCAAAATCTTCGTGGGCAAGAAGTTTACCGTGATGAGCCCCTTGGAGGCTGAGCTCACCAAGTACATGCACAATGTATTTGGCGCCTACAAGGTCACCTACTTCAACGCTTGCCGTGAGTACTGCGAGCAGATGGGTGCCGACTGGCGTAAAGTGCATACCGGCGTGCTGCTTTCGGGCTATATCAACGATACGCACACCTACGTGCCAGGTCCCGACGGCAAATTTGGCTATGGCGGCAAGTGCTTCCCCAAGGATGTGAACGCCTTTGCCAAGATGACCGCGGGCACACCTCTCGGAACGCTCTTGGAGCACCTCCATGAGCTGAATGTGCATTTCCGAGGAGCGGAGGAACATATATAACTCTAAACTCTAAACTCTAAACTCTAAACTCTAATCTCTAATCTCTAAACTTTAAACTTTGAACTTTAAACTTTAAACTAATATCATCATGTCAGTTTTCAAAGACAAAACCTTACTCATCACCGGAGGCACCGGCAGTTTCGGAAATGCAGTATTAAACAGATTCTTACGTACAGATATTGGTGAGATCCGCATCTTTTCTCGTGACGAGAAGAAGCAGGACGATATGCGCCACGACTTTCAGGCGAGGATGCCTGAGGTGGTGAACAAGATTAAGTTCTACATCGGCGATGTGCGCAACAAAAGCACGCTCAAATACGCCATGAAAGGCGTTGACTATGTATTCCATGCGGCTGCCTTAAAGCAAGTTCCAAGCTGCGAGTTCTTCCCAATGGAGGCTGTGAAGACCAATGTGATTGGTACCGACAATACGCTTGATGCCGCTATCGATGCTGGAGTGAAGTGCGTAATCTGCCTTTCCACTGACAAGGCAGCCTATCCTATTAATGCCATGGGCATCACCAAGGCCATCGAGGAGAAGGTTGCAGTTGCAAAGAGTCGTAACAGTGGGAATACAAAAATATGTTGCACTCGTTATGGCAACGTAATGTGTTCGCGTGGCTCAGTCATACCACTGTGGATTGACCAGATTCGCAAAGGCAACCCGATCACACTGACTGAACCTAAGATGACACGTTTCATCATGAGTTTGGAAGAGGCCGTCGATCTGGTATTGTTTGCTTTTGAACATGGCCAAAATGGCGACATTTTTGTTCAGAAAGCTCCTGCTTGCACCATCCAGACTCAAGCCGAGGCGGTTTGCGAGCTGTTCGGAGGTAAGAAGGAAGAGATAAAAGTTATCGGTATCCGTCATGGCGAGAAAATGTATGAAACCCTGCTTACTAACGAAGAGTGTGCCAAGGCTATAGATATGGGGAATTTTTACCGTGTTCCTGCAGATAATAGAGGATTAAATTATGACCAGTATTTTAGTGAAGGGAATACAAAAAGAATAACTATATCTGAATTTGACAGTAATAACACAAGACTGCTGACTTTGGAAGAAACAAAGGCGATAATATCTTCACTTGAATACATTCAAAATGAGCTGAAAGGAGTGCCTAACATTCGTTAAATAGTTGACACTTCTGTTTTTTAAATTTAGAGTAATTCTAAAATTTAAAGTATGAAAATTTTAGTCACAGGAGCAAAAGGATTTGTTGGCAAAAATCTCTGTGCCCAGCTTAATAATATAAAGGATGGCAAGGCACGTTGCTATGGCGATGTGCAAGTTGATGCCGTTTATGAGTATGACCTGGATTCAACTCCTGAGGAATTGGATGCATGGTGCAAGGACTGCGACTTCGTGTTCAACCTCGCAGGTGTAAACCGTCCTCAGAACCAGGAGGAGTTCATGCAAGGCAACTTTGGCTTTGCCTCGACTTTGCTTGATACTCTGAAGAAGCACGGCAACAAATGCCCCGTGATGCTCTCCAGCTCGCAACAGGCTTCATTGACAGGTCGTTTCGGCAACAGCGAATATGGCCGCAGCAAGAAAGCCGGCGAAGATTTGTTTCTGGAATATGAAAGGGAATTCCTGCAGCAGCCCCCCACTAACTCCCCCCTCAAGGGGGAGAATGAAAACCCTCCCTTGAGGGGAGGGAAGGGAGGGGCTCCCAGGGTGCTCGTTTATCGCTTCCCAAACCTCTTTGGCAAATGGTGCAAACCTAATTATAATAGCGCTGTTGCCACATTCTGCAACGCTTTTGCCAACGATTTGCCTTACACAGTGAATGACCCATCTGTGGAACTCGAACTGCTCTATATTGATGACCTTGTGGATGAAATGATAAGGGCACTCTGCCCCCTCCCGACCTCCCCCTCAAGGGGAGGAGAACATCGCTGCGAGTTCAACGGGTTGGAAGTGGTGCCCAAGGAAGATGGGCGTTACTGTTACGTTCCGACAACGTACAAAGTGACATTAGGCCAGATAGTAAGTCTCTTGGAGCAGTTCCATGCAAATGGTACATTACAAATACCTTTCAAAGAAATAACGCTCCCCCTTGAGGGGGGAGTTGGAGGGGGGCTTGTCATTTTTGCCAAGAAATTATACAGCACTTACCTTAGCTATCTTCCAAAAGAGAAAGTCGCTTTCCCGCTGAAGATGAATGTGGACGACCGAGGCTCATTTACCGAATTGGTTCATACTTTGAATTGCGGCCAAGTAAGCATAAATATCTCCAAGCCAGGCATCACCAAAGGTCAGCATTGGCATAATACCAAGTGGGAATTCTTCATCGTTGTTAGCGGTCACGGATTGATCCAAGAGCGGAGAATCAGCCCCCTCCCAACCTCCCCCTCAGGGGGAGGAGCAAGCCCCACCCAACCCTTCCCTCAGGGTATGGCTACAACACTCCCCCTTGAGGGGGGAGCTGGAGGGGGGCTTTGGAATACGGCAGATCCTGCTTTATATGAAAAGTTGAAGGAAAATGCAGAAGAGATGCGAAAGAATCCTACTGAGGCGGAGTCTGTAATGTGGAAAATGTTGAGAGGAAAAAATCTTGATGCTAAATTCCGAAGACAACACATTATTGGAGACTATATTGTTGATTTTGTATGTCTGGATAAACAGTTGGTCATCGAACTGGACGGAGGCTATCATAATGACCCGGAACAGCAGAAACTTGACAGACAAAGAACCAATTTCCTCCAGTCGAAAGGTTTCAGTGTTTTGCGCTTCACTAACGAAGAAGTACTTCTAAATACAGAAGAAACCATAAGCATAATCAAGAACGCTCTTAGGTATTTAACTCCCTCTCCTGAGGAGAGGGCTGGGGAGAGGCTGGTGGTTTCTTGGTTTGTTTCGGGGAATCAAATTGAAGCCGTTCACATGCTTCCCGGCTATACCCATAATATAATCAATTTAAGCGATAGGAATGACTTGGTGACGGTGATGTATTGTAATGAGATTTTCAATCCAAATAAACCTGATACATTTTTCGAAATAGTATAGCCCCCTCCTGGCCTCTCTCTCAAGGGGAGGAGTTTGGTGGCTTAAAAAAAGAAATGAATATGAATATACAAAGTAATATCGACAGTCCGGTTCTCCCCCCTGAGGGGGGAGTTAGAAGGGGGCTTTTTGCCAATAACGGGAAGCTTAAGCTTTTGATCATCGTAGGCACCCGTCCTGAAATCATCCGCCTTGCTGCGGTCATAAACAAATGCCGTCAGTATTTTGACACAATATTAGCCCACACTGGTCAAAACTACGACTACAACCTCAACGGAGTATTCTTTAAGGATCTGAAGCTGAAGGACCCTGAGGTTTATCTGAATGCCGTAGGCAATGACCTTGGCGAGACCATGGGCAACATCATTGCCGAGAGCTACAAGTTGATGGTTGATATAAAACCAGATGCAGTGTTGGTTTTGGGCGATACCAACAGTTGTTTGAGTGTCATAGGTGCCAAACGTTTGCACATTCCAATCTTCCATATGGAAGCAGGAAACAGATGTAAAGATGAATGTCTGCCGGAGGAGACCAATCGACGCATCGTCGATATTATCAGCGATGTGAACATGGCTTACAGCGAGCATGCAAGAAGATATTTAGCCGACACAGGCCTGCCGAAGGAACGCACTTACGTCACGGGTAGCCCTATGGCTGAGGTGCTCCACCAGAACCTGAAAGAGATAGAGTCAAGTAACATTCTGCAACGTCTTAACAAAGAGCTACATGGAAAAGAACTCTCCCCCTTGAGGGGGGAGCCGGAGGGGGGCTGGCTTGAGAAGGGAAAATACATCCTTCTTTCCGCTCATCGTGAAGAGAATATAGACACCGAAAAGAACTTCATGAGCCTCTTTACCGCCATCAACAAAATGGCTGAGAAGTACGACATGCCAATACTCTACAGTTGTCATCCCCGCAGCCGCAAACGCCTCGAAGCCACCGGTTTCCAGCTTGACCCACGCGTCATCCAACACGAGCCGCTCGGCTTCCACGATTACAACTGTCTTCAGATGAACGCCTTCGCCGTGGTGAGTGATAGTGGTACACTTCCAGAAGAAAGCAGTTTCTTTACAAGTGTCGGCCATCCGTTCCCTGCTGTGTGCATCCGCACCAGCACAGAACGTCCTGAGGCGCTGGATAAAGGTTGTTTCTTCATTGCTGGTATTGACGAAAAGTCGCTCTTGCAAGCTGTCGACTGCGCCGTTGAGATGAACCAAAACGCTGACCACGGCATTCCCGTTCCCGACTATGTGGATGAAAATGTGAGTACCAAGGTGGTGAAGATTATCCAGAGCTATACTGGCATTATCAATAAGATGGTTTGGAGGAAGATCTAAGGTAATCAGACCCTATCATCTTAAAGACCAAACACCAGGGTCAGGAGCGTGAGAAGAAAGGATGGATTGCTGCATATTTGGACCAATGGTAAGTTCATTATGAAGGTCTGGCATTAATAGGATAGAGCTCGTTCAAATATTATATAGAAAATAAAAACAACAACCCTTAAAGTAATTGAAAAGAGTGGAATACACAAAAGAAATAATCAATTCTGTTTGGGAGAAGGCAAAAATTGTCCCAAACAACGCTGATCAATTTAGGCAGGATTATGCTGGAGCATGGATAAAAAAAAATGAGTATAATGAAAACACAGAATTTGGATGGAAAATAGTAGTCCTTAAACCTCGAGATAATGGGGGGAAAGAAGAGGATATTGAAAACTTACTCCCTTTTCATTGGAGAAACGCTTCTGAAAAAGGTAATAAATTTCCAGAATGGGATTCTGTTCTTGCATCAGAAGGGGTTAAAAATATCAGTGAAAAAAAAAGTTGGATATATATTGAATAAAAATGGATAGTATAGGCATTTATTATACCTTTAAAGCGAATAAGACTCCAAACGATCCAACGAGTACAATTTCAACAGATCTGCATGTCAATTACATTAAAGGGAAATCAACCAATAATGATGGATATAAACGAATTTTGGATTTTGGTCTAAAAATCATAGATGATGCTAGAAAAGTTGACTCCATTTATTTTTATTTTCCTTTTACTATAACTGAGAATAATATCTCTGATTTAGGTGAAAAATGCTCAAATCATGAGTTTTTAAGTATTCTGTTCAACGACAATTATACAGTAAGTAACGATTCGAACAACAATTACTGTAAGGTAGAACCTGTTTCAAGCGAAAAAGAGACTTTTTATTTTTACAAATTGGGCAAAGAGAACTATAATATTCGCACAATCTCAAATAACCACACACTACTTCAAATACAAATAAAGTCTCTACCAAGACAAAATGGAGTAGAAGCAAAAGACAAGGAAAAGCTATCAATATATTTCAGATTTAGATTACGCGATTTGCCAATAAATAGCATATTCCATCTCGAGAACATGTCTAATAATTTTTTACAAAGTGCCTTTTCAAAAGTTGAAATGCTGGATTTTAGTATTAATGAAATTCGGAAAATGAATGCAAAAGTTCAAGAGGAGTTGTCTGCAGATAATCGAATCGCTTTACGTTTTAAAAAGATACATTTTCATTTTATAGGATCTTCTGACGATGAACATATCGATGGAAGTACTCATTATCGAGATTGTGCACTTTTGGATGCGGAACGTTGGGGGAACTATTTGTCTGATATTGATATCAAAAAACATCAATGTATTGCCTATCACTGGTGTGTAAAATCTGAAGATGAAAAAACAATTCCAGGCTACAACATTTTTTTCCGTTCCACTTTCAAGGACTTGAGTTGGAAAACGCTTATAAAATACATCCTAATTATGGTTGCTTTTGGCGTAGCTGGTAGTGGCATAGTTGAAGGTATTGTGTTTCTAATAACAAATCTATTAAAAGCTTGATAATCGACGAAATTCAATCCTAAAATTTATTATTGGTTGGCTATAGTTATAATAGTTTTCTGTATTATCGTTGTATTGACCAAATCAGATTGCTTCTAGCTAATCCTTTGGATAATTCCTTGAAAAAATCATTAAACACAATACTTTTTTTAGAACCACAATAAAACAACAACAAATACAAGTCAATGAAAGGCATCGTACTTGCCGGAGGCTCCGGCACAAGATTATACCCGATTACCAAGGGTGTTAGCAAGCAGTTGCTGCCAATTTACGATAAACCAATGGTTTATTATCCTATTTCAGCATTAATGTTGGCTGGAATCAGGGATATTCTGATTATTTCAACCCCATATGACCTCCCTGGCTTCAAGCGTCTGCTTGGTGATGGTAGCGATTATGGTGTACATTTTGAGTATGCTGAGCAGCCTTCACCTGATGGATTGGCTCAGGCATTCATTATCGGTGAAAAATTCATTGGTAATGATAGTGCTTGCTTGGTTCTTGGCGACAACATCTTCTATGGTGCAGGCTTCACCAAACTATTGAAGAATGCAGTTGAAGATGCTGAAAAGAACAAAAAGGCTACCGTTTTCGGTTATTGGGTCAGCGACCCTGAACGTTATGGTGTGGCTGAGTTTGACAAGCATGGTAATTGCCTCAGCATCGAGGAGAAACCGAAAGAGCCCAAGAGCAATTATGCAGTTGTTGGTCTCTACTTTTATCCTAACAAGGTGGTGGATGTTGCAAAACACATAAAACCTTCAGCACGGGGTGAACTTGAGATTACTACTGTAAATCAAGAGTTCCTCAAGGATGGTGAACTGAAGGTTCAGGTCTTTGGCCGTGGCTTTGCATGGTTGGATACGGGAACACACGACAGCCTTAGCGAGGCTTCAAATTTTGTTGAAGTTATTGAAAAACGCCAAGGGTTGAAAGTGGCTTGCTTAGAGGGCATTGCCTACCGTAATGGCTGGATCACCGAAGAGCGCATGCGTGAGATTGCACAGCCGATGCTGAAGAACCAGTATGGGCAGTATCTCTTGAAGGTCATTGAGGAAAAGAAAGAGGAAATAGATTCCGATTCGTTCCGCTACAAAAACCGCTAAACATAAAAACTCTAAAGCATGATATCCATTCAAGACGCAACAATCATCGAGCTGCCCAAGATATTGGATGCGCGGGGCAATCTCTCTTTTGCAGAGCAGAACAACCAGATTCCGTTTGAAATCAAGCGGACCTATTGGATTTATGATGTGCCGGGTGGCGAGGCTCGTGGTGGTCATGCTTATAGGAAGAACGAAGAGTTCATCATTGCCCTATCTGGAGCCTTTGATGTAATTGTAGATGACGGGACAAACAAAAAGACCTTTACGCTTAGCCGGTCATACTACGGACTGTATGTCCCGGCTGGACTTTGGCGTGAGATGGTGAACTTTTCCACCAATTCCTTAGCCTTGGAATTTGGCTCCATGCCCTACGCCCCCGCTGATTATATCCGTGAATACGACGAATTCATAAAACTGAAACACAATGGCTCTTTATAATGTCTTTGATTGTACCATCGTAGAGTTGGATCGCCACCATAGTGACCGCAAGGGGAACCTCACGGTGGTGGAGAATGGCCTTACGTTGCCCTTTGATGTAAAGCGGGTGTATTATCTCTACGATGTGCCTGGAGGCGAGAACCGTGGAGCCCACGCCCATCGTGAATTAGAGCAGCTCATTATAGCCGCCTCCGGCTCCTTTACCGTTACCCTCGATGACGGCAAGAACAAGCGCAGTTTTTTCCTTAACCGCCCATATCAAGGTCTCTATGTAAAGCCTGGCCTGTGGCGTGACCTGGTGGATTTCTCTTCCGGTGCTGTTTGTATGGTTTTGGCCAGTGAGGTGTATCAGAAAGAAGATTACATAAGAGATTATCAGGAATACATAAATTTCAGAAATAGTAAAAATGGCCGATAATAGCCAAAATGCCAAACGCTTGGCAAAAAACACCATTCTGCTTTATGTGCGGATGTTCATCACCATGCTCATCTCGCTCTACACCTCCCGTGTGATATTGGCCACTTTGGGAGTCGAGGACTATGGTATTTACAACGTGGTAGGAGGTCTTGTCGGCATGTTTGGCATAGTTACTGCAACCTTGAACACGGCCATCAACCGCTTCCTGACATTCGAGCTGGGCAAAGAAGATAAAGAAAGGTTGCATCGGGTATTCAGTACATCCATCACCATTCAAATTATTCTTTCACTTATTGTTGTGGTTATAGCCGAAACTGTCGGCATTTGGTACATCAACAACATTATGGTCCTGCCTCCCGAACGGTTGACGGCTGCACATTGGTGCTTCCAGTTTTCCATTATCACCTGTGTTATTGGTCTGATAGTAGTTCCCTATAATTCTGCTATCATTGCTCACGAAAAAATGTCCATCTATGCCTATATGGGTATTTTCGGTTCACTGTTTGCGCTTGGAGTTGCTCTGGCTATAAGCTATAGTCCAATCGATCGATTGGTATTTTATGGCTTCCTTTTGATGATTTCCACCTTGATTACATTTTTAGTGTATGTGTTTTATTGCAGGAAGCGGTTCGAGGAGGCTCGGTTCAAAATAACAATTGACAAAGAAATGTTGGGGACTATGTTCGGATTTGCAGGATGGAATATGATAGGTGCAGGTTCGGGAATATTGAGAGACTATGGCGGTAATCTGTTGGTAAATTTCTATTTTGGTCCGGCCGTCAATGCTGCGAGAGGGATATCCAATTCGGTAAATACCGCTATTACCCAATTCAGCACCAATTTTACCATGGCAATGAACCCGCAAATTACCAAATCATACGCTTCAGAGAATCGCGACTATATGTTCAATTTGATCTATCGTGGTGCCAAGCTATCGGTATTCATGATGCTTTTCATCTCAGCACCTGTTTTGCTTAACACTCCATTTATACTTGGAATATGGCTGAAAGAAGTACCCGAACATGCCGTCCTTTTCACACAGTTGACCATCATATACACCATGGTCGAAATGGTTTCTGGTCCATTGGTTACATCCATGCTTGCCACAGGCAAAATTCGTAACTATCAAATTATTGTTGGAGGCATACAATGCCTCAATATCCCTATCGCATGGCTATTGCTCCATTTTGGGGCCATACCTGAAATAGTCGTCCTTGTGAGTATTTTCATTGCCCATTGCACTTTCTTTGCCCGATTATATATGCTAAGGGGGATGATAGGGTTAGGAGCCCGCTCGTTCTTCAAAAGGGTCTATCTTACCATTTTGTTGACCGCTGCCATTGGCATCGCTTTGCCATTAGTGGCACATCTGCTCATCCCACAAGGGTGGGTCAACTTTTTTGTGACATCCACATTATCTGTCTTCACCATGGGGCTTGCGATGCTATATGTGGGTTTTGACAAGTCGGAACGTGAATTCGTGTATTCTGGTGCAAAGAAATTCTTACAGAGATTTAAAGGTAAATCAGATGATTCAAATCAGTGATAAACGCAATTGCTGTGGTTGTACAGCTTGCGCGAGCATTTGTCCGCACAAAGCCATCACCATGACTCCCGATGTAATGGGCTTCCTGTATCCGGTAGTTGACACGTCGTTGTGTGTCGAATGCGGATTGTGCGAAAAGGTTTGCCAGTTTCATGAAGGCTATGATCGGTATGCCAATTACGATATACCTATTGTTTTTGGTTGCCGCCATAAGGATGAGGCAGAGCTTGTCCGTAGTCAGAGTGGGGCAGCAGCATGGGCCATTATGCAGACTTTCCTACAGGAACCTGGTGTAGTTTACGGTGTGGGTTATGAGTCGGTGACGCATATCGTACACAAAAGAGCCACTACTCTCGAAGAGTGCCAGGAGTTCCGAGGCTCAAAATATGTACAAAGCAACCTACGTGGTGTTTTCCAACAAGTGAAAGACGATTTGAAGGCAGGCCATCGCGTGCTATTCTTTGGTACGGGTTGTCAAGTGTCTGGGTTAAAATCGTTTTTGCCACTGCCTTTACATGATAATCTTTTTGTGGTTGATATAGTATGCCATGCGACACCTTCTCCGGCATTTTGGAAGGCATATGTGCAGTATATGGAAAAGAAATACAATAGTACGATAACGAAGGTCGATTTCCGTGACCAGACTTTTGGCTGGCATTCTCATGAAGAGTCGTTTTTCTTCTCAAATGACAAGAAGGTGTCATCGCATATCTTCCGTTCGTTGTTCTATGACCATCTGATTGTACGTAATTCATGTTTGAATTGCCATTTTACCAATTTTAAGCGTGTGTCCGACATTACGTTGTCCGATTTTTGGGGTTGGGAGAATCATTATAAGGAATGGAATGACAATAAAGGAGTCAGTCTGTTTCTTGTCAATTCTGATAAAGGGAAGCAGATGTTTGATAAATGTCAGCCATTTTTGTCTTTTATTGAAAGTGATATTGACAAATGCGTCCAGCCTCAACTACAACATCCTGCTGAGCAACCAGTAGATTATCTGATTGTACCACAATTGTTCCAGGAAAAAGGTTTCAAGGGCGTGGCTCGGAAATACGGTCATATTCCTGGTAAAAAATATTATCACAACAAGATCAATGCATACATTCATCAGATTCACCTTATCTTATCCCGAATCAAGCACTCATTCTCATGAGAATAGGAATACTAACATTTCATCGTGCGCATAATTATGGAGCAGTGCTCCAGTGCTATGCCCTGCAGACTTACTTGCAAGGGCAGGGTCATCAGGTTAGTGTGATTGACTACTATCCCAGTCATTTTTTCAGTTTTTATAACTGGTTTCAGCCCCAGCTTCTGCGTGTGCGCAATCCTTTTGAATTCGTCCGTCGTATCAAACTGATTAACAACAAACGGAAGCGCCACCAAGCCTTTTCGCAGTTCATTGAGCAAAAGTTGAACCTTTGCCCAGTCAGCGAGATATTCGAGCATCCCTTTGATGTCATCATTGTCGGTTCCGACCAAGTGTGGAACACCGTCAATGGATTCGATCCCTTCTATTGGGGAGCCATCAAGTTGCCAGCCCAGACCCGCCTTATTAGTTATGCTGCTTCGATGCCTGACAAGCTTGAGCCCGAGAAGGCACAACTTGTACGGGACATGCTGGATAATTTCGATGCAATTAGCGTTCGTGAGGCATCCTTGAAAAACATCCTCACAGAGTTAACAGGCAAGCAGCAAATCAGCCAAGTTCTCGACCCCACCGTGCTACTCCATACTGCCGACTGGCAGCAGCTCTCTTCCAAACGAATCATTCCGAAGCCCTATCTTCTGCTCTATCTAGTTCAGTATAAACCTGAAGTAGAGCGCATTGCTCGTCAGATAGCAGCGGAGCGTCATTTGGAGCTGATTTATATCACCCCCGATGTTGATTCCAAGACCTCTCCAGCTGTTTACGATACTTCACCCGAAGACTTTATGAGCCTATTCCAATATGCCGATTTTGTGGTCAGTGCCTCATTCCATGGCACAGTCTTCGCTCTTCAATTTGGCCGCCCCTTCCTGTCCTTCCGTATGGGAATAGGTAGGGATGCGCGAGTAGCCAGTTTGTTGGAACCGCTTGGAATGACTCACCATTTCACCGACAGCTACAATCCCATGGCTGACTATAACTGTCATTTAGAAGAAAGCAGATTAGAGGCGTTGAGAAGTCTTTCTTACAAGTATTTGGAAGATTCTGTTCAAGAAAACGCATAATAAACACATGAATACCTCAACACCAATGCTCAGTGTCGTTATCATTTCCCACAACCAGCGGGAGGTGCTACGTCGTTGCATAGAGAGCGTTCTTCAGCAGCAGACCACTTTCCCTGTGCAAGTCATCGTAAGCGATGACCGTTCAACGGATGGGACCCGTGAGATGCTGACCGAAGAATACAAAGGTAGGGTCATAGCCACTTTTTTCGATTCCGACAAGTGTAATACGACTTTGACGTTGGAACGGGCATCCTACAACCGGCTGAATGGGTTGAAGTATGCCACAGGTAAATATCTTATCAACATTGATGGCGACGACTTCTATACGAGTACGGATTTGTTCCAGTCGATGGTAGATACCCTTGAAGCGCATCCTGAATGTACACTCTGTTGTCAGAACTATTGCGTAGTTGATTCCGAAAATGTGGATGTTCCCCACATCCCGGCATGCACTAGTGAAATACTAATGCGTGAAGGTATGGTACCTGCGAGAAAGTTTTTCTCGCAGGTACCATACCTTCACGCATCGTGCTTTGTTGCACGATGCGGGAAGGTATTTACAGCCGACAATATTGAAGGTATACCATACGATGACAATATGATTCCCATTCGATACCTGGAGGATGGCATGGTTGCAGTCGTCAATCGCTGCGATTTCGTTTATGTGCAGTATGGCCATTCTACATGTGCTTCAATGCAGGATAATGACAAATCAATACTCTTTTTGCCAGAAATCTTCCTCGCTCGGTTAGCTCCGTCGTTAGCAGGCGTGTTTATGAGGCGAAATCTAGGAGCTTTTTCATTCGTTTCCGAGATGGTCATTAAACGGGAGCCTATTTCTAATGACGTTCGGACTTTTTTCGGACATTGCGACATTTTCATACTCAAGAACCTCAATGCTCAATTGGATTTTGGCAAGCGTTTGAGGTACCATTTGATTCATGCTTGGACATCCATTATGTTTGCTCTGCACTTGCATTCGCCTTTTGCGTATAGAATTCTATACCGACTGGCTATGGGTGATGTTACAGCAGATGTGAAGTTTTAATCCTCATTGACCAAATAATCCAAAAAGCAATAAAGATGAAATATGAAGAATTGTATTTAGGACAGTCGGCATCTTTAAGCAAAAAAATCACAACAGAAGATGTCGTCGCCTTTTCTGACATGTGTTTGGATAAAAACCCCGTCCATCTTGATGCGGAGTATGCAGAGAAAAGTTTTTTTAAAGGACGGATTGTTTATGGCTATTTGACAGCTTCGTTGTTTTCGGGTGTTATCGGTTCAATCTTGCCAGGAAAAGGATCAATATACCTAAACCAAAACATGAATTTCAGGAAACCGGTTTATCATGGCGAGACAATCACAGCCACCTGTACTATTGTAAACATAAGGAATGATAAGCCAATTGTCACATTGGAAACTGTTGCGAAAAATGAAAAAGGCGAAGTCGTAGTGGATGGAACTGCGCTTATAAAATTATATCAAGATGAATAAAATACACCAATCGGTAATCATAGAAGGGAATGTGCAATTAGGCAACAATAATACTATTTTGCCCAATTGCGTCATTTATGGCCCAGTAGAAATCGGCGATGACAATATTATTGGTCCTAATGTTGTTATTGGAACACCTGGTCAAGACACTCGTAATAGATATTACGACTCGTCTAACTGTAAAATAAAAATTGGTAATAGAAATATAATTAGGGAATTCACGGCAATACAAAAGCCGTGCTACGAGGATATCACTCTTATTGGAGATGATGTTTTTCTGATGCAATCGGTGCATATTCCCCATGATGCCCATGTTTATAACAAAGCTGTTATCACCCCTATGTGCGTGTTGGCTGGGATAGCAAAAATACTTGAGGGTGCCAATTTGGCAATTGGATGCTCGGTAAATCAATACACCGTTGTTGGTCAATACTCAATTGCGGCTGCAGGGGCTGTTGTGATGAAAAACATAAAACCTTTTTCAAAGTACATTCCCGGTAAGCAGATAAGTGTAAATAAATATGCAGTTGATAAATATGGTTTTAGCGACTTTGCAGAGGAAATTGAGGCCTATGTACTTGATGATTTTTCCCCAAAATCCGAACCTGTCAAATCGATTGTGACCACCTTTGATAATTGGGTAAAAAAATATGGTCATGACACATACAAATAAAATAATGATACCCTTTCTTTCATTAAAAGATGTTACGGAACTTCATGGGGTCGAAATCAACGAGGCCGTGACCCGTGTGGTCAACAGCGGCTGGTATCTCCAAGGTGAAGAGAATAAACGCTTTGAGGAGAACTATGCCAAGTTCATTGGAACCCAGTATTGCATAGGCTGTGCCAATGGCCTTGATGCGCTCATCTGGATTTTCCGTGCCTACATTGAAATGGGCGTGATGCAGCCTGGTGATGAGGTGATTGTTCCGGCCAACACCTATATTGCAACCATCCTTGCTATTACTGAAAATGGCTTAAAACCCATCTTGGTTGAACCAAAGTTGAATACCTTGGAAATTGATGATGACCTCATAGAATCCGCCATTACTCCAAAAACAAAGGCTATTGCTATAGTACACCTCTACGGCCGCAATGCCTATACGGAGAAGATTGGTGCGTTGTGCAAGAAGTATAACCTAAAACTTGTTGAGGATAATGCACAGGCGCATGGATGCTTGGTAAAGGTTAGAGGTGAGGGGTTAGAGGTTAGAGAAATGATGACCGGTTCTATTGGTGATGCGGCTGGTCATAGCTTTTATCCTGGCAAGAACCTTGGTGCTTTGGGTGATGGTGGTGCTGTTACCACCAATGATACTGAACTGGCTGCTGCTGTTCGTGCTTTGGCCAACTATGGAAGCCAGAAGAAGTATGTCTTCAAATACACAGGTCGTAACAGTCGACTCGATGAGATTCAGGCTGCTGTGTTGGATGTGAAGTTGAAGTATCTTGTAGAGGATAATGCCCACCGCAAAGAAGTGGCTAATTACTATTACGACCACATCAATAATCCGTTGATTACCCTGCCGGACCGTTTGCCTAATGAGCAGAATGCATACCATCTTTTCCCGATTCTTGTGGCTGATGGCAAGCGTGATACCTTGCATAATTATTTAGAGCAAAATGGTGTGAGTACATTGATTCATTATCCCATTGCACCGCATAAGCAGGAATGCTATGCTAAGGCTGATTGGAATATGCCACAACTGTCGTTGTCTATTACAGAACGCTTGGCAGATGAAGAGTTGAGCCTGCCTATTGGACCGGCAATAGCATTGGACGATGTTGCAATAGTGGTGGAATTAATCAATAAGTTCTAACCGATTCTTTGTTATACAACATGGAAAGACCACTGGTTTCTGTATTTGTCCTTACCTTTAATAGTTCAAAAACTGTTGTAGAAACGTTAGATAGTATCTACAATCTGACTTACCCGCAGATTGAACTAATTATTTCCGACGATGCGTCAAAGGACAATACCATAGAGATGTGTACATCATGGATTGAAGAGCATAAAACGCGTTTTGCGAAAGTGCAAATGATAACGGTACCAAAGAATACAGGAACCACGCAAAATTTCCATCGTGCAGCAGCGGCTTGCCATGCCAAGTGGATTAAAGGGATTGCTGGGGATGACGCATTATATCCAGAGAGCATTTCAAATCTTATGGAGTTTTGTGCAGCTCACCCTGATGCCCGTATGATATTGGGTAATGCTGGACGTTTTGACACATACTTGGATGATGCACATTTTACGGGTGTTAGTGGTCCGGATTTGAATATAACAAAAGTATCAACAGCTAAACAACAATATGATATCCTTCTTTGTTGGGCTTGTATCGATGCTCCTGCCGTCTTTTATCATCGTACCATTTTTGAAGACCCTGATTTTCAGGACTGTGGTTATGGTGTTCTTGAGGACTATCCGCTGTTTTTGAGATATACCAAACTGGGCCATTATATCTACTATTGCGATACGATGGTGTGTAGGTACCGGCAGTCTGCAACCTCAGTCCAACGTACTAATAACTATAATAACCTAATAACCAAGAGTTATCTCGCTCACTTCTTTGGAGAAACTCATGCCTATTTCCAAGGCCTTGAGAAAGTGGCAAGATATGTGGTGAACACCCATGATTGGGTGAATTGTTATTGTAAGAATAGAGTATCAAGAAACGTGTTTAACTTCTTAGCTTATCCTATTTATTGGGTATTTTATAGGATTCAACAAAAGAAGTGTTTCAAACGAATCGAAAACGCAATAAAAAAAGGATAAATAATATGCAAAGAATAATATTTGTAAATTTACACGCTAATGAATTTCTTGTTAAAACGACAAGTAAATTTATTTGGAAACAGTCGTGTGCGTTTAAACATAAGTACTTTCTGGAGTATCTTTTGGATAATCCAGAAGTAGAGGTTTGTAATTATATCAATGAGGATGGCTTTACTCTGGCAAGGTCGCTTCCCAAACCCATTATGTGGTTCTTAAGGAAGTTGCGTTTCGCGGAAAACCGTTATGTGATGCGTAAGAACGGAATATCCCGCAAACAGATTAAGGTCATCAGGAAGAGGGATATAAGTCCCGACGACATAGTAATTGGGTATCGGCATGTGCCTTGCTCTCTGACAGATATGGCTGACATCAAAGCTTTCAAGGCAATCAGCATGATTCATTTCCATGGGCAGCAGTCTGACTCAGATTTGATACAAAAAGCAAATCCCGATGTATTATTCAATGAATGTAACTTGGGTAAGTGTTCTGAGATATTCAGGCGGTACTATGCTTGGTATCAAGGGAAGTTCATAGTACATCCATTTGTGGCAGCTCCAAGATTTAAACGGGTTAAGCCTTTCGCTGAAAGAGAAAGCAGGTGTTTTTCCACAGGTACAATCACCTATAAGTTGCACCCTGAATTCTTGGAAGTGTATGGGGATTCATGTGACCAGCCAACCAGAAAACAAATACTTGCAAATAAAGATGAGTTGGAATCTCTAGTGGCTTGCTATAATAGCGACTACTTGGAAGATACAGACATGAAGAAATATCTTCCGGAAGATAGCCGTTGGACTCATTACAAAAAAGTGTGGTATAATGCTCGTCATACAGGGCATCAAAAGAAATACTTCTCTTTTAATATGGTGGATAAGTTCAACGACTTTAAGATATGTCTTGTCGGTGAAGAAATACTGGGTGTCCCTGGTATCGGCTTTGTGGAAGGTATGTCTTGCGGTGGTGCTTATATTGGACAACGAATGGGCTATTATGAGGACTACGGGATGCAGGAAGGCGTTCATTACATAGGATATGATGGAACTTTGGAAGATTTAAAGGCCAAGATTACATATTACCAGAAGGCGGAGAACCAGGGAGAGTTGGAGCGAATCGCCAATGCTGGTTATGAATTTGCTCAGACCCATTTCCGTGGGGATATAGTAGCAAAAGAATTATTAGAGAAACTTCAAAAAGCACAAGTTGAATGGAAGGCATCCAAGGACTAAAGTCAGATCCTATATCAACTACAATAACCACAATGGAGAAAAAAAGAGAATATTGGATTGATGTACTGCGCTGCTTCGCGTGTGTAATGGTGTTGTTTTGTCATGCCCCTGCGCCTGATAATGCAAAGAGCATGATTGGGACTGCATTCGGAATGGTGAATGCTTACCTTGGTATGGCTTGGGGCCCTGTTCTTTTCTTCATGATATCCGGCGCATGTGTATTATGGGGGGGGCAAGATTCTGCACGGGTCTTTTTCAAAAAGCGTTTTTCGAGAGTGCTGTGTCCGACCATAGTGTGGAGTGTGGTTTATGTGTTGCTTGAACAATATGTATGGAAAACTAATGTGAGTAGTGTCTCACATAAATTGCTAATGATTCCATTTGCCCCACAGTACGGCTTGCTATGGTTCATGTATGTTATCATTGCCATATATCTCGTTACTCCAATCTTCTCGGTTTGGTTAGAACGGTGTAGCAAAAAGGATTTACAGCTTTATCTTGCAATTTGGGCCATAACATTATTGTTTCCTTACGTGAGGGTGTCTCAGCCAGAAATATCAAGTGGACTTATGTCCGGAAATGGTTTGTTGTATTATTTTGGAGGTTGGATGTGGGTTGCTGTGTTTGGCTATTATTGTAGAAGATATGTGAATATTCAGTTGAGAGTTTGGCATTATACATTAATACTGATTGTCCCGCTGAGTGTATTAGCTTTTAAACTTTTATCTGGAGAAACAATTACCAATTGTCTTAGCATTGCCTCTGTCTTTGCTACTGCATATGCTTTCGTAATTATCCAAAACACATCTTTTAAAGGAGTACTAAGAAAACAAGTGGAGGTATTCTCTAAATATAGTTTTGGCATTTATCTATGTCACATGCTTTTCATTCACCCTTTTAGAATTTGGATTTCTCAATTTGGTTTTGACTCATATATTCAGATTCCTATTACCGTCATTGTTTGCGGTACATGTACGTATCTGCTTGTATGGCTAATCTCTAAACTGCCATTTAGCAAGTATATAATCGGATAATCTGATTCATAATATTATGCGTTCTCTTCATATTATCATGCCCATGGCTGGCGAAGGTTCCCGCTTCCTTAAGGATGGATGGACAACTCCTAAGCCTCTGATAGAACTTCACGGCATCCCGCTGTTCCAGCATGCCATCAGCAGTGTCGGTATTGACGGAATTCCTATGAAATACAGTTTCATAGTCCGTCAGGAACATATTGACAAGTACAAGATAGATGAGCAAATCAAAGCCATTCTGCCCCAGGCCAACATCTTCTCTGTGCTGAAAACCACACGAGGCGCAGTAGAAACCTGCTTGATGGCAGAGAGCGTGATAGCAGATGAAGATGGCGTGATTGTGATGGACTGCGACTTGGAGTTCCGTAGTAAGCGGTTCTTGGAGATTCTTAAAGATATACTTTCATTGCCCTCGGAACAAGCAGAAGGTGGTGCACTGGTATCCTTTGAGAGTAATGAGCCTCGTTACAGCTATGCCGCAGTGGGAGAGGACGGATATGTGACTCTCACGGCTGAGAAGGATGTAATCTCCAACCATGCTTTGTGTGGAGCTTATTTCTTCAGTACCGGCAAACGCTTCAAACAAATTGCCCACCAGTTGCTCGATGAACCAGAGTTCAAGAAGTCAGAATACTATGTGTCCTTGCTGTACAACTATCTTCTCGCAGACGGTGAGAAAGTAAAGTTGGCTACAATGGAAGAGTATTATTCATACGGAACACCGGAAGAGTTGAAAAGATACTTATAATACCACAATATTTTTGAAATATGACAGCTAAAGAATTATTACTCTGCCCCTTTATGATAATTCCATTGATTGCTTACAGGACAAGTTCATACAAGGACAGGATAGAAAAAGATGTGGACAGGTTTTGGACTGTGCATTATGGCCGCAAGCCGGATAACTATAGAATTGGAATCATTAGAGAGTTGGCCAATTGCATGGAGTTTAGGAATCTTTTCTTCTATCGATGTGGCAGTATAGGAAGAAAGTTGTCCCATGTATCGTTGTTTTTCCTCAAAACACAACAGCTTCTGTTTTTTGGAGTGGATAGATCGAAACTTGGGGGGGGCATGTTTATACAGCATGGCTATTGTACGGTAATAACCGCCCAATCTATTGGTGAGAATTTTTGGGTGAATCAGAATGTTACTATTGCTTATAGCGGGAACGGTAGTCCTATTATAGGTAATAATGTTCATATAGCAAGTGATGCCAACGTGGTTGGCGGTATTACAATTGGCGATAATGTTACTATTGGTGCAGGGACAACAGTGGTTAGAGATGTACCTGCAAACACATTGGTTGTATCGCAAAAGCCAAGATATATTTCTAAAGAATCATGATACGTGCCATAATAACAGATTTTGACGGGACGCTGGTTGATACTTTCGAGGCAAACCTCAGGGCTTACCAAAAGGCTTATCAGTCCGTGGGTTTGGACATCATGGCTGAGAAGTACAGGGAGTGCTTTGGCTATCGCTTTGAGCGGTTGATGACCGCCACAGGGGTGTTTGATGAAACCCAGGCAAATGCCATCAAGGAGGCAAAGAAACAGATTTACCCCACATTCTTTCAATACCTGACACCAAACAAAGCCTTGATAGAACTGATCTCCAGTTTCCATGCTATGGGTGGCAAAACGGCTATTGCATCAACCGCCAGAAGGGAGAACTTGATGAACGTGGTTAACTACCTCAGTCTGGCTCCCATGTTCGATTTGATTTATGCAGGTGTGGATGTGAAGCAGGGAAAGCCTTCACCGGAGATTTATCTCAAAACCATGGATGCATTGGATGTGCAGCCTGACGAGGTGCTGATATTTGAGGACAGCCCGGTGGGGATTGAGGCGGCAAGAGCGTCAGGTGCGCATGTACTTGTGGTAACACAAGAAGATTTTAAAGAATAATCATCTCAAAACGAGAATAATGAATATAGAAGTTAAAGGTCATTCCGGCTGTCAGATTGATGTGGTGCCTGAAGGTCAAGAGATTTATGTTTATAAATCAACCGCTGCCCCAAAATACCTGAACAGGTTGTTGCTGCAAGCTGAGAAACAAAAGGCGGCAGGAAATGTCGCATACCAGCATATCCGTGTACCTGAGGTATATGAGATTGTCAAAGAGCGGGACAAGACTGTCATCAAGATGCAATATGTCTATAGCAAGAACTTCATTGAGTTCTTTGAGCAGGCAGGCTTTGAGCAGATTGATTATCTCATTGGGGCATTGAAATACTTCTTGGAGTATGAGATTGACAAATGTCACATGGAGGATGTTCCTGCTACTGTCTTCCAATCCAAGTTTGAGGAGGTGAAGGGTAAGACTTTGACCAATCCACTTTGCCAGAATGATGAAGAGATAACAGAGATCCTTGATAAGGCCGGCAAGGTGTTCTATGCCGTTGACTGCCTGCAGATTCCTGTGGGGTTGTGCCATGGCGATTTGACCTTCAGCAATGTGCTGTTTAACGGTAATAACTACTACCTGATTGACTTTCTTGACAGTTTTGTGGAAACACCGTTGCAAGACATAGTAAAGATACGCCAGGACACCCGCTATTACTGGTCACAACTGATGTACACCAAGCAGTATGATGCGGTTCGTCTGAGGATTGTTTGCGACAAGATTGACAGGGAGATTGACTCCTACTTCCAGGAGAAGTACTCTTGGTATGCCACCAACTACAAGACCATGCAGTTGATGAATATCATGCGTATCCTGCCTTATGCACATGAGCAGAGGGTAGTCAACTATTTGAAGAACATCTTAAAAGAATTGCTCCATGAAATATAGTCTGATAGTTCCTGCTGCCGCTGACAAGGCTGAATACAGTGATAAGTTGCCCTATATCTTTGGTCTGGACAAGGATGGTATCATCATCTGTATCAAGAGTATCATGGGTCTTGACCTGAAGCGGTTTGACAACATCTATTTTACGGTGTTGAAAAAACACGACGACCGATTCTTTGTGGTGGAATCTCTGAATATGCAATTCAAGCGCCTGGGTATTCACAATGCCCGTATGGTGGTGTTGGATAACCCCACCAGAGATCAGTCAGAGACTGTGTTTGAAACCATTAAGAAAGAGCATATAGAAGGTGGTATCTTTATCAAGGATGCTGACTGCTATTTCAAGACGGATTTCAACTATGCCAACGGCATTGCCATCTATCCCATCGAGGAACTGGATAGCCTCTCGCCAAAGGATAAGAGCTATGTGGCAGTAGATGACATGTACTATGTGACCAACATCATCGAAAAGCGTATTGTTGGACATTATATTGGTGCCGGTGGGTATATGATAGAGGATGCTGGAAAGTTCTGCGACTATTATCACCGTTTGCGTGATTATGGCAGACTTTATCTATCGCATATCATCTATGCCATGCTTTTGGATAAGACCACATTCAGGCCTATGATTGTTGAGGATTATAAGGACTGGGGAACACAAAAGGACTATAGCAGAAATGGATAAACCAATTGTTTCAATACTTATTCCAGCCTATAATGCAGCCGCTTTCCTTCCCAAATGCCTTGATAGTGTCTTGAACCAGACCTATCAGGATTTGCAGGTAGTGATTGTAGATGATGGTTCCAAGGACAAAACCTTGGAAGTGTGCCATAAGTATGCTGAAAAGGATAGTCGTATAGAGGTCTATCATCAGGAAAACCAGGGCGTAGCTGCAACCAGAAATCATTTGCTTGAAAAGGTAAAAGGTGACTATGTGCTGTTTGTAGATGCAGATGACTGGATAGAACTCGATATGGTAGAGTACCTGGTATCCTTGGCTACGGAATTGGATGCTGAGATGGTGATGTGCGACAGGGTGATTAACGATGCTAAGCCCTCGGAGACAGAGCCAATGATAAAAATCTTACCACAAGAAGAAGCCATTCGCGATTTCCTCCTACACGACTACTTCGTAGGTTCATTGTGGAATAAGCTTCTCAGTCGAAGCTTATTACACAATGAACAGTTTCATCGTGGAATAAGTTATGGAGAAGATGCCCTTTTTATATGGGGCGCTTTACAGAAAGTGAATAATGTGGTAGCCAGTGATAAACAATTATATCACTACTACATGAATGAAGACAGTATCTCTCATCAATCGTTTGGTGACAAGAAACTTACGGGCCATCTCACATGGTCTATTATAACTGAAGATGTGGCTAAACGCTGGCCACAATTCCTGGATATTGCAAAAAGTTCTTTTGGATTGCAGGATATGTACCTGTTGCGAGCTGCCTCTCAAAGCGGTTACAAGAAGAACGACGAGATAAAGAAGATTCAAAAAACTGTGAAGACCTATCTTCCGCAGATTTTGAGTCGAAAGAAATTGGGAATTAAAGACCGTATCTATGCCCGTCTTATATGTAGATGGTATGGATTCGGTAGGTTGTATTATAAGTTCTATTTGCTTAAGAACCAATGAGGTTATTAGTTAATGCGTCAAATTTAGGGCCTGGTGGTGCAACTCAAGTCGCAGATTCGTTTTGCAGTTCACTTGACCGTTTTAGCGATATACAGTTTGTGGTTGTATTAACTCCACAGATGAAGAATATTGCTGAAAAGATTATTGGTTATGAGAATGTTAAGACTGTAGTATATCAAATCCATAATACTTGGAGATCTTATCTGTTTGCACGTGATAAATTTTTGGATAACTTGGTGGAGTCCGAAAATATTGATATGGTTTTTTCCATATTCGCCCCCACTTGGTGGACGCCCAGGAAGCCGCATTTATGTGGCTTTGCTCTAGCACACCTTATTATGCCTGAGTCACCTTATTTCAAAACATTGCATTTCAAGCAAAGACTTAAACAGGCTCTCATGAACAAAATACTCACTTTTTATTATTGGAGGAGTTCTAAGTATTACTACACGGAGAATCCAATGGTGACGGAACGAGTACATAAACTTCTGCATTGTAGGCGCGTTTACACTATAACTAATTATTATAATCAGATCTTTGACCAGCCTGAGAACCAAGTCTATAAGAAAATGACTTCGTTTGATGGAGTTACCCTGCTTACGATTACCAGTGCTTATCCGCACAAAAATTTATCGATTGCAATTGATATAGCAAATAATCTAAAAGTGAAACATCCTGACTTCAAGTTTAGATTTGTTTTTACAATAAAAGAAACAGAATATCCGTCCTTACCGAATGAGGTTAAAGACAACTTCCTTTTTATAGGACGAGTAGATATATCAGAGTGCCCATCTTTATACGAACAATGTGACATTGCTTTCCAACCAACTTTACTCGAGTGTTTCACCGCTACATACCCAGAGTCCATGCGGATGAATAAACCAATAGTAACAACAGACCTTGAATTTGCACGAGGATTATGTGGGGATGCTGCTATTTATTATGATCCGTTATCAGCAGAGGATGCATCTGAAAAAATATATTTTTTAGCAAATAATAAAAACATGCAATTGTTATTAGCTTCGAAAGGCAAAGAACAGTTAAATCACTTTGATAATTATACAGCAAGAGCAGATAAATTAGTGAAATGTTGTATTGATGTGTATGATTTATATTACAGATAATTCCGCTTGATTTTTTGACACCTACCTTTAAGAATAGAGATATGATATATAATGCTGTTTTAATACTGATAATCTTATTTCTGAGGTCCGATGTTCTCTCAAAACGAAACGATACTATTCGGTCGAATGTTGAGAATCGCAACTCTAATTTGGCATGGCTATTAATCGTAATCATGGCTGCTTTAAGAAAACCTATTGACGGTACAGATGTTTGGGGTTACATGCTTCAATACAACGATATGTTTAATACAAGTATCCTTGATGCTTTGAATAATGAAAGGACGAATGACTATATAGGTTATTTTTTTACTAGTAAATTATTTTCTTTGACAGGACTGTCGTACCACTGGTGGTTCGGTTTTATAGAAGCTCTTTATGTCCTAGCATTGAAAAGTTTTGTTGATAAGTTTTCAAAAGACAAACTGTTTAGTATATTGGTGTTCGTGACTTGTGGCTTATTTTCTTTCTCCTTGGCGGGTCTAAAACAAGCGATGTCAATGGCATTAATGTTGTTTTCTTTTGTTCGTTTTATTGACAAGAAATATATAAACTCAGTATTGTTTTTCATATATGCTTATTTGTGCCATCCTGTAAGTATTGTATTTCTTGTAGCATTCCCTCTGTATTATTTAAGGAATAACACGAGGTTTGTTTTTTATATCGCGTCAGGAACAATCTTATTATATGTTTTCGGACTGACCATTATGAAAAATTTAGTTTCCTTGATGGAGATGGAACATTTTGAAATGTATTTGTCGGAAGATCGTTCTTATTCTTATGTTACCTTCATTTTTTACATTGTCATTGTCGCTCTATCCTGTTTGAAATATGGAAAGTACAAAGCATTTGATTCGAATGAAGCTCGTATGGTATTGGGTTTTTCTTTATTGACGTGCGGATTGCAATTATTGGCAGGTTTTTCTCCAACTATGTTTAGGCTTGCATACTTTTATAGTCCTTTTTTAATGATTCTATTACCTAATGCCACTAATTATGCTCAAAAGGAAGAAAAGACACTTGTTAGAACGGCATTAATTATTTCTATTGTATTCTTCTATTTATATACGATGCGAAATACCTCGTATCCATACTCTTTCTTCTGGCAATAAAAAAACATTTATGATTGAAAAAGCCCCCCTTCGTATTTTATTTTCCACAGTAGGCCAATGGAGTGATATTGGATCAGATACCTGGTCTATGTTATTGTCAAATTATGACAAGTCAAAAGTGGCATCCTTGTATCTGAGAGCAATAAAGAGTAAGTCACCTCGCTGCAATAGGTATTTTCATATCTATGAGGAACGTATAATAAAAAGTATCCTCCATCCGTGTATTCAAACGGGTGAAGAGTATTATTATTCGCCTGATGATTATCAAGATTCCAATGAGAATATTGAACTTCAGAAGAGAGAGAGAGAGAGGTACTCTAAATACTCTAAAAAGAAAACATGGATCGCAATGCTTGCCCGCGAGATTCTATGGAAGTTTGGACATTGGAAGTCAAAAGAGTTTAATCAGTTTATAGATGACTTTGAACCTGAGGTACTTGTGTTTCCCATAGAAAGCTATATTCATCTAAATCGTATTAATAAGTATATCATCAAGAAGAAGCATCCTAAAGTAATAGGATTCTTCAACGATGATAATTTTACTTATAAACAAAGTAATAAGTTTGGGTATAAGTTACACCGTTTCTGGCTGCGTCATAGTGTTAAGTGGCTTGTTAGACATTGTGATACGGTTTTTGCGATTTGTCCAAAGATGAAGCGTGAATGTGATAAGGAATTTGGCATTAACTCTATTGTGTTGTCTAAGCCCATGGTTTGTAATACTGAGTTCATTCCTTACCAACCCAACGCCCCGATTCGCTTGTTTTATGCGGGGAAATTATATATCAACCGCGATAAAACCATTATCTCTATCGCGCAAGCAATAAAAAAGATTAATGAAAATGGAATTAAGGTTGTGATGGATGTTTATTCGGGTTCTTCATTGGCACAAGAAACTATAAGCGAGATTGAATGTTCCCCAGCTAGTCGTTTTAGAGGAGAGATTCCATATTCACAAGTTTTTGATGAAATGAAGAAGTCTGATGTCCTTTTGTTCGTGGAGGATCTTTCTGAAGAGAATCTGGCAGCAAGGTTATCTTTTTCAACGAAAATAACAGACTTGTTTGGATCTGGCAAATGTACGTGGGCCATCGGAAATAGTGATTTGGGGGCTATTGAATATATCAAAGAACAAAATGCGGGATTTGTAAGCACGTCTGAAAACGAGATCTATGATACGCTGACCCAGATTGTTGAACATCCTGAGCTTATCTCTGAATATGCTCAAAAAGGGTTCGTTTGTGGGCATAAGTACCATGACGTAGTTAACCTGACTCGGATTTTTGAGAACTCTTTTCGTGGAGATATTAAATAATTTAATCGTTTAATTAATATCAATGGTTTCATTTAATAATCAAGTATTAACCCCGTTTATTGAGGCGACGCGTAACTGGGGTAGTGAGAGAAATGCTTTTTGTATCAATAAGCATTATTACTCGTATGAGGAATTGGGAAAGAACATTTCCAAAATTCGAGTGGCAATCAATAATGCAAATCCTCAGAATAATAAAGTGGGGTTGGTTATAAATGATGATTTAGAGACCTATGCTTCTATTTTCGCATTGTGGTTGGAAGGGGACTGTTATGTGCCACTACATCCCAATTGGCCTTTGGAGCGTTGTAAAGACATTTGTGAGCAGGTAGATGTGGATTTGGTACTTGACTCTTCCACCAAATCAAGATACGAGGGATTAAATGTTTTGCAAACGAATAAGTTGGTATTTGAAAGATATTGTCTGAATCCTAAAGAGGACGTGTCAGAAGAAGAACTTGCATACATTCTATTCACCTCTGGCAGCACCGGAAAGCCTAAAGGTGTCCAGCTTAGTCGCAAAAATGTTGCGGCCTTTATGGACTCTTTCTGGAAGACGGGAATTGTTATTACAGAAGAAGACCGCTGCTTGCAGTGTTTCGACTTGACATTCGACGTTTCTGTACAAAGTTATTTGGTGGCTCTTACTAAAGGGGCGTGTTGTTATACCATACCTTATGGTATGATAAAGTATATCTATGCAAGTAGCTTAATCGAAGAAGAAAAGATAACTTTTGGTGCGATGGCTCCATCAATGCTGAGATATCTAAAGCCGTATTTCGATGAATTTGATGTCTCAAGCCTAAGGAATTGTATTTTAACAGCAGAAGCCTGCCCAGTAGATTTGATGGAGGATTGGTATCAATATGCAACGAACACTGAGATTTATGACTTTTATGGACCAACAGAGTGCACGATTTATTGTACCTATTATAAGTTGACCAAAGGAGGAAAGAATAAGCAGCTTAATGGCATTATTTCTATTGGTAAACCTTTGGCAAACTGTGTGGGATTGATTCTTGATGAACACGGAAACGAACTACCAATAGGTGAGAAAGGGGAGCTGTGTATCGCAGGTGATCAGGTTACAAAAGGATACTGGAATAATCCGGAGAAGAATGAAATCTCGTTTTTCTTCAAAGAGGTAGATGGCGTTCAGATGCGTTTTTATCACACAGGAGATCTCTGCTATAAGGATGAAGATGGTGATATTATGTACTCTGGTCGTTTGGATCATCAGGCCAAAATACAGGGTTTCCGTGTTGAGATGGGCGAGATAGAATACCATGCTCGTGAGTTCCTTGGAGATACAAATGTCGTTTGTCTGGCCTTTGACAAAAAGGATGGTCTTACAGAGATTGCGATGTTTATTGAAAAGAATCAATTTGATCCTTCTTCGTTGTTAGCATATATGAAAACTAAAATGCCGAGCTATATGATTCCATCAAAAATCATATATGTCCCTGTTTTTCAGTTAAACAGCAACGATAAAATTGATAAAAACATACTTAGAAGTTTAATAGATTAATAATAAGAATTATGAAAAGAGAAGAAATTGTCGAAAAAACGACAGAGATTTTCAGAACTGTTTTTGAAAATGAGAACATGATTCTATCAGATGATATGACACCCGACATGGTTGATAACTGGGCCTCGCTGACACACATGCAAATGGCGACTGCTCTACAAGAGGAATTTGGTGTTAAGTTTACCATCAAAGACCAGTTGAAACTTATGCGTGTTGGAGATATAATAGCTTTGTTGGAAGAAAAACTTGCTTGATTATGGGAAGAATAATTGAAAAGATTAAAATGAAGATAAACGACTTAATTAAGTTCGTACAATATGGAGATCTCCCAACCAGCTACTACGTCAAACGTGGTATGAAGGTGGGTAAAAACTTTAATCGTCAATCTGGAACACGATTGGATCCTTCAAATTGTTGGCTCATTACCATAGGTGATGATGTGAATTTGGCAAATAAAGTACAGATTATTGCCCATGATTACTCATCCTGCAAATACACTGAGCATTGCCGCGTGGGACGCGTAATAATAGGCGATAGGGCTTTTATTGGTGCCAATGCCACTATTCTGATGAATGTAAAAATTGGCGAAGATGTGATAGTATCAGCCGGTAGCGTTGTTACAAAGGATGTTCCTGATAATTGTGTGGTATCTGGTGTCCCAGCTGAGATAGTAGGGCATACATCTGATTTTGTGGGGTGGGAACAATTCCAAATTGCCAAATGTGAGAAGGTATTCGATAGATCTTACACAGTATTTGGTGGTGCAACCCGAGAAAAGCAAGAGGAAATACTCAAGTATTTAGATGAACATCCTGGTGAAGCCGCGTATATAAAATTCAAATTTAGAGAAAGACTTTCATACTAGATATATGTCTTTCCGCTTGTTCCAGTAATTCTAAATCAATGAAAAAACTCTGTGCCATTGCAACCATAGAGGGTACAATGAACTCATTCATCATCCCTGCTATGGAGTACTTTGTGGACAAGGGGTACGACGTTACCCTGGTCTGCACGATGTCGGAAGACTTCATAAAGAAGAACTCGGGGAAGTTCCACTGTGTGAACATCCCTATGAAAAGGGGTATTGCCATAGGCGACATGTTGCGCCTGCCATGGAAGTTCTGGAAACTGTTCCGCAAGGAGAAGTTCGACTATGTGCAGTACGCCACAACCAATGCCTCTTTCTATGCCTGCATACCAGCTAAGCTATGCGGCATCAAGACGAGGGTGTATTGCCAGTGGGGTCTGCTATATGTGGGCTACACTGGCATCAAACGTAGTATCTTCAAATGGGTGGAGAAATTCTTGTGTTCTTCTGCAACACATATAACCGTGGCCAGCAAGAAGAATATGGAGTATGCCGTGGAAGAAGGGCTGATGCCGGCATCGAAAGCGTCAGTGATAGGTGATGGCGGTACAGTGGGTGTAGAACTGTCAGTGTTTGATGTTGCAAAACGGGAAGCATTTAAGGCACAGGTACTGGAAGAACACCCTGAATTGAAAGGTCGTCTGGTTTATGGCTATGTTGGCCGTATTGAAACGGATAAAGGAATAAGTGAGTTGTTGGAAGCTTTCATGAGCTTGAACAATGAGAAATATGCCCTCTTGCTGATTGGTCCGTTTGATGAGTTGCGGAGCAACATCAACCCACAATTGATTGAGCGGGCGAAAGCATCAGGCAGGGTGGTTTTCCATGGTTTTTCAAAGGAAGTTCCCAAATATATGTCTGCGATGGACATCCTCGTACATCCGACTTATCGAGAAGGCTTCAGCATGGTAATTCAGCAAGGAATGGCCATGGGATGTGCCATTATCACCACCAACGTGCCTGGTCCTTCAGAAGTGATTGTAGATGGAAAGTCGGGGATTCTTGTTCCTGACCATTCCGCATCCGATCTTGCAAAAGCAATGGAACAATTGGGTGAGAATGCTGAAATGAGAAAAGAATATGTAGAGGCTGGCCTTGAACGAGTGCGAAAACTCTTCAACAGACAAAGGATGCTGGAACTGACTTATCAAGACCGAATTAGAATGATGAACAATCACTAAATATTAATAATATGTCAAAGTTTAATTTAATGATTCTCGCTTCTACTCCAGAAGATGCATTGAGTGCACAAAATGCAGGAGTAGATCGCGTTTTTTTTGACTTAGAGTATATCGGTAAGGCCGAACGTCAGCGTAACCGTGATACCGTGAAATATCATAACGATATTGAGCAGATACCCGCTCTTCGAGAGGTGGTTACCTCATCGTCTTTGCTGGTACGAACTAATCCCATCCATGCCTATACGGCCACAGAAGTTGAAAAAGCCATTCGCTATGGGGCTGATTATCTAATGCTGCCCATGACAATGGACCGCAATGATGTGGAAACGTATGTAAAACTTGTCAACGGGCGAGCCAAAGTCATTATCATGATTGAGACTGCCGCATCCATGACACGGCTGGACGAAATACTGGAAGTGCCGGGCATTGATGAACTGTTCATAGGGCTGAACGATTTACACATCAGCATGGGGTTAAACTTCTTGTTTGAACCACTGGCGGGTGGTTTAGTGGATTTCATTGCCAAGAAATGCAAGGCCAAGGGCGTTCCGTTCGGGTTTGGAGGTATAGCAAGGATTGGTGATGGAATTCTGCCAGCCGATATGATATTGGGCGAACATGTGCGAGTGGGTTCCAGTTCTGTTATCCTGTCAAGGACATTCAAAGGAGGAGATTCACCGCAGGCTATTGATTTCAAAGCAGAGGTTGACAAGGTGAGAAACTGCTTTGACGAACTGCAGACTTGGAGCGCTGACCAGTTGGATGAGAACCGACTGAAAGTTAAGCAAATAGTTAATCGAATAGTCTTCCCCGTATGAACGTAGGAATCCATCAACCCGACTATATCCCTTGGTTGGGATTGTTTTACAAGATGTATCTATCGGATGTATTCGTACATCTGGATGATGCGCAGTATTCAAATGAAGCTGCGCACAATTTCAACACCATAAAGGTTTCGCAAGGTGAGTTCAGAATCAAGTTCCCGGTAGAGTATCATTTCGGTGATTTGATTAATCAAGTACGGCCAAAGTATGAATTAAAGTGGCGGGAGAAGCATTTGCGTACGTTCGAGATGAATTATGCAAAGGCGAAATATTTCAAGGATGTCTATCCAGGCCTGAAAGAGATCTATATGGTGGATTATGCCAATGTGGCTGACCTGAACATTGCTATCAACGAGTATATTGCCGGTCAGTTTGGCATCAAGCCGAAGTTTGTGCGTTCGTCAGAGTTTGCCTTCGATACCAAGCGCGAGGAGAAAGTGATTGACCTCTGCGTGGCTGTGGGAGGCACAAGATATATCTCCGGCAATGGTGCTCGTGTTTATCAAGACCCGGAGCATTTTGCAGCCCGCGGTGTGGAACTAACGTATTTGGACTATAAGCCCATTGAATATCCACAACTTTGGAAAGAATTCCTGCCTTGCATGTCGGCATTGGATTATATCTTCAACTGCGGATATGACTGGGACTATGTGGTTAAGGAAGTGGCTCAACTGAATCAATGAAAGAGATTGGAAGTTTTATCGAATTGGAACTCCCCAATGGGAAGGAACTATACGCTGGTGACAAGGATGTGGCACGACTAAACACAGGGCGTGCTGCCATTTGGCATGCCTTCAGAATTACCGGTGCCAAGACTATTTGGATTCCTTACTACCAGTGCGAGACCGTGCGGGAATTCTTATTGAGGAAAGAGTGCCGAATTAAGTATTACCATCAGGACAAGAACTTTAATCCAACTGATTTGACACCGGCAGAAGACGAGGCAGTGCTATTGGTGAACTACTATGGTATCATGTCATACGAGAGGATGAAGACGCTGGCGGCAGATTACAAGCATGTGATTACTGATAACTGCCAGGCATTCTTCTGCCCGCCTATTCCTAATGCGCTTACAGTTTATTCCGCAAGGAAATTTGTAGGAGTGGCTGATGGTGCATACGTAGTGGGCAAGAATGCTCATAAGTATGTGGAGGAATATCCACAGTGCTATTCATCCGACACGGCTGCTTTCCTGCTTAAGCGCATAGAGTATGGTTGCGAGGGTAAGGGCTATGAGGCTCGTACTATCAATGAAGAGCGGGTAGATACAGAGGACATTATGAAGATGTCTGCTCTGACCAGAGCAATGCTGGATGGGGCAGATTATGAGTACAACAAAAAGCGCAGGGAAGAGAACTTCCAACTTTCTTGTGAATTGTATGCGGGAATTAATCGCATTGACCCTGTGCTTTATTTAGATGAGGATACGGTTCCTATGGTTTATCCGTTAGTAGTGGAGGATAACAACCTCTTGGGAGCTTTACTCGCGGCCAAGCACTTCCAAGGGCATTGGTGGAAGTACATTACTGAGGAATTGCCGGAGGATACATTTGAACACTGGCTTTCACGCTATGTGATTCCCATTACTATTGACCATCGGTATGGTGAGGCTGAGATACGCCATATCCATACGGTGGTGATGAACGCACTAAAACACTAATCATGGTATATAAAGTATTTAAGCGATGTTTCGACTTTACGTCGGCATTGTTACTATTTATTGTCATCAGTCCGCTGTTTCTGGTGCTGATGATTTGTGCATGGATCTCGATAGGTCGTCCGATATTCTTCCACCAGGAGCGTTCGGGGAAGGATGAGAAACCTTTTGGGTTGATGAAGTTCCGTACCATGACGGATGCCAGGGATGCGGAGGGTAACTTGTTGCCCGATGCTGAACGATTAACTAAGTTCGGACGTTTCTTGAGGAATTCCTCCTTGGATGAACTGCCCGAACTACTCAATATCATCAAGGGTGATATGGCAGTGATTGGGCCAAGGCCGTTGTATATGAAGTATAATCCGTATTACACAGAATATGAGCGTAAACGCAATACCGTCAGAGGTGGTTTGATACCGCCAGAGTCATTGTATTACGATTCGTTCCTGACATGGGACAAGCAATTGAAATATGAGGCTGACTATGCAGAGAATCTGTCGTTTATGCTGGATGTGAAAATCTTGATAAGTGTGTTTAAGACCATGCTTCGCAGGAACAAGGAAGACTACGGTGAATATGCTCGTGAAGCATTGGATATTGAACGATCAAAAAAATAAACATAATATGGGAAATGTCTTAGTTATAGCCCCTCATCCAGATGATGAAATACTGGGTTGTGGAGGAACAATGTTAAAGCATATTGCAGAAGGAGATAATGTATATGTGTGTATCGTGACTCATGCTGCCCCTCCTATTTACAAGGAAGGAGCTTCGGCTAATATTCAAAAGGCAGCGAAACAATGTCATAATATGATGGGTGTTAAAGAGACCTTCTTCTTGAACTTCCCGACCGTTATGCTTGAAACAGTTGACAGATATAAAATCAACGATGCGATACTTAATGTAGAGCAATCTACTAAAGCAGATGTCATGTATATACCCCATTATGGTGATATGCAAAAGGACCATCAGATCGTTGCTGATGCGTGTATGGTTGCGGCAAGGCCCAAATACAAGCATCGCGTACTCAAAGTGTATGGTTATGAAACAATGTCGGAAACAGCATGGAATGCACCGAATGTGCAGAATGAATTTATACCCAATACATACGTGGATATAAGCGATTTTCTTGAAAAAAAGAAAGAAGCCCTTTCCTTTTATGGTTCTCAATTGAATCCTTTCCCTGATGCTCGTTCCTTAGAATCTATCGATGCATTGGCAAAGTATAGAGGGGCATTGATGCATATGAATGCAGCAGAAGCTTTTATGTTATTAAGGGAGCTCCGATAAAGTAATAATTATCAGCTACATTAGCGACAACAATAGTGGCATATGTGGAAGCAGTTTTTTCATATTGGCTTTACCAAAACTCTCTGGTTTAATATCCGTTATTTGCCCTTTTTTGACGCCATACACATCCCAGTGCTACTTTCCAGAGATGTTCAGATAAGGCATTGTAATAGAGGTTTTTGTGAGTTTAAGGGAGGCAAAAATGGGATTATTACGTTTTGGCTTTGGTGATCGGCTGTACTGCCGAGATCAGAAAAGTTCATTATTCATAGCAGGGAAGATAATTGTTGTTGGTAGAGGAGTCCATGCATTCGGAGTTGGTACACAACTCACGATACACAAAAATGGTGTTTTTCAAGTTGGGGATAACTTTACGTCATTTGGCAACACTTTCCTAAAAAAAAGAGCAAGAGTATCATGACTGACATTAAGATGATCTTTATCACTATCAAAAATGTGCTGATGCGTAAGGATATCAATTCCGCCACAGCGGCAACGATGGGAGTTTTTATGGAAATAATTAATTTTTTATTATGAAAGACATTGCAATATACGGCGCTGGCGGCTTCGGGCGAGAGGTGGCCTGCTTAATCAAGCGAATCAACGAAAAAGAGCTAACGTGGAATCTGATTGGCTTTTTCGATGATAACCCGGATTTGAAAGGCAAGATGATTTCTCATTATGCCCCTTGCCTAGGTGGAATTAATGAGTTAAACACTTATAAAAAAGACCTTGCTTTGACAATCCCTATCGGCAACCCTCAAACAGTCAGAAAAGTGCATTATAGAATTAGTAATGAAAAAGTTTATTATCCCAATCTTATTATGACAGATTTTTTGATGGCTGACATTGAATCTTTCAAGATAGGGAAGGGTAATATTATTCAAGGAGGTTGTTCAGTGAGTTGCGATGTTGAATTTGGTGATTTTAATGTCCTCAACGGTAGCATTGCTTTTGGACACGATGCCAAAGTGGGTAGCTTCAACACCTTTATGCCTGGTACGAGAATATCCGGTGAGGTTAATATTGGCGATGAGAATTTCTTTGGTGTGGGGTCCATCGTTTTGCAACAAATAAAAATAGGGAACAATGTCCGTTTAGGAGCTGGCAGCGTAATGATGACCAAACCCAAAGATGGTAACTTGTATATAGGTAACCCGGCCGCAAAGTTTCGGTTTCGATAAGGATTAATAAATTATTATAATATGAAAATCAATTTAATTGAATACTTCGTCGAAACGGTAGGTCATTTCGGTGAAAGAACAGCCGTGGTGGATGGCAATCGCCACGTGACCTTCAACGACCTTGATGTGCAAGCCCGCAAGTTGGCACAAACCATTATCGACACCTGCCAGTGCAAGAATCGCCCTGTGGCTATGTTTATGCCCAAATGCGTTGAGGCTGCGGTGGCCGACCTGGCCATCACCTACAGTGGCAATGCCTACATGAACCTCGACGTGAAGAACCCTGCCGAGCGTTTGGGAAACATCTTTGCGCTGATTCAGCCCGCTGCGGTTATCACCAACAGCAAGTTTAAAGCTATTATTGAGCCTATTGCTTCGGCAAATGGCGCCAAGGTGATTAATGTGGAAGAGGTCAATGCCGATGCCCCAACGCAGGAGGCTCTGCTGGCTCGCATTTCCGACCTTATCGACACCGACCCCTATTGCATCATCAACACCAGCGGTAGCACGGGTACACCTAAGGGTGTGGTGCTGAATCATAAGAGCTTTATCGACTTCATGGCACAGACCTTCGATGAGTACCACTTCTCGGAGAACGACATCATCGGCTCACTGTCGCCTGTGTTGTTCGACATTTGGAGCTATGAGATGTGCCTGCTGCAAGGCAAGGGTGCCAGCATCGTGGTCATCCCCGACACTTGGTCGGCCTTCCCGGTGAAGATTCTCCAGTTGATGCAAGAGCAGAAAGTGAGCTACATCTTCTGGGTGCCTACCATCATGGTGAACATCGCCAACATGGGTCTGCTGCAACAAGTGCCGCTGCCTGAGTTGCGCTTATGCTGGTTTGCAGGCGAGGTGTTCCCCACCAAGCAGTTCAATATATGGCGCCACAATTTGCCACAAACCACATTCGCCAATTTCTACGGTCCTATCGAGATTACGCTTGATTGTGTGTATTATACAGTTGAGCGCGAGATTGCCGACGATGAGCCTATCCCGATTGGCAAACCATTCCGCAATACTGACATCTTGATTCTCGATGGGAACAACCAGAATGTCACCGACGCCAACAAGGAAGGCGAGTTGTGCATCCGCGGCACATCCTTGGCCATGGGCTACTACAACAACCCCGAGAAGACCTCAGCCGCCTTTGTGCAGAATCCGCTGAACCACAGCTATCCGGAGATTATCTATCGCACGGGCGACTTGGTTTTCATCAACTCGCGTGGTGAAATCGTGTTCAAAGGTCGTAAAGACAGCCTTATCAAGCACTTGGGCTATCGCATTGAGTTGGGCGAAATTGAACATGTCATCATCAACACACTGAAGCTGGTGAAGAATGGTTGCGTGGTGTATAACCACCAACGCAAGGAAATCACCCTCTATTATGAGGCTGAGCAGGAACTCACCGCTGCTGACTTTCGCAAGTCGATTGGCAACACCCTGCCCAAGTACATGATTCCTGTGGTGTATCACCACCTGCCCGAGCTGAAGCGCAACACCAATGGTAAGATTGACCGCTTATACTATAGCAAACTCGTTGAAGAATAATGGAAAGAGTACAAACGATAGAGCAGATACAGCAGCTGTCGGCTGAAATCCGTTCGCTACGTCGTGGGTTTATCACCAATTTTTTTCTCGATCCTGTGAAGCATGGGCTGTGGATTGCCAAAGGTGATTGCCATACGGAGCGCACAGGCAGCACGCTGTTCATCATCAAGCAGTCGCCCACGTTTTGGAACGTATTCTATTGTTCCACCACACTCGACGATTTTAGCCATGATCTGTCGGACTTTATGGCTGAGCACGCTGATGTAACAATGATGTTCGACATTGTGGGGCGCGACGTGCAGTGCCAGCCCATGGTGGAACTGTTCCGCAGCAAAGGCTGCAAGGAGGCCACATCCTTGGTGCGCATGACCAGAATGACAACCTTGATGGAATACACACCTGACAGCAGCATACGCCAAGCTACGGAAAAAGACATCCCAGAGGTGAGCCAATTGCTACACACCTACTTTGATGAGCAAACCGAGCAGATACCCTACGATGAGGAACTGCTGGACTATGCCCATCAAGGTCATGTGCTGGTGTGCGAAGAGGAGAGTAAGATGGCAGGCTTCTTGATTTACGAGCTTAATGCTACCACACTCTATCTGCGCTATTGGTTTACGCATCCTGACTACCGTGATCGCAAAGTGGGCTCTCGACTTCTCCGCAGATTCTTCGAAGAGGGCAAGGACACCAAGCGTCAACTCTTCTGGGTGATTCGCACCAACGAAAACGCCATTGTGCGCTATCGCCACTATGGCTTTGCCGAAGAGAATATGTATGATTATGTAATGCAATTTAATTAATAACAATAATATATTTGATTGATATGAGAGAGAAGATCATTAAGATTTTGACGGAACTCCGTCCGGAGTTTGACTTCACCCAAGAAGGTGTGAACTTTATTGAAGAAGGTATGTTGGATTCATTCGACATGGTGAACCTCGTCAGCGAACTGGATTCCACTTATGGTATCTCCATCGATGGAGTCGACATCCTGCCCGAGAACTTTGCAACGGTGGATGCCATCGTGGCACTTTTGGTTAAAAATGGAGCAAAATAAACGCCCATGGATTTCTTATTCAAACACAAACGAATTAGCGGCATCCTCACCGTCCTGCCCCAAAAAGCGGTGAAATTTGAGGATGAGATGGCTAATTATAACTTTTCGCCTGCCAAGAGTATGAAGCTCAAGTTGGCGATGGGTTATAATGAGCATCGCATTGCCGCCCCAGGGCAGACCTCCTACGACTTCTGTCAGTTTGGTCTGCAATACCTCTTTGACAACAATCTGCTCAAGCCTGAGGAGATTGACGCTTTGCTTTTCGTGAGCCAGTCGCCCGACTATTTTATGCCTCCTACCAGCAACTTGTTGCATGGTCACTTTGGCTTGCGTCAGGATTGCCTCTGCATGGACATCAACCAAGGTTGTGCTGGTTTTGAGTTGGGTATGATTCAGGCATGTATGATGCTTGACCAACATGCCGTGAATAAAGTGGTGCTGCTCAATGCCGATGTGCTCAGCCCTAAGGTGAGCCCTCGCGACCGCAACAGCAAGCCTCTGATTGGTGATGCCGCAGCCATTACGGTGGTGGAACAGTGCGAAGCAGAGAATCCCATTTACGCCAACATCAAGATGGATGGCACAGGTGCCTTGGTGCTCAACATCCCTGCCGGTGGTTTCCGCTTGCCATGCTCGCCCGAAACGGCTGTGATGGAAGAAGATGCCGCTGGCAACTTCCGCAGCAAGGACAACTTAGTGATGCAGGGTGACGATGTGTTCAACTTCGTGCAACGTGAGGTGCCTCCGATGATTGAGCATCTTTATGAGCAAAGCGGTGTTGACCGCAACGATGTGGATTGGTACATGTTCCACCAGCCCAACAAGTTTATGTTGAACAAACTGGCTGACAAGTTGGGCGTGCCTCGCGAAAAGATGCCCGCCAACATAGTGGAGAACTTCGGCAACGCCAGCGGTGTAACGGTGCCCACTAGTATCAGTTTCAACCTTGGCGACCAGCTCTGTAACGATGAGATGCTACTTTGCATGGCCGGATTTGGTGTGGGTCTTACTTGGAGTTCAATTATGATGAAAGTAGGAAATTTAATGTTTAATCAAATAATAGAATTATAATTATGGAATTGCAAGAATTTATCAACAACTTCGCTGAACAATTCGATGATATCGATGCATCAGCTCTTAACGGAAGCACAATTTTCAAAGATCTTGACGAATGGAATTCGCTGGTCGCTCTTTCAGTAATTGCCATGATTGACGAGGAGTATGATATTACCTTGAAAGGAAACGACATTATAAGTGCTACAACTGTCGAGGATTTGTATAATATTGTGCAAAGCAAAAAGTAACTAATATGGCTTTCATTGAGTTTAAGAATGTCCGTATTGCGGGAATATCAACAGGTGTGCCGAAACACATAGAGTACACCAAAGACAACCCAAATATATCATCGGAATACGATGCTGTTGATTTTATCAAATCAACGGGCGTAGAATCACGTCGTATTGATGATCGTTTTACAACGTCAGATTTGTGTTGTGCAGCAGCGGAACGTTTGATTGAGGACTTAAACTGGAATAAGAGTGAAATTGAAGTATTAATATTTGTAACACAAGGACCAGATTATATTTGTCCAGCAACTGCTTGTATTATACAAGACCGCTTAGGATTAAGTAAAGAATGCTATGCCGCAGAGTTACCATTAGGTTGTTCTGGTTGGGTATATGGTTTAAGTTATGCCGCATCGTTGTTATCCACGGGTAATGTACGAAAAGCATTATTAATGGCTGGTGATTCTAAATTTATTATGCCTATTCCCGATCAATTGTCTTCCCATGCTGGAACGGTTACTGCGTTGGAATATGAAGAAGGTAACGATGGCTTCAAATTTCATTTTGGCACTGACGGCAGTGGATGGGATGCAATTTACATTCCTGATGGTGGAGCACGAAATGGTGTTACTCCAAAATCATTTGAATTGGAAGAGATAAATGGGAAGCAGATGTGCCGATTGCAGTCTCGTATGAATGGTATGGACGTGTTCGCTTTTGCAATTTCTACAGCACCAAAATCAATTAAAAAAACACTTGAGCATTACGGTGTTACGATGGAAGATATTGATTACTGCATTCTTCATCAAGCCAATTTGCAAATAGATGAAATAATAAGAGGAAAGCTGAAATTACCACCGGAAAAAGTTCCTTATAGCCTTCATGTATTTGGAAATACATCTTCAGCAACAATACCAATTACAATCAATACTCAATTAAAAGGTAAAATCGAGAATAAACCAACAAGGTTTATTTGTTGCGGTTTTGGAATTGGTTTGTCGTGGGGTACGGTTCTCTTTAATACTGATAACATAGTTTTGTCTAACCTTGTAGAACTAGATTGATTATTATGACTTACAATCCTTATTCTCTGGAAGGGAAAACAGTGCTTGTAACAGGTGCATCTTCAGGTATTGGTCAATCAACAGCCATAGAATGCTCTAAAATGGGGGCAAGTGTTATCCTAACAGGAAGAAATGAAGAAAGACTTTCATTAACGTTAGAAAAATTAGAAGGGACAGGTCATTCTATGATAGTGGCAAATCTTGATGATGAAACTGAAATTGAAAAAATAGTAGAGATGGCTTCTCAACTCAATGGATGTGTTTGTAATGCGGGTATTGGACTTGGAACAAAGCCAGCGGTGTTTTATAAGAAAAAGGAGTTGGAACAAATTTTTACCACCAATACAATTTCCTCTATATTGTTATTAAAAGGTCTAGTTAAAAGAAAAAAACTTATAAACCCTTCGTCTGTTGTTTTTACATCTTCTATAGAAGGTAATGCAATAACAACTATCGGGAATGGTATGTATGGTATGTCAAAAGCAGCGTTGACTGCTTACGCCAAAACAGTTGCTTTAGAATTAGCTCCCAAAGGAATTAGATGTAATGTGGTTACTCCTGGAATGGTAAAAACCCCTCTTACTGCACCAACAGGAGAACTGACACAAGAACAATTAGATGCAGATGCGGCAAAATACCCATTGGGACGTTATGGCAATCCGCAAGATATTGCATGGGGTATCATATATTTGTTATCAGATGCTGCGTGCTGGATAACAGGAACGGTATTGAAAATTGATGGAGGAATAACATTAGTATAATCATTTAATAAACTGAAAAAAATGGAAGAATTAGTTTCAAAATTGTCTGAAATCTTGGAAGTTGATAATTTGGATGTCACCAAGAAATTCACGGATTACGAAGAATGGGATTCATTGGCAGGCTTGTCCATCTTGGCTTTGCTGGATTCCGACTACAACACTACAATGAGCGGCAAGGAAGTGGCAGCTTTCGACAGCATTGAGGCTTTTTGTAAAGAAGTATTGTCACGTCAGTAATTACTTGCGCTTATGGAACGCTTTACACTGATTACTGGGGCTTCCTCGGGCATGGGTGCATTGTGTGCCAAGCATTTTTCCGGTTCTCATAGGCTGATTATGGCCAGTGAGAATTTGGAGATGCTGCAAGATGTACTGAAAGAATGTGACCATCCAGAGAACCATATCCTTTGGCATTGCAACTTCGCTACAGAGCGTGAAAACATTGTGCAGTCGCTTACTGACTTGTTGAAACAGCACGATGCCGTTGTTGACCAGTATGTGCATTTTGCTGGTCTTACCAAATTATTGCCGCTCAAAACCTTCTCGATTCCGAACATCGACCTAATCTTCAATGTCAACTTCTTTTCCATTTTGGAAATTATGAAGGCATTGCTGAAGAAATCGAATGCCAAGGCGTTAAGCAATGTGGTGCTGATCTCAGCCTTGGTGAGTGAACGAGGCAATGTGGGCAATTCTATCTATGCCGCCTCAAAAGGTGCCATGAATTCCTTGGTATATACGTTGGCGCGCGAGTTGGCTCCCAAAATCCGTATCAATGCCTTGCTCCCTGGTGCCATTGAAACTCCGATGAGCAAGAACTTAGATGCGGACTACATTGCCGAAATGACCAAAGACACTCCTCTTGGATGGGGTCAACCGCAGGATGTGATCAACTATGTTGAATTTTTGCTGAGTGACAAAGCCAAGTGGATTACTGGCCAAACCCTGTTTGTAGACGGTGGACGTAGTACGAAATAAATAAAAATGAATGATATGAACGAAGTAAATCTATTCTTAGCAAAAGACGGTAAATGGGTTACCAATAAGACGATGATAGAGACGTTGCTCTCATTGGGTGCCGACAAGTGTGATACGCTTTATATCCATACTTCTCTATCTTTCGGACAACCCAATCCGCAGCTGAAAAAGTCAGTAATGCTTAATGAACTGTTGAATGTGATCAAGGCTTTAGGTGTAAAGACCATCTGTATGCCAACTTTCACCTTCAGTTTCTGCAATGGCTTGGACTATAACCCTGTCACCTCCGCATCACGCATGGGTGTGCTGAACGAGTTCTTTCGAAAGCAGGAAGGCGTTATCCGTTCTGCTGACCCGTTGATGTCGGTAGCCTTGATGGGCGAGGACAAAGACTTGGTGACGGGCATTGGTCACGTGTCATGTGGGGAAAACTCCACTTTTGACAAGTTGCGCCATCGCGAAAATGTGAAGTTCTTGTTCCTTGGCCCGAAGATTGGCGACTGCCTCACTTATATGCATTATATGGAATGGCTCTATACGGTAGATTATCGCTATAATCGTGTGTTCCGTGGCAATGTTACCATTGGTGACAAAACTTCCGTTGAAGAGTACGCTCTTTTTGTACGCTACAAGAGCGTCATTCCTAACACAGCTTCGTATGATTACGAGCAGAGGATGTACGATAATGGTACGGCTTTCATTGCTCAATGTGGTGATGGTACCATCTCAATCGTTGATGAGAAAAATGCTTCAGAGGAATACAAGAAGTGCTTGGATGAGAACCCTTATTATTTCGTGGATTTCGAGAATGGTGTTTTTGTAAAGGACAAGACCTTCAAGCTTGACCACGAAATGGTGGCGATGTGATGTTGACAGTTCATCAAATCATCAATTCCCCCGTTCCGTCCAATTGTTTTGTTCTATACGACAAAACGGTGTGCAGTGATTGCATTATTGTTGACCCTGGAAGTAAATCAGACGAGGAGCTTTTTGTTTTTCTGGAAGAACAAGGATTGACACCCAAGTACGTCATTCTCACCCATGAACATTTTGATCATTGCTGGGGGGTGAACGAATTGGTTGAACGGTATCATATTCCTATCGTTTGTTCTGCTTTGTGTGCTGAGTGCATTAAATTTGAAAAACGGAATTGTTCGGTCTTCTACGATAATAAGGAACGATTCGTAATTACAAGCCAAACAATTAGTGTTGAGTCTTTAATCTATGTGTTGCCTTTCTGCGACACTGAATTACGCTTTTTTAACTCGCCAGGTCATACCAATGCAAGTGTTTGCTTTACGGTTGGTAAAAATCTTTTCACTGGCGATACTCTGATAAAAGGTTTACGGACAGTTACTAAGCTACCGACTGGTTCAGCGGCAAAGTTGCAAGAAACCAAAGAAATATTACAAGACCTGCAAGGCAAAGGATATATGGTATATCCTGGGCATGGTGATTTGTTTGAATTGGATGGATATGATTTGGACTTGATGGTTAAGGGAGAAGTTCCCAAATAGAATAACAATGAACAAAGAAAAAATAGAAGCTCTAAAAGAGCGCACCAAGCAGCTGCTGCTGGGTGGCGGCGAGGCTGCTTTGCAAAAGCAGCGCGATGCGGGCAAAATGACGGCTCGCGAAAGAATCGATGCCCTGCTCGACCCCGATTCGTTCCAAGAACTGGGCCTGTTTGTGAAACACCAGTGCCACGACTTCGGCATGGACAAGAAGGAAATGACAGCCGACGGTGTGGTTACGGGCATTGGCACCATCGAAGGCCGCCCAGTATGCGTGTATGCGCAGGACTTTTCTGTTGCTGGCGGCTCGCTGGGTTTGTCACATGCCCGTAAGATTACCAAAATTATGGACATTGCCATGGACATGAAGGTGCCGTGCATTGGCATCAACGACTCGGGTGGTGCCCGCATCCAGGAGGGCATCAACGCCCTGGCGGGTTACGGTGAGATTTTCTACCACAACACGGCGGCATCGGGAGTTATTCCGCAAATATCGGTGATTCTCGGTCCGTGTGCGGGTGGCGCGGTCTATTCCCCCGCCTTGACCGACTTCGTCTTTGTTGTGGATAAGGTTTCAAAGATGTTTATTACCGGCCCGGAAGTCATCAAAACTGTGCTGGGCGAGGAGATTGGCATGGAGGAGCTGGGTGGCGCACGCGTTCATGCCGAAACCACCGGCAATGCCCATTTCTTTGCCAATAGTGAGTTGGAGTGTTTTGCTCAAATAAGAAAACTTCTTTCGCTCATTCCGCACAGCAATGAGAAGCAAACTGAAGATCGTCGTCCTGCCTGCGAGCCTAAAGCTGAGTATGCCGACATCTGCAAGTTTGTGCCAGATGATCCACGTCAGCCTTTTGATGTACGCAACATCGTGTTAGGCGTCCTCGATGATAGCGATTTCCTTGAAGTGCATCAGGGTTTTGCCCAGAACGCTGTGGTAGGCTTTGGTCGCCTGAACGGGCAAACCGTGGGCGTGATTGCCAACCAGCCTATGGTGCTGGCAGGTGTGTTGGACATCGACTCCAGCGACAAGATTGCCCGCTTTATCCGTTACTGCGACTCGTTCAACATCCCGCTCATCACCTTCGAAGACATGCCTGGCTATTTGCCCGGTGTAGATCAGGAACATGCCGGCATCATCCGCCACGGTGCCAAGGTGTTGTATGCCTATTGCGAGGCCACGGTGCCGAAGCTGACGGTGATTATGCGCAAGGCCTACGGTGGCGGCTACATCGCCATGTGCTCGCGCCACATGAAGGCCGACTTTGTGTATGCTTGGCCTACGGCCGAGATTGCCGTGATGGGTCCTGTCGGTGCCGCCAACATCATCTTCCGCAAGGAAATCAAGGAGGCAGCCGACCCAGTGGCCATGCGTGAGCAGAAGATTGAGGAATACAAGGACAAGTTTGCCAACCCCTACGTGGCGGCTGGATATGGCTATGTGGATGCTGTCATCAATCCTGACGATACCCGCAAATACCTCATCCAGGCCCTCACCATTGCCCAAAACAAGCATGTAGAACCGAGGAAGAAGAAACACGGGAACCCACCATTTTAAAGTTAAGAGTTGAGAGTTAAAAGTTCATAGTTGAAGTATGGAAGTATTAAGACTTGAAAGTGGCGACTATCAGACCCAGTTGACGATGAAGTTTCTGAAACGCAAGCCCTATCAGAAGCCGCAAAACATTGTCTCCGCAGCCATTCCTGGCACTATCATGGAGGTGTTGGTGAAGGAAGGCCAACAGGTGAGGCGCGGCGATGCCCTATGCATTCTCGATTCAATGAAAATGAACAACACTATTTGCGCATCCGACCATGGTGTGGTAAAGAAAGTGTATATCGTAGTTGGCCAATCGGTTGGCAAAGATGCCCCAATGGTAGAATTTGAATAAAGCAATTATGGCAAAAGCATTTGTATTCCCAGGTCAGGGGGCCCAATTTGTTGGAATGGGCAAAGACCTTTATGACAGCAATCCTAAAGCAAGAGAGTTGTTCGATAAAGCCAATGAAATTCTTGGCTATCGTATCACCGATATTATGTTCAATGGAACGGATGAAGATCTGAAGCAGACTAAAGTAACTCAACCTGCTGTGTTCCTTCATTCTGTAATCACTGCTCTTTGCATGGATGACTTCCATCCCGATATGGTAGCCGGCCACTCTTTGGGAGAGTTCTCAGCTCTTGTAGCGGCTGGTGCATTAACATTTGAAGATGGTCTCCGTTTGGTTTATGCCCGTGCTATGGCCATGCAGAAAGCCTGCGAAGCAGCCCCTTCCACCATGGCAGCCATCATCAACCTGCCTGACGAAACTATTGAGCAGATTTGCGCTGAAATCAGCAAGAATGGTCAAGTGGTGGTTCCTGCCAATTACAACAGCCCTGGCCAAGTGGTTATTTCTGGCAATGTGGAAGCTATCAAGGAAGCCTGCACCAAGTTGAAAGAGGCTGGTGCAAAGCGTGCTTTGCCCTTGGCAGTAGGTGGCGCATTCCATTCTCCATTGATGGAACCCGCCCGCATCGAGTTGGCTGCTGCAATAGAGAAGGCTCCTGTCTGCAAGCCTATCTGCCCAGTTTATCAGAACGTGGATGCACTGCCGCACACCGATCCAGTGGAAATCAAGGATAACTTGCTGAAGCAGCTCACAGCTCCCGTCCGCTGGACTCAGAGCGTCATCAATATGATCAACGACGGCATGACAGAGTTTATGGAGTGTGGTCCGGGAACAGTTTTGACAGGACTCATTGGAAGAATTCAAAAATCTTTAGAATAAAAGGCAAACAAAAGAAATCACTTGTGCTTGGCTCATATGAGCGAGGCAGGACTTGAATAAACGGCAAACACCTATCAGTTTGGCAATATCGATTGGAAGCCCTGTAATCAAGAAAAAGGTATTAGACAAAATAACCAATCCATTGGTGGATTACCCTACCCTAACACATCCACTGGCTTGGATAGGAGATAAAGAGTATGTAGAAATTGGCAAAGGCTGTATTATTTGTGCTGAGACGCTTATCACCACAAATATCAAAATAGAAGACTTTGTGATTTTGAACCTTGGCTGTACAGTTGGACATGATACTATCATCAAGAAATATTCGGCTTTTATGCCTTCTGTCAACATCTCAGGTGAGGTGAGCATTGGCGAAGGGGTATATGTCGGTACTGGAGCCAAGATAATCAATCAACTTGAAATAGGAGACTACACGATAGTTGGCGCCGGTGCTGTTGTGGCAAAGACATTGCCAGCCAAGTGTACAGCGGTGGGAGTGCCGGCGAAGGTGATAAAGGTTCACTGAAGATGTACCAAGAATCCGCGAAATGTGAAGGATAATAGGCGTGAACCTTCCCAAAGCTATTCTCCAGTGGCTGAAAGGCGAAATAGTTGACCCCCACATTTTAGTGCCGGAATATGGAAGGATGTTTGCAAAGAATGACTATTTGATGGAGATAAAGTAGGGGCTTGGGGTGGTTTAGTTGCGATATTAGGTTTGTGGGTATTATCAATATTCATATTGGGCTTTAAAAAGAGAGACTATTTCATAAAATGAAAAATTTAATTCAGGAAATTCAAGAAGGCATACTGACAGAGAACCAAGTCAATAGATTGCTCGACCGTAATAATACGGTACTGCTAAAGGGACGTAATAGAGACATTGCTATAGGAACTGGCTTTTTGATAAAAGTATGCACAAACATTGGTGTCTCTGACCCTAATGAATTGCAATTTGAACTTAATAAATTGCGATTATTAAATAATGTCAAGTTCGCCCCCGATATAGTAATGGACCATACAATTGTAAATTTGAAAAAACCATTATGGGAAACAATGGTTGATGAATTTTCTGGTGCTGTTGGTACATTGCCGCATTATTTAACATACAATCCACAAAAAGGGATTGATGAGGTTGAGTTATTAGAAATGGTTTCTAAGATGGCAGAATACGGTGTCAGTTTCATAACAATACATCCTACAGCCAATAGAAATTTGCTATCTATAGCAAAGAGAGAGAGAGTATTACCAACTACAGCAAGGGGAGGGTCTATTGTACTCAAAGATTTAGAAATTAATAGGCGAAAAGAAAACGTTTTTGAGAAAAACTATCTCGCAATTTTAAAGATATTGAAAAGTCATGATATGGCTGTTAGCATTGGCACAACTTTTCGACCTTCGAATGTTTTTGAGGCAATGGATATGGCTCATTTAGAGGAAACTAAATTACAGGCTGAATTTGTCAGAGTAGCAAAAGAAAACGGTGTGAATGTTTTAATGGAAGGGGTCGGACATATTCGATTAAATGATATGGAAAAATATGCTGGTATTATTAAAAGAATTGACGTACCATTTATGCCATTAGGTCCAATGCCAACGGATGCTTCGGTTGGATTCGACCATGTTGCTTCTGCAATAGGAGCTTCACATTTAGGCTACATGGGTGTTGCAAAGATATTTCATTCCATTACAAGAGAAGAACATACAGGCAATGTTCCTTCAGTTGATTCTATTATTGAGGGGTTAAAATCAGCACGAATTGCAGCCCATACAGTTAATATATCGTTATTCCCCAATTATGCCACAATGGATAAACAAGTAGCACTTACGAGAGCTCATAATAAAACTTGTGTCATTAATCAAGGGCTATTTGCCGATAATATTGGAGAGAGCTACAATGCAGGTTGTAATAGATGTAAGCACGAATGTCCATTAATGTTAAACTTATAAAAATGATACTATGTTTAGTTTAAATCACTATCAACCCACAAGAGTGGTTTTTGGCAATAATGCATTAAATGAAATTGTAAAGATTATACAAACTTACGGAAACAATGTTTTTATTGTTTGTAGTAATAGTTTCCCTGCGAGAAAGGAAAGCAACTTGTTGTTTTCATTATTGGAAAAATCCGGCATTCATTATGAAGTCTTTAATGAAGTGACGACCAATCCAACTGAAGACGTTATTCGAAAAGGAGCTACAGCACTGAAAAAAATGCAAAGCAGTGTGATTATTTCAGTTGGAGGAGGTAGCGTTCATGATGCTGCAAAAGCAATGAAGTTGCAGTATTCTCACTCTTCTGACGGTTTGATAGACTATACTGTAACAGGAAAATATAGTGTTCCGGGGATATCAAATAATATGATACCACATATAACGGTTCCCACTATATCAGGAACAGGTGCGGAAGTGTCTCCAGCATCATTGGTAAGAATTGAGAATCAGAAACATATTATTTATAGCCCGTTTCTGTATCCCATAGCATGTATTGTAGATACGGATTTGTTCACATGCCAAGATGAAGAAACTATATCAAGAGTGGGTGTGGATGCTTTCTATCAAGGCTTAGAGTGTTTCTTGGCCAATAATTCAAATCCATTTTCTGATATGTTTGCTCTTTCAACAGTAGTTTCCTGTTTGAAATACTTACCAGCATTAGTTAAAGATACAAATGATGACAGTTTAAAGCAGTTGGTTGAATTGGCCTCAATCAATAGCATAAAAGGAGTTTCAAATGCGGGAGTTGGTGCGATTCATGCATTGTCAGATCCATTGAGCGGTCAGTTTAATGTGCATCATGGCGTTGCGGAAACGATTGTCGCTAAGAGTGTTATCAATCATTATATTGAGAAAAAAGTCGAAAAAATAAATCTTTTAGAAAAACATTTGTATCAATCTTTTATTACTACAAACAAAGATTTTCCTCTGATGTTTGTTCAGCAGTTTGATTGGTTTTTGTCGAAACTGGTGATAAACACAACAGATGACATTAAAGCCATTAGAACAAAAGGTTATAATATGGATTCCTTAGTTGCGGAATCAAATAACCCTGATATGGGAACTGCGCCTATACATTTATCTAATTTAGATATTGCTTCGATCTTTAAGCAGTCACTATAGTATGATGTTATGAAGAAACAGGAATTGTTGTCGGATATTACTTCAAGCCTAAACAAAGTAAGTACTTTGATTGGGCATGAAAAGAAAACAATGAAGATTTCCAATAAGGAGGTCGTACATTTCCCATTGTTTTTTTCTGAGCAAGTAGCCCCCAATATTAATATGGAGTATATGGATTCCTGTGCTACTGCCCTTGGATTAATTACATACAAATTGTTGCACAACACAAAAGATGAAGAAAAGGAGGTTGTTAATAAATCAATTAGGGCTATCCTCAAGATGCAAAATCCAGATAAGTCGTGGTCTTCGGTATTGTATCAAGGCAATGATAAACAAAAGAAACAACTTGACGGAATAATAATTGAAACCTGTTTTGCTTTGAATGCACTTATTGAGTGTTCCTTTCTTGATAAAGAATATTTGTATGATGAAAATGTATTGACTGAATTTCAGATAAATGATTTAAGTGATAGAATTAATTTTGTAGTTGAATCAGTGAAATGGCTTGATCAGAATAAGGAAGATAACGGCTGGTATTACACAACTACAAAACATTTTACAGAAACTGACAGCATATTACCTACCGCCTCTGCAACCATAAGCGTTATTAATACCTTGCACCAAATATCATCAAAGTTTGAAGCATTACAATCTGAAAATATTCAAATTAAACAACAGGATTTTAATTTAATAAAAACGCTGATACATAGTGCTTTAAAGGCTTTATTTGATATGCAGAAATCAAGCGGGGGATTTTCAAAAAAAAGAGGAGATGCCGAAAGTATTGCCCAAACTAGTAATGCATTAGTTGCATTGTTACAATTAGAAACAAATTATATTCAGCCTGAATTTGAGCCTAAAATAGAGTTGTCTATTAAATGGTTTTTATCAAAAGTTAATAACATTTATGATGATGAAAAAGTTGATGTAACCGATTATTTTGACGAATATGACCAAATCATCGAAGAAGAGCAGAGACCATTAAAGCGACCTATAAGACACGAAACACATATAGACTCATATTCATTCCTTGCATTACTGAGTATTTCTCAGTCAAAAAAATATATGAAATCTTTGTCTTCATGGTCAAGAATCGTTTTGTATTATCACATAAAGAAATCATATCATCATTTGATGAAACTACAAACAGACGATGGACAATTTAGTGGTGCTTTTGAATGTAGACGAAAGATTCAGTCAGAAAAATATCCTATATATTCCACTTATCAGGCCATAGTAGCGCTTAAAATCATACAAAATGATTTTGAGACGTTTTACAAGTCGTATTCTACTATGAGGAAGTACTACTATCGTTTGGGCTTGCTTTTATTAACTGTAATCGTTTTTGGGCTTGTTTTGGTATTTGGTAATAATAAATCCAAATGGGTTGTATTTGCATTATCCGTAGCAGGTAATATAGCAGCCCAACCCATTATCCAAAAAATGAATTTTAGATTATGGTAACATGCAAGGGATGAATGTCATCAAAGGATAAGGGGGCACTAATCTTTATCTATGAAGATGGAGAATAATGCCTGCCCTTCGCATAAGCATAAATGAAATGATTAATAATGTTCTGTAGGTGTTTGTTTTTGAAGTTTCTGAAAAGCGTTTGTCAGTTTTGCAAATATTTGTTTTGGTTAAGGTGGAAGTAGAATTTATAAATAGATACAAATAATGTTTGAATGAATCACGATCAAATAAGACATCTTTGAAGTTTATGGCTGCTGCTATCGCAGGATAAGTCGCCATTAGGCGTTTTGCTGGTAGGAGATTTACACGGAACCTGTCTGGCAGGTTAAATGAAGAAGGACGGCTGCTACCATACACAAGTGTAGGTAGAATGGATTATTGTATAGTTTGTAGCTAACTCGAAAATAAGCTGTATATGGGAAATACCAAAGAAAAACAGAAGGTAAGAAACAACGAGCATTTCAGATTCTCGTCGGCAAAGAACTATATCAAGTTTTTTGTGCCGGGCTTTGCTTTCCGACATGACAACCAATTAAAGGGAAAGGATAAGTTCGTGGGAAGGGAATTGCAAATGAGAAAACTGTTTCTGTGGCTGAACAGTGATTCCCTTTCGGGCTCTTATTTGGTGACAGGATATCGTGGTATGGGCAAATCTCTACTGGTGAGCCGCGTACTCCATAAGCTTTGCCGCCCGCAAAAGGAATGGAAAGAGTTGGTGTTTAGGGCTGCCGAAGTTTGCGCTTTCATTTCTTGTTTTATTTTCCTTGTGCTAGGAGATGTGCGTTTTTTTAGAGCTGGTATTTGGCTGGCTGTTTTTTCTGTCGCTTGTATTGTGTTCTTATGGTTGAGTAAGGTGCTAGGGCCGCTTAGATTATGGTATAGAACCATCAGATGGCAATGGGGACATCGTTTCGATAAGGATTACCTTGCCAGATATGTCCTTAAAATGGACGATGGGACTGACCGTAGGCAATGGCGCGTACCTATTCAGATTAACCTCGGTCAAGAAGTACTCAATGAGCGGGATGTATTGGGTATTATTGCCCAAAACGTGAGGGTTAAATACAGCCAGTATGTAAAGAATAAGCAAAATAGGCCTTTGGTGGCGTATTTACCAGTGTTGGTTGTTAGTTTGGTTTCTTGCTTCTTGACGAAGTTGTGTGTTTCGAGTTTCTATACGCGTTCGTTCTCGTTAAAGGATACCATAACAATTAAGGATGAAATAACGATAAAGAAGGATTTCTTCAATTATAAAGAAGAGATTAGCAGTTTCAGTGGCTTTTACTACAACGTCCTTAATTTTTTGCAGCATAATGAGATAATCAAGTATGTTGTTGTTTTGCTATTGGCGGTAACCTTCTATTATTTGTTGAAATGGATGGGGAAATGGATTTGCTCGAAATTACCTTACATCTCTACACCCTACAAAGCAATTCACAGATTGAACAGCCTATGTGACAGAATTAATTCAAGCGTGAATGAGGACACTGGCACGTTACCGAAGGTGAGCAATAATTGGCTGACTGTTTCAGTGTTAGGCCGTGGTAAAAACAAAGTGTATCCGATAGCCAATGTCCGTGAAATAGAACAAGAGTTGCAGGAAATTATTAATGGTATCAATGATGACAATTGCTGCCCCAGAATATTTCAAATCAAGTTCATCATCGTTTTCGACGAACTGGATAAAGTGTCGAGTTCGGCTGAAGGTAATGTTCAACAAGAGAATGGTACCATAGAGACTCCCGAGTTCGATGCTTCGGTTGAGGGCTTTTCTGGGACTATGGGCTATGAGGCCCGAAAAAGGGATATCTTGCACCTGTTGGCCAACATGAAGTTGTTTATTGCCACAGTTAGGGCTAAGTGCGTGTTTATTTCGGGCCATGAATTATATGATGCCTCACTCGCAGACCTTTCAGACCGTGAGTTCGCCATTAGCAGCATCTTCAATGGCGTGTTGAACGTGGATAGTTTCCTCTCACCGGAACGAGACCAAAACGAAGTGAGCTCCATGACAGAACTCTATTTGGCCACAATGCTCTTGCCTGAGGATTTTATCAACAAGAAAATGCTCAAGAATGCAGACGACAATCATGTGTTGAAAGAAGAATTGCCGAGTTTGCGATGGTACAATGAGTATTTGATGGAGGATTTGAAAGACCCGAAAAATAATAACGATAATGATTATATCCGTCGTCGGGAGGCTGAAATCAGATATGCTGTAGAGTTCCTCCACTACTTTGCCGTTTACCTTGCACATGTCTGCAATGGTTCGCCCAAGAAAATATCTACCTATTTTGAGAAATATGTCCGCACAGAATACGATATAGATCCATTGTATGAATGGGGGGATGTATTATCTTTCGGTAAACCATGTGAACGTAAAACCAAGAAGCAATGTGTATTGTGGTTCGACTACAATGCACAGCAATTCATTAATTTCCTGTATTATATAGCCTCTCCAGTTATGAGGGCCATTACGAACGAGGTGAGTCACTATGGCGACAAATTGTTGGTGACCTCTTCGTTTATGTTGGATCAGATTTATAAATATCATGGCAAAGGGTTCTCATGGAGAAATCTGGAACAAATGCCAGAGTTGTTGAACGCAAACAAAAACCCGGAATTGCGTGACTCAATGGCTTCGCTGATGGAATTCCTGTTGCAGACCCACATTACGCAAATCTCGTTCGGTATATTCCAATATAAATTCCATAAGCAGATTGCAGAAGAGATAACCTACATATCAATGACCTCTGAGGAAGCGTCAGCCATCTTCAATTTTACGCTGAACGAGTCGAGTACGGTGAAGCGCTATAATACCAGGCTGCTGGATTACTACCTTAAACTGTCGCAAGCCTCCCCCAATGATATCCACTACCATCAGGTGCTTGAGCGTCTGCATGAAAATCTGGGTGATATCTACTTCATGGATGAGGACTATTATCTTGCCATCCATGAGTACAGGAATGCACTGAGATATATCGACAGTGCCAGTTTGACCCCACACAATGTCATTGGATTCCTGAAATGCAGCCTGAAAATCGGAATGGCATACGAATACCGCCGCACTTTCGAGAATGCCTACATGATTTACAGCCGTACCATCAACAATCTTGTTCATCTGCGTTGGATTGACGAGCGCTCTATCGGCTTGGATTATACTTCGAAGTGGACATACGATTGGCGGGTGAAGCAGCCTTTGTTGGTGAATTATAATGTCTTGACTGAGAAAATGGGGCCTATGGCTTCGAAGGATATACACACTCTAACACCCTCGGGGCGGAAACTGGAAACTTATAAGGATCCGTCTGACGAGGAACTGGAGTTGGGGAAAAAATATCGTAGACAGTTTTTAGCAGGAGTTTGGGGAGATATTGAGGAGGATCGGGGAGTGCAGAAGCCAGAGTATAGTACTACGACCGACCGTATTGTTTCGGGTCTTTCATCGAATTTCACGCCCGAAAAGAGCGATATTTTGCAACGTTTGACTGTATTTGAAGATATCAGGTATATTTACCTTGCCATCATTGCCAAATTGTTTGTGATTGAGAAGATGGAACTGGGCGGTGTCAGCTATTCGAGCATAGTGGTGGCCGAGGCCGAATTTCTGTATTTGCACAGTGCAACCAATTTGGAAAGTAAGTTTATGGTATCAGCCGACTTCTTCCACAAAATGGCCGAGGTGATGTACTATAAGAACGGTTACGTTACACCATTGTCAAGGGTGGATAGTTTGGTGTCGGCTTTGTACTATTACGATTGCAATATCTTGAGTCTGATTGACGACTATTGTTTTAAAAAATGTGGTGATAGGAGTAGGCGAAGTGCCATTGATATGAAAAACAGACTCTTGAAGTTTTTCTCAGAACTTCAGTTTAAGAAGTGCATGGATCAACAAGCCACATCGTTTGTGGGTAAGCTGAAAAGTATGATTCCTGCCAAACCTGATGAATACGAAGATCCCCAGTTTTATAAAGAAGATATTGAAGGGTACATTAAGTATATTGGCGAACCACTGCTCTCTAAAATTGAAAGCCGTATCCATAAGATAGATGGTTGTACGAAGAGGAGAGACTTGATGTTGAAAATTGGATACAAGCTGCCTTGTAATGCCTGCCGTTATGCGCACAGAAGCTTGGATATCCTGAAGGATAAGCTGTTTGTGGAGGAGAACAAGTCTTTGAAAACTGAAGCTACAGTATTGGATTTGCTTTACATGACCTCACGCAAACACATCCGTCATATCCGTCAATCGGAGATGTCTTTGTTGGCAGATACCATTGAGCAGCTGGGCGATATTATGCTCTCGTGTTCGTTGACCAAGACCGAAGAGTTTGTTGCGATGAGTAGGAAGCAGCATCCCGAATTAGAATCTTTCGATTGGAATTCGAACCCTAAGTTTCATGATGTTATCACTCCGAAAGCAATTGAACTGTTAGAAATACTATGTGGTAATTTATTACCCGAGGTGGACCGTTTGAAAATATTGAATTCGATGAAGGATGTCAAGTTCTCGAAACTTGATAAATCATTGATGTACTATTGGGTGTCGGCACGATTCTATGAGATGGCCTCGCTTAATAAATCAGCGGCATTCTGTGTGAATCGTATGCTGAAAGTGATTCAAGGGTATATGAAGGTGGTAGGGTCCTCGTTCTCAACAGATGTCAAGATATTGGGATCTGTTCAGCGACTCTGTACTTCTAATTCGAGGGTGTCTGGTAAGAACACTGATAACCAGTTCTTGTTGGTTAGGAACTTGTTCAGATATGTTGTCAAATATGTCGGTTATGAATATGACAATTACGATTTAGGCGAGATTCATGAATACAAGTGGCTGTTCCATTTGGAACACATGGATGATGTGGACTTGTCGCGATTGTCAACTTTCAGCGACTTGAAATTATCATTGTTGACGGCTATGGATATTAAAGTCAGGGTAAACAATTATTTGGCAAGATTCCATGATTCTGTCGTTTGTAAAGATGCTTATAAAAAACAATACAGAAAGTATATATCACTGATATATAATAGAATCGCATCTCCGTTGCGGCACGACAAGACCTTCAAGGAGGTGGTTATGGGAGCTTTTATGAAAGCTCAGGTTAACAAACGGATATTGGTTGACTGTTTGAAAGTAGATGTGGTCGAGCCGGAAAAATTCAAGACAAGTTATCCCATAGAAATAGGTGACTATTCCGATTACCACGAAGCCTTTTATAATCAATTATACAAGTTCATAGATTCAGGTGATTCGGATTCATTAGCATGTACCTTATTTAAGGCCAATGATGACCAATCCCGTCTGAATTTAATCGAGTACCTTATTCATGATTCCTTTGTCTGCCTGACATCTATCTTGTCGGTATTGACACCACACAACCATTTGACCACCTTCCCACATAGTTTCTTGGCCGAGGTTTACGACCTTTTGTGGGAGTGGTCTAAGTACTACGATATGTTGTACGACTTGTATTTCTTCAAAAAATATCCTGAGAATGAACGAGTAAGGTCGGGTATTTTGAACATGATTGCGAGAAACACCAGAACAACAGTGGAAAATGTAGATAAGTTGTTGAAAGACTGCGTACAGAAGATGGAAGAAAAAGGTGTAACAGACAAGACGGAGTTTGGGTATCTATACACTCGTATGTTGATGAGTATCCGACACGATGTGGACGATGCCACGATACACCATATCTTTACTAACGTATCGGCTGAGATGTCAACCATGTACTATAAGATGTCAAAGGATGTCAACAACGAAGGTCCGGCATACAAGAACATGATTATGGGAATGTATGTTTTGGACGATGACTTGCGCAATGATACCTGCCAATCAAACCTTTCTGACGAGCGTTATTTGTGGCATTGTGGTTGGATTGACCGTCAGAGGGATGCAATGATAGGCATGTATGAGAAATCCAATACGAACCAGTTGAGGAACTATGAATATGATGTTTCAACGACATGTGATATCACAGCTGAGCGGATAAAAGAAAGATTCGAAGACTCAATTTTCTTAAATTCAGAATACTAAAAACTAAGAAATATGACAGATGTAACAGACCAAAACAAAATGGAAGATGTTTTAGATTCCATAGCACAGGGGACACTGGAGGAATCCATAGAAGGTGTGAAGAACCAAAAATCAGCAGATGGCACAGGAACACCGCCACCCAAGGAGCCAGGTAATCACAATAATCCTGATAATCACAATAATTCTGCGCCTTCTGGAACAACAGAATACACAATCAAGTATCCTAATATTGAATCTGCTCTATTTAAAGATTTAACTACTGAGACTAAATGCTGGGAAGATAAGAAAGAGTTTCTTGCCTTTTGTATAATGGCATTATTGTCTGCTTTTGTCTTCTGTAAAGGGTTTTGCATTTTGAAACTCGGTAATGCACCCTCAGGTTTTCTGCTGTTTTTCTTTGGTGTCATTGCACTATTGGTGATTGGTTTGGTTCTGTTGGCCTATTTTATGAAAAATTCCTCTACAAAGCATCATGCTGAAAAAGATGAAAGAGAGAACAAGCAATTGGCCTTCAGGCAGAAGATGATGGAAAAGGTATTTGAACTTGAAAACAGAGACATCATTGCCCAGAAACAGAAACAGGAAAAAGAACTTATAAGGGAAGAGAAAGACCATTTGTTCTCGTTGGATGAACAGCAGCGAACAGCTGAATATGGCCGCAGAATTCAACTACGCAAGTATGAGTTTGTTGAGAATTACTTGAAAAATAAGATTGAATTAGCGAAGGTTGGTGTAGAGAAAAAAGACACGAATAGTTCGCAGAAGGATGGAAACAATGCAGCACAGAACGCTGCTTCGGATAAATGAACGATAAATCAACAAGATTTACACGAATAAACCTAAAAATGAAAATTCTACAAATTTCAGATATTCATTGGACGAAACGTAGGCGTTGGGAAGAGGATTACCCAGGGATGAAGTCAAAATTCCGTGATGATATTAAGGAGTATATTGAAGCGGGCAATCAGATAGACTACGTGTTCATCTGCGGAGATGTCGTTTTTAAAGGCATTAAAGAGGAGTATGACAAGGCATTGGAGTATATCGACGACCTCTGCGGCGTTATCGGATGTACACGTAAGGAGGTTTTTGTAGTTCCGGGCAACCACGACCTGAGTAGAGACTTCGCGGCACACCAGCAACGTGAGATGATGAATGCTGCATTGGCTTTTGAGCCCTCAAACAATTCTTTTCTTGATAATGTAATCCTGAAATCGAAAGAGTTGAGAAAGACACAGTTCGATGCTTTTAAAGATTACAATGAATTTGCAAAGGGGCTTCTCTGTCATGAGAAGGTAATGGATAAATGCATCAATGGCGGTGATGATGCGATAACAGATAACGATGAACTTTTTTATCATACGCAGCTGTCGAAGAAAGTAGGTGATTTTACCGTTAGCGTAAGGGGTGTTAATACGGCATTAAACTGCGATGCATGGGATTGGAATGAAAAATACAAGGATGGACATTCCCAGATATTACCTAAGAGGGCATACGTATTAGAAAAGGAAGAGAAACAGGAAGTGAGAATCCTTATGGGGCACCACCCCACTTCATTTCTGACATCAAGAACAAAAGTTGAAGAGTATCTGAATTGTCATTATCACATCCAATTATTCGGTCATGTCCATATACAGAATATTCAAGGCGATAATTATGTGAGGGTGCTTTCCGGTGCCTTGAACCCACCCCCTGACAAGAAAGAGCATGAAAAATACAAACCTATTTATAATATTGTTGAGCTATCACCGTTAGACGAAACGCATATAAAAGTAACCGGTGAGTCACAAATATGGGATCGAAATAAATTCATAAGGTATGATGAAGGCTGTTTTGAGAAAGATATTGAGATAGAATTGAACAAAAACAAATGGGAGTCTCCAAAAATGACCATGCATGATAATATAGACGTAAGAGGCGTGAAGTTTGCATTTCTGCAACGTGGTGACAGAGTGAGTTTTTTCGATAAGATAGACGATGTACTTTTTACACCAAAGCCAGGAAAACCCGAATACGACCAGTGTCTTGATTTCCTTGATGCAGTGGAAAAGGCAGGCAAACTGAGCCAATTGAATGAACTAATGAAATAGAATATGAGCGGATTATTACAGAACCTTTTAAATGAGGTTGTCGTTACACCTTATGATGCGACAATAACGGAGCGGTTGACAGAGGTGTGCGACACATTTGCCGAGAAGGTCACAGTCGAAACCATTGACCGCTATGTCCAGGCGTTTGTTTACAACAGGCCGGACATGGATTTTAAGCAGGAAGTGGAAGAAAAGTATGCTGAACTATATCCAGAAGAGGATGCAGTTGTGTTGCCTCCACTGTTCACTATCGTATTGTCGCAGTATATATCTCTGAAAGCCATTACTCAAACGATGACAGGCAGGAATCAGGCGACAGCTTCGTTGAAACTGATGAATTATATGTTGTATAGGAAAGGCTCTTTAACAAGGCTCATCCTGCCCAACAACATAAAACCCATGTTTGGAAAAATGGATGCGTATATTAGCCAACAGGATGATATCGCTGTTGATGGAGCATACAAATATCTGGGAGAAATCCTATCAGATCCAACTTTCCTTGATGGTCATTATCAGGAAGAAGAAGTGAAAAAAGAGGTGAGAAAGATGGCGAAAATGACAGAACTCTACAATCGGCAGCGAACAGTAGAGGCGTATGCGTCAAAGAAAGCAGACAATCCTTTCGTAAGGGTTTATAACATGATATTAGACCTGTTTGAACACAACAAGTGGCTTTTCTTGAAGCATGATATTGTGACAACGTTAAATTTTGTCCTGTCAGATGAAGAAAAGAAGAAATCATCATCTATCGAGAATATTGTTAATGAACTTGTGGCGACAGAGGTAAAAGACTTTGAAGAAGCTGAAGAGGCATCACTTTTGTTGCGCTATGTTTCCAAGCTAGAACAGGTTCCTTTAGAGTTGAAAACCAGAAGACTTACTGTGACGGAATTTGGTGTGTATCTTTATTATGAAGTATTGTTGGAATATATAATTAGAGAATACTATGGCAGCTGATAATATGAATGATGACCAGAAAGGGATAACCAGTTTTTTCGAAGAAGGAACGGTGAATGTAGATAACGACTTTACGCCATCGATTCCAGACAATTCGCAATTCTATTGCGATGCGATGAATGATGGCAATATCAACATGGCACTCAATAATGTAAAGCCTGAACTAATTGTATTGCTTGGCTTCTCCGACTATGGGAAATCGACATTTGTAGGCTCTTTATATCATTACCTGCTAAAAACCGGAAGCATAGATGGATATGAGTTGTATGATTCTGATACGTTTTCCGGTTTTGAACGTCGTTTCTATCTGAGAAATATCAAGAATGATCCGACCGCAAAATCCAAAATACTTCGTACTGATGACAACGACGAATATATGCTCACACTGACATTCTATAACCGGTCATTGAGAGAGAAAAAGCAGTTGATTTTATCCGATAGGCCTGGTGAAACCTACAAGAAATATGTCGATACTAAAGATGTCATCAAGAATGACGAGTCATTGCCGCGTGCACAAAGGGTCATGATATTGATTGACACAACACAGGTGGAAAACTGGGATATACTTCGTGGTAAGTTCAAGCAACTATTCAAGGGCTTGAAGGAATTTAATAAAATGCCCCATGAGGCAATCTATACTTTATTGTTTAATAAAATCGACGTCGTAAACGGCAATGCAGCCTTGAAGGCATCATTTGAGTCATCAAAGCAGGAGATAATTGATTTCTTCAGTTCTGAACTGGGGATTGATGACAATAATTTGGACTGTAGGGAACTGGACTCGAAACATACTCGAAACAATGAGGTATTTGAAAAACTGGTCAAAGACTTGATAAAAAAAGATGAGACATCCAAGAACGAAGAGGCAAAATTAAAGAAGAGCCTTGATTGGGTAACAGAAAAGATAGTATAAGAATGGAAAAGAAATGTTTCATAGCGGGTTTGCCTCAAGCAGGGAAAACCACTTATATAGCTGCACTTTGGGATGTCATCCAAAGGGAAAAGGGCGATTTTGAACTTCAGTTTACGACGAGTCCCCAGAATGCATCCTATCTTAACGAGATTTGGGAGTATTGGATGAAAATGGAAAAGATAGAGCGTTCGAAGGTGCCTGTCCCAGAAGACATTAAAATCAACGTTAAAAGGAAGTTGAATGGCGATGAACTGGAATTGGATATTCCTGATTTTATGGGAGAACAGTTTCAAAAGATTATCGACCGAACACTTCCTGAAAGCATCATGCAGTGGATAGCTCAATCTGACAGGATGCTTTATCTGATTAACCTGTTGGAAGATGCTAATAAAGACGATGTGGATAACGAAGAATCAGCATCAGATGGAATTGACAGAACGAAAGAGAAAGAGGAGGCTACATCGTTGACACCAGAGAGGATGCTTGATGTTTCACAGAATCTGATGGTTCTGAAATATATTTCCTCCCATTCGAAAATAGACAAAATAGCTGTTGGATTGTCGGCTTGGGATAATAAACTCTCGTCGGGTAAATCCCCAGAGGATTTCTTAAAAGACAGAGCACCGGTTCTGTATAATTTCATAAAGTACCATTTTCGTGACCATCTGTTCTTTGGTGTTAGTGCCCAAGGCTTTGATTATAAGGACAAAGAGTCGAAAGGAAAGGATATGAAAGACAAGGCCAAACAGAGTAATCGGGCTTTTATAGTCTATGGCGACGAAAAGGATGTTTCATTTGATTTGACGAGACCGTTTAACTATTTGATTTCTTAATAAACATGCATATTGAACAATTGCTGCATGGATACAACAACGGACACCACTTGATAGCGGGATCCGTGTCGCTGCCACTTAAGGATGCGGATTTGATGTCGTATCTGAGTGACTGGTCGGGCTATGTGAATCCAGTAGATAAGGATACGAGTTATTTGACAGCGTATCCGCTCGCAGAATCACATGGCTATGTGATAGCAAAGAGTTGGTATGCCGACGAAATGAGTCGCCCGGGATGTGTATGGACGCATTCGCTAATTGTGAAGTTGGACACATTGGGGCAATATACGAATTTCTATGACCTGCTCAAGTTGTTCAGGAGGCCGGAACGGGAAGGTGATAATTTCTTGTCATATACAAAACCGATTGAACTGAAAGAGGAAAAAGGGCAAGAACAAAGGGGGCAACTTCCATATGTTGACTCAACACGTTTTACGTTTTTAGCCGCAATGCTGTTGGGTAGGCAAAAGCCGGCAGTTTATGCAGTGGAGAAATCGTCGGAGACCTATATTGAGATTTGCATGCGACTCATACAGAACATACCATTCGGTATTCTGAATGAGTTGGTGATTTGCTCGGGAACGGCATCTCCCAGGAAGTTTGGTAAGGGTTTTTATAATCTTCAGTTCATGGTTGGTAAAGGCGATTCGCTTATGGAGCCATATCCGGAAAGTACCGGCAAACCTACGGCTGACAAGGGATTCCAGTTTTGGATGGATGCTGTTTTGAGTGGACGAAACGATATAGCGCAGATGATGCACCTTTTCTCAGGGGATATAGGGAACGATGCAAACCGTTTTCTTGCTGTTGCCAATCTGTTGAAATTGCTGAATGACAGGATTATCACAGCCCCCAAACCTGTCTCCCTTTCAGAAGTTTTAAATTATCTTACCTCTGCGTTCCCAGATAAGGACAGCGGAAGTGCTATCAAGAAAGCCTACTTGGGTGAGAACGTGAGCAAATTGTTCTGCGATGAGCGGGATTTTATAATAGAGCTCGCTACGACAAAGAAGGCAGACGCATTGGATTATCGAGCTATAGGGTTCAGTGACAGGGTCGAATCTTATAGGAAAAGCAAAGCCATTGAAGATTACGAGGCTCTTCTTGTAGAGTTGAGTAAATCGGACTATCTTAATTCAGAAGGAAAGGCTTTGTTATCGAACGCTTTGAATGGATTGTCGCAAGACGAAGTAGTTGGTTTGTTAGGGCAAAATTGGTCTTTGTTCAAATCGATTGTTACGATGAACCATGATGTCCTGACCCAAAGTTTTTGGCTTGAATTACTACCACCGCAGTTTATATCTTTGTTTTCGATTTTCCAAAGTAACGTGCCTGATGGGTTCGATTCATGGGAAAAATTGTATCTAAAACTATTGACTATTGACACTTTTGTGGCAGATAATGTTCTTTCGGCATTTGAGTCAAACGTAAATGATTACGTATCCATAGCCATGAATCAGTGGAATAGTCGTACGAAAGTGCCAATGAACAAGGCTATCCTTAATCTGTGCATGAAGCAGCCTTCGAGGGTGATAAAATGGATGGGTAGTCAGGAATACGTAAATGATGATTTAAGATTGGTTATTAAAAAGTATATCAATCCTGATGACACAACGGTGGTGAATTTGGGTAGTTCGGTTTGGAAACCGTTTGTGGAGTCTGAGTTAAACAGCCTTGTGGGTGCTAATGAATTGGTATATGTATATGTATTGGCATTTAACTGGCGTGACTATAATGCTCTGGGGTATATTAAGAGCGTTCTCCCTTTCATCTATGATGCCCTTTCAACAGAAAGCCTAAGCTATCCAGCATGGAAGAAGATAGAAAAATTTACAGGCAGTGTTCCTTTTTGGCGTTCATGGGATAATTGCAGGAAAGTATTGATAGGTGTGAGGGACTATTGCAAGAGTATGAATTTACGAAAAAAAGAAATGATAAATTTCACCACAAATAAAAAACTAAATAAAGAGTTGCTGGATTTGTGGAAGAGAGGATAATTGAATAAGAATAAGTAATCAACCTTAAAAAAAGTATTAACAATCTGATTGTTAATAAACTAAATTTTTTAAACGCTTGTGTAATTCGCCAAAAAGTCGTATCTATTGCACCGAAAAACATCGCAAAACGATGTACACAAAACCTACCCGAACGAACCAACAGCCGCTTTTCTTCGACCTTAACCTTAACGTGAGTTCGAAATAAGCAACTAAAAGAGAACCAGCTGGTTGTCGGAATAGGATTCAACCGCAATAGACGGTTTCTTTGGGAAGAAACAGTATGCGGCGATGGCAGAAACGGCGTTGACCATGAAGTTGCAGACGCTGCGGTGTCTGGAATGCTCAATTTGCGCAATGTTCTTCAACTCGTCGTTGACGGATTCAATGACGGCTCTTTTCCGCAAATAGACCTTGTCGGAGACACTCATCAGGCAGTTCTTCATGTTGCTCTTGATTTTCGTGACGAGCTGTATGTCGTTGATAAACAGCTCTGCGAACAGTTCCTTTGAGATGTATCCCTTGTCTCCGACCAGTTTGCCGAAAATCACTTTCACGAAGTTCTCCATTTTCAGCGGAGCCCTGTCGTCCACGTCTCCGGGGGTGAATGTGAAGTTGAGAATCTCCTCCTTCTCGTTGATGATCAGGTGCAGCTTGAAGCCGAAGAACCACCCCATGGAGCACTTGCCTCGCATGGCGATGCCTTTGAACACCTTGTGGCAGTGGATACGGCGGTTGTTGCACACGCGCAGAGGGGTCGAGTCAACGAAACTCACGCCTGTGCATTCACCCAACAGCACCTCCTTGACAAAGACCGTCATCGGGATAAGAGCCTCCCTCTCCAACTCCACGAACCTGTTGTATGACAGCAACTTGGGAAACAAGTGCGAACAGTGTTCGCAGATATAGTGTTTGTAGAAATGTTTCAGGCAGCGGTGTCCACAAGAGTGGAACATAATCATGATGGTGATGACCTCGGCGTTTGAAAGCTTGTTGGGTTTGTCTCTGTGTTTCTTCCCGTCATTGCTCCCCAGAGAGTGCTTCTTGACCGTATCAAACAGATCAAAAGGAGATGTGTACACAGTGATTTTTATGTATTTTTTCAAATTGAATTAAAGACAAAAAGGCATATGTGTTCTTTCAATATAACAGTAGATGAGAGTAAGTTGGCGCGCAACTATCCGGGTGTGGCCAGTGAGAGATTTGGCCAGTGGCTGCAAAAATGGGTTGACGACATCATGATTGACAACACGACACAGGTCAGCCATGCCTCTCCCAATGTCCACTCTTACGAAGAGATGAAAGCGGCCATCTGCGAGCGCATCGACAGAATTGAGGCAGGCAAGGCCACTTTCTATTCTAACGAAGAGGTATTCTCTAGCATCCGCGAACGATATGCTCTATAACATCGAATGGCTCGATGAAGCTCGGTTGTCACTTGATGCCGAGATGGAATATGTGTTTGCCGAATTTGGACTGTAGCCAAGAGAACATCAACCTCAACCTTAGCACCACCGAAAACCTAGTCACCGTAATGTACTGCAACGAAATCTTCGACCCGAACAAACATGATACGTATTTTGAGAAGGTGTAAGAGGAAAGGATGGGGGTATTGGAGAGGTGCTGGGGTGTTTTGTTCGCTTATCATTTGGCCGCAACGCCATCAGTTGGAAAGAGAAATTTGAATTAGATGTCTGGCATGTGGATCATTGCACCCTGTGGACAGACATCCAGGTCATCTTCATCACCATCAAAAACGTCCTAATGCGCAAAGACATCAACTCAGCAACTGCTGCTACGATGGAGGCGTTTAATGGGGAGAATTAAGTGATGCAAGAGGGTCTTTGAAAGGTGGGTGGTTGTTTTGTGGAGGTGCTTTTGGCCGAGGTGGAAATTAACTTTATTATGATGATTGTTGGCGACATAGTGACTTGGTTTGGAGACAATAACGTATGGGTATCTGCACTTAGTGCGTTTGGCACATGTGTTCTTGGTCTCGCTACGCTTATTGTTTCAATCGTAACCTTGGTGCTTGCGGTGAAACAGACCAAGATTGACCAAATGTTATCCCATTTGCATGTTATCAAAGAACAGCCTGTGTTTATTGTCAGCACGAAAGTAGAACAGGACTCTAACGACAACTCCTTATGATAATTAACGAAGCATTATTAGACGACCTTACCGCCCAAGCGAAGGCATCCCCCCGCTTGCGAATGAACTACGATTTGCGAAACTCGGCTGAGGACAACTCCCAGCGGATGTTAAATGCATTGGAGCCAGGAACCATTATGCCTATTCACCGCCATTTAGCTTCAAGCGAAACCGTGGTTTTGCTGCGTGGCAAAATTTGCTGGCATTTCTATGATGATGCCGGCAATGAAACCGAAAGCGTGATGCTGGATGCCAACGGTGATATCCGCTGCATCAACGTTGAGAAAGACCGCTGGCATTCGTTAGAGTGCTTGGAGAGTGGTTCAGTGTTGTTGGAGTGCAAGAATGGCAGGTATGAGCCGCTGAGGGAAGAGGAAGTGTTGAAAGTTTAAGGTTGAGCGTTTAGAGTAGGAAGAGAGAAATATTATTATGTGATATGGCGATTTATGGGTGCTTGTTTTGGCCGAGGTGGAAATATCGTACGATTCAGGATTAATGCTACATAGTCAATGGTCGTTGAATCTATAAAACACATTTTTACTGTCCACCAAAAAATCATAATAGTTCTTTGAAATCACTGTACAATAGAAAGTAACAAGAGCTTTCCAAGCACTCCGATTTGAATTTATTTTTGATAGATACCCCACCCTGAAAAATCTGTTCTGCTCATCTAACTTCAACAATATCAAAGAACAGATTGATGATAGTGAACTGTTCTTATTTTCAAGTTAAACATTCAAATTTTAACCGTCCAAATTTTTAGTGGACACTAATGACACAATGTTATTAAAGAGATGACCAAATCCCCATTGATAAATATTTTATGCAAAGACATACCTGGCAATGTTACACGGCCCTTGTATCAAGAATATGACAAAAGACTGGCTGAGATTAATAGGATTTGGGCAAAGGAGGGAAATAACTATCAGGTGTTGATGGAGTATGAGGAAACCGTACAGTCATTGCTTGCTGCGAGTTTGTTTTATAGGCACGTACTGGGACACCTGAAGGGAGCTGCTGGTTTTTACAATGATCTTAACAAACAGCAAGAAAAAGAATGTGTCATAAAGATTGGCAGTAGTTCCATAGACCAAAAACAATACAACAAATTACTTGGCGCTACCATTGCTTTTGGAGAGATTAAAATAACGTATCAAATACAGGACTCGTTTTTCGAGTTTTCTGAAACAGTACAGTTTTTGAGAAATTGTATGGATTTATACAACCGACCTGAATATGAAGAGGACAACTCCATTTAAGTCTGCTGCTGCATTTGAGTCAGATATGAAAAAGTTCGCCAATAAATTTAAGATGACATTGGCGGAACACTCAAAAAGAATCAGTGACTATTTTGAGATTTCATGTTACCACATGATCATTCGTTACTACGAGAACATAGGATACAAACTTGATGTACAGAATCTTCAGGGAGGTAAATTCAAATACAAATGTAGCCCAATAGGTTTGCTCAAGAATTTCTCGTATTTCAAGGCAACCAAAGTGTTCAAAGAGGAGCAAGAGGATACCGTATATTTATACCACAATGCAACGGTGCAATCTGCTTTCGATGACAAAGTCTTTACAACACCTGACATTGTTGTTTCAAAAACCAATTCTCCTGAAGAGACAACTGACTATTACTTGACAAAAAAGAGGCTTTCATATATCTCAAACGAAGATCTTGTTACTTTCTGTGAAGCAAAAAACCTCTTGCCTTTTCCAGAACTGATGATAGGCTTCATTGGAACTGTCTATGAGCTAAAACCATCGTGCATTAACGGAACAATTCACAATCCGAAATCTGAACATATCGCCCCATCCCTGATGATGTCGGGAACTTTCAATAAGCCCACAAAAAGAATCAGGGAATCGTTAGAGCAACGTTACTATGTCAATCTTTTTGATAATCTGTTCAACAATGCCGGTGAGGCAAGTGTAGTATCTAAAACTTACATTAAGGAGAATGCGACATTAGGAAAGAAAAGCAGCCGGGGAAAGAAACCGTGATAATACAGAAAACAAATGATCTATAGATTCAATTAAATTCGAGAACTTGGTAATAGACAAGAAATTACTTGACGTTTTATCCGCCCAAGCCAAGGCCTCGCTCCGCTTGCGGATGAACTACGATTTGCGGAACTCGGCTGAGAACAACTCCCAGCGGATGCTCAACCGACGAACGAAGCAAGCGCAGATGCAAAGTTCACTTTGACTTTACCGTTCAAGGAGAAGGAAACGCGAAGCGTAACATCTTGTAGCCGGGAACGGTGATGCCTATTCACAGGCATTTGACCTCAAGCGAAACTGTTGTTTTGCTACGTGGCAGAATCTGCTGGCATTTCTATGATTATGCCGGCAATAAAACCGAAAGCGTGATGCTGGATGCCAGATGCCAACTGCCACATCAAAACACGGCCAACTGCCACATCAAAAATCAGCCAACTTCCACATCATTTTTGGCCAAAATAGAAAAATATCCATATCTTTGCAGCGGATTTCAAACGCAAAAAGATGGTAAAGGAATATAAGAAACGTGTTGCAGACCAGCTACTTGCCGACAAATTGGAGACTGCCGGAGCTGTCCTTGTGGAGGGACCAAAGTATTGTGGCAAAACAACGCTGTCGAAACAGCAGGCAAAAAGTGTGTTGTCGATGGCCGACCCCGACACTTTGACTCAGAATTTAGCCCTTGCACGGACAAACATTTCGAGGCTTCTTAAAGGTGAGACTCCGAGATTGATAGATGAGTGGCAGATTGCACCCCAGTTTTGGGATGCGGTGAGAAACGAAGTGGACGCTCGCGAGGACGATGGACAGTTTATTCTCACGGGATCGGCTGTTCCGCCTAAGCCCAGAAAGGACAATGAGGGAAACTTGATAGAGGAGGAACAGATACACCACACCGGAACAGGCCGGATTGCACGCCTGAGGCTTCGCACGATGACTTTGTGGGAGTCGGAAGATTCAACAGGGACGATCAGTTTGGGGGAATTGTTTGAAAATGCGAAATCGGTTGATGGGGAAAGTCACATCGATTTGGATCGTTTGGCCTACCTCACTTGCAGGGGCGGATGGCCCAAGGCTGTGCTGAAAAAAAACGAAAAGGCCGCACTTGCTCAGGCGTTCAATTATTACGACTCGGTGGTAAGCAACGATGTCAAGCGGGTGGATGACGTGGAAAGAGACGAGGAACTGACAAAACGCATCATGCGTTCGTATGCCCGCAATCAGGCCAGTCAAGCGACCGCGGGAACCATCTTGGATGATATAAAGAATAATGGTGACGAACAGGTGTCGGAGAATACGGTGTATAGCTACATTAAGGCTCTGAAAGAGATTTTTGTAATCGAAGATTCCGTGGCATGGAACCCCAATCTGCGGAGCAAGACGGCCATCAGGACTTCCGACACACGCTATTTCATTGACCCCTCAATCGCCACGGCTGCTTTGGGTTTGGGGCCGAAAGACCTGATCAACGATATGAAAACCTTTGGGCTGTTCTTTGAGACGCTGGCGGTTCGTGACCTGAGGGTTTATGCCGAATCGCTCGACGGAAAGGTGTACCACTATCGCGACAAGAACAAACTGGAATGCGATGCCGTAGTCCATCTCAGGAACGGTTCGTACGGGCTGATAGAGATCAAGATAGGAGGGTCGGAGCTGATCAACGACGGAGCCAGCAGCCTCAAAACGCTTTCCGACAAGATTGACACCACCCGGATGAAGAAACCTTCGTTCCTGATGGTGCTGACAGGTATAGGCGACTATGCCTATCGACGCGAGGACGGAGTGCTGGTAGTTCCGATAGGATGCTTGAAAGATTGAGTTGTGGTTAACGGTTTATGGTTATAGACAAGACTCTTTTAGACGACCTTACCGCCCATGCCAAGGCCTCGCCCCGCTTGCACTCGTTGGAATGCCTGGAGAGCGGTTCTGTGTTGTTGGAGTGCAAGAACGGCGCATATAAATCTCTCAAACCAGACGAGATAATGGGAAAATGATGAAAGGGATTTTGAAAGGCGTATTGAAGTTATTTGTTATGGCCACAATGGAAGTGAAGAGGTAAGAAGAAAAATAAGAATCAAAACAGCTTACATGTGGTATAAAAGATAAAACAACTATATGAATATTGACGATATATATAAATGCATACAAGACTATCTTAATGACCCTCCCTTGATAATATGGGGTTCGGGTGCTACTATCGGTTTCGGATTGCCGAGTATGTCGAAGCTCAAAGAAGAAATAGGTAAATCAGTCTCTTCGTTTGACAAGACATGTACTGATTTAGAAGCAGAGTTAGGGAAAGAGAAATATGAACCAATACTCCCCGAAATCAGGAAGGTAATAAGAGATGTTGTGAACGAAGCTGATATCAATGCCAAAAAGCTTTTACTGACTAGTGGGGACGATTTTGAGGGCATATTGCGTCTCACACGTTTCTGCTATGGTCCTCATCCAAAGGTGATGAATGTGGTATCAACCAACTATGACAGAATTCTGGAATATGTTTGGGGCTACTATGGTTTTCATTTTACCGATGGCTTTGATCAGCATGAATTGTCGGTGTTTGATGAAGACAATTTCAAAGACAAGGAAATCATAAACCTTATGAAGGTACATGGTTCTTTAAACTGGTTTGATGTTGATCACGAAATTCGTAAATTGACAACCGACTTTGGTTATGACCCCGTAATGATTCCTCCCGGCAAGAACAAATATAGGACAACCCATCATAGTCCTTATCGGGAACTTATGCAGAAATCGGATAATGCCATCAAGAAGGCCTCCTCTTTTTTGGTCGTTGGATTCGGGTTTAATGACGAGCATATAACCCCGTTAGTCAGCAAAAAGACCAAGACCGGAACGCCTATCGTTGTTGTGACAATGAAAGTGACAGCTACAACAGAGAGAGAATTGGAAAAGGCAAAAAAGGTAATATATGTTGAAGCGGATGCTGATATCGCAAAGAGCCATATCAGAATAATTGAGAATGGTTCGGTGAAATCAGATAGCATAATAGATGGTGATTACTGGAAGTTGAACACATTCATGGAAATATTGCAATGAACGAAAGCATCATGATAGGAAAAGTCCAGTATGTGGATACTGGCAACGTGACCATACAGATTGACAAGGACGAACTGGTGAACAGCGTACAGGTGAACCAGATTGTACAGGTAAACTCTTCGAAGACCAATGAGAAGATAATTGGTCTAGTAACAAAAATACTCAGGAAGGCTTCGCCTATTGATGATGAGTCGGATGGAGTAACTGCTATTTTGGAGAACACAATCAAGGTAAATCTGGTTGGTACATTGAAGGAAAAGGAAGGCACAAAGAAACACGTGTTCAAGAGAACGCTGAATACCGTACCCAGTCTTGACGCGGAATGTTTCTTGTTACAAGGACAGGAATTGTCTGACTTCATGAAAGCCATCTCGTCAGGAAGTTCCAATCCGTTGACCATAGGCAAATATACAATGTCGGAAGAATCGGTGGCCAACCTTGATGGCAACAAGTTTTTCCAACGTCATGCAGTCATTGTGGGTGGTACAGGCTCTGGAAAATCATGGACGGTGGCGAATATTCTAGAAAAAGCAGCAAATCTGAAATCAGTGAATGTGGTTGTTTTTGACATACACGGAGAATACACCCCGCTAAAAGACTTGGCAAACGCACAATTACTGAAAATAGCGGGTCCGGGCGAGAAACCTGACAATGATCAGGCTATTTTTCTGCCCTATTGGTTGCTGTCATACGAAGAGATGGCTGCTATGTTGCTTGACCGTTCTGACTCGAATGCCCCAAACCAGTCGCGTGCATTATTTGACTTGATATTGAAGGAAAAGATTGGGACAGTGCAAGCCGCAAAAGACACGATAACAGAGACCAATATGACCGTTGAAAGCCCTGTTCCATATAAGATTCAGGCTGTGCTTGAAGAATTGAGACGGCAGGATGTTGAGATGGTGCCAGGTGCTAAAGCCAACTCGGAGAAACAGGGTCCGATGAATGGTAAGCTGACACGTTTTATACAACGTCTTGAAAGCAAGATTGCCGATAAGAGACTCAATTTCTTGTTTAACAACGATACATCTTTATTGGCGTACGACTGGCTACCAAAATTGATTGAGAAAGTTCTCGGTTTCGGAAATAATAATGGCGTAAAGATTATTGATTTCTCTGAAGTCCCATCGGATATTCTCCCTTTGATTACTGGTTTGATAGGCCGTTTGATATTTACTGTACAGCAATGGACTGATGCTGATGAGAGGCATCCTATAGCAATTTTCTGCGATGAAGCACACCTTTATTTGCCGGTAACAGCAGCTGACAATATGGATGAACGTGGCTTAAAGAATTTTGAGCGCATAGCCAAAGAGGGTAGAAAATACGGTGTTTCGTTGGTGGTGATCAGTCAGAGACCAGCTGATGTGAGTAAAACAATACTGAGCCAATGCGGTAACTTTATTGCCATGCGACTGACCAATCCCGAAGACCAGAATGTGATTAGAAGGCTATTTCCAGACAACCTTGGTGACTTTGCTGAAATGTTGCCCATATTAGACGTAGGTGAAGGATTGGTGGTTGGAGATGCTTCATTGCTGCCCAGTCGTGTCATTTTGGACAAACCTAAGATTCAACCCAATAGTTCCACTGTGGATTTTTGGGACAAGTGGAGCGAAGACAAAAAGTCCAGTACGTGGGATAAAGCTGTCAAGGCATTGAGGCAACAGCAAAAGTCGTAAGTAAATAAGCAAAGCATTATGTAAACGAAGTCCTCGAAGATTCGGATGTCCCTGTTCTCATTGGCCTTTGCCAGGTTGCTTCTTGTGACATGGTTCCCGATTCCGAGGTGGTGGCATTTGCTGCGATGGGCTTCCAACGCAACGACCGAGTCCTGCTATCTTTCGCGATTTAAGAGTTGACCGAACATCAAAGAGAGTAACGGGGTCCAACAAGTGAAGTGCTTGACGTATCTGACGCCGAAGGTTTCCCCACTGTTATATGCGAGGCCATGACGCTAGGTGTACCCGTGATAGGTACCGATGTATCGGGCACGCGAGATCTTTTGGGCAACTCCGAATATGGTATGTTGACAGATCTCACTCCTGAATCTTTAGCGGATGCAATGTATCAACTGTACATGGATGTGGATAAACGTTCTCATTATGCGGCCAAATCATTGGAACGAGCTAATACCCTGTCATTAGAAAAAGAGATGCAACGCATCTATTCAATACTTTAAATCATTTTTTTAATATCAACTAACGATAATAGCGGATTATGGATA
>JAFZIP010000010.1 GCA_017554325.1 Bacteroidales bacterium
AAGTTCAAAGTTCAAAGTTAAAAGTTAAAAGTTCAAAGTTCAAAGTTCAAAGTTCATAGTTCATAGTTCATAGTTCATAGTTCAAAGTTCATAGTTCATAGTTCAAAGTTCATAGTTCAAATTCTCAATTCTCAATTCATGATCAACATCACCACCAAAATACACGACCAGTTCTCCATCGAATTCAAAGTGGGATTCGCGGGGAGTGAGCATGACGCGGAGAGCAACTTCAAAGTCAACTCCTGGATTTTCGTGCCGAACAATCTGGGCATCAACGCGGCCACCTACAGCAAAGAGCAGTTTTACCGCGATGTGAAGTCGAACATCCGCCTCATCACGCCCAATTTCACTTTGGCCGGGATAATCAAAGGTGATGAAGCCCCTTTGAAATACATTCAACAGGCCCTCGACCAATACAGGAAGCAACCCGAAAGCATCCACGATCTGGAATATCAGGTCAAGATGTTCTGCGCCATCTTCAAAAGTGCCCTGCGCAACGCCACCAACACAATCTTGAAAGCCAACTCCGCTGACATATCGACACCTGCACTCATCGAAATTGTGGAGGATGTTACCCGCATCACCGACGCATACCGCCAGTTGATTCGCGATCATACTGGAGATGATTTTGCGCCCACGGTGTTGTTGCATGGCGATGAATACATGAGCCATCTCATCGGCATACAGGCTGCCCGTTTGTTGAGATTCATGGATGCGCATCCGGAAAACGATTATGGAGACGCACGCCAAAAGTATCAACAGCTTATCCAGCAGGAGGTTGCATACAAAGAAAACATGGGTTATAGCCATATCACACCCCATGATGACGTGGCCAACCGCAATCTTGTGTACAAGCACGGTCTGCTCAAGAAATACGTTGAGAGCGCACTTTATCTCAAGCAGGACACCACCAACGACGGCGCCGCCATGAAGGAGATCACGTTCAGCATTGCCGCCGGATTTGCCATGCTGGTCTCCACGCTCATCGCCTGGCCTTTCCAAAAGTATCTGGGCAGTTATCCGTTCCTCATCTTTATCATCCTGATTGTGGCCTACATGTTCAAGGACCGCATCAAGGATTTCGCGCGCAATCTGTTCGTGCACCGGTTGAAATCGAAATATTTCGACCACAAAACCACCCTGCATTTCAAGGAGGAGAACATCGGCTGGATCAAGGAGGGCATGGACTTCATCAACGATGCCAAGACGCCCGAGCGGGTGCTGGCCATTCGCAACCGGTGCAGTCTGGAGGCCGACAACGCCCTGCAGCAGGAGCGCACCATCCTGTACCGCAAACAGGTACAGATTGACAACCGGAACCTACGCAACCGCTACGAGTACCGTTTCGACGGCATCCACGACATCATGCGGTTCCACATCCAGGAGTACACGCGCAAGATGGACGACCCCACCCTGCTGGTCGATACACTCACAGAAAATGGCGCGTTGGAGTCGGTGCCCACCTTGCGGGTCTATATCATCCACATTGTGTTGCAGTTCATCCACGAAGAAGAAACGGAATACAGGGGATTCCGCATCACCGCCACCCGCGACGGCATTGTGGCGTGCGAGGAGGTAAAATAAAACCGCTTGCGTTTTTTTTGTATTTTCGCGGCCTGTTTTGAAAAATCAACATCCCGAAAATATGAAAAAACTATCCCTTATTACCTTGTGCCTCTGCTGCTTCGGCCTGCTGTGCGCACAACCCGTCAGCAAAAACGGCGGACTCTCCGCTGACCAAATCAAGACCATCCAGAACTCTTACAAAGCCACCGGCTCCGACAAGGCGCTCCGCAACGCCATCGTCACCAACGACATCAACAAGCTGGCGAAGAACTTCGACAACCGCACCGCTTTTGACGCGCACTTCTCCAACGAGGTGCCCTCCAAGGCCATCACCGACCAGGAGTCATCGGGCCGTTGCTGGATGTTCACCGGCATGAATGTGCTGCGTTCCAAGGCCATCAAACAATACGACCTGCCCTCCGATTTCCAATTCTCCCAATGCTATACCTTCTTCTGGGATCAGTTGGAGAAGTCGAACCTCTTCCTGCAGGCTATCTTGGATACCCGCGCCAAGTCCATGGAGGATGAGACCGTGAAATGGCTGTTCCAGAACCCGTTGAGCGACGGCGGACAGTTCACCGGAGTGGCCAACCTCATCACCAAATATGGCATCATGCCCAAAGACGCCATGCCTGAGACCTACAACAGCAACAACACCTCACGTATCTCTTCGCTCATCAAGCTGAAACTCCGCGAGGATGCGTTGGAGTTGCGCGACATGGCCAACAACAAGAGCACTACCGAGAAAATGCTGCAAGATAAGAAGATGGAGATGCTGCAGACCATCTATCGTATGCTGGTATTTGCCTACGGCGAGCCGCCTGCGGAGTTTACCTGGACCCAGCGCAATGCCAAAGGCGAGGTGGTGAGCACCGAAACCTACACCCCGAAGAGCTTCGCCCAGAAGTTCGCCAATGTGGATTTCAGCACTTTCTACATGGTGATGAACGACCCGACCCGCGAATACTACAAGGTTTACGAGATTGAATACGACCGCCATGTTTACGACGGACAAAACTGGAAATTTCTCAACCTGCCCATGAACGAGATTGCCGACATGGCCATTGCCTCCATCAAGGACAGCACCAATATGTACTTCTCCTGCGATGTGGGCAAATTCCTCGACCGCGACAAGGGCTATCTGGATGTCAACAACTACGACTACGGCTCCCTGTTCGGCACCACCTTCAACATGGACAAGAAACAGCGCATTGCCTCCTACGCCAGCATGTCGTCGCACGCCATGACGCTCTGTGCCGTGGATTTGGACAAGGACGGCAAGCCGCTGAAATGGATGGTGGAAAACAGCTGGGGATCCAAATACGGCCACAACGGTTTCCTCATCATGACCAACGAGTGGTTCAATGAGTACATGTTCCGTCTGGTGGTGGAATCCAAGTACATCCCCGCTCAGACTCTTAAACTTTTCGACCAGAAACCTATCATGCTACCCGCTTGGGACCCGTTGTTTGCGCCGGAGGAGTAGAGTTGAGAGTTTAGAGTTGAGAGTTTAGAGATAATAAATATAATATTTTCATAATGAAAAAGATACTGACTACTATTCTGATTTGTACATTTGCGATGGCCGGTTTCGCGCAGAAGGCCGATGATATTTGCGGTATTTTCCATTCTGTGGATCCGTTCTCCAAGGAGGGATCGCAATGCGAGATTTACAAAGCTGCCGACGGCACATACGAGGCCAAGGTGGTTTGGGTGGAGAACCCGAAAAAGAAACCCCAGCTGGGCTTGGTTTTCATGACCAATCTGGTGTACGATGCCGAAGCGAAAGAGTACAAGAAGGGCAAACTGAAATATCCCGGCAAGCCCGGCACCTATAGCACGTTTATCCGCATGTCTGCAGACAAAAACACGTTGCACATGCGCGGCTACCTCGGCGCCTCGTTCCTCGGCAAGACCGTGGACTGGCACCGCGAGAGCAAGGTGAGGGTGCAGAAGTAAGTGCACCCTACCCTTCAAATATTCAGATACCAAGTGATTATAATGCCCTCAGCACCAACACGGTTCTTGAGGGCATATATATTTTCAGACAACGCCTTCCAGACGTTTCCAATGCATGATATTCCATCGTTTCATCCACATTGCCAAAACCGTTAAAATCGGGCGAATCGCTGTTCAACACAATACCATACTTGGACTTGTCACAGGGAATCTCATAATTCTCTACCGACTGGAACGGATGGAAGTTATAGACAAACAGGCACTCGCCTCGGCGATAGGCTAATATCTTGGCTTCATTATCTTCCCACACTTTCTCTGGCAGGAAATCCAACAGATGTTCTTTCTCCACCAGATGGATCATGGCCTCATCAAAACGGTTGAGGCCGGCATATTGAAGCAGGTTGTCATCAGCCAGATTCCACTGTCGGCGGGCATGCTGGTACGACCAGCCGTTGCCCTCTCGGGGAAAATCGATCCACTCGGGATGGCCGAACTCGTTGCCCATGAAATTGAGATAGCCTCCGGAGGCCAGCGTCAACGTTACCAGCCGGATCATCTTGTGCAGGGCCACGCCCCGCGCCACATCCAAATCCGGCGTCAGCACCGACATATTGGTGTACATCTTGCTATCCACCATCCTGAAAATCAAAGTCTTGTCCCCCACCATCGCCTGATCGTGGCACTCCACATAGCTGATGGTCTGCTCCTCGTTGCGTTTGTCGGTCATGCGGAAATAGATGTCACCCATGCCCCACTGCTCGTCGGACTGGGTTTTCAGCGTCTTCACCCAATAGTCGGCAATGCCCATAGACATGCGATAATCGAAGCCGATGCCACCCTTCTTGGTCGGGAACGCCATGCCGGGCATACCGCTCACATCCTCGGCAATAGTGAAGGCCTTCGGATTCACGGCACGCACCAGGTTATTTGCCAGCGTCAAATAGGTAACCGCATCTTCATCCACATTTTCGTCAAAATACTGGGCATAATCCACAAAATCCACGCCCAAGCCATGGTTCCAATAGCACATGCTGGTCACGCCATCAAAACGGAAACCGTCGAAATGGAATTCCTGCAGCCAGTATTTCAAGTTGGAAAGCAAATACAGAATCGTTTCTGTCTTGCCGTAATCAAAGCAACGGGAGTCCCACACTGGATGCTGTCCCTTTTCTCCATGATGAAAATAGAGATGGTCGGATCCGTCGAACTGGCTAAGGCCCTCTTTCACATTGGAAACGGAATGCGAGTGTACGACATCGAGAATCACGGAGATACCCATCTCATGCGCCGCGTCAATCAGCTCTTTCAACTCCTCCGGCGTACCGAAGCGGGACGATGGCGCAAAGAAATTGGAGACCTGATAGCCGAAGGAGCCGTAATAGGGATGCTCCTGGATGGCCATCATCTGTATCGTGTTGTAACCCAACTTCTTGATACGCGGCAAAACAGTCTCTTTAAATTCCCAATAGGTTGAAATTTTCGCTTCTTGGGAAGACATGCCGATATGTGCCTCATACACCAACGGATGATCAGGCTTGCCGGGACCTGCATTTTTCCACACATACGGCTCGGGCTCCCACACCTGCGCGCAGAACACCTTGGTGGTCTCGTCCTGCACCACGCGCGTGACGTATGCGGGCAAGCGCTCGTCGGCGCCGCCGTGCCAAACCATCCAGAGTTTGTAGAGCATCTCGTGCTTCAGTGCAAAGTCGGGCAGTTCAATCTCCCAGTCGCCGTTGCCGATGGGATGCAGGGCAAACTCGGGCTTTATCTCCCAGCGGGAAAAATCGCCATAGATGTACAACTCTTTGGCATTGGGGGCCTTCTCGCGGAACACCCAGCCATTCGGGGTTTTGTGCAGTCCGTAATAGAGATGCGCGTTGGCCACATCTGCCAGCGAGCGTTTACCATCCGTAAACTCCAGTTCACGGAGCACGGCGCGTTCGTGGCGCTTTTGCAGCACCGCCGCGTAGGGTTTCAGGTAAGGGTCCACCTTGACCAGTTCGGGAAGTTCTTTTACAGCCATTATTTATCCGAAAAAATAAAGTTTCTGTCCACATTCCACTCCGCCAGCATCTCTCTGAGCTGCTTGATCTGCTTCTTGTCGCTGATGGCGGGGCGATTGATTTTCAGGTGGCGCGTAATCAACATCTTGCCGTCCACCTGTTTATGTTCTATGATGACGTAGCCGAAGTCGTACGATTTCTCAAAAGCGAAGTCCTTCGTCACCCAACGTGCTCCGGCTGGCAGTGTCACCGTATAGGAGTAGCACTCGTCAGTGGGCGTCACGGCCACGGGATGGGTGCGGTTGGGAGAGATGGAGGCCGCGCGCAGGCTGCAGCCGTAGGGGCAGTCCGAGATGCGCACCTGGCCATAGCCGTTGCTGAGTTTCTCCGCCTTCGCAGACACGGCCGTGCCAAAAGTCAGGTACGTGCGTGCCCGCGGCGAGTTGACCTCCGAAGAACGCACCGTGCAATCGGTCTTGTACCCATCGCCATCAGCAGAAACCGCGAAATCGGCTTCCATCACGATCTTGATGGGCTGCGCATTCCAATCGGCCACCTCGTCGGTAAAGGCGATGAACTTGTCGCCTGACTTGCGGGCATCGAAGGCCACTTTTCCGGCATCCACCGCCGACACATAGCAGGGCTTGCCATTCACCATCACTCTGACGGCACTCTCAGGATCTGTAAGCAGACTGTTGTTGCACACGCCGATGACCGCCCGGAAGCCAGCCTCTTGCAACATGGCTTGCAGCAGCAGGTTTTTCTCGAAGCTATTGCCACAATTGGTATTCCATACCGTGGCCGGCGAGGCCACCAGATAGTTCATGTAGCGCAGCGGCACCTTGTTCTCACGGATGTTGGTGCGCACGTAGTCGCGGATGGCCAGCACTTGCTCCATGGCCGGTTTGGATGCATCCACCAACTCGCTGACCGCCGGAGCGAACGGCTTCTCGCGGCTCACCAGGGCATTCTGCATAGACATGCGCATCAAGAACTCGCTAGGACTACTAAGGGTAGTGAATTGAATATACGGAAGATAATTCTCCGGAAGATAGGATTCGGAGGTATTAGGGATAAGATTGTAGAACACCCACGATTTTCCTGATCCTCCATCAATCTCGGATTCCTCTTTCTGTCCGCCTCTGGCATTCAAAATGGTATAAAGATGCCTTCCCTCCGGGATAGCAACTGTCACTTTATATTGTTCAATCGGTTCATTCTCATATAAATTCACCCGCTCCATCAACTCTTTCATAAACGGCTGCTCGGTATGGATGGTATAGTCAAGCACAATCGTGGCCTCATATTCCAGCGCCGTGTGCGTCACCACCATTTCGCGGATTCCGTTGAATCGCTGGCAGTTTTCACAGGCGTAAGGCAGACTGGGATTGAACGCATTGGCAGGTGTCTGCACCTTGCAGCCATCTTTGCGGATAGTATAGGCCTCATTGATGGTAAGCGTCTGATATTCCGGATTGTACCAGATAAAAGTTTCGCCGTATGTATCAAAAGCCGACTTCGAGAAGAGCTGCAACTCTTTCCGGAAATGATAATCCATACTCCCGTCCGCGTTCAGCGTATAGGATTTGGAAATCAGATGATAAGTGGCATCGTACTTGGGACCGGCGAGGGCAGCCATGCCGATGACGAGGAGATACGTGAGGAATGTAATTCTTTTCATACTTTGGGTAAATGGGGTGAATGAGGGGAATGGGGTGAATGAGGGGAATGGGGAATTATTAATTGAGAATTGGTATTTGAACTATGAGCTATGAACCATGAACTATGAACTTTGGATTTCGATAATCGCTTAATCGATAATCGATAATCGATTATCGCATAAGAATTACGGGTGTGTCCATGAAGAATTGTTGGTTTTGGACAGCTTGGCGGAAGGCGGGCCAATCGGCGGCCTCATACACGCGCTTGCCGAGGCGAATGTTTTCCTTGAATTCAATTTTGGAGTTTTCAAGTTTGTAGTTGCCTTGGAAAGACACCACTTCGCCCTGCAAGTTCCGGTCGTTGGGCACTTGGGCAGAGGTGTAGCCCGTGGGCACGGTCATGGTCTCCGAAATCTGCACCAGCCGTGAACATCTGTCCTTGAAGGGATAGTCACGTTTCTCCTGCGACACATCATAGCGCAGGTGCGGCATCGTGAACTTGTAAAAGCCCTTGGCCAGGAACGGCGTGACGACCAGTTCTTTGTCGCTCACCGTGGCATAGTTGGGAATCGCAAACTTGTATGTGATTTTTACCGGATGTTCCAGATAGGTATCCTCATCGGTGTGCTTTACCGATTTCAATTTGGCGTTAGGATAGAGACTGTAGAGCTGGTATTCGAGATTGTCTTGCCACTCCAAGCGGTTTCCGTGGAAGACGCCACGCACGGAGCGGTCGGACTGTCCTTCGGCGGTAATGGTCACCGTGCCAGTGAGCGTCCCTTTCTTATTCACTTTGGTTTTGGCCTCCATGCGGATGTAGTGGTTCTCGGCCTTGGACACGGGAGTAAGACCAAGTTTGGCACCCTGGGGCAGGCCCATGAGATAGTTCTGTTGCTGTTCTGCGCTGGACCAGAGCTCGCGCACGCCGGGCACCCAGGTGGGATCCAGCAGCTGGTAGTTGCCATTGCGCCGCTGCACCACTGTGACGCAGTGGTTGAACTGGTCGGCGGGGATATCATCGATGCGCTCGCCCGCCATGGTCATGGCCGCGTAGGCTTTGAAACCGGCGGCACGCAACATGGCGATGAGCATGCCGGCCTTGTCCTTGCACACGCCGCAGCGGTCGGTGTAGTTCATCTCGCACTTGTGCAGCGTGAAGCCCTCGCCCTCCCCCATCGAGATGCCAGAGTAGCGCATATTGTCGGCCACCCAGTGCGTCAGGATGGAGATACTGTCGTTTTCGGTCTTGGCTTTTTTCAACAATTCGTTCACTTTCTGCTTCACCTCATCGGTGGGCACGAAGCTGCCGTAGTCCTCGTTCACGCCGTAAAACCAAGTGGATTTGGCTTCCCAGTTTTGTGCAGTAGAAAGCAGCAATTTGGTCTGGATATCGTTGTTGGCCAATGTATTGGCAGGTACGCTGATGGGAAAATAGTTTTTCTGAGTGAAGGTATAGATAGTGCGATTGGCATCCTCACGGGTATCCACTTTCAGGGTGCCGTGATAAACAGCGTAGCGCAGGTTCTTGGCGGTAAGCACGCTCACGCGGTACACCTTCTCCATCACGGGCTGGTCGCTCCAAAAGGGCACAATGTCGTAGAAGTGGCCGCGCATCGGCGGGATGTACTTCGCATCGGGGTCGTCGCCTTGGAGCAAGGCATAGGTGAAGCCTTTTTTGTAGGTGGTCACCTCCACGGCATCGCCGGGATCAAGGCGGCCGATGGCTACCATCTTCTGGCGCGCGCCCCAGTAGATCATGTAGGCCGGTGCGGGATAGTCGAGCACCGGAGCATCGAGCGTGTCCACATCGCCATTTTTGCGATACACGACCACCGAGCGGATCTCGACGTATGCGGAAAGCGGGTCATAGTCCATCTTCACGGTGTTGAAGTCGCGCCCGCCGGCCAGCGTAAGAATCTTGTAGAGTTTATGGCCATACACATGGCTGAGGCCGCTCTCCTCCATCAGCACATCAGTGCTGTCGAAAACGGTCACGATGTCGTAGTTGTTGAACTGCGCATCCTTCACGGCGGCGAGTCTCTCTTGGGAAGTCTGGGCGCTCGCCGCGCCGAAGAGCAGGAGGAAGGCGAAAAACGATAGTGTAAGGGGTTTGAAGTTCATATTTAAGGTATTGTATTGGAGTTGCAAAGGTAAGAAAATTTCAATTTGGCAAGAAATGCGTGATTCACCCACGGCTTGTTTATTAAGAAACGTTTGATTATCTTATAAAATTTTCAAAATTACACATTTACATTTAATAATTAATTATCAAATTTCCACATTAAAAATTTTCAACCAATTGATTATCAATACAAAATAAAAATTGAAAATAGCAACGACTATAGGAATAATATTGTATCTTTGCGACATCAACTAAAAAGCAAAAATAATGGAAAAGATTAACCCTATTGAAGAAGCACGCCGATATGTGGCCAACGCGGAAGAAATCATTAAGAAGTCCACGTATGACCCTGAAACAAAACTTTACAAAGACAAAAAGTACATCCGCATTGCGGGGGACACCTTGTGGAAGGGCTGCCTGATCGCCCTTGATGCAGTGCTGCAAATACGCAAAGGCAAAGGTCGCCCGTCAATCGAGAAATACAAGGAGGCAGCTGGCAAGCGTGACCGCACGTTGCTGAAATTCGTGAATGCAGGTTATGAAACCATGCACCTTGTCATGGGATATGATGGCAGCAAAGTGAAAAAAGTCTGTGACGCCGGTTTCGAAGTCGCCAACGATATCATAGACCTCTGTGCTATACTATACCCAAAGCAAATGTCGGCTTAATTATTTGAAACGAATCGCAGTGCCATAGACCAGCACCTCGGCGGCCTGTGCCACAATGGCAGATGTAGCATAACGAACCCCGATAATGGCGTCCGCGTGCATCTCCTCCGCTTGGGCAATCATGCGGTCAGTGGCCATTTTGCGCGCCTTGTCCATCATTTGGGTGTAGGATCTAAGTTCACCACCCACAATGTTTTTCAACGACTGACCGAGATCGCTGAACACATTCTTGGATTGGATAGTACTGCCTGTTACCACGCCCAACACTTCATAGTCTATGCCGGGCAAATTCTCTACTGTGAAGATTTTCATATTTGTGAATTTTATTGTTTGTACTTGTGAATAAATAGCCAGAAAACTAGATTATATCCTTCTCATCAATCAAATTATTCAAGATTGCATACACCGTGAGGGCGGCGACAGACTTGATGCCCGTTTTCTTCACGATGTTCTTGCGGTGCGTGATGACCGTGTGCACCGAAATGCTGAGTTCGTCGGCAATCTCGCTGTTTTTCTTGCCCTTGGCCATGCACACCAGAACCTCTTTCTCGCGGTCGGAAAGCTGGGCAGAGTCGGCGTCTTCCTCGCCACCACCCCCTTGCTCCAGCACCAAATTCAGCGTGGACTTGATACGGTGAGCGTCATCGGTAATCTCAATCACGCCGTGGTACTGCTTCAGCTGCTGGGCATCGAAAAACGCCGAAGCGAGGGCCACAATCTTCATGTTGGGCAGGTCCTCGAACAGATGGCGTACCATCATCCGTTTGGAGTAGTCCATCATCACCGGATTGACAATCAGCACATCGGGGCTCACCACGTGCAGGCGCGCCGCGAGGGTCTGCACATCGTTGGTTTTCAACACCACATCATAATCCGCCAACTCCTTGATGATGACGGACATGCCCGTGAGTATGATGGGTGACGGGTCGGCTATTGCAATTCTATAGTTTTTCATCATCCATCAAGATTTTAATGTACGGTAACAGTATCTTCTCCTCGATAATGGCATGTTTTTCAATGTCATCCGAAAGGGAAAAAATATTATTCAGCATGTTGATGCGCTCGCGCTGCGACACATCCTCGGGTACATACTTGACCAGCAGACTGGTGAAATCGCGCAGCTTGTCTTCGATGTTGCTGTGCTGCTTTTCAAATTGCCACACCTTGGAAGCATCTTTCGAAGTGGCCGTGTGTTTGAGCAGATTCTGCACGAAGGGAAACACATGCTTCTCCTCATATTTGAAATGGTGATCCACCTCTTTTTTGTATTCCTCAAAGAACATGGTGATGGAAGTCCTGTATTTCACGTTCCAGTCCTGCACCACGCCGCGCAAGTGGTTTTCAATGTGAGGAAACGAATACTCCAAATAGTCTTTATGGGAAGCCTTCAGGTAATCGACAATCTCCTCGATAGGGCATTGCCTGAGGTCATCTACATCGGGCACGAAGTCGGGGCGCACATAGACATTGAACACGAGCAGCAGCAGCGGGAGCGACACATGGTTCTCCTCACACACCTGCCCCACGGTCTTCTCGCCGAATCCCAACGGAACGCCGAGTCGCGGCAGCAGGTTGATGAGGTGGTTATGATGCGACAGCACATCGGCCATCTTGGCGTTGGCGGTCACGAAGGAGAAAGAGGGAGAGGATTGCATAAAAGGGTGAAGGGGGTTAAAGGGGTTAATGGGGTGAATGGGGTGAATAATTCCCCTTCTAAAATAGAATGGGTGGCCGTAGGCCAGGGTAGTAATATGAAGAGGGTTAAAGAGGTAAAGGTGTTAAAAGAGGAATAGTTCGTCAAAAATTTTAAAGTTTTGCAGGTGCAAAAATACTTAAAAAATACATTTGCAACACGAATCGGAACTTGATGTTTTGAATTATTTTCATACCTTGTCAACATCCCCTATTTTTTTATATTTTTGCACTTTAATTTATAAGCATTTTTCATCACTAATCATAATCAAAATGAAAAGCACCCGAAACCTCATTCTTTCGTTTTTTCTGTTAATCGTTTGCACCTGCCTCAACGCCCAGGAGTCGCCTGTAAAATGGACCTTCAAGAGCGTCAAGATCAACGATTCCGTGGCGGAATTGCAATTCAAGGCGGACATCAAGAAAGACTGGCACCTGTATGCCCAGTCGCACAACAACGGCGTAGAGTTGCCGTTAGTCTTCTCTTTCGACAAGAACGAGCACTACAAACGTATCGGCAAGGTCAGCGAGCCCAAGCCGACGGAGGAGAATGATGAAATTTTCGGATTGTCCAAGTATTTTACCAACAGTGTGACTTTCAAGCAACGTGTGCAAGTGCTGGACAACCAGCCTTTCACCATCAAAGGCAAAGTGGAAGGACAAGCCTGCATTGAGGGCCGGTGCACGCAAGCCGACAGCAAGTTTGCGTTCGACATCAAGGGGTTTGACAAGGTGGCCATGAGCGATGACAATGACCTTGACAATGACGATGAACAAAATGATGATACCCTAACGGGAAGTAGTGCCGCCAAGGCACAGATCACTCCTGCGAAGGACACACTCGCAGAGAACAATGCCGAGAAAGAGGAATCTTTGTGGAAATACTTCCTCGGTGCCGTATTGGGCGGATTGGTGGGCTTGTTGATGCCTTGCGTGTTCCCGATGATTCCAATGACAGTTTCCTTCTTCTCTAAGGAGGGCCACAAGGGCAAACGCGATGCACTGCTCTACGGTTTGTTCATCGTCTTGATATTCCTCGTCTTCGGACTCGTCTTATCGGCCATCTTCGGCGCCGACCTGGGCAATATCATGAGCACGCACTGGATTCCGAACCTGCTGTTTGCGGTCATTTTCCTGATATTCGCATTCTCCCTGTTGGGCTATTTTGAAATCACGCTGCCCAGCTCGTGGGTCAACGGCTCCGCCAAGCGCCAGCGCCAGGGCGGCATCGCCGGCATCTTCTTCATGGCTTTGACCTTGGTATTGGTCTCCTTCTCGTGCACACTGCCCATCGCAGGTGCGGTGGCCCTGAACGCCGCTGGCGGCTCGTTCCTGAAACCCATCATCGGTATGCTGGGATTCTCGCTGGGCATTGCCGTACCGTTCACCATCTTCGCCCTCTTCCCGGGTCTCTTGAAGAAACTGCCCAAGTCGGGCGGTTGGATGAACACCTTGAAGGTGATCCTCGCTTTCGTGGAGTTGGCCTTCGCGCTGAAATTCATCAACGTGCCCGACCAAACGTACCACTGGGGCATCCTCGACCGCGAGGTGTATCTCGCCTTCTGGATCGTGCTGTTCTCCCTGCTGGGTCTGTACCTGTTGGGCAAAATCCGCTTCCCGCTCGATGATGAATATCCCGTGCAGAAGAGTTGGTTCCGCTTCACGCTCGCCGTGTTCGTCTTCACTTTCGTCGTCTATATGATTCCGGGCATGTTCGGTGCGCCGCTGAAAGCCATCTCGGGTTGGCTGCCGCCGATGACCACCCAGGACTTCGACGTCTCTGCCATCGTGCGCAACGAGAGCGGAAACGGTGGTGGCAATGCCAGCACCTACCAGTGGACCGAGGAGCCGATGTACGCCGACAAACTGGAAATTCCGTTCGGCATCAAGGGCTACTTCGACTATGACCAAGCGCTGCGCGTGGCCAAGAAAGAGGGCAAGCCTGTATTTTTGGATTTCACGGGCCACGGCTGCACCAACTGCCGCAACGTGGAAAACGCCGTCTGGATCGACCCGGAGGTGCGCCGCATCTTCGCCGAGGAGGTCATCGTGTGCACCATGTACGCCGATGACAAGGTCATCCCGCTGCCGGATGAGGAGAAAGGCAAGCTCAAAGACGCCGACGGCGACCCCATCACCATGCTGGGAGGCAAAAACCGCTATATCGAGCAGACTATCTATCACGAAAACTCCCAGCCGTGCTACTTCATCGTGGATCCCGACGGCAACATCCTGTCCGGTCCCACCTACTACGAGCGCGACAAAGACAACTACATCAAGTTCTTGCGCGAAGGAATTGACAAATTTAATTCAGAATTGAGAATTGAGAATTGAAAATTATAATACTGAACCCTGTTCACTGATCACTACTCACTATGAAATGGTATAAGCTCATCCTGTTCAGCTTGGTCAGCGGCCTGTTGCTGACGTTCTCCTGGTATCCGCACGGACTGCCGTTTCTCATCTTCTTCGCGCTGATCCCGATGTTCCTGATGAGCGACCATCTGCTTGAAAAAGGGAGCAAAGTGGCTCTCTGGAAAGGGTTGATTTTTTCCTATCCAGGATTTGTGTTGTGGAATGCCCTTACCACTTACTGGATTTGCAACACCACAGTGCCCGGCGGAATTGCGGCCAGCGTGCTGAATGCGCTGCTGATGTCCATGGTGTTCGGTTTGTGGCACTGCTGTCGCAAATATGTCAAACACAGCTGGACTCATCCTGTGCTGTTTGCGGCTTTCTGGATATCTTTTGAATACTTGCATCTTAACTGGGACCTCACCTGGCCATGGCTCAACTTGGGCAATGTGTTCGCGGTATGCCCGCGCTGGGTGCAGTGGTACTCCGTCACGGGCGCGCTGGGCGGCACGTTCTGGATCATCGCGCTCAACTTCCTCATGTACTGCATACTGGTACACCAGCGCATATACAAAACCCGCGCTTGGGGCTTGGCCGCCGCCTTTCTGGGTTGTCTTATTATCCCGATAATCTGGTCGGCTTGCCTTTACAAGTCCACTTTGAAAAACATTGACAAAAGCACGCCGATCGAGGCCGTGGTGGTACAACCCAACACCGAAGTGTGGGAAGAGGAATACAGTTTGACCAATACGGAAGAGGCGCAACGCATTCTGGATGTTACCAGACCTTTCATCAACGACAAGACCAACTTGGTGGTGTGCCCCGAGTCCAGCATCGCGCACAGCATCTACTTAAAAGCATTACAGACTGGTGAATATCCAAAAGAATCACCCAGCTATGCTTGTTTCCCGCTCCTTGATTCGTCTATTGCCATGTATCCTAACCTGAATTTCATCTTGGGTTTGTCCACGTACGATGTTTACGATCATAAAGCCACTATCACAGCCAAGCAGATGGATGCCATCCATTTCATGGACTTTTACAACACGGCAGTTTTTTACAACAAAAACCAGTACAGCGGACATTACCACAAGAGCCGTCTGGTTCCGGGTGTGGAATCCCTACCTTTCCCCAAGGTATTCGGATTTCTTTCAGACATGCTGGTCAATTTGGGTGGTGTAAGCAGTTCTTTGGGCAAAGACACCCAGCAAAGGGTTTTCTCTTTCGAGGCAAACGGAAATCTTTTGAAAGCGGGCACCGCTATCTGTTACGAGTCCATCTACGGAGAATTAGTCGGCCATTTTGTCCGCAACGGGGCCAATGTGCTGACGGTTATCACCAACGATTCCTGGTGGAAAGACACGCCGGGGCACAAGCAGCATTTCGAGATGGCACGTCTGCGAGCAGTGGAGACACACCGATATGTGTTGCGCGCTGCTAACGGAGGATTTTCGGGGGTCATCAACCCTGCCGGTGATGTGGAGCAAAAGACCAAGTACGAAGAACGTACGGCACTCCACGCCACTGTTTATGCTCAACATGACATGACCTTCTACGCCAAACATGGCGACTATCTGGCTGTTATCGCCATGGTGTTAACCGCTGCCGGACTGCTCTACACTATCATTTGCGGCTTTCTCACCATCAACAAGAAAAGAAAAAACAGCATCGCATGAAAAAGATAATACTCGTATCAAGCTGTCTTTTATTTTCCCTTCTTCTATGGATGGGAAATGGTGCAGCCAAGCCTGTGGATACGCTAACCGCCAAAACCGCCGCCACGCATTTCCTGGCAGGCAGAAACGTGGAACTATCCAGGTCTGCCCAACAGGCGCGCATTGCCTATATCGGGCAATCCTTTGACGAGAGCAGCCAACGTTCTGTCCCATGCTATTACATCGTCAACCTGAATCAGGGCTTCGTCATTCTGAGTGCAGACAACCGGATAGAGCCTATTTTGGGATATTCCACAGAAGGGAACTTCAACGCCGAAAACATCCCTGACAACATGCTTGCCTTTTTAGATGGGTATTCCGTCCAAATCAAAGAGTACCTTCATGATGCACCCGCCAGTCCTACTGAAGCCTCCGCAAAATGGACATCTTTGATCCGGGATGACTACAGGCCTGCCCCCAGCAAAGGTGCTGTCATAGGCCCACTGTTAGAGACCTCCTGGGATCAAAACGAACCATACAACAACATGTGTCCTGCAGATGCAAATGGCCCGGGCGGGCATGTTTACGCCGGCTGTGTAGCCACCGCCATGGCACAAGTCATACGTTACTGGGAGTACCCCCAACAGGGCACAGGGACAAAAACTTACACCCCCAGCGGTTATAGTCAACAATCCGTCAATTTCGGCTTAGGAACCTACACTTATGCCAACATGCCGAGCTCCATCACAACAAGTAGTCCATCCAACCAGATCACTCAAGTGGCCAGACTCATCTGGCATTGCGGTGTCAGCGTTGAGATGATGTACGGAGCAGACGGCAGTGGAGCATATACAACAGATGCTGTCTCTGCCTTCAAAAACTATTTCAAATACTCAACCTCATACGAGACTATCAATCCTCAATACAAAAGCAGGGGAAGTTATTCGGATGCCGACTGGATTAACTTACTGAAAAATGAACTGAACAACTGGAGACCCATCATATACTCCGCCAGCGGTCCACACCCCAATTATCCCGATTACACCGTCGGTCATGCTTTCATCTGCGACGGCTATGATGACCAAGGTTATTTTCATTTCAACTGGGGATGGAGCGGGAGTTCCGATGGTTATTACCTAATCTCCTTGCTCAATCCGGACGTTTATAATTTCAACTTGGGTCATGGAGCCGTCATCAACATCCAGGGCAAAACTCCTTTGATCAAGACTAACGCCGGGGAGCTTTCCTTCTTATGCCCTTCAAACACCGTAAGTGAGACCAAGGAGTTGGCTATTCATGGTATCGTTTTGACAAACAACATCGTCATCACTGCGCCAGCAAATTTCGAGATCAGCACGGACGGTACAACCTTTTCGTCTTCCTTGAATGTGCCGAACACCACATCGGTCATCTATGTGCGATACGCACCTACTGCGACAGGGGTGACCTCCGACCAAGGCACCTTGACCATAACTTCTGGCAGCATAACGAAGACGGTTACTTTGCATGGTCACACATACGAACTTAACTGCAATGCACCGCAGAATGTACAGTACTCCAGCGATAACAACGGGAACGTGCAACTCTCTTGGAATGCACCCACACAAGAGATCCATTCCTATAGGTTTTCCATAGATTCCTCGTATATTACTTACACTTGCCCTTGGAACAATATTTTCTCCTTTGCACAACGCGCATGCGATTCTGACCTGGTAGCTTATCACCAGAAAAAAGTGATAAAAGTGTCTTTTTATATCCCTTCTGCTAATTCCATCAACGAAGTAAAAATCAATATCTATGAGGGTGGTTCATTCCTTAATAATACTTTGAATGAAGGGAATCTAATAAGAGAACAATCTGTCAACTCAGTTGTGTCCGGATGGAACACGGCAACACTCTCTGAACCTGTCACTATAGATGCCAACCAAGAATTATGGTATGGCGTTCAACTCAACACCTCTAACGCATGTAACCTTCCTTTATCGTATAACCCTGCTGTTGCTGGAAAGGGAGATTTGTTAAAAATAGATGGTACATGGTATTGTTTAAGTGCAATAGGTGCCAATCGCAACGTACCTCTCAAAATCACCATACAAGACAACCCATCATCTATCTCCAACTATACAATTGAGCGGAACGACAACATCGTCGGTACTACCACCAACACTCAATATAATGACCATGTAACCTCATCTGGAAACTATACATACAATGTTACTGCCAACTGGGACAATGGGTGTTCTGCCACATCTAACGACATATCTGTCAATGTCATCACCAACTGCACCACTACATACGGAGACACCACAGTAAGTGCGTGCGAAAGTTTCACTTGGCACGATTCCACCTATACGGTAACACCGGCGACTCCCCCGACCTTCACCATGGTTGGCGGCAACTCCATCGGTTGCGACAGCATCGTGACCCTGCACCTGACCATCAACCAAAAGCATTTCTACCCGGAAAATGTCACAATAAACCAAGGCAACCTGCCCTACAACTGGCACGGACATAGTTTCTATACGGACACCACTGCTTACGACTCACTGTTGACCACCGCGGGCTGCGACAGTGTCTTTTTCCTCACACTCACAGTTACGCCATTCAATCTTGTTCATGACAATCCGATTGTCCTATGCCAGGGCGAAACGGAGAACTGGCGCGGGCATCTGCTATCACAGTCGGGTGCCTACCGAGACACTACCTTTGCCGAGAACACCATCCACACCGTTGTCGTGACGGTTAATCCCAAGTACTTCTTCCCGGAGAGTGTCACGGTTAACCAAGGCAGTCTGCCCTACAACTGGCACGGGCATTCTTTCTATACGGACACCACTGCTTACGACTCACTGTTTACCACCGCGGGCTGCGACAGCGTCTTTTTCCTCGCACTCACAGTCACGCCATTCAACCTTGTCCAGGACAGCCCGATAGTTTTGTGCCAGGGCGAAACGGAGAACTGGCACGGACATCAGCTCTCGCAGTCGGGCACCTACCAAGACACCTCCCTTATCGAGAACACCATCCACACCGTAGTCGTGATCGTCAATCCAAAGTACTTCTTCCCGGAGAATGTTACGGTTAACCAAGGCAGCCTGCCCTACAACTGGCACGGGCACACATTCTACTCGGACACCACCGCCTACGACTCACTGCAAACAGTGGCAACAAATTGCGACAGCGTGTTCTGCCTTACACTGACTGTTGTGCCGTACTCGGTTATTGCTGATGCCCCCATCGTATTCTGTGAGGGCGAAGCACAGACATGGCGCGGCCACCTACTTACCGAATCCCAGGAGTATAGAGACACCGTCAAGACGGAAAATACCATATACACTGTGGTAGTCACCATAAACCCGACACAGTTCACAACATTGGACAGTACCGTGTGCGATTCCATCGTGTGGCGAGGAAAGACATACCGACAGAGCCAGACAATAGTGGACACTTTGGCCACAACCAACGGCTGTGACAGCATCGTTACCCTGCATTTGACGGTAAACTCAAGTTATTACATACCCGAAACGGCAACCATCCCGCAAGCGCAGCTTCCGTACCATTGGCACGGCCAGTCATTCATGCGTGACACCATAGTTTACGACTCGCTACAAACAGTGGCGACGGGTTGCGATAGCGTGTATTACCTCACCCTGACTGTTGTGCCCTACTCCGTGACGGTAGATGATCCCATCGTATTCTGTGAGGGCGAAACAGAGACATGGCGTGACCACCTACTAACCGAATCCCGAGAGTACAGAGACACCGTAGCCGAATTGAACACCATCTACACCGTACAAGTCACCATCAAACCGATGCCGGTTTTCACCCTCACGCTGGAGAAAAACAAAATCTTGTGCGCACACGACACGCTACGTTTTTCATCCTCATTGACCAATTCCAGTAGTAGTGATAATATTGTTTGGTCATGGTCTGGTCCCAACAACTTCGAATCTTCATTGAACAATCCTATAGTCAGCAATAATGCGACACCCGAGCATAATGGCGACTATTCCGTGACAGTTTCAGTTACCCAAAACGGCTGTACCAAAGAAGACTCTGCCACTGTGCATGTCACCGTAAATGCACCCGCAACGGGAACAGTAACAATATCAGGGAACACCGTCATTTGCCAAGGTGGCAGCATTACACTAGCCGCTTCTGCCACAGGCAACACTGGTGAGATGACATACGAGTGGAGCTTCGGATTGAGTCCTATTTCAGACACTGAAGCGGTTGCCAGCCCGGCATTCTCTACCATATACACTGTAACTGCCACCGCCACGGTGGGCAATTGCACGGCTACTACCACAAAGCAAATCGTAGCAACCGTCAACCCGCTTCCCACTGTGACAATCGAAGGTGACGACACTATCTGTTCGGGAACTCCCAGTATATTAACAGCCTATCCGGACAATTCTCTGTATTCGTGGAGCTGGAGCAATGGCGACACAACCCAAGCTATCACCGTCCAAGAGCAAGGCACATATAGCGTGACCGTGACTGATGAAAACGGTTGCCAGAATTCCACCTCTGCAACGGTAACAGCATTGCCTTTGCCACCTGCACCCGAATGTTCAACCCTGCCTAACTCAAGCTGTACATCAGACAACGGCAGTATCACAGTAGCCTATCCAGTTGGCACTGGCTTCACCTACTCCATTGATGGCGAACATTTCCAGAACAGCACTGTTTTCCAAAACCTGGCGGATGGATTGTACAATGTGACCGTGCAAAACAGCGACGGATGCTTAAGCCTGACAACTGTTTCCGTGGATGCAATCGGTAATATTGTAGATGCCCAAGCCACGGCCAACACCCCCTGCGCCGGTCAAAGCATCACCTTATTCGGAAACTCAAGCAGCACAGGTGTCACCTATTCGTGGACTGGGCCCAATGGTTTTACCTCAAACGAGCAGAATCCTGTGATTCCTAACGCAAGCAGTGAGATTGCCGGCAGCTACTACTTGACGGTGACTCAGGCGTCCACGAATTGCTCGAAGAGTGTTCCAGTAACCGTGCAAGTGAACACACCAAGTGTGACATTGGCCTACCTCTCTGACACAGCTGTTTGTGTCGGCGGAGATATTACGCTGAATGCTGCACTCAGCAGCGAGCCCACCGGTTCTGTGACCTATCTCTGGACCTCCGAGGCCGGTTATTCTTCCACACAACAGAACAATACCATTCTCAATGCTCAAGCTTTGCATGCTGGCACATACGAAGTAGTGGCAACAGCAAGTCTAACGATGGCTGGCACCACTTGTACGGTTACAGACAGCAAGATAATGTCCGTAACGATGAATCCGTTGCCCAACATTATTATCTCTGGCGAGAATTCCACTTGTGAAGGTGTATCTGCTACGTGGACTGCCTCCGGAGCCAACAGCTATCTGTGGTCCAACAACAGCACATCCAATCCAATACTGGTAAGTGAGGCTGGTACATACATTGTGGAAGGCACTGACACCAACGGTTGTGTGAACACGGCCGCTAAGAGTTTAATCGTTAATGTACCTCAACCGGTAACGGCCCAGCATACGGCCTGTGAATCATACGAATGGCATGATTCGACATATACCACTTCAGGCATATACACATATAGTCATCTTGATGCACAAGGCTGCACGCAAGTGGATACGCTTGTGCTTACCATCAACTATGGAACCCACAATTCCGATGCGGCTTCTGAATGCAATCAGTACACCTGGAATGCACCGTCCGGCACGACTTATATAACGGATTCAACAAGTGTTCTAATTGACCATTATATCAATGCTGTGAATTGTCCCAGTGCAGACACGCTGACCGTGACAATTAAATCCGCGGAATACACGGATCTGCACGTATCCGTTTGTGAGAACGAGTTGCCTTACCATTACATCAACGGACAGATTGACACCACATTTGATGTCGGCACTCCTTCTCTGACAACTATTCCCTATACCCTGTCCACTGTCCATGGCTGCGACAGCACCGTAACGCTGCACCTCACCGTCAACCACGCGGTGACTTCGACAAGCTCAGTCACCGCGTGCGACAGCTACACCTGGCACGACAGTACCTACTTTGAGAACGGCACCTACGTTTTCGAATACCTCAACAATGTCGGTTGTCCCAGCACTGACACCCTGCATCTAGTCATCAACCATGCCGTAAACACCGTGGCTGAGGCCGAGGCCATAGAGGCATTCGTCTGGCAACGCGAGGGTACTTCTGACACCACCATCACCACGTCGGGCACCTACACGCACACGCACCCCGACATCCATGGTTGCATGCAAACCGACACGCTGCACCTCACCGTCTATCACGCCACCAACACCCAAATTGACACCTCCGCCTGCGAGGAGTTTCTCTGGCAGCGGTCTATTGCCGGCGACACCACCCTACTCGCTTCCGGCACCTATCGCGACACGCTGACCGATGTGCACGGGGCTGACTCTGTGGTAACCTTGGTTCTAACCATCAACCCATCTTACTACATTCCTGAGAACATTCCCGTCATGCAGGCACAACTGCCCTATCTCTGGCATGGACAGACCTTCAACGAAAGTGCAACCGCTTTTGATTCCCTGTCCACTGTGGCTGGCTGCGACAGCGTCTTCTACCTCAACCTCACCGTGGTACCATACACCATCATCCAGGACAACCCGATAGCCTTGTGTCAGGGCGAGACACAACTTTGGCGCGGACAGCAGATCTCCGAACAAGGTACCTACATCGACACCGTGCCCGCTGAAAACACCATCTATACTGTGGAGGTCACCGTCAATCCGACTTACAACATCCAAGAGAATATGTCGGTGTGCGAAAGTGCACTACCGTTCACATGGCACAATCAGACCGTCACAGGTCCGGGCATCTACACGGATTCCTCGCAGACCACATTCAGCTGCGACAGCATCCATACACTGTCTGTATATGTCACCAATGTGACCACGCAGGAAGATTCCATGACGGTTTGTGGCGAGGATGCAACGTACACATGGCATAACATGACCTTGTCAGAGACAGGTATCTATAGCGACACGTTGCGTAACACCAACGGGTGCGACAGCATCGTCTATACGATGAACTTCGTGAAGGGTTCGCCGTTCTTCAGCGAGGATTCGGTACATTTGAGTGTCGTGACTTTGCCCTATGTATGGCATGGAATGGCCATCTCGGATGCCGGAGTTTATTACGATTCTCTTCAAACATCTGTGGGTTGTGACAGTGTTTATTCATTGCAGGCCTATTATTACGATTTGCTGATAGTTGACACTCCTATTACACTTTGTCCAGGCGACACTGTATTTTGGCGTATGCGGACTATTACTGAAAGTGGTACGTACAGAGATACAGTTTTTAGATGGGGAGACCGCTTCATTTTCTCTGTAGTGGTTACGATGGGCGAGCCATTCTACCATAATGATACGGTGACAATCTGTCAGGACGAACTGCCTTACATCTGGCACGAACAGTCTTTCGACACCTCTGGAACCAGTATTCTCCGTCTGCAGACGGTTGCCGGATGCGATAGTATTTACATGCTGACGCTTACCGTGAACCCTAGTATCCGTCAGAATGATACAGCAGAGACCTGTCAAAGCACACCGTACGCTTGGCGTGGACTCCAGTTGGAGACCAGTGGGTACTATGTGGATTCGGTGGCGAACACTTCCGGATGTGAGGATGTTTATACACTTCTCCTGACAGTGAATCCGACCTACTCCGTGGACACCTCCGTCACAATCACCACCAACGATCTGCCCTATCATTTCGTCAGCGGCCAGATTGATACCACATTTGAAGTTGGTTCTCCTTCACTGTTAACTATCCCCTATACCCTGTCCACAGCCAACGGCTGCGACAGCACCGTAATCCTGCACCTCACCATAAACGTGGGCATTGAGAATCACGCAGCAGAATCATTGCGTGCGTTCCCCAACCCGACCACTGGCCATGTGACAGTCATTGGCAGCGAGGAATTCACGCAATTGCAACTATTTGACGCATACGGACGGAGAGTCGGCATCTATCCTGTTGAAGGCACACAAACCGAAATCGACCTTCACGGCCTGGCCTCCGGCGTCTATTTCCTCAAAGCCATGCGGCACAATCAAACCGCGGGTACGTTGAAGATCATCAAGAACAATGAGTAAACGAGTAAAGGAGTAAAAAAAGGAGGCTTGAAAGCCTCCTTTTTTCATTTTAGCACCTGCATTTCCGTAAAGAAAACGGGCTATCTTTGATTTATCGTCAAAAGAGTTTTATTTCACGATATAGTCAACGTAAGCACCCGGGGTGTGTACATTCTCCATGGGGATGGAGCCTGTGGGCACCAGTTCCTTGGTCTCCACAATCACCAGGTCTGCAGCCGTGGCCATCATGGGGTTGAAGTTCTGGGTGGTGCCTTTGTAGATGCTGTTACCCATCTCGTCGCAGATGCTGGCGCCAATCAGGGCCACATCGGCGTGCAAAGGCAGTTCCAGAAGGAATTCTTCGCCATTGACTTCGATTTTGCGTTTGCCTTCTTCCACCACGGTACCCAGACCGGTTTTGGTGAGAACACCACCGAGGCCTGCGCCACCGCAACGGATACGCTCTGCCAGCGTGCCTTGCGGAACGAATTCGATTTCAAGTTCCTTGTCGTTGAATTGTTGCACGGTGTCTGCGTTCGTGCCGATATGGGAAGCGATGAGTTTCTTGACCTGATGGTTGGAAATCAGCATACCGATGGCCTTGTTGGGATAAGCGGTGTCGTTGCCGATCAGCGTAAGGTCTTTCACACCTTTCTTGGCAATGGCTTCTACAACTTTCACGGCGGTGCCGCATCCGAGAAATCCGCCAAACATAATCGTCATCCCGTCATGGATATGGGAGACAGCTTCTTCTACAGTTATAACTTTATTCATATTGAGAAATTTTTTGATTGTTTTTAATCGTTTAAAATAGTTCGCAAAAATAAAAAAAAATTCATTGCTTTTTGCTATCTTTGCAGCCTAAAAAAACAACCCCTTATATGATTGCTGATTACATTTTTGAAACCGCCTGGGAAATTTGTAACAAAGTGGGCGGCATCCATACTGTTTTATCCACCAAAGCAGCCACAGTGGTGGAAAACCTGCACGACAATTATATCTGTATTGGTCCCGATTTATCCAAAGAACATAGTGATGACTTCATTGAAGACGTCAATTTATATAAAAACTGGCGGGAAGTGGTACAACGCGAAGGGCTGAAAGTCCGTATCGGACGCTGGCGCATTTGCGGTTCTCCCGTGGTTTTCCTGGTTGATTTCACCCCGTTTTTTGAAAAAAAGAACGAGATTCTGACCAAATTCTGGCTCAACTACAAGCTGGATTCCATCTCCGGGCAGTGGGATTACATCGAGCCTGCCCTGTTCGGCTACGCCGCCGGACGCGTGATCGAGAGTTTCTACAACTTCCACTGCAACTCCATGGACCAGATCATCGCCCATTTCCATGAGTGGATGACGGGCACCGGCATTTTGTACCTGAAGACCAACACGCCGCAAATTGCCACCGTGTTCACCACGCACGCCACCGTGCTGGGACGCTGCATCGCTGGCAACGGTCTGCCCTTGTACGGCAATATCCGTCAATATCAGCCGCTGGAGACTGCCACCCGTTTCGGTGTGCAATCCAAATATTCTCTGGAATCCCTCTCCGCGCAACACGCGGATGCCTATACGACCGTGAGCGAGATCACCAACAAGGAGTGCGACGCCTTCTTCTGCAAGCCAGCAGATGTTATCACCATCAATGGTTTTGAGGACGACTTCGTGCCCAAGGGCGAAGAATTTGATACCAAGCGTGCCGCAGCACGCAAAACGCTGTTGCACGTAGCCTCTTCCTTGATGCAACAAGAACTTCCGGAAGACGCCATGCTGGTCATCAACAGCGGCCGTTTCGAGTTCAAGAACAAGGGCATTGACGTGTTTATCAAGAGTTTGGCTAAGCTGTCGCAGCAGCAGCCCGACCGCAAGATTGTGGCCTTCCTCACGGTGCCTGCCGGCAACAGCGGCAAGCGCGTGGAGCTGATCAACCGCATGCAGCAACCCATCGGCAACACGCCCATCACCAGCGACTACGCCACGCACGTACTGCACGATCCCTACAACGACCCCATCATGAAAGCCCTGGCCGAAAACGGGCTTACCAATAAACCCGAAGATAACGTCAAGGTGGTCTATGTGCCCGTCTATCTCGACGGCAACGACGGCATCTTCAACCTCAGCTACTACGACCTCCTCATCGGCTTCGACCTCAGCGTGTTCCCATCCTACTACGAGCCCTGGGGCTACACGCCGCTGGAGAGCATCGCCTTTGGCGTGCCCACCGTCACTACCACATTGGCCGGCTTCGGCCTGTGGGTCCGCGACCAGTTCGGCGAGCAACAGAGTGTAACCGTCATCGAACGTACCGACGACAACGACGCGGAAGTGGTCGATAACATCGCCAAGGCCATCACCTTCTACAGCCAATGCAACAAGCAGACCAAGGACAACCTCAACCAGACGGCCATGCAGATTGCCCAGAAGGCCTTGTGGACCAATCTTTACGAGAATTACAAGCAAGCATACACCATCGCGCTGAGCAAGAGCGAACTGCGCTTTGAACAATATCAGACCAAAACCGCCAACATCGGGCAAATCGTGGAGCACATCAGCTCCGAAGGTCCCGAATGGCACCGCATCGCCATTAAATCCCATCTTCCGGAATCTCTCGAAAAGTTAGAGAAACTGTCCGAAAACCTTTGGTGGAGTTGGAACTATGAAGCCCGCGAGTTGTTCGAGGAAATCGCCGGAGCCACCTTGTGGCGCGATTGTGCCGAGAATCCTGTACACCTCATCCAGATTCTCCCGTTGGAAAGAATCGAGAATTTTGCCAACAACGAGGCCTATTTGAAAAAACTGGACAAGGTCTATAGCGATTTCCGCGCCTACATGGAGACGCCCTGTACACGTCCCGAGAAGAAAATCGCCTACTTCAGCATGGAGTTCGGCATCAGCAACGAGCTGAAGATTTTCTCAGGCGGTTTGGGCATGCTGGCCGGCGACTATTTGAAAGAGGCCTCCGACAGCAATGTCAACATGATCGGCATCGGCTTGTTGTATCGATACGGTTATTTCACCCAGCAGATTTCCGCGCACGGCGCGCAGGTAAACCTCTATCCGCCGCAAAGTTTCTCCAAACTGCCCATCACGCCGCTGAAAGATGAAAACGGCGAGTGGAAGAAGGTGAGTCTCGCCCTGCCCGGACGTACCCTGTACGCCCGCATCTGGCGCGTGGACGTGGGCCGAATCCCCTTGTATCTGATGGACACCGACTTTGACGAGAACTGGAACGAGGACCGCGGTGTCACCGCCACCCTCTACGGCGGCGATGTGGAGAACCGCTTGAAGCAGGAGATCCTGCTCGGCATCGGCGGCATGCGCATGCTGAACATCTTGGGCGAGAAGCCTACCCTGTTCCACCTCAACGAAGGCCACGCCGCTTTCCTGAGCCTGGAGCGCCTGTATCAGATCATGCAGGAGGAGCACGTGAACCTGTCCATAGCCACCGAGTTGGTACGTGCCTCGTCGCTTTACACCACCCACACACCCGTACCCGCGGGTCACGATGCATTCCACGAGGACCTCATGCGCACCTATTTCGCACAATATCCCGAGCGTTTCGACATTTCCTGGGAGACCTTCATGGGACTGGGCCGCAAACGCGACAATTATACCAACGACAAGTTCTCAATGAGCATTCTGGCTTGCCGTTTCTCGCAGGAGATCAACGGTGTAAGCCGCATCCACGGCCGCGTGTCGCGCGAGATGTTCGCCGACCTCTACGAAGGCCGCTTCGCCGAAGAGTCGCACATCGGCTATGTGACCAACGGCGTGCACTACCCCACCTGGGCGCACAAGAAGTGGCAACAGCTCCACGCAGAAGTGTTCGGCCCGGCATTTGCCGCCGACCGTTCCAATCCCCAACATTGGAACAAGATCAACAGCGTGTTTGACAGCAAGATATGGCAGCTCAAACAGGAACTCCGCAAGGAGATGTTCGATGCCATCAAGCCGATGCTGAACGAGCAGATGCGCCGCCGCAACGAGTCGCCCGCACTCATCGCACAAACATTGAAAGCTATCCGCGACGACGTGCTCACCATCGGATTCGCACGCCGCTTTGCAACCTATAAACGCGCCCACCTGCTGTTCACCAATGAAGAACGGCTCAAGGCGCTGCTCAGCAACCCCGAGCGTCCTGTGCAGTTCGTGTTCGCCGGCAAGGCACACCCGCACGACAAGGCTGGTCAAGACCTCATCACCCGCATTATCGAGCTGGCACGCAAACCGGAGTTCGTGGGCAAAATCATCTTCGTGGAGAACTACGATATGATCCTGGCCAAGAAACTGGTCTCCGGCTGCGATGTATGGCTCAACACGCCGACGCGCCCGTTGGAAGCATCCGGCACCTCCGGCGAGAAGGCCGTGATGAACGGCGTACTCAACTTCAGCGTGCTTGACGGCTGGTGGGCAGAGGGCTACGTGCCAGGCGCCGGCTGGGCCATCAAAGAGCAGATTACCTATCAGGACAACCACCTGCAAGATGAGCTGGACGCCGCCACGCTCTACTCCACCATCGATGAGGAAATCGCACCGGCGTTCTATGTTCGCGACAACCAAGGCATCCCGACCACATGGGTCGCCATGATGAAGAAATGCTTTGCCAAGATATCTCCGCATTTCACCATGAAACGGCAGCTGGACGACTACTACGACAAGTTCTACCATAAACTGGAGAATCGCCATGCGCAATTGGTCATCGACAACATGATGCCCGTGCGTACGCTGTTGCGCTGGAAAGAAAAAGTGCTGGCGAATTGGAGCTTGCTCAAATGCGTGGCACTGAACTATCAGAACCGTATCAACAACACCTTCTATGTGGGCGAGAATCTCTCAATGACACTTACCATCAAGAAGGGTTCGCTCTCTGCCGACGATCTGAAAGTGGAAATGATTTTCACAGAACAGAACGAGCAACACCGCACTGTTTTGCACGCCAAATACCCGCTCGTTCCCGTCAAAGAGGAAGGCGACTCGTTGATCTACCAGTTTGACATGGATGCCAAGGATGTGGGGCTCTGGAACTGCGCTATCCGCATCATTCCGAGCAACCCGCTGCTGCCGCACGATTTCGACTTCAACTTGGTAAAATGGATGTAGAAGAGTTTAGAGTTTAGGGTTAAGAGATTACGGAATAGAGATGAGTGAGGGGGCATACAGCATAGTGATTTTGGCCAATGGGCAATTTCCTTGCAGTAACACTGCTTTGGAATGTCTGCGGCAGGCGGAGCAGATAATCTGCTGCGACGGGGCGTTGGACACGCTGGTAGCTGCCGGCTACGAGCCCACCGCCATTGTGGGTGATATGGACTCCGCGCAGACAGCAAGTCTCCAACGTTGGAACGACCGCCTTCATCCCGACAAGAGTGAAGAGTACAACGACTTGCAGAAAGCCCTCAAATACTGCATTTCTAACGAACTGAACTATGTTACATTGCTCGGGTGCGGCGGCCTGCGCGAGGACCATTTCATCGCCAATCTCAGCATCATGGCCACCTACAGCGAGCAGCTGGACCTGAAGATGGTAACTGACCACGGCACCTTCATCGCGATACGGCAAACCTCTACCCTGCCCTCGTTTGCAGGACAGCAAATTTCAATATTCTGCAAAGACGAGCAACTCCCGCTGACCTTCCACAATCTCAAGTATCCAGTGCAGAATCGTTGTTTTCAACATCTCTGGGAAGGCAGCCTGAACGAAGCATTAGGAGACTCTTTTACCATCGAGTTGCACGGCGAAGGTGTGGTGGTGGTGTATCTGGGAAACTGCCAATAAAAAAACAAAATAACAGACAAAAACAGTTGGCAAAACAGGATATAGACCTCTATGCAACAATAAAACACAGCCACTTTGATGAAAACCTTTTTCAATCAACACAAGTACATCTTCTTTCTGCTGATTATCAGCATCGTGGCTTATTCCGGCACACTGTTTTTTGCACCCATCTTTGACTTTGCCAACGAGTTTTTCCCAGCTCGCTGGTCGATGATGAACGCCCTGAACAATGGGGCGTGGCCCTTATGGTGCCCTTACCGCTCAATGGGTATTCCGGCCCATGCGGATCCTCAATCTTCCATTTTCTATATTCCCTTCTGGCTGATGGCATTATTAGGAAACTACAGCCCCTATTTCTGGGGCGTGGAGTTTATTTTCCACGTATTCATGGCCGGATGGGGCTTCTACAAATTAGCTCAATGCTTTTCCAAACAGCAGGTTGTCTGCTTTATGATAGCTTGTGCGTACATGATGTCCGGACCTTTCACGGGCAACGCCCAGCATTATTCCTGGATCATAGCCCTGGCCTGGCTGCCCTGGGCACTGAACTACATGATCAGAATCTTCGAGTCGCCCTCCCTGAAAAATGCCTTGGGCATGGCTTTGGCCTTGTCGCTGATGTTTACAGGAGGATATTCCGGGTTCTGCTTCATCCTGTTTTATTTCTTCATCGTGTTTGCCCTTACACATTTCATCAGGATGATGGTTAAGAGAGAGAGCAAACAACTAAAACAGACATGCCTGTTTCTGTGCATTTCCGGCATCGTATTGGTGGTACTGTCCCTTCCATCCTTGATTTCCTACTTTGAAGCCTTGCAGTATGTTACCCGGGGTGACGGTTTGACATACGAGCAGGCCACGGCCACACCCTTCAGGGTCAAAGCATTGCTATCCCTGTTTTTCCCCTGGATGACCAGTTACTGTCGGGAATGGATATTCATGGATATCTCCATGAGGTCGGTATTTGTGGGGCTTTTCACCGTATTCTTCTTTATCGTCGGCTTGCCTCAGCGGAAAAACACAAACATCTGGATATTCTTAGGATGGGGTGTTTTGTGTTTTCTCTTGTCATTGGGGAGCCAACTGTCGCTTTACAAATTGGCTTACCATGTGCCGCTAATCAACCTATTGCGGCACCAGACCATCTTCCGGTGTTTTGTGGTAGTTTCATTGCTGGTCATAGCGACCAAAGGCTGTGAAGCCGTGTGTTTGGATTTCAAACGGCACAAGACGTTCTTCATGGCATTTTTATGCTCCCTCGGTGTGATGTATTCGATCGTGATGATTCTTCATTTCATCAAGGTGGATTTTCATCATGCGAAAGATTATCAAAACAGCCTATTTTGGGGATTGCAATCCCTGTTTTATGTAGTATTGATACTGGTTGTGGATATCATCCTATGGCGAAGCACAAAACATGCTCCGGCCATACTGGCTACCGGATTGGTCCTGGACCTGGTGATCATGACTTTTTTGAGCATGTCTTCCACTGGATACCAAAAAGAGTTTACCAATGCACACTATGCCAAGATCTTGGCACACACACCTCAGAGTTTCCCACCACCCCAGGAAGTGACCTCTTCCGAAAGAATGAAACATGAACAGGATTATGGATTCATGTATCAAAACATTGGCTGTTTCGCCAAGAAAATCGAATGGGCGAGCCGGGATCCTTTCAAGTTGAAGAATCATCAGGAAATGCTGAAGCCCTATCTGGAAAAGGATGTACTGTTATATCTGCCGAAAGCAGCTTTCTTTCCTTCTGAAATTGTGTATTCCGAAGATCCGTTGATGTTGTCTGTGGACACTGCATACGCATCGGATGCAACCAGAGCAGCCCATTATGAGAAAGACACCGAGGTGGAGTTTATGACCTTCAAGCCCGGGGAGGCGGTGTTGCATACCGTCACAGGAGAAAAACGTCCCTTGGTGCTTGCCCAAAATTGGTATCCAGGATGGAAAGCCGTGATGGATGATAACATTCCGCTTACAATCAAACCTTTGAATACGGCCATGATTTCAGTGGATGTGCCAGAAGGGAAACATCAGATCAGATTGTATTATGACCGTAGGGATTGCAAGATCGCCTTTGTTATTGAATGCGTAATGGCGTTGATTTCATTCATATATTTGATGTTCGGCGCAAATAATAGATCAGCAACACTAGCGAGGAAACCACGTAGGAGACCGTATTGACCACACAGGCACCGTCAACCTGCCACTTCGGGACCAGCCAGAAGGACAATGCCAGCGTAAACAGAAGGCCTATAGCCGACTTGATGATGAGAATATTGAGTTGACGTATGGCGGAAAAATAGTGACCAATCACATTGGAAAAAGCGATGGCCAAAATGCCGGGTGCAAGCAACAGCACCACTTGCTTCACACTGCCGAACTCCGGACCGAAGATAAAAGAGAACAGCGTTTTCGGCAACAACAGGATAACGCCTACGCATACGGCTGAGACCAGCAGACTCACCAAGGCCAGCGACATGGTCTCATCCCTTGACTGCTTTGTATCGCCTTGCTTGAGCACATTGGAAAACTGCACCGTCGAAATGCTGCGGCTCACAATCCAGATGGCTTCTGCGATAGTTACGCCAATGGAGAACACACCCACAGAACCTATGCCGATGAAAAAATCGAGCACGTAATAGGTCAGTCGGTAGTTGAAAAACTGGAGCAGACTGCTCAGCTCGGTCTTCCAGCCAAACGCCAGCATCTGGCGGTTGCAATCCCGATCATAGTCCCACTGCAAGCGAATGCCCATCTTGCGCCGCAGAATCCGGCAAACCAGCAGCATCAGGCATAAGGAGACAATCTGGCCGTAGAAATAGCAATAGTAACCCTGTTGCGGAAAGATGAAATGGAAGAGCAGCATGAACAGCAACAGCGACGCGGGCTGCAAGACCGTCATCAGATTATAATGCCCTATTTTCTGGCCGCCCACAAACAGGGAATTGTGAAACGCGATAAGGCCCATGAGCGCGGAGGCGGCAAACACAAACGGCACTACGATGGTACGGCCAAAGCACAGCAAAACCAACGCTCCAACAGCGGAGACAATAAACGACCACAGATATGCCGCAGTAGATAGTTTTGATGTACCCAGTCTGGAAAAGAAGTAGGAGACACTGCTGCCGGTGAACACATTGGCGAAAATGGAAATCAGTCCCAAATCGGCCACAAACAACGCAATCGCCCCACGACCGTCCGCACCCCACAGTTGAGTAGTGAGCACCACGACAGCAAAATTCAGCAAGAGAATCAACGTTTTGCTGAGAATAGTGGCTAAAATATTGGTCTTCAGATTCAGGCTACTCATGTTGCAGGATAAAACGGATGAAGTCGTCTTCTATTGCCCTCCAGTTGTATTTTTGCTCGGCAAAGCGACGTGCATTCTCGCAATGTTGGCGGTATAGTCCTGGGACTTTCAAATACTGTTCAATGATGTCTGCCACCCTGTTTTCATCTCGCGGGTCCACAAGATAACCCACCTGCGAAATCTCAGGGCAACCCTCTTCAATGGCATCCAAATTGGAATAGATGACAGGCTTACCTGTCGCCATATAATAGAAAAGTTTGATGGGCAGACATTTTCGATTTTCCTTGTCTGTGCTTCTTAAATCCAGAAACAGATCTTGATCCGCCAGTGTTTCACAGTATCGTTCAAAAGGAAGATAAGACGAGAAGTCCAGCGAAAGGTTTCCGGGCAGGTCAGCGGGGACATGAGGCAACAGAACATCCGTGCGCACTTGCAGTCTTATTTTCCAATCGGGAAGCCTGTCGGCCACCATGACCGCCGAAGCGAGCACGTGCGGAAAGCCCTTCTCTTCCGTCAATGGTCCACTGTAAAACAAACGTACCTCATCCTTCAAATCCCTAGGCTGTGAAGAAACGATATAATTCAACTCCGGATAATATGAGACATACACATAGGGTTTACGCGGAAACAATCTCCTGAAAGGCAGCGATTTATATTTCTCTCCGAAAATAAATCCATCCGTATGACAATTCACATAGATATTAAACAGATGGAGAATGATTCTTTTGAAGAAATTGCGGACAGGTCCGAGATTCCTAACATTCTTTTTGGAAGGATACCATTCGGTCACATCGTACAAAATACGGCAAGAAGAATGCGTTTTCCGTCTGTAGATCAAAGCACCACGCAGGGCCATGGGCGTGTCACCGATCACCACATCGGGATGCTGTTCTGCCAACAAGTCCGCCAGGTAACGCATCAGCTGCCGGCGCGACATGCTTTCCGGACTATAGACTTGCACCAAAGGAGTGGTAAGAGTTCCTGCACGCGGGGCAATGATCACCACCTCACAATCGTGATGCATCAGGCTCTGTGCCTGATGAAACCATACTCTGTCATCATCAGCGGCATGCGCGGTTAGCAGAAAAACAACTTTCATCTTTCTCTTTGGCATTATAGTACGTGAAGATAATCCTGAAAAAGGATGGATGCAAAAATAGCAAAATTACCGCTCAAACCACCTCAATATCTTCTGTTTCCGCTCCCCGGCCTTGCCGCTATACGGGTGTTCGCGCAGGGAAAGGTTGAATTTGGTCTTTCCTTTGAGGACAGTCTGCGGGTGCGTGAACTCGCGGAAGCCCCACTCGCCGTGGTAGGCGCCCATGCCGGAATGGCCCGTGCCGTTGAAAGGCACGCCCTTCACCATCAGGTGGATGCACACCTCGTTGATACAGCCGCCGCCGTATTGCTGGGTCTGCATGATCCGTTTCGCCCATCGCATATCTTTGGTAAACAGGTACATCGCCAGCGGATGCTCACGCTCGGCAATCATTTCCATCAAGGCATCAATCTCAGCGTCCGCAAAGGGCACCACGGGCAACAGTGGACAGAAAAGTTCGTGCTGCACGATATGCTCATCCTGATTCACAGGATAGATGATCGTGGGCGAATATTTGCAACTCTCCCTGTTGCCTACCCCGCCGTAGATGATGCGGTCGCGGTACTCGTCCGCCAAATTCGCACACTTGTCGTAAGCGGCTTCCGTGATGAGCTTGGGGTATTCTTCGTTTGCAATCGGATTATCGCCAATTTGCGTCGTGAAAGCCTTTTTCAGTTCCTCCAAGAAGGGTTCCGCAACCTCCTTCGCTACGGCAATCTGGTTGATATTGATGCAGATCTGTCCGGCATTGCAGAGCTTGAAGAAGGCAATCTTGCGGGCCGCGTCCTTGAGGTCGGCATCCTTGCGCACCACGCACCAGTTGCCGGTTTCGCCACCCAACTCCAACGCCACGGGCGTGAGGTTCTTGGCCGCCTCCGCCATCACATGCTTGCCTACGGAGGGCGAGCCGGTGTAGAAGATCTTGTCGAAGCGCTGCGCGAGGCACATATCCGCCACATCGTGACCGCCATCGATAAGGGTGACATACTCAGGCGGGAATACCTCCGCGAAGAAGCGCTTCATCACGGTAGTGCACGCCTCTGACTTGCTGCTGGTCTTGATGACCACGGTGTTGCCACCGCACATGGCCGCCGCCACCACACCTATGGTCAGCAGGATCGGGAAGTTGAACGGGCTGATGACCAACGACACTCCGTAGGGCATCTTATAGACTTTGGTAATGATGCTCGGGAAGCACATCAGTCCGCTGAAGTGCGTCTCGGGCCGCGCCCAACGGCGCAAGCCCCGGATCATCTCATTGATTTCAACAATGATAGGGCCCACATCGCAGAGGAAGGCCTCTACTCTGCTGCGCCCGAGGTCCGCGGCAAGAGCATCCTCAAATTCGGTAGCGTGTACTATAACGGCAGCTTTCAGCTTCTTGAGTTGCTCTATTCTCCATTTCACTGGCAGTGTCGCGCCCGTGTGGAAGTATTTCCGCTGCGTGGCGACGATATTAGCGATTTGTTCGTTGGTATATGACATAGTTTTTGTGTTTAGTTCCCACATTGCGTAGGTGTTTGTTAGATTCCACACACTGCGCGCTATCGCGCTTGTGCGGGACTGATTGGCTTTTTCCCCACACTGCGCGACTTCGTCGCTTGTGCGGGGTTGGGTCCCACACACTACGGCTACGCCTTGTGTGGGGTTAATTGCACTTCGTGCGGGTCGTCTCTCCGAGACTCTCAAGGTATAAGCTGCAACTAGCCAGTCACTACTCTCTAATCTCTACTCTCTCATCTTTTATCGTCACCGCTTCCAGCACCCTCGCGATGTCCTCGTTGCTGAACGTCATCGGGGCAGAGTAGTTGATGGAGTCGGCGGCAATCATGTGCGTGAGCTCCTCGTAATCTTCGGGTTTTACTGGCATTTCAAGCTTGTCCAAGCCGCAGGTGGCAATCAGCTCTCGAATGGCTTGGAGGAAGCTTTCAGCGGCCTCGTTATCAGAGGTGGATTCCTCAACAAGGTGGCAATAGCGGGCCATAATCGCATATTTCTCCATGCAAGCCTCCTTCTGGTACTCCAGCACGGGCATCATCATCAGGGTGATGGCCGGGCCGTGCGGGATATGGTACTTGGCCCCGATGCTGTGGGCAAAGGCGTGTATGTAGCCGGCCAACTGCGTATTGATGGCATTACCGCCATACATCGCAGCGCGGCACATCGCCAATCGCGACTCGATGTTCTCGGGCTCGCGCATCACCACGGGCAAGTGGCGCAAAATCAGGCGTACGCCCTCCAATGAATGGTAGGCATCCTCCACATAAACCGCCACGTCACTAAGCGTACCTTCCACTACATGGCTCAGGGCATCCATGCCGCAGGCGGCAGTAACCAGTTGCGGCGCGTGGATGGTAAGTTCGCTGTCGAGAATCACGTGCGTCACGTCCAAACCGACAATCACGGTGGAGCCCTTCGCACCGCGCGCGTTGGTCACAACAGCTCCTACGGTCACCTCAGCGCCCGTGCCCGCCGTGGAAGGCACCGTAATCATGGGCAAGGTCTTGCTCCGCACCACCAGAAACTTGAGCAGCAGGGATTTTGTTTTGAGGCGTGGCAGTTTAGCACCCGCCGCTATCATCTTGCAGGTATCCATCACGGAGCCTCCGCCAAGAGCTATCACACACTCAGCATCACACTTCATGGCCGCCTCACGTCCCGCAGTGATAAGATCAATGGTCGGCTCAGAATTAATGTCCGCAAAGAGGGTGCAGCCCACCCCGGCTTCTTCCAGCGATTGCACGATTTTTTGCTCATAGCCGAGCTTTTGGAGCGTCTGATCTGTCACCAATAGCACCTGTTTATAGCCGCATTCCCGGCATATTTCTCCAATCTGCGTCCGGGCGCCGTGGCCATCCACAACCTGCGGTTCGGGCAACGGTACGTAACTAATCACCTTGCCGGGCAGCTTATGTATCTGTTTTCTAAAACGGTATGTATCCATATTTCTTAAACTAACAATTGAAAATCCAACCAACAGACAGATAAAAATTCAAGTCATCAAAACGACTTGCCTACCTCACCAACCCTGTTTTTAAGTCATATACAATCCAAACACCACCAAAAAGACGAGCAAAAACAGTAGTGCAAACATAATCAAGAAAGCGGCAACGGCCTTCAAGGTGGTGCGCAGCCAACTATAGCCACTCATCTGTTTGAGCGGAATCAAGGTGAGGAAAATGGCCAGTGAGGAAAGCTTTGTGAGACAGAAAAAATCAAACACGATGCTATAGATGGTGTACATATTGTCGGTATAGACTAGCGCCATGAAGAACTCTGGATAGCGTAAATCCGGAATCTTCGGGCAATGCCGGAAGAAAAGATAGAGAAATCCCGACACAAACATCAGCAAAAACAACATATTGATGCTGGGGAAACGTTTTTCGAAGTATTCTATGCCACTGAGAATCTTATCGAATATAACTATGGCACGCTCGGAAACCGTATGCTCATTGTCCTTAGCATTAATACCATCCGTCTCCTCAATGACAGATTTTTCAGCCGCCAATTTCTCATCCAATTGCTGCGTGGTAGTTACAGATTGGGAATCTTTATCAAAACGCTGTCCTTTGACATTCAACCCGTGGGTCACAAAGGTGGAGATGGCGAAGAGCAAGAAGAACATCTTAAAGGGGCCACAATAGGACACCCTCATGCCTCGGAGATAATCGAGTATCATATAACCGGGACGCAGGATTAGGTTGAGCATGGTACGGAACATACCGCGGTCGCCCATCCCGTAAGCATCCGCAAAGTTCTCTGCCGCCACCTTTATCGAGAATCGGCCGGTCGTAGCCGCCTGCCCGCAGCGAGGACAGAATCTGCCGATATAATGATCGTGACAGTTCAGGCATTCGTGCTCTTCCTGAGACATTGGAGCAACCTGGCGCGGCTGCTCACGCCATGCACGGAAATTCCTGAATCTTTCTCTGAAATGGTTTGCTTTCTTCATTTATCAAATAACGATTGGCTATAATGGACTCTATTCTTCAGATTAATTTAGATTATCCCACCACTCCCCTATCACATCCTTCACGTGACCGGGAATTACCACATGATGATTGCCGATGGGATTCTGTAGAAAATACTGGGCATCGGCGGCATCGGCAAGGCGTATCACCTGCTGAGTACGGCAAAGGTCGGGCTCACTTTGGTTGCGAATCAGCTCGCCTTCGGCCACGAAACTGCGGGAGAGGTCGCCCGACAGCTTGAACACAGTAACGGGACCTTCCTGCATGTAGCCGCGAATTCCAACCCCGATGCCGGATTCATAGTGTGTGTCGAGCTCGTATCGATGCACCATGTTCAGCGGAATTGTACAATGGGCAAAGAGGATTTCGCCGGTCTCCACATTCACGGAGGCGGGGTTGGCCTGAAAACCTGAGCACCCAAACAAAACGCGGGCCACCATCATGGTGAGCATGGTCGGCACATCGCCCTCGCAACCCGCCACATAGCCTTCTGCGTTGAGTTTGGCCAAAGCCAGACAACCCGTGTTATGTACAGCATCCAGCAAATCAAAACAACGGAGCGTGAAACCATCCAACTGGTATTTTTCCACTAACGATTTCAGGGCAGAGTAGATGCACTGGGCACCTGGCAAGGCTTCCTGAACGGATGGATTATCAGCGGTTAATGACGGTTTTTCCACAGGCATGGTCTTCACCAATGCTATCAATTCCGACATGGGGATATCCAGCAGATTCACCCCCAGTTTCTCGCGCACCAGCGCATAGTCGGCGTGGCTGGCAATGAGCCAATCGGAAGGCTGCCCAATGACCGCAAGGCGAGCCTGGGAGAGACGCAGCATAGCCTGAGACACTTGCACCAGATGTCGGATTCGCGAGGAAATATAAGGAGCTTGGCCGTGCAAGATTTCCCCTTGCAGGCCATTTATCTGGAGATAGGAAAGTATCTCTATCGAAGCAGGCAGTGCATTGCTCTTATTGGAAGCCAAGAGATAAAAGGGTTTCTGCGATTTTTCGCGCAACATGGGCAGCAAACGCTTGAAGACACCTTCCGTGCCGCCCGTACACACCATGATGATATCGAGGTCGTGCGCGCCATAGCTTTGAAAGTCGTCCCCACAGAAGATATAATCCACCGAAAGAGCGGAGAGCGTTTCGTGCGTAACGGCCTCCACCGCCTGCGGATCATGCAGTTCAGAGACTATTGAAAAAATAGCGATGTTCATATTCGGAAATATTTGTGCAAAGGTACCAAAAAAATCTCTTTTTCCCGCCGTCTTGCCTCCATCCGAAAAATCGCCTCGATACTCCCATAGGTTTTAAAACGTAATATTCAGCGAAATCCGGATGCCATTCTTCTTCCAACCCTTCAAATCCTTCGCGTAAGTAAGGCGGCGGACGTAATCAATACGTAGCACATCCAAGATGTTCTCAATGCCGGCAGTTATTTCCATGTACGGCATCTTGCCCATCGGTGAACAGGCATCGGGAAATACGTACAAGCCTGGCGTACCCGCAGATGGGATATTCCTAGACGAGAGTCCACCATAAACGCCACTGAACGAAAGCACCTCACGCAATTTCAGCCTGTTCCAAAGGGGAATGCGGTTGAAAATCCAACCTTTCAGATGGTAAGTGGCATACCAGCCCACGTATTTGTCCATGACAAACTCCATCGGCCGCATTAAACAGAAGGTTTTCGGCGTGAGGAATATCGAGCGATTGCTCTGCGGGGTGAACAGCTTCGTGAACGGCACTCTGTTCCACACGATGCCTCCCTGCAACTCCGCATCGATATGCCCGAAAGCAGATAGCCAAAACCGCTTCTCTATCGACAATTCCGTACGATTATACCAAGTCCTGCCATCCAAAAAACCTGTGGTGTGCGTGAGTTGCAGTACCGGCGCGTTTTTGGAGAGCTTGAGGAGGTTGTCTTTCCCCGACTGGTTGTTGTATATTCGTTCCCCGGGAGCCCAGCGAAGCGTCACCCCCCATTCCCAATTGTGGTAATCTTCCAAGCGGGTGGTTGTCCCGTCCTCATTGATCCGGAAGTAGTTCAGTGCTCCGGCGGCTTCACAGTGCTCATATTGCAGCCACGTGTCCACACTCACGCGACACGGCCACTCGCGCACGTAACGCAACTTGCCGCGACGGACATACTGGGCCGCCGAAGCCAACGTGTCCACCGTGTATGACATGAAGAAATTGTCACGATCCATGTAAGTGAAACTCTGCCCCAACATCTCCAGATCATAACTGGTTCTGAGATAGAGTGCGTTGCGCGGAAACTCATTGAAATGGCGTTCTTTCTTCACAAAACTGTGAATCAATGTGGCGTTGTACTTAATCCGCCAATCCGTGCAGCCAAACGCGAAATAGCCCGTGAAAAACCATCTGTCATTCATATTGGCGGTAGTCATGCCCCCCATCCTGAACCGAAGCCCTTCGATGGAGTTGTGACTGATCATGTCGTACACCGGACCGATGTCAAAGAGACTGTTTTTGCGCTCCTTGGTCGTAGATATGTAGCCTGTAGTAACAATCTCCGCCGTTTTCTCCAGTGCCCTGAAAAAAGGCAACCGGCGCAATTCGGTCGATATGCTGTCCAAAACAGACTCCTGGGCGGTCAAGGGCTCCGGTCTCATCTTCTTCCATTGCCAGTTCCGGTACCGCACATTGGCCGCCTCTGTTTCTGAGACAACCGATGACAACGAATCCGGAATGGTTGCTCCCATTTCATATTGATACCACAACGTGTTCTGACGGACATAAATCTGCTTCATCCTCTTTCGCTTAATCAAGGAATACGAAGCGAAAGTTTGCGATTCCTTCGGTGCCCATAAGCCGCTATCAATTTTCATAAAATCCTGTTCAACAATCAATTGTCTTACAAAATTCATATTGATATTGACGGGCACATTGATGGAATATTTCTTCAGGGCGTATGTGCTGTCATTCACAATATATAAACGCCCGGTAAAGCCAAAACTCTGGCTGTTCACGGGCGAGAATGATAGTTCGATGCAGGAGATGCTGTCCACATCAACCGTATCAGTGATGAAATAGTGATAATACATCGTGGCTATTGTAGATGACAAAGGGCTTACGAACTTGTTGAGCATCAACTCAATGTCATTATCAAAGATGTTCACTTCCGTAAACATGGCATCCAAGTTAGTGCCAAGCCCTTCATCATCCAAGGATTCATCCACACCTTGCATTCGCCTGGCTATCACATAGTTCACATTCTTACGAGGAGATTTCTGGTAATAGTGGTCTGCCAGCGATTCCCGCAGCGAAAAAGTCAGCACCGGCATCGTGTCGGTCCTGATGGTATCCACGTATTTTCCCAGGAAAGAGAGTTGCCGATTGAAGTTGTTCTTCTGGAAGTTCATATCGAACCGCCCGTAAGACATCACCATCTTCTTGTAAATCTTTGATTTGTAAGAATCAACTGATTCAAGACGATTGTCATTTTTGTGTTCTATCACCTTCTCCACCAGTTCCACGGCCGGATTCCCTTTGCGTGTATATCTCTGTTTCCGTTTTTTGGACACCACCACTTCCTGCAAGGATTGGGCTCGGCTGATGAAAATGTTCCGTTGCCGCTCATCTTTCTTCACAATCAACGTATCAGACGGATACAATGAATAACTGACAATCAGCGTGTCGGTGTTCGCAAAGGGCAGTTTATAGTTGCCACGCATATTGGTGTAGGTTCCCATCGTTGTATGAAGCCACTGCAGTCGGGCCATATAGACCACCACAGTGTCGCCTTTCTCATCTGTTGAGAACACTCTACCCCTCAGTTCTTGTGCCGAGACATGTCCGATGAGCAACCATGTAAAGAGGAACCACCCGACCATTCCTATCAGAACGGTCAGAAGCTTGGTTTTCCGAATTCCCCTTACGTTGTGCAAAGGATTACAATTTTAAGATTCTTATTTACTTGCAAAAAACATAGTTAATATAACAAACCAAAAGTCCATAACGGAATGGTTCGACCACTTCCATATTCGATATCGTCTTTAACCACATAGCTGTTAGGAATATCCTTGATTTGTTTTCTTTGCTTCCCTTTGCCTCCCACCTCAAAAGTGCATTCTCCAATCACAAAGTCCGACACTTTGGAGGCAATCACATCGCAGACCTCCCGTGTTTGGTTGTAGAAGAATGTCTCGCGAATATTGCCGATTTCTGCTTCGTTGTTTCCAAGAAGATACATCAGGTTGGTATTGTCCACGAACACTTTCTCCACCTTGCCCAAGCTCCGCAGTCCGCCAGTCTCGTCTCGAAGTTGTCCAACCATACCGGCGCGTTCCATATACAAAAGATAGTCGGGCAGCACATTGCGGCTCACACCCAAGGCATTGGCTATACTTGAGTAATCTGGCTTGAACGGCGCACTTTGTGCCACAATCGCCATCAGTCGACGTAGTTTTCTGCCCGTCGCAACCGACATGGAGGCAAACTGCGGGATATCCGACTCCAGTGTTTGAACCACAATCTGATCCAATCTTGACAGAAAAGCACCCTCTTTGCTGAAAGGGTAGTATCCTTTACGTAGATATTGCCGAAATAGGGGCAGCGGATGTGATAAGATTTTATCATCCACCTTGTTAGCAACAACATCTTCAAGTGAATATACTGGAAATTGTAATCCGTGGAACATTTCCAGATACTCTCGAAAGGAAAGTCCTTGCATAGAATACATCACGGCTCTACGGCTCAAATCGGCTTGCCCTTTGAGCAAATCCAACACCGACGAGCCAGTGAACATCACCTGAAGCGAAGGATGACCGTCGTATATCTCTTTCAGTTCGCTTGACCAGTTCTGGTATTTGTGAATTTCGTCAATATAGAGGTGTGTGCCACCCTCCTTCACGAAATCAGAAGCAACCTCCACCAGTGTGTGTTGTGCAAAGTAACTACGGTCAGCAGAGATATACAAGGCTTTCTGAGTGTTTTGGCTTTGCAAAATATGCTGAAGCACAAGGGTGGATTTGCCAACTCCGCGAGGTCCGGTCAGACCAATCATCCGCAACGACCAATCTATGGCTGAATACTTGTACCGTACAAAGTCCATATTGACAAGTCTCAGTTGTTCAAGCATATAATCCGTTAGAACCGTGTCTATCATAATCCAACAATCTTTTATTACCGCCTGCAAAAATACAAAAAATATTTACCTGCACAAAAAAATGTGCAGATATATGCAATAATTGCACTAAAAAAAGTGCATAATGATACTAATCCGGGAATAGCGGTAGAATATAAAAATAGAATATAAGAACTGTAACTCTATAAAAAATGGGACCATCGCATCGCGACAGCCCCTTATGTTTGGTGTCTGTAGAGACGGTGCATGCACCGTCTCTACAATGGATTGATTATTCCAATTCCGCCTTGATGGCGTTCTGGATGAGCGTGACGAACTCGCCAAGCGGCATGGTACCATCGTTGATGTTACCGTGACGGCGCACAGAAACAGTGCCTTCTTCCTCTTCCTTCTCGCCCACGATGAGCATGTAAGGGACCTTGGCGGTTTCGGCGTCGCGGATCTTACGGCCGGTCTTCTCGCTGCGCTCGTCAATGTAGCAGCGGATATCCTGCTCGTCCAAAGCGGCGCGCACCTTCTGGGCGTAGTCCATGTACTTCTCGCTGATGGGCAGGATGACCACTTGGTCGGAGGTGAGCCACAACGGGAAGTTGCCGCCGGTGTGCTCCAGCAACACGGCCACGAAACGCTCCATGGAGCCGAACGGGGCGCGGTGAATCATCACCGGACGCTTCTTTTGACCGTCGGCATCCGTGTATTCCAGTTCAAAACGCTCCGGCAGGTTGTAATCGACTTGGACAGTACCCAACTGCCACTCACGGCCGATGGCATCCTTCACCATGAAGTCGAGTTTCGGACCGTAGAACGCGGCCTCGCCCTCTACCTCAACGGTGTTCAGGCCCTTCTCAGCTGCAGCCTCAATGATGGCGCGTTGTGCTTTCTCCCAGTTTTCGTCGGTACCGATGTACTTCTCCTTGTTGTTGGGATCGCGCAGGGAAACCTGAGCCTTATAGTTTTCGAACTTCAAAGTCTTGAAGATGTAGAGAATGATGTCGATGACCTTGCAGAATTCTTCCTTGATCTGGTCGGAAGTGCAATAAAGGTGGGCATCATCCTGCGTAAAGCCACGGACTCTCGTCAAACCGTGCAACTCACCGCTCTGCTCGTAACGATACACGGTACCAAACTCCGCGAGACGGAGAGGCAGCTCTTTGTAGGAGCGCGGACGAGCGGCGAAAATCTGGCAGTGGTGCGGGCAGTTCATCGGTTTGAGGAAGAACTCCTCGCCCTCTTGCGGCGTGGTGATCGGGCGGAAGGAGTCCGCACCGTATTTTGCATAGTGGCCAGAGGTCTTGTAAAGATTCACATTACCGATATGCGGCGTGATAACCTGCTGATAGCCATACTTTTTCTGCACTTTGCGCAAGAACTGCTCCAGGCGGTCGCGCAAAGCGGCACCCTTGGGCAGCCACAACGGCAGACCCTGTCCCACCAGCGGTGAGAAGGTGAACAATTCCATTTCACGACCCAACTTGCGGTGGTCGCGTTTGGCAGCCTCTTCGAGGAGCGCCAAATATTCGTCCAATTCTTTCTTCTTCGGGAAAGTGACAGCATAGATACGGGTCAGCTGTTTGCGCTTCTCATCGCCACGCCAGTAGGCACCCGCCGTCTTCAGCAACTTGATGGCTTTGATGACGGAAGTGTCATGCAAGTGCGGACCACGACAGAGGTCGGTGAACGGACCGCTCTCGTAGAAGGAGATTTGTCCATCTTCCAAACCGTCAATCAGTTCCAGCTTGTATTCATCGCCTTTCTTGGTGAAATAATCCAGAGCATCCTGTTTGCATACTTCCTTGCGAATAAAACGGATCTTCTGGCTGGCGAGTTCTTTCATCTTCTCCTCAATTTTCGGGAAATCGTCGGAGGAGATGGTATAGTTCATAAAATCGATGTCGTAATAGAAACCAGTCTCGATGTGTGGTCCGATGCCGAACTTCACGCCCGGGTAGAGTGCCTCGATAGCAGCGGCCATCAAGTGGGCGGAACTGTGCCAGAAGGTGTCTTTACCCTCGCGGTCGTTCCAAGTATAGAGCGTGAGGGAAGCGTCCTCGTTGATGGGTTTGTCAAGTTCCACCATTTGGTCGTTCACTTTGGCCACCAACACGTTACGGGCCAGACCTTCACTAATGCTTTGGGCCACCTCATACGGAGTTATGCCCTGTTCAAATTCTTTTACTGAGCCATCAGGCAGTGTGATTTTTATCATGATAAACAGTTCTTGTAATTCGTTTTGCAAAAAGCCTGCAAAAGTACAAAAAAAGAAGCAATGAAACAAGGGTGGAAAAATCAATATCCGGCACCCGTCAATCTCATATAACGGTTATTTTTGATTTGAAGGTCGATCAAGGCATCCGTTTGTTGGTTCTGCGCTTGGAGAAGGAGGGTCTGCGCCTCAAGAAGTTCGGACACCGGGATGAGTCCGGCATCAAAGTTCGTGCGGGCTGTCTGCAAATTGGCTTGGGCATCGCGCACCGTTGTCTCGGCCAACTCCACCTGGCTGCGGGCCTCTCCAATGTTGCACCATGCCTGACGCGTTTCCAACATCATTTTCTCAGTAAGGTCATCACGCTCATTTTCCGCTTTCTGAATAGCATAATTCTGCTGTTTGATTTTGTGCGCCGTTTCCCACCAACCGGTGAGCGGCACTTGCAACGTTGCGAAAACCAGCGCATTGGCGGTATAACGATCGAATACCAGGTTACCGTATGAGGCAGTTGCCCCCACAAGAATATGAGGCGAGCTCTCCCCTATGGCCATTTGTTTCTTCAGTTTCTCGGCTTTCACTTGCAAATCCAGCAACGCCCTCTCCGTACGACCGTAAACGGCGTTCATTATGTCAGCATCTGTTACGGTATCATAGGTTGGCATTTCCACCGGAACCGTATCTGCAGGGGTCAGATTCTCTTCATAATCCAACCCGATCATCTGGCAGAGCAACATAGTGGAAAGTGTGATACCGTTCTCCACTTTCAGCTGGTTTGAGCGCATTTCATTTTGTTTGAGGGTCACTTTGAGGATGTCATTCCGGGTCACCAGCCCCGCGTCTGCGGCTGCATTGACATCACGATAAAGCGTATCCAGAAAAGTTATGGCCTGTTGCAGGGTGTTCCGTTTTTCTGTCAAGGAGACAATCTGCCAGTACGTCTCCTCCACTTGCTGCAAGACTTGATCAATGGCAAGTTGGCTTTTCCTGTATGCCGCCGACACTCCAACGTCAGCCAGTTCGTTGCCTTTGACGATTTGTCCGCCCATAAACACGGGTTGTACAGCCGTGGCACCCACCACCACACCGTTTTCACAGAGGGACAGGCGGTCGGGCAACCCCATCGCCGCGCCATACTCGAAATAGAGGTTATGGAGCCATTGCCGTGCAGTCGCATTGCCAATGTCATCAATGCCGTACTCGATGAGCGGCTTAGCTGCGTCATACACGCCCGCCATAGCGCTTACCTGCGGGAAATATTTCGTCCGTGCCTGCTTTTTCACCTCTTGGGCCGCTCTTACGTCCAGCCGTGCATTCACCACTGCGGCATTATTGCGCCTAGCCAATGCCTTGCAACTGTCTAACGAAAGGCTTTGGGCCGACAGGCTGCCAATGGCCACAAACAACAACAGAATTACCATTTGTAGAGACGCAATGCATTGCGTCTCTACAGGCATTATAATATTTCCATGTTTAAATTTCATCATTTTGCATTTTTGAAAATCTGCCAATAGGCCACGGGAAGGACCGTAACGACCAATGGCAACGAGAAAATGGTTCCGAAGCAGATCACCACGCCCATCGGCATCCACAAGGATGTATGCGCCACAATCATGGGCACGACACCCAATGCGGTGGTGGCAGAGGTAAGGAAGATGGGCCGCATACGTCGTTTGCCCGCCTGGAAGCCCGCCTCACGGGAACTCAGATGGTGGTTTTTCCGCAAATCCTCGGCATACTCGAACATGATGATGGCATTGCGTACAATGATGCCTATGAGGCTCACCACGCCCAGCACTGCCGTGATGCTGAAGTCGAGTTGGAACACCCATAAGCCCAAACAGGCTCCGAACACGCATATCAGGCTGGCCGACAGCGTAAGGAATACAATATCCAGTTTGCCAAAATGATACAACTGGAAGACGAACAACACCAATACGGCCGCTAAAAAGCTCAAGGCGATCTGCGGGATCACCTGCCCATTGACATTGGTAAGGCCGCCATAAGAGACCTCCACGCCCTGCGGGAGGGCAGGTTTCAGTTCTTTTTCAACGTAATTGTCAATCTTTTTCATCACTTCAGGCTGGCTGAAACCATATTTGAGGTCGGCGCCGACCGTAATGGTGCGGATGCTGTTACGACGATTGATGACGGCATCGTGCCATTCCGGCCCCACATCGGCCACTTGGCGGAGCGGCACCCATGTCCCGGGGATGGAGGTGGGCACCAGAAAATCTTCCAGACCTTCATAACTGGAGCTATCGCCCACGTTCTGCGTGTAAAGCATCACGGGCACCTTGTAGTCGCCCTCCCACACATTGGTCAGGTTCTGACCACCCAGTGCAGATGATAGATAGAGCGACAACATGCTCTGCGTCACGCCGAGTCGCGAAGCCTCGTCGCTCTTCAGTGTCACTTTGACATTCTGGGAGGTTTCATCCATGTCTGAATGCACCCAGGTCAATTCCGGAAGTGTATTCATGAAGTTTTTCAAGGAATCCGCCACCGGCTTCATGTCGCAGAAGTCGTTGCCCGACAGCCGGACCTCAACCGGATTCTTCACCGCTTGATAGTCAATCTGCTTGAAACGGATATAGGCATTCGGAAAATGGTTCTCATATTCCGGTCCATATTCCCTAATGATTTTCAGAGTGTTTTCTTCCGAAGTGGTATTGACAATAAATTGCGCATAGTTCTTATGAGCCATCTGCGGTGCGTAGGTGGCATGGAAACGCGGGGACGAGCAGCCCACAAAAGAAGTCACGGATTCCACGCGTGGGTCGGCGCGCAGCACCACCTCCATGCTGTCCGCGATAGCCTCTGTCTGCTCCAGCGTGCTCCCCTCGGCCAGATGCATCTCCACAGCGAAGCAGTTGCGGTCGGCTTTTGGCAACATCTGGATTTGTAGCCGGGTAAAAAGAAACGCGCCTAAGGCCACTGCGCCCAAAGCCGTGCATATCACCACAGCGGGATGCCGGAAACAATGGGTCAGCACCTTTTCATAAAGATTCTGCAACAAGACAAAGAATCGGTTCTGCGCTGTCTCGAAACGGTTGGGCGCAATGCCGTCCTTGTTCCGTTTGATAAACACCGTGGAAAGATAGGGAATCACCCATACGGCATAGAAAATGGAGCACACCAATGCAAAGAGCACCGTCCAGGGGAAGAGTTGCACAAAATCGCCCAACGGCCCTGTGATGATGCGCGTCATGGGAAAAAACATGCCCGAGATGGCCAGCGTGGCCAGCGACATGGGCACGAAGAGTATCTTGGTGCTGGTAACGGCAGAGTTCCACCTCGAATAGCCGCGTTGCAACATGTCGGTGTAGCCGTCGATGACAATGACGGAATCATCCACAATCATGCCCAACACCACAATGAGGGCGGCAAGGGTGACTGTATTCAGCTCAATGCCACAGATGTACATCAGGCCCATGGTGACAGCCGTACAGACGGGCACGCTGGACCCAGACACCAAGGCGGTGCGCAGCGGGAACAGCAACAGCATCACGGCTATCACCACCAAGATGGAAAACACCAGGTCGCGCAAGAAGGACATCACCGACTTGTTGACCACGCGCGGCTGGTTGGTGATCTTGTGCATGTTCACGTCTGGTGGCAGCGTCTGTTTGCACTTGTCAATCTCCTTTTCCACCTTTTTGCCAAAGGCCACGATATTGTTACCAGGTGCCATCTCCATGGAGATCAGCACCGTAGGGGTGCCGTTGTACTTGATGAAGTTCTTCGGCGGAGCATAACGGCGGTCGATGGAAGCTATGTCGCGCAGGCGCACCACATTGCCTGCCGGGTCGGCGAAGACAATCTGCTCGCCCACCTCATACTCCGACTGGTACGGAATGGCAATATGCACTTGCGCCTCGCCTGCCTCGTTTTCCACGCTGCCGCCCACCGTGCGCAGGCCTTGCGTGGCTAACTCCACCAACAATGCACGCTGGCTGATGCCATACGCCGCCAGTTTCTCCTGATCCACACGCACAACAATCTCTTCATTCTGCTGCCCTAAGATTTTGATATTGCCCATCTCCGGGATGGAACGCAAACGGTCGCACAATTGTTCAGCATACTCCTCCAGCTCGCGCGGCGTGCGCTCGGGCGAGTCCACCGTGAGCAACATGGAAGAGGTGTTGCCGAAGTCGTCCACCACCACAATCTCCAACACACCCGCCGGCAGGGAGGTCTTCTTGAACAGCTGAAGTCCGTGCCGTATCTTCGACCACGCACCATCCTTGTCTTTCACCGACGTGCGCAACTCGGCATAAACATACACAATGCCGTTCTCGGTCACCGAGTAGGTCTTGTCCTTGTCAATCTCCTCGTAAGTGAACAAAAACCGTTCCAGCGGCTTGGTCACTTGCTCCTCCACCTCCTGCGAAGACGCGCCGGGGTAAACCGCCGCCACCACGCCCTGACGGATCGTGAACTGGGGAAACTCATCTTTGTTCATCTGGGTAAGCCCGAAAATGCCGAACAGCACCAAACAAGCCACCAGAAAGAAGATGATGTTGTGGCTGCGCATGGCGGATAATATGTGGTTGCGGGGAATCAAAAGAGATTAGAGATTAGAGATTAAAGTTTAGAGTTTTGGATATGGGGTTAGTTGGTTAAGTATTTAAGGAATTAAGAAACTAAGGACTTTTAATAATGGTCATCGATCATCAGTCTTCAGTCTTGATTATGGCTCCTGAGTATAGCTTCTGCATTCCGGCGGTGATGACGGTGTCGCCCGAGGCAAGGCCGGAGGAGACTAGCACGCCATTGGCCACGAATTCAGTGGAGGTGATAACTCGGCGTTGTGCCCTGCCGTTCCTGACCACCCATACTGACAAGCCTTCGGGGCGCGTCTGCACGCACTTCGCGGGCACAATGAAGCCCCGGCTGTCAGGTTGTTCCAGCAACACCTTGCACACCATGCCAGGCAACAGGGATTTGTCCGCATTTGGGAAGGCAATTTTCACCTGATAGCTATGGGACACGCGAGAAGAGGTGACGCTACGCTCGGTAATCCGTCCCGTGAGCATCTTGTTATCCAAAGCTGGTACATAAACGTATGCTTCTTTGCCCACTTCCACAGTGGATATTTCACTCTCTGGCACGGAAAAGGTTACCGACACTTTACCCATGTCAAGCAGCGTCATCGCGGGCTCGCCGGGCAGCATTGTGCCGCCCACCTTGGCATTGCACGTACCTACCACGCCAGATATGGGGGCCGTCATCCGGCACTCGTCGAGCTGTTTCTTGGCGATTTGCTCCAGCGCACGGGCCTGATCCAGTTTGGTTTGCATCTCCACCCATTTCACTTCAGCCAGACTGCCCTTGTCGTACACTTTTTTCAAACGCTGATAGGCATCTTCTGCCTGTTGCAAGGAGGCCTTGGCCGAGTTGTAAGCATTCTGGGCGTTGCTGTTGTTGATCTCCGCCAGCAACTGACCAGCATGCACGTAATCGCCTTCGCGCACATACACGCGATCCACCCTGCCGCCGGCCGGAAAGCTCATCGCCACCGAAAGGTTCTCTTCCACCTCGCCCACGTACGTGCGCGTGAGTCCGCCCGACACCGTGTCAATAGACAACACCTCCACGGCAACGGGGGTGAGCTCTCGCTTCGGCGCCTCATGCTTGCACGAACCTTGGACGAGCACCAAAACACCGCACAAGCACAACACAAACGATTGTTTCAATACGTTTTTCATCTTACCCTCAGTTTCTTTCTGCGATTATCTTCATCTTAGGACCATTCAGCAACACCGTGTCGTTGCCACTCTGATGGCCTGTCCACTGTTCGTCAATCATCAGGATGTCGTCATTGAGCTGACCGCCGCCGGAAGCACGAATGGCATACACTATGGAGAGCGTGTTGTCGCCAGAAAAGAGATCCGGACTACTATCGGATATCAGGATGTTCGTGCTGAACTCGTAAGGAAGAATCACGATGGAATCGCCCTCCACGGTTGCCGGAATAGTATAGCAGCCGCCATTCATCTCATTCATGGTGATGATCAGTCTGTTGGCATGAGACTTGTCCTCCAGAATGTTCATCTGCCCGTTTTTATGGACAAGGCGATAACTTATGTTTCCATCTTCGCCCACGATGGAGACTTCTCCGGAGAGTTTGTAGCTGTAATTTCCTGTAAACTGCTTGACCTCGCGGTTGCATGACGTGAAAATCACCACAATCGAAAAGAGAATCCACAATATCTTTCTGTTCATAGTTTATGAAATTTTTAAAAATCAGACTCCACTTCCTGCAGGTCAATGATGGAGTTTTTTCCGTCGATATAGGACAACACCAACGGGAAATTGGCGCGATAACTGCATTGCGACAGCACCAGACGATTGCACTGGTGAGTTTCCGCATCCTCGTTCAACCGCCAAACGATATAGTCTGTAGTGAATTTGGCATACTTTTCCTCTTCTTTCAACTTATTGTATTCCTTGTTGTTTTCGCCATATTTATCCAACAGTGTCTTCTTCAGGTTTTCATACGTATAACTGGTGCTCCGGTTGAAATTCACAACGACAATATACACCAAGTGGGTTTTGGCTGCGGCACGGATCTCAATCTTCACACGCTCGCCGCCAAACGTGCCTTTCATGAACACCGTATTGGGATGATTGTTGTTGGGCTCCTGCGTAAACCCCTTGCCTTTCAACTTGTTGACAAACGTGTTCATGGTACAGTTCATGCTGATACCCAAGAATTTCATAGGTTGCTCTTGGGCCGACAAGCCTCCGACCATCAGGAACATCGTTAAAATGAGAATGATTCTTTTCATCGAAAACAACATATTGGTTTGACGGGGCAAAAATACAAATTTAGGGGACAGGTAACAGGGGCCAGGGGACAGTACAAGTCCTTTTTAATAATTTTGTATTTTTGCACTTGTTTTTGAAATCCATCCGAGTATGAAAAAATCCGACATTCTGGTTATCGCCATCGTCATCATCGTGCTGCTTCCATTTTTTATCTTCCAGCCAGTTTATGACGTTTTCTGCACCCTCACCATGCTGTATCCCTTGTGGATGGCCTTTTTGAAATTCGGCATTCTGGCCACCTTCGGGGAGATGTTAGGCCAGCGCATCAAGACCGGCCAGTATTACCATAAAGGATTCGGATTGTTCCCGAAGTTCATCGTTTGGGGTCTGCTCGGCATGTGGATTGCTTTGGCAATGAGTGTCTTCAAAGTCGGCATCCCCGCATTCATGGAAAAAGCCAGCTGCTTTGCCGGCGTATCTGATGCCATGAAAGGCGATTTCACCTGGTTGAAACTGGCTGGCGCCTTTTTTGTGAGCGTGATGATGAATACCTCTTTCGCGCCGGTGTTCATGACTGTCCACAAGATTTGCGATATGCACATTGCAGAATATGACGGCAAGGCTGTCAGTCTGGTCCGCCCCGTGAAGGTAAGCCAACACATCCAGAATTTAAATTGGGACGTGCAATGGAATTTCGTTTTCAAGAAGACCATCCCGCTGTTCTGGATTCCCGCGCACACGCTCACGTTCTGCCTGCCCGGCGAGTTCCAGGTGCTCTTCGCCGCCTTCTGCAGCATCATCCTCGGCCTGTTCCTGTCGATTGCCGCAATGAAGAAGCAATAGGGATTCCCCTATCCCACTGTTGTTGAACTTCCGTGCCGTTACCGCAGGGTGTTGACGACCGAAGGTGTCCACGCTTTCAGGAATTCGGACACCTTTGCCTCGCTGTAGCCTTTTCCTTCCTCCAGATAGGCAGAATTCTGAATATGGATAGGCTTTCCTGAAGCATCCAAAATCACGAACACAGGAAATCCGAAGCGAGCCGGGTTGCCCAGGTATTTCATCGCTTCAGGGTTCTTGTTCTCCCGCGACCAGTTGACATGGATATAGACGAAATTCTCCTGGATAATATCATGGACCAGCGTGTCGCTTTCCGCAAACGCCGCAAAGCGCAGGCACCAGGGGCACCAGTTGCCACCCACCTGGCAGAGCACGTATTTGTTCTCCGCCGCCGCCTTCTTCACAGCAGTGTTGATCTGCTGCATGGCATCCGCCTTGTCATCGTAAATATTCTGCTGCGCCGACAGTTGCAGCATTGCCAGCAGGGTAAAAGTCAATAGGATAATCTTTTTCATAATACATAGTATAAACGCGGGGCAAAGATACTTCTTTTTTATTTTTGCGTCCATTCGGTAATAAGAAGAAAAAAACGTATTTTTGCACAAACAATTACATATAGAAATGGATTATACTATTATTATACAAAAAAATGAAAGCGGTTGGTACACTGGTCAGTGCGAGCAGGTGCCAGAAGCCATTTCTCAAGGGGAGACACTTGAGGAATTGAAAGAAAACATGGCAGATGCCATCAAAATGGTGATTGAATACAAAAAAGAAGAAACCAGAAAACAATATTTTGGGAAAAGATTTTTCCGCCGCCGTGTCGCCGTACTATGAAACGCATGCTATTAATAAAGCATTTAACCGCGAACAACTGTGTATTGCTCCGTGAAGGTAAAAAACACAGTCTGTATAAGAACATGTCTAATGGCAAGTTCACAGCAGTTCCGAGACATCCAGACATTCAAGAAATTACAGTAAAAAAGATCTGCAATCAATTGGACATTCCAATATCAAAGATTAACTAATCAACCCGAATTTTTCACCAAACCCCTATAGCGTATAGAAACAGAATAAACTTTTTAACATATTGACATAAAGCGTTTTCGCTTTTCTTTGCACAACCGGAATCTGGACAATTTCGAATCACTACGCAAGAAAGGATAAACGCTCACGAGTAATCGTGGGCTTTCTTGTTTGTAGTGATAGGTCCGTCCAGAACCTTGGTTGTAAACATGAAGTTCACGATTCTTTTTATATTTGGAATTGAAAAGCGAAAATGGCTTATAACCAACTGAAATTCAATTAGTACAAATATAAAAATCAAAAAAAATGAAAAAGATCTCCCTTGTTTTCCTTTTCCTGATGATGCTTTGCGGGATAATGGCGCAAAGTCCCGAACAATTCTCGTATCAAGCAGTGGTTCGCAATGCCAACAACACCTTGGTCGCTGGCACACAAGTGGGCGTACGTGTGAGCGTGCTACAGGGCACCGCCGCCGGAGCTCCCCGTCTATGTGGAAACCCACGCGGTGACCACGAACAGCAACGGCCTGATGATTTTGGCGATAGGGGACGGAACAATCCAGAATGGCATGTTCTCAGACATTGACTGGGCTGATGGACCATATTTCCTCAAAACCGAAATTGACCCCGATGGCGGCAGCAACTATACCATCACCAGCACCCAGCAGTTGTTGAGTGTGCCTTACGCGTTGTACGCCAAGACTGCAGGTAACGCTTTCAGCGGCGACTACAACGATTTGACCAACACGCCCGACATCCCTACGGTTCCTACAAACGTCGGTGCTTTCACCAATGACGCAGGTTATCTCACCTCCTACACCGAAACCGACCCGACGGTACCAGCATGGGCGAAAGAAGCCAACAAACCGGCCTACAGCTATTCGGAAATTGCCAATACCCCCACTATTCCTACCGTTCCTACAAACGTCAGTGCTTTCACGAACGACGCGGGCTATCTCACCTCCTACACCGAAACCGACCCGACGGTACCGGCTTGGGCGAAAGAAGTCAACAAACCGGCCTATAACTATTCAGAAATCGCCAACACTCCGACTATCCCGACAGTGCCCACCAACATAAGTGCTTTCACTAACGATGCCGGATACCTCACCACCTACACCGAAACCGACCCGCAATTCACTGCTTGGGACAAGGACTATAATGACCTGATAAACAAACCCACAATTCCCACTATTCCTAATAACGTAAGCACGTTTACTAATGACGCCGGCTACATCACCGCACAAGACCTCCAGACTATTCCCTCTGTCCCAACCAATGTGAGCGCCTTTGCCAATGATGCCGGATATATCACCTTGGATTCTATTCCTGCCATTCCCACTGTCCCTACCGAGGTGAGCGTCTTCCATAACGATGCTGGCTACATCACCAGCATTGTTCTCGACAGCATCATGTCCAGTTACATCGCCGGGATGCAGGCGCAGATCGACAGTCTGAAAGGAGTGATTGACAGTATGGAAGCAATTCCTGTGCCTGGCGTAAATACGGCGCAACTCCCGACAGTGACCACCGATGTGGTGACCGTTATTTCCAGTACCACGGCCACCAGCGGCGGAACGGTGACAAGCCCCGACGGCACTCCCGTATTGAGTCGCGGTCTCTGCTGGAGCCAACACCAGAACCCTACCATCGATGACAATGTGGCAATAGCCGGTTTGGGACAAGGGCAGTTCTCTGCTACTATGACCGGTTTGACCGCTGACACATTATACTATGTGCGGGCCTTTGCCGTGACTGCCCAAGGAGTGGCATACGGTCAACCGCGCACCTTTGTCTCCGGTAACCCCAACGCCGTGATGGTGACGGTGCATTTTGTTAGTTCCGACACTTCCATTGCTATGGTGAACCAAACGGATACTACGGTCATCTACGGAAGCACCATTTCTTTTCCTGGAATCACTGGATTATCCGGCTGGATAGTGGATTACTGGGTTGCGGAAAATGACACGACCACCCATATTTCCCCGTTAGATAATGTCACCATTACAAGCGAAATCACCTATTATGCCCATTTCAAAGATAACAACGTGTATGTGAGATTCCCTGGAGCAGATGATGAGAATACTTGGAAAAATCTATCTAATAATATCAGTGTAGCAAAGAACACAAGCTTTGAATACGATAATATAGTATTTAACTGGCAAAATGATGGATCTGCTCAAGATATTTCTGGTACTATTAACTATTATGTACCATATATAAATAGTTCAATTGTAACAACTAATATCAAGATACCTTCTGATAAACAAATTACAGGTATATATTCATACGCAAATGGATGGTTACCTGATAATGCAAGAGTTGAATTTGTACAAACATTAAGTGACGGAAAAGAATATAAAATATTAGTAAATGGTGATAGAAAAACAATCTTTGGAATAAAACTTAGTGATAATGAATGATTAATATTAACAACAGCAGCAGTTATTTACCGTATTATTCACATTAAAATTCGATAAATATGAAAGTGACACGTATTATTCATCCAGTCGGACAAGGCGGTTTTTACACTGAAACATTCTCCGATGACCAACAGGAAGCGACGTTTGTCTATGATTGCGGAGGATTTGATAATGCCCAAAAGAAGATGAACAGCTATTTGGATTGCTTTCTGTCCAATAAGAAACCAAAAAAGAAAATAGAGGCCGTCTTTATTTCCCATTTTCATGCAGACCATATCAATGGATTGCAATACCTTCTCGAGAATGCTGAAGTGAAATATCTGTTTTTACCTCAGTTATCCGAGGATGTTATGTTAGAAGCACTTGTCTATAACTATTGCTTGACAAGGAGCAACAAGTTAGTCAATGATTTCTTGATAAGCTTGTATAATGGTAAAGTTCGCTTCGGTTCAAACAGAGCAAGAACAAGGATCATACAAATAGAGTCTGTGGATGATCACATTCTCCCAGATGATCTACATTCGGAATCGTTCTATAACAACAACACTGAATTTAATGCATGGGATTGGCGAAAAAAGAAAGTTGTTGATTTGTCAACGGTTGAAACCCTTTCTGCAAGCACTGTACTTCAATACTGTAGCTGGCTGTACATACCTTATAATTCTAAAGTGCGTCCCGCTAAGGAAACCGATTTGAAGAAAAAATTAAGTAAAATGTTGGGAACTGAGATTACGGTAGAAAACTTGCCATTATTGATTGAAAAATATACAGTAGAAGCTTGCAGAGAAATCTACAAAAAAGTATTTGGCTCGAATCAGAACCACACTTCCATGATTTTGTTTTCCGGCACAATAGAAAATGTTAAGATTTTTCATTGTGAGGATATCTCTAATCACCAAGATGATGAGAATTGGTTATATTATAAAAACAATAGACATCTGAATCTAAATAATCCAAACATGCTTTATACTGGCGATTATGAGCCAAATCGTAGAGTGGGTTGCATGTGGTATTACTCTAAGTTGTGGAATACAATCGCTACCATCCAAATTCCGCACCATGGTTCCCAAAACAATTATGATGAAGAACTCTACAAAAACCCATCACGAGGCATTGTCTCGGTCGGGAATAATAATTCTCATCATCACCCTAATGTTGACACGTTGATAAAGATTCAAAATCAAGGTTGCTATCCTGTAATAGTTACAGAAGACAAAAGCTCCATGAAAATATATCAATATTTGTTATAGAAGACTTGACAGGGCGCGGCCGCGGGCCGCGCCCTTTGGGTTGTGTGTGGATTAACGCTGGGGGTTCCGCCAGCGGTTAGAGACACGGTTCATGTTGGAGGTTCCGCCGCCTGCAAAAATACGGGGTTAATGTTTGGGGTTCCGCCGCCAATGGCGGCGGAATGGTGGGCGTGTGGTGCTGGTTGGGTTGGGGGTTCCGAACGATGCGTGCATCGTTCGGAATGGTGCGTGTCTGGAGGGCAATGATAAAATGGGCGGCGGCAGAAGGTGATTGATAATTTGCACGTCCCAACCGCCGCCGCCCATATTTTTTTTTGCGATGATGCTGCACCATTCCGCGCGACATGTCGCGCGGAACCTCCAGCGTTCCCCGAGTCACCTCTTTGTTAGCTCGTCCATCACCCGTTTCACCTGGTCACTCCAGGATTCCGGCTTTTCGCAAAATCCATTTTCACTAACCAATTCCCTCCATTGCGGATTACGGGCATTGATGAGAGCGAGTTTTTCCGAACGCCGCATGTTTTTCATTTGATTCTCTCTCCGAATCGCGGAATTGTAGTCAGGGAAAGCCTCGTAATAGACACAATATTCACAATTGTATTTATCGGTGAATGACCCTTTGTAAAAGTGTCTTTTATGTTGCGATACACGTTTGATGATATCAACGGTACAACCTACGTAAAGCACATTGTGATGCTTGTTTGTCATGATGTAAGTGAAACCAGATTTCATAGTTTAAAAGGTTTTGTTATGGTTGCTGCAAAGATACAACACCCCAACCGTTTTTCAAAGGTTTGGGCAAAATTATTTTTATCATAATAATCAGTGTTTTAGAAAATTACTCTGTGTAAAATTAAGAATTGATTGTTAACGGGTAGTGATTGATTTGGGAAAAATGTTGGGGGTTCCGCCAGCGGTTAGAGACGCGGTTTGTGTTGGAGGTTCCGCCAGCAGATCTGGCGGAATGGTGGGGATGGGATATTATTTTATCGTAAGTGGCTATAACGGAGAAAATTGATTTTTTTCATGATGACATCCGCCGTCTAAAAAATATTTGTACTTTTGCGGTGTCGTTTTACCATACAGAGCAGGTAACGAAGACTGTCAGCGTCGATGTTTTTGACAGTGACGAACAATATAAGACCGAGGTTTCACTTCGGTCTTTTTATTATGTCAAAGGCCGAAAGCAACCACTTTTTCGTTTTCCCATCATCACTTTTTTCCACCGCCACGATAAATCGGAATGTCTTACTTTCAAACACTTTTTTTTGACCGTCTGACTTCTTCAAGTTGAAATTGCCGAATTGAACAACAATAGGGATGAAATCCTCCACATTAAATCCCAGTTTGTTAATATCAATTTCGTGTTTGTCAATAATGTGGGCCAACCCATATCCCCTGTGCTTGATTGGGTCTGAGACCTCACCCCAAACAATGTCAATATCACCAATATCACTACGATGCAGCGCCGCAATACATTCGCCATTCATTTTTTCACGAAGAAATCTAATGGCTTCCTTTGGCTTTCCTGCAAATTGCCTGTACACAGGACCATATTTTCCAGTTTCAACATTTGTTTCTTCAATAGTTGTTTTCATAATTGATTATAATTTGTTTGGAATTATACATATTGTTAATGATACATTAACGGCAAAAATACATCACAAAAAACTTTTGGCTAGAGTATTGCGAAAATAATTTTCAGTGTAATAATCAATGTATTAGCATTTTACTCTGTGTAAAATTAAGAATTGATTGTTAACGGGTAGTGATTGATTTGGGAAAAATGTTGGAGGTTCCGCTGGCGGTTAGAGACGTGGTTTGTTTTGGAGGTTCCGCCGCCAAAGGCGGCGGAATGGTGGTGACACAGCGGTGCGTTTGTGGTGTTTCGCGGCGGGTTGGTTCAGGGACTCGGCGCATGTGTGTCGCGCGCCGCGCCCCATCGCACAGGCCAGCCCGCACCCAGGGGTTGACACCCCTGGTTACAGATATGTAACGCCTACGGCGTTAGTGCTGACAGCGTTGACGTTGTCGGAGATTGAACCTGTCGATGGTGACTGTGCTTGTCGAAGTCACCGGCAATACTAAGCAGGTTTAACCGGTATTCCTGCCACCAGTCCAACGCCGTAGGCGTTGCAGATTATAGCCAGAGATGTCAATCTCTGGGATTGTGGTATATGATGGCCCCGTGTGCGTAATCGCGGCGCGGGAGCCGCGTGCACCGAAGCATAATGTTTGCCCGCCGCGAAACGCCCATCATTATCCACCAACCCACCACCATTCCGCGCTCCGCGCGGAATCTCCACCGATGAATAGTATTCAGAGAACACCCAAGGGCGCGGACGTGGGGCTGCGCTCTTTTTGTTTTGTGTGGGGGTTCATGCTGGAGGTTCCGCCGCCGTTGGCGGCGGAATGGTGGGTGGCTTGATAAGGCGAAATAAGCTAAATAAGCTAAATAGTTAGTTTTTTTTTGGTCTAAGCTCCATGATTTCCTCGCTGCTCAGGCCGGAAATGCGTACTATAGTCTCTATTGCGATACGTTCCGCAATCATGTTTAGTGCTAGTTGGCGCTTTTCTGCCATTTTCCCTTCATTCATCCCCTTTTCCATACCTTTCTCAAACCCCTCTTCTAGGCCGTCTTCGCGGGCGCAGATAATGGCACCTTGCACATCTTTGTACTCCAAAACACTCTTCTTGTATTCTTTTCGTTCCATGTTGGTTAGTTTTGTTATCCTGCATTCCTCTATGAACTTTCGGAAGATGCCACGCTCCTCTGCGCCGTAGTCTTGATTGGTGCTACTGCCGATGGAGGTGAGCAGTTCGAGCCACCTGCGCATGGGGGCATTGTCCAAAGTCTTGTCTTTAACGGCTGCAAATTCACACAATTCGATGAAAAAAAAGGTGGTTTTCTCGCTGAAAATTTTGTCGGTCTCATCTTTGAGCATAACCTTGTGGAAATAATGGTCATTGCCTCTGAACTCCGGTGCGTTGTAGTCCAGCAGGTTGAAGGAATAGACGGAGGGGATGGCGTAGTCGTTTTCGCCTTTTTCCATCTCCCTGCTGATCACCCTGCTCACGTACGAGATGATTCTGTCGGCGAAGAAGGGCTGGCGGGCCCGCTGCATCTCGATGATGAATCTGTCGCCGTTTTGGTTTTCGCAATAGATGTCGAAAATCACCCTCTTGTCTTCCGGCCTCTCGCCGAACATCTCTGTCTGCAGGAAGGTGATGTCGGTGATGATACCGACTTCATCGGAAATGGAGGAATTGAGGAAGTCGATGAGGAGGTCTTTGTTGTTCTCGGAGGCGAAGATCCGCTTGAAGCCGAAATCGGACAGCGGATCGAAAAATATCATGTCTTTCTTCATAGTAAAATGTTTTAGGTTGCCCAAAGATACAACCCCAAAACATTCTTGTCAAGAGCTTTTTGATAAATATTTTTAATGTAATAATCAGTATGTTAGAAATTTACGAGGTGTAAAATTAAGATTTGATTGTTAACGAGTGGAGGCAGATTTTGGAAAAATGTTCCCGGCTTTTATTAAAAACCTATACGGCAGCAGGGCATCCTCACCCGCGTAGTCCACGCCGATGCGCGGGGTGATCTCAATTTGATTATCAGGAATCTGGAGGCCGCGGTCTTCGATCCAAACCGTGTCGCTCGTAAGCGGGCAGCCATTGTCGGCCACCGCAAGACCCAGCAGCTTGCTCACCTTGCCTGGGCCGGAACCGATGTCGTGCGACATCCGGCTCTTGCCCGTGCGCCGCAACATCAACTCCTCGCCGTGCGTGGGGATGATGCCGCGGATGAGCACCGCGTCAGGGACATCCTCTTCGTTGGTCACGAAGTTGAGCATGTAGTGCATGCCATAGCAAAGGTACATGTAGGCTACCCCGCCCTCGTGGTACATCATCTCGTTGCGGCGCGTGCGCCTGCCTCCGTAGGCATGCGAAGCCTTGTCTGTCGTGCCCTTGTACGCCTCCACCTCCGAAATGATGCCACCTGCCAGCTGTCCGTCCTTCATGGTGAACAGATACTTGCCCAACAAGTCGCGGGCGATGGCCAACACATCATGTCCTAAAAAATACGATTTTTGCAGCCTATTCATCTTTCCGAAAAAGAACCCGCAAAAGAACAAAAAAACCGCCTATTTTGCAACAACAAACATAGCCAATTCGTTAGTAAATATTGCAATAAATATCTGATGTCAGAAGAAGAGAAGAAAATCATAAAAGGTTGTATCGCCGGTGACAAGGCCTGCCAGAAGCGGCTTTATCTGGAGTACGGCCCCATGATCAAGGGTATCTGCGCGCGCTACGCGGCTAACGCCGAGGACGCAGAGGACCTTTTTCATGACACCTTCCTCTTCATACTCGTGAACTTCCCGAACTACAACAAGATCACCTCGCTCGGTGCGTGGCTCCGGCGCATCACCATCAACAAGGCTATCGACTACTACCGGAAGACCGAACGGCAACGGACAACCTCTCTGGAGGACCTGACCCACGAGCCGGGCGCTGACGCCGCCCCGCTGAACGAGCCGCTCACCATGCCGCAACTCGTCGGCTTCATCAACGAACTGCCCGACAAGTACCGCACCGCCTTCAACCTGTATGTCATCGACGGCTACGAGCAAGAGGAGATCATGAGCATCATGGACGAGAGTTCCACCAATGTCCGGACGCTGATTTTCCGCGCCCGCAACATCCTGCAAAAGAAGATACAGCAATATTTGAATCACGAAGAATTTAGTATATGAAGACGTTGAAAGAGCAATTTGAAAATTACGAGGTCCCCGTGGACGAGGCCGGATGGGAATCCATCATCCAGGACAAGTCCGTGGTCAAATACAACCGGGGAAGAATGATACGCCGGGGGGCCATGTACGGAGCCGCAACGCTCGCGGTGGCCAGCATTGTCACCGTAGCGGTCTTATTCTCCCGTCCGCAACGCATTGAACCTTCACAGACAAGCGAGGCTACAGAAAACGTGCAAGAGCCCGCCCGCCAGGAGGTTGCCGCAGAAAGCGCGCCCGTGACCAGCCAAGCGCCCGCCCACGCACATCCGCAGGCGGCGCCCGCACGCACCACGAGTGCGACTGCGCCCGTTTCCACCAACGTGCCTGCCGACAACATGACCGCCGTCAGCGCGACACCGGCCAGCATTCCCGCCCAGACGCCTCCTGCGGCAGCCAAACCTCTTGCACCGCAGCCCGCACCCGCCACTCCGGCCAGCGCGCCCCAACCCACGCCCGCGCCCACACCCATCGTACCGCCGAAGCAAGTACCCTCCCCCACTCCCACACACAATGACACGGCCATACCCTCCGCGCCGAAGGCAGAACCTGACGAGGCCGAGAACCCGACTCCACAACCCCAATCCACAAACAAGACTTTCTTCGCACCCAACGCATTCTCGCCTAACGGCGACGGCATCAACGACGTCTTCTACGTCTTCGCCAATGTGGAATATACCGAATTTGAATTGAACATCTACTCCCGCAACGGCGACCATGTATTCCAGTCCCGTAACATCGAAAACGGATGGAACGGCCGACGCAACGGCACTGGCGAACTGCTGCCGCAAGGCGTGTATGTCTATACCATCAAATACAAAACCGTCCAGCATAAGTCCGGTATGGAAAAAGGCCAGATTCTGCTTCTTCAATAACTCTATATGAAACTGTTAGACCGCAGCATCCCCCCACTGCAAAACCCCGTCGCGGAACTGCAACTGCCAGCCCCCCGCATGGAGAAGCTGTACAACGGCATCCCCGTTTATACCTTGCCCAACCCGCAACTCGACCTCATCCATATCCTCATCCACATCCGCAACGGAATCCTGCATGAAACACAGAAGCACCTCTCTCAGTTCACCTACGCACTGCTCAAGGAGAGCTCGCGCAAGCACTCCGCCACCGAAATCGCTGACCTACTGGACTTCTACGGCGTACATTACACCACATCCTGCGGAATGGACAAGAATGTCATCACCATCTCGGTGCCCCGCAGCAATGTAAGCAATATCCTGCCCACCATCTACGATTTCATCGCCCATCCCCAATACCGGGAGGACAGACTGGACATCTATGCCAATCTGAAAATCAAGGACTTGGAATACAATTCCCAAAAGACAGATGTGCGAAGCACGCAACTGATGTTGCACGCCATATTCGGGGACACATGCACCGCCGGCCAGTTTTCCACGCGCGAGAACCTGAAAGCCGTAACGGTAGCGCAGATGCAAGAATACCATCAAAACACGTTCTGCGCCGAGAACATCCGCTTATTTGTCACGGGCAACGTGGACAAAGACATGGAACAATGTATCAAGGGGCTTTTCGCACAGATACCGCACGGACAGGCCACCAAGGAAATCCACGATCTTCTGCTGCCCGCCGACCCCACCCCGCTCATCTGTGAGGCAATGCCCGACAGTGTACAATCCTCCATCACTCTGTGCTGTCCGAGCATCGGATACTTGGATGCAGACCGGCGCGGTTTCTCCATCTTGGGCACCATCACAGGCGGCTATTTCGGCTCGCGGCTCATGCAAAACCTGCGGGAACGCAACGGTTACACCTACGGCATTTCCGCCGGTTCCGTCTATTTCGGAAACCAGTCGCTGTTCATCATCAACAGCGATGTCAACGCCACCCACACACAAGCGGCCGTGGATGCCTGCTTCGAGGAACTGCAACGGCTGCAAGAGGAGCCCGTTGGCGACGAAGAGTTGGAAACCGCCCGCAACTACATTTTGGGCGACATGCTGCGCGACGTGGACAACTCCGTCTCCTACCTGAAAAAATATGCCTACTGGAATCAACACGGACTGGACGAGCGCGAGTTCCAGGATATGATCCAGGCTGTGAAAGAGACCAATGCCGAGGATCTTCTGTCTTTAGCTAAAAAACATTTTGAATATAATAAATTTACCCGGATCATCGTTGGTGATATTCGGAACATGAAACAGGCGTCCGCACAATGAAAAAAATCATATTCTCTTTTCTCAACATCATTATCTGCTTATATGGCTTTGCCATAGAGCCACCCACCCTACAATGTATCGAACAACTCGTCGGCAACGGAAGATTACGCATCACATGGTCGTGGAACAACCTCAACAACGTGGCCACTGATGATGTATATACTTTTTTCGTGAATGGGGGACAAAATTCACGTACAGTGAGCCCGTACAACAACGGCTACTATGTCACATCCACCGAAATCGAACTTCCCGCCTCTCAAATCAGCGACCATTACACCTGTTATATCCAAGCGCATAACGCCACCACCGGCGAGAGCTGCACTTCCAACTCATTAAGCACCATCCAACTCACCGTCACACCGTACAATCTCCAAGGCGACAGCACGGCCGCCTATTTGGAATGGGGAGAGGTCAGTTCTTCGACCACGGGAGGCTCTTGGGACGGTGATTATCTCATCTACAAGAAAAGGGCATTTGAAGCCAATTTCGACCCCACCCCCATCGCTTCGGTCCCTATCAACAACAATCGCATATACATCGACCCCTCGGACGTCTGCCACAACTACATCTCCTATCAGGTGGGTATCACCAACCAGATCAGCACAGCTGGCGGAAGTTCCTGCATTTTCAAGTCTAACATCCAAACCGTTCTGCTCAACGACAGTATTCTTCCTAACGCACCCGTTCTGGACAGCGTTTCCGTTACGGAGGACAACCACATCGTGTTAGGCTTCCACGCACCGGATCCCTTCATGATGTGCTACCCTGTGTATTATCTGGACGGTGGTATCAGACTGCTCTTGCACACTGTCTATAACGCCACTTTCTGGAATGACAACAGCATCAACCCCAGCGACGAGAGCCGTGAATACTTCATCGCCGTGTTGGATTCGTGCAACAACAGTTCCTATCAGACCGACAGCGGCCAGTGCAACATCCGCATTGCCCCACCCACCACCGACGCCTGCCACCGCACAGCCCATATCACCTGGAATGCATACAAGAACATGCACGGCGGTGTGAGAGAATACCGTGTTTTCATGCGTCAGAACGGCGAAACCGATTACACATTGTTAGGCACAACCACTCAAACCAATTTCGATCTGACCAATCTTGCCCTCAACACCGACTACCGCGTTTATGTGCAAGCCTGCAACAATAACAACACCATCACTTCCAGCAGCAACCGTGTCAATTTCAACATCGATGCGGAAGAGTCGGAAGACGAGACCTACATCCGACATGTATCGGTTATGGACAACCGCTACATTTCCATTTTGGCACATACCACCGGCGACCTCTATCCATTCAGCACCATCACCCTGCAACGAAGCGAAGACGGACAGAGTTTCGAGAACATCTCCACCATTCCCTATCACAGCAGCACAGAATATGAGTTTCTGGACAGTACTGCCAAGTTCACCAAAACGGTGTATTACTACCGCACCTACGTCATCGGCGACTGCGGCATACCCGCCGGGCATTCCAACATCTCGCACAATATCCTGCTCACCGGCTCCACCAATTCCGCCCATGACTGCAATCTGGAATGGAATGAATACGGAACATGGGACGGGGAAGTAGATCGCTACACGATCAGCCGCCGTACCGAATATGACACCATATTTCTGGAACTGACAGGCTCGCTTGTACCGCGTATGCACAACACCTTCAGCGACAACGTTTCCGACCTTTTCCAGTTAGGATCGAAATTCACTTACTTCGTCACGGCCCATGAAGGCATCAATTCATACGGTTTTGAAGATGAAAGCATATCCAACCAGATTACCTTGCAGCAGGAATCCAGCATGCTTATCCCCAACGCCTTCACGCCGAACTTCGACGGGCACAACGATGTCTTCCTGCCTTCCAACGCTTTCGTGTCTGAAGAGGGATATGAGCTCATCATCATTTCCAGATTTGGGAAAACCGTGTTCAGGACCACTGATCCCACAGCCGGTTGGGACGGGTTCGACATGAAACGGGAACCCGCGCCCATGGGCGTGTACACGTACATCATCCGTTACATCAACGCACACGGAAAAGCGGACCAGATACGAGGAAGTGTAACGCTGATCCGCTAAGACAAGAATCTAAATTTATCTGAAAAAAACTAATCCCGCACACATCTGACGGAATAGGCTTGCGATTTGCTGTTTCCCGTCTGATAGATGCCGGTATTGTTGAAGAACAAATCCCAGGTATTGGCTTTCTGTGCATTGGTCTGGGTTGCCGACCAGAAACCAGTGGTCTCACCTTTGCTGATGAAGCCGCCAGATCCGACATAGCCTGTCGGGAGGGCCGAAAAATTGAGTGCATCGTTTGTTGCAGGATTGTTTCCTACGGCACATGACGTGCTATTATTGTTCCAGCCTGTTTGGGAGGAAAAGGCCTTGGCTATCTTGTTTGGGGCGTTGTCGCAAGCATAGATACCTTCCGCTTTCACATAATTGACAAAGGCAGTCCACTCGGCCGCGCTGGGCAGGTGCCAACCTTCGGGGCAAATGCCGCGACGAGGGCCCGAAAATGCAACACTCACCGCATCATTTACACTCGCACTGACGCTCAGTTCACCCAGTTCCACATTGAACGTGTCCACAGCGGCATTCCAATTATACAGCAAACCGTAACCTTGCGGTGCATAGGTCGCGCTATCGCTATTGTACCACTGGGCACTCTTACCGCTATAGGTGCTCAATATTGAATTACTGGGGACAAGACAGGTGCCTGTGGTCGGCGAAGTGGTGGCCCTCATGTTTTCTCTTGTCCAGCACTGCGCGCCTATCTGCACTGTGTTATATACATTTCCCTCGTGGTCCGTAACCGTGGGCATATCGGAACATGGAATACGATCATGGAAAAAGACCAAGCCAACGGTGTCATCCTCCATCTGCTCCTGCGTGACTACCACACTCGTACGCATTTCACCGTTAATGGTGGCATATCCCGTATAACGCATCTCATCACCCAACACAAAGAGCGCCTCCGAATCGAATCTCATTTTTTTGACATAATACACACCGGATTCCGTTTCAAAACGCCCAATTAACTCTATACGATTGGCATTCCCATAACCGACACTCACAAGCTTTTCACTCTTAACACCTTGCCCATTATGAACTGTAATAAAATACAACTGGGGTTTCGCCAAGGAGATATGAAAATTGTTTATTCCTGATGATACAATTCCTGAATACTCAGCACACAAACGGCCCTGCACATCCGTCACGGTCACGCGAACCGGACCACTTTGCATGTTATCAACTGACATATAGGCATTGCCCCGACAGGGATTCGGGTAAAACAACATGTCAGGACGGAGATAATCTTCAATACCATCCGTGATATCAAGAATCAGTTCGGTATCCGGATAGATAAGTATTTCCGACCACTCACGGGTCAGATTCTCGACACGCACACTGTCAAGCCGATAATACGTTCCACTCTGGTCCTGCCCCACAAAGGTAAGAGACAATGAATTCTGGGCGGACACGCCAGCCATGACGGCAATACATGCGACTAATAGGGTAAATTTCTTCATATTTCTCTATTTAACTCTGATTTTCTGTCCCAAGGACAAAATGCTCGTTTCTTTTATCTTGTTCAATTTGCAAAGTTTGTCCACCGTAGTGTGGTATTTCCTTGAGATGGCATACAGAGTGTCACCCTTCTTCACGATATGGTACTTGGGGGAAGAAGTTTGTGTAGTCGTCTGGACGGGTTTAGAAGCGGTCGTATCCGCAGAAACCGTGGATGAAGATGATGGTGCGTTCGCGACATCCGTGGTATCATTGTTTGTGGAAGTGGTATCATTGGAGACCAGCTTATTCGGGTCCATCACCACAATCTTGTTGGCAGAACGATCAATATCCTGATAAGCCTTGTTCATGATGGAGACATTGATAGTTACGTCCTTGTTGAGCTGGCGGTCGGCTTTGTTGTGGCTGAGCAGCCATTCGTAGGTTTCCGGGATATAGAACATCTTGGCCAGCTGGCTGTGGTTAATACCCGGAAACTTGTCGAACCGGAGCAAGTCGGTTTCGCCGCACGCTTTCATGGCGTTCACCACCTTCTGCGATTCGCCAACGCCCACAGCCCTGTCCGCCGTACCGTGAATAATCCACAAGGGCACTTTGTTCAGGCCGCAATGGTCGCGCAGGTTGCTGCCACCGCAGAAAGCCATGGCCGCCGCCACCCTGTCGGGATAGGTTCCCACATACTGGAACGTGCCATAACCACCCATGCTCATGCCGATGACATAAACACGATTGGTGTCGAAAACAAACCGTTCCTGCACCCAATCCAAGATATTGTTCAGTTTCAACGCATTCCATGGCCCACCCGGATCCTGCGGCGCCACAATGATGGCATTGATATCCCGCCCCATGGAAATGGCATCCAGACAACCATATCTGCGCACCCTGTTCAGGTCAGTGCCGCTCAAACTATGTCCGTGCAAGAATAGAATCAAGGGTATCTTTTCCTGCAACGTATCATACGTGTCGGGCACGCTGAGCCAGAAATTGTAGCCATTGGGCACCACATTGCGATGGGCCGAGAACTTATATTCACTCTGCGCCGAGAGCCATAAGGGCAGAAACATCAGCAACAGCACAAACCATCTCTTCATATTCATATAATTTAGTCAAACTATTATCGTTGGCCAACGGCTTCGCACAACGCCTCATACCATGCCTCGCCGAACCGCCGCACCAACGGATCTTTCAAAAATTTGTATATGGGCAATCCCATCGCGGCTCCATTCTTGCATGCACTGCCGCAAATATCCCAATGATGGTAGTTGAGTGCCCAATACTTGCCCACCTTGCTGACCCTAACCGGATAAAGATAACAGGAGATAGGCTTGCGGAATGGAATCTCGCCATTCAAAAAGGCCTTTTCAATGGCACACTTGCAAATTCCATCTTCGAAAAAAGCAAACGCACAAGCCTTGGAGCTCTCCACCAGAGGGGTGCTGAAATCACCCTCACCATCGTACGCGAAGGTCTCCCCATTGCGTTCCACCGCAACTATGCCTTCGGAGGTCATATAGCGACTATAAACAGGATAGTGCTCATCCAGGTCGGCGACTTCCTCCGGAGCCAGCGGTGCTCCGGCATCGCCTTCCACACAGCACGTTCCCTTGCATTGCGACAGGTCACAGCAAAAGCACTTGTCTATCAGCTCATCAGATACCAATACATCCTCTACTATCAGCATATAGTGGTTTTTAATTATAACAATAGGTCGATGGGTTGCCCCATCGACCTAAACTTTATCGGGAAAAAATTATTGAAGTCTCTTGAATTGGCAGGTGAAGTGACGCATCAGCTCAGCCTCCCAGGTGATTTCCAAACCGCGTTTGATGGTATGACGACGGTCGTACACATTCTTCAATGCAGCGGCAATCACGTCCATGTGGTTGTTGGTATAGACACGGCGCGGGATGCAGAGACGGACAAAGTCAAGACCGCCGAAACGGTTCTGGCGGGTCACCGGGTCGCGGTCGGCGAGCACGTAGCCGATTTCGCAGGCACGGATACCGGCTTCCAAATAAAGCTCGCAGGTCAGCGTTTGAGCCGGAAACTCCTCCTTCGGAATCTGATCCAGTACTTTGTCGGCATCCACAAAGATGGCGTGGCCACCGGCAGGACGCTGGTAAGGAATACCGTACTCGTCAAGTTTGTCAGCCAAATACTGGACTTGTCTCACGCGGGTCTCAATCATGTCGAAATCGCAGTTCTCGCGAAGACCGACAGCCAAAGCATCCATGTCACGGCCGTTCATACCACCGTAGGTCAGGAAACCCTCGAACGGGATACAGAACAGCTTGGCGCCTTCGTACCAGTCTTTCTTGTGCGTGGCGATGAAACCACCCATATTGACCAAACCGTCTTTCTTGGCGCTCATCGTCATGCTATCTGCATAGCTGAACATCTCTTTCACGATTTCCAAGATGGTTTTGTCTGCATAGCCCTCTTCACGCGTCTTGATGAAGTAGGCATTCTCCACAAAACGGGCAGAGTCCACATTTACAGGCACGCCATACTTGTGGCAAAGCTCACACGTTTCACGGATGTTCTTCATACTCACAGGCTGTCCGCCGACGGTGTTGTTGGTGATTGTCAAAACCATGAACGGCACATTGCCCTGATTCTCTTTCAGAACCTTCTCCAATTTCTCCAAGCCCACATTGCCCTTGAAAGGCACTTCAAGCTGGGTGTCCTTGGCTTCGTCGCAAGTGACGTCAATGGCGAAAGCCTTACGGCTCTCGATATGGCCCTTGGTCGTGTCGAAGTGTGCGTTTCCAGGAACAACCATGCCGGGTTTCACCAGATAGGAAAACAGCACGTTCTCGGCGGCACGGCCCTGGTGAGTAGGGATAACATACTCAAAGCCTGTCAGTTCCGTAATGGTGTCTTTCATGTGATAGAAACTGCGGGCACCGCCGTAGCTTTCATCACCCATCATCATGGCGCTCCACTGGCGGTCGCTCATGGCACCCGTGCCACTGTCCGTCAGCAAGTCGATATAAACATAGTCACTCTTCAACATGAAAATGTTGTTGTGGGCTTCGGCAAGCCACTTCTCTCTTTCTTCTCTTGTGGATTTCTTGATGGGCTCCACCATCTTGATTTTCCACGCTTCTGCAAAAGGTAATTCCATAAAATCTATTTGTTAAGTTATTAAATCATTTATTCAAAAAGTTTCGTAAAAAAGAAACTATTACTTCTTTTCATCAAAGTTTTCAGTGCGCACCAGTTTTTCGTTCTCATCATAGAACTTCCATTCGCCTACTCGCTGACCATTTTTATAAAAACCGGTATAATACACGCTTCCATTCTCGTGATACACCGTGTAGCGTCCGTCCTCCTTGCCATTCTTGTAATGGGCCATAGTCTGCACGTTGCCATTCTTGTGGTAGGCATACCACAAACCGTCGCGTTCGCTTTCAGAAAGATTGCCGTCAATGTACTTCTTCTCTCCCGGATAATAATGGGTCTCGTGCACACGCACATCCGTGGGCTGGCCGAGGCTGTCTTTCTCGTAGTAGAAGACATCACGAGGCGACTCATCCTCGTATGAGACCACCGTTTTCTTGTAATAGAGACTGTCAGCGAACTCGATTGGCGGGAACACGTGCAACTCAGCAAGTTCGGAATCGGCAGTCACAGCGGGAGTTTTGTCCGCTGACTTCCCATAATGGCGAGCAATGAAGAATGCCGCAACAAGGGCAGAAATGATAATTGCCGTTATTACGATTATAGTAATGTTGCGCTTCTTGTGTGATACAGGTTGATTGGTATCGATATTCTCATCCATAGTTATTTCTTTTTCTTCTTACCGAATGGTTTGTTGAGTTCATCCAGCACGGCATTCGTGATGTCGCACGACGGATCGGCCACCACTATCGGGCTGCTGGCTCCGTAGGTAAACACAAACGAAGCGTTGCGCTGGGCGTTCACGCGGGCACACACGGTGCGCAAAGAGTCGGCAATTTGCTCAAGTGCCGCCGCGTAGCGAGCCTCAAGCGCATCCAACGCTTGAGCATAGTCGTTCTGGAGTTGCTGGCTCTCCTGCTGCAAGGATGCCTCCGCATACTGTGCCTGCTGGGGTGTCAACTGGCCGTTCTGCATCTGACGCTGATAGTTGGCCAATTTGTTCTCCAAGGTTTTCTGACGATTCTGGAAATGCACCGATTGTCTCTGTTTCTCCTGATCAAGACTGTCGGTAAGCAGGCTCACCATCTCGTATTTATCGTTGATACTATCCATGTTGACATAGACGATTGAACCGTCGCCAACCTGCTGCGCCGGAGTCATCACAACATTATCCTTCTTGACTCCACCCATAAAATGCAGGATGAACAACACAATTACGGCTATTCCCAAGAAGGCTTCTATAATATAATGTATCGAATTGCTGTCGGTCGTTTTGTCCCCCTTGGCCGGTTTGCCCGGTTCTTCCGACTTTGCCTCGGGCATTGTCGCCATTTCCTCCGGGGCCTCGGGGGTTCGTTTTTCAGCCTTTTCCTTGTCCTCCGCAGCCACAAAACCCGGAACGATCTCATCCGGCACCACATTTTCCACCGGATTCACATTTTCTCTGATTTCTTCCATTTCTATTCTTCTGTTTTAATTTTTTGCTGAATAATTACTTTTTTTGATGTGGAGACGCAAAATTTTGCGTCTCTACAATCCATCCTCTCTAATCTCTCCTCTCTAATCTCTTAATTCCCCACATCCGACAGATACTTGATTCTCATCACACGGATTTCTTCCATCGTGTATTCGTCCTCACCCAATTCTTTCAAGGCCAAATCCACAGAATCGGACTCGGCGGAGGCGAAATAATCGAGAATTTCCTCCTGGTGGTAGATTTCAATCTCCTCGTTGATGTAATAGGTGATGTCGATTTTCGTACCGGACGACACTATCATCTCGATTTCCGTCAACAATTCATTCATATCCAATCCTTTGGCACGGGCAATGTCTTCAAAACTGAGCTTGCGGTCGATACTTTGGATGATGAACACCTTGATGGCGGATTTCTTCACCACGGAGCGTACCACGAAGTCCTGAGGACGTTCAATCTCATTCTCTTCCACATACTTCTTGATCAGCTCAATGAAACGGCGTCCGTACTTCTGGGCCTTGCCTGCGCCCACACCGGAAATATGGGTCATCTCCTCAATGGTGATGGGATATTGAATACACATGTCCTCCAGGGAAGGATCTTGGAAAATCACAAACGGCGGAATATTTTCCTCTTTGGAGATAATCTTGCGCAAGTCTTTGAGCAAGCTGAAAAGTGTAGTGTCGAAAGCGTCTTCCACGCCACCAACACCGCCGGTTTCCATCACATCCTCCTCATCCTCGTCTTTTTCCACCACAGGCTTGATGGTCTGGATGGAATACGGATTCACCATATACTTTTCACCCTTGGGCGTGATCTTCAGCAATCCGTAGTTCTCCACATCCTTGGCAATCAGATTGTCGAAGATGGCCAATCGGATGATGTTGGACCAGAACTTGGCATCGTACTCCGAACCTTCGCCAAACTGTTTGAGTTTGTTGTGCTTGAACTTGACGATGGAGGTTGTTTTGTTGCCGGTGATGATATCGACAATCTGATCCTCCTTGAACTGCTGTTTCACAGTCTGGATGACCTCCAACGCAAGCAATATCTGATCAGAAGCATTCATCTTGGGCTTCGGATGGTTACAGTTGTCGCAGTTATGGCAGTTCTCCTCACCGTAGTCCTCGCCGAAATAATGGAGGAGGTGCTTGCGACGGCAGCTGGTCGATTCGGCGTAGGAGGCAGTTTCGGCCAACAATTCCTTCACAATCTCCTGCTCGGCGACAGCTTTTTTGGTGGAGAATTTCTCCAGCTTGTGCAAATCCTTATAATCGTAGAAAGCGATGCAGAGGCCCTCGCCGTCATCACGGCCGGCCCGACCGGTTTCCTGATAGTAGCCTTCCAGACTCTTCGGCATGTCGTAGTGGATGACATAGCGCACATCGGGCTTGTCGATACCCATACCGAATGCGATGGTGGCCACAATCACATCTGCCTTCTCCATCAGGAAGTCATCCTGATTCTGCACTCGGGTCTTGGAATCCAAGCCTGCGTGGTATGGCAGGGCACGAATTTTGTTAACTTGCAGGAAAGCAGCCAGTTCCTCCACCTTCTTACGGCTCAGGCAGTAAATGATGCCCGACTTGCCAGGATGGTTTTTGATGAACTTCACCACCTCCTTATCGACATCCTTGGTCTTCTCCCGGATTTCATAATAGAGGTTGGGACGGTTGAATGATGAGATGAACACTTCTGCCTTCTCCATGCCCAAGTTCTTCTGGATATCGCTCTGAACCTTGGGAGTGGCGGTGGCCGTCAAGGCAATGACCGGCACCTTCTGGCCAATCTTCTCAATGATGGCGCGGATACGTCTGTATTCCGGACGGAAATCATGTCCCCATTCGGAAATACAGTGCGCTTCATCTATGGCATAGAAAGAGATGTTGATATCCTGGAAAAACTGGACATTTTCCTCTTTGGTGAGAGATTCCGGGGCCACATATAACAGTTTTGTCTTACCTTCCAACAAATCCTGTTTCACCTCGTTGATTTCCATTTTGGTGAGGGATGAGTTGAGGAAGTGGGCGATGCCATTTTCCGCGCCAAAGCCGCGGATGGCATCCACCTGATTCTTCATCAAGGCTATCAGAGGGGAAATCACAATGGCGGTACCCTCCTTCATCATGGCCGGCAGCTGGTAGCACATGGACTTGCCACCGCCGGTAGGCATAATAACGAAACAGTCTTTACCCTTCAAAAGTGCCTTGACAATCTTCAATTGATCACCTTTAAATTTATCAAAACCGAATATGGTTTTCAGCGTCTGATGAATCTCCTTGTCTGTAAAATTTTTCATTCGCAAAAAAGTGTTTTAATTCAAGGTATCGTTTAGTAATGATAGGAAAACCCCTTTTTAAACGGAAAACAAAAATAGCAAAATTTCATTGCAAAACCACATTTTTTTTCAGAATATGATTTTTTTTATTTTTCATTCATAAAACCTGCCTTTCAGCAAATATTGGCGTACATACGATTTCACTCCATCTTCCAGCGTATAGAAGCCCCGTTTGAAGCCTGCTGTACGCATTTTGCGCATGGAAGCCTCCGTGAAATACTGATATTTGTCGCGAATATCCGCCGGCATATCGACAAACTCAATATTGGGTTCAAGCCCCATAGCCCTGAATGTGGACTCCGCGAGAGAGAGGAACGGGCGCGCCTGCCCCGTGCCCAAATTGTAGATTCCCGACTGCGGATGGTGCACCATGAACCAATAAAGCACGCGCACAACGTCTTTCACATACACGAAATCGCGCAACTGCATGCCATCGGCATAGTCTGGACGATGCGAGCGGAACAGCTTCACATTTCCGGTCTCCTTGATCTGGTTGAAGGAATGAAAGATAACCGAAGCCATTCGCCCCTTATGGTATTCGTTGGGACCATACACATTGAAAAACTTGAACCCATACCAATATGGTGGCTGCAACGCCTGCTTGAGAATCCACTTGTCAATTTCGTTTTTGGAACGGCCATACGGATTGAGCGGGGCGAGTTTATAAGCCAAGTTCTCATCGTCCACGTATCCGAGTTCGCCTGCACCGTAGGTGGCGGCAGAGGAAGCATACAGCAAGGGGATCCCGTGGCGTGCGGCAAAAGTCCACATCCGCTGGGTGTAATAGACATTGAGAGCCTCAAAAACAGAATAGTCGAACTCCGTCGTGTCTGTGCGTGCTCCCAAGTGGATGATACAATCCACCTGCGCGGCGTTCTGCTCCGCCCAGGCAAAGAAATCGTCGCGTGCGATTTTGTCCGCATATTTCAGATTCTCCCAGTTTCGGCGTTTGTGCTCTTTGGAAAAATCATCCACCAATATGAGGTCCTCGCGTCCCATCTCGTTCATCTTCGCAGCCATACAACTGCCGATAAACCCGGCAGCTCCAGTGATTACTATCATTGTTTCAGAATTTGTTGCAAAGGTAATAAAAAACGGGTGCCGAACGGCACCCGTCATGACATTTTATTATGAAAAAGTTTGATTCTTAAAATTCCCACAAATCGCTTTCGAAAGTGCGCAATCTGTCGGTGATTTTCTCGGATTCAATGCGCTGATCGCGAGAATTAGCGATATAATCTTGAATATCACGATCATACACATTGGCTTCCTTGTAAATATAGCTGGAAAAATCGCGTTTCCAGGTAATGAGATCGTCGTAAGAGAGTCTCTGTGCGTTGTTCTTCACATTGTAAACCTCCTGTTTTGCCAGGAACGGTCTGAGCTCATTGTAATAAATGTAGCCCACTCTCTTCTTCATCATGGTACCTCTGACATCATTGTCATCAGAACCGCCTTCAGCGTCATATTCGTAAGAAGATGCACTGGGACGCTCGTGCTCAATGATGGGTTCAATTTCCAAAATCTGAACATAGAACTTGGAAGCCTGCTTGTCAAAGTACCAAATCTCTTTCACATTGTAGGAGATGACCTGCTTGGGCTCATACTCCACCACCAATTCCTTCATTCCGATTTCCTCGCCCGTTTCCAGGTCGATTTCGGGAATTTGGGAAATTTCAGAGAGATTGCCTCTGAGGTCTTCACGGGAAGTGGGCATGGTGCACATCTCATCGGCATACACCGGAAGTACACCTTCCGTTCTCTCAGGATTGGCCATATCAATTGCATCGAAAATGGTCTGTGCCAAACTTCTCCATGTACCTTTCGTTTCAGAAGGGAAATAGAGAGGATGATTCACTTTCTCACGAAGATCAATCGTTCTCCAAATGGTGTAATAGTACATTACATCCGCTTGACGGATCGGCGGATAGGCGATGGGGTCTGAAAACTCACCCACATCCACCTGCTCCCAGGCGAACTCAACCGGCTTGCGGATGGGTTGGTCCATGGTACTGCCTCTCTCTTCGTCATCTTGGGCGAAGACAAATGTGGCAGCCATCAATCCTAATAACAATAAACCAAACTTTTTCATAATAAATATTTTTTTAAATTGATTATCTGATACGTACAGAGAATTCATCCAACGTACGAGGACCAGCCTCTGAAGTGGCCTTGATGTCCGTGAAGTAGATGACAGTGTTGGCCGGAGCCTTCTGCAATTTAGCCTTGACAGCTTCGGAAAGAGCACCGCCTTGGCAAGCCATAGCAGGATCCTCCATGCCTTTGCTGACGAAAATCACGCGGAAGGAAGTGACGTTCCACTTCAGGTCATAGACAAAGTCCTCACCCATAGTTGCACGGATGACGGGGTTGGCCATCAACTCGCCCTTTGCGTGTTTGCCACCGCGGATACCAGCACCCAACACAGCACGCGGGTTAGGAACTTTCTTCACACGGAAAGTGGTAGCACCCATATTCTTTGTGCTCTCACCCACTCTGGCTGAAACCGTAGCGTTCACCGTCTTGCCAATCATGGCGGCCGGGACTTTCACGTTATACTTGCCGGCACCAAGGCTGGAAACAGTACAACCAGGGAAAGAAACACTCAACTTGCCAGGATCAACCGGACCGGAAATGGAAACCGGGTTGTCAATACCAGCATAGAGCACATTCATCTTGTCAGCTGCAATGGTAGCAGAAGGTTTCAGCACCGTGTATTTGTCTGCGAAGCCATAGTATTTGTCTTCTCCGTTCGGGGCTTTCACCTTGATCAAACCAGCATATTTCTGGTCGCCGATACCACCGGTACCGATTTTGAGTTTCACCACACCATTCTCGCCTTCAAGCTTGGTTGCGCCAGCAAGACCAGCCTCGGTCAAGGTGTCAACACCCATCTTGTAGTAAACCTCCGGGGTGGATTTGGTATCGAAAGCGGCCACAATAATGTCAGCCTCATAGCTGTCGCCAGAGAACACCATCTGGGATTTCGGGATAGCACGGCCTTCCACATGGTCGAACTTGAAGTCGTCGGCACTGATGGAAGCTTTCAGGTAGTTGAGCATCATAGACTCGGCATTGCGCACCTCACCGATCTCCTTGTTAAGCAAGGTCACGGCTGCTGCTGCGATGATATGGTCAAAGTTGTGCTCTTCCCATGTTTGTTCAACGCCATCTTTTTTGTACTTGGTGTCCACATCCAACCCCAGCGCTTTGGAGACTCTGTCCCGGTCGGCAGGTTTGATAAGTTTCAGGACATTGGCCTTGTATTCTCTGATTCTTTGTGTGAGTTTCTTGGCGTTGCCCTTGTTGATCATGAAATCGGTCGGCTTGTCAAAATTCTCCTTGGCCTTCATTGTTCCAACGGTAGTAGGAGCCATGATTTTCTTGCCATCGGGGGTCTTGGTTTCTGCCAGCGTGTCACCATCCACATACATGATGAGATCTTTCTTCATGGTTTCGATATATTTCACCATGTCGTTGGTCTCTTTTTTCAGTTTCTGGGCATTGGCATAAGCATCGTGAATCTTGGCTTCGCCAAGGAGGAGTTTTTGGTTTTCAAACCAGTTATAGTCGTTGCTATTCTGAGCTGTCGCATTACGCGTGGAAGTCTGCAAGGTATCATCCACCACGATGAAAGCATTCAAGATGTCCGTGGACACATTCAAAGCCAACATGGCGGTGTAAACCAGATACATCATCTGAATCATTTTCTGTCTCGGGGTCTCCGGACAATTTGTTGCACCCATTTTCTAAAAAATTTTAGTTAAAATTAGTGATTGTAAGAATGATTTAGATTATTTGTTCGGGTTGACACCCATAGCAGCCAACATGTTACCATAAACCTTGCTCAAGGCAGCGATATTGTTGGTCAGCTTATCCATTTCAGCCTTGTAAGTAGTGGTTTGCTCGTATGCGGCAGTCAGCTGGTTAACAGCGTTGGTAGCTTTCTTCAGGCTTTCCACGTAAGCAACAGATGCGTTGCCGTCAGTATCCAGGGAAGCAGCAACCTTGTCATATTTGAGGGTGAGGTTACGAACAGACTCTGCAGCCTTGGTCATGTTACCCACAAAGCTGTCTGTAGCCACAGCGGCGTCGGAGACACCGGCCAACTTTCTGGCGTTGTCGCTCAGGTTTCTCATACCAGTTGCCAAGCTTTCAATGAGTTCGGGACCAATTTTGGCCTCTTCCAGCATCTTGTCAAGTTGTTGTGTCGGGGTTTCGCCCTTGGCGGCCAGTTTCTTCTTTTCTCTCTTGCTGGGCTCAGCCGGTTCTTCCGCAATTGCCAATTCAGGATAGACCAACGCCCAGTTGTACTCAACATGCAAGGGTTCAAAAGCAGAGAAGAAGAAAATGATAGTTTCAGTGAACATACCGACCATAAGCATGATGTTAGCACCCGGCCAGTGAAGGATCTTGAACAAAGCACCGCAAATCACAACTGCGGCACCCCATCCGTACAATTTAGCCATGAAGTTCTTGTAGCCATTGGTTCTAACTAATCTGTCAATTGCATTCATTTTTTTTAACGATTTTGGTTAATGATTTATGTGTTAATAATTTTTGAATTTTCTAGTAAATGTGAGATGCGTTCTTGGATGCATTGTCGCCTCTCTGACGGCCCATGAAGGATTGGACATTACGGAATCCGACGTAAGACTTACAGGTATCCTGATACTCATACGCACGTGCATACACCGTCGTATAGTAGCTCACATCCTTCCACGAACCACCGCGGATCACTTTTCTCTTCTTGGCAGGAGAGTCGTCCTTCTTAGCATAGTAGGTATATTGCGGGTTCATGTCATGGGTGAAGTTCGTAGCCGACTTGTCGAAAGCATCCTCGCACCATTCGGCCACATTGCCGCTCATGTCGAACAAGCCCCAATCGTTGGGATAGTAGTGAGCCACAATGCTGGGATAGAAGTTGTCGTCTGCGATGTAGTTACCTCTTTGAGGTTTGAAATTGCTCAGGAAGCAGCCGTTGCTGTTGGTCGTGTAAGGACCACCCCACGGATAGCTTGCCAGAGAGTTGCCTCCGCGCGCAGCCCACTCCCACTCCGCTTCGGAGGGAAGTCTGAATTCCTGCTCGTTGGCATAGTCCTTGGAGAAAAGCCACGACATACGGAGTTGGGTTCTCCAGTGAGAGAAGGCCTTGGCCTGCTGCCAGCTCACGCCCACAACCGGGTAATTGTCATATTGCGGGTTGGAGAAGTAGTTCAGGATCATCGGCTCATTGTAGGAATAGACAAAGTCATGCGCCCAGCACAAGGTGTCAGGGTAAATGTTCACCACCTCATGCTTGATAAAACGCTGGTAGCCATTGCCCATGCTGCTGGGACGGTTGGCATACAATCCACCGTAATCACTGCCTTCCTTGTCAAATTCCTTGGTAGATGCTCCGAAATTATCAGGATTCTTGGGATCGCGATAATTGCGATAGTCATACCACCAATACTCATAGTTGAACATGGAGACATTCGTCAAATTGGGACGATAGTGATAAAAACGGGTGTTCACCTTGTTGAACAGCGGGCTGAGGGCTGCCTGGACCTCTTCGTTGTCGGAATCCCAGGGAATCTCCTCTTTCCAGTTGATCAACTTGGGTTCCATGATTTCACCCTCGTTCTCACCTTTCGTGTATTTCAAATAGTGGCCGTATTTTTCAGCCTCGTCGATTTCGGCATCACCGAGCAGGACATGTGCGATGGAGTCGCGTACCCAGTGCACGAACTGACGGTACTCATTGTTGGTGATTTCCGTCTCGTCCATCCAAAACGCGCCGATAGTCACATTTTTGGACTGCTGAGTCAACGCAAACGGCACATCCTGGTCGCCACCACCCATCACATAGTGTCCGGTGGGGATATACACCATACCGTAAGGTTCAAGGTCAGAAAAAGTCGGACGGTCCTTCACGCCGACCAACTGGCCGTCGCCGCCGTTGTTGCAGGACGTGAGCACTACCATCGTCACTGCGAGCATAATAATTACCCTTTTCATTTTATTGCAATTTATATTTTTCCTAACGTGAATTGGCCTAATTTATTTTTTAATACTGATTTTTGTAGATATTTCTGGTTGATCCATAGCCAGAGAACACCTCCGGCTTGTAGATATCAAAGCAATAGCGGATCATCACTTCCACGTCACCGAAGCTGCGGTTCGTGCGGTAGGCAAGGCTGTTGGTGGTGATGCCGTAAGAGACCGCTGCCTCCAATCCTTTCAGGTAGGTGTTGGAGGAGTTATAGAACGGCCGGGTGCCAAAAATAAGAGAGATATCGTCGTTGATACGATACCCCAATCCGCCCCAAAAGAGGCCGTTATATCTCACCAAACCCATAAGGTCGATCTGGTACGTTTTGAAATCGGTTTTCACCATGGCATGAGGGATAATCTCCCAGTTGGGATTGGACGGAATAATCCAAGTATAACCGCCATGGAAATACATCTGGGGATTGCGGGAAATGTAATCCTGATTGCCGGCCAAACGCAACACGCGCTTCTTGTCAAACGCGCTGGCGAGCTGCGTCACACTGACACCAGCATACCATTGGTCGCACTTGTATTGCAAACCCAAGCTGAAATCCAAATCCATGGTGGATTCCCCGAGTTTGTCCAACACTGGATCGCCCGTCTGGATTGGGCGCCACGAAACACCGTCTTTCAGTTTCTGGTTATACAAGCCTATCTGGGCACCGATCCCCAAATGTCCGTTCGCAATACGCAATTTATAAGAATAACCTAATTTAACACCGATGTTATTGTAATAACCGATAATGTCCTCCACAAATGTAACGCCCAATGATCCATGCAGTTTCTTCAGATAAGACTCCAAACTGAAATAGAAATCCTGAGGAGCGGTTTTTTCTTTCCTAATGGAATCGCCCTGCATGTAAACATCATTCCATCCAAGGTATTTGTTATTGTATATGGCAGTAAAACACAATGTATTGTTCTGTTCTCCAATACCACCCGCATTATAATATGACGTGGCCCATGGGAAAAGTGTGAATTGGACATCGTCCTGCGCAAAACACACTTCACCCGCAAAGATGGCGAAGAACAGCACAATCGCAAATCGTCTTATATGAATTCCCTTATTCATAATTGGTTATTGTGGTTTGACATCTTACTGTCATTCAATATATTAACTTATTCCATCACCTGTTTTTCTTTATTCCTGAACAATCTTATACTCCCGTTTTTGAAATAAGTTACATATTGCAATGAACATTATTTTTTTTCAAGCGACAAAAATACGATTATTTTTTTAGGTTTTTTGCTTTCTTCTTCTTTTTTTATTTTTTATCCTAAAAAATATTCTAACCTATTTAGAATCAGGTCAATAAAAATTAACATTTAAAAATGCGCCTTGAGGGAGAGCCCACCAGTATGGACAGAGCGTTTATTTTGTGCTTTTCGGCCCTCATATTGTAACGATATCTGCAAATAATCCGTGATGGAGCACTGGTAATCCACCCCCCAGAGCACATTTTGTCCCACCGACAGCCCGTTCAGCAGTTGGTACGAGACCGACGATTCTCCGGGCGCAACGCCTCGGATGCCAACATATTGTAGCGTCGCGGACAACACACCGCGCTTGAGCATCTTGTAGTTGAACGTCGCTTTCAGGTCATGCGTCCGAACAAACTCTTCCCCTTCCATGTTTCGCTTGTACCCCCACGCGTACTGGACAGACGCAAAATAGGCGTTGGAAAACTGCAGCTGGACATTGCCGCTGACGGTATGCTGAAGAATTGTATAACACCGTGAAAGCATCATGGCAGATCGGTTCTGATTGATTTGATGCAAATATGAGGCCTGCAAAAAGACAGTTTTATGCGGAGAACTCTTCAAAACCACCTGCTGCATGGAGAGTTTTCCCGTTTCATTGCCATAATAGAGCAGTTCTTTGTTTCTCGACTCCTGCACAACCACGTCGAATGCGAATTTCGAGCTGCTGTTATTGAAAGAAAATGTGTTGTTCAACGAAAAGCTGTGGCTCACCAACGCCGTGTCCTCTTCCTGTTTTAACGGGAATGGATTGAACACAGGAACCGACTGCTTGGCCTGTGAACGCAACATCATGACATCGGAGAATCGGGCCAGAAACCGCTTGAAGCCTGTCTCGTTACGCCATACGGCTGCAGGGCGCAGCTGAATGCTCTGAGACAACTGGGTGTTGTATGTGTTCACATAGTCAGTTCCTGCCAACCACACTTTCACATACTCCGCCTCGTCTTGAAAAGCAGCCACCTCAAACTCGTCAAGTTCCTCCACCCCATTGCCATTATAGTCGTGCCACACATACGTGCCCTGTCCAGCAGCCACTTTGATGTACGTGAAATGCTTCTTCTGTTCCATACCGTTTCCCATTTCATAGTAAGTACTCAAGATGATGGCATTCCTGCAAAATCTTCCTGAATACTCCACATTACCCACAAACATGTTTTCAGCCTTGCCCCAGCCCAAGGAGTCCCGCAACTGCTGATTCCGATAGGTCACTCTCGAACCGAAATGCTGGTTCTTGATCCGGTCGAAAGCAAAAGAGGCATTCACCTCATGGATTCTTGAAGTCAAAGACAACCGCTGGTCTTGCGGAGAGTAATCAACCCTGTTCTTATATGAAATGTTGTATTTATATATGGAAGAATCCGCATTTTTCAAATAGGCATAAGCCTCATTGAAAGCATAACTATTCAACCGCATCGAATCCGTCAAAGCCTCACGAAACACGTTGTGTTCCAAAAAGTCAGACACCCCAACCTCGATTTTCTTGAAACTGTAGGACAGCTTGTTCCGAGAGGAGACAAAGGAGCTGGTTTGGACACTGTCGGAAGAATAGAGCCACGAGGTCTGGGTGTGGGCCAACAAATGATTCCATTCATTATGGGAAAATATTTCATTTCGGATGGCATTCAGTACGCCTAACCGGGACAACCAATTGAGCGAATACCGAGTGTCACTGACTTTGGGCCGAGCAACACCTATGACTGCCTGCAGCATCTGTTCGGAAGCGGTTTCCGAATACTCTTGATCCAGATTATAGTTGCGCGCAAACTCCACCTCCCGGAAACGTTCCACGGCATGGAAGTTCTTATGGACAAACTGCCATTGCAACGATGTTTTCAATCTCCACTGGCTGGTATCAGTTCCGTTCCGTTTAAGCGGTTGCTCGTGCTGGGCACTGAGGAGGTAGGCAAAACCCACATTATCCCGGTCATCGGCCTTTGAGAAAATGTTCCGGTCATAATTGGACAAAGCCAGTTCCGTATGCAGAAATGACGTTGGTTTGAAACGATAGTCGGCAGCAATAGTGGCCATCTGCACCAGCTTCGGCGTGGTGAGCAGAACCACCGGCTCATAGTCGCCCTGCGGAACTCCGTCCTGTGGCGCAATCCATACGAACACGCGGCCGTTGACCGTACTACTCTGCAACCTGTAAGAACCTTTATGACTGCCCATATACGTAAATCCGACCTGATACAGCTGGATCGAATCGATGACCGAATACTCATAGATTTCATATTGTTTGCCCGCCACCAGAGTGTCTTTCTTACAATACAACACTCTTTCTGAGGAAAAGGCGGCTGAATCCGCATTGGGATAAAAGGCTTGGTTTTCCGCATCTCCGAGTCTGGAGAGAAACAGTTTGTGATTGTCCGTCAATTCCGGTTGGATGGACTGGTTTTTAAGATCCTGTTCCTGATAAAAATTCACCCTCAGGGTAAGCGGATGACCTTTACCTATCTGCATCTCATTATTTGTAAACAGGTTATATCTGGTATAATGCCGGTCGGTACATTCAAATTCCACTACCAAACGTTTTTCCGTGGTAACCAGAATGGCTGGTGTAAAGGTAATCTCTGCCGTATTGTAATCTATCACATAATCATTCTCCTGTCCTCTGACCAGCAGCACCCCATCCATATACACGCGTTCAGAGCCTGCTACCACCACAATGTTGGTCTCGTTGTTCTCCCCATACAATCTATACGGTCCCTGAACACCGTTCTGCGGAATGATAGTCTGCCGGACATACTTGCCTTTGGCCACGCCACCGCCTACGGTATTATTCATAGACATATTCTTCCAAGATGAATTCACGCGCAGGTTCACACCCAGCAAATTCCGGTTAACCTGCAGGAAATCGTCTTTCGGCGAAGCAAGCATAATATCGCCGGCATCAATACGAATACGGTCTTTAATTAATAATGTTAAAAATATATTGTTGATGTTCGACAGGTATTCTGTATTTCCTTCAGGTTGGATCGGCACATTCTTATCCGAGATGGAGGCCACGATCTCAACATCCTCGGATAACTTGCCAGACAGTTGCAAATTGAGGGACGAATTGAGCACTAAGTCCTGATTGTTTCCCACAGACACGCCCCTTGAGATGAAACCGCTGGTAGTCAGCTCATCGCTGCGGAGTGACGAAAAAGTGCCAGAAGAAGAAGCTGTCTGCAATTGGAATTGAGGAATGGAAGATTCTATGAGCGAAGGTTGCTTATGGAATCGGGGCCGGGAAAAATCCAGATCAAAAACACGGTATTGATAATGTAGCGGACGGCCGAGCAAAGCAGAGTCTGTCAGGTAAATCGTTGCTGTCACATGGTCAATGCGGTATTGAGAGGTGTCCGCACCCTGCAGAGTGAAGGTGCCGGGCACGACAGACAGGGTATCCAGCCTCAAGCGCATTTGTTCAGGCACACACACACCTATGCGCATCCGCTCAAAATCTTGAGCAAACACACTGTTACCCAATAATATACAACACATTATCAGGCATACGATGATATGCTGAACTTTCATCTTGTAAAGAAAAAGTTTTTTTATTAACTGATAATAATCTATTTTCGTATTTTTGCAGGGCAAAATTTTTACGACATGGAAAAAATATACACGGAAGAAATGAAAGACACCCGTTCCGGTTTCGGTGCCGGGCTGGTGGAAGCAGGCAAACTCAACCCCAACGTTTTCGCGCTCACTGCCGATGTGACGGGCAGTGTGAAGATGGGTGATTTCAAAGCGGCATACCCGGACCGATTCATCCAAGTCGGCATTGCGGAGGCCAACATGATTGGCATCTCGGCAGGTCTGGCGTTGAGCGGCAAGATCCCATTTGCGGCTGCATTTGCCGGATTCATCAGCGGCCGGGTCTATGACCAGATCCGCATGACGGTAGCCTATTCCAATCTGAACGTGAAAATTTGCGCATCGCATTCAGGGCTGACCGTCGGAGAAGACGGCGCCACCCACGAGATGATGGAAGACCTTGGCTTGATGAGAATGCTCCCCAACATGGTGGTCCTCAACCCGTGCGACTACAACCAGACCAAGATGGCCACGCTGGCCGCCGCTGAGTACAACGGACCCGTGTATCTGCGTTTCGGACGTCCATCCGTGCCGAACTTCACCCCTGCAGACCAGCCATTCATTATCGGCAAGGCCATCAAGATGAACGAAGGCCATGACGTGACGATATTGGCCACGGGGCATCTGGTATATCCTGCCGTGCAGGCCGCATACATCCTCGAAGAACAAGGCTTCTCCGTGGAAGTTTTGGACATCACCACCATCAAGCCGCTGGATGAAGAGGCTGTGCTCGCAAGTCTGGCAAAGACCAAGTGTGCGGTGACTGCCGAGGAGCATCTGCGCAACGGCGGTCTGGGCGACGCTATTGGCCAGCTCGCCGCACGCAAACTGCCCGTACCCATCGAGATGGTCGCTGTAGATGACAAATTCGGCGAGAGTGGCAAGCCCGATGAGCTGATGACACTATACGGTCTAGACACTGATCATATTGTGGATGCCTGCAAACAAGCTATCGCCCGCAAACAATAAACCCTATGCCGGAAGCCACTGACGAATTCATACTCTCCCTGTTCGCCAATGCCAAGACCAAAGAACAGGCCTTTGAGCTGTTGGTCAAGAAGTACCAGCGGGTCGTGTATTACAATGCCCGTCGCATCGTGTCGCTGCACGAAGACGCCAACGATGTATCCCAGAACGTGTTCATCAAAATCTGGAAGAACCTTGACCGGTTCCGTGGCGAGTCCAGTCTCAAAACCTGGATAACCAAGATCTGCGTCAACGAGGCGTTGACCTTCATTGAGAAGAAAAAGAAGTTGCTGAATCTGTCCGACGACAGCTACACCAATTTTCTGGTGGTCAGCCAACCGGAAGTCAATTCCATGTCTCCCAATGAGATACAACAGCTTCTGCAAGAGGAAATTGTAAAGCTTCCGCCGAAGCAGCGTGCCGTGTTCACCATGCGCTATTACGACGAGACTCCCTACGCGGAAATGTCCAAGATTTTCGACACCTCCGAAAGTGCCTTGAAAGCATCCTACCATTTCGCCGCAGAAAAAATCAAAAAAAATTTATCAGAGCGTTTAACCTTTTAGCTTCTTCCAAGTCATATTAACTGTTTATTCCCAATACAGGCATGATAGATTTAGATACAATAAAGAAAGAAGAACAGTATAAGGTTCCAGAAGGATACTTTGATCAGTTTCCACAACAGGTTATGAATCAGATCCGTAAGGACAAGACTAAACGACAAAGCATCTGGTTATCCGCCGTAGCCGCAGCCTTGGCCGTTGTCATCTGCAGTATCTCCGTGGTCCGGTACATACAGCAAGACGACAGTCGTCATCAGGACATCGTCAAGACAGAAATCCAGGAGGGCCAACTGGAGGAACAGATGGTTGACTACTACAGCACCGAGCTGGCGCAAATGGATTATTTAAACTACTAAAACCATATCACTATGAAACGTATTTTTTGCACGATCTGCCTGCTGGCAGTATGCTTCAGTTTTGCGTACGCGCAAGAAAAGACAGACCCAGAAAAAATGAAGAAAGAGCGCATCGCCAACATGCAGCTCAATCTGAAACTGACCCCACAGGAGGCCAAGCTTTTCTGGCCCGCCTACGGACAATTCCTGAACAACGAGATCAAATACCACGAAGCCTACAAGAAGAATCTGGAAAAACGTGGCATCAAGTTGAAAGAGCCGGGCAAGAACAAGGAAATGATTGATAAACTCTCCGAAAAGGACCTTGCTTACCTTCAGGATCAGAAATTCGAGCTCCGCAAAAACATGCACAATTTGGAACTGTCGTTCTATAAAAAGCTGAAATCCATACTCACGCCACGCCACATCCAGGATTTCTACAACATTGACGAGAAATACAAGCGGGACATGATCAGCAAGAGAAAGGCCGAAGCCGAGAAGAAAAAAGCCGAAGGACCATCTCCTGTGAACCCTGGCGTGAAGAAACGCTAAAGTAAAAAAACGAGCCAAAAATCAAAGGCTCGTTTTTTTTATGATATTTCAAGTGTTTGATATTGAAAAAAGTGTATTTTTGCAGCCCCAAAAAAATTGGGTTTTTATCATTAAAAATTAAAAGTTTAACAAATCAAATTGTATGCCTACAATTCAACAATTAGTAAGAAAAGGAAGAAAAAGACTGACTTCTCAGAGTAAGTCAAGGGCATTGGATGCCTGTCCGCAAAGACGCGGCGTTTGTTTGAGGGTTTACACCACAACCCCGAAGAAACCGAATTCAGCCATGCGTAAGGTGGCGAGAGTTAGAATGACCAACGGAAAAGAGGTGAACGCCTACATTCCGGGCGAAGGCCACAACCTTCAGGAACACAGCATCGTGCTGGTGCGCGGAGGCCGTGTAAAAGACCTTCCCGGTGTGCGTTATCACATCGTCCGTGGTGCTTTGGACTCTGCCGGCGTGGACGGTCGTCTGCAAGGACGCTCCAAATACGGTGCCAAGAGACCTAAAAAGGCTGCGAAGTAATTAAAATTCATCCTTTAAAAAAGTAAATTGAACGCCGGGATTGGCGATTCAAGAGTAAATAACATTTATTGAAGATACAAGAAAATGAGAAATTCACACGCAAAAAAAAGGATCATTCTTCCTGATCCGAAGTTCAACGACGAAAAAGTAACGAAATTCGTCAACAACATCATGTTGAAAGGCAAGAAAAACCTTGCTTTCGAAATTTTCTACAAAGCCATCGACATCGTTTCCGAGAAGACCGGCGAGAACGGCCTTGAGGTTTGGAAAAAGGCTTTGGAGAACGTAACCCCCAGCGTCGAAGTCAAGAGCAAGCGCGTCGGTGGTACGACCCTTCCGGTTCCTGAGGAAATCAAGCCGGGCAGAAAGCAATCCGTAGGTATGAAAAACTTAATCTCTTTCGCACGCAAGCGTCACGAGCAAACCATGGCCGACAAGCTGGCCCAGGAAATCATGGCCGCTTACAAGTCTGAGGGTGCCGCCTTCAAGAAGAAAGAGGAAATCCACAGAATGGCCGAAGCCAACAAGGCATTCGCCCACATGCGCATGTAATAAACTTTTTACATTCATAGTATTTTCGGTAACAGAAGAACGATGGCAGAAGACTTGCACAACATACGGAATATCGGCATCATGGCCCATATTGACGCTGGCAAGACGACTACCACGGAAAGAATCCTCTACTACACCGGAAAAAGCTACAAGATCGGCGAGGTTGACGAGGGGACTGCCACCATGGACTGGATGGTGCAGGAGCAGGAGAGAGGCATCACGATCACCAGCGCCGCCACCACAGTGATGTGGAAACACCAGTCAACCGACTACAAAATCAACATCATCGACACACCGGGACATGTTGATTTCACGGTCGAGGTAGAACGTTCTTTGAGAATATTGGATGGAGCCGTAGCTATCTTCTGCGCCGTTGGCGGCGTGGAAGCACAATCGGAAACCGTCTGGCGTCAGGCCAACAAGTACAACGTGGCCCGCATCTGCTACGTCAACAAGATGGACCGCTCCGGGGCGAACTTCTACGCCGTCGTGGACCAGATCCGCGAGAAGCTGAAGGCCAACCCGCTGCCCCTCCAACTCCCCATCGGGGTTGAGGACTCGTTCATTGGCGTGATGGACCTGCTGGAGATGAAAGCCTACCAGTGGGACGACGAAGACCAAGGTTCCAGCTACCACGAAATCGAAATACCCCAGGACATGGCCGACGACGTGCAGACCTACCGCACACAGCTGTTGGAAACGCTCGCCGAGTTCGACGAAGCCCTGATGGAAAAGTATTTCGAGGACGCTGAAAGCATCACCATGGAGGAGCTGGTTTCCGCAATCCGAAAAGCTACCCTGGAGCACAAGATCGAACCTGTATTATGCGGTTCATCGTTCAAGAACAAAGGTGTGCAAAAGCTTTTAGACGCCATCGTGATGTATCTCCCCTCCCCTTCGGACATGCCAGCCATTACCGGCATCAACCCGAAAACTGAAGCAGAGGAGACACGGACCGCTGACGAGAAAGCGCCTTTTGCCGCACTGGCCTTCAAAATCGCCACAGACCCGTTTGTCGGCAAGCTGACGTTTATCAAAGTCTATTCCGGAACCCTGAAAGCCGGAGAGACCATCTACAATGTCAGCAGCGGCAAACGCGAGCGGGTCTCCAAAATCCTGCAGATGCATTCCAACAAGCAACAGCCGTTGGAGAGCGTGTCAGCCGGTAACATCGTGGCCCTCGTGGGCATGAAGGAGATTCACACAGGCGACAGTTTGACCGATGAAAAGCATCCGATTGTGCTGGAGAACATCGTCTTTCCCGAGCCGGTGATTCAAATCGCCATAGAGCCTAAAACGAAAGACGATGAGGAGAAGATGATGCTCGCACTGACCAAACTCGCAGAAGAGGACCCGACATTTGTGGTTTCCGAAAACGAGGAATCCGGTCAGATCCTGATCAGCGGCATGGGGGAATTGCACTTGGACATCCTGTTGGACCGTCTTAAACGCGAGTTCAACGTGGAATGCAACCATGGCAAACCCCGTGTGGCCTACAAGGAAGCACTCTCCGCACCGCATCGCCACCATGCGACCTACAAGCGTCAGAACGGCGGCAAGGGATCATTCGCCGACATGGTGTTTGAGCTGCAGCCGCTTCCGTTTGACGCCAAGGGCTTGCAATTCAAGAGCGAGGTAAAAGGTGGTGCCATACCGAAAGAGTATCTGGCAGGTGCTGAGAAGGGATTCAAGATGGCCATGATGAACGGCAAATACGGTTTCGCCGTGGAAGCCATGGCTGTCACGGTGCTGGATGGCGAGACCCACCCGGCAGACTCCGATGCAATGTCGTTCGAAATCTGCGCCAAGATAGGATTCCGCGATGCTCTCCAGCAAATGGAGACCGCCATTCTGGAACCCATCATGAAAGTGGAGATCACAACGCCTGACGAGTACATCGGAAATGTAACCGGCGACTTGAACCGCAGACGCTCCGTTCTGGAGCAGATCGACGCGAAAGTCGGCTTCCAAGTCATCACTGCCCAGGTGCCGTTGGCCGAGATGTTCGGATACGTGACCACGCTACGCTCTATCAGTCAAGGACGTGCCACCTTCAGCATGGAATTCCAGAAGTACGCTGAGGTTCCGCCCGAAGTGAAAGATTATATTATGAATGTAGGAAGATTTATTTTATAGAAAAACAGTTTTAAAACATATTACGTAATATTTAATTAAAAACAAAAAAAAGTGAGTCACAGAATTAGAATCAAATTGAAATCATTCGACCACACCTTGGTTGACAGATCTGCTGAAAAGATCGTCAAGACCGTGAATGGTGTGAAGGACGACAAAGTTGTGCTGGTTGGCCCTATTCCACTGCCAACACACACCAAGATTTTCACCGTAAACCGCTCCACTTTTGTAAACAAGAAATCCAGAGAGCAATTCCAGCTCTCCACCTACAAAAGATTGCTGGACATTTACGGCACAACCACCAAGACCATCGACGCTCTCATGCAGCTTGAACTGCCCAGCGGCGTTGACGTAGAAATCAAGGTGTGATGAAAGTCTGAATTTTGGATTCCGCGCACGGCCGTACGTGGAGTTCAAAAAAAAATCAAAGCGCTGACCATTTTTATGTGGTCGGTGCTTTTTTTTTGTATTTTTGCTAATCATTTTTTTGAAGAATAGACTATGGAAAAACGCTACTGGAACGAGTATCAGAAAGCCATCGCCGACGACCATTACTTTTATGAAAGGAGCTGCATCCGGCAGACCTTCTTTCCCGGTTCTGAGGCGGCGTTCCTTAACATATTGCGCAACGATTTAGGGAAGGACATATATGATTCCTCCCACCAGCACACCTGCACGGGCATAGGCTATCACTCGGACGTGGTGCCATTTGAGACTACCATGACCATTGTGGCCCGTTTGTTCTCCCTGATGACAGAAAAGGGCTATGAGAACTACGTACCATCATGTGTCACTTCCTTCGGCGTGATGACGGAGATTATCGAGAAATGGAACGAGAACCCGCAACTGCTGGAGCAGGCGCGCGAACTTTTGCGCAAGGCCACCGGCCGAGAGTTTGACAAGCCCAAGAATATCGCCCACCCGTCGGACATCATCTACAAGTTCCGCTTTGATCTGAAGGAGAAGATGAAATACCAGCTGGTGAACCGTTTCACGGGCAAGCCTCTGCGCGGCGTGGAGCACATCGGCTGCCACTACGCCAAGATATTCCCGAAGCATGGTGTCGGCAATGCCGAGTTTCCTTACGTGCTCGCGGGCATGATCGAGGCCTGGGGCGGCGAAGTGGTGGACTACCCCGAGCGTCGTCACTGCTGCGGCTTCGGGTTCCGCCAATATCTGGTACAGGAAAACCGGGGGTACTCCGTGGCCAACTCCAAGAAGAAATTCGAATCCATGGAGCCCTACGAACCTGACTTCATCGTGGCCAACTGCCCGGGATGCGCCATGTTTCTGGACAAATGGCAATACACCATCGCCGAGATGGAGCACAAGACTTACGACAAAGACGGCTACGGCATCCCCGTGCTCACTTACGAGGAGCTGGCCGGTTTGTTGCTGGGTTACGATCCCTGGGTGCTGGGACTTCAGTTGCACCAAGTTCAATGCGAAAGCCTGCTCAACAAAATCGGTGTCCAATACGACCCGGATTCAAAATACAAGGGCATTTCCGGCAGAATTCTGCCAAAGCCGGAGAAGCCGAGTGTGCTGAAGGTGTAGTAGAGATTAGAGATTAGAAGATTAGAAGATTAGAAGATTAAAAGATTAAAGGAGTAAGTGAGTAGAGATTTTAGATAAAAGATTTAGATAAGAAAACTAATGTTAAATATAGCGATTATCGGAGCCGGTCCTGCCGGCATTGAAGCGGCCTCCATTCTGGCCGGGAAGCATCATATCACCCTGTTTGAGAAATCGGAGAAAACCTTGTCAAACATTCACGACAAAGCTTTGTTGTTCCCCGATTTTTCCTCTGCTGAGGATCTGGCTGCCAGACTGGATGCCAAACTGAAGAATCCCAACATCGAACTCCGTCTGAACACGCCCATTGTAAAATTGGAGAAAAAAGACAACGGCTGGCTGTTGACGGACGACAAGCAACAAGAATACAACTTTCCATACGTGCTGCTGGCCACCGGCTATCGCGTTTTCGATGCCCACCAAAAAGAGGAGTTGGGTTATGGTATCTACAAAGGTGTCATCACCTCATTGGAGTTGGAGAAGATGATCAAAGAGGAGCATATCGTGAATGTGAACGGCGACAAGCCCAAGCAAATCACTTTTTTGCAGTGTGTGGGCTCTCGCGATGAGAAGTCGGGCAATCACTATTGCTCCAAGGTTTGCTGCGTTACCGCTGTGAAACAGGCTATCGAAATCAAGAAGATGCTTCCGGACACTGACGTTTATGTGTTCTACATGGACTTGCGGATGTGGGGCCAGGGCTTTGAAGAGATGTACCGCACAGCCCAGGAAGAATACGGGGTGAATTTCGTGCGTGGCCGCATCTCCGAAGCTGCCTCCACCTACGACAACCGCGTGCAAATCAAGGCCGAGGACACCTTGATGGGGCTGCCGCTGAATCTGAACACCGACCTGCTGGTTTTGATGGTAGGCATGTGTGCCTCCGATGGTACGAAACAACTCAGCCAGTCAGCCGGCATCGACGGTCTATACGGCTTTGCCCAAAGCAAGTCGGAGCATTTGGAGGACAACATGACTGCTCAAGAAGGTCTTTTCGTGGCTGGCGCTTGCAAGCGTCCATCTAGCGTCAACGATACCATACAAGATGCCCGCGCCGCTGCCGTAAACATGATGAATTTTATTCAAGAATAACGTAAAAAACATTTATAATGAGCTACATAGAATTTGACAAAGAGCAACTCGTCAATATCGGATTCTCAAAATCAAGAGAGATATTACGATGCAGCAACACGGGAGCTTTCGCCAACACCACGCTGGTTGGCCTGAACACCCGCAAATACCACGGGCTCTTTATAGTTCCACAAGACAAGATTGACCACGAGCGTCACGTGCTGGTATCCAACCTCAACGAGAGCATCGTGGTCAACAACATGGATTTCCACCTCAGCATGAACCAGTTCAAGGGGGGCGTCATCCATCCGAAAGGGAACAAATATTTGCAACATTTCACAGCCGACAACATCCCGACCTATCTCTATCGTGTAGGCAAGTTCAATTTCACGAAAGAAATCCTGTTCCTGAAGGATTCCGACCGGCTCATCATCAAATACACGATGCTCGACAATTACGAGTCTGCCTCTTTCCAATTCCAGCCTCTGTTGGCATTCCGCAGCATACACCAGCTCACGCATGCCAACCCGCAGGTAAACACGCAGTTTGAGAGTGTGGACAACGGTGTGGGATACTGTCTGTACAACAATTACACACCGATTTACCTGCAGTTTTCATCCCCTGTTTCCTATCAGCATCATCCGGATTGGTTCTATAACATCGAATATGAAGAGGAATTGAACCGTGGTTATGAAGGTGTGGAAGATCTCTACACACCAGGCGTGCTCACGGCGGAGGTCAAAGACAAGGAACTTTACATCACCATCGGCACGGAGCCGATTCATCCGGAAGAGATTGCCAATCTCTACAAGAAGGATGTCAGCCACCACACGTCGCGTTCTTCTTTCTTCAATTGTCTGCAGAATGCGGCTGAGCAGTTCATCGTCAAGCGCAACGGCAAGACGGAAGTAATTGCCGGTTATCCGTGGTTCGGACGCTGGGGTCGCGACACCTTCATCGCTCTGCCGGGCCTGACATTGGCCTTGGGCAAGAACGATTTGTGCAAAGAGATTCTGGACTCCATGATCGAGGACATGAAAGAGGGCTTGTTCCCCAACATCGGCAGTGGTCAAAATGCAGCCTACAACTCCGTGGATGCTCCGTTATGGTTCTTCCGGGCGGTGCAGCTGTACGCCGAAGCCACGCACTCTGAGAAGAAGATTTGGAAAGAGTACGGCGAGACGATGAAGAAGATTCTGACTGCTTATCGTCACGGCACGCTCAACAACATCCGGATGCTGGACAACGGCCTGATTTACGCCGGAGGCCCGGGTCTTGCGCTCACCTGGATGGACGCTGTGGTGAATGGCAACCCCATCACGCCGAGGACAGGCTGCCAAGTGGAAATCAACGCATTGTGGTACAATGCCATGAAATTCGCCTTGGAGATGGCCCATCATGCCAAGGACAGCGACTTCATCTACGACTGGGAACCGATGGTGCAAGACTTTCCGGCCGTTTTCAAAGAGACATTCTGGTCGAAGGAGATCGGCTATCTGGCCGACTATGTGGATGGGGATTACAAGAACTTCCAGATCCGTCCCAACATGATGATTGTGACATCCCTGCCCTACTCGCCCATCAGCGAGAAGATCCGCCAGCTGATTCTGAAGCGCACCTGCGAGGAGTTGCTGACCGACAAGGGCATACGCTCGCTCTCGCCCAACGATCCCGAATACAAGGGCCACTATATGGGCAACCAGGCCGAGCGCGACGCCGCCTACCATCAGGGCACCTGCTGGATATGGTTGCTGTTCCCGTTCACCGACGGCATGTTGGCAGTCTATCAGAAATCCGCCATTCCTGCTTTGCAGAGAATCCTCTATAAGTTCGACAACTGCATGACCAGCTATGGCATCTCCACCATTGCCGAAATCACAGACGGCGACCCGCCACACAAACCCAACGGCTGCATCTCGCAGGCTTGGAGCGTCGCAGCACTGCTCTACATGAAATGGAGAATTGAACATTATTAGAAACATCTTAAAGTACAGGAATATGAAGGTACTCATGTTCGGGTGGGAGTTTCCACCGCATATATCAGGAGGTTTGGGCACAGCCTGCTACGGGCTGACCAAAGGGCTTGCGATGAATGGCGTGGAGGTCATCTTCGTCATGCCGAAAGCCTCGGGCGACGAAGACCAGACTTATACCAAGATCATCAATGCCAGCGACGTGGAGGTGGATCCGCGTCATGCAGAATTCTACACCCGTCATCCGGAGACCTCCTTCATTCAGATCAACTCCCGACTAGTACCCTACGTCGGGTTGGACGACTATTACAACGTGGTGAACCAGATTGACAGTGGTTTGATCCAAAGCGGTGATGCCACCAAGCGCAAATACATCTTCAGCGGTGGTTACGGCAAGAACTTGATGGAAGAGGTGAACCGTTACGCTGAGATTGCCGGCGAGATTGCCCGCAACGAAGAGTTCGACATCATCCATGCACACGACTGGCTCACCTATCGCGCGGGCATTGCAGCCAAGCGCGTGAGCGGCAAGCCCCTGGTGGTGCACATCCACGCTACGGAATACGACCGCTCGGGCGAGAACAACCGCAACGACATCGTCTATAACATGGAGCGCGAGGGCATGTCCGCCGCCGACTCCGTGTGCGCCGTCAGCGACCTCACCCGCAACATCGTCATCGAGAAATACGGCATCGACGCCAACAAGGTCTATACCCTGCACAACGCCGTGGTGCCCAGCGACAAGAAGGTCACCCGCGACAAGTTCGTGAAAGAGAAAATCGTCACCTTCCTGGGCCGCGTTACCTTCCAAAAAGGCCCCGATTACTTTGTGGAGACCGCCAAACTGGTGCTCGACAAAGATCCCAACGTGCGCTTCGTGCTGGCTGGCGACGGCGACATGATGCAGCACATCATCACGCGTGTGGCGGAGTTGGGCATTTCTGACCGTTTCCACTTCACCGGCTTCTTGCGCGGTGACGACATCGACAAGATGTTCGGCATGAGCGATGTCTATGTCATGCCCTCCATCTCGGAGCCGTTCGGCATCTCGCCGTTGGAAGCCATGCGCGCCAAAGTGCCCGTGGTCATCTCCAAGCAATCGGGCGTGGCCGAAGTGCTCCAGCACGCTATCAAGGTGGATTTCTGGGACATCAATGCCACCGCCGACGCCATCTACGGGCTTCTCCATTACCCGGCCCTTTCCAATCTGTTCAGCGTGAAAGGCGCAGAAGAGGTAAATAACCTCAAATGGGAAAATGTTGCAAAAAAACTGAAAGTCATATACGAAAAAACCTTGCGCTATGAATAGGATATGCTTCCATTTCCAGATCAGTCAACCCTATCGGTTAAGAACGTACAGATTCTTTGACATCAATCAGAATCACGATTACTTTGACGACTATCAGAACCAGTATCTGACCCGCCGCTTGGCAGAGCGTTGCTACCTGCCGGCCAACAAGATGATGTTGGAGCTGATCAAAAAGCATCCTGGCAAGTTCAAACTCAGTTTCAGCATTTCAGGTAGTTCCATCATGCTGTTCAAGAACTACTGTCCTGAGGTCCTTGAGAGCTTCAAGGAACTGATTGCCACGGGCTGCGTGGAAATCACGGGCAACACCTACACACACAGTATTGCCTCCCTATACGGCAAAGAACCGTTTATGGAACAGGTGAAGCTGCAGGAAATGCTGCTGGATGAGACTTTCGGTGTGAAACCCGTGTCCTTCTGCAACACGGAGGTCATCTACTCGGACGAGATTGGCGAGTGGTTGGGAGATGCTGGCTACCGCGTGGTGCTGACCGAAGGCGCACGTCATATTCTGGGTTGGAAGAGTCCTTTCTACCTGTACTGCAACCCTTATCAGACGGATGTGCGTCTGCTCCTTCGCCCGTACAGAATCTGTGATGACATCACATTGCGTTTCCAAGACAAGAGCTGGGACCAGTACCCGCTTACAGCGGAAAAATACATCAGTTACCTGAATAACTGCAATCACGGCAGTGAGGCTCCGCTCATCAACCTGTTCTGGGATTACGAGACCATTGGTGAGCATTACACGGAAGACACGGGAATCTTTGATTTCTTCCGCGCATTGGTTGATCAGCTCTCCCAGAATCCTGACTACAGCTTCATTACGCCGCAGGAGGTACTGAATCTGAATCTTGCCACATCGACCATGCACGCGCCGTGGCCCATTTCGTGCTCCGGAGAAGAAAAGGACACCCACGAATGGATTGGCAACGATTTGCAACAGGAGGCATTCCAGCAGTTGTTCAAATTACAGGATCTCTACAAGAAGTCCAAGAATACAACCGCCAAGCAATGCTGGTTGCAACTGCAAGCCGCCGACCACTTCAACTTCATGAGTTCCAAATGGTTCGGGCACCGCTTCGTAAAACGTAATTTTGAAGTCTATTCATCACCTTACCAAGCCTTCATCAACTACATGAACGTGCTGAACGATGTGAAGTTGCAGTTGGAAGAGTAAGCAGAAATTGAACTGCACTTTTCGTTTATACTTCCACCATGATTAGATAAGCGTGATCAATGCGGGATATGATTTCCGCAGGCACGTTATGTTATCCAGTTGGGCTTCTTTCCCAAAAAGCAAAAACGCCATGGCAAGGCGATGGTCGTTCATTGTATGAAAACGATATGGTGGCTGTGACCAGAATATTTTTGATTTTCCCTTTATTCTCAGTATATCTTCCTGCAAATCCATAATTTCAGCAAACGGTGCAAGCTGTTCGGCGAGTTGTTCGGCTCTGTCGGATTCCTTGTAGCGCAGGTTTCGGATATGCAGAAATGTGAAATCCGCGGGCAGCCGGCAGGCCAATGCAGCCAATACGGGAACCAAATCGGGATGATCGGCCACATCAAAGGTCATTGGCGGAAGTTCGGGCTTGCCATTGGCCCATACACGGACACCTTGCGTTGTAGCTGTTGACTGCACGCCCATGCGGGCAAACCATTCCGCCAGCACTGCATCGCCTTGCAAAGAGGGCAAGGACAATGCACAAAGTTCGTACTCCTCGCCAGGATGCAGTAATGACTGGGCATACCAAAATGCTGCTGCACTCCAATCGCCGGGCAGCCGGTCAATTTCCGATGGAGGCTCCACGCCAGGCACATCCACCTGCTCATGCAGGCACGCGAGTGTCATGCGCACATACGAGAGCGAGCCGGCATTCGCTGGAACGATGTTCAACTTCTTAAGTCCAAGTTTCGATGAGATGAGCAGCAACGCGGAGGCGAACTGGCTGCTGCGGGAGCAATTGATGGTCAGCATCTCCGCCTGCAAGGGTTTCCCTTCAACGAGCCAGCCATCGGACACTCGTCGGATGTTTGCGCCGATACCCGAGAGCACCTCCACCAGTTCCTCCATGGGCCGCTCCAGCAGCCGAGGGGTTCCGGTCAGCAGCCAGCGGCCAGGCGTAACCGCCAGCAGGGCCATCATGAAGCGATATGCCGCCCCGCAATCGGCCACATCCACTGTGTCGCCCTCCGAAGCCTGGACTGTCATCAGCGCTCTGTGTGTCACCTGCACATCGGAGCACTCGTCGGGCGACACCGCCATCACCTCACCCGTTTCGACATAATGCAGCATCAACTTACGGATCAGCAGGCTCTTGCAGTGGGGTAAGATTATGGATTTCTTCATGCAGCAAAAATACAAAATTATCAATACCCATTCTTGTTCCCCGTCTCCTAATCTTAACATCATTCTATAAACTATAAACTCTAAACTCATTTTTTTGTATCTTTGCACTCCTAAAACTGAAACCATCACCTATGGATAATCAAATCAGGATGGGCGGTTTCAGAATACTCCCTCCCGGGGTCAAGAACCTGCTCATCATCAACGTATTGGTCTTTCTGGCCACCCTAGTTTTCGCCAAAAACGGCAACCACGACCTCACCAGATGGCTCGGTTTGCACTACATGGCAGCGCCCGATTTCCGTGTCTGGCAGTTTGTCACGTACATGTTCATGCACGCCAATTTCAGTCATCTCTTCTTCAACATGTTCGCGTTGTGGATGTTCGGTGCGGCTGTGGAAAACACCTGGGGCACCAAGCGGTTCCTCATCTACTACTTCATCACAGGACTGGGCGCAGCACTGGTACATTATATCGTCATCTTCTTCCAGATTCACCCTATGATGGCGTTGCTCAATCAATTCCTGAACGATCCCTCCCTAGAAACCTATCGTTATCTAGCCGAAAATGCCAAAGACATCCGGTTCCATGACATGCTCAGCAACAACCTGTTGGTACTGCAACAGAATCCAGGGGCTCTGGACGAGATCATCACCATTACCGCTGATGCCAGGGACACGTATTTGAACAGCTTCAACATCATCGGTGCTTCTGGCGCAGTGTATGGCGTATTGCTGGCCTTCGGCATGCTGTATCCCAACGATTACATCTACATCTACTTCCTGCTGCCCATCAAGGCAAAATGGTTTGTAATCATCTATGGTGCCATAGAATTGATAACCGGACTTGGCACCTCCGATGGTGTCGCCCATTTCGCACACCTGGGCGGCATGATTTTCGGCTTTTTCGTCATCCTGCTGTGGAGACGCAACGAGCGCAACCGCAACGGCTGGATCATGCCCGAGAAAGAAAAGACCTTCAGGCTACGGCGCAAGAGAAACAAATACTACGTCTCCCCCGAAAGCGGACGACCGCTCAACGACGAGGAATACAATGCCCGTCGCGCAGAAGAGAAACAAAAGACCGACAACATTTTGGAGAAGATCTCCCAAAACGGTTACGAATCTCTGTCCAAGGAAGAGAAGGATTTCCTGTTCAAGCAATCCCAGAAATAATATGGCGACGAAGAAAAAATCGGCAATATTCAAAACATTGGGCAAAGGGACGCTCCTCGTGCTGACTGTCATAGCCGCCGGAGCGCTGTTTCTCTCCTACATGGCCAAGATTATCCTGCCGTCCATTTCGACCGTTATCGCCTACTGCGGCCTGCTGTTCCCCTACATCCTGATGGTGAATTTGGGCATGGTTCTTATCTGGCTGTTTCTGGACTACCGCTGGGCACTGCTACCCACACTGATGATCCTGCTGAATGTCAACAACATTGACAAACACTTTCAGCTCCGCGCGCAAGAAAAACCTGAGACATGCGCCAACTGCATCAAAGTGATGAGCTACAACGCCCGCATGTTCAACATGTACGAGGACAACCGCAACGAGCTGAACAAGAAGGTTACCGATTTTCTCAAAAAAGAGGCCCCCGACATCCTTTGCGTACAGGAGTACTTTTACGACAGTTCCGGCAAACTGGGGTATAACACCACCGAAGAGATCCTCAAAGCATTGAACCTGCCCGACAACAACAAAACGCATCGGCTCTATCTGCCACTTGGCAAGGTTCACGGTTACCAATACGGGTTGGCCATCTTCAGCAAATACCGCATCATCAACACAGGCGTGGTGGAGACCAACGACAGCTCCGCCAACAAGTCGATGTACGTGGACATCCGCTACAACGGTGACACGTTGCGCATCTATAACGTGCACCTCAGCTCCATGAAGTTAGGCAGCGAGGATTATGAGACGGGCAACGCTGTACTTCACAGCAACATGGAAGATCCAGACTTGGACAAAAAAGCACGCAAGCTCTACTACAAGATTGCCGATGCCTTCGAGCAACGACAGCATCAGGCCAAGTGTGTGCGCGCCGACATGGATTCCTGCGCATACCCCATCATCGTGTGCGGAGACTTCAACGACTCGCCAGCCTCATTCAGCTACCATAAGATTGCACATGGCTTAAAGGACTCCTTCCGCAGCAGCGGCAAGGGCACCGGCACCACCTACGCCGGAGAAGTGTTCCCCGCCTACCGCATCGACTACATCCTGCACGACAAACAATACAATGATTTCGGCCATACCGTGTGCACTGGCCTCACCACATCAGACCATTATCCGATTTATACCTATATTTCGATTATCAACAAGAAATAGATAAGAGATTAGTGTAGGAGACGCGGCATGCCGCGTCTCCTATATAAAAAACAAAACAATATGAAAAAAGCAATTGTTCTGACATTTTGCCTAATCTGCTTAATCGGTTTGCAAAGTTGCCATAAAAAAGGGCAAGACACGCAGACGGTCGAGCCAGTGTCTTTGAATGAGCAAACCGTAACCGCTTTTGCACGTGGCATTGCAGAAAAAATCGTCCATGAGCAGCCCGACGCCTTGAGCAACGCCTTTGACGAGGAGCATATCCGCCAATTAGTATCCGAGAACTCCATTGTCTATAGCGGCTTCGATGTGGAAGGCGGCAAGGAGTATTTTGAGAACTGTCTCCATCTGGGCGACCAAGCTGTGAAAGCCGTGAGCAACGGCGGCGATTTTGCTTTTGTGAAATATTATGTGGCTAATGATGAGCACCATATCGTTTTCCGCACCTACGATGATTTCAACCTCAATTTCATGGATTTCACCGTGGACACCGTGCAGGGTGTGCTGAAAATCAAGGACGGATTCATCTACAACCTGGGATGTCTGCTGTCGAAAAGTATTGAATACAGCATGTTGTTCAATCTCATGCTGCAAACCAATCCCAACGACGATGCACAGTGGTTGCATACAGCCCAAGAGCACACCTTAAATGGCCAAGCTTCCAAGGCATTGCAGATCTTGACAGAACACCACGACGGGATAAAAGAGTATCCTCTGTACTATCAACTGTTTATTGCCAATCTGTATCATTCCAATCCCAAGAATTTCATTACCCAGTTAGACAAGCTGAAAGAGGAAATTGACGGGCGCTATTTGCAGCTCCACAAACTGCTGTACTATGTCAACGAAGGCAAAATAGCGGAAACCGAAGCCACCATCAACGAACTGATTCCGCAGACGGGCGACGACCCTATCTATTTGCTTTTTTATGCAAAATCGTGTCTTCTCGCCAAAGACTACCAGCGTGCACTTGACTGCCTCACCACAGCGGAGAGCGCCCTGCCATTGTTGTGGGATCTGTGGTACAGCGAACTGCAATGCTACAAAGGTTTGAAAGACAAAGAAGGATTCGACCAGTGTCTCCAACGCGGCAAGGATGCTTACGGCATAAGCGATGAAGAGCTGAACGGGATCCGCAAAAAGCTTTTAGGTTAGTAATGTGTGATTAATTCCAGAATTATCCTGTCCTCCCCGTTTTCCACACCACGGCGGAAGAAGTTCTTCTCATAGTTTAGCCTTATGCCCGCACGCACAGGTTTCTCGACAAACATCAGCGTCAGGCCGGCCGTGATGCGCTGGCGGAAGGGTTCCACGACATACTTCATTTCTTCATTCAACTTGCCGTTGCAATTGGGTGTGATGGCATCATAGCGGGCTGCCAAATCCACATGTTGCAACCAGCATTTCCCCACATTGAACTTATAATATGCAAAGCCGTAGAAGGCGTGGGTGGGATGAAATGCATGCTGTGCATACCATTTATATATATACTCCGTTTCCAAATGCAGGTTGGCAATATCGTACGCCATGCCCGCGCCGAAGTTGTGCATACGCAGTTCCTCCGGGCGCACCGCCGCGTAGTTCAAGGTCAGATTGAAACCTTTGAAGAAACCAAACGAGCCACGCGCCACATAGTTAAGCTCTTTTTGAAACTGCATCTGCTTGCTAAAGCCCCGGCTATTAAAAACACCCACTTTGATTTCAAAGGGCACCACTTTGTCCCATTTGTAAGCCACCACGCCCCCCACATCGCTCCACGCGGTGATCTTCTGGGTGAGAAATGACTTGTCCGAAAAATAGTATTGATATGGGGAAAGAAGATTCTCGGAGCTGAACGGCATCTTGTCGTATCCAATGAGGAACGAGAGGCCCTTCACGGGCTTGAACTGCGCAAAGATGGCCACGGGCGAAAACTGGCCTCCGTAGGTCAGATCCACCAGGGCCATGTAGGAAAACATGGGATGCACCGAACCGCTGACTCCGATTCGGGTGTGTCGAAGCTCAAAGTGATGGGCATTCAGATTGGTATTGTACTCATAGCGGCCCAAAATGGTTGCTGTGAACTTCGGAATGTAGTCCTTTTTCGTGAATTTGTATCTACCGGCAGCCATAGTGTCACACTTGGAGGTAACAGTGTCCTGTGCCTGCGCAACGGTAATCACACAAAAAACAAATAACAATAGCAAAAGAGAATGTTTCAGCAAGCGTCTAAAATTCCTACCCATGATATTTTAATGAAGAATAGCAGCAAAAGTTTGGAGAATCAGTTTGATATCGCCCCAGAAGGATTGATTATCGATATATTGCAGGTTGAGTTGCAGTTTCGCCGGCATCACCTCATCAATGTATGTCTGCTCGGGATTTTCGGAAGCGGCTAACAACTCGTTCTCATGCACATATTGGATGGAGGCCACATCGGTGAGGCCCGGGCGCACGCTCAGCACGCGCATCTGTTCGGGCGTGTACATATCCACGTACTTGCGCACCTCAGGGCGAGGGCCCACGATGCTCATGTCACCCTTCAGCACATTGATCAACTGCGGAAACTCGTCCAGCTTGTATTTGCGCAGGAAGTAGCCTACGCGCGTGACACGGCTGTCGCGCTCGCCCACCGTCAGCAAGCCTTTCTTATCCGAATCCGGAAGCATAGTGCGGAACTTGTAAAGATAGAAATCCTTATTGTCCTTCCCTACCCTGACCTGCCGATAGAACACGCCGCCTCGCGACTCGCACACAATCAGCAGGGCAATCACCAGCCATAGTGGGCATAGCAGAATCAAGACCAACAGAGAAGAAAAGATATCCAGAAGTCTTTTCATAACAGATAAAATCAGTGATAACGCCAGTTTCCGTTGATATCGCCGCCGTAATATTCTTCCGGTTCACCATTGTAGATGTCGGTCTGCGGCTGGATTTTCTGGACCAGTTTCATCTTCCAGTTGGTATCATGAGTTTCTCCATACTTGTTGGAATGCAGCAATTCATAATCATTGCCGACCATGGAGGGATCATAGAACACGAACTTCACATTCGACTGGTCGTCCAAATAGTAGTAGTGCCAGATTTCATACGGGGCCGTCGTTGGGTCAGAAGGAATCTCCTTGATCTCATTAGGTTGTCCGTATTGCAGATAGACGCGGCCACGGTCGGTGCGATAGCCCTTCACTTGTTTGCTGCCGAAGCGTTCCTGCACAAAGGAGACCATCTTGGCATATTTATTCCAAGCATCTTCGGGATTGTTGGGATTACGGGCAAGCCAGAAAGAATAGAAATAGCGTTGCAGCTGTTCTGTTTCCACCTCTTTCATCCTGTTGTCGAAGAACTCGCGTTCCACGTTGGTGGCAATAGGATACAGACAGCGAACATTCTCTTCCAGTACACGGCGGTCGGTCATGGAGGCCACAAACGAGTTGTCAATCACCACGTCATTGTAACGGGTGATATCCAACTGCACCGAGGGGTTGCTCCGCTGGAAGAAAACCTTGTTGATGAGCAACAAACTGTCGTGATCATCGTACAGTTCCACTACTGTATGGTAGTTGCCGGAGGGCAGCTTGAATACATTAAACTGGTCGATCACCAACACGACATCGTCGGTGGTCAGGTTTTTGGTGATGATATTGTTGGGCATGGCCACGAGTTTGTTCTCAGCATGTTCCACAAAGCATTTGGCCTTGAGGGGCACACCGGCGCCCAACACACGTTTGGTATTGTACACTTCCAGCGCGAAAGGCAGAATATACTGGCTTTCCGGAATGTAGTTGTAATAAGATGGCGGCAGATAGAAGCCGTACTTGATATACATGCCAGGTGCTTCGGGGGCTCTCATATCCTCAAACAGCGAAATGCGGGAGGAGGAAATCTTGTCTTCGGGAAAATTCAGAACAATGCGGTCTATGTATTTCAACTGCATGGAATCCTGATTCTTGTCGGTGAGATAGAAGTTCAAGAAAAAATCGCCGTTGGGCACGGGCAGATTCTGAATATCGGCAAAATCTGGCAGATTGCCGCCGGTGGTATCCGCAAACTCCTCGCTGGAAAGGATGTAATGAAGCGTCTTCACCACAGAGTCTCCCTTGGTCACATCCACGCGGACATCCACATCCGCCTCATATTTTCCGCGCTCGTTCTGCACATAGCGCACGGAATTGCCTCCTATAATGAAGGTGAATTCTATGTAGGGCTGCATCTTGTCGGTGCAGTAGGCCTTGTGACTGATGAATGCCTTCATGTTCTGGGCCGAACCGGTCAGGACCAAAAGACACGCGGCAAAAAAGATGGATATTTTTTTCATAAACGAATATTTATATTGTTACCGTAGAGACGCATAATTATGCGTCTCTACAAATTACCGCAATCGTTTCATCAATTCCACCGTCAAGTCGGCAATGGGCAGGCGATACTGTTGCATGGAATCACGTTCGCGTACGGTCACGGTGTTGTCCTCCTTCGTCTGGTTGTCAATGGTGATGCAGAACGGCGTGCCGATGGCGTCCTGACGACGGTAGCGGCGACCGATGGCATCCTTGTCCTCGTACTGCACCATGAAATCCTTCTTCAGCATGTCGAAGACCTCCTGGCCGATTTCCGGCAGGCCGTCTTTCTTCACCAACGGCAGAACAGCCACCTTGTTGGGAGCCAGCTTGGCAGGCAGTTTCAGCACCACGCGTGTGGAACCGTCTTCCAATGTTTCCTCCGTATAAGCGTTGCTGAACACAGCGAGGAACATACGGTCCACGCCGATGGAAGTCTCGATGACGTAAGGCACATAATTTTCGTTGAGTTCAGGATCGAAGTAGCGGAGCTTCTTGCCAGAGTATTGCTCATGTTGCGAAAGGTCGAAGTTGGTACGGGAGTGGATGCCTTCCAACTCCTTGAACCCGAACGGGAACTTGAACTCGATGTCGGTGGCAGCGTTGGCGTAGTGGGCCAGTTTCTCGTGATCGTGGAAACGGTAGTTCTCCGGAGCAATGCCCAGGTCGGTGTGCCACTGCAGACGGGTCTGTTTCCAGTAGTCGAACCACTTGAGCTCCTCGCCGGGTTTTACGAAGAACTGCATCTCCATCTGCTCGAACTCGCGCATACGGAAGATAAACTGGCGGGCCACGATCTCATTACGGAAGGCCTTGCCGATTTGCGCGATGCCGAACGGCAGCTTCATTCTGCCGGTTTTGTAGATGTTCAAGAAGTTGACGAAAATACCCTGTGCCGTTTCGGGACGCAGGTAGATGGTGTCGGCGCCGTCGGACACGGAGCCCAGCTTGGTGGCGAACATGAGGTTGAACTGGCGCACATCGGTCCAGTTGCGCGTGCCTGAGATGGGGCACACAATGCCAAGTTCTTCGATCAGGGCTTTCAGGCCTGCCAAGTCGTTGGCATTCATCATGGTTGCAAAACGCTCCGTGATGTCGTCAATCTGCTTCTGATATTGCAGCACACGACCGTTGGTTTCGCGGAACATCTTCTCGTCGAAGTTCTCAAAACGCTTGCGAGCCTTTTCCACTTCTTTGTTGATCTTATCCTCGATCTTCTGGATATGGTCCTCAATCAGAACATCGGCGCGATAGCGTTTCTTGGAATCCTTGTTGTCAATCAAAGGATCGTTGAACGCATCCACGTGGCCGGAAGCCTTCCAAATGGTGGGATGCATGAAGATGGCACTGTCAAGGCCCACGATGTTGTCGTGATACTGCACCATGGCCTTCCACCAGTATTGTTTGATATTATTCTTCAGTTCCACGCCGTTTTGGCCGTAGTCATATACCGCACTCAAGCCGTCGTAAATCTCACTGGAGGGGAAAATGAAGCCATACTCCTTGGCATGGGCAATTATCTGTTTGAAAAGTTCTTCGTTGTTAGCCATAATAAATTATTCAAAAGTGATAGAAAATAGAAATCCTTTGGAACGCAGTCCGGTGACACTGCCCTCATATTTGCCTTCCCGCTGCAACTGATCCATCAAACCAAGTGAGAACTTCAGTTCGGTGGCAAGTTTGAAATAGGTGCAATAGAAGTCGAATCCCACTCCCACCTGAGCCATCACGTCATGGGCATTCACCAGAAGCACGTCGTGCGCCGACTGGTTGGCGATTTTCTCCGCCTTGCTATAGACGAGGTTGAAGCTGTACTGCGCACCTGCAAGCACGTATGCCCTCACATTGTTCATCATGCGGGTGGACTTGAACTTGACCAGCAAGGGCAGGTCGAGGAACACGATACCGTTGGCACCGCCATTGGCGTAACTGGTATTAGGGACATCGGAATTGCAGAAATACTGCAGCTGACAGTCGGGGAACGAGAAGCTTGGGATAAAGCGCAGGTCAAAATACTTGCCCATGCGCAGATCGGACACAATGCCGAAGCCGAACGACTTGCCGGCACGGGGGTTCACCACACGCAGGGAGTCGCAACCATCCAAATTGGAGAGGTCCGGATTGCTGGATAAAACGTAAGTATAGGTACCCGCACTTAACGAGAACCCGAAATGATAGATCTTGTTGTCATACTGCGAGAGATTCGGAACGCCGAACCTGCGCGACTGCGCCGAGGCACCCGCAACGATGCCACACAACAGCAAGAAAACAAAAATTCTTTTTAAGAGATTCATTACAAATGATATAAAGACGTGTAATAACGCTGAGAGAAAGATTTTATTATTACTTCACGTCCTCTCCTTGGTTTTTAAAGACCTCGCTCTTCAGCTGGGCGGTGTTGATGGGTACCACACCCACATATTCACACACCAGACCGCCTGCCAGATTGGAGGCCAAGCAAGTCAGCTCCAGGCTCTCCCCTGCCAGCAGGAAAAGGGTAGATACGGAAATCACTGTGTCGCCGGCACCTGACGGGTCGCTCACGCGGCGCATGAAAGCATCCTGATGATAGAATCTGTCGGACTTCCTGTCATAAAAAGCCATACCCTTATCGGACATGGTGATCAGCACCATATCTATATTCTTCTCAATGGCAAATTTCTTAGTAAGGTCATGGATATTCTCAAGGGAGAGGGCCACGTTATCCTCCAAATTCAAACCAGCGGAAAGCTCTTTCATATTCGGCTTGAACAGGTTGACATTCTGGTAGTTGTTGAAGTTACGCTTCTTCGGGTCAACGGCGATGAAGATATTCTTCTTATGGGCGAAGCTGATGATTTCCTCAATGAGATCGCGGGAGAACAAGCCCTTGTCATAGTCTTCGAAGATGATGGCATCGATGGGGTTATGGTCGATGATCTGCTCCACGGTGGTGAGGAACTGGCGTTTCTCGCGTTCCTTGAGCTGCTCGTCGCGTTCGTCATCCACACGCACGATATGGGCGTTGTTGCCAATAATGCGGTATTTCACGGTCGTACGGCGTCCGTAGATAGGGATTAAGCCGAGGGAGTCCAGTTCGCACTCCTCCATCAGGTCGTAGAGCACCTTGGACTTGTTGTCGCTACCGATCACGGAGCAGAGGATGGGCTTTGCGCCCAGCGACTTGAGGTTGAGGGCCACGTTGGCCGCACCGCCCAACCGATAGTTGCGGCTCTGCGCATTCACGATGGGCACAGGGGCCTCCGGACTGATGCGGGTCACCTTGCCGCTGATGTAGCAGTCGATCATCACATCCCCGATAACCAGCACATTAGCATTGCTGAACTTGTCGAATATTTCATTGATTTTATCCTTATCCATAGTAGTGAATTTTAAGAGCGCAAAAATACAAAATTTGCCACAAACCCGCAACACCAAACAGAGACTCTTTCAAAGTTTGTTTCTCTTCAAAAATGCCAAGAAATAAATTGATTTTCGTATTTTTGCGGCCTCAACCGCCAGTATGATGAAATTCTTCAAGAAGAAGTCCAAAGACTACAATTCCGTTTCACTTTCCGCACTCACGTGGAAGCGCTTCCGCAAGCAGTGGGAGGGCATGGTGTCGCTGGGATTCATCCTGTTGGTGATTGTCATCTCCATACTGGGCTACCTCATCACGCCCGACAGCACGCCGCATTGCAACCACCAGCAGCTGGAAATCGCCCTGCGCAAGCCAGGCTTCTCGGTGCAGCTGCTGCAAGTGAAGCCCTCCCATGAGGTTCCCAAGGTCAACGGTCTGCGCAAGATGCTCTTCGGACAACCCGCCCTGTACCAGACAGTTCCCATAAGCGAATACAAAGATTCTGGCGATTCCCTCCATGTGCGCCTGTTCGAGCAGCGCGACTGGGCAAGTTACGCCAAGAGCGATTTGGCCAGCCTGCCGTTCGTCACTCGCAAGTTCCTGCTCGGCACCGACCGTTACGGTCGCGATGTGCTCAGCCAGCTGATGATGGGCAGCCGCGTCAGCCTGTCGGTGGGGTTCCTCTCCATCTTCATCGCCCTCATCATCGGCATCATCATAGGCGCGGTGGCCGGCTACTATCGCGGCAAAGTTGACGATGTGCTCATGTTCATCATCAACGTGGTATGGTCCATCCCTACCCTGCTGCTGGTCATCGCCATCAGTTTTGCATTGGGGAAAGGTTTTTGGCAGATTTTCATCGCCATCGGGCTCACCATGTGGGTCGATATTGCGCGCGTGGTGCGCGGACAGGTCATCAGCCTGCGCGAACAAGACTTTGTGGAATCCGGCAAAGCATTGGGTTACAACAGCATCCGGATCATATTCAAACACATACTTCCGAACATCACGGGCACCATCATCGTGATTGCCGCCTCTAATTTCTCTTCCGCCATTCTGACAGAGGCTGGGTTGAGTTTCCTGGGTCTGGGTGTACAGCCTCCCATGCCTTCCTGGGGCATCATGATGAAAGAAAACTACGCCTATATTGTACTGGACAAAGCCTACCTCGCCATCATACCGGGCATTGCCATCATGCTGTTAGTGTTGTCGTTCATGCTGATTGGCAGCGCGTTAAGGAATGCGATGGACGTTAGGAATTAAAAATTAAAAATTGAGAATTGAGAATTAGGAATTAACTGGTCACTGATTCCTGTCCCCTGACTACTGTACCCTGTTTTTCTCGCTGCTATAGGGCACCACATCCACATTCACGAATTCCCCCTTCAGGTATTTGAAATAGCCGCTCACAGCAATCATAGCCGCATTGTCAGTGGTCAGGTCCAAGGTGGGCAAAAAGAGATTGCGGTGATAGCGTCGCGCGACATCGACCGCCGCAGCGCGCAGGCCAGAGTTGGCCGACACGCCTCCCGCCAGGACAAGGTCTTTGCAAGGAGAGGTCTTCAATGCCTTTATCACCTTATCCATCAATGATTTGATAATGGCGTATTGAATCGATGCTGCAAGATCATGGATGTTTTCTTCAATGAAATTCGGATTCTCCTTCAGATGATCCCGGACGAAATAGAGAAAGGAGGTCTTGAGTCCGCTGAAGCTGTAATCCAATCCGGGGATATGAGCCACGGCAAACTGGAATTTCCTGGGGTCGCCTTCCTGTGCATATTTGTCAATGACGGGGCCGCCAGGGTACGGCAGGCCCAGAATCTTGGCCGCCTTGTCGAACGCCTCGCCCGCGGCGTCGTCGATCGTACCGCCCAAACGCTGCATGTCGAAGTAGTCGTTGACCTGCAAAAGCAGGGTATGGCCGCCGGAGACCGTGAGGCAGAGGAAGGGGAAGGAGGGTTTGGGCTTGTCCTCATCGGGCTTGTTCAGGAAGTTGGCCAACACGTGGCCCTGCAAATGATCCACCTGTATCAAGGGTATCTGCAAGCTGTACGCCATGGACTTCGCGAAGGAACTGCCCACCAGCAAAGAGCCGAGCAAGCCGGGGCCGTTTGTAAAAGCGATGGCGGATAACTGATTTTTATTTATCTTTGCGCGCTTTAATGCAGTGTCAATCACAGGGATGATATTCTGCTGATGTGCACGTGACGCCAACTCGGGTACCACCCCGCCAAATTCAGCGTGAACCTTCTGACTGGCAATGACATTAGAGAGTATGGTCGTGCCCTCCACCACAGCGGCGGAGGTGTCATCGCAGGAAGATTCTATACCAAGAATATAAACAGACATAGGCTAACAATTGTGGGCAGCAAAAGTAGTAAAAAAATCGGGAAAATAATCCTATGGATTTTGGGAGTGTTCATCGCATTGGACCTCCTGCTCGTGGGACTGCTTTTCGTGCCCGCCATCCAGACCTATATCGTCAACAAAGTAACTGATATTGTCAATGAGAAATATGGCATAGGTCTAACCATCAAAGACGTGCGGCTCACCCCATCGCTGCGTCTGGTGGCCCACGAAGTGCGCATCCGCGACCTTCACAACAACGACATGATCTATGTGGGCAAAGCCAACGGCCGCATTCGAGGCATTTCCATCAAGCCCTTCAAACTCAAACTCGGGAATGTAACCCTGGAGGACGGGGAAGTGATGATTCGGAAATATCTGGATGACGTTGATTACAACATATCTCTCTGGGTATTACAGATCCCAAGAAAGGTACACAGACCCACGATCCTGCTGACCGCCAAGCACCTCAAGTTAGTTAATTCACGCTTCACGCTCATCAACGACTACCAAAGGACGGTATTCAACACAGACGACCAACCGCCCATGGACTATGCCTTCCTGGAATTGAAGGACATCAACTGGGAGGCTGACAATTTCTTTGTGAACAACGACAGCGTAGCTGCCAAAATCAACCATATAGCGTTCAACCAATACAGTGGTTTAAGTTTGACTGACGGCAGCTGCGACTTCAGCATCTGCAAGAAAGCCTTGATATTCGACGGGCTCAAGGCACAGACCACTCGCAGCAAAGTCAACCTTGACCTGGCGTTCGAGTACGACGATTGGGACGACTGCTCCGAGTTCATCGACTCTGTGCGTATCCGGGCTCAAGTGCGTCCCTCCACAATCGACATGCGCGATGTGGCCGATTGGTTCGGCGATCTGCGGGGAATGTCTGAGGTGCTCACCATCTCTGCCGACCAATTTGACGGGACCATCAACGACTTCCGGATCACCAACCTGAACGCCAGCTGTGGCCCGGTCAACCGGCTGCACGGCGACGTGGCTATGCAAAACATCACCACCCCGACACGTGCGCATTTCAACGTCAACATAGATTCATGCAGCGTGTATGTGCCTGGACTGGCCCTGCTCACTCTGCCGGGAAACAAAAAACTGGAAATCAACAAAACGATAGCAGAACTCGGGCAGACCCATGGACGGTTGACATTCAACGGTACACTCACAGACTTCAACACTGACCTTGTCGCAACTTCCGCCGTCGGCGACCTCAACGCCACGCTTTCCTCTCTGGTGTATGACAATCTGTTGATGTTGCAAGGCAACGTCAGCTCCACGGGCATCAACATCGCCAAGCTGATCCACAACGACAGGGTAATCGGCGGCACCGCTTTCGATCTGGCCTTTGAGGGCGGGCTGGGTGACAAAACCTGGTCAAAAGAGGGGTTCCAAAAGCTACAGGGAACAATCAGCGGAGAAATCTCGCATCTGGACATCTACAACTATCCGTTGAAAAGCACCTCCGTGTCGGGTGTTTATAAGAACCGTTTGTACGACCTCACGCTGCACTCCGACGACCCGCACCTGAAATGCGACATCATAGGGCAGTTGGACATGACTGCGGAAGAACCGCTGTTGCAGGGCAACATCAACATGGACAAGATAGACCTCGGGGACATTGCCAACACCATGCCGCGGCGCGACTCCGCCACGGCCAAGGGTCTAGACAAGATCATCTATACTATTCAACAAAACCCGACCATGGAGGCCGGCTTCGACAACCTGACCTTCACCCTCAGGGGCACAAATCTTGACGACGTAAGCGGCTATGTGGGATGTGACAACATTCGCGTTTACAACAACGGCGACAGCCTCAGGGACTGCCGGTTCCGCATCACCTCCATCAACACTGACATAGCCCACAAGTTCATCGTCTCCTCCAACATCGCCAATGCCTCTTTGGAGACGAACTATCCGCTGGCCTGCGCCGTGGACTCCATCAAGGCATTCGCTCATAACTATTTCCCCAGCCTCATACCTGCACCCAAGGTCCACCCATACAAGGAAAACCGGCACCACGCCGAGAACAATGACTACTACATCAAAGTGAATGCCAGCACCTACAGGACCTACAACGTGCTCAAGCTCATATTCCCAGACCTGTTCATCGCTCCAAACTCCACCGTGGACATGGCATTGTACTCCGACAATCGCAGTGACATGGTCGAGGTCAACATTCCCTTCTTCTTCATCCGCAACAAAATCCGCATTTACAACTTAAGCTTAGACGGCAACACACAAAACCAAGAGCGCATCAATTTGGACGGATCCATCGACTCGCTCATAATCGGCAAGAGGGATAGCAAGTTGACATTTGATCACATCGCCATCGAAGGCAGCTCCAACATAGACAGCGTGCTGTACGATATCAGTTGGCACAACGACTTCAACAAGCGGACGGGACACAAATCCAAGGTGGCCGGTTCCGTCATCATTTCCCAACCCGAAGACATCATCTTCCATTTGCACAACACCTCCCTATGCTTGAACGATCTGGACTGGACATTCAACAACGAAAATGCCATCCATCTCAAGAAGGATAGGGTTTCCGTTGACAATCTCATCATTGACAACGACTCGAGTGTCCTACGCGTCAACGGCGACTATTCTTTCAACAAGACAAATTCTGAAATGAGCATCAAAGCAGAGGCACTCGACCTGGCCTTAGCCAACCCTCTGCTTTCCAACATGAGTTTCGGCGGCAGTCTCAACGCCGACGTACACCTGCGCAATGGACAGCGGCGTCTGCTTTTAGGCAAGGTGTTGGCAGACGACTTTGTGTTCAACGGCACCGAGATTGGCGACCTGTTCATGATGGCTGGATGGAACGGAGAAAGCAACATCGGTTTCTCCGGCGGTTTCTTCCACAACAATGAAATATTAACCGCCAGCACGTTCTCCTCATACGACGTGCGGCAATTCGAAAAAGAGAAGAACATCTTTGCCCACATCAAAGGACTATATGAAACCAGCAAGAAGAGATTCCAAGCACACGCCACCTTTGACACGCTGAATGCCGGATTCCTGGACCCGTTCCTGTCGGGATTCAGCGATCACATCAAGGGCACGGCTTCCGGCAATCTATCCTTCTATGCCAACCCCGACTCCACCTACTTCGACGGCACTGTCACTGTGATTGAAGCCAACATGGGCATTGCGGCATTGGGCACCAACTATGATGTGAAGAATCAGGACATCCGATTCACCAATGAGGGTATCTTTTTTGATAACATGAAACTGAGTGACCCCGACGGCAACCAAGGCATACTCTTGGGCAGTATCAAGCACAAAATGTTCAAAGACATGCTGTTTGACCTGAGAATCATCACACCGGGCATCATGGTGCTCAACACACCCAAGACCGTCAATTCCAGTTTTTACGGCAAAGGCTACGCTTCCGGCATAGTGACGATCACGGGCACGGACGAGAAGTTAGCGTTCCGCGGGGCCAATTTGGAGACACTGGAGGGCACCAAAATTTACCTGCAAATCAGCTCTGCCAACTCCGCCTCCGAATCCGACATTATCCGGTTCAAGACCACGGTCGCGAGCGATTTGACCGACTCGGAAGATTCTAAATCCAGCACCGAGCTTGATTTTGACTTCACCTTCAATGTCACGGACGCTGCCGACGTTGTGCTGTTGTTGGAATCCATCGGCGGCACGCTGAATGCACGCGCCAATGGCAACTTCCGTCTCACGTACAATGACCAGGACAACCTCAATCTATACGGCAACTTGGAATTGCACTCCGGCTACTTCCGATTCTCCTTGTATAACATTGTCAACTCCCGCCTCACGCTCGTCCCGGGTGGCAGCATCATCTTCGATGGTCCGCTGGACAACATGGTGGTCAATGCCAGCGCCTACAAGAGTTCCAAGACCTCCTTGGCCAACATTGTGCCGCAAGAATACCTTGTCAGCACGGCCTCTTCCAATGTGGATGCCTACTTGCATCTCAACGGGGAAATCATGAAGAAACTCGAACCGACCTTCAGTTTTGAATTGCCCAACAGCAGCCCAGAGGTGAGCAACATATTCTACAACGCGATCGACACCACTAACAAGGAGAACATGACCAAGCAGTTCGCCTATTTCATAGTCACCAACAATTTCATGCCGAACGAACTCTTTGCCAACAATGGTACGGGTGGCAACTATTCCATGTTGAGCAATCTCATCAACAACACGTTAAGCAAGCTGATGGAAGGCCAGAAAGGCTCATTCGGGGTTATATACAACCAGGCAAGCGAGAGCACTGTCGCCGAATATGGTCTCAGGGCTAACGCCAACCTTTGGCAGGACCGGATCAATTTGTCCACGAGTATCGGCTACTACGACGACAAGAACACCGCAGCCACGAACAACCTATACGGGGACTTCACGTTGGAATACAACATCAACAAGGCTGGCACCTGGAAGCTGAAAGCATACACGTTCGTCGGCGAGCATGATGAGAATTATTACAACCATGACATCAACTCGCAGATCAACTACACTGCCGGTGTGGCTTTGGCCTACAAACAGAGTTTCGACTCACGGTCGCGCCGCAGAATCCGGCGTGCGATGGAGGCGGCCTCCAAATCCAAGAAGAAATAAGCGACACGCGTTGCCATTTCCAATTGGGTGGCCGGGATTATGCCACGCCATTGCGACCGGAGCAACGTACTACTTCAAAGAAAACATAATATCGGAAACTTCCAACAGCTTCTCATACTGCTTATTGGGTTTCAATGCATATACGCGTTTGCCAGCGACCAGATAGAAATCATCATCATAACAAACCACCTTCACATTTTCGATGCTGAGGCCCTTGAGTTTGACGGTATTTCCGGAGAACTGGTAAGACAATCTGTTTTTGATCGGAGTTTCCCATTGCTGGATCTGCATCTGGGCTATGCCGTTGTTTGGCATAGGAATTTCCTGCTTATTGTGATTCAGATAGATTACCTTCTGCACATTTTTCTTCAGCATCCGTTCGCCCACAATATTCTGATGCGCCACCTCGGTCTCCTGCAATTCGCGAAGATCGTCATCATCCAGCATGAAGTCCTGATAGTCGGTTTCATCCGACAAGACTGAGTCTGCGGCAAGCGTATCGGAAGATAGCGAATTGTTTTCCGTAGCATTCTCGGTCTGGTACTTGTGAATCACATAGTTCACGACCGTATCCGACTTGCCTTCGGGGGTTGGTTCCATTACCCTGACCACTGTAGGATGCTTATAGTCAAGCCAGTCCACCAGCAACATCGTGAGCAGTGCGCCCAGCAAAAGACCGATCACCCCGCCAAGCACGAAAAGCAATCTGCGGCGGCGGTTATCCGTTTTTTTTTCTGAAAAATCCTCCTGACTCATACGGTAAAATTGAACGTGGCAAAGATACAAAAGAGTTCATAAAGTTAAAACAGAAAAGTTAAAAACACACAACTATTTTTTATATATTTGCAGCTGGACATTTATTTTATAAAAATATCTAATAATCAATAAATTATAATATGAAAAGAGACGAACAAATCTTCAATCTCATCGAACAGGAGCGTCAACGCCAGACCAACGGCATTGAGCTGATCGCTTCCGAGAATTTTGTCAGCCCCCAAGTGATGGAGGCCATGGGGTCCGTTATGACCAACAAATACGCTGAAGGCCTTCCGGGCAAGCGCTACTACGGCGGCTGCCAGATTGTGGACCAGAGCGAGCAAATCGCCATCGACCGCGTGAAAGAGCTCTTCGGCTGCGAGTGGGCCAACGTGCAGCCGCACTCCGGTGCACAGGCCAACATGGCCGTGCTGCTCACCTGCCTGCAACCCGGCGACACCTTCATGGGTCTCGACCTTAACCATGGCGGTCACCTCTCCCACGGTTCCCCCGTCAACTCTTCCGGCATCCTCTATCACCAGGTGGCATACCAGGTGGAAGAAGAGACTGGTTGTGTGAACTATGACACCATGGAGGAAGTGGCTCTCCGCGAGCGTCCGAAACTCATCATCGGTGGTGCTTCCGCCTACAGCCGCGACTGGGACTGGGCACGCATGCGCAAAATCGCTGACGAGATCGGCGCCATCCTGATGGCCGACATCTCCCACCCTGCCGGTTTGATTGCCAAGGGTCTGTTGAACAACGCCGTGGCACACTGTCACATCGTGACCACCACCACCCACAAGACCCTGCGCGGACCGCGCGGCGGCCTCATCATGATGGGCAAGGACTTCGAGAACCCGTGGGGCAAGACCACCCCGAAGGGCGTCGTGAAAATGATGTCGCAGATGCTCGACTCTGCCGTATTCCCGGGCGTGCAAGGCGGCCCGCTGGAGCACGTCATCGCCGCCAAGGCCGTCGCATTCGGCGAGGCCCTGACCGATGAATACGCACAATATGTGAAACAGGTGAAGCTGAACGCAGCAGCCATGGCCGAGGCCTTCAACAAGAGAGGCTACAAGATCATCTCCAACGGCACCGACAACCATCTGATGCTGATCGACCTCCGCACCAAGTTCCCCGATATGACGGGCAAGGTGGCCGAGAACACTCTCGTGAAGGCCGACATCACCATCAACAAGAACATGGTTCCGTTCGACACCCGCTCCGCATTCCAGACCTCCGGTCTGCGCGTCGGAACGCCCGCCATCACCACCCGCGGCCTCAAAGAGGCTGACATGGATGGCATCGTCGAGATGATCGACAACATCCTCTGCGACGTGGAGAACGAAGAGCTCATCGCCAAGACCCGCAAGACGGTCAACGACATGATGCACGACAGACCGCTGTTCGCATGGTAATGTTCGATTACATTCAAAAAAAGAGGCGCGGAATCGCGCCTCTTTTTTTGTGTCTGTAGAGTAGAGACGGTGCCTGCACCGTCTCTACAATAATTATTCATCAAATTTGAATTTCCACCGGCGGTGACTCCATAGCCAATACTGAGGTTTGCGGCGGATGGTCTGTTCCAACAATCCCACATATTTCCGAGTGATCTCGTACTCGGGCAACTCGTTGGGATGCTCGGCAATCACCTGCACATCCACACGGTATTTGCCCATGCGCTCCTTTATCACCTCATAATAGAGCACTGGAATATCATACTTGCGGGCGAAATGCTCTGCGCCGAAGATCACGCCCGTGCGCTGGTGCAGGAAATCCGTCACATAGCATTTCTTCTTACTGTTGGGCGACTGGTCGCTGAGCATCATGTAGGCGGCTGGCTTGTGCTCCGTCTCATATCGCTCGAACGTCTCGCGCACGGTGTCCGCAAACACCACTTCCGTTCCATAGCGCGTGCGCGCGCGATTGACCAGTTTCTCGAACACCTTGTCGGTATTGGGCTTCCCCACCCCTACACCATGATGCTTGAACATCTCGTCCAACGCCAATATCATCCATTCCCAGTTGTTGTAATGCGACGACATCAAGATGACACTCTTGCCCTCGTTGAAGAATCGGTTCACCAGTTCAGGATTGCTGCAACGGTAACGATTCCGCAATATGCACCGCGGCAGCACCAGCATTTTCATCATCTCCACTGCAATCTGCGACAGATGCCAATAGTACGCATTGGCTATCCTGCTGATTTCCCGTTTCGATTTTTCAGGAAAAGATTTCGTCAGATTACCCACAATCACCTTGCGCCGGTAGCGCACCACAAACGCCAGCACCAAATACAACGGCACCGCCAGAACATACAACAATGCCAAGGGCAGCAGCGCCAGCGGATAACAGATGAACCAGATGAGGAAATAGGTGAACATATTAGGGTTTAGAGTTTAGAGTTTAGAGTTTAAAGTTTAGAGTAAGGGAGTAAAAGAGTAATGGAGAAATGGAGAATGATTATTCCTCCTTTCCTCATTTCCTCCTATCATCCAAATAATGGGCAAAATCATATAGCGAGTCGAAATGGTATTTCGTTATGGAGAGAATTTCATCAAAATCAGGATGGCGGATGGGGCCCACATGCACAGGCAGCATTCCGGCGTTTTGTGCAAATTGCATGTCGGAGAGGCTGTCGCCTATCATCACGGAATCGGCAAAATCTATATCGGGAAAGTCATTCTTGGCTTGCAATGCCATGCCGATCTGGGGTTTGCGGCATCCGCAATTCTCGCCCGCCAAGTGCGGGCAACAGTAGATGGCATCCATTGGCGTTTGCTGCGCGAGCAGGCGCATCTGCAAGTAACTGTGTACGGCATCCACCTGGGCCTGCGTGCAAATTTTCTTGGCTATGCCCTGCTGGTTCGTTACTAAAACAATATGCTTGAATCTGGGGCGAAGCAACTTCATCGCCTCCAGGAAATGGTCTATGAACACAAACTGATCGACGGATTCCACATAGCCGCCCACAATCTGCACGTTCACCACGCCGTCCCGATCCAAAAACAGGGTATTCATCTACAAAAAAGCAGGCAAAAATACAAAAATAAATACTTCGTTCCCGCATCTATGCCCACGAAGTCCTATATCAACGCTCTTCCACATCTATTGTTCCCACCTTTTTCAAGCATTTTTCCTTGAACATGGCGTTGGGGTTAGTGCCCGGTTCACCCTGCGGGATAGGCTGGCCGATCAGCTGAAAAAGCTGGACCCAATAGGGCGGGAACGTGCCGTCCTCCGATTTAAAGTTCATCGGAGCGGTATGGAACAGATGCTTGCCTTCGCGTGTCACATACGCGTCATAGACCAACTCGCTGCAATAATGCAACCTGTTGTCCGGCATGAAATAGAGGTCATACCCTTCTCCACAGATTTTTTTGGCATTTTCCACAAAATCCATTGCATTCTTTGCATACTTTTTGTTTTTCAACCGCATTACCATCATATATGGATACGATCCGTCTTTCAGCGTAAAATCCACCAGGAAAGTATCAAAAGGATGTCTATCCACACCATGTTTCAGCGTAGCATCCAAAATCCAAACATGCTCATTTTCATCCACTTCCAACACAGCCACATGGATATAGTTCAGTTGGTCTGCCTTTCCCGTGGAGGCTGCAATCGCCCCGGACATGGAATCGTCAAAAATGGTGTAGTCAGCCGGAATGCCCACGAACAAGAGATCGCCTGTGCGCACCTGAGCCTGAGATTTCCCTGTCGTCAGAGATAGCAGGAACAAAACAAAAAAACAGATTCTTTTCATGTTCATCAGAATTGATAAAAATAGCTGATCATCATCACAGAATTGTATTGCAATTTAATAGGTTGGTTCACCGCCCAGTTAGGCTTGCGAACATGCAATATAGAATTAGAGTATCTGAAACTGACACCGTGATGCTCGTTGAACATATACGAGATACCAGCTATCGCGGAGAACTCAAACCGGCGGAATTGCGGCCGTCCCTGGATGACGCCATACACATCGCGCTCGCGCTGGTACAGATTCACACCGAACATGGGACCGAGTTCAAACTCAAAATCGCTGCTGCCGTGGATGGTAAGACGGGCAAAACGCCACCTCAACAGAACGGGGACCTCCAGATAGCCGATATTGAGCACATACTTGTTCATCATGGAGGCGTTCTGTTTGGGCGGATAATAGGTATGACTGCCCTTCATGGTGAAATCAATCTCGGCCTGTATTTTCAGATTCCCTTTGTCATTCAATGGGTAACAGGCATACACGCCAGCGTAGGCACCCAATTTGTGGAAACCGGTCAGGTTGTCGCCGGAAATCTGCGAGGCTGTAAAGCCACCCCGTACGCCACCCTTGAAATTGCTGTTGGTGGTGGACCGCTGCGCCTGAGCCGTGCCGAACAACAGCCCAAACATAAGCATCAATATTGTTATCTTTTTCATTTCAGGCTAATTCAGATTGATATATTCGGGAACATTGAGCCAATGGTTGTACTCCTCTCCCAGGACCTTCACCGCTTTTTCCCACATCTTGTCGGGTTCGGTATGGAAGATCAACTCAGGGGTCGGGTTGCCGACAACCCACATATTACGGGCGAGTTCCTGTTCTAACTGTCCGGGGCTCCAGCCTGCGTAACCCATCAAGAAGCGATATTTGAGCGCGGGAATGGCATTGTGCTCAATCAGGGCCAGGAGCACCTGGTCGTAGCCGACATAGATGCCCGGAGCGATGCGCGCCGATTCCTTGCAGCTTTCAAATGTGTGAAGCAGAAACAGCGCGGTGGGCAACACCGGGCCACCCAGATACATGGGAGCATCCACGCGCAAGCCATCCACCATCTGCTTGACCGTATAGGGCAGCTTATGGTTGAGAATAAGCCCCGCAACATGCTCACCCTCATAATCGGTCAGCAGGACTACCGACCGGTTGAAGAAGGTATCGTTGTAATAGGGCACCGAAATCAGAATCCTGCCGGAGGCAAGGTCAAATTCGGTCTGTATCACCGCTAAGAGGTCTTTTTCGAAAGGCATAGCAAGAATTCTTACACTTGTTCTATCTGTTCATAAATCCGGTCGATGGCATCGGGTTGGGCGAAAGTGCGCAGCACCTGGCCCATCCGTTCGCATTCCTCCGGATTTTCCAGCAATTGCATCAGGGATGGCATCAGCTTCTCTTTGGCCTCGGAATCGGGAATCAGGACAGCGGCCCCTTTGGTGGAGAGGGCCTTGGCGTTGTAGGTCTGGTGATCCTCCGCAGCAAACGGGAAGGGCACCAAGATGGTCGGAACTCCGACGACGGCCAGCTCCGCGATGGCCAGCGCGCCGGCCCGCGACAGGATTACGTCGGCCATGCTGTACGCGTCGTTCATATTGCGGATAAACGGCACTATGCGCACATGTTCGTCCTGCGACGCCAAGAGTTTGGAATCTATGTTCTTGTAGTAAAGTTCGCCGGTCTGCCACAACACCTGCACATCCGCCTGGCGGAAGTCGTCCAGATGTAGCGCCATCGTCTCGTTGAGCGTCCTAGCGCCCAAACTGCCCCCCACCACCAACACGGTGCGCTTCTCGGGCGTAAAGCCGAAGAACTCGTATGCTTTTGGGTCTTTCCGGTTCAAATTCAGAATCTCCGCACGGATAGGGTTGCCCGTTTGCACGATCTTCTCAGCGGGGAAATATTTCTCCAAGCCCTCGTACGCCACACAAATCTTCTTGGCCTTCGGGGCCAGCATCTTGTTGGTGACGCCCGGATAGGAATTCTGCTCCTGCAACAGCGTAGGCACGCCCAGCTGGTCAGCGACTTTGAGCGCTGGACCAGAAGCGAAGCCCCCCACCCCGATGGCGATGTCAGGGTTGAACTCACGTATGATGCGACGCGCCTTCCGCATGGCCTTCATCAACACAAAAGGCAGTTTGACGTTCTTCCAAATACCCTTGAGCGAGAAATCACGGCTGATTCCATAAATCTCAAGTCCTTGGATATCATATCCGGCCTCAGGAACACGTTTCATTTCCATTTTGTCGCTGGCTCCGATAAACAGGATCTCAGCTTCGGGATTCTCTTTTCTGATTTTGTTGGCGATGGCCAAGGCTGGGAAAATATGGCCTCCGGTGCCGCCGCCGCTGATTAAATAACGATGCTTCATATAGATTAGAGATTAGAGTTTAGAGATTAGAGTTTGGAGTTTATAGATTTAGTTTTCCTTGAGCAGCCCCGTTAGGGGCAAGAGCTTGGTAGAAATAATAGATTAGAGATTAGGGATATTAGAAGGAAATTTTTCAATTCTCAATTATCACAAATTGTATCGTGGCGCGGCTGGTTTGACGCAGGATGGCGGTCCGGCCAGCCAGCACTTTTTCTATCGTCGGTTTGTTATAATGCCGTATGGTGATGAGTAGCACATTTTCGTTGTATTTGACCTTGTATTTCGTTTGCAAGGCCTCCACACACTGCTGCACCCGCTGCGGTTCGGCGTCCGTGCAGATGGAGAAGCTCAATGCGGAGTTCTGCATCATGTTGACACGGATTCGATGCCGGGCAAAAATCGTAAACAACTCCGACAAATTGTCCACCGCGATGAAGGAGAAGTCTCGTGGAAAGACGGTCAACAAGGTTTGGTGGTCTTTGACGATGATGGAAGGAATACGTTCTTCCAGTGAGCAGGAGGTGATGACACTGCCCGGCTCGTCGGGTTGGAAGAACGACTTGACATAGAGCGGAATCTGTTTGTTCTGCAGAGGTTTCAAAGTCTTGGGATGGATGATGGACGCGCCATAATAGGACAACTCCACCGCCTCTTCGTAGGGTATTTTGTCCAGCTTGACAGCGTCGGGAAAGCGTTTGGGATCTGCGTTGAGCAGGCCGGGCACATCCTTCCAGATAGTCACGCTTTCGGCATCCAGGGCATACGCCATGATGGAAGCCGAGTAGTCGGAGCCCTCGCGGCCCAATGTGGTGGTGAGGTTCTCGGCAGTTCCGCCGATGAAGCCCTGTGTAAGGAACACCTTACCCTCCTGGCCCAACAGCGTGTCACACACCTGTTGCACGGTAACATCCCAATCGACGCGTCCCTCGCGGTACGTAGAGTCGGTGCGGACCAATTTGCGCGCATCCAGCCAAGTATTGGGAATGCCGGTAAGGTTCAGGTAAGTGGAGATGATGGTAGTGGATAGCAGCTCGCCGAAACTCACAATCTGATCGTAATCGAAATCGTAGTTATTGGAATGATCCACAGACAAGCGAGTACGAAGCTGGGCAAAGAGCGTGCGGATGCCGTCCACAATGGAACCCGGGTCGGGGACGAGGCGCTCGGCCACATCCTCATGCTGCCGTTGCAGATCCACCAACAGGCCCTCTACCTGATCGGGGGCATGGTAGTAAGCATGCAAAACCTTTTCCAGGAAGTTCGTCGTCTTGCCCATCGCTGAAATCACGACCACCAACCGGTCGTCGGGATAGCGGCGCAGGATCTCATGCAGATTCTCTATAGCAGCGGCATCTTTCACAGAAGCACCGCCGAATTTGAAGACTTTGAAGCGCATCATTTCTCGTTTTTAATCACATACAACAAGGTCTGCCCCACCACACCCAGTGTGTTTTTATCAATATGCTGGATATTGTCATTCACGGTATGCCATACGGGATCGAAGCCGGAGCCCGATGTCATGTCATAATGGATGATATCGATCATCTTGAAGGGAGCATACTTGTTTACATAGTAATGGTCGTCGGTGATGATACCGCCGGGCTGGTTGATGAAATAGTTGCCGAAGCCGAGGTCATACGCATGGCCCCACACCTTGGCCACGACGGGCTGGGCGTCGCGCACGGAGAAGCTCTCCTGATAGAACTGCGCGTTGGGCGTGCCCACCATGTCGAGCAGGATGCCATAGCGCGCCATGTAGTCCGGCTTGTGCAGATGCTGAGCCCAGTACTGGGAGCCGAGGCCCCACCATTCGCCTGGAGGGGCGTCCTCGCCCTCCTTCGGGCCGTAGTCTTCCGCATCGAAGAGTACAATATCAACGCCAATGGCGGGATTCAGTTTTTGCAACTGGCGGGCCACCTCCAACAGCACACCCACACCGGATGCTCCGTCGTTGGCTCCGTCAATGGCCTTGTCGCGATTGGTCTGATTGCGGTCATGATCGGCAAAGGGGCGCGAGTCCCAGTGGGAGGAGAGCACGACGCGCTCGCGCTTTTCGGGAGCGAAGGAGCCGATGATGTTCTGCGCCGGCCATCTCTTGCCGTCATACGTACAGGCCGTGAATTCCTGCACAAATGCCGTATCGCAGAACTCGGAGAGCTTAAGAAGCAAATATTGGGCACATTTCGCATGTGCCTCGCTGCCCATCACACGCGGGCCGAAGTCGGTCTGCGCCTTCACGAATTGGTAGGCTGAATCAACGTCAAAAGCCGGCGGCGCGACCGACGGCTTTTGGACTGGGTTATCTTTGGGTTTGTTGGGGCAGCCTGTAAGCAACAGGCAGCAGACTGCCAGCCAGCATAATCTACAATATTTCCAATGCATTACATCATGATTTAAGAAAGGGATGGACAGACTACAGCACTACAATGACCCCCTTCATCACCGGGTAGGGCTTCCCGTTATAGTCCACCATCTTCAAAGTATATACGTAAGTTTGATTAGTAAGTTCTTGCTCCGGATAATCCTCGCTGAAGCGGGCTCCACGCCACTTGAAGTTCACATCAGTGGTGTGGAACACCGTCTGGCCGTTTTTGTTATAGACCGTAAACTCCAGTGATTTCACCAGACTCTTCTGAGGAATCTCGAAATAGTCATTAATACCATCATGGTTCGACGGAGTGATGGTATTGGGCAAGTTCATGAAGGGCATGCACGCCGAAATCTTGTAACTGGCCTTTGTTACGCATCCTGCATCTCCAATAGCGGCTTCCACAGTATAAACACCTGCATGTTCTGCCAGATAACTGGAGCCTGTGAGACTCTCGTCCTCATTCCAACTCAACACATGAATATCCTCTTGATCGAACGACATGTTGGGAGCCGGCACCACAGTGAGCGTAGTACGGAAAGAATCGCAGTAGTCACCCACATCCACAATCTCTATTTTGGGATCCATCACTTCCACGGTTACCACAACGATGCTGTCGCAATAATTCCAGGATATGTCGCCAAAATCATTACCCACATGGCATTCTTTTTCACCTGGATTATCCCATCGATAGGTCTGTCCATATTTTTCGCTACTGAAGAAGAATGGCAACTGGTTTTCACAGACACGCACCGTCGAATCCATGACTCCCGGCCTCACGTAAGAGGGATCCAGACCTATGTTCATCTCAATGGTATCGCTACATTTTTGCAACGAATCCTGCATGATGAGCTTGATCATAATGGAGTCGCCACCCGCCTCGTAATTGAAGTGCGTCAGATCTATATCGGCCGTATTGCTCACATTGAACACAGGATCCATCAGGCCATTGCTGCCGGGTATTTCACGATATTCACCGGCGGTATTCTTGTAATACCACTCGATATGCTGGATGGGAGTCTGCAGCGTAGTGTCATAACCGCTACCATTTTCCTTTGGTGTAAGTTCACTTACCTTTCCCGTGTTATGCAGCTGGATAATATGGGAACAGGGATAGTCAAGATCCTTAACCTGCTCATAAATAAAGTCGGGTTCGATCTTATACAATTTAATATATGCCTCGTAGGTAAACGGCACGCCGGAATAGGATTTCATCACACAGCGGTAATAGGGCCAGACTTTAGCTCCTGGCACGGTAGGATCAATGTTGATATTGTAAGCTGTACCTGATACACCTGGGGGGACAGGGGGAGATGACGGATCAAGAATAGAATTTGAATGTTGAGGATCCGTGCCGTAATGCCATTCATAGTAATGCTCGTCGAAGCCCCATGGTACAGACAGATTGATTGATTCATCACCGCAAGCATCCACCGAAATATATCCAGGAATCAATTTGGCGGCAAACATACCGAAAGCCCAGTGGGCCACACCCTCACAGGCCGCAGCCCGGATACGCAGTCTCACTGCCTTATTGGGTACTGCATTGGCGTATGCAGAGAGATCGAAAGCCAATGGTTTGTATTCGAACCAAGTGACTGGATATAAGGCATTACCACTAGTCTGAGCGGTAGGGCATTCACGATAGGCAAAAGAAGTGGGGGTAGTTTTCGTGTTTGAAGTGTTCACCCAATAATAGGTGTAAACACCGTAGTCATCGGGACCACATGAAAAGTCTTGATTTGCTCCGTTTCCACTTGGAGACGCCAAAAATTTGTTGTACGGCCAAGCAGTATTCGCATTTCCCACATTACATTCTCCTGTAGCATTGTTTTTGGTAAAATTGTTATAATAACCGCTCGGAACCAACTGTTCGGTGCTGCTGTTTGTGCCATCCAGAACCTCTATGGAGAACTTCGGATTCCAATCCGGATCATGGCTGGAAACGTTTTCCTGCGCAAACGTAAAATAGACCAACAAGGTACTGGAATCTTTCGGCGGATAGAACCAATACTCTATCTCCTGGCTGTGCATACACGCACCGCTGTGCTGGTAGCATCCGAGACGGATCACCTTTTCCTGGTAGTGGGTCGGGTCACCATCCCATGACCGAGGAATCACCTTTTCATGCGTATAGCGGGGTGTTCCATTCGGATTTGTTCCGTTCAAATAGCATCTGCACGGGTCGTCGGACTGGGTGGTAATCAGCAGGTGACTGGCCCCCAAGCCAGTACCTGTCGTACCCATGTTTTGAGTCCAGTTGCGGGCACTATTACCATAACGGCAGCGCACATACTTATGATTCGCATCGCCCAGTGTCATGAAGTCAAGCGGCTGCGGATCGCCATTGGGCAGCACGTCGGTCTCGCGCCAAGGTGTGTATGTGTATCCTGTCTGTGCCTTGGTTTCAAAAGACATGGAAAACAGGAGTGCAAAGGCGCAAACCATCACAAAAGAAAAAATATCACGTCTCATATTCATAAAAATTAAATTGTTCTACTTGCAAACTATCTTCATAACGAAATTCCCCTCCCCTATGTTGCAAGTCAATTTCTCATTTTCCTAAAAAGGTTACAATTTATAGATTAATTTAGTCAATGAACCCTGTTCGGTCCGAACCTGGACAGAATAGACTCCCGACGGCAGTCCCTCCACATCCAAAGTCACAGAGTGTCCTTCCGCCCTGCGGGTCTGGAGCAGGCGGCCTTCCATATTATACAGCGAGACTTGCTGAAGCGAGTTTCCGTCATCTACAGAGACCGTCACCAGATTAGTGGCAGGATTGGGATAAACTTTGAGATCATCTGCAGAGAAGTCCTGAATGGAGACATGGTTCACACTATCCACATGCACCAGTCCCGACAGGGAATCGCAACAGCGGAAATCATTGTCCCACACTTTCAGTTTCACCATGAAGAAGCCTTGCTCATTATACACATGCAGCGGTTGCAAGCTGGTGTCTCGCGGGCTGTTGTCGCCAAAGTCCCACTCCACATTTTGGAATTCCGAATGAATCGTATCCGTTCCTGTCGGCACGCTATACTGCTCATAGATGCTTTTGTTGATAAACTGAACGGAATATTGATTGTTAGCCACGTCGCTCTGTACTTGTTCGTACCTAAAATCCGCTTTCATCTTCTTGTAGCTGCTGACACAGCACTCATAGATGATGGGGACGCCTGCCTGTGTTTTCACTTCACAACGGTAATAAGGATATATATCGTCATCGGTACGACTTAAGTGTACACGATGCAGGCCGTCATAATGGGTGCGTTGCGCCGAAGCGGAATCGGCCCCGCAATACCAGATATAGGAATTCTCGCTGAAGCCGTCCGGCACCGTCAGCACAATCTCGTCGAGACTGCAGTCATCCACATCGATATATCCGGGTATCATCTTGGCAGCAAAATAGCCGTATGCCCAATGATAGGTAGCCTGGCACGCGTGCGCCTTCACGCGGAAGATAACCTTCTGATGCCGACGCGCCTGCTCCGACAGATTGAACGCAATCTGTGTGTAACGGAACCACTCGCTCTCCAATGAGCTGTGAGACTCCGGAATGTGGCTTCCATACTGGGCAAAAGGACAGTCGGTAATCTCGAAGGCTTTGTTTTCATCATTGGTGCCATAATAGTCATAGCCAACGGGCGTGGCCAAACAATACGGTATATGGCAGGTGGAATTGGACGGGTTGATGGGCACATACAGGAAACGGGAATAGGGCCAGTAATAGGGATACTGGTCCATGGGCACACCGCTCAGATCGGGATAATAGCCCAAATCGAGCAGATGATGCGCCGAGTCCATCACCTCCACATAGAAAAACGGGTTGTAATAGGTCTGGTGGTTCGACTTCTCGGTTGCGAAAGCCAGCATCACCATCAACACACTTTCGTTGGTATCGGGTATGAAATAGTACTCGATGGACTGGCTCATCGTGCCCTGATCAACCGGGCCGCCCAGTTGGATCACGGTATCGATGTCATCGCCGGGGGTGCCGGGTTCCAGGTCCCAGCCGCCGACAGGCAGCACCGGGCTGCGCGCGTAGTTGTTGTTGCCGGTCAGGTAGCACATGCACCAATCGGTGCCGTCGCCGGCGATGCCCGACTGGTTGTACATGGAGGAGCTCCAATTAGTGCCACGCACCAGCATACGATGGCTCCAGTTGGTGGGGGTCTGCGTCAAGCGGCCCACCGTGGCCGTACCCGCATGGGATCCTGCGGTAGATGCCGACCAGTTGCCCGGATTGGTTCCATAAGATGCAGGGGTGACATCGTTGCCCGAATTGTGGTAATTGACATTGTTGTCATTGCACGAATCCCAATAGCTGCCATAGCGGCATTTCACGTAATTGGCCGTAAAGGTCATGAACGAAGGGGGCGTGCCATTGTGATAAGTCTGCGCGAAAGACACATCCGCCAGACAAAAAAAGGCCATCAGCATTAAAACTAGTGGCATTACCGGAAAAAAATGTTTCTTATTCATAACTTTGATTTGTTCATGCATGTTGAGGGAGTGTTTCCCCTATGCGGTTACGGCTGCAAATATAAAAAAAATACACAGACATACATAGCCTGTGTATTTTTTGGTGGCGGGAACGGGAATTGAACTCGTGACCTCCGGGTTATGAATCCGACGCTCTAACCGACTGAGCTACCCCGCCGTATTTGAGGCTGCAAAAATACACTTTTTTTCATTTGCTCGGAAAAAAAACCTCAATGTTTTTCCATATTTGCACAAACTTGGCTACGCTAAGCCTTGATTTTCTCAAACAACGGTGAGAATGGTGATGCCTCCGTATCCACAAACACGTGAGAGACAGGATGTTCGAACACCAGTCGGCGCGCGTGCAGCGCAATGGAGCCATCCTCGTTGGAACGGCGCGCGCCGTACTTCAAATCGCCCTTGATGGGATGGCCGATGGCAGACAGCTGTGCCCTTATCTGGTGATGGCGCCCCGTGTGCAGTTCGATTTCGAGCAGGGAATAACGCTCTGAAACGCCAATCCTGCGGAATTCCAGCTCAGCCCGCTGCATGCCGGGTTTCTCCGTTTCGGAGACAAAGCTCTTGTTCAGCCGCTCGTTCTTCTGCATATAATGTACCAGATGTCCTTGCTCCGGAGCCACGCCCTCGACGATGGCCCAGTAAATCTTGCGCACCGCACGGTTCTTCACCATCTCGCACATGCGCGACAGGGCTTTGGAGGTTTTGGCATAGATGACCGCACCGCTCACGGGCCTATCGATGCGGTGAACCAAGCCACAGAACACGTTCCCGGGCTTGTTGCCCTTCACGCGGATGTAGTCGCGCACCAGCTCCAGCAAGGGCTTGTCGCCCGTCTGGTCGCCCTGCACAATCTCACCTGCCCTCTTGTTGACAATGAGCAGGTGATTGTCCTCATACAGGATGCGGTCTTGCAACAAAATAATGGGATCAATACTGTTCGGACTCATTGGGGAAGTTCGCACTCTTGACATCATCAATGTAATGCTCTACTGCACCGACGATTTCCTCGCTCAGATTCAGATAGCGGCGCAGGAAACGCGGGGAAAATTGCTGGGTGACCCCGGCCATGTCGTGGAACACGAGCACCTGGCCGCTGGTGGAACCGCCGGCACCAATCCCGATGGTGGGGATGTGGATGGACTCGGTGACCGTCTTGGCCAAGGTCGCCGGAATCTTCTCCAGCACCAGGGCGAAACAGCCATGCTGGTCCAGCAGCTTGGCATTCTCCAACAGCGCCTCCGCCTCGTCATCCGTAGTGGCACGCACAGCGTAGGTGCCGAACTTGTTGATGGACTGCGGGGTGAGTCCCAGATGGCCCATAACAGGGATACCGGCGCTCAGAATACGATCCACCGACTCAATGACTTCAGCACCGCCTTCCAATTTGATGGCATCCGCGCCCGACTCCTTCATGATGCGGATGGCGGAGTTTAGGGCTATTTTGGAGTTGCCCTGATAGGTACCGAACGGCATGTCCACCACCACGAGCGCACGGTTCACGGCACGCACCACGGAGGATGCATGATAAATCATCTCGTCCAGGGTGATGGGCAAGGTAGTCTTGTAGCCGGCCATCACATTGGCGGCGGAGTCGCCTACCAGGATGACATCAATCTTGGCCATGTCCAGCAGCGTGGCAATGGAATAGTCGTATGCCGTCAGCACGGCGATACGCTCACCCTGGTCGCGCATGCGCTGTAGCGTGTTTGTCGTGATTTTACTAATATTCTCTGTAAGATATTGAGACATAATCTAAAGATTTTGGGCCGCAAAAATACAACAAATTATGTCAACATCAATGTCAAAGGGAAAGGTACTGCCATCGTATTAAAACACCTCTCGATTGTTCGGTTTCTCCAAGGAAAACATACCGTCGCTGAGGGGCGAGAGCACATATAGGCCTTTGCGCCGGGCATATTTGTCCGATCCGTTGGCAAAGCGCATGGCAGCCACAGCCGCATACACAGCCTTCCCCTCGAATTCATGGAATATTCCCTTGAAGCGTTTCATCTTCTGGAGAAAATAGTCAACGTCTTTCTTATAACATGTTGTCTTCACCTCCACTGCCACGGCTTCCGTCTTGTTGCACAATAAAACATCAACCTCCATCTCTTCCTCTCCTACTCTCTCACGTCTTGAACCCTCGTAGGTATGGACGATATCAATGCCCTCCTTCATGAAGATTTTCAACGCCGCCGGCCTGCACAGGTCTTCCACTATCTTGCCGAACTCGTTTGTAAAACCGCCATAGCGTTTGTTTGCCTCCTCTATTTGCTTAGATGTCCGATCAAGCCTCTCGTCCGTTTCCTTGAATAGATTTTCTAATTTCCGGTCAGTCTCTTTCATCTGTTTGGTAGTCTCCTTGACTTGTTTGCCGGTTTCCTCGACCTGTTTGGTGGTTTTCTCGACCTGTTTGGTGGTTTTCTCAACCTGTTTGGTGGTTTTCTCAACCTGTTTGGTGGTTTCCTTGACCTGTTTGCCGGTTTCCTCGACCTGCTTGGTGGTAGCGAGAACGATGTTTTTCAGATCTTCCCAGGTAAGCTGTGCCTGCTGTTGAAATGTCATATTTTCCATAGTTTTAATATTTTAGAATCATGTACGCTAGGTTGGAGAGAAAGAATTTTCTCCTCAAAAAAAAGCGATGTCGCAAAAATACGAATAATTTTAATACAAAGGTAATTTATTGATAATTTTTTGATAATTTACGTTTACCCTCCTCCGCATCATCAACACTATTCCGATGGCGCACATCGTAGCAAAGTGACGCGGTCAACGGTGGGGATTCCGCCGCCGGGGGCGGCGGAATGGTGGTGGGCAATCGGGGAATGATGGGGATTTCGCGGCGGGTTGGCATTGGGCTCCGGTGCACGCGACACTCGCGCCGCGAAACGCCACGAACACACCGCCGAACCACACACCATTCCGCCAACATAGCTAGCGCCCCCAACGTTAACTGAAAAAAGCAAGGGCGCAGCCCAACGGCCACGCCCCTCGTAATAAGCATATTCCCAAGATTCCTCCCACGGGATATTCGAGGCCCCGTTCGGGTCATTGGCGCAAAGGGAATCATACACATGATGCAAGGAGTCTTCGTTCACGGGTGGTGCGAAGGTTTGACTTCATCCATACTTGTTTGCCTATCCTGACTGCATCATAGCGGTTCCCGTCATAGTCTTTCACCGCATTGCGAATCACTTTCGGTTCGCGTTCCTGATTGCAAGAGCATATAATAATTGCCAATAAGCAAACACTTATGATAGTAAATATTCTTTTCATATTCATTTTTTTATGACATACAAAAAAACAATTTTCCCAACATCCTCACACCTCTTTCACCTCTTTTATATTACTACCCCGGCCTTCGGCCACCCCTTCTAAAATAGAAGGGGATTATACATGTCCTCCTTTCCTCTTTTACCTCTTTCACCCCTTGCACCCCATGACTGTATCAAGCATTCGGTAAAAAATCTTTCAGTTTTGATTAACAACCCCATTCATCATATCTTCAGTAACTTGAACGCATACAATTGGTTTCCAACCATAACCTTCAGGAAATAGACACCTGGGGCATACGATATGGGGATAATATCCGATACCGTCTCTGCTGTGCCATACTCGCGCATGAGCAGATGCTTGCCGTTTACGTCGTATAAAGTCGCCGTAATGTTGCTTGGATACAAAGCATTAACATTCAACACAATGCAATTGTTCGACATATACGCTTCCACGATATTGGCATCATAATCTGACGTGGAGGTCATCACCCCTTGGCCGTAGTAGGAGCGATTGTCGCAA